>NZ_ATYR01000004.1 GCF_000427785.1 Massilia alkalitolerans DSM 17462
CGACACCAGGAAGGTCTGGATGATGGAAAGCGATTTCTCGCCCCAGGGCGGCTGTCAAGCAGATTCCCGAGCAGTGCTTCACGGTCGACCACGTGCTGGGCGGGCGCCTGGCTGCGCGCACCCTGCTCGACTACAAGCACCGCGACATCGCCGTGATTGCCGGCCCGGCGGCGCTGGCCGACAACGTGGCCCGCATCGACGGCTTCATGCGCGAACTGGAAGCCGAGGGTATCGACACCAGGAAGGTCTGGATGATGGAAAGCGATTTCTCGCCCCAGGGCGGCTGGTCGGCAGCCAAGGCGCTGATCGATTCCGGTACCAAATGCACCGCCCTGTTCTGCGCCAACGACGAGATGGCGGTGGGCGCGCTGGCCTACTTCCAGGAAGCCGGCATCAGCGTGCCGCGCGACCTGTCGGTGATCGGCTACGACGATACCCCGAGCGCCGCGTTCTCGGCCCCGCGCCTGACCTCGGTGCACATGCCCTGGCGCGAGATGACGCTCAATGGCCTGAACGCCCTGCTCAACCGCTGCTACGACCTGCATCGTCCGGTAACGCGCACCTTCCCGGTGAGCGTGACGCTGCGCGCCTCGCTGGCCAAAGGGCCGAGCGAAAGCGCGGCCGGACGCACGCGCAGCAGGAAGAAATAAGAGGGAGGGCCGCCCGTCGGCCTTTTTTTTAGATTGCAATTGGAAAGCTTTCCAAATATCCTAGCGTAACAAGCTCAACCAGACCAGACCATGACAACAGCATCCCGTCCCGAGCCGAGCGCCCCATCGCGCGGCGATTTCGCCCCCGACTTCTTGTGGGGCTGCGCCACCTCGTCGTACCAGATCGAAGGCGCCGGCCAGGAAGACGGCCGGGTCGAATCGATCTGGGACCGTTTCGCCGCCACGCCAGGGAAGATCAAGGACGGCTCCAACGGGCTTGTCGCCTGCGACCACTACCACCGCTGGCCGGAAGACTTCGACATCGGCCGCGACATGGGACTGAATGCCTACCGCTTCTCGATCGCCTGGCCGCGCATCTTCTCCGAGGTGGGCGGCAAGCCCAACGAAAAGGGCCTGGATTTTTATTCGCGCCTGGTGGACGGCATGCTGGAACGCGGCCTGCAGCCCTGGGCCACCCTCTACCACTGGGACTTGCCGCAGTTCCTGCAGGACCGCGGCGGCTGGAACGAGCGCGCCACCGTCGACGCCTACCTCGCTTTCGTCGATGCGATGACGCGCCGCCTGGGCGACCGCGTGCAGCACTGGATCACCCACAACGAACCCTGGTGCACGGCCATCATCGGCAACTACGAAGGCTGGCACGCGCCGGGCAATACCGATTTCAAGACCGCGCTGCAAGTGGCGCACCACGTGCTGCTCTCGCACGGCAAGGCGGTGCCGCTGATCCGCGCCAACGTCCGCAACGCCAAGGCCGGCCTCGCCCTGAGCCTGCATCCGGTACGTCCTGCTTCCAGCCAGCCTGAGGACATCGCCGCCACCGAACGCCACGACGGCCTGCGCTACCGCTGGTTCCTCGATCCGCTGTATGGCCACGGCTACCCGCAGGCGATCCTGGAAGCGATCGGTGACGCCGCCCCCATCGTGCTGCCGGGCGACCTCGAGGCCATCGCGGTGCCGACCGACTTCCTCGGCGTGAACTACTACTTCCCCGAGACCATCCAGCATGCCCCGGGCCACGGGCCCCTGTCGGCGCGCGTGCTGCCGCCCGCGCCTGGCGTGGAAACCACCTACATGGGCTGGGAAGTGGCGCCGCAGGGCCTGGCCGAACTCCTGCTGCGCATCGAGAACGACTACCATCCGGGCCCGATGTACATCACCGAGAACGGTTCCTGCTATGCCGACGAGGTGGGCCCCGACGGCGAGATCGACGACGTCGAGCGCCGCCACTACCTGATGCGCCACCTGGCCGCCTTGCACGCGGCCATCAAGGACGGCGTGCCGGTGAAGGGCTACTTCGCCTGGAGCCTGCTCGACAACTTCGAATGGGCGGAGGGCTACCTGAAGCGCTTCGGCCTCACCCACATCGATTACACAAGCCAGCAACGCCGCCTGAAGGGCAGCGGCAAGTGGTACCGCTCCTTCCTGCGCGCCGAACAAGACAAACCATAACAAGCGAGACGACCCCATGAAACCCATGCTTCGCAACCCGGTACTGACGCTGGCCATCGCGCTGGCCCTCCCTGCCACGGCAGCCCCCCTGAATGACTGGCCCACCGTGCGCAGCGCCATCGCCAAGGACGCGGCGCTCGAACAGCGCGTCCGCGACATCGTCGGCAAGATGAGCCTGGCGCAGAAGGTCGGCCAGATGACCCAGCCCGAGATCAAGAGCGCCACGCCGGAAGACGTCAAACGCTATTACCTCGGCTCGGTGCTCAACGGCGGCGGCAGCTGGCCGAACGGGAACAAGCATGCCAAGGCGGCCGAATGGCTGGCGCTGGCGCAGCGCTACCACGAGGCCTCCCTCAGCACCGACATGGCGGTCAAGGTGCCGGTGGTATGGGGCACGGACGCCGTCCACGGCCACAACAACGTGTTCGGCGCCACCCTGTTCCCGCACAACATCGGCCTGGGCGCGGCGCGCAACCCGAAGCTGATGGAGGAAATCGGCGCGGCCACCGCGAAAGCCACGCGCGCCAGCGGCATCGCCTGGGTCTTCGGCCCCACCCTGGCGGTGGTGCGCGACGACCGCTGGGGACGCACCTACGAGAGCTATTCCGAGAATCCGGACATCGTGAAAAGCTATGCCGGCGCCTATGTGCGCGGCATGCAGGGCATGCTGAAGGACGATGCCAATACCATCGCCACCGCCAAGCACTTCATCGGCGACGGCGGCACCGAGTTCGGCAAGGACCGCGGCGTCAACAAGTCCAGCAAATCGCAGATGATCAACATCCACGGCGCCGGCTACTATCCGGCCCTGGAGGCGGGCGTGCAGACCGTCATGTCCTCGTTCAATTCCTGGAACGACGTGGCGAGCGGGACCAACTACGGCAAGATGCACGGCAGCCGCGCCATGCTCACCGACGTGCTGAAGACGAAGATGGGCTTCGACGGCTTCGTCATCACCGACTGGAACGGCCACGGCGAAGTGCCGGGCTGCCGCAACGACAGCTGCGCGGCGGCGATCAATGCCGGCAACGACATGATCATGGTGCCGGACGACTGGAAGGCGTTTATCGCCAACACCATCAAGCAGGTGGAAAGCGGCGAGATCCCGATGGCGCGCATTGACGATGCCGTGAGCCGCATCATCCGCGTCAAGCTGCGCGCCGGCCTGTTCGACAAGAGCCCGGCGCAGAACGCCTACGCCGGCAAGGACGAGGTCATGCAGCCGCGCGATCTGGCGCGCCGCGCGGTGCGCGAGTCGCTGGTGCTGCTCAAGAACGATCAGCCAGTCCTACCGATCGCACGCGGCAAGAAGATCCTGGTGGTCGGCAAGACCGCGGACGACATGTCGAACCAGAGCGGCGGCTGGTCGATCACCTGGCAGGGCACCGCCAACACCAATGCCGACTTCCCGAATGGCGACACGGTGCTGGCCGGCATCCGCGAGGCGGCCGGCAAGGATAATGTCACGTTCAGCGTTGACGGCAAAGGCGTTGACGTGTCGACCTTCGACGTGGTGGTGGCGGTGATCGGCGAGCGCCCGTATGCGGAAGGCGACGGCGACATCGGTCCGAACGGTACCCTGCGCCACTCCGGCCGCTATCCGGAAGACCTGGCGGTGCTGCAGGCGGTCGCCGGCAAGGGCAAGCCGGTGGTGACCGTGTTCGTCTCGGGCCGTCCGCTCTACGTGAACGACCTGCTCAACCTGTCGGACGTGTTCGTGGCCGCCTGGCTGCCGGGCACCGAAGGCAAGGGCGTGTCGGACCTGCTGGTGGCCGGG
The DNA here is from genome assembly GCF_000427785.1 of Massilia alkalitolerans DSM 17462. Classification (GTDB taxonomy): domain Bacteria; phylum Pseudomonadota; class Gammaproteobacteria; order Burkholderiales; family Burkholderiaceae_D; genus Telluria; species Telluria alkalitolerans. The sequence goes on from NZ_ATYR01000004.1 coordinate 3,898, forward strand.
ACCAAGCGCTACGACTTCAGCGGCAAGCTGCCCTTCTCGTGGCCGAAATCGGCCTGCCAGACCGACTTGAACGTGGGCGACAAGAATTACGCGCCGCTGTTCGCCTATGGCTACGGTCTCAAGGCGGCGACGCGCTCGAAAGTCGGCAAGCTGGATACCACCTATCCGCAAGGCGGCTGTGGCGTCAGCAACAGCTTCCCGGTGTTCAGCCAGGCCGACCGCGCCAGCTTCCCGCTGACGATCCGCAGCGGCGGACAAACCCTGGTGCTGGGCGCCGACCTGAATTCGAGCTTCAGCCTGCCGGGCGTGAGCGTGCAGACCTCGCAGGTCAATACCCAGCAGGACGCCAAGCTGGTCACCTGGACCGGCCCGGCCACCGTCGAGGCGCGCGGCGCCCGCGCCATGGTGCTGCCGGCCGCGGCATCCACCAATGCGGCGCTGCGCTTCGACACCATCGTATCGAACGCACCAAGCGGCAAGGTCACGATGCGCATGGGCGCCGGCAGCCTCGACACCACCGCCCTGTTCAAGCGCCTGGCCGGCAAGGGCAAGCAGACCGTCGCGATTCCGCTGGCCTGCTTCCAGGCCAAGGGCACCGACCTGGCCAAGGTGGACACGCCCTTCAGCGTGAGCAGCGACGCCGCTTTTGCCGCCGCCTTCACCAACATCGAGATCGCCGGCGGCGCAGCTGGCGAGCCGGATGCCGTCCGCTGCAGGGAACTGCAATGAAGCTGCTGGCCGACATCGGCGGCACCAACGCCCGTTTCGCCCTGCAGTCGGGCACGGGCTTCGATGACGTCGAAGTGCTGGCCTGTGCCGATTATCCGACCCTGGGCGAGGCCATGCAGGCCTACCTCGCCAGGGCTGCCGGCCGCGGGCTGGCGGTGGAGCGCGTGCGCCATGCGGCGCTGGCGATCGCCAACCCGGTCGAGGAAGACCGGGTCAGCATGACCAACCACCACTGGAGCTTCTCGATCGAGGAGCTGCGCCGGCAGCAAGGCCTGGATACCCTGCTGGTGGTGAACGATTTCGCCGCGCTGGCGATGTCGCTGCCGCACCTGGCGGCGAACGGACGCGAGCGCATCGGCCGCGGCATCGAGCTGGCGAACCGACCGATCGGTTTGATCGGGCCTGGCACGGGCCTGGGCGTGTCCGGCGTGATCCCGGCGGGGACGCGCTGGATCGCCCTCGCCGGCGAAGGTGGCCACGTGAGCTTCGCGCCGTCGACGAAGGAGGAAGTGGCGATCCTGGAAGCGCTGTGGGGAGAATACGGCCACGTGTCGGCCGAACGCCTGCTGTCGGGCATGGGCCTGGAGCTGATCCACTGGGCGCTGACCGGGAAACGTATTGACGCCCCAAGCATCACCGGCGCCGCGATCGACGGCACATCGAGCGACTGCGTCAGGACGGTCGAGATCTTCTGCGGGGTGCTCGGGAGCGTGGCGGGCAACGTCGCACTAACCCTGGGCGCGACCGGTGGCATGTATATTGGTGGCGGCATCGTGCCAAGGCTTGGTAAACTGTTCACCGAATCAGCTTTCCGCGCACGCTTCGAGGACAAGGGGCGCCTCAGTCCCTACCTCGCACGCATCCCGACCTACCTGATTACCGAGCAGTACCCGGCGCTGCGCGGCGTATCCGCGATGCTGTCGGACCATATCGCGACCCTGCAATAAACGGAGACCCCATGCAGAACACAGTCCAGAACCCGACGCCGACGGCGCAGGCGCTCGAATCCGAGCACAACCCGCACACCGGCGCGCTCGTCATCGTCACCATCCTGTTCTTCATGTGGGGCCTGCTCACGTCGCTCAACGACGTCCTGATCCCGCACCTGAAGTCGATCTACACCCTGACCTACCTGCAGGCGATGCTGGTGCAGTTCTGCTTCTTCGGCGCCTACTTCATCGTGTCGCTGCCGGCCGGGATGCTGATCAAGAAGATCGGCTACCAGAACGGCGCCGTCACCGGCCTGATGATCGCAGCCGCCGGCTGCGCCCTGTTCTACCCGGCCTCGAAAGGCGGCTACGGCCTGTTCCTGTTCGCCTTTTTCGTTCTGGCGAGCGGCATCACGATCCTGCAGGTGGCGGCGAACCCCTTCGTCACCGTGCTCGGGCCGGCGCGCACCGCGTCCAGCCGCCTCACGCTCACCCAGGCCTTCAACTCGCTCGGCACCACGGTGGCGCCGGCGCTGGGCGGCATCCTGATCCTGTCCACGGTCGCGCTGAGCGCCGAGCAGCTGGCTGCATTACCTAGCGCCGAGCAGGCCGCGCACAAGGCGGCCGAGGCGGCCGCCGTGCAGGGCCCGTATCTCGGCCTGGCCGCGGCGCTGGCGCTGCTGGCGGTGCTGTTCGCGGTGGCCAAGCTGCCGAAGATCAGCCATGCCGATGACGGCAAGCCGGCCGTCGACGGCAAGGGCGGCGCCATGGCCTACCGCCACCTGGTGCTGGGCGCGGTCGCGATCTTCCTGTACGTGGGCGCGGAAGTGAGCATCGGCAGCTTCCTGATCAACTTCCTCGGCGAGGGCAACATCGCGGGCCTGAGCCACGCGGATGCGGCGCAGTACGTCAGCCTGTACTGGGGCGGCGCCCTGGTGGGCCGCTTCATCGGCTTCGCCGTGATGCGCTACGTCAGCCCGGGCAAGACCCTGGCCGTCAACGCCCTCGGTTCGATCCTGCTGGTGCTGGCGGCGACCTTCGGCGAAGGCCAGCTGGCCATGTGGGCGATCATCGCGGTCGGCCTGTTCAATTCGATCATGTTCCCGACCATCTTCAGCCTCGCGCTGCACGGCCTGGGCAAGTTCACCGGCCAGGGCTCGGGCATCCTGTGCATGGCCATCGTCGGCGGCGCCGTGGTGCCCTTCGTGCAGGGCATGTTCGCCGACACCATCGGCCTGCAGCCGTCCTTCCTGGTGCCGGCCGTGTGCTACCTGTTCATCCTGTACTTCGGCCTGAAGTACGCGAACCTGCACAAGCAGCCGGTGGCGGCGGCCTGACGCCGTCAGCCCTTCTAAGAATGCCCGCCTGACAAGCGGGCATTTTTTTCGTCCTCGCGCAGCGCTTCCATCAGGGCGATGAAGCGCCGCGCCGCCAGGGCCGGTGGGCGCTCGTTGTTCCAGATGATGTCGACGAAGAAGCGCAGCACATTGGTGAAGTTCGCGGTCGGAATCTCGACCAGTTCACCATGCTCGAGATGCTCGCGCACCAGGCCCGAGGGCAGCCATGCCCAGCCCAGGCCGGCCTTCACCAGCGCCAGCGCCGCGGCCGGGTTATCGGTTCGCCATTGCATGCGCGCGACGGCGATGCGCTTGTCGACGTACTCGGTGTCGCGGCCGGCGATCAGGACCTGGCGCTCGACCAGCAGGTCTTCGTCGCGAATGGCTTCCTTGCCCATGCGTTGGCACAGGGGATGGCTGGGCGCGACGACCGCGACCAGTCGTTCCTCGGCCACCTCCTCGAAGGCTTCGTTGGTTTCGCGTCCGTAGCGCTCATAGACCAGGGCGAGGTCCGCGCGTCCGCTGCGCAGCATGGCCAGCGCGTCGGCCTGCGGCGCGGTCAGCACTTCCACCTTGAGCAGCGGGTATTCGAGCGCCAGCCGGCGCAGCGCCTCGCTCCACGGTGCCGCGGCCAGCAGCTCGGGCACCAGGGCAATCGTCAGCGAGGTTTCCAGTCCCTGGGTCAGCGACAGCGCGTGGCTGTTCATGCGCTGCAACTGCTCGACCAGCAGGCGGGCCTGCGGCAGCAGCACCGCGGCATGCGCCGTGGGCCGCGGCTCGCGGCCGCTGCGGTCGAACAGTTGCAGGTCGAGTTCCGCCTCCAGGTTGGCGATCGCCATGCTCACGGCGGACGGAACACGCCGCAGCGCCCGCGCCGCGGCCGAGAAGGAACCGTGGTCCACCGCCGCCAGGAAGACTTTCAGGTTGTCGAGGTCAAAGGCCATCTTTCAATTTTACTGACAGCTTCTGACTTTTTCTATCTTCAATACAGAAATAAGATACTGCCATTGTTTTTTCATGGAAAGGTACATCATGGTCTGGGGAGCTCTCCTCGTGGCCGGCCTGTTCGAAATCGCCTGGGCGGTCGGCCTCAAATACACCGAAGGGTTTTCGCGCCTGTGGCCCTCGGTCGGCACGCTGGCGGCGATGGCCGTCAGCTTCGGCCTGCTGTCCTATGCACTGAAGACGCTGCCGGTGGGGACAGCCTATGCGATCTGGACCGGCATCGGCGCGATCGGCACCGCGATCATCGGCATCGTGCTGCTGGGCGAATCCGCGTCGCCGGCACGGCTGCTGTGCATCGCGATGATCGGCGCCGGCATCGTCGGCCTGAAGATGGTTTCACACTGAATGAGCGATCATGGATATTTCTGAATACTTGCCGGTCCTGCTTTTCATCCTCGTCGGCATCGCCGTGGGCGTCGTGCCGCAATTGCTGGGCCGCGCGCTCGGGCCGCACCGGCCGGACGCGCAAAAGCTGTCCGCCTACGAATGCGGCTTCGAAGCCTTCGGCGATGCACGGATGAAGTTCGACGTGCGCTACTACCTGGTCGCGATCCTGTTCATCCTGTTCGACCTGGAAGTGGTGTTCCTGTTCCCCTGGGCCGCGGCCCTGATGGAGCTCGACAGCGCCGGATTCTGGGCCGTGATGGTGTTCCTGGGCCTGCTGGCGGTGGGTTTCGCCTACGAATGGAAGAAAGGAGCGATGGAATGGGACTGAGGAGCTGCACGACATGAACGCCATGCTCGTTTCGAATGGCCTGATCGGGCTATGCCTTGCCTGGGTTGCATGGCGCGAGCTCAGGTCGCGCAACCGGCGCGATGCCGGCATCCTCGGGAGCGCGGCCTGCATCGCCCTGGCGGTCAGCGCGGGCACCTGGCTGCACGTGCTGGAACACGGCTGGTAGCCCTTCCTGGCCTACTTCGGCGTCGAGCAGTAACGCTCCACATAGGACTGGTGCGAAGGCAGGCCGGCCACGGTGCGGTCGATCTGCCCCTTGATCGAACCGAGGAAGTGCGACAGCTCCTCGTCGCCCATCAGGTCGGCCGACTGGTGGTGCCGGTAAGGCATGATGCCCTGCCCCAGCATCACCTGGATCCACGAGTTCTCGGCGAACAGCTCGTTCGCGATGCGGAAGACGCGCCCGGTTTCGCGGAACAGGTCGATGCGGTGCTGCAGCGACTTCGGCACCTCCATGTTGCGCGCGTCCGTCCAGTAAGGCGCGTCGATCCGGTTGTTGACCTTGTAGTGCAGGATGATGAAGTCACGGATCTGGCTTACCTCTTCCCAGGCCTGCCGGTTGAACTCGTCGATGTCGCTCTGGACGATGCCGCTGGTCGGGAACATCTGCATCAGGCGGATGATGCTGCGCTGGATCAGGTGGATGCTGGTCGACTCGATCGGCTCCAGGAAGCCGCTCGACAGGCCGACCGCGACCACGTTGTTCTTCCAGATCTGGCGCCGCTGCCCCGGCTTGAACCGGATCACGCGCGGCTTCATCAGGGCTTCGCCTTCGATGTTACCCAGAAGCGCCTCGATGGCTGCACCCTCTTCCACATAGCGGCTCGAGAACACGATGCCGTTGCCGACGCGGTGCTGCAGCGGGATGCGCCATTGCCAGCCGAAGGGATGGGCGATCGAGCGCGTGAGCGGAATCGCGTCGCGCACCGAACTCGTTTGCAGCGCGGCCGCGCTGTCGTTGAACAGCCACTGCGACCAGTCCTCGTACTCGACGCCCATCGCCTGCCCGATCAGCAGCGCGCGGAAACCCGTGCAGTCGATGAACAGATCGCCCTCGATGTCCGCGCCCGAATCGAGCGTGATCGAGCGCACCTGCCCGCTCAAGGCGCTGGTGCTGACATCGACGATCTTGCCCTCGATGCGCTGCACCCCGAAGCGCTCGCTGAACTTGCGCAGGTAGCGCGCATAGGCGCTCGCATCGAGGTGATAGGCGTAGTTCATGCCGCTGCGCGGCAGGTGGGCGAACTTGTTCTCCTGGGAGGCGCGCAGCTCCAGGCAATAGTCGCCATAGTCGCCGGCCAGGCCGCGCTCGCGGCCCTTGTGCCAGAAGTGCTGGAAGCCGGCGGTCCAGTGGTCGGTGCCGGTCAGGCCGAACGAGTGGATGTAGTCCTCGTTCACGTTGCGCCAGTTTTCGAAGCTGATGCCGAGCTTGAAGGTGGCCTTGGTCTCGGCCATGAACTCCTGCTCGTTGATCTCGAGGAGGTTGTGGAAGTTCAGCAGGGTCGGGATGGTCGCCTCGCCCACGCCCACGGTGCCGATCTCGTCGGACTCGACCAGCTTGATGTCGAGTCGCTTGCCCAGCACCTTCGAGATGCAGGCGGCCGCCATCCAGCCGGCGGTGCCGCCGCCGGCGATGACGACGCGGCGTATGGGCTTGCCGATACCATTCAGTCCTTGTTCCATGTCTCCCTCCTCAGCGATTCATTCTTTTCAGTAGTTGGGCGCGGATGTTGCGCACGCTCTCGGCATCCATCGGGGCCAGGGCGCGGCGCGCATTCGGCGGGATGTGGGCCGCGGTCTCGTCGTCCGCATCGAACACGTAGTGGCGAAACAGTCCGGCCCAGGCCTTGCGCTGCGCCAAAGGCAGGTCGCGCACGCTCATCAAGGCGTGCATCATCGCGTTCATCGGCGTGTCCATGTAGTCGGGGGACTGGCGCCACCAGTAGTTCACCAGCACGTTGAAGTCTTCCAGTGCCTGGATGTGGTGCCACCACATGCTGGGGATGAACAGCGCGTCGCCCGGCCCCATCTCGACCGCCAGCGCATGCGCCATCGCCGTGGCGAAGCGCGGGAAGCGCGCCAGGTCGGGCTGTACAAAATCGACCAGGCTGATGGCCTGGCCGGCCGGCGTCAGGTCGAGCGGGCCGATGTACAGGTTCTCGACCTGGCTCGGCGGGAACAGGGTGAAGCGGCGCCGCCCCGCCACCACGCAGGCCAGGTTGTCCGGCAGGTCGTAGTGGGCCGCGATGCGGGTGCGGTTGCCGATCCAGATCGACCCCAGTGCGTCGCGGCCGCCCAGGTCGATGCGGTTCTCGTCGTGGAAACCGGGCAGGCAGGTGTCGATCGTGGTCGAGCCGACGTAGATGGCCGGCTGCTGGTCGACGCCGCGGTAGCGTTCCAGCTCGGCCAGCACCTTGTCCAGGCGCACGCGCACCGGCGCGAAGTTGAAACCGTCCATCGCCTCGTTGTAGAAGAAGCGGCCTTCGATCTCGGGCGGGCCGAGCATGGCGTTCACGGTGGCGTCGCGGTAGAAGCGGCGCAGGTAGGCGTCGGCGGTGGATGCCGACTGGCGCGCCGCCTGGACCATCGGCCACCCTGCCACCAGGCCACGCAGCACGATCGGCTCGGTGGATTCGAGAATGCTCGGGCCGAGGTCGCGCGGCGTCAGGCCGCTGATTTCCCGGATGGGTTCAGGCACGGGCAGCACGGCGGGCATTCTTGCGGTCGATCAGCGCGCGGAAGTTCGACAGCGACGCGATCTGGAAAAAGATGGCGGACAGCCAGCCGGCCTTGTGCAGGCTGTCGAGCGCGGCGGCGTCCAGCGCGGCCAGGCGTTCTTCGTTGATGGTGTAGAAGCCGGCCAGGCGGTTCTCCGATCCGTCGTCGAGCGTGATGTCGAGCGAGAAGCCTTCGAGCAGCTCGTGCTTCTCCAGCGCTTCGATGAAGGCGGCATTGGATCCCATGCCTTCGTGGATGGTCAGCAGCATCGAGTTGACGTGCTCGAGGTAGGGGCTCATGCCCCCGTGCGGCAGGAAGATCGGCTCGCCCTCCGTGGTGCTGATGCGCGGGCTGTCGACGTCGATGTGGATCATCAGCTCCTCGCCCTCGCGGCCGATCATGAACGGCAAACGCTCCACCAGCAGCGGCAGGGTCGGCGCGTCCCAGCGGTCTTCTTCCAGGAACAGGTTTTCGTCGGTCTCGAAACCGAACAGGGCGATCGGCTCGTAGGCATGCGCTTCGCTTTGCTTGCGGAAGATGATCGGGTAGTGGGCCTGCAGGAGGCGGAATTCGCCGGCGAAGGTCTGCACATAGGCGTGGCTGTCATCCAGCTTGCTGCCGTGGCGGGTAATGATGCGCAGGTCCTTATGGTCGATGTTATTCAGCAGTACTGGCTTGGCCATGTGGTGTCTCTTTCTTTTGTCGTTGTCGTTGTCTTGTCAGGTCGGCAGGCCGTGGCGCACGATGTGCGCGATGAGCGCACGGTTGTCCGGCAGCGCCGGCAGCATCCGGCGCGTCAGCTCGGCCGCCTGGCGCAGGAAGCCGTCCGCCATCGCGCCGTTGCCCTCGCCGATGCGCTCGCGCCGCGCCTGGCCGGGTTCCGGAAGGAAGCCCATGCCGTACAAGATATACTGGTAGCTCGCCGCCGGGAAGACTTCCTGGATGCGATTGAAGTCGTAGCGCGAGGGCGGACGGTGGCGCCACAGCGCCAGCAGGTCGGCCAGGTGCTGCGGGATGGACTCGCTGCTCCGATTGTCGCGCCAGTAGCCATGCGGATCGATCGCGCCCTCGCGGCGGCTCAGCACATAGTGCAGCTTCAGGAAGTCGATCACCCGCTCCCAGCGGTAGGTGAAGGTCTCGTTGAAGCGCCGGGCGCTGATCTCCATCTGCGCGCGCGTCACCGGCATCTCGTCGAGCAGCATCGAGGCCGACAGTTCCACCATGGCCAGTGCCGACGCCTCCAGCGGCTCGATGAAGCCGGCGGACAGGCCGATGGCCACGCAGTTACGGTGCCAGAAGCGCTCGCGGTAACCCGGTTCGAAACTCAGCTTGCGCGGTGCCGGGATGTCTTCCGGTCCGCCGGTGGCGCGGATGTAGGCGCGCAGCGCGCGTTCGGCCTCCTCGTCGCTCGTGTGCGCGCTCGAATACACGTGGCCGATGCCGCGCCGGGTCGGCAGGCCGATGTCCCAGATCCAGCCGGCGTCCTGCGCGGTGGAGGTGGTCTGCGAGGCGATCGGATCATCTTCCGCTAGGTACGGCACCTGGACGGCCAGTGCGCTGTCGTTGAACAGGACGCCGCGCTGCGGGATGAAAGGCACGTCGTAGTGCTTCCCGAGCAGCAGCGACTGCATGCCGGTGCAGTCCACGAACAGGTCGCCCGCCAGCTCGCCGTGCGCCTTGGTGTGCAGGGCGGCGATGTCGCCGTTGTCGTGCGAGCGGATGCCGGTGACGTGGTCCGCCACAAAATGAACACCCAGGCGTTCGAGGCAGTGCTTCTTGAGAAAGAGGCCGAACTTGCCGGCGTCGAGGTGGTAGCCGTAGTTGGCCACCGCCGCGAACTCGGGCGTGGCGGCCTGCTTGGGCGCACGTCCGTGCACGCACAGGTGCGGCTGGTAAGTCACCAGGTCGGCAAAGGGGATGTCGGTATGGCGTTCCAGCCAGCGGCCGGCCATGTCGGCCTCGCCCCAGCCCTGCGGCAGCACGAAGGGGTGGAAATAGTAATCGTGGTCGCCGCCATGGACCCAGCGGTTGAAGCGCGAGCCCTGCTTGAAGGCGGCGTCGCACTCGCGGAAGAAAGCGGATTCGGACAGGCCGGCCGCGCGCAGGGTGTCGCGCATGGTCGGCCAGGTGCCCTCGCCGACGCCGATGGTCGGCACGTCGGGCGATTCGATCAGCGTCACGCGCAGGCCGCCGCTTTCCGCCGCCTCGAAGCCGGATGCAAGGACGGAGGCAGTCAGCCAGCCGGCCGATCCTCCCCCTACGATGACGACATGCCTGATGGTGGTGCTCGCCATATTTGTTTTCAATAAAAACTAATTCTGGGCAAGTCTAACCCGAAAATGAACACAGCGGACCATGGCGAGGGCCACGGTCCGCTGATGTGCACTTCCTGTCTGCTTAGAACTTGTAGCGGGCCGACAGCATGTAGCGCGGACCGGACTGCTCCACATACAGCGCCTGACGCTCGTTACGGCCATGCAGGCGCCGGATTTCGTCGGTCAGGTTGATACCTTCGAACTGGACACTGATGTTCTTGTTGACGTTGTACCCGATGCTCAGGTCAAGCTGGCCATAGGCTTCGACATACTGCGGATTCGCGCCGGCGCCGTCGAAGGTCGATGCCAGGAACTTGTCGCGCCAGTTGTAGGCCGCGCGCACGTTCCACTTGTCGTTCTCGAAGATACCCACCAGGTTGGCCGAGTCGCTCATGCCCACCAGCGCGAATTGCTCGCCGATGCTGGCGTTGTTGTACCCCAGGCCCGAGTCGACCTTGGTGTAGTTGGCCTGGAGGCCGAAGCCCGAGGCGCCGAACATGTGCTGCACGTTGAACTCGAGGCCGCGCAGGCGCGCCGCCTTCTGGTTCGAGTAGCTCGTGATCAGGAAGTTGGCGATCGGGTCGTTCGGCTGGCCGGCGATCGAACCGGTGGCGTTGCCGTTGACGTCATCCGGTCCACGGGTCACGCCAGGACGTCCTGCCAGGTTACGGAAGATATAGTTGCGGATGCACATCGTGTCCGAGCTCGCGCAACCGGCGCCGATCGCCGCGTTCCAGTAAGCGCCGCCCACCGGGGTACGCAGGCCGAAGGGCTGGGCCGTGACCTGCGACACACCGGCGTAATTTTCCAGGCTCTTGCGGAAGTGGCCGACCGAGACGAAGCTCGACTTGTTGTAGTACCACTCCCAGGCCAGGTCGATGTTCTTCGACTTGACCGGCAGCAGGCCCGGGTTGCCCTGGCTTCCACGGCCGCCTTCGATGCGACCCAGGGTCTCGAGCACCTGGCCGCCGGTCAGCTGGTCATAGCGCGCGCGGCCGATGGTCTCGCCGTAGCTGAAGCGGCCCTTCATGTCGGAACGCAGGTCGATGTCGGCGTCGAAGCTCGGCAACCAGTGATGGTACTTGCCGGTCAGGGTGGTGAAGGCCGGCGTGCCGAGGCCCACCGCGAACTCGTTCTGCGACACCCAGGTGTAGGACGAGGCGATCGGCACCAGCGCGGTCGAGGTGACCTCGGTCGTCTCGTAGCGCGCGCCCACCGAGGTATGCACCGGCATCGCGAAATCCCAGTCGGTGTTGAATTGCAGGTACAGGCTCTTCGACTTCTCGCGGGTGCGCTGGTCGGTGGTATAGCCCGACTTCGGCATGTACAGCTCCGGCTTGCCGGTCACCTGCGCGGCCAGCTGGCGCAAGGCGGCGAAGTCGAAGGTGTAGAAGGTGTTGAACAGGTTCGGGTTGTCGTGACCGTCGATGTTGTCGAAGTACTGGCGCAGGCTCTCCTGGTGGAAGTAGCTGGCCGGGTAATCCGACGCCTTGGTCGCACCGCCCCAGGTGTCGTCACGCTGCTGCACCGAGAAGGCCGAGCGGTTCTTGGCGTCGGTGGTGGCGAGGCCGAACTTGAGCTCGGACGCTTCCATCATCTTCCAGCTGCCATGGGTCTGGACCTGGCTGATCTCGCTCTTGACGTAGGCGTTCTCGAACACCGAGCCGGTCACCTGCTGCGGTGCGCGCTGGAAGTCGGCGCCCTGGATGCTCAGCACCGGCAGGTCTTTCGAAAAGTCGACGCTGGTGGTGCCGCGGCTGAAGCTGGCGGTGCCGAGGGTGTTGCTGGAGCCGAAGGGGCTGTCCGGCTTCGATTCGGCGGTGGAACGGTGGGCGTCGAGCTCGAGGCGGATGTCGCTGTTGACCTTCCATGCAGCGTTGAAGCCGAGCGAATTGTTCTCGGTCCTGGTGGCGAAGTCGGCGCCGCCCATGGCGATGTCGCTGTTGGCCGGGTTGATGATCTCGGTGTACACCAGCGGCGCGGCGACCGGACCATCGGTCCAGGTGCTCGACGAGGGGCCGAAGTTGAACCAGGCCGAGAGGTCCTGGCGGCGGGTCTGGATCTTGTTTTGCGAGTAGGTGTAATCGAGGGTCGTGGTCAGGGCCTTGCTCGGCGCGAACTGCAGCGTCAGCTGGCCGTTGGTACGCTGGCGCTGGATGCCGTTCATGGCGTAGTTCATGTTCTGCGGCACCTGGTACAGGTCTGTCGGCTTCGGACGGTTGGTGATGTTTTCCGAGCCCGGCGTGCCGGGTTGCGGAATGGTGCCCCAGTTGTTCTCGTCGCCGCGGAACGGGCCCTTCCAGCCGTTGCCGACGGAAGCCACGTTGTAGCCCAAGTTGCGCTCCTGGTAGCTGCCCGACAGGGCGATACCAAAGCGGCCGTCGGCCGAGGTATTGCTATACAGGCCCGACACTTCGGGCGTGACCTTGCCGCCACGCTGGACGTCGCCCGGCAGGTTCTCTGCCGAGGTGTCGTGCACGCCCTTGATGCCGATCGTGGCCTGCAGGCCGGGACGCGACAGCGGACGTGCGGTAATGACGTTGATGGTGGCGCCGATGCCGCCGGTCGGGGTCTCGGCGCGCGCCGATTTGTACACCTGCAACTGGGAGATGCCTTCGGACGCGATGTTGGCGAAATCGTAGGCGCGGCCCGGACGATCGCCCAGGATCGAGGTCGGCATCTGGCGGCCGTTGAGCAGCACCAGGTTGAAGTCGGGACCGACGCCGCGCACGGTGACCTTCGAGCCTTCGCCGATGCTGCGGTCGATCGACACGCCGCTGATGCGCTGCAGCGATTCGGCCAGGTTGGTATCCGGGAATTTGCCGATGTCTTCGGCGACGATGCCGTCGACGAAGCCCTGCGCGTTGCGCTTGAGCGCCATCGAGGATTCGAGACTGGCGCGCAGGCCGGTCACGACGACGGTCTGGACGCCGGCCGGCGAGGATGGGGTGCTGGCTTCCTGCGGGGTGAGGGCGGCCGGGTCGGTGGTCGCGGCGGCCCCGGGGGTCGAGGCGACTTCCTGGGCATGCGCCGGGATGAATGCCGCGCATGCGCTGGCTACTGCCAGGCTCATCAATGTCTGCTTAGCCTTGGGGTAATACATGGTGCTCTCCTGTTTTTTTTAAAATGACCGTCACCCAATCCAACGGTGTCTCCACTACCTGTGCCGGCTCAATCCTGGCTGCACGCCACCGGCGGTCCTTGCTGTCGTCCCTGCTGCCGTCCCTATCGCTGGGCACCTCCTCGCCGCGGTGCCGTCAGACGCCGGTCCTGGCCGCATGGCGCTTCCCGCCACCAGACGGCACAGCGAGGACATGCGGCCGGTGCCGGTGTCCTCGCTGCCAGGTAGCGGGTAAAGCGGTGCGCGCTGCGCTCGTTCATCTGTCATCGCTCAGGCTCGCATCTTGCGATGCTTCGTTGGTCAAGCAATTCTCCAAACATCCGTGCGGCATATGGAAACGTTTCCATATAAGTTGTTTGAATATTAGGCTTAGCAAAAAAAATTGTCAACGGAATATTCCGCGTAGGTAGGTGTCGAAATGCGGCTGATTTGCAACATTGCTCACACGTGAGAGCGAAGCCAAGGTTTCGCTCGTGCCTGTCTCCCCATTGCCGCGCAATTGACACTGAAAAATCGTCAGTGCTATAGTCGGGTTGACATTCTGGTAACGTTTCCAAGCAACCGCTGAAAAGGATGAGCATGAAGCGAGGTGAAGACGCGCGCGAAGCGGCCGGCAGCGCACCGCATGCGGACCTGCTGGGGAGGGGAACATGGCGCCGCCGCGTGCTCGCATGCGTGCTGGCCGCAGGGCTGCATGGCGCCATGCCTGCCGCCGGGGCAACCGACACCCGCAGCGCCTTCGCATGGCCGCACGGGGCGCGGGCCGCCGTCAGCCTCGCCTATGACGACGCCCTCGATTCCCAGCTCGACCATGCCCTGCCCGCCCTCGACAAGCTGGGCCTGAAAGGCAGCTTCTACCTGACCCTGTCGAATCCGGCGGTGGCGCGGCGCATGGCGGGATGGCGCGCCGCCGCGCGCGCCGGGCACGAACTCGGCAACCACAGCCTGTTCCACCAGTGCGCGCGCAACAAGCCCGGGCGCGATTGGGTCGAGCCGCACCGCGACCTCGATGCCATGAGCGTAGAGCAGATGCGCGACCAGGTCCTGCTGGCCAATACCATGCTGGCCGCGATCGACGGACGCCAGGAACGCACGTTCACGCTGCCCTGCGGCGATACCCAGGCCGGCGGACGCGACTACCTGCCCGCGGTGCGCGCCGCCTTCGTCGCGATCAAGGTCACCGGCGGCAGCGGCGTCATCGATGCGATGCACACGCTCGATCCGCTCGCGGTGCCGGTGGCGACACCTAGCGGCAGCAGCGGCGCGGAGCTGATCGCCATCGTCAAGCAGGCGGTTCAGCGCGGCACCATGGTCAACTTCACCTTCCATGGCATCGGCGGCGACTACCTCAGCGTGTCCGCGCAGGCCCACGCGGAACTGCTGCGCTTCCTGGCGGACAACCGCCAGCTGGTCTGGACCGATACCTTCATCAACATCATGCAGCACGTCAGGCAGCAGCAGGCCCGTCCCCCGGCGGCGCCCTGAGGCCACAAGGAGACCCATGAAACCGATCCGCCTTTTCGCCGCCACCCTGTCCACGCTGCTTGCGCTGGCCGCCGCCGGCTGCGCCTCCACCTCCGCGGACGCAGCTGCCGGCTGGACGCTGGCATGGAGCGACGAATTCGATGGCAGCCAGCTCGATCGCACGAAATGGGTGGCCGAGACCGGTGGCCATGGCTGGGGCAACCAGGAGCTGCAGTATTACACCGGCCGGCCGGAGAACGTCCGGGTGGAGGATGGCATGCTCGTCATCGAGGCGCGCCGGGAAGCCTACGGCGGCAAGGACTACACCTCGGCACGCCTCAAGACCGCCGGCCTGATGGAACAGATGCATGGCCGCTTCGAGGCGCGCATCAAGGTGCCGAAGGGCCAGGGCATCTGGCCGGCCTTCTGGATGCTGGGCGCGGACATCGGGCAGGTCGGCTGGCCGCGCAGCGGCGAGATCGACATCATGGAGATCATCGGCAAGGAGCCGTCGAACGTGTACGGCACCCTGCACGGTCCCGGCTATTCGGGCGCCAAGGCCTTTACTACCCACTCGACCCTGGCGAGCGGCATCTTTGCCGACGACTTCCACGTGTTCGCGGTGGAGTGGGAGCGCGGCGAGATCCGCTGGTATCGCGACGGCATCCACTACCATACGGCGCGGCCGAACCTGGTCAAGGGAGAGTGGGTATTCGAGCATCCCTTCTTCGTGCTCCTGAACCTGGCCGTCGGCGGCGCCTGGCCCGGCAATCCGGACAGCAGCACGGTCTTGCCGCAGCGGATGCTGGTGGATTATGTGCGCGTCTACCGGCGCGCCACGCCGGGACAGTAAGCCCCTGGCCGCAGGCTGCGCCGCTGCCGGCGCGCCATGCGGCCCGTTCGCGCCATGCCGTTTTTTTTACGCTCCAGACCGTGGTTTGCGCAGTTCATCGCAATCGGCTCGGGTGAGGCACGACAGCGGCCTATAGTGCCTCCATCGACAACCTACCGGAGAACAAGCATGAAAAAACTGTTGAGTGCCGCCGCCGTCGCCGCCACGCTCGCACTGGTCGCCAGCCCCGTCATCGCCGACGACGTCGTGCGCGAAAACCGCAGCGTCGATGCCAGGGTCACCAAGGTGAAACTGGATGGCATCGTCGACCTGGTCCTGCGCCAGGGCAATACGCCGTCCCTGGTCGTCTCGGGTGACCGCCGCTTCGTGCAGCGCATCACCACCGCCCAGCGCGGCGACACGCTGGAAATCGGTACCGAATCCTTCAATACCCGCCGTGGCGAAATGAGCGAGAAGCTGCGCGCCGAACTGACGGTGCCCAACCTCGCCGAGTTCACCTCGCAGGGCGTGGGCGCATCGACCGTCACCGGCTTCTCGGGCAATGCGATCCAGGTCGCCCTCGACGGCGCCGGATCGGTCACCATGAACAGCAATTACCGCACCATCGACGCGCGCCTGGGCGGCGTCGGTGGACTCGCCCTGAACGGCGTGCGCGCCGAACGCGTCGACCTCAGCTTGCGCGGCGCCGGCCGCATCAGCGTCAATGGCGAGAGCAAGCTGCTGCGCGCCAAGCTGGCGGGTGTCGGCAGCCTGGAAGCCCAAGGCCTGCGCGCCGAATCGGTCGACCTCGACATGACCGGCCTCGGCGGCGCAACGGTGCATGCGACCCGAGCGGCCGAGATCGACCTGAGCGGCATGGGTTCGGCCACCGTCTACGGCAATCCGGCGACGCGCAATGCCAACACCAACGGCATGGGCAAGGTCAGCTGGAAGTAAGCTGCCCGGGAACGGCCCTACTGGCGGAGCCGATCCCTGACGACCATGCTGTTCCGCACTTCTTTCACCCCGGGCACCTCCCGGGCGAGTTGTGCCGCCCGCGCGACGCTCTCGGACGAATCGACGAAGCCGCTGAGCTGCACCGTTCCCTTGTAGGTTTCGACCTGGACCTCGGTTGCCTTGACCTGCGGATCGGTGGCCAAAGCGGTCTTGACCCGGGTGGTGATGGCGGCATCGTCGATGTATTCACCGGTGCCGCGGTGCGTGCCGGAAGGCGCGCAGGCACTGAGGATAGCCAGCAACAGGCCGAGCAGGATCAGATGGATGCGGTAGGAAAGGTTCATGGAGGGCTCCCAAGAGAAGGCAGACCAGCCCATTCTCTCGGGTGCCATCGGTCGACGTTTGATGCCGGCCAAACGTGCAAACGGACCTTTTTTCAGTCAGCTTTGTTCAATGCCAGTACCGGCGCTGCCGCATCCCCAGCGGGAGCCGCCGGACGCAAGGCAAAACCACGGTGGGCGACGTCGCGCCCGAGCACCACGCGCAGGTTGGCGGGGGCGCAGCTGGGCACCTCCTGCAGCTGCGCGCTGCCGAAGCGGCTGGCCAGGCGTTCGGCCGCCTCGCGGTAGGCCGCTTCATATTCGATGCGGGTCTGGCGCACGCCGAAACCCTTCTGGTTGGACAGGCGCGTCACTTTCAGCCCGCTGCTGCCGACCTGGCGTGCCAGCACGCGTGCCATGCCCGAGACGCCATTTCCATTGCGCATCTCTACCAGCGCGAGGAGTGGCGCGTCCCGCCCCGGCGCGGCCGGCGCCGGCGCCGGTTCCGGCAGCCGTGCCGGAGCGGACGGGCCGGCCGGCGGCGGAGCGCGGCGCAGCTCCAGCATGCCATCCGCGCCGACGAGCAGCTGCACCTGGCTCCAGCCTGCCTCCTCGCGCGCCGGCGCCTTGAGCGCGCGGTCGATCGCTGCAACCTGACTCTGGCTGCCGGCAGCAGCATAGTCCGCGCGCAGGTCGTGGGCGCGCAAGGCATCGGCCTGGCTCAACATCTGCTGTGCGCGCTCTTCCTGCCCGAGCTTGCGCAAGGTTTCGCCCAGCAGTTGCCAGGAACGGTGGTTGAGCGGGTCGAGCAGGCAGGCTTTCTCGAGCGCGACCAGCGCATCGTCATACTCCGCGTTGAGGAAATGGGCCTGCCCGAGGTTGCTGAACAGGTAGGCCTTGCCGGGACCGGAGGACATCGTCAGCGACTCGGTCAATGCGCGCCACAAGGCGATCGCGGTGGCGAACTCGCGCTGTTCCGCATACAGCGTGGCCAGCCCGTTGCGGGCGTTCACGTGTGCGGGCGCCATCTGCAGCGCGGCCTGGTAGGCGGCGCGCGCTTCGTCGTAGCGGCGTGCCAGGTGGTGGTTGCGGCCGGCAAGATAGGCGTCGTCGGCGGCCGGCGCGGCGCCGTCGAAAGCGGGACGGGCGCCGAAGGGCGCGCAGGCCGCCAGGGTAGCGCCGGCGCACAGCAGCGCCAGACGTGAGAACAAGGTAAGGCTTGGCATAGGGGGCTCCTTCGTGTTCAATCCGCACCGGCCACTTTGCCCAGGGTCCGCGAAATCTGGATCATGGCGGGACCGAGCAGTACCATCAGCAGCATGGGGAATATGCAGAAAATCAGGGGGAACAGCAGCTTCAGGCCGATGCGGGCAGCGCATTCCTCGGCCACGATGCGGCGCTTGTGACGCAGGCTGTCGGACTGTACGCGCAGGGCGTCACCGACGCTGGTGCCGAATCGCTCGGACTGGATCAGCATGGCCACCAGCGTGTCCACATCCTCGACACCCGAACGCAGCGCGAAGTTGCGCAGCGCCTTCTCCTTGGAGAAGCCGGCGCGCATTTCCATCAGGACGAGCTGCAGTTCCTGCGCCAGCACCGCGCTCTTGATGTGGATCTCGTTTGCCACCTTGACCAGCGCACGCTCCAGGCTCAGGCCTGCCTCGACGCACACCGTGAGCAGATCGAGGGCATCGGGGATGGTTTCGAAAATCTCGCGGCGGCGACGTTGCACGATACGTTCGAGGATCATGTTTGGCAGGTAATAGCCGATAGCGGCCGCGGTGAGCAGCAAGGCCATCATCCGCCAGCCGAGCAGCGCCTTGCTGTAGACGATGGTCAGCGGCACCACCAGTGCCGGCAGCACCAGGGCGAGCGCCGTCTTCGAAGCGAAATACAGCGACAGGGCAGACGGATTGCGCCAGCCGGCGTTCATGAAGCGCGTGCGCAGGCTGGATTTCTCCCACCCCTCCTCGGGCACCGACAGCTTGGTCAGGGGCTTGGCTGCGCTCGCAACCCGTTCAACCCAGCCGCCCCCGGCATCGAGCTGGCTCTGCTCTGCATTGCCGAGGAAGCGGCGCAGGCGATCGCGCAGGGCCAGCGGCGCAAACAGCACCAGGCCGAGCCAGGCCAGGCCGGTGACGACGCACAGGACGATAAACAGGAAGATCAGCTGGGAGGATGTCATGTTCACCTCTGGAGGGATGCGGGCCGGACTCAGATGCGGATGCGGATGATCTTGCGCATCCAGACGACGCCGACCAGCATCATGCCGAGGCCGTACCACATCATGCGCACGCCGTTCGGGTCGGTCCAGAGCACGCTGATATATTTCGGGTTCATCGCCAGCATCATGCCCAGCACGGCAAACGGCAGCACGGTCAGGATCATCGCCGACATTCTTCCTTCCGCCGACAGCACGCGCACGTGTGCCACCAGTTTCAGGCGGGCGCGGATGATCTGGCTGATGTTCCCCAGGATCTCGGCCAGGTTGCCGCCCGATTCGCGCTGGATCAGCACCGCGATGATCAGGTAGCGCAGGTCAGTCAGCGGAATGCGCGCAGCCATGGCGTGCAAGGCCTCGTTCATCGGGGCGCCGTAGTTGATCTCCTCGCGGGCGATGCGGAACTCTCCGCTGAGCGGCTCCGGCAGCTCGTTGCCGACGATCTGGAGGACGTTGCTGAACGAGTGGCCGGCGCGCAGTGCGCGCGCGATGAAATCGGCCGCATCCGGCAGTTGCTGCTCGATGCGGATCAGGCGCCGCTGCCGCGTGCGGCGCAGCAGGACCCACGGCACGCCCAGCCCGAGCAGGGCCACCAGGGCACGCAATGCGGCCGGCAGTTGCCAGCCGAGCGATACCGCGGCGGCGATGGCCATGCAGCCAAGCGACCAGGCCAGGAATTGACCGACCGTGTTGCTGGTGCCGGCCTGCACCAGCAGGGCATCGATCCGGTCCGCCAGCGGGATGCGGTGCAGGAAGCGGTCGAAGGCCGCGTTGCGGCTGTAGGGACGCTGCTTGAGGATCGAGATCCGCTCGCCGCTGCGCCCGGATGAACCGGACATGACCTGCAGCCGGCGCGCGATGCGCCGCGCCGCCGCGCCATGCGTGCCCATCCACCACAGGTAGGTGCCCTCGATCGCGAGGACCGTGGCCGCGAACAGGAATACCACGAAAGCGTAGAACAGCACGTCCATGCTGCCTCCTCAGTCGAAAATCCGGTCGGGATCGAAGGTATCTTCCGGCACCGGCACGCCGAACATCTTCAGGCGCTCGGCGAAGCGCGGACGGACGCCGGTGGCGCTGAAACGCCCTTTCACCTTGCCGTCGGCGTCCACGCCACTCTGCTCGAAGCGGAAGATCTCCTGCATCGAGATGATGTCGCCTTCCATGCCGGTGATTTCCTGCAGGCTGACCACCTTGCGCGTGCCGTCGGTCAGGCGCGATACCTGCACCACCACCGTCACGGCGGAAGCGATCTGCTGGCGGATCGCACGCGCAGTCAGGTTGACGCCGGCCATGCTGACCATGTTTTCCAGGCGCGACAGCGCATCGCGCGGCGTGTTCGAGTGGATCGTCGCGAGCGAGCCCTCATGGCCGGTGTTCATCGCCTGCAGCATGTCGAGCGCCTCGGCGCCGCGCACCTCGCCCAGGATGATGCGGTCGGGGCGCATCCGCAGCGCGTTGCGCACCAGCGCGCGCTGGGTCACCTCGCCCTTGCCTTCGATGTTCGGCGGACGCGTTTCCAGGCGCACCACGTGCGGCTGGCGCAGCTGCAGCTCGGCCGCGTCCTCGATCGTCAGCACGCGCTCGCTGGCCGGGATGAACCCGGAGATCAGGTTCAGCAAGGTGGTCTTGCCGCTGCCGGTGCCGCCCGAGATCAGGATGTTCACCTTGCCCGCACCCAGGCTCTCCAGCACCCGGATCATGGGTGGGGTCAGGCTTTTGTAGTCGAGCAGGTTCTGCACCGACAGCGGCGAGGAGCCGAAACGGCGGATCGAGAGCAGCGGCCCGTCCACCGCCAGCGGCGGAATGATCGCGTTGACGCGCGAACCGTCCGGCAGGCGCGCATCGACCATCGGGCTCGACTCGTCGACGCGCCGGCCCACGCGCGAGACGATCTTTTCGATGATCTTGATCAGGTGGGCATTATCGTGGAAGCTGATGTCGGTGAGCTCGAGCTTGCCGCGCCGCTCGACATACACCTTGTTGGCGGTATTCACCAGGATATCGGAAACGGTGGGGTCGTTCAGGAGCGGCTCGAGCGGGCCGAAGCCGAGCATCTCGTGCTGGATATCGAGCACCAGGTGGTGGCGTTCGTGCTGGTTCAGCACGATGCGCTCCTCCTCGATGATGCGCTGGATCAGCAGGGCCAGCTCGTGCTTGAACTGCTCGGCGGTGAGCCGCTTGAGGCGCTCGAGGTCGATGCGGTCCAGGATCATCTGGTGCATCTGCTTCTTGAGCTCCTGATAGGCGTGGTTGGCGACTTCCGGCACGACCACGCCGGGCTGGCGTTCCTGACCGGTACTCGCAAGGCGTTCACGTAAGGACATGGGTGGCTCCGTGTCGTTCTGTTTCGTGTTGATCAGTCATCTTCGCCGCGGCCGAACAGGCGGTCGAGCAGCCCCCTGCTCTCCTGGACGCGCCGCGTCGTCACCAGTTCGACCATGTCGGCCAGGCTGCGCGCGGCCGCGCTCGAGCGCGACAGCTGCAGCACCGGGACGCCCTGGTTGACCGAGTCGGTGACGGCGACGTAGTCGTTGGGGAAGGTGTGCACCACTTCGCACCCCAAAGCCGCGTGCAGGTCCTGCAGGCGCAGCTTGCCGCCCTTTTCGTAGCGGTTGACGATCAGGCGGATGTGGTCCAGCACGTAGCCGAGCGAGCGGAAGATGTCGAGCAGGCGGCGCGCATCGCGGATGTCGGGCAACGCCAGCTGCAGCACGGGATAAATCGTGTCGGTGACGTCGAGGGCGCGCAGCGACACCGCGTCGATCTGGCGGCCGACGTCGAGCAGCACGTAGTCGTAGTGCTGGCGCGCGACGCGCAGGATGGTGTCGATGTGCTCCGGCTTGGCTTCCTTCGCGTGGGCGGCATCGTCGGCCGCTGCCAGCACGCCAAAGCCCGGCGTCACATGGACCACGCAGGAATCGAGGAAGGGGCCGTCCACGCGCGCGATCTGGGCGCAGACGTCGGACAGGGTCATGCTCGGCTTCTGGTCGGATACGTACAACGCGGCGTCGCCGAACTGGCCGTGCAGGTCGATCAGCAGCACCTTCTTGGCGGCCAGGGTGGCGAGCGCGTAGCCGAAATTGGTCGAGATGAAGGTAGCGCCGCTGCCGCCCTTGCAGGCGATGAAGGCGAGGATCTTCCCGTCGCGCAGGCCCGACACCCCGGCCGCGGCCGAAATGCGGTCCATCGACTCGTGAAAGGCACGGTGCACCAGAGGCAGCTGCAGCACTTCGCGCACGCCGGCGCGCATGGCGTGGATCAGGAGGTCCGGATGGTTCTGGTCGGTCAGCAGCATCAGATGGGCTTCGGGATACTGGCGGCCAAGGCGTTCAAGCAGGGGGGCTTCCGAGGGTTCGGTCTGGGTGGCGTCGATGATGACCAGCTGCGGGGTGTCGGCTTCGGGGCGGTCGAGTGCCTCGCGCAGGCTGGCGCGAACGGCACCGAGGTTCAGCGGCGGCACGCGTGCCGCCCCCTGGGAGGCGATCTCCGCATAGAGCTGGCTGTCGCGGCTGATAAGTAGCGCTTTCATGGCGGGCCTCGTTGCTGGCGCATCTGGTCAAAGTGGAAGGCAGGCGCTCATCGCACGCTGCCAGCGGTGACGAAGATCGGCGCCGGTGCCGCTTCCGGCTGGGCGAAGCTGCGCTGGTAGCCTTCATGCGCTCCCTTGGCCGCGCGGCCGTCGACCCCGACGGCAGGATCGCGGTTGCTGGCCGCGGCCGGATCGAGCACCTGGACGGCCAGGTTGGCGCGCGTGGCGTTGCCGAATTGCCTGTCCCACTCCGGCGTGGTATGCATGCAGCCCTGCAGACAGGCGGCCACCAGCGCCGGCAGCAGAAAGTAGGTCGGGTTCTTCACGGATGCCTCCTATTTGAGTTCGAAACCGCCGGCGGTCTGCGCAGCGGGGGGCGCGACTTGCGGCGTGGACGCGGCGGCAGTGGTCGCGGCCGGGGCATCGCCCTCGAGGCGGCCGCCGAGCATCACCTCGCCACGCGTCGGTATGCCCACCTTGTCGGTCGGCAGCGAGTATCCGGCGCCCGCGATCGGCTTGACCAGCCGCGCGGTGATCACGAACACCAGTTCGGTGCGGTCCTGCTGGAAGTCGGTGCTGCGGAACAGCGCGCCCAGCACCGGGACTTCGCCCAGCATCGGCAGGCCCTTCAGGCTGGCCACCAGGTTGTTCTTTACCAGGCCGCCGATGGCGAAGCTCTGGCCGTCATACAGCTGCACAGTGGTGCTGGCGCGGCGCGTAGTCACGACCGGCAGGATCGAACTGCCGGTAATGCCGAACGCCGACACGCCGATCCCTTCGCGCGACAGCTCGGACACTTCCGGCGCCACCTTCAGGTTGATGCGCCCCCCCGACAGGACGGTCGGGGTAAAGCGCAGGCCGACGCCGAATTCCTTTTCCTCGAGCGTGACCTTGTTGTTGTCCTGGGCCACCGGGATGTAGAACTTGCCGCCGGCCAGGAAGGTGCCCTCCTGGCCGCTGATGGCCAGCACGTTCGGCTCGGCCAGCACGCGCACCAGGCCGTCCTGCTTGTCGGCCGCCCCCACCAGCCGGTTGCCGTTGTCCTTGTCGAAGCGAATGCCGTTCGTCGTCCGTCCGGTCAGGAAATTCGACACCAGCCGGGTAGTCCAGCTGCCCGAACCGAAGCTGAACGCGGCGTCGGTCTCGAGCCGCTCGAGCAGGGTCTTCGACACCTCGGCTACCTTGACTTCAAGCTGCACTTGCTGGGGGGCGCTGACATTGAGCAGGTTGATCACGCGCGTGGCTGCCGCGGCCGCGCCGCCGGCGCCGCCCCCGCCGTTGTTGTTGGCCAGCGGAACGACGCCGTCGTTATCATTGGCCTTGTCGGCGGACGGCAGCTGGCGCAGCGGACGCCGCACATACGCCGTCGCCAGCTCGACCGCGCGGGTGAGCGCGCCGGCGTCGCTGACGGTGCCGGTCAGCACCAGCGAATCGGCGGCCGCCATCACCCGGATGTCCTTTTCTTCGGGCATCGCCGCGGTCAGGGTCGCCTGCAGTACGGCGGGGTCCATCGCGACCACGATGTCGACCACGCTGCACAAGCCGCTTTTCCCCTGCACGATCATGTTGGTGGTGCCGACGTCGACAGCGGCGATGTACAGCGTGTCCGGCGACACCAGCATCGCCTGCACGATCGCGGGATTGCCGACGCTGCGGTTGAGCACCCGCTCGGGCAGGCGCAGCATGGTGGACTTGCCCATGTTGAGCGACAGCGTGGCAGGGCGCGCGGCTTCGCCGCTGCAGCCCATCGCGGGCTGGGAACGCGTCTCCGCTGGTTTGGCGGGAGCGGCAGCTGCAGGCTTGGCAGCGGCGCTTTCCGCTGGTTTGGCGGGAGCGGCAGGCTTGGCTGCGGAAGCCGCGTGGGAAGGCGCGGCGGCGGCCAGCGCCAGGCCAGCGGCAAACCGTGCAAGATTAAGGCGTCTGTTCATGGCATCCATCCCGGATCGATAAGGTCAGAAGCATTCTTGTGAAGCATGCAGGCCATTGATGACCTTGACGCAGTCACGCCGCGGTGCCGCTGCAGGGGCCGGGCGCGGCGCCTCCGCCTGCGGCCGGGGTGCGCGTACCGGCATCGCCACGGCCCGCACGGGCGAGGCCGGCGCCGGCAGCAGGTTCTCCTTGGTGGCGCCAAGGGTCTCGGCCGGCGCCGGGTCGATCTGGTTGCGCAGCGCCAGCGACAGGGTGCCGACGCTACGCGCCAGGTCGAGCTTTTCGGCCTGCTCGGGCGTGACTTCGAGCGTGACGGCATTCACGACCTTCGGTTTGGTTTCGTCGCGGTTGACTTCCTGCGCCACCGCCAGCACCAGGATCCGTTCCAGCACGATCTTGGAGATGCTCCGCTCGCGCTGCTGTCCGTCCTGCGCCTTGGCCTCGGTCTGGGTACTGACGATGATGTCGACGTAGTTGCCGGGCAGCGCGAAACCGGCTACGCCGATCACGTCGTTGACGCGGACCGTGATGGCCCGCTTGCCCTCGGTGATCAGGGCCGACAGGCCGCCCACCGTGCCGACTGGGGCCAGCTTGGCCTCGCTCAGGGGCTCACCCATCAGGATGCTCGATTTGAGTACCCGGCCGCCAAGCTTCTGCGGATCGTCGAACGCGCCTTTCGGCACGCTGTGGGCCGGCCATTCGACCAGCTTGAGCATCTCGGGCGTCAGGCGCTGGCCGATGCTGATGTCGGCCCCCGCCACCACGATGTGATCGGCTCGCTTGGCCGGTTGTGTCAGCAGCCAGCGCGAAGCCAGCAAGACGGCCGTCAGGCCGAACAGGATCGCGAGCGTCATCACGATCACGGCACGCTTGTTTTTCATCGAGCATCTCCCAGGTTACCGGGTTCGAGCGCCGCGCAAGAACCGAACAGGCTGCTCCACGCCTGGACCACGCTATTCAGGTCGAAACGTGGCGTGTGGTCGGCGAACCCGGCGAAGTCGGCAATCCGGCCCAGCAGCTCATGCGGCCAGGCAGCCAGCAACGGACGCCGGGTGCGGCGGTGCAGTTCGTTGATCAGGTAATCGACCGCGTCTTCGTCGGCCTCGATGCCGCGCATCCGGCACTGGCGCCGCAGCAGCGCGCGGTAGCCGGCTTCGGAAAGCGGGCCCACGGGAATCCGGTAGCCGACGCGGCGCATGCAGGATTCATCCAGCACCGCCTGCGGCGCGAGGCTCGTGACCAGCACCAGCGACACGTCGAACGGCAGAGCATGGCTGGCCCCACCCGGCACCGCGACATGGTCGGTGCCGCTCTCGAGCGCGCCCAGGCAGCGGTGCAGCACCTCGGCAGCCGGCACCCGCTGGCGGCCGATGTCATCGAGCACCAGCAGTCCATTGTTGGCCAGCAAGTGCGGCGGTGCACGCAGCACGCCGCTGGCGGCGTCGATGCGCAGTTCCAGCATGTCGCACGCCAGTTCGGCGCCCACATGCACCAGCGGGCGCTGGCACAGTACCCAGCGCGCGTCGCAGCTGCGCCGTTCTTCCAGGGCGCGCGGCTGCAGCGGCGCGGGATGCAGGTCCGGAGCGTATATCTGCACGATCTCGTGGTTGACCAGCACCGCGTACGGAATCGCCACCGGCTCCTGGCGCAGCCGCGCGAACTTGCGCGCCAGGCTCGTCTTGCCGCTGCCGGAAGGACCGTACAGCATCAGCGGACGGTTCGAATGCAGCGCCGCGCCGATCAGCTCCTGCACCGCGAGTTCGATGCCGTCCTCCGCCAGGGTGGCCTGCAGCTCTGTGGGCGTGACGCGGGGGGCGCCGGGCTGGCGCAGCGACTGCTTTTCCACGACGCTGCGGTAAGCGTCGAGCGTCACCGGGGCCGGCCCGATATAGCGCGATTCCGCCAGGTACTCGGCAGCGGCGCGCAGCCCGAAGGCGGTCAGCTGGTAATGCACGTCGATGTCGGAATCGCCTTGCCAGGCCACCTCGGCCAGTTGCTCCGCAACCAGCCCCTGCAGCACTTCACGCACCACGCTGACCGACAGGCGCAGCCGTCCGGTAAGGAGCGATAGCGGAATCTTGCCGCTGGCATGCATGATCTTGACCGTGAGTGCGGTGACCAGACGCGCGTCGAGGCCGGTATCCCGCACTGTACGTGGCTGGCGCGGCAGGACCGGAGCGGGATCGGCCTCGGGTCCGCTGCCGGCTCCAGCTGCCGGCCGCGCGTCGCAAGGAGCGCTTGGCCTGGGTGGTGAAAACACTTCCATAAGGAAACCTCCTGATGAGGTGCGGATATTTCTTACATTTGTTAAATTGATTCTAACCATCGCTTCCCCCTCCCCGTTTGACTTCCGGCAAGGAAGCGGGAACACCAAAAACAGGGCTTAACGGCTCATCAGGAAGTAGATCGTCCCGGCGGCAATCGCGACGCCGTAAGGTATCGAACCGGCGCTCGGCTGCGCCTCCATTCTTGTGATGGGAAGACGCAAGGCAGCCTGGCGCACCATGCTCCAGACGTTGGTCAGCGCCAGCCGCAAGCGGCCCTGGAAAAGGATGAAGGCCAGGGCCATCACACCACCGGCGCACCAGGCGAAGATCGCGATGTGCAAGGCAGCCGCCGGACCGGTGAAGGCGCCTACCGTGGCCATCATCTTGACGTCGCCGGCGGCCATGCCGCGCATCAGGTAGAAGGGAAGAAAAACCAGCAGTCCGACGACGGCGCCACCGAAACAGGCCAGCAAGGCAGCGCCGGGCTCCGGTGATACTGCGTGAAGGGACAAGGCGGCGATAAGGCCTGTCAGCAGCAGGAGATTCGGAATACGTCGGCTTGCGAGGTCGTTGATCGCAGCGACGGCTACGAGCAGCAGGAGCAGTATGTCGAGGTAAGGTGCGACAACCATGATCGTCTCACAAAAAAAAAACCCCCGGGGCCGAATGGCACCGGGGGCGTTAGCGATATTAAGGGCCTGCAGGCGGAGTCGGGTTCAGCTCTTCGCCAATCTTGTTGAACAGCGCGGTAATATCAGCGCCGAGAGCCTCGGCAGCCCCTGCCAACGCAATGCCGACCAGTGCAGCGATCAGGCCGTATTCGATGGCCGTCACCCCGTTTTCATCGGCAATGAAGGTTTTGATGGCGGAGGTAATGGTGCTCATGATGAACTCCTTGTGATGGTTGATGGAACATCTACTACTGGGTCTTACTGACAGACGGGGCCCCGTCTTTTGCTGCTTTCGACTGCGTCTGTCAGTGAGTTCACTGTACCGAATAGTGCCGCACGACAAGTTGACGCCGGGCAAGCTTGCCATGTGGAAATCTGTGTTTCTGCATGGACTTGCGCGTGCACAAGCAGACGGCCACCAAGCATTACCTTCCAGACATTAAAAAGATAAATATTGTTAAGAATAGTTGCCTACAATACAAAAACGCTTTATGCTGTCCCTCTTGCCCGCCTAAAAAAGCGGCAGCCGTACTACCAACCCGGCCGTGCTCTTGCTTGACTCAGTTTCTCTGCGTTTCTGAAAAAAACCGACATGGATTCCCTGCTGCGACACATGGTGGACATGACTGGCCACCGCGATCACACGATGCTCGACATCTCCGTGATTTCGGCGGTACAGGAACTGGCGGGCGCGCTGCAGACCCGGGTCTTGAACATTACGACGGTCTGCGGGCAGAGCTTCGTGCGTTCGCGCGCCTGCATCCGCGCCGGCGGCGTCGCCTGTCCGGAAGAGCAGCACGATAGCGGCAGCCCGGGCGAGCCGCTCTCGGCCTTTCCCGAACTGGCGCACTGCCTCGAACATCATGATTCGCGTGCCGAAGGCCTGGGCAGCGACGGCCTGCGCCGCCTGTGGCTGCCGATCTGGTTCGGCGACAAGGCCGATACCTGCCTCGAGATCGTGCACGCACAAGGCTTCACCGCCGAATCGATCCATACGATCAGCGGGATCGTCGGCGTCTACCGCAATTTCCAGAACCTGCTCGACTACAGCGAGCGCGACTCGCTCACCGGACTACTGAACCGCAAGACCTTCGACGACCAGCTGGCGCGCATGCTGCACAGCGGCGACACCGAACCCCTGGTGCCGGGCCAGCTGGAACGGCGCCAGCACGGGGCCGAGGAAAAGCAGTGGCTGGCCGTGGTCGACGTCGACCATTTCAAGATGGTGAACGACCGCTTCGGCCACCTGTACGGCGACGAAGTGCTGATCCTGGTCGCGAACCTGCTGCAGTCCTCGTTCCGTTCGCAGGACCGCGTGTTCCGCTTCGGCGGCGAAGAGTTCGTGGTGCTGCTGCGTTCGACCACGCTCGAGAATGCCCGCAAGATCATCGACCGCTTCCGCACCAACGTCGAGGCGCACGTGTTCCCGCAGGTAGGCCGCGTTACCGTGAGCGTCGGCTTCACCAGCATCAGCGCCACCGATTCGCCGGTCGTGACCCTGGGTCACGCGGACCAGGCCCTGTATTTCGCCAAGGCCAACGGCCGCAACCGCGCCTGCCATTACGAGGAGCTGGTAGCGAACGGCCTGCTGCAGACCGTCGCCACCAACGACACCGCCGAGTTCTTCTAGGGCGCCTGCCGGGCCTGCGCGAATTCGAGAGCGTCTTCCAGGCGGTCATCGCCCCAGAACAGCTCGCCCTGCACGATAAAGGTCGGCGCACCGAAGATGCCAAGCATGCGTGCGGCCGCGGTCTGCGCGCGCAGCGCCGCCTTGTTGGCCTCCCCTTCCGCCTCGCGCAGCACCGCTTCCGGCTCGGCGACCAGGCCCTCCAGCGCCGCCAGCACGGTGCCGGCGTCGTCGATGTCGGCATCTTCGGACCAGTTGCGCAGCATGATGCGGCGGCAGTATTCGCCCATCCAGGCTTGCTGCGCGCCGAGCAGCGCGACCCGCATCGGCAGTAGGGCCCGGCGCGGGAAGGCCGAGGGCCGCTTGAAGGGAATCCCGTATTTCGCGGCGCGGCGCGCCATGTCGCGCCAGACGTACTCGCCCTTCTCCTTCTGCTCCGCGAAGGGCGAGCTTTGCCAGCCGAGTTCACGGAAGATCGGCCCCAGCAGGAAGGGCTTCCAGTGCAGCGGCACCGAGGCGCGACGTGCGAGCGCCTCGATACGCATGGTCGACAGGTAGCTGTAGTTGCTGCCGAACTCGAACCAGCATTCGATGGGTGGGTGCATGGCCGCCTTCCTCGCTTGGTATAGTGTGTCGAGTATGCAGGCAGTGGCCTGCCACCACAACAGGAGTGTCGGGATGAGCAAGGTACTGATCGTGACAGGCGCCGGGCGCGGCATCGGCGCCGCCATCGCCAGGCAGGCGGCCGCCGGCGGCCATGCGGTGGCGGTCAACTACCGTCATGACGAAGCGGCGGCGCAGGCGCTGGTGGCGGCGATCCGCGCCGATGGCGGACAGGCTGCCGCGATCCAGGCCGACGTCGCGGCAGAAGCGGAAGTGGCGCAGCTGTTCACACGCACCGAGCAGGAACTCGGACCGCCTGCGGCGCTGGTCAACAATGCCGGCATCACGGGACGCATCGCGCGCTTCATGGAAACCGATCCCGCCACCATCGAAGCGGTATTCCGCACCAATGTGTACGGCACCATGCACTGCTGCCGCGCGGCGATCGACGCCTTCCGGCGCCATGGCACGCGCGGGGTGATCGTCAACCTGTCCTCGATCGCGGCCAGCACCGGCAGCCCGCGCGAGTACGTGCACTACGCCGCCAGCAAGGCGGCGGTCGAGACCTTCACGCTGGGACTGGCGCGCGAGATGGCGCCGGAGGGTATCCGCGTGTGCGCGGTGGCGCCCGGGTCGACGCTGACCGGCATCCATGCGGCGGCCGGCGAGCCGGGCCGGCCGGAACGCGTGGCGCCGGCGATCCCGATGGGGCGCCTGGCCACGCCCGACGAGATCGCGGAAGCGGTGCTGTGGATGCTGTCGCCTGCCGCGTCCTACGTCACCGGGACGACCTTGCGCTGCGCGGGCGGCTTGTAAGGCGCGGCCTGGAGCTCAGGCGATGTTCATGAACTGCAGCGGATTGACGTTCCACTTCTCGGCCGACTCGTGGCGCAGGATCTTGTCGCCGCCGCCGAAGCCGAGCGGCTTGGACAGGTCGAGGGTCTGCGGCTTGATGTAGCCTTGGCTCTTGGTGCTGAAGAACACGTTGACCTTCGGCGTGAGCAGGCTGGTTTCGTGCGGCTCGATCACCACACCCAGGCGGCCGGATTCGAGCAGCACCAGGGTGCCGACCGGGTAGATGCCGACACAGCGCATGAACTCCTGGACCAGCGTGGGGTTGAAGTGGAACTTGCTCCACTCGTAGATCTTGCGCAGCGCTTCGGCCGCCGGCATGCCCTTGTGGTAGCAGCGGTCCGAGGTGATGGCGTCGTAGACGTCGACGATCGCCGCCATCTGCGCCAGTTCGCTGATGCTGCCTTCGCCCTGCTTGTCCGGATAGCCGCTGCCGTCGCGCCGCTCGTGGTGGTGCAGCGTGATGTCGAGCGGGATCGGGCCGATCTCCGGGGTCTTGGCCAGGATGTCGTAGCCGTCGCGCGGGTGGCGCTTGATGATGTCGAATTCCTCGTCGGTCAGGCGGCCCTGCTTGTTCAGGATGCTGTCCGGCACCAGCGCCTTGCCGGTATCGTGCAGCAGGCCGCCCAGGCCGGCCTGGTAGATCGTATCCTCGTCCATTTTGCGCGAACGGCAGAACGCGACCAGCAGCGCGCACACGCTGACCGAATGCAGGAAGGTGTAGTCGTCCTTGTTCTTGATGCGCAGGAGGCCGAGCAGCGCGCCGGAATTGCGCAGGATCGATTCGGTCACGCTCTCCACGACCGGCCCCACCTTGTCCAGCTCGACGGCCTTGCCGAGGCGGGCGTCGGCCATCACGGTGCGCACCAGGCCGGCCGCCTGCTTGCGGATATGCGCGGCACGCTGCAGCTCTTCACCCAGGGACACGCGGGTGACGATCCGCGGCGCGGCGGCGATCGCCGTCACTTCCGCTTCGGTGGCGGCATCGGCCTGCGCCAGGGTCGGCGCGTCGTCCACGTCCAGGCCCTTGCTGCAGTCGATGACGACAGCGCGGATCTTGGCATTGCGGATCTTGTAGATTTCTTCGTCCGTGGTGAGCTCGAAACGGGCGCGCACAAACGGATGGTCCATCCAGCCGCAGTCGAGATCGTGGATATACATACCAATCCTCAGCTGCGATGCATCCACCTTTTTCAACATGTCGCTACTCTGCTCTGTAATAATGTCGGCGCCCATCGGCCACGGGGCAGTATAACAATTTTGTTACACACAATCATTATTTGTTGCTTGCTGGACACAACACTGCAGGATGGAACTTCGTCAACTCCGGTATTTCGTCGCCATTGTCGATCACGGCTCGCTATCGCGCGCCGCGCTGGTCCTGCACGTGGCGCAGCCGGCCTTGACCCAGCAGCTACGCCAGCTCGAAGAAGAACTGGGCGCGCAGCTGCTGCACCGCTCGGCCCATGGCGTCGTCAGCACCGACGCCGGCAAGATCTTTTACGAACACGCGCAAGCCATCCTCAAGCAGGTGGCCGATGCCCGTTCGGCGGTGGTGCAGTCGACCACGCGGCCTTCGGGCAGCGTGTCGCTCGGCCTGCCGCACAGTATTTCGGGTGCGCTGGCGCTGCCGCTCCTGAAGGCCACCCGGGCCAGATATCCGGAAATTACCCTGCAACTGACCGAGGAAATCTCGGGCAGCCTCACCGAACAGCTCAAGTCGGGCCGCCTGAACCTGGCGGTGCTGTTCGACGTCGTCCCGGCCGGGCATTTCACCGCCACCGCACTGGTCGAGGAAGACCTGATGTTCATCTGCCGGGCCGGCTCGAACTTCGCACCGGCGGTGGACAGGCTGAGCCTGCGCGAGGCCCTGGCCAGCACCCTGATCCTGCCGGCGCGCCAGCACGGCGTGCGGCCGCTGGTCGAGCAGGCGGCGCAAGGCGCCGGCCTGGCGCTCGGCACCATCCTCGAAATCAATTCGATCGCCATCCTGCGCTCCGCCCTGCTGGCCGACCTGGGCGCCACCTTGCTGCCGGTCGCGCCGCTGCTGGCCGACATCGAACGCGGTGCAATGGCGGCCTGGCCGGTGGGCGAGCCGGCGGTGACGCGCCGCGTGACGCTGTGCGCCTCACGGAATATCCCGCTGACGAATGCCTCCGCGGCGATCGCGAAACTGGTGCGCGAAGTGACCGAAGACCTGTGTGAACGCGGCGCCTGGCCAGGCGCACGGCTGGTCGCATAACGGTCATCAGATTTACTTATACCCCCATCCGCATTCCCTATTGGCCCTGGCGGGTCGAAGTCCCTACACTCCACGCGGTTAAAAAGCGCCCTTGCCTACCCGGCGGGAGGCGCCTAGCACCGAACCATACAATGGAGACCCGCATGCCAGATACCGTCACGCCACAGACCGTGGCGCCGGACTATTCGTCCCGCCTGACCACCGTTACCCTCGACGACAAATACACCGCCAGGACCGGCAACATCTTCCTGTCCGGTATCCAGGCCCTGGTGCGCCTGCCGATGATGCAGCGCGAGCGCGATGCCGCCGCCGGCCTGAACACCGCCGGCTTCGTGTCCGGCTACCGCGGCTCGCCGCTCGGCGGCCTTGACGAGACCCTGTGGAAGGCCAAGGGCCACCTGGAAGCCAGCCACGTGCAGTTCGTCCCCGGCGTGAACGAAGACCTGGCCGCCACCGCCGTCTGGGGCACCCAGACCGTCGACCTGATTGGCCCCGCCAAGTACGACGGCGTGTTCGCCATGTGGTACGGCAAGGGCCCGGGCGTGGACCGCTGCGGCGACGTCTTCAAGCACATGAACCACGCCGGCACCGCGAAGCATGGCGGCGTGCTGCTGGTGGCCGGCGACGACCACGGGGCCTACTCCTCGACTCTGCCGCACCAGTCCGACCACATCTTCTCGGCCTGCATGATCCCGGTGCTCTACCCCTGCAACGTGCAGGAATACCTGGACCTGGGCGTGCACGGCTGGGCCATGTCGCGCTACTCGGGCTGCGCGGTGGCCTTCAAGGCGCTGGCCGACACGGTCGAATCGAGCGCCTCGGTCGACGCCAACCCCTTCCGGGTCGAGGTCAAGTATCCGAAAGACTTCGTGATGCCGGAAGGCGGACTGAATACCAAGCTGTCGTCGGTCCCGCTGGGCCAGCAGGCGCGCGCGCAGGAAGCGCTGATGCAGGACTACAAGATCTACGCGGCCCTGGCCTACGCTAGAGAAAACAAGCTCAATCGCACTACCATCGACAGCCCTGACGCCAAGCTGGGCATCATCGCCTCGGGCAAGTCCTACCTGGACGTGCTGGAAGCGCTGGAAGAACTGGGCATCGACGAAGCGATGGCCGAGAAGGTCGGCCTGCGCCTGTACAAGGTGGCGATGATCTGGCCGCTGGAGCCGGAAGGCGTGCGCGAATTCGCGCAGGGGCTGGAAGAGATCCTGGTGGTCGAAGAGAAGCGCCAGGTCGTCGAGTACCAGCTCAAGGAACAGCTGTACAACTGGCGCGACGACGTCCGTCCGCACATCGTCGGCAAGTTCGACGACAAGGGCGAATGGGTGGCGCCGCGCGGCGACTGGCTGCTGCCGCCGAAAGCCGACTTCTCGGTGGCGCAGGTGGCACGCGTAATCGCCGGCCGTATCGCGCGCCTGATCTCCGATGACACCACCCGCGATTTGATCCGCGCGCGCCTGGCCTTCCTGGAAGCCAAGGACGCCGTGCTGCAGAAGGCGATCACCACGCCCTTCCGCCCGGCCTTCTACTGCTCCGGCTGCCCGCACAACACCTCGACCAAGGTGCCGGACGGTTCCTTCGCGCTGGCCGGCATCGGCTGCCACGTGATGGCGACCTCGATCTACCCGGAGATGAACAAGCTGACCACCCACATGGGCGGCGAAGGCACGCCGTGGATCGGCCAGGCCGCGTTCTCCAAGGTGCCGCACGTGTTCCAGAACCTGGGCGACGGCACCTACTTCCACTCGGGTTACCTGGCGATCCGCGCGGCGGTGTCGGCCAAGGTCAACATCACTTACAAAATCCTGTACAACGACGCGGTCGCGATGACCGGCGGCCAGCCGGTCGACGGCACGACGTCGGTGCCGCACATCGCCCAGCAGATGGCGGCCGAGGGAGTGAAACGCATTGCGCTCGTGACCGAAGACCTGTCGCGCTATGCGGACCGCTCGAACCTGCCGGCCATGGTCACCCTGCACGACCGCAAGCACATGGACGACGTCCAGCGCGAGCTGCGCGAACTGCCGGGCGTCACGGTCATCATCTACGACCAGACCTGCACCGCCGAGAAGCGCCGCCGCCGTAAAAAAGGCGAGTTCCCCGACCCGAACCAGCGCATGGTGATCAACGAAGCCGTGTGCGAAGGCTGCGGCGATTGCGGCATCCAGTCGAACTGCGTCTCGATCCTGCCGAAGGAAACGGAGTTCGGCCGCAAGCGCCAGATCGACCAGTCCTCGTGCAACAAGGATTACTCGTGCGCGAAAGGCTTCTGCCCGAGCTTCATCACCGTCGAAGGCGGCACGCTCAAGAAGAGCAAGACCGGCGTGCCGAAGAGCGGCAGCGAAGACGGCTGGGGCGCCCTGCCCGAGCCGAAACTGCCGAGCGTCGAGCATCCCTACAACATCCTGATCAACGGCATCGGCGGCACCGGCGTGATCACCGTCGGCGCGCTGATGGGCATGGCCGCCCACCTGGAAGGCAAGGGTGCGTCGGTGCTGGACATGACCGGCATGAGCCAGAAGAACGGCTCGGTGACCTCGCACGTGAAGATCGCCGCCACCCCGGACCGCCTGCACGCCCAGCGCATCGCCACCGGCGAAGCGGACCTGATCCTCGGCTGCGACATCCTGACTACCGGCGCCGCCGATGCGGTCTCCAAGATGCGTCCAGGCCGCACCCTGGCCATCGTCAACCTGCACGAGCAGCCGACCGGCACCTTTGCCCAGCAGCGCGACTGGGAATTCCCTTCTGGCGACGTGCGCTCGCTGATCCTGGAAGCCGTGGGCGGTGAATCGGGTGTCGATTTCGTCGATGCGACCAAGCTGGCGACCGCGCTGATGGGCGACTCGATCGCGACGAACCTGTTCCTGATGGGTTACGCGTGGCAGAAAGGCCGCATCCCCTTGACTGAAGCCGCCCTGCTGCGCGCGATCGAACTGAACGGCGTGGCCGTCGCGTCCAACAAGATGAGCTTCCTGTGGGGCCGCCGCGCAGCAGTGGACTTCAAGCGCGTCGAGAAGCAGGCGATTCCCGCGCAGGCCATCGTAGTGCAGATGCCGCTAAGCCTGGACAGCGTCGTCAAGAAGCGCGTCGAGCACCTGACCGGCTACCAGGACGCCGCCTATGCGGAGGTCTACAAGAACCTGGTGGAGCGCGTGCGCACGGCCGAATCGGCGCAAGGCCTGGGCAACAAGCTGTCGATGGCCGTGGCGAAGAACTACGCCAAGCTGATGGCCTACAAGGACGAGTACGAAGTGGCGCGCCTGTACACCGACGGCCAGTTCGTCGAGCAGCTCAAGACCCAGTTCGAAGGCGACTTCTCACTCAAGTTCAACCTGGCGCCGCCGCTGTTCGCGAAGAAGGACGCCAAGGGCCACATGGTCAAGGCGCAGTATGGCTCCTGGATGTTCGGCGCCTTCAAGCTGCTGGCCAAAATGAAGGGTCTGCGCGGCGGCGCCTTCGACGTCTTCGGCAAGACCGCGGAGCGCAAGATGGAGCGTGCACTGATCGTGGAATACCGCGAGATGGTGGAAGCGCTGGTCGCCAGGCTCGACGCTTCGAATTATCTCGAAGCAATCGAACTGGCTTCGCTGCCGGAACAGATCCGCGGCTTCGGCCACGTGAAGGAAAAGGCCGTGGCCGAGTTCCGTGCGCGCAAGGCTGAGCTGCTCTCCGGCAACGTCAAACGTCGTGCTGCTTGAGTAAGCACTAACGCTAAACAACGTCATCCCGGCGCAGGCCGGGATCCAATTTCCTTCGCATCCTGCTGTCGCTGGTATAAGACACGTGCGTTGAACTTGGGTTCCGGCCTTCGCCGGAACGACGGCCTGGGGCGGCGTGCCCGGCTTGACGTTAACGTTAACGTCATATACCGTACCGAGATACCCCTGTCCTCCCGAACTCCCAAGGACCCAATCCAATGAACGACATCACCCCCGCCGCGAAACTCGACCTGCCGGAGCAGCCGAAGCTGGCCAACAAGGTGCGTTTCGTCACCGCCGCCTCGCTGTTCGACGGCCATGACGCCTCGATCAACATCATGCGCCGCATCCTGCAGTCGAACGGCGCCGAAGTGATCCACCTCGGCCACAACCGCTCGGTCGACGAAGTCGTCACCGCGGCCCTGGCCGAAGACGTGCAAGGCATCGCCATCTCGAGCTACCAGGGCGGCCACGTCGAATACTTCAAGTACATGATCGACCTGCTGCGCCAGCGCGGCGGCGCCCACATCAAGGTGTTCGGCGGCGGCGGCGGCGTGATCGTCCCGAGCGAGATCGAAGAACTGCACGCCTATGGCGTCACCCGCATCTTCAGCCCGGAAGACGGCCAGCGCATGGGCCTGGTCGGCATGATCCGCTCGATGCTGGAAAGCTGCGACGTCGACCTGTCGTCCTACGTCCCGACCTCGATCGACGCCTTGCAACAAGGCGATATCGCCGCGCGCCATCGCCCGCTGGCCCAACTGATCACGGCCCTCGAGAACGGCAAGGCCGACGAAGGCCTGCGCAAGCAGATCGTCGAAGCCGCCGACAGCGTCAAGGCGCCGGTGCTCGGCATCACCGGCACCGGCGGCGCGGGCAAATCCTCGCTGACCGATGAACTGATCCGCCGCATCCGACTGGACCAGGGCGACCGCCTGAACATCGCCGTCATCTCGATCGACCCGTCGCGCCGCAAGTCGGGCGGCGCCCTGCTGGGCGACCGTATCCGCATGAACGCGATCAATCCCTGGAACGGCCAGGCGCGCGTGTTCATGCGCTCGCTCGCCACCCGCGAAGCCGGTTCCGAGATCTCGCAGGCCCTGCCTGACGTGATCGCCGCCTGCAAGGTGGCCGGCTTCGACCTGGTGATCGTCGAGACCTCGGGCATCGGCCAGGGCGACGCCGCCATCGTGCCGCATGTCGACACCTCGATGTATGTGATGACCCCGGAATTCGGCGCCGCCTCGCAG
This sequence comes from Massilia alkalitolerans DSM 17462, assembly GCF_000427785.1. Lineage (GTDB taxonomy): Bacteria > Pseudomonadota > Gammaproteobacteria > Burkholderiales > Burkholderiaceae_D > Telluria > Telluria alkalitolerans. The sequence continues at coordinate 41,256 of NZ_ATYR01000004.1, forward strand.
CTCGAGAAGATCGACATGCTCGACTTCGCCGACTTCATCGCCATTAATAAATTCGACCGCAAGGGCGCCCAGGACGCGCTGCGCGACGTCTCCAAGCAGTACCAGCGCAACCGCGAACTGTGGAGCAAGCAGCCGGACGAGATGCCGGTGTACGGCACCCAGGCGTCGCGCTTCAACGACGATGGCGTCACTGCCCTCTATCACGGCCTGCTGCCGAAACTGGCCGAGCTGGGACTGCAGGTGGAGCCAAGCAAGCTGGCCGCGCCATCGCAAAAATACTCGAGCGGCAAAAACGTGATCGTGCCCCCTAGCAGGGCCCGTTACCTGGCCGAGATCGCCGATACCGTGCGTGGCTACCACCGCAACGTCAAGAAGCAGGTGCAACTGGCGCGCGAGCGCCAGCAGCTGAGCGAAACCAAGCGCATGCTGGCCGCCGCCAACCGCGAGGTAGTGCTGGACGACCTGATCACCGAGCGTGACAACGCCATGGAAGGCAGCGCGAAAAAACTGCTGGCCATGTGGCCGGACATGCAAGCCGCCTACGCCGGCGACGACTACGTCGTCAAGATCCGCGACAAGGAAATCCGCACCCGCCTGGTACAGAAGACCCTGTCGGGCAACCCGATTCGCAAGGTCGCCCTGCCGAAGTTCGAGGACCACGGCGAAGTCCTGCGCTTCCTGATGCTGGAAAACGTGCCGGGCTCTTTCCCCTACACCGCCGGCGTCTTCGCTTTCAAGCGCGAAGGCGAAGACCCGACCCGCATGTTCGCGGGCGAAGGCGACGCCTTCCGCACCAACAAGCGCTTCAAGCTGGTCTCGACCGGCATGGACGCGAAGCGCTTATCTACTGCATTCGACTCGGTGACCCTGTACGGCGCCGATCCGGCCCTGCGTCCTGACATCTACGGCAAGGTCGGCAACTCGGGCGTGTCGATCGCGACCCTGGACGACATGAAGGTGCTGTACGACGGTTTCGACCTGTGCAGCCCGTCGACCTCGGTGTCGATGACGATCAACGGCCCGGCCCCGACCATCCTGGCGATGTTCATGAACACCGCCATCGACCAGCAGATCGACAAGTTCGTGGCGGACAACCATCGCCAGCCGACCGACGACGAAGCGCAAAAGATCAAGGACTGGGTCCTGATGAACGTGCGCGGCACCGTGCAGGCCGACATCCTGAAGGAAGACCAGGGCCAGAACACCTGCATCTTCTCGACCGAGTTCTCGCTGAAGGTGATGGGCGACATCCAGGAATATTTCGTCCACCACCAGGTGCGCAACTTCTACTCGGTGTCGATCTCGGGTTACCACATCGCCGAAGCGGGCGCGAACCCGATCTCGCAGCTGGCCTTCACGCTGTCGAACGGCTTCACCTTTGTCGAAGCCTACCTGGCGCGCGGCATGCACATCGACGACTTCGCCCCGAACCTGTCCTTCTTCTTCTCGAACGGCATGGACCCGGAATACACGGTGCTGGGCCGCGTGGCGCGCCGCATCTGGGCAGTGGCCATGCGCGACAAGTACGGCGCCAACGAGCGCAGCCAGAAGCTGAAGTACCACATCCAGACTTCGGGCCGCTCGCTGCACGCGCAGGAGATCGACTTCAACGACATCCGCACCACGCTGCAGGCCTTGATCGCGATCTACGACAACTGCAACTCGCTGCACACCAATGCCTACGACGAAGCGATCACCACGCCGACCGACGAATCGGTCCGCCGCGCACTGGCGATCCAGCTGATCATCAACCGCGAATGGGGCCTGGCGAAGAACGAGAACCCGAACCAGGGCGCCTTCATCATCGACGAGCTGACCGACCTGGTCGAAGAGCAGGTGATGCAGGAGTTCGAACGCATCGCCGAGCGCGGCGGCGTGCTGGGCGCGATGGAAACCGGTTACCAGCGCGGCAAGATCCAGGAAGAGTCGATGCTGTACGAGCACAAGAAGCACGACGGCTCGCTGCCGATCATCGGCGTGAACACCTTCCGCAACCCGAACGGCGCCGGCGCCCCGGCGACGATCGAACTGGCGCGTTCGACCGACGACGAAAAGCAGTCGCAGCTGACCCGCCTGGAAGCCTTCCACGCTCGCAATGCCGACAAGGCCCCGGCCGCCCTGGCCGCGCTGCAGCAGGCCGCGATCGACAACGAAAACGTGTTCGCCAAGCTGATGGACGCCGTGCGCGTCTGCTCGCTGGGCCAGATCACGACCGCGCTGTTCGAGGTTGGCGGACAGTATCGCCGCAATATGTAAGACCTGAGTACCAAGCCACGTCTGGTACTTCCTTAGAGGCTAGCCCGATTCCGGGCTAGCCTTTTTCATTTGGTGCTGTCGCGTTCATTCAACACGAGCATCGGGCCAAGAAAAGCGCAGGCATTTACCTGTTGAAATAAAACTAAAACGAGCGCAACATAAAGTTAGTTCCCGTAAGTAATCGTTTCTCAAGCACACATGTTAGCCAAGGAGCTTTACCGTGGACCTGATCGACCAGCTGCGAACACTTGCAACGCGAATCCAGAATACCAAGTCTCTGATTCAGACAGAAGAGGCGACCAAGAACGCCATGGTCATGCCCTTCATCCAACTTCTGGGATACAACGTCTTCGATCCAACTGAGGTCACACCTGAGCTGGTTGCTGACATTGGCACAAAGAAGGGGGAAAAGGTCGACTATGCGATCCTTCGCGACGGTGATCCAATCATGCTATTCGAGTGCAAGAAGTGCGGCGCCGATCTTCATATCAACCACGCGGGTCAACTATTCAGATATTTCACGTGACGGAATCGCGCTTCGGCGTGCTGACCAACGGACTGAAGTACCGGTTCTTTACTGACCTCGAGCAACCAAATAAGATGGATGACACGCCATTCTTTGAATTCGACATCCTCGACTTCAAAGAACGGGACGTGGAAGAACTGAAGAAGTTTGCGAAGACCACGTTTGATGTCGATACGATCCTTAACACTGCCAGCGACTTGAAGTACACACGTGCCATTCAAGAGCGGCTGGCAGAGTGGGTATCGAATCCTCCAGACGAATTTGTTCGTTTGCTGTCCAGCGACTTGCTCGGCGGCCGGCGCTTTACACCGACCCTCAAAGACCAGTTCACGCAAATCACGAAGCGCGCTTTCGAGCAACTTCTTGCGGAACGAATTAATGTCCGCCTTAAGGGGGCAATGGCTGCGGAGTTCCCGGTCGTTGAAGAGAACGCAGCACCAATCATCCCCCGCACGGATGATGAGCCCGAAGTCGTTACCACGGCTGAAGAAATTGAAGGGCTCCATATTGTCCGATCAATTCTGCGTGATGTGGTTAGCCCGAGACGCATCGTCATGCGTGACAATCTGAGCTATTGCGCCATTCTGCTAGACGACAACAATCGAAAGCCTGTCTGCCGACTGCGCTTCAATAATACGCAAAAGCTGGCAGTTGGGATTTTTGGCGCTGACAAGGCGGAAGAAAAGTTCGCCTTGAATGAAATTGACGACCTCTATGGATTTGCAGACAAGCTGCGCGCAACCGTTTCTATGCATCTACCGCAGGACGAGTAAAACCAGTCGAACGTGTGTGTCGTAACGTCACCGTCTTGCGAAGTATCGACGGCGGCGTTACAGCCAAGGATCAGCCAAACGTCACCGCATACACCGGCGGCAGCGTGGTGGACAAGGTCCGCCAGCTGTCGCCGCCGTTTTCCGAGATCCACACCCCGCCCGTCGTCGACCCCATCAGGAGGGTATGGCCGTCGCTGCTCACCGCCAGCCCGTGGCGGTACACCAGATCGTAGCAATGCTCCTGCGGCAGGCCATGACGCAGCACCTCGAAGCTCTTGCCGCCGTCGCGCGTGCGCAGCACCGCCATGGCGGCGCCGACCGGGATGCGGCGCTGGTCCGCCTCCAGCGGCACGAACCAGGCGGTATTGCCGTCAGTGGGATGGGCCGCCACCGCGAAGCCGAAGCGCGACAGCGGCGCCACCGTGATTTCCTGCCAGCGCCGCCCGCCATCGTTCGAGCGCCACATGCCGTTGTGGTGCTGGCACCAGAGCACGTCCGGCTGTCCGGCACAGCGCACGATGCGGTGCGGGTCCTGGATCTCCTCGTTCTCGTTCATCTCGGGCGGCATGTAGTCGGCGCGCATGCCGGTCGCGCTGACGCTCCAGCTGGCGCCGCCGTCCTCGCTGCGCCAGGCGCCGCCGCAGGAGACCCCGACCAGCAGCTGCCCGGCATCGCGCGGATCGAGGCTGATGCTGTGGATGCCGGGCACGTCGTAACCGCCCCCGAACCAGTTGGCGCGCTGTGGCACGTCCCACAGCGGGCGCACCAGTTGCCAGGTGTCGCCATGGTCGCTCGAGACGAACAGGCCGCCGGGCAGCGTGCCCGCCCACAGCAGGCCGGGCTGGCCGGCATGGCCCGCCTCCAGCGCCCAGATCATGCGGTTGTTCCAGTCGGTCTTGTCTTCGCTATCCTCCGGCTTGGGCGGGTAGCTTGGTGCGGGCAGTTCGGTCCAGGTTTCGCTACCTCCGCGGCGGCGGTGCAGCTTGACCCCGAAATGGCCCAGGTTCAGGGCCGCATACAGGCTGCCGTCGCGCGGGTCCGGCAGCGCCATCGACACCGGCTCGCCCAGGAAATGGACCGGGCCGAAGTCCCAGCGGCCCGCTTCCTTGCGCAGTTCGAACAGGCCCTTGCGGGTCGACAGGTAAGCACGCTCGCTCATGTTCAGCCTCCGGAAAGGGCCTGCAGCACGTAGACCTGGCTGCCGGGCTGCAAGGGGTCGTCCAGGCGCGCCGGATCATGGCAGCGCCGGCCGTCGATAAAGATAGTCACGTTGGCGCGCAGCCGACCCTGGTCGTCGAGCACGTAGCCGCGCAGCAGCGGATTGATGGCGAAGGCATCTTCCAGGGCGGCGCGCAGTGCGCCTGCCGAGGTCTCGACCTGGGGCACGCTGATAAAGCGCGCCAGTTGCTGGGTGAAGAACAGCCGTGCCATCGCCTGCGCCCATCATTTCTAATGTGAAATGTCATTCTATGCCTGCCTGGCTGGCGCCGCATCTGTCCAATTCCGTGGGTCCTGCATGCGCGGCTGGCCTAGAATGGACTGGACAACCATCCATGGAGTTCATGTATGCCGATCCAGCCCGAGCAACTTGCCGCCCTGATGGCCGAAGTCGAACAGGAAGATCCGATCGACTTCGCCGACCTTCCCTTTCCCGAAGACGAGCTGCGCACCCTGGTGGCCAGCCACTTGTGCGAAATGGCGGCCGCCATGGAAAACTTCAGCACCGAAGACCGCCTGATGACGCTGCTGGCGGTGTCGGCCAAGCTCGTGCTCGAGAATCTGGTGCTGCACGTTCAATTGCTGCGCCGGCATGGCCTTCCCGTGGGCGACAATGTCGAGGAATTGCTGGGCCGCTTGCGCAAAGGCAACCCGCCAGAATAGGGCTTGTACCACCCGTCCAACAGTAAATTTTTTGAGAGCAACAATCAGGAAAGTTTTGCAACAATGTATCATCCATGTTGCGTTGGCACAGGATTCCATCATGTATTATTGTTGTCGAGTTAATTCTTCGCACCAACATGCGAATGCCAGACAACCTACAAGGAATTCCTATGCCGCGCCACGCCTCCAAGCTCAAGCTTTCCGCCGCACTTCTTTCCAGCGCCTTCCTGATGGCGGGTTTGTCCGCCTGCAGCAATAACCAGTCGACGGAAACGCTGCTGGCGGAAGCCAAGCAGTATCAGCAAAAGGGCGACGTCAAGGCGGCGATGATCCAGCTGAAGAACGCCGTGGCCAAGAATCCGGAGGACGCCGAAGCGCGTATTCAACTGGGCATGCTGCACCTGGAAACAGGCGATGCCGTCTCGGCGGACAAGGAACTGCGCAAGGCCCGTTCCCTCGGCGCCGATGCCGGCCGTGTCCTGCCGCTGCTGGGCAGGGCCAACATGCTGCAGGGCCGCGCCAAGGAATTATTGGATGACATTTCTGCAGATCAAGCCAAGGGCTCGGCGTCGCTGCTGACCCTGCGTGGCGACGCCCTATTGGTGACCGGCAAGCCGGACGAAGCCAAGGCCGCCTTCGAGGCTGCGCTGGCCATCGATCCGAACCTGGGCAGCGCCTACCTCGGCCTGGCGCGCCATGCCATGCTGAACGATGACCGCGCAGGTGCGGAGCGCCTGTTGGCCGAGGCACTGGCCAAGGACCCGAAGAACCCGGACGTCTGGATGGCGAAAGGCAGCATGCTGCGCATGAGCAATAAGGCCGACGAGGCCGTGGCGGCGTATGACGAAGCCCTCAAGCTCAAGCCGAACCATCGGGATGCCTTTATCGAGAAGGCCTACGTCGAAATCGGCCGCGGCAAATTCCCGGCCGCCAAGCTGGCCGTGGAAGGCGCCGAGAAAGCGGCGCCGGGCAACCTGCTGGTCGTCTACGTGCGCGCCCTGTACGAGTTCTCGCAAGGTAAGTATGCCGTTGCCCAGGAATCGCTGCAAAAGATCCTGAAAGTGGCGCCGGGTCACATGCCGACCCTGCTGCTGGCCGGCGCCTCCGAGATGAACCTCGGCGCGGTGCAACAGGCTGAACAGCACCTGCGCAGGTATCTCGAGAGCAACCCGAACAATGTCTATGCGCGCAAGCTGCTGGCCCAGACCCTGCTCAAGAGCAGCCAGCCGGCCGATGCGGCCGCGGCGCTGGCGCCGGCGCTGAAGGACGGTACCCAGGATGCACAGCTGCTGGCCCTGGCAGGCCAGTCGCACATGCAGGTGCGTGACTTCAGCAAGGCCAGCGATTACCTGGAAAAGGCGGCCGAGCTGGCGCCCAAGGCGGCCGGCGTGCGCACCTCGCTCGGCATCTCGAAACTCGCGCAGGGCGACCAGGCACGTGGCCTGAAGGAACTGGAACTGGCCACCACGCTCGACCCCAAGTCGGCGGAAGCCAATGTCGCCCTGATCCAGACGCACATGGGCCTGAAGCAGTTCGACAAGGCCCTGCAGGCGGTCGCTTCCCTCGAGAAGCAGCAGCCGGAGAGCCCGCAGGTGCAGAACCTGAAAGGCCAGGTCTACCTGGCCAAGGGCGACGTTGCCGGCGCACGCGCAGCCTGGGACAAGGCGGTGGCGCTGCAGCCGGCCTTCCTGCCTGCGACCGCCAACCTGGCACGCCTGGACCTGCAGGCGAAGCAGCCCGAGGCGGCCAAGGGTCGCTTCCTGGAAGTGCTGGAAAAGGACAAGAACAACGTCGACGCGATGACGGCGCTGGCCGAACTGGCCCTGGTGCAGAACCGTCCCGACGAAGTCACGAGCTGGCTCGAGAAGGCCAGCAATGCCAATCCGGAAGCGGTGGGGCCGGCCCTGAACCTGGGCATGCACTACATCCGTACCAATCAGGCGCAGAAGGCCCTGACCCTGGCGCGCAAGCTGCAACCCGCCAACCCGACGCATGGCGGCCTGCTCGAAATGATGGGCCAGGCGCAGATGGCGACCAAGGACACGGCGGGCGCCCTGGAAACCTACGGCAAGCTGGTGAACGTCATGCCGAAGGCGGCGGTGGCGCAGCTGCGCCTGGCCGGCGTGTACACGGCCATGAAGAACGAGGCCTCGGCCGCCGCCCACCTCAAGCGCGCCGTCGAGCTGGAACCGAACTTCGTTCCGGCCCGCCTGGCTCAGATCGACATGGCCATGCGCGCTGGCCGTCCCGACGACGCATTGCAGATCACGCGTGAACTGCAGAGGCTCCAGCCAAAGTCGCCTGTCGGCTACATGTTCGAAGGCGACGTCATGGTGTTGCAGAAGAAACCGGCGCAAGCGGTGACGGCCTATGAAAAAGCGCAGGCACTGTCCAACTCGCCAGACCTGCTCGTCAAGACCATTCAGGCGATGAGCCTGGCCGGCAAATCCAGGGAAGCTGGAGCCCGAGGCATGCAATGGCTGAACCAGCATCCGAACGATGTCCGCGTTGCCCTTGTAGTGGCGGAACTCAACCTGGGCAGCAAAGAATACAAGCAGGCAATCCCTGTGCTCGAGCGCGCGCTCAAGGTGGCGCCGAACAATCCGCAAATCTTGAATAACCTGGCCTGGGCCTATCAGCAGGAAAAAGATCCGCGGGCACTGGCGACGGCCGAACAAGCCTTCAAGCTGGCGGGCAACCATCCCGGCGTGATGGATACCCTCGGCTGGCTGCTGGTGGAAAAGGGTGATACCGCGCGCGCCCTGCCGCTGCTGCAGAAGGCTGTCGAGAAAGCGCCGAATGCGCCGGAAATCCGTTATCACCTGGCGGTCGCCCTGCATAAATCGGGCGACAAGCAGGGAGCACGCAAGGAAATCGACAAGGCGCTCGCCCAGAATGCGCCTTTCAGTGAAATTGATGCCGCGCGCGCATTGCTCAAGACCCTGTAAGTTTGATAATATATTGATATCAAACTGGTTTCGGTTCCGCTGCGCCGATGGTGCGGCGGAATTGCCCCGATTGACGGAAACCGGGGCGGATTCCACATAAGCCACGCCTCGATGCAAGGACGTGGCACGCCAACGATTTCGGGCTTTCCTGAACCATCGCATGCCTGCATTCGGCATGGGATGGCGCTGTCCTGTTCCTCATCGGCCCAGGTTTCATTGGCTGCTTCCCTAGCGAACGCGCGATATATGTCAGTCGCGATACTATGGCAGCCTCTACTTTCGAGGATGTTTTATCGTGAATGACGATTCGTACGGAATTCGTCTACCGGATACTGCTGAGGGCCGAAATTCGGCCAGCATGCTCGTGAAACGCATGTATGCCCGTCGCGGGTATACCGGTTCGCGCCATGTCCTCGATGAGCATAATCGTGTGACGCTGACCGCCACCGACAAGGGTGAGGTGGTGGGCACGGTGACCATCGGTATCGACTCGGAGCTCGGCCTGATGGCCGACGAGTTGTTCAAGGACATTCTTGACGAGCATCGTGCACGCGGCGCACGGCTGTGTGAATGCACCAAGTTAGCGTTTGACCTCTCGGAGCGCTCTCGAGTTCCCCTGGCGAACGTATTTCATTTGGCACTCATTTATGCGCGCGACCTGTATGACTGCACCGACGTCGTCATCGAAATCAATCCGCGCCATCGCCGCTTCTATGAACGCATGCTCGGTTTCCGCCAGCAAGGGGAATTGAAAATCAATCCGCGCGTGAATGCCCCGGCTTACCTGATGCACCTGAGCCTCGATTACGTGAGCGAACAGGTCGAACGCCTGGGCGGAACCTTCGATACCCCGGTCGGCAGCGCGGAGCGCTCGCTCTACCCGTATTTCTTTTCCCCCCGCGAGGAACGCGGTATCATCAACCGCCTGTTGCGCATGGATGAGCACCACATTTCCTCATAGCGCAAAATAGCGGTACCTGTATCGATAAGGCCGATCACGCGCATGCGCGACAGCGGCGCTTTACGTCAACTATTCCCATCCATGATGAAAAATCCGTTTCGCTACGAGCAGGCTTTTGCGCGCAATATTGGCTGGATCACTCCAGAAGAACAACAACGCTTGCGCAGCAAGCGTGTGGCGATTGCCGGTATCGGCGGTGTCGGCGGGGTCCACCTGCTGACATTGACGCGTCTCGGTATTTCCAAATTCAATATCGCCGATTTCGACCGCTTCGACATCCCGAATTTCAACCGTCAAGTGGGCGCGATGATGTCCACGCTGGGCCAGCCGAAAGCGGAGGTATTGGAGCGCATGGCGCGCGACATCAATCCCGAAGTCGACATCCGGGTATTTTCGGACGGCGTCGACGCCGGCAATCTCGACGATTTCCTGGGCGATGCCGACCTGTATGTCGACGGCCTGGATTTCTTCGCCTTCGACGCACGCCGCCAGACCTTTGCAAGGTGCGCGCAGCTGGGCGTGCCGGCCACCACCGCGGCGCCGCTGGGCATGGGCGCCGCCCTGCTGAACTTCATGCCGGGCGGAATGACCTTTGAAGAATATTTCCAATGGGGCGACTTGCCGGACATCGACAAGGCGATCCGTTTCGCCATCGGCCTGGCGCCGGCCGGGCTGCACCGTCCCTACCTCGTGATGCCGGAAGCGGTGAATTTCGACGAGCAGCGCGGCCCGTCGACCTTCATGGCCTGCCAGCTGTGCGCAGGCATTGTCGGGACCGAAGCGCTGAAGATCCTGCTCGGCCGCGGCAAGGTGCTGGCGGCGCCTTATGGCATGCAGTTCGATGCCTACCGCAACAAGCTCAAGCAGACCTGGCGCCCGGGCGGCAGCAGCCATCCGATCCAGAGGCTGGCGATCGCCATCGGCAAGCGCCAGTTTGCCAACAAAATGCGTTAACTATTATTTATTTAAAAAAAAATCCACTGCCGAGGCAGTGGATTTTTTATTTCACGAAAGCTGGCAAGCAGCTTCTGCAAAAGCTTACTTGGCTTGCTTGCGGCGACGTGCGGCGCTCAGGCCCAGCAGGCCGAGGCCCAGCAGACCCAGCGAAGCCGGCTCTGGAACTTCAGCTCGGTCGAACACGACGTCCAACGAACCGTCAATATATGCGGTACGGGTCGGATCGATCACGAAGCCATTCAGCTGGCCGCTCTGGAACGACAGGTTGTAGAACGGATTTGGCGCAGTGAAGAACTGGTCTCCTTGTCCGACGAGCTCGAAGGTGGTTTGCGAAGCAAATCGACCACATCCAAACTGGACATTCGCGCAGCTTGCATTTGGAGCGAACGAACCTTCACCTGACAGAGCAACGCCTTGAGCCAGCAGGATATCGTTGCCAGCACCGGTCAGGTTCCAATCATCTTGGCCAGTAGCTGGACGTTGACCAACGCCACCAACCGTATCCTGATCTTGATCGAGATACACTGCCAACGAACCTGGTCCGGTGAAAGTGAAGCTAGTGGTGTTTCCGCTGATGCTATAAGTGCCGCTGGCTTTATACAGGGCATACAGGCCGTAGCCATACTGATTAGGGCCAGGAGCCAGGCCGCCGTTCAGGCCCGTGGTCGTGCCCGCCAGCGGGCCAACACCACCTTCATCTACGAACTGGCCAGCCCTCCAATACAAGGACACAAAAAAATTCCCATTGCTATCGAAGGAAATCGCTTCGTTGTAGTTACCGGTAATTTTGTCGGCTTCGAACGGTCCATACGGATAGGTTGGGAGTGCGTTTGGAGCGGTAACGGGATCCAAGTTCCCTGGAGTTACCGTGAAATTCGGGTAATCTGCCGCATTAGCTGCACCGACAAACAGGGATACGGCAGCTACGGCCGATGCGACGATGGTCTTCGAAAAAAGCGATTTCATGTGATCTCCTAAGTTAGTCTGACGCTGCATGTCTAACTTAGCAATCTCCATGCCAGATAAAAATTATCATTTAAAATCATATACTTATGATTTAAGGAAGAAGAAATCAAATACAGGTGTAAAAAATCCCGACACGTGTGTCAAGCAAGTCCCGTCGCTTGTGGCTTGCGAGCAATGACATTCCAAGTATTACCACTCTTAAACTCGCTAGCGATTTCATAGCCACTCGTGATGATTTTTTGGCGAATCTCGTTTTCTTCAAATGGGCTGTACAGGATCCCCTTCCTGATTCCCCAATCATTGATCTTCTGCGCCGCCCATCGCAGCGGTGCGAATCCGCTCGGATACAGCAGCACGTTGGCCGCCAGCGTCCCACCCGGCTTGAGCACGCGCAGGATGTCGCGCAGGGCGCCGTCGACGGTCGGGAAGCAGTGGATCGAATTGGCGATGTTGGCCGTATCGAAGTGGTTCTCCGGGAAAGGCAGGTCGGCCGCGTCAGCGTGCTGCACTTTCACCTGGGGATCCTTGGCGAAGCGCTTCCTGGCGCCGGCCAGCATCGAAGGCGCGTAGTCGATGCCGACCACGTTCACCTTGGGCAGCTGGCGGCGGCGGCGCCAGTTGAGGATCATTTCCAGCAGGGTTCCGGTGCCGCAGGCGACCTCCAGGTGATCCGGGCCGAAATTCGGGCCGAAGAAACGCATCTGGGTGCCGATCGTGCTGTTATAGGCGAACGTGAGGATGAAGAAGCCGCGGATGTCGTACCACCACGGCTCGGATGAGTAGGCTTCGGCGATTTCATCGCGGGTTTTACCGCTCGTCATGGGCGTTCCTTGCTATAAATGGTGAAAAGAAGAAAGTGAATATAGGAGCTTCTGCAGCTAGGAGCAAGCTACAGATGACTGCCAAGAGGGAGTTTTGTTCAACTACCCACGCGGAGGGGCAGGAATCAGCCAATGCGTTTCAGGCGCGCAATGATACCGCCCTCTTCGCGGGGCGAGAAAAAGTAGGGAAACAGGGAGCGGTCGCCGACCGCGTGGTCGCCCTTCCCCGCCACCTCGGCAATCCGCTTGGTGCCGCGGGCAATATGCCCGCGCAACAGAACGGCCGGCGCGTCGACGCGCGGATTCGGCCGCGATTCGCATTCGACCCGGAAGTCGAGCATGACTTCATAGAAGCGGCGGTGGCGCGGATTCACTTCGATGAAGATGTCGCTGCACTGGTGCAAGTCCCTGGCATAGATGAAGGCCACATGGAACAGGGAGGCCAGCACCGCCTTGGACTTGACCGCCGGATCGAAGGCGAGCTTGATGATTTCGCACACCTTGCCCTGGGCGCGATAGGGATCGATATGATCCTTGAATACCTGGTCGGCGAGCAGGCCGACGTCCGAATCGAGGTTGAGGCTCAGCGTACCGATGACCCCCTCCTTGTTCGACGCCGTCAGGGTAATCCGGTTGGGGTCCTCGCTGATATGGTGGTTGCCACTATAGCCGCGCCACGCATACATCTTGCTGATGAGCATGCTGGCGGAACTGCGCTGCTCGTCGACGTCGGCGGCACGGATGCCGAACACGCTCTCGTTGATGGTGACATCGACAATGCTGGGCGAATACGCATCTGTCCCGTCGTCAGCAGGTGCAGGGCTGACGGGTTCTGTCGTTACGGTGTCGAACATGTGTACTCTCCTGGCGGAATGGACGCGTCATGCCGCAGTCGGGACTGCCTCATATCATAGCACTCGAAATTCTAATTTAGCAACAAGTTGTTCTAAAGAATTTTATATACATAATATCGAACAGCATTCCTCTTCTCCACCACCATGTGGTGGTAACAGGAAATGGCCCAAACTTGGGTGTTGTACTGTTGGGAATTGCGTACACCGCAGTGACGCCGTGGGCTCAGTGCCCCCGCTGCTCTTGCTGGATGTCGTGATTCAGCTGACCGATCAGCTCGGAAGCCGCAGACAGAATCTGGGCCGAGCCAAAGCCCGCCCGGTGCATTTCGCGAAAGAACGAACGCGCCAGTATCCTGGCGACCTGTTCAGGGTTACGGTAAGCCAGCCTTGCCGTTTCCGGCGACTCCCCTTCCGTTTCCTGCAGCAGCGCCAGCTGGGCGAAGCGTGAGTCGAGCAGGTGTCGCAGGTGACGTACCTGCAGGTAGCCGCCCAGGGACGAGGCCAGGAGCTGGAGCAGGCACAATGCCGTGTCGTCGAAGGCTGCGGCGTCCTTGGCGTTGGCGGCATTGACCACCCCGACGATGCGCCCCTCGACACGGATCGGCGCACAGACGAGGCTGCTTCCGAGCTCCGTCCCGCGCCGTGCAAGCGCTGCGAATTCCGATTTCCGGATGTCCGCGACCAGCAATGCATTCCCGCTTGCCAGTACGCGGCCCGAAATGCCTTCGCCGCGCCGGATGGCCGCCTGCAGCGCGGCACTGGGCAAGGGACCATGATGGGCATGGATGCTCATGCACGGCTCGCCTTCCCCTTCGCTCCCCAGCAGCATGACCGAACAGCTTGCCGCGCCGATCACGCCGGCCGCGCGCCGGACCTGGTCCTGGAGGCTTGCCTGCTCCGGGCCTTGCGCCAGTGCCTGTTGCAGGGCTTGTAAACGGATCAGGGGAAGGGGTGCTGCCTGCATGCTTTCCTCGCGCAAGGATGAGTTGGTGAGACCGATTTCAACATATTTCATTTATAGCATGCTATTGAAACCGGCCGTGTTATCACATTTGCTCTGCCCCGGCGGTGCGCGGTGAGATCAAGGCCTTGTGAAACAGGTGGCGCGCCAGCATCGGTAGCGGCATGCGCAGCCAGTTGCCGCGCAGGTAGAGCGCGCCCTGCGCCAGCGGGGTCAGGCGGTCGGCGCAGCTCGGGTGGAGCGGGACCAGGTTACGCAGGAAGATTCCGTCCATCAGGGCCAGCAGGGGTGCGGCAGGCCGGCCTGCCGCCGCAGCCTCGGCCAGCACCGACGCCGGCACCGGGGTCCCGAGCAGCCGGCTGCAGTAGCGCAGCGCATAGAACAGCGGCCGCGCCAGCTGCAGCTGGACGGCGCGCGCCGCCAGTCCTTCCCAGAAGCCGGGCGCGGCGCCGAAGTGCAGCAGCAAGCGGTGCAGGTCGAGCAGGTCGCGCAGGCCGTGGTCCGTTTCACCTTCGGAGAACAGGTGCACCGCACTGTGCAGCACCAGGTCGTGCGGCGCCAGCATCCACAGATGTTCGCTTCCGGGGATCGGCCGGGCCGCGGCACGCAGCAGTGCCGGATCCGGCCGCGCACGTGCGGTTTCCGGCAGGATGGCATGGTGCACGTCGATGGTACTGCCGCGCTCGACGTGATCCATCGGCGGCAGTTCGTGCATCCATTCGCGGTAGTAGCGCTGGTCGTAGGGGTGCTGCTTTGCGCTGGCCCAGCCGTGCAGCATCAGCGCCGCCTCGACTTCGCCGATGCGCTCCTTCGGCACCAGGATGTCGACGTCGGAAAAGATGCGTCCCTGCGCCGGCGGCAGCCCGGCCAGGACATAGGCGGCCCCCTTCAGCAGGATCAGCGGCAGGCCGAGGTCGGCCAGGGCGCGCCGAATCTGATCCACTTCGAAGCGCACGGCGCGCTGGTGCGCCTGCAGCACGACGCCGGCCCATTCCAGATGCCGGCGCGGGGCCGGCGGCACCGACGCCAGGAGGCCTGCTTCGGCGAGGCTGGCTCCCAGGGTGGCGGCCAGGCCGGCATTCGCCGCCTGGCGCAGCAGCAGGTCCCAGTCGGCCAGTCCGAGTCCTTCGACCCGCGCCGGATTGCGCAGGACCTCGACCAGCAAGGGCAGCGGCGTCATGCCGCGCCGCCTGCGAAACTGTCGAAAACGGCCATGGCATCGTCGAGCCGGCCGTAGCTGAACGTGTATCCGCTGCATTCCTCGACCAGGCGTCCGAGGACGTCGAAACCCTGCCCTCCCAGCACCGCGTAATTGAAGGCGTTATCGACCATGCCGGTGAACAGGCGCGCCTTCGGCATCGGCGCCAGGCTGGCCGGGGCGTCCGCTTCGTACCTGGGAAACACGACGTGGGTCGCACGCGCGGGTACCGCAGCGGCGGCGACACTGGCGCCCGGCGCCCGCATATGGGCGATCGTCCCCTTGGAAGTGCCATGGACCTCGGGGCCGAACCGAGCGTCCGGCGCATAGCTGCGCAGCACGCCGATCGACGCATTCTTGAGGCTGACCGGGCGCGCCAGCGGCAGCAACGCCAGATCCTGCGGCCTGACCAGGGTCAGCTCGTCCGACAACAGGCGCCAGCCGCGGCTGGCAAGGGCGGCGCACAGGGTGCTCTTACCGGAACCCGGCGGCGCCGGCAGGATCACGGCGGCATTGCCGCGCTGGAGCACGGCGGCGTGGATGATCAGGTAGCCGTGCGCATGGTGCGATACGCACCAGTTCATCACCCATTCGAACATCGGCAAGGCCTGCTCCAGCGGCAGCGGCTGGAACGGCACCCGGCCGTCGCTGTCGAAGCGCACCTGCGGACGGTACCAGCGGCGCAGGCCGCCCGAGCGGCGGAAGGCGAGCTGGAAATCGGCGAAGCCGTCCTCGCCCTCGACCGGATGGTCGGCGTACAGCAGCGCGATCGCATCGGCCAGGTGCCTAATGTCGGTACGGATGCGGCTGCGGAAGGGGCCGGTGCGCAGCACCAGGCCGGGCCCGGACAGGGCAAGGCGGCGCAGCATTTCCGCGCGGCCGAGGCTGGCCAGCGTCAGCATGGGCAGGGTTCGATCAGGCTAAGCTGCGACATTTCATCGAGCAGGATATGCAGTTCGGCACCGACGCTCGCGTCGTCGATCTCGAATTCATCCAGCAGCCTGGATGCCAGTGCCGCCATGGACGCAGGGCCTGGACGCAGCGCCTCGAGCACGCACAGCGCTGCCGGGCCGAGCAGGTGGGTCGCTCCGGACACGTCGTTGTACAACACGGCTTCCTCGTCCCAGCAGCGGTAACGAAGCGACTGGCCCTCGATCAGACGCCACACCGCATGCGACAACTCGACCGGCAACATCCTTATGTGCGATCGCCCTTGTAAGTGGACTCGAGGTATTTCTTGGTAGTTTCAATATCCCAGAACACACCTCGTGCCGGCTCGTAGTGACCAGAAGTCTGCAACTCACGCCACATTTGCTGCAAAGTGCGCTCCGACAGGAAGCCGACTTTTCCTGACTTGACGTTCAGGTAAGCTGCCGTCATATGCATGCCCAGGTTGGACTTGTCGAAATCGCGTTTGCTGAGCATGTTGATCAGCGTCGTCGCACCATACGTGCTTGTTGTCCTGCCGGAACAGCTGAACACGTCGCCAAACAGCGTCTTGGTCGACACCGGCCAGCCCCCGTGGTTCTTCCAGTAGCCTGGCGACTTGCCCGCGCAAGCCACCGCGTCATCTGGAGTATTGCTGTTCAGGCCTGCGGAAAGGGCCGCCGATGCGGAAACGCATTTGAAATCGAACGCATGGCTCCGGGTCGTCCACAGCACGCCGGCCGCACCGAGCCCGGCCTTCGCCAGGCGGCGCCGCGCCGCGCCCTGCGGGGTCATCGGAGCAGCCTCTTCAGGACGCCCTGCTTGGTTTTCGGTGGACACGGTGTCTATCCTCACATTGATATGATTTGCCACGACGGCATGCGTTTCAAATAAGCAAAAAACATGCCGTGTTGCACTGCTTCCTAAAACTCGCTAAAAAACAGGAAGATAGGAGAACTGCTCATCCTTTAAGCATGCAGTCTAGCGAGATTTGAGATCGTTGTGTCAGATTTTTCGACAGCGGTTAAGGATACCTTAAAGGAAACTCTCAGGAATGACCAGCACGTCGCCCGGGCGCATTTGGATGTTGGCCGAGATGTCACCGTCCTTGATCAGGTCATCGAGGCGCACACGGTATTGCTGCTGCTTGCCGTCCACGGTGCGGATCAGGCTGGCGCGGTTGCCGGACGCGAATTCGGTAACGCCACCCACGGCAATCAGTACATCCATCAAAGACATATCCCTGCGATACGGCAGAGCCTGCGGACGGGCTGCCTGGCCGATGACGCGGATCTGCTCGCTGTAATTGCCGACGAAGTTCGTGACGACCACGGTCACGACCGGTTGCTGGATGAACTTGGCGAGTGCCGCTTCAATGTCGCGCGCCAGCTGGGTCGATGTCTTGCCGGCGGCCGGCAGGTCTTCCACCAGCGGCGTGGTGATCTTGCCATCCGGACGGACCGGCACCGACATCGACACTTCCGGATTGCGCCACACGATGATATTGATCGCATCACCCGGGCCGATCAGATATTCCGGGTTCACCGCTTCGGTTGAAGGCAGCGCCGGCAGGTTGCTGGCGCAGCCGCCCAGGATGAACAGGCAGCTGATCGCGACAGCCTGGGCCGCGCGCTTGATCTTGGGGGTCATGTTCGTGCTCACGTCAAAATCCTCGGGTTGGCATGGCGCCTGGTCGGCTGCCGCATGCATGCAATATTGTTGAGCATAATTCTATACCATAGCACTTCGGCAACACCTGCACAATTGAAATACTTGTGGCGCGCGCGTCAGTCCCTGGCTTGCCGCCTTACTGCGGGCGCTGTAGGAGCTCGCGTACGTGGCGTACCGGAATTGCGTAGGTGATGCCGCTCGGGTCCGATACCGCGCTTTCCCGCAAACCCTTCAGGAATACCATGTTGATCACCCCGACCACGCTGCCGTCCTCGGGCCGGAACAGAGGGCTGCCGCTGTTGCCGGGATAGGCGGTGCCATCGAGCTGGTAGATCCGGAACGGCGAGCGCTGCAACTGGGTGATCGCGCGTGCGTCCAGCTGGCGCGAATTCAGCGAGGGCCGCACCACCGGCGTGATCGCGGCCAGTAGTGCGCGGTGGGTCGCCGCATGCAGGCCCAGGCGCATGCCCAGCGGGTAACCGGTAAACACCAGTTCCTGCCCTTCGGCCACGCTGTCGTCACCGGCCAGGGTCAGCGGGGCCAGCGGCGTGCCGGACAGGCGCAGGTGGGCAAGGTCGTGTTCCGCGTCCAGCGCCACTAGGCGCGCCGGACGGAAGCTGACGGAGGCGCCCTCGCCGCCGATCACGATTCCTAGCTCTTCCTTGCGCGCGGTATCGAGCTGCTTCGGGATGGCATGGGCATTGGTAACGATGCTCAGGCCATCGCCGACGGCGAAGCCGGTGCCGACGAACACGACGGCGGGCTGGCGGGTCTTGAGCAAAGTGCCGACGCCGACCACCGAAGGCTTGATCTGCGCCACCGTACGAGGCAAGTTCTGGGCTTTGGCTACGTCCGGAACGGTAGCGGCGACGGCCAGCACGAGGGAGTGCAGGAGCACTTGCAGCGCGTTTCTCCTAGCCGTTTTGGGCGTCGCACCAAGGTTTCGAATAAGAATCAATCGTGTGGGCACTTTTGTCTTTCCGACATTAAAATACGTATTTGACACAGGGCAATTTTCGTTAAAGAAACGGTCATGAGTGTACGCGAGCGAAGGGATGAGGTGGCAACACAATGTATAGCCAAACAGCATTTCCACGGCTAAATGTTGCTTTCACATAACTTTTAAACGCTGGATTCATGGAAAAACCGTCAAACGTTTATTGCAGTTAGTAATTTGTGTTGCATGGACCACCATTTTTGTCGTGTCTGTCGCCTATTTTTCCGACCCGCAATTGCAATTGCTCAGTCAACAAGCGATCATGCAGACTATTTGACATTTTATTGATTGATGAGCTTGCCAAATCACGGGCAATCTCTTAGGCGAGAATCCACATATGGCAGATATCACAGCCGCAATCCTTAACTTCCTCAAGGCAATCGGGAAGTACCGCTGGCATGCAGTCTTCATCACCTGGGCCGTGGCCATTGTCGGCTGGGTGGTGGTCCTGAAACTGCCCAACCAGTACGAAACCTCGGCGCGCGTCTACGTCGATACCCAGAGCATCCTCAAGCCTCTGCTGTCGGGCATGACCACGCTGCCGAACCTCGACCAGCAGGTGCTGTACATGCGCCGTACCCTGATCAGCCGGCCGAACGTGGAACGCGTGATGCGCATGGTCGACCTCGACGTCAAGGCCAAGAACGCCAAGGAACACGACGAGATCGTCGAAGATCTGATGGAGAAGATCAAGATCGCCGGCACCGAGCGCGACGACATCTATACCATCAGCTACACCGCCCCCGACCCGAAACTGGGCAAGGACGTGGTGCAGTCGCTGCTGACCATCTTTGTCGAAGGCAGCTTCGGCGGCAAGAAGCAGGATTCCGAGAAGGCGGTCCAGTTCATCGACGACCAGATCCGCAATTACGAGGAAAAACTGGCGGCGGCCGAGAACAGCCTGAAGGAATTCAAAAT
The DNA here is from genome assembly GCF_000427785.1 of Massilia alkalitolerans DSM 17462. Taxonomy (GTDB): domain Bacteria; phylum Pseudomonadota; class Gammaproteobacteria; order Burkholderiales; family Burkholderiaceae_D; genus Telluria; species Telluria alkalitolerans. The sequence continues at coordinate 60,871 of NZ_ATYR01000004.1, forward strand.
CCGCAACCTGGGCATGCTGCCGTCGGAAGGCGGCGACTTCGGTTCGCGCATGATGGCTGCCGGCGAAGCGCTGAACACGGCCCGCCTGGAACTGGCCGAAGCCGAACAGGCCCGCAACGCGATCCGCCGCCGCATCGCCGGCGAAGCCGCCCCGGGCGAGACCGCACCGGTGCCGATCACCGACCCGGAACTCGAATCGCGCATCGCCACCGTCACCAAGACCCTGGACGGCCTGCGCACCCAGTACACAGAAGCGCATCCGGACATCATCGCCAACGCCCGCCTGCTCGAGCAGCTGGTCGCGCGCAAGCAGGAACTGGCCAAGAACCGCAAGCCGAGCGCCGATCCGGGCGCCGGCTACAGCCCGATGCTGCAGCAGATGAACGTGGCGCTGTCGGAAGCCGAGGCGCGCGTGGCCGCGCTGCAGGCCCGGGTCAGCGAGCACACGGCACGCGTGGCGCGCCTGCGCGCCCAGAGCAGCCAGGCCCCCGAGATCGAGGCGCAGCTGGCCCAGCTCAACCGCGACTACGCAGTCAACCGCGAGAACTACCAGCAGCTGGTCCAGCGCCGCGAGTCGGCCAAGCTGTCGGGCGACCTGTCCTCGGCCACCGACATGCTGACCTTCCGCGTGATCGACCCGCCGGCCGCGCCGCTGCTGCCGTCCGGGCCGAACCGCCTGCGCCTGTTCTCGCTGGTGTTCGTCGGCGCGCTGGTCGCCGGCCTGGCCTCGGCCTTCCTGATGAGCCAGCTGCGTCCGACCTTCCTGAGCCAGGCCGCCCTGCGCGAGGTGACCGGCCTGCCGATCCTCGGCTCGATCAGCATGAACTGGACCGAACAGCAGACCGTCCGCCGCAAGCGCCGCCTGGTTGCCCTGGGCGCCGCCGTGGCGGTGCTGCTGGCCATCTACGGCGCCGGCGTGACCGCCATCCTGGTCCGCCCGGGCCTGTAACCGATCAAGGAGCAGACGTGAGCATTATCGAAAAAGCGGCGCGCCGCATCGACCAGGAACGCGGCCAGGCCGCGCCGGTCCACGCGCCGGCGCCGATGCCGGCGCAGTTGGCTGTCTCGCATGCCGTGGAAACGGCCGACCTCGACGTCCTCGAACCGGTCGCCGTCGGAGCGCCGGTGCTGCCGCCCCCAAGCGCCCCGGCAGCTAGCGCGTCTGCGGCCGCCGCCGCGACCCCGGTTCTCGAAGCCGATGCCGCGCCGCGGCGCCAGACCCGCAAGGTGGAACTCGACCTGGCCAGGATGCGCGCCAGCGGCATGGTGACCGCCGCCGGCGGCCGCACTTCGCTGGTGGAGGATTTCCGCATCATCAAGCGTCCCCTGCTCAAGCGCGCCTTCGGCGAACGCAAGCCGGGCGAGAATCCGGCCAACCTGATCATGGTGACCAGCTCGCTGCCGGGCGAAGGCAAGACTTATTGCGCCATCAACCTGGCGATGAGCATCGCCATGGAACTCGACCATACCGTGCTGCTGGTGGACGCCGACGTGGCCCGCCCATCGGTGCTGGGCACGCTCGGCCTGCCGGCCCAGCGCGGCCTGATGGACCTGCTGGTGGACGACAAGCTCGACGTCTCCGACGTCCTGCTGCGCACCAACGTCGACACCCTGAGCATCCTGGCCGCCGGCACCAGCACCCCGCGCGCCACCGAGCTGCTCGCCAGCTCGACCATGGCCAACCTGGTGCAGGAGATCGCCAACCGCTATCCGGACCGGGTCGTGATCTTCGACTCGCCGCCGCTGCTGCTCACCAGCGAGGCGCGCGCCCTGGCCAGCCACATGGGCCAGATCGTGGTGGTGGTGGAAGCCCAGAAGACCACCCAGCACGCGGTCGGCGAAGCGCTGCGCCAGCTCGAGGGCTGCCCGAACGTGAACCTTATCTATAACAAGACCAGGGACATCCCCGGCATCGAAGAAACGTATGATTATCACTATGGGTGAGCTGCGTGCCGGCGTGGCGCGCATGCCACGCCTGGCGCCGCTCGCAATCGCAGCGATGCTGCTGGCATCCGAGTGCCGCGCAGACTGGCGCGTGGTGCCGGCGCTCACGCTGACCGAGCGCTACACCGACAATTTTTACCAGGAAGGCAAGGACCTGAAACGGTCGCAGTTCATCAGCGAGCTCACTCCCTCGTTATCCTTCCTCAAGACAGGCCCGCGCCTTGTCCTCAACGGCACGGCGCAATGGCGTCACTTCGATTACCGTGACGACGATCTGCGCGACGCGCTCGACCACAGCTTCGAATATGCCGTATCGGGCCGTGGCACGCTGGCCAAGGACTTCCTGTACGTCGACGCCAGCGCCTCGGCCAAGCCGAACAACATCTCCGTCTTCGGCCCCAGGGTCGAGGACGCGCCCTACCTTTCGGGCAACCAGGCCAAGGTCAAGACCTGGCGCGTCAGCCCTTATCTCGAACATCGCTACGGAAGAACGGCAACCCTGGCGATGCGCTATGCGCGCGACCGGGTGGAAGGTGGGCGCGGTGCACGCGGCTTCGGCAACAGCAGCAGCGACAGTGTCACTGCGAGCTTGGCCAGCGGCCCGGCCTTCAATCAGGTAGGCTGGGGCCTGACCCATTTGCGCCAGGACCTGAACGATACCTACAATGGCGAGACCTCGAGCGAGAGCACGACCGCCAACCTGCGCTACGCGCTAACCAGGCGCTTCGCCCTGACCGCCACGGTGGGCTACGACAACTACCAGTTCGTAGGCCTTGGCAACGACACCGCCGGACGCAACTGGTCGGTCGGCTTCAACTGGACGCCGTCACAGCGCACCAACCTGAGCGCGGCGCTCGGCCGCCATTTCTACGGTCAGACCGGCAGCTTTTCCCTGCTCCATCGCAGTCGCCGCACCTCCTGGAACCTCGCCTACAACGATGGCGTGACCACTGCGCGCGAACAGTTCCTGCTGCCTTCCACGATCGACACCACCGAGCTGCTGGACCGGCTGTTTGCCGCTTCCATCACCGACCCGGTCGCACGCCAGCAGGCGGTCGCCGCCTACATCCGCGACACCGGCCTGCCTCCCAGCATAGCCGAGAACGTCAACTTCCTGAGCAACCGGTATTTCCGCCAGAAGCAACTGCTGGGATCGATGGCTTTCAAGATGGCGCGTACCAGCGGTGTGCTGTCCCTGTCCAGCAGCGAACGAACTGCCCTGTCGAACGAGCAGAGCGACAGTGTTCTGCTGGGAACCCAAGTGGGTGGACGCAACGACAACGTCCGCCAGCACGATGCGACCGCCAACCTCAACTACCGCCTCAGCCCGCGCACCAGCGCGCTCGCCGTGGTCGGCTGGGGACGCAGCCGCTCACTGACTAACGATATCGTCGACACCCGGCGCGACTTCAGGCTCGGGCTCACACACCGGCTGAGCCGCGAGGTGCGCGCGGCGGTCGACTTGAACCACCGCTTCGGCACCTATGGCCGTCTCGGCCGCAGCAATGGGCCGTTCTACGAAAATTCCATTTCCGCCAGCCTGTCCGCCCAGTTTTAAGGAGCCGCACGCGATGTACGAGACTTACTACGGGCTGTCCGCCAAGCCTTTCCAGCTGCGCCCGGACCCCCACTTCTTCTTCGGCAGCAAGGGCCACAAGCGCGCCATGGCCTACCTCGAGTACGGCCTGTCGCAGGGCGAGGGCTTCATCGTCATCACCGGTGAAGTCGGCGCCGGCAAGACCACCCTGGTGCGCAACCTGCTCAACAAGATCCCGACCGACCAGATCGTCGCCGCCCACATCGTCAACACCAGCCTCGATCCGGAAGACACCCTGCGCATGGTGGTGTCGAGCTTCGGCCTGCCGTATGAAGGCGCCAGCAAGGCCGAGCTGCTCAATCGCCTGGAACAGTTCCTGCGCGGCGTCGACCGCCAGGGCAAGCGCGCCCTGCTGGTGATCGACGAAGCCCAGAACCTGAACGCGCGCACGGTCGAGGAACTGCGCATGCTGTCGAACTTCCAGACCGACGACCGCTCGCTGCTGCAGACCTTCCTGCTGGGCCAGCCGGAATTCCGCGCCACCCTGCACAGCCCCGGCATGCAGCAACTGCGCCAGCGCGTGATCGCCAGCTACCACCTGGGACCGATGGACGCGCAGGAAACCCGCGCCTACGTCGAGCACCGCCTGGCCACGGTCGGCTGGCAGGGCGACCCCGCCTTCGACGAGGGCGCGCATGCGGCGATCTTCGGCTACAGCGGCGGCATCCCGCGCAAGACCAACACCCTGATGGACCGGGTGCTCCTGATGGGCTACCTGGAAGAGATGCATGCCTTCGGCGAAGCCGACATCAATACCGTGGTGCGCGACATCGCCGAGGAATACCAGCTGCCCGAGGTCATGGGCACGCCGGACGCCGGCGCCCTGCAGCAAGGCGAGCTGCGCACGGTCGACACCCGCATGGGCGAGCGCCGCGCCGCCAGCGTGGAGGTGCTCGACGAACGCATGATGCGTCTCGAGAAATCGATCGTCTCGGTACTGTCGATCCTGAAGAAAATCGTCGCCACGCCCCAGGGCGCGGCGGCCCAGCACATGGACAACCAGGAATGAAACCCTACGAACCCGTAGCCCGCCCCGCTCCCGCCCCGGGCGAGCGCATCAAGAATGCGATGACCTGCGACGTCGAGGACTATTTCCAGGTCTCGGCCTTCGCTCCCTACATCGACCGCGACTCCTGGCCTTCCCGCGAATGCCGGGTCGAGGCCAACATGGAACGCATCCTGGCCATCTACGAACGCCACGGCGTGAAGGCCACCTTCTTCACCCTGGGCTGGATCGCCGAGCGCTATCCAGGCATGGTGCGCAGGATCGTCGCCGCCGGCCACGAGCTGGCCAGCCACGGCTACGGCCACCTGCGCGCTTCGGACCAGAGCCGGGCCCAGTTCGACAACGACATCCGATCCAGCAAGGCCCTGCTGGAAGACATCGGCGGCCAGGCCGTGCTGGGCTACCGCGCGCCGAGCTTCTCGATCGGCCACGCCAACCTGTGGGCGCTGGAGGCGCTGCAGGAAGCCGGCTACCGCTACAGCTCGAGCATCTACCCGATCGCCCACGACCACTACGGCATGCCGGACGCGCCGCGCTTCGCTTTCTACCCGCACGGCCCGGACGGCCTGCTGGAAGTCCCGGTCACCACGGTCAACATGCTGGGCCGGAACCTGCCGGCCGGCGGCGGCGGCTACTTCCGCCTGCTGCCCTACGCGCTGTCGCGCTGGATGATGCAGAAGGTGAACCGCGACGACCGCCAGCCGGCCCTGTTCTACTTCCATCCCTGGGAACTCGACCCGGGCCAGCCGCGCCCGCAAGGGCTGGACGCCAAGTCGCGCTTCCGCCACTACGTGAACATCGAGCGCATGGAAGGCCGCCTCGAGCAGCTGGCGCGCGACTTCGCCTGGGACCGCATGGACCGCATCTTCCTCGACCAACGATAACCACCCCTGCAGCACCGACGCAAGTCAACAACACCAACAAGGCATAGCACGGCATGAACTCGATCATTGAAGCGGCACAGGCCAAGCGCGCCGCCCCGGTGCTCGCCACCGGACCGCAAACCCTCCACCTCCTGCAGCCGCACGAACGCGCGCGCTGGGATGCTTTCGTACGCTCCTGCCCGGATGCGACCTTCTTCCACCTGTCGGGCTGGCAGAAGGTCATCGAAGAATCCTTCGGCATCAAGACCTGGTTCTACTACGTCCAGCAGGACGGCCAGATCCAGGGCGTGCTGCCTCTCGCCGAAATCAAGAGCCGCCTGTTCGGCCACTCGCTCGGCGCGATGCCCTTCTGCGTGTACGGCGGCGTGACGGCCATCGACGACGGTGCGCGCGCGCTGCTCGACGAAGCCGCCGACAAGCTGGCGCGCGAGCTGGGCGTCGGCCACCTCGAGTACCGCGGCATGACCCGCGCCCACCCGGACGACGCCAGCTGGCACACCAAGGAGCTGTACGTCACCTTCCGCAAGGAGATCAGCGCCGACGACGAGGCCAACATGAACGCCATCCCGCGCAAGCAGCGCGCCATGGTGCGCAAGGGGATCAAGCTGGGCCTGAAGGGTGTAGTGGAAGACAACGTCGACCGCATGTTCGAGGCCTATGCCAACAGCGTGCTGCGCCTGGGCACCCCGGTGTTCCCGAAAAAATACTTCGCCCTGCTGCAGCAGACCTTCGGCGACGAGTGCGAGGTGCGCAGCATCTACACGGAAGACGACCGCCTGGTGGCCTCGGTGCTGTCCTTCTACTGGCGCGACGAGGTCGTGCCCTACTACGGCGGCGGCATGGACCTGGCGCGCGAAGTGGCGGGCAACGACTTCATGTATTGGAACCTGATGCAGGCCGCCGCCGCGCGCGGTTGCCGCATCTTCGACTACGGCCGCAGCAAGCTGGGCACCGGCGCCTACGACTTCAAGAAGAACTGGGGCTTCACCGCCACGCCGCTGCCTTACGAATACAAGCTGTATGGCGCGGACAAGCTGCCGGACAATAACCCGCTGAACCCGAAGTACCAGCTGTTCATCAAGATGTGGAAGAAGCTGCCGCTGCCGGTGGCGAACTTCCTCGGCCCCTATATCGTGCGCAACCTGGGATAAGACGTGGAAGACCTGCTGCTGCTGATCCACCGGATCCCCTACCCGCCCAACAAGGGCGACAAGATCCGTTCCTACCACCTGCTCAAGCACCTGGCGCGCGACTACAAGGTGCACCTGGCGACGTTTGTCGACGATCCCGACGACTGGCAGCACGTGCCGACCGTCGAGAAGATGTGCGCGAGCAGCCACTTCGCGGCCCTCAATCCGACCTTGGCGCGCGTGCGCAGCCTGGGCGCGCTGGTCAAGAAACGCTCGCTCTCGCTCGACTACTACCGCGACGCCGGCCTGGCGCGCTGGGTCGACCAGACCGTCGCCGCCCACAGGATCCAGCGGGTGCTGGTGTTCTCGTCGGCGATGGCCCAGTACGCCGACAAGTACCCGAACGCACGCCGCGTGGTCGACTTCTGCGACGTCGACTCCGACAAGTGGCGCCAGTACGCCGACAAGAAATCCTGGCCGATGAGCTGGCTGTACCGCCACGAGGCGCGCCAGCTGCTGTCCTACGAGCGCCAGGTGGCGCGCGAATACGATGCCTCGCTGTTCGTGTCGGCGCCGGAAGCGGACCTGTTCCGCCAGCTGGCTCCCGAGAGCGATGCGCGCATCGGCTTCTTCAGCAACGGCGTCGACACCGAGTACTTCGCGCCCGATGCCGCCGGCCCTTCTCCCTTCAAGGAGGGCGAGCAGGCCATCGTGTTCACCGGCGCCATGGATTACTGGCCGAACGTGGATGCGGTGCAGTGGTTCGCTAGCGAGGCGATGCCGCTGCTGCGCGCGCGCTTCCCCGAACTGCGCTTCTACATCGTCGGCGCCCGTCCGGCCCCAGCGGTACAGGAACTGGCGAAGCAGCCGAACATCGTGGTCACCGGCACCGTGCCGGACGTGCGCCCGTATATCAAGCATGCGCGCGCCGCGGTGGCGCCGCTGCGCATCGCGCGCGGCATCCAGAACAAGGTGCTCGAGGCGATGGCGATGGCCACGCCGGTGGTGGTGACGCCGCAGGCGCTGGAAGGCATCGAGGCCGAGCCGGGCCGCGAGCTGGTGCTGGCGCACGACGCCGCCGGTTTCGTAGAGGCGGTGGCGCAGCTGCTGGCCCGCAACGGCAACGACATGGGCCTGGCCGCACGCGCCAGGGTTGAACGCAAGTACAGCTGGCCGAGCAACCTGGCCTGCATCGGGGAGCGACTCGAATGTTCCTGAAACCTCCGCCTGGCATCGACCAGGCCGCCGCACATGCCGCACCTGGCTCTCTCCCGCTCCCGGCCGCGCAGGCGCGCGCCAGCATCGTCGCGCTGGCCGTCGCCCTGCTGGCCCCGATCCTGCTCTTCTACGGCACCGCGGCGTCGATGGTCGGGATCTGGAACAGTTCCGAGACCTTCGCCCACGGCTATGTGATCCTGCCGGTCAGCCTGTGGCTGATCTGGCGCCAGCGTGCCTGGTTCGCGCACATCCCGGCGCGTCCCTGGTGGCCGGGACTGGCGCTGATGGCCGGCGCCGGCGCGGCCTGGCTGGCCGGGCGCATGGGCGACGTCGGGGTGGTGATGCAGTACGCCTTCGTGGCGATGATGCCGCTGGCCGCGCTCACGCTGCTGGGCCCGCGCCTCGCGGCGAAATTCACCTTCCCGCTGCTGTTCCTGCTGTTCGCGGTGCCATTCGGCGAGGTGTTCGTCGGCCCCCTGATCCAGCATACCGCCGACTTCACGGTGTGGGCGGTGCAGGCCACCGGCATCCCGGTGCTGCGCAACGGCACCCGTTTCGAGCTGCCCACCGGCAGCTGGTCGGTGGTCGAGGCCTGCAGCGGCATCCGCTACCTGATCTCCTCGATCACGCTCGGCTGCCTGTATGCCTACCTGACCTACCAGTCGAACCTGCGACGCGCCGTCTTCATCGGCATGGCGATCGTGGTGCCGATCGTCGCCAACTGGCTGCGCGCCTACGGCATCGTGATGATCGGCCATACCAGCGGCATGGAACTGGCCACCGGCGTCGACCACCTGGTCTACGGCTGGCTGTTCTTCGGCCTGATCATGTTCCTCATGTTCTGGGTCGGCAGCTACTGGCGCGAGGACGACAAGCCCGCAGTCCCGGTTGCGCCGCAGCCCGGCCACGCCACGGTCGCGGCACGGAGCATGTCCCCTGGCCCGGCAAAGTCGCTGGTGCCGGTTGCGGTGGCCGTTGTGGCGGTCGCCGCCGCCTGGCCGGCCTTCGCGGCATTCAACGACCGCGCCAATCATGATCCGCGGCCGGTGGCGCTGTCCGTTCCGGAGCTGGCCTGGCCGGTGGCGGCGGGATTCCCGGACTGGCAGGTCGACTACATGGAGCCGGACGCGCGCGTGGTCCGCACCTACCTCTCGCCCGAGGGGCGGCCGGTGCGGCTGCAGGTGCTGTACTACCGCAACCAGAGCAAGCAGAAAGGCCTGATCAGCTCCGTCAACCGGCTGGCCGGCGAACAGAGCGCCTTCCATGAGACCGCCTCGCGCGGGCGCACCGAACAGGTGGGCGACCAGGCGCTGGGGCTGCGCGAAGCCGTGCTGCACGGCCCGGGCGGGCCGCTGCTGGTGTGGCAGGTGCTGTGGGTCGACGGCCGCTACACGGCCAGCAACGTGACTGGCAAGCTGCGCCAGGCCCAGGGCAAGCTGCAGTTCCGCGGCGACGACGGCGCCATGCTGGCGATCGCGGCGCCCTACGAGGGCACCGACAAGGATGCGGATGGCGCACGCGCCGTGCTGCGCGCCTTCCTCGGCCAGCACTTCGGCGCCGTCGACCGCAGCCTGGCGCAGGCGCGCGCGCAATAAGGATAGGCATGCGCAACGAGCTCGCCCACCTGGAGACCCCCGGCATGCAGCGCCCGCTGGTCGTGCACCTGACCTACTCGCTCGACGTCGGGGGGCTGGAAACCCTGCTGGTGGACTGCATCAACCGCATGCCGCCGGAACGCTACCGGCATGCGGTGGTGTGCCTGACGCGCTATACGGATTTCGCCAAGCGCATCACCCAGCCCGGCGTCGAACTGTACGCGCTGGGCAAGCCGCCCGGCCTGGGACTCGGCACGCACCTGAAGTTCTGGAAGCTGATGCGCCGGCTGCGTCCGGCCATCCTGCACACCTACAACCTGTCCGCGCTCGAGTACAACTTCAGTGGCGCGCTGGCCGGCATCCCGGTGCGCATCCATGCCGAACACGGGCGCGACGCCAGCGACCCGCACGGCCTGAACCCGAAGCACAACTTCCTGCGCCGCCGCCTGGCGCCCTTCATCGACTGCTTCATCCCGGTGTCGGAAGACCTGCGCCGCTGGCTCGGCGAGAAGGTAGGAATCCCGGCGGAGCAGACCCTGTTCATCCGCAACGGCGTCGATACCGAGCGCTTCGCCGCCGCTGCCGCCGGCCAGGCCTCGCCCTGGGGGCCGGACGACATCGTGATCGGCACCGTGGCGCGCATCCAGGACGTCAAGAACCACCGCAGCTTGGTCGACGCCTTCGCCCGCCTGCGCGAGCTGGAGCCGTCGCTGCGCGAGCGCCTGCGCCTGAGCATCGTCGGCGACGGTCCCTTGATGGGCGCCGTGCGCGAACAAGTGGCCAGCCTGGGCCTGCAGGACGTGGTCTGGCTGCCCGGCGCGCGCGCCGACGTGGCCGCGCTGCTGCACGGCTTCTCGCTGTTCGCCCTGCCCTCGCTGGCCGAGGGCACCCCGGTCTCGATGCTCGAAGCGATGGCCTGCGGCCTGCCGGTGGTGGCATCGAAGGTCGGCGGCATTCCCGAGGTCGTGACCGACGGCGTCGAGGGCAGCCTGGTGCCGGTCAAGGACACGGAAGCGCTGGCCCGGACCTTGGCAAGCTACGTGCGCGACCCGGCCCTGCGCAGGCAGCGCGGCGAGGCGGCGCGCGCACGGGTCGAAGCGGCCTTCAGCATGCGCGCCATGCTGGCGGAGTACGGCAAGCTGTACGACCGCCTGTGCCGGCAGAAGATTCGCCAGCCGGCCTGATTAAGCTGGACTGAAGCAATTCACAAAAAGATTGAAGATACTTAAGGAACACCTACCATGTGCGGAATTGTCGGCATCCTGGATACCCGCGGCGCCCGCCCGATCGACCGCGAAGCGCTGCGGCGCATGAACGAAAGCCAGTTCCACCGGGGCCCCGACGAGGGCGAACTGTACCTGGAACCGGGCCTGGGCATGGGCCACCGCCGCCTGTCGATCATCGACATCGCCACCGGCCAGCAGCCCTTCCGCAGCGCCGACGGCACCATGACCCTGGTGTTCAACGGCGAGATCTACAACTACCGCGCGCTGCGCGACGAGCTGGTGGCCCAGGGCCACGTGTTCCGCACCAAGTCGGACACCGAGGTCATCATGCAGGCCTACCAGGCCTGGGGCGAGGACTGCGTGCAGCGCCTGCGCGGCATGTTCGCCTTCGCCCTCTGGGACCGCAACAAGCAGCTGATGTTCATGGCGCGCGACCACGTCGGCGTCAAGCCGATGTTCTACTCGCTGCTTCCGAACGGCCTGTTGGTGTTCGGTTCCGAGCTGAAGTCGATCATGACCTTCCCGGAACTGTCGCGCGAGCTGAACCCGCGCGCGGTGGAGGATTACTTCGCCTACGGCTACGTGCCGGAGCCGAACACGATCTACCACAACGCCTTCAAGCTCAGCCCCGGTTACTGCATCAGCCTGCGCATCGGCGACACGCAGATCAAGCCTCGGCAGTACTGGGACCTGCCCTTCAAGCCGCAGCCGCAGCGCCCGCAGGCAGACATCGAGCAAGAACTGATCGAACGCCTGCGCGAGTGCGTGGGCAGCCAGATGGAATCCGAAGTGCCGCTCGGCGCCTTCCTGTCCGGCGGGGTCGACTCGAGCGCGGTGGTGGCGATGATGGCGCAGCAGGACGACAAGGCGGTGCAGACCTGCTCGATCGGCTTCGACGATCCGGACTACGACGAATCGGTCTACGCCACCGAGGTCGCCACGCGCTACCGCACCAACCACTTCTCGCAGATCGTCGACAAGGACGACTACGGCCTGGTCGACACCCTGGCGCGCCTGTACGACGAACCCTTCGCCGACAGCTCGGCGATCCCGACCTACCGGGTCTGCCAGCTGGCCCGCCAGCGCGTGACGGTGGCGCTGTCGGGCGACGGCGGCGACGAGAACTTCGCCGGCTACCGCCGCTACCGCTTCGCGATGGCCGAGCAGCGGGTGCGCGACAAGCTGCCCCTGGGCCTGCGCAAACCCGTGTTCGGCGCCCTGGGCCGCCTGTATCCGAAGGCCGACTGGGCGCCGCGCGTGCTGCGCGCCAAGACCACCTTCGAGGCGCTGGCGCGCGACACCGTCGAGGGCTACTTCCATGGCGTCTCGCGCATGCCGGACCGCATGCGCGAAGAGTTGTTCTCGGACGGCTTCAAGCGCCGCCTGCAGGGCTATAGCGCGATCGAGGTGTTCCGCGAACACGCGGCGAACGCGCCAACCGACGATCCGCTGGCGCTGATCCAGTACCTCGACTTCAAGACCTGGCTGCCGGGCGACATCCTGACCAAGGTCGACCGCGCCAGCATGGCCCATTCGCTCGAGGTGCGGGTGCCGCTGCTCGACCATACCTTCGTGGAGTGGGCGTCGAGCCTGCCGGGCGACATCAAGCTCGGCGGCGGCGAAGGCAAGTACATCTTCAAGAAGTCGCTCGAGCCCTTCCTGTCGCACGACGTGCTGTACCGGTCCAAGAAAGGCTTTTCGATCCCGCTGGCGGGCTGGCTGCGCGGACCGCTGCGCGACAAGCTGCGCGCCGCGGTGCGCTCGCCGCAGCTGCTGGACACGGGGATCTTCAATGCGGACTTCCTGCGCACGATGGCCGAGCAGCACATCGCCGGCACGAAGGACCACAGCGCGGCGCTGTGGCAGGTGCTGATGTTCGAGACGTTCCTGCGGGTGAACGCGGCGTCCTGAAAAAGGCAGCCGCCAAAAAAGGCGATGCCCGCATCGGCGGGCATCGGGTCTAGCTGCGGTCGTTGCCGAGTGCGCCGGAGCGCGCGCCGCCCAAGCCCATCCGGTCGAGGTAGTAGCGGCCGATCGACAGCCAGCGCTTGCGGGTCTGGCGCAGCCAGGCCGCCGGCGGCTTGATCGGGTGCCACAGCACGTCCTTGCGGCGTCCCGCGCGCAGCCGGATGTTCATGGTTCCGAAACTGCCGTTCTTCTCGAAACGGTCCCCGGCTTCGCCGTAGTAGCGCAGGCCGCGGTCCTGCTCGCCCACGTACTTGCCGTTGCCGCCGATGTCGACCACGCTCATGCCGGCGTGCTTGAGGATGGTGGCCCACATGTTCTCGCTATGCCCGCTCCAGCCTTCGCGGTAATAGCGGTCGATGGTATCGAGCGCCAGGCCGCTGATGCGGACAAAGGTCAGGAACACCAGCCAGCTCTGAGAAGGCGTGACGTCGCCGCCGGGAGAGCGCAGCATCGAGGAATAAGTCCACTCGTCGAAGCCCCTGGCCAGGTGGGTGGCCAGCAGGTCGCCCTCGCGGCCGGCCAGTCCGGCGAACAGCGCGTGGGCATCGCCGGAGTACTCGACGTCGTCCTCGATCACCCAGTACTGCGCGTAGTCCGGCAGCGCCTTGCGGGCCAGCACGGCCACCAGGTCACAGTTGCCCGGGATCAGGCGGAACGGCCGCGCCGCGCCCTTGTAGGGATAGGCCAGGGTGTCGATCGCGTCCGGCCCGAACACATAGTGGTCGAGCGCGATCCGGTCCAGCACCACTTTGCGCACCTCGGTGCGCGCGTCCGGCACATAGGACACCAGCGCGAAATGGAAGCCGGGCCCCAGGCGCAGGAAAGCCTCGCGGAAGCGCAGCAGGCGGCGCCGCACCTTGGCCGGATCGGTGGTCTGGAATAGCAGTATTTCAGCCGGCATTCGATTCTCCTTCCTTGCCGCCGGCTTCAGGACTGGCGTCCCGGCCAGTCGCGGTACCACTCGTAGAAGCGCGCCAGGCCATCCTTGAGCGGCGTGGTCGGCGCGAAACCGACCCAGGCCCTGAGCTTGTCGATCGAGGCATGGGTGGCGGGCACGTCGCCGGCCTGCATCGGCAGGAATTCCTTGCGCGCCTCGATGCCGGTGACTTCCTCGATGCTGCGGATGAAGTCCAGCACCCGCACCGGATTGTGGTTACCGATGTTGAACACGGTATGCGCCGCCTTGCCTGCCTGCGCCGGGGTCGGCTTGAACAGCAGCCGCACCACGCCTTCGACGATGTCGTCGATATAGGTGAAGTCGCGCGTCAGCAGGCCTTCGGCGAACACCGGAATCGGCTCGCCCTTCATCATCTTCTGGGTGAAGCTGAAATAGGCCATGTCGGGACGTCCCCAGGGACCGTAGACCGTGAAGAAGCGCAGGCCGGTGGCCGGCAGGCCGAACAGATGGCTATAGGAATGCGCCATCAGTTCGTTCGACTTCTTGGTGGCCGCGTACAGCGAGACCGGTTCGTCGACCTGGTCGTCCTCGCTGAACGGGACCTTGGCATTGGCGCCGTACACGCTGCTGCTGCTGGCATACAGCAGGTGCTCCACCTTGTGGTGGCGGCAGGCTTCCAGGATATTACCGAAACCCACCAGGTTGGACTGCACGTAGGCGGCCGGATTCTCCAGCGAGTAGCGCACCCCGGCCTGCGCCGCCAGGTGCACCACCAGGGTCGGGCGCACGCGCTCGAACAGCGCCTGCACGGCCGTTGCATCGGCCAGCTCGATGGTTTCGCATGCGACCCCGGCCGGCGCCAGCAGCGCCGCGACCCGGTCGTGCTTCAGGCGCGGCGTGTAGTAGTCGTTGAAATTGTCGCAGCCGACCACCTGGTGGCCCATGGCCGCCAGGCGCGCGGCGACGTGGCTGCCGACGAAGCCGGCCGCGCCCGTCACCAGGACGCGATGCGTCCCACCGATCATTGCACCGCCTTCCGGCTGACGCGTCCGATCCCTTCATAGGACAGCCCGGCAGCGGCCACTTCGGCCGGATCGTAGATGTTGCGGCCGTCGAAGACCGCCTTGGCGCGCAGGGTCTGGGCCAGCGAGCGGAAGTCCGGCGCGCGGAACTCCTTCCATTCGGTGACCAGCACCAGCGCATCGGCGTTGTCGCATGCCGCTACCGCCGAGCTGGTGATGGTCAGGAGTTCTTCCACGCGCGAGGCGCCGTGTTCGCGCTGCAGGATGTGCAGCGCTTCCTTGCTCGCCACCGGGTCATAGGCGCGCACGCGGCAGCCCAGCGCGAACAGTTCGCGGATCAGGACCAGGCTCGGCGCTTCGCGCATGTCGTCGGTGTTCGGCTTGAACGACAGGCCCCACAGCGCGATGGTCTTGCCGCGCAGGCCTTCGGCGCCGCCGAAGAAGCGGACCAGCTTCTTGAACAGGACGTTCTTCTGGTTTTCGTTGACGCGCTCGGTCGCTTCCAGGATATGCAGCACCTGGTCGTGCTCGGATCCGGTCTTCACCAGGGCCTTGACGTCCTTCGGGAAGCAGGAGCCGCCGTAGCCCATGCCGGCGTACAGGAACTGGGAGCCGATGCGCGGGTCCAGGCCCATGCCGTGGCGTACCGATTCGATGTCCGCGCCCAGCACTTCGGCCAGGTTGGCCAGCTCGTTCATGAAGCTGATGCGGGTGGCCAGCATGGCGTTGGCGGCGTACTTGGTCAGTTCGGCGCTGCGGATGTCCATCTCGACCAGTTTTTCATGGTTGCGGCTGAACGGCGCATACAGCTGGCGCATCAGCTTGGTCGCGCCGGCGTCGTCGCTGCCCACCACGATGCGGTCCGGGCGCATGAAGTCTTCGATCGCCGCGCCTTCCTTGAGGAATTCCGGGTTGCTGACCACGGTGAAGGACACGGTGGAACCGCGCTTGTCGAGCTCGGCCTGGATGGCGGCGCGCACCTTGTCGGCGGTACCGACCGGCACGGTCGACTTGTCCACCACCACCAGCGGCTTCTCGATGCGCTGGCCGATGCTGCGTGCGGCTGCCAGGATGTGGGTCAGGTCGGCGCTGCCGTCTTCGTCCGGCGGGGTGCCCACTGCCAGGAACACGACCTCGGCGTGCTGCACCGCTTCGTCATAACTGGTCGAAAACAGCAGGCGGCCAGCCGCGGCATTGCGCTCGACCATGCTGTCCAGGCCCGGCTCATGGATCGGAATCACACCATTCTTGAGGGAAGCAATCTTCTGTTCGTTGACATCCAGGCAAAGGACGGTATTGCCGACGTCGGCGAAGGCGGCGCCGGAGACCAGGCCCACATAGCCAGTTCCAATGATGGTGATCTTCATAGTGTTATCTCAATATCGGGGTGATTGGTAAGCGGTAATAGCGGTAGTTCCGCGGATGAAAGCGCTCATGGAGAAGGCAGGAGGCCAGGCCTGTACAGCCTTCCGGCAGCTTGGGGGCCGAGCACGATTGCCGGGCAACAATGCTTGTCAGAACTTTATTTATAGTATCATGATTGTCAAATTTTCATGGATTAGGATTCAATCGTGCTGCCGTCTGGCAAAAAAATTCTCGAATCCGCAACACTTACGTTTTTCGCGCGGCATCCCCGTAGTATCGTTGTCAACTCGGCGGTTCAGGGCGCGGTTCCAATCTATCCAACATGAAGCTACTTACCTTTAGCACCCTGTATCCGAATACGGAACAGCCGAGCCACGGCATCTTCGTCGAAACCCGGCTGCGTTACCTTGTTGACAGCGGAAAAGTCGAGTCGCGCGTGGTCGCGCCGGTGCCCTGGTTCCCGTCCAGCCACCCGCGCTTCGGCCATTACGCCAAGCTGGCCCGGGTGCCGCGGGCGGAAATGCGCAATGGCCTGTCGGTGGTGCATCCGCGCTACGTGGTCGTGCCGCGGGTCGGCATGAACATCACGCCCTACCTGCTGGCGCATTCGGCCAAAAAGGAAATCGGCCGCATCCTGGACGAGGGCTACGATTTCGATGCCATCGACGCCCACTATTTCTATCCGGACGGCGTGGCCGCAGTCATGCTCGGGAAGTATTTCAACAAGCCGGTCGTGATCACCGCACGCGGCACCGACATCAACCTGATCCCGCGCTTCCCGCGCCCGCGCCAGCTGATCCTGGAAGCGGCGCGCCAGGCCGACGGCATCATCACGGTGTGCCAGGCCCTGAAGGACGAGATGGTGGGACTGGGTGTCGCAGCCGACCGCATCACGCCGCTGCGCAACGGGGTCGACCTGGAGCGCTTCCAGCCGATGGACCGCGCCGCCGCCCGCGCGCAGCTGGGCCTGACCCGCTTCACCCTGCTCTCGGTCGGCCTGCTCGACCCGCGCAAGGCGCACGACCTGACCATCCGGGCCCTGCCCGCCCTGCCCGACGTCGATCTCCTGATCGCCGGCACCGGCCCGGAAAAGAAGAACCTCGAAACCCTGGCGCAGGAACTCGGCGTGGCCGACCGCGTGACCCTGCTGGGTCCGGTGGCCCAGACTGAACTGAGAACTTATTACAATGCCGCCGACGCGATGGTGCTGTCCTCCAGCCGCGAAGGCTGGGCCAACGTGCTGCTCGAGGCCATGGCCTGTGGCACGCCGGTCGTGGCCAGCAACGTCTGGGGCACCCCGGAAGTGGTGGCGGCGCCCGAGGCCGGCGTCCTGATGCCGGAGCGGACTCCGGAGGGCCTGGTACAGGCCCTGACCCAGCTGCGCGCCAATTATCCCGACCATGGCGCGACCCGGCGCTATGCCGAAGGCTTCGGCTGGGAGCCGACCACCCAGGGCCAGATCGACCTGTTCGGGCGCATCCTGGCAAGAAAACAAGACATGGCAAGGAAAGCCGCGTGAAAATCCTTTATCACCACCGCACCCGCTCCAAGGACGGCCAGTATGTCCACATCGAGGAAATGATCAATGCCCTGCGCGCCCAGGGCCATGAAGTGATCATCGCCGCCCCACCCAGCGCCGAGACCGAATCCTTCGGTTCGGACGCCGGCCCGGTGGCCCTGCTCAAGCGCTACATGCCGAAGGCTTTCTACGAACTGATGGAATTCGCCTATTCGCTGGTGGCCTACCGCCGCCTGGTCAAAGCCATCCGCGAACACAAGCCGGACTGCATCTACGAGCGCTACAACCTGTTCCTGCCTTCCGGCATCTGGGCCGCGCGCAAGTTCAAGCTGCCGCTGCTGCTGGAAGTAAATGCCCCGATCCTCGAGGAGCGCACGCGCTACGATGGCCTGGCCTTGACGCGCCTGGGCCGCTGGTCACAATCCTATTGCTGGCGCAATGCCGATGTCGTGCTGCCGGTCACCCAGGTGCTGGGTGACATCGTGGCTTCCTACGGCGTCGATCCCAAGCGCATCGTGGTGATCCCAAACGGCATCAACCCGGAACGCTTTGACGGCGCACCTGACGTGCAGGCCGCCAAGCGCGCGCTCGGGCTGGAAGAATACCTGGTGCTCGGCTTCACCGGCTTCGTGCGCGACTGGCACGGCCTGGACAAGGTGATCACCTTGATCGCCCAGGATCCGCCGGAATCGCGCCGCCACCTGCTGGTGGTGGGCGACGGCCCGGTGCGCGCCCAGCTGGAACAGCAGGCGCGCGAGCTCGGCATCGAGCACCGCGTCAAATTCACCGGCATCATCGGACGCGACGAAGTGGCGCGCTACGTGGCCGCCTTCGACATTGCCTTGCAGCCGGCCGTGGTCAGCTACGCGTCGCCCCTCAAGCTGTTCGAATACCTGGCCCTGGGCAAGGCGATCGTCGGCCCGGACCAGCCGAACATCCTGGAAATCCTGCGTGCCGACGACAATGCCGTGCTGTTCGACCCGGCCAGGCCAGACGGCCTGGCCGCCGCCGTCAAGCGCCTGTGCGAGGATGTCGAGCTGCGCAAACGCGTCGCCGTCAATGCACGCGCCACCATTGCCGAGCAACAGCTGACCTGGCACGCGAACGCGCACCGCGTGACCGACCTGTTCAAGGGATTGATGTGCCGTGCGTGACGCATTAATTTTCCTGGCCTTTGCTTGCATCATTCCCTTTATTTTCAAGCGGCCGGTAGTCGGAGCGCTAGCCTATGCGATGTTCAGCCTGATGAATCCGCACCGGCTGAGCTACGGCACTGCATACGACTTCCCTTTCGCGATGCTGCTGGGCGTGATCACCTTGGTCAGCGTTGTGCTGTCGCGGGAACAGAAAAAGATCCCGCCCAGCTCTCCCGTCATCATGCTCGGCCTGCTCTGCCTATGGATGGTAACTACCTTCCTGTTCGCGCAGGACCCGACACGAGCCATGGTGGTCGGCGACCGGGTCTACAAGATCATGCTGATGATCTTCATCACCTTCCTCACCGTGCGCACCAAGAGCGACGTTCAGGCGCTAGCCTTAACGGTCGCCATCTCGCTCGGTTTCTGGGGCTTCAAGGGAGGATTCCACACGGTCCTGTCTGGCGGGCGTAGCGGCGTACTTGGTCCTGCGGACAGCTTTATCAGCGATAATAATACGATTGCGCTAGCACTCCTGGTAACAGTGCCGCTGCTGGTTTACCAGAGTTCGCATGCGCGCACGAAGCTGGGTAGGTGGATAGCCGGCGGAACAACGCTGCTGACGGTCGTAGCAACGATCGGCTCCTATTCGCGTGGTGCCTTGGTCGGATGCGTAGCCATGGCCTTGTTCCTTTGGCTGAAGTCGACGTCAAAGCTTAAAACCGGTCTCGTGATCACGTTGCTGGCCCCAGTGATTTTGCTCTCGATGCCGGAAGAGTGGACAGGGCGCATGCACTCGATCAACAACTACGAAGAAGATGAGTCGGCCCAGGGGCGCCTGAATGCCTGGGAATTTGCGGTGAATGTCGCCAATCAGTTCCCCCTGGGCGGCGGCCCTGGCATCTTCTCGCCCGATAGTTTCCTGAAATACGCGCCGAACCCGGAGACCTTCCACGTCGCGCACAGCATCTACTTCCAGATGCTGGGCGAGCACGGCTGGTTGGGATTAGCGCTGTTTCTGGCAATGCATGCCTGTACCTGGCGCACCGGAAGCCGCGTCATTCGCCACTGCGAAAACAAACCGGAGCTGGCCTGGGCCTCGATGCTGGCACGCATGTGCCAGGTCAGCCAGATCGGTTACCTGGTAGCCGGCGCCTTCCTCACCCTGGCGTATTACGACCTGGCCTATTACGTGATGGCGATCGTGATCACGCTTGACAAGGTGCTGATCCGCTACCCCCAGGCCGACGATATCCCGCCGCTGCACCTGCCGTTCGGCAAACGCAAAGCCAGGCGCGACGCACCAAAGGCTCCGGCCAGTACTCCCGCTAGTATTTAACGGCCGGTATTCAAACCAGGACTTCCAGGGCCGCCGGATGGCCCAGGAAGTTGGCCGGGCTGGCGCTGGGACCATAGGCGCCGGACTGGAACACGACGATCAGGTCGCCTTCCTCGGCATGGGCCAGGTCGAGCCGGTCGGCCAGGATGTCGAGCGGCGTGCACAGCGGTCCGGTCACCGAGGCCGGACCGCTGTGCTCCGGGTCCATGCGGTTGCCCACGGCCACCGGATAATTCTTGCGGATGACCTGCCCCAGGTTGCCCGAGGCGGCCAGGTGGTGGTGCATGCCGCCGTCGGTCACCAGGAACACTTCCCCGCGCGATAGCTTGCGGTCCAGCACGCGCGCCACATAGATCCCGCATTCGCCCACCAGGTAGCGTCCCATTTCCAGGGCCAGGCGCGCCTGCGGCAAGCTGGATTGCAGGCGCGGCAGCCAGCCTGCCAGCTGCTCGCCGATCGGCGCGATGTCGAGCCGCGCCTCGCCCGGGAAATACGGGATGCCGAAGCCGCTGCCGATGTTCAGCTGGCGCACCGCGAGCGGGCTGTCTCCGGCCAGGCGCAGCGCCAGTTCCAGGCTCTGCGATTGCGCCTCGACGATGGCGTCGGGGCGCAGGCTCTGCGAGCCGCTGAAGATGTGGAAGCCCTGAAAGTCCAGGGCCAGGCTTGCCACCTGGCGCAGCAGCGCGGGCGCCTGCTCGGCATCGATGCCGAAAGGCTTGGCGCCGCCGCCCATCCGCATGCCCGAGGATTTCAGTTCGAAGTCCGGGTTGATACGCAGCGCCACCCGCGGCGCGATGCCGAGGGCGTCGCCCAGGCGCGCCACGCAGGCCAGCTCGCGCGCCGATTCCAGGTTGATGCAGACCCCGGCCGCGATGCCCTGCGCCAGTTCGGCCTCGGTTTTGGCCGGACCGGCAAAGCTGATGTGGCCTGGCGCCATGCCGGCATCCAGGGCGGTGCGCAGTTCGTTCGACGAGGCCACATCCAGGCCGTCGACCAGGCCGGCCAGGTGCTGCACCAGGGCCGGCATCGGATTGGCCTTGACCGAATAATGCAGGCCGACCGCTTCCGGCAGCTGGGTGCGCAGCTCGCGCACCCGCGCCGTGCACAGCGCGCGGTCATAGGCGAAGAAGGGGGTGCGTCCGACCCGCTGCGCGAGCCGGGTCAGCGGGATGCCGCCAACTTGCAGCTCGCCGTCGACGACGGGAAAATGAATCTGGGGCGCGTGGCGCGGTTTGGTGGTGCTCATGCTCTTGCCTGTGCTTCGGTCTGTGCTTCGGTATCAAAGGTCTGGCGCAGCAGCTTGCGGTCGATCTTGCCGTTCGGGTTGCGCGGCAGGCTGTCGCCCTGCAGCCGCACGTGGGCCGGCACCATGTAGGCCGGCAGGCGGCGCCGGCATTCCGCCAGCAGGGCCGCCGGATCGAAGGCGTCCGGATCGGGCACCTGCGCAACCAGTGCGATCGCCTGGCCGAGCTGGCCGTCGTCGACGCCGAAGGCGGCCGCTTCCAGCACCAGGCCGGTGGCCTGCACCACGCTTTCGATCTCGGTCGGGCTGATGCGGTAGCCGGACACCTTGATCATCTCGTCGCTGCGGCCGATGAAATACAAATAGCCTTCGCTGTCGCGGCGCACGGTGTCGCCCGACCACACCGCCAGTTCCGGCAGCGGCAGGCCGGCTTCGCGGCCTGGGGCCGGGCGGAAGCGCTGCGCGGTGCGTTCGGGGTCGTTCCAGTAACCCATGGCCACCAGCGCGCCACGGTGCACCAGTTCGCCCGGCTCGTCGTCGGCGCAGAGGCTGCCGTCGGGACGCACCACCAGCACCTCGGCATTCGGGATCGCCTTGCCCATCGAGCCCGGCCGGCGCTCCAGTTCGGATGGCGGCAGATAGGTCGAGCGGAAGGCCTCGGTGAGCCCGTACATCAGGAAGATCTGGGTAGACGGCAGGCGCCCGCGCAGGGCCTCGACCGTGACCGGGGGCATGGCGCCGCCCGAATTGGTGATGAAGCGCAGACTGCAGCCGGCCGGCCATTCCAGGCGCGCCAGCGCGTTCCACAGCGGCGGCACCGCCGCCAGCCCGGTGATGCGCTCGCTCGCCACCATGGCCACGATGTCCTTCGGGAACAGGTAGTTCATCAGCACCACGCTGGCGCCGCGCAAGAAGGCCGTGGTCAGCTGGCTCAGTCCATAATCGAAGCTGAGCGGCAGCACCGACAGGATGCGGTCGCTCGCGCACAAGTCCAGGTAACCCGCCACGCTGGCGGCGCCGGCCACCAGGTTACGGTGCGACAGCACCACGCCCTTGGGCGCGCCGGTGCTGCCGGAGGTATACAGGATGGCCGCCATGTCGGCATCGATGGGGCGCGCCGCCGTCGGGTCGAAGGCGCCGGCCGCGCAGGCCGTCACGGCGTTCCAGTCCAGGGTGCGCAAGGCCGTGCCTGGCGCACCATGCGCATCGGTTTCGGCCAGCAGCACGGTTTCCAGGTCGGGGCAGGCCGCCAGCGCGGGCGCCAGGCTGGCCAGCCGGTCGGCCGTGGTGGCGAGCAGGCGCACGTTGCAGTCGGCCAGGATGTAGGCCACCTGTTCCGGCTTGAGCAGCGGATTGACGGGAACGAACACGCAGCCGGCGGCGGCGGCGCCGAACATCGCCGCCACGTTCTCGATGCGCTTCTCCATATAGACGGCCACGCGCGTGCCGGGCGCCAGGCCCTGCCCGCGCAGCAGCAGCGCGACCGACGCGACCAGGCCGGCCAGGTCCGCATAGCTGCAGCGCCGCGTGCCGTAGGCCAGGGCCGCGGCATCGGGCGTGCGCCGTGCGGCCTCGAAAATGCTGTCGTGGATCAGAGTGTTCATCAATGCCTTGTTGTTCCGCCCGGCTGGACGCTGCGGGCAGGCGCCATCTTACCAGTTCACGCCAGGCAAGTCCCGGCCGCCCGGCACACGCTATCCGACACGTTGCCGGAGATAACGCATGTTATATTTAATGCATGTCGACAATAGATCACCAGGCGCCCCCGCGCCGGGCACTGCCTTCCGTTCCCGTCCTGTCGCCGGCCTCCTTCTTCCAGCGCGGCGGCGCGTCCCTTCCCGGCCTGCTCGATGCGGCCGCGGTGCGCATGGTGACGAGCGGACGCATCGCGATCGGCCTGGCCTTGCGCGAGATGGGCGTGGGCCCGGGCCACACCGTGCTGGTGCCGGCCTACCACAGCCCCTCGATGATCCCGCCGGTGCACTGGTGCGGCGCCTCCGTCGTGTTCTACCGGGTGCGCCCGGACAGCACCATCGACCTCGAGGACATCGCCGCCAGATTCGACGGCAGCGTGAAGGCGGTCATGGCGACCCATTTCTTCGGTTTCCCCCAGGACCTGCGCGGCCTGCGCGCCCTGTGCGACGCGCACGGCGCCATACTGCTGGAAGACTGCGCGCACGCCTTCTTCGGCCACCATGCGGGCACCCCGGTCGGCAGCACCGGCGACTACGCGATCGGCAGCAGCATGAAGTTCTATCCGATCTACGAGGGCGGCTGCCTGGTGTCGCACCGCCACCCCCTTGTCGTCCCCCTGCGTTCGGCCGGCCCCGGCTTCGAAGCCAAGGCCGCGCTGGCGGCGCTCGAGATGGCCTTCGCCCACGGCCGCCTGCCAGCCTTGCGCCTGGCGCTGTCGCTGCCGCTGCGCCTCAAGAGCGCGCTCTGGAACGCCTTCAAGTCGCGCCGTCCCGCAGGTGACGCCGCCCCGGCCCTTGCTCCGGATTCCTCGGACAGCAGCTACAACTTCGACCCGCGCTGGCTCGAGAAGCGCTCATCGCTGTTTTCGCGCCTGATCGTGCGTCTGGCTTCGCGCGCGCGCATCGTCGCGCTGCGCCGCCGCCATTACCTGCAGCTCCAGCAGGCCCTCGACGGGCTCCCCGGCTGCCGCCCCCTGCACCCGGCGCTGCCGGAGGGCGCCTGCCCCTGGATCTTCCCGCTGCTGGTGGACCAGGCCGACGCGGTGGCGGCCAGCCTGCAGGCGGCCGGCGTGCCGATGGTGCGCTTCGGCGCGAGCCTGTGGCCCGGCGTCGACGCCGCCACCTGCGCCAACAGCGTGGCGCTGGGACGCCATCTGATCGGCCTTCCCTGCCACCAGGAGCTGCGCGCGGACGAACTCGATCGGTTGCGCGACGCTGTCCGGCGCGCACTCGGCCCCACACCGGCGCTGGCGGCATGAGCTGGACCGTCGTTCCCGCGTCCCGGTTCGGCGACTACCTTCCCCGCTGGCAGGCGCTGCATGCCGGCTGCGGCGGCTCGCCCTTGCTGGCAGCCGACTTCCTGGCGGCCGCACTGGACACACTCGGCAGCGGCGAGGAACTGCTGGCCTGGTACGAAGAGGCCGGCATCACCCGCGTCATGACCGTGGTGGCGCCGGCCGGCCTGGGCCGCTGGGCCACCTTCCAGCCTTCGCAGGCGCCGATCGGCTTCTGGCTGCAGCGCGATGCCGGCTCGCCGGAGCCTTACATTCCCGGCCTGTTGCGGGTCCTGCCCGGCGCCGCCCTGGTGCTCGGCATCACCCAGTGCGACCCGATGCTGTTGCCGCGGCCGGACGCCAGCGCCCGCACGCGCACCCTCGACTACATCGAGACGGCCCGCATCAGCCTGGCGCCCGGCTTCGAGGCCTACTGGAATGCGCGCGGCAAGAACCTGCGCAGCAACCTGAAAAAACAGCGCAAGCGCCTGCAGCAGGAAGGCTGCGCCACCCGCCTGCAGGTTCTGCGGACGCCGGAGGAGATGGCGGCGGCGGTGCGCGACTACGGCATGCTGGAAACGCAGGGCTGGAAAGGCGCGGCCGGCAGCGCGGTGCGCGGCGACGACGCGCAAGGCCGGTTCTACCGGGCCATGCTGGAAGCCTTTGCCCGTCGCGGCGCGGCGCGCGTTTACCGTTACTTCATCGGCGAACGGCTGGCGGCCATGGACCTGTGCGTCGAGGGCGGCGGCTGCGTGGTCGTGCTCAAGACGGCCTATGACGAAAACCTGGGCGGCGCGCTGTCGCCGGCGCTCCTGATGCGCGAGGAAGCCTGCCGCGACATTTTCGAGGACGGCCGTTTCGAACGGATCGAGTTCTACGGACGGGTAATGGAATGGCACCTGCGCTGGACCGACGAGATCCGGACCATGTACCACCTGAACAGCTACCGCTGGCCGCTGCTGGCGCGCCTGCATGCGCTGGCGGCGCAGCGGCGCCAGCCGGCGCCTGCCGCTGCCGCCGCCATCGAATGAGTGGCGGGCAGCGCGGGCTTCAGCCCAGCATGCGCTGTTTCATTTCCCTGCCGGCCGGCCCGGCCTGCATTTCCTGCGGGCCGTCCACCATGTCCCGCAATTGCGACAGGCTGGCGAACTGGCCACCCAGCTCGTCGCGGAACCAGGTGCAGAAATCACGCACCGTGGCGATGAAGCGCTGCAGGTCGGCGGCGCTGCGCACGTAGGGGGTGTGCCCGACCGCCATCGACGGGCTGTGATAAGTCAGGGTGAACACTTCGCAACCGGCGTGACGCAGGCTGGCGGCGAGGCGCCGCATCTCGGCCACGCTCGCGACTTCGGGACTGAGGCGGATGCGTTCGAGCGCGCGCGAGCGCGCCATGATGCCGCCCAGGCGGGCACGCTGCGCCAGCGGATGCTGCGCCAGTTCGAACAGCTGCGGGCCGAAGCCGCGCAGCCAGCCGGCATAACCGGTGGTCACCGGCACTTCGAGCAGCGCGCGCTGGCCGGCCTGGAAAAAATACGGATGCTCGTCATGGTCCCGGAAGTCGGGGCCGCTGTCGTAGGCAAAGGAGGTGTAGGGCACCACGCTGGTATCGATGGCGTAGCCCAGCGAGGCGATCGATTCCGCCGTATGCCGGCCGAGCCCGTAGCGGCCCGCCTTGAACGCGAGCGGTACGTGGCCGAAGGCCTCGACGATCGCCTCGGTCAGCCGCTGCAGTTTTTCGTATTCGACTTCGCGCGGCAGGTTGCCGGCATAGGAATTGAAACGGTTGACCTGCTCGACATACGGCGGCGACACCCAGGGATGCAGGTGGGCGCCGATTTCGCAGCGGCCCTCTTCCATCAGGCGCCGCAGCGTGGCCGCCGAAGCGGGCGCCGTAGTGACCGGCCAGTCGCACATATAGGTCGGCACGATGCCGAGCCCGTCGAACACGCGCTCGTGCATCAGCGGCTGGCCCGCGATCGAGGTGGTGCCGACGTTGAGCCGGTCGAAGGGCCGGTCCCAGGCGAATTCTTCCTCGGCATCCACGACCACGACCAGCACGGGACGGCTGCCGGGTGCGAGGCGCGCCCGCACACGCTTATCGTTTACCGGCATGGGCGCCCATTCTGGATTCCAGCTCCCGCACCTGGGTGCGGGATGGAACGCCAATCGTCGCGTTCGCCCTCGTAACGGAGAGCGTGATGGGAAAAGCCTTTGCCGGAGCGTGACACGTTTCGCCTTATGCGGTTGAGCGCAGCAGCCCTTGCTGCTCGCTATATTTCCATATTAACACATCAATGTTGTTGCTCTGCGCACAACAAGAACGGAGCCCAGGCAAGTCCTCCTCGACGCCTTCATCGGCTACGCATCTGGACCGCATATTCTTTTTGCTAAAACCTCAATCATATAATTTTATTTCCATCTTTTAATTAGCGGAAATATTGCATATTTATCGTATTGCCATTCCATCCAGATGTCGAATCTTAAATGCTATTGATATAAAAACCGATTTGAATCAATGGCAATGAAATGGTCATAAGTACATGAATCTAAACATCTTTTCATTTTGATGATTCAGTTATGCCACACTTCATTGCGATTTTTTTTACACTTTCTTCCGTGTCGCTTGACTGTACTTATTGATCTAGATAGTAAAATGCCGATTTTCTGTTGTTTTCGCGTGGAAATTGCCTAAATTCTGAACACGGAATTTAGTGATTCGGGTAAAGTAAAGTTCTCACAGGAAATTATTTCCTACGAACACTTGCCTATAATCACGAATTCCAAAATGAATAACCTGAAATCGACTAAAGCAAGCACGCTCGGCAATGCACCCGTCAGCTTCCTTGGCTCTCGTCCCATCAAAGGTATGAGCACACTTTTTACAGCACTCCTGCTGGCCGCCTGCGGTGGCGGCGGTGGCGCGGATGACGCAAGCACCAGCGCCAGCGTCTCGCTGGCCACCGTCACGACCGCTTACGCACCGAAGCCGATCACCCCGGTCACCGGCACCCCGGTTCCCCCCACCACGAGCCCTGCCATCGTGGTCGGCGCACCGATCACCGACATCCGCATCCAGAACACCGGCGCCGCCCAGGCGAATGTGCCTTTCACCTTTGGCCAAGTCATTGCTGTTGGAGAAATGGCAAAGACCGAAGGCCTGGCCGGCAAGCTGGCCGACGGCAGCATCATCCCCCTGCAGGCCGACATCAAGGCCACCCATGCCGACGGCTCGGTGCGCCACGTGATCGTGTCCGGCGTCCTGCCTGCACTGGCGGCTGGCCAGACCCAGACGCTGACCCTGGTGAAATCGAGCGCTTCCGCGCCGACCAACGTCACGCTGCAGCAACTCGCCGCCTCGGGCCTGGACAGCAAGGTCACCATCACCCTGGACAATGTCCAGTACACGGCCTCGCTGGCCGATGCGCTGGCCGCAGGCAACCCGGTCAACTGGCTGTCGGGCACCGTGGCCAACGAATGGATCATGGCGGTGCCGCTGAAGAATGCGTCGGGTGTCGCCCATCCGCTGCTGAATGCCCGCTTCGACGTGCGCTGGTATTCCGCGCTGTCGAAAAAGGCCCACGTCTCCGTCAGCATAGAGAACGACAAGACCTTCACCTCTGGCGCTCGCAACTTTACCTATAACGTCAAGCTCGACGTTGGTGACCGCACGGTCTATACCAAAAACGACCTGGTCCACTACCACCACTCGCGCTGGCGCCAGTCGGCATGGTGGGATGCGGCTACCGCTCCGGCGCTCCATTTCCAGCACAATGCCGCCTATCTGATCGCCAGCAAGGCCGTACCGAACTATGACCAGTCCTTGATCCCCTCGGAAAAGGAATTGACCCGTCTAGGCACCCAGCTCAGCGACAGCAATACCGGCCCGATGAACATCGGCATTATCAATCCTTACATGCCCACCACGGGCGGACGCAATGACATCGGCCCACTCCCCGGCTTCTCGGTCATGTATCTGCTGTCGCAGGACAAGCGCGCCAAGGACGTGATGATGGCGGTAGCGGAAGGTTCGGCTTCTTGGCCGATGCACTTGCGCGATGAAAAGACGGGCTACCCGGTGCGTACAGACAATGAAGCGAACAAGCTGATCACCACGCACATGAACATGGCGCATAAGGGTCCACTACCGGTGCCGCGCTGCGCCAACAACGACGGCAACCTGTGCTGGTCGCCGTACAAGGTCGACACCGCGCACCAGCCGTCGATGGTCTACCTGCCTTACCTGATCACTGGTGATTACTACTATCTGGAAGAGCTGCATTTCTGGGCGGCAAGCAATCCTTTGGAAACCGATCCGGGCAACGCCGGCTTCGGCCAAGGGCTGGTGCGCTGGCAACAGCTCCGTGGACAGGCTTGGTCGCTGCGTACGCTCGGCCATGCTGCCTACATCACGCCGGACCAGCACCCGTTGAAGGGCTACTTCAACCAGCAGCTCGACAACAACCTGGCGTTCTACCACAATACCTACGTCGTCGGGAATCCGAACAACCTGGGCGTCTATGACGGCTCGGGCGGCGGCTTCGCGGTGACCGGCTCGGCCCCGTGGCAGGACGACTTCTTTACCTGGAGCTTCGGCTATCTGAACGAACTCGGTTTCACCAAGGCGCTGCCGATCCTGCAATGGAAAGCGAAGTATGCCGTCGGCCGCATGACTGCGCCGGGCTATTGCTGGATCCAAGGGGCCTCCTATGCGCTCAAGTTCCGCGACAGCACGACCACCCCAATATATACGAGCTTCGAACAGCTGTACCGGGCCAACTTTAACGATGTTGGTATTCCAAATGACGACCGTAAGATCATCACCGACCCACTTGGCACACGCTACATCGACCAGCCCTGCGCCACACAAGCGCAAGCCGATTGGCTGACGCGCGCCGATGGCCATACCTGGCAAGTGGGCCGCATGGCCGGTTATTCGACATCTGCGCTGGGCTACCCGTCAAATATGCAGCCTGCACTGGCTGTGGCTGCGACGGCGGGCGTTCCCAACGGCAGCGAAGCATGGACCACCTTCATCGGTCGCAACGCGAAGCCGGACTATAGCGCGGCGCCGCAATTCGCGATCATTCCACGCAAATAAGAGCAAGCCAAGTCGCAAAGTGGGCGTCCAGGATTTCCTGGACGCCCTTTTTTGTTTGTAAGGTCATCCTCTGCAGAGTCAATCGTGCGCAAAGGAAACAAATTTTGCCGGATCATACAACTCTCTTGAAAATTTGTTATGTGTGCCGTGTGTGCGCGGTGTTGCAGCATATAATGTTGTGCGTTATGGCAAGGAAGTTGCCAAGCAAATCGTTTCACCGATTTAAAGGCTGGTACGCGTGCGGTGCCGGCGGAACCGACACAGGAGTCAGCAGAAATGTCTTTACTGAGCAGGGTAATCCAGCGCGTCAAGCGGGACTACTTTCGGGGCCAATATAACAAGGTCGTCCGGCAAGTTCTGGCTACCGCTCCCCTAAAACAGGGAACGCAGCCCTTCATGCTCCTGTCGATGGTGCACCAGCGCGACGTCCAGTCCTACCTGGTGGCCGTAAAATCCTTCGCCCACTTCCTCAATCCAGAACGCGTCGTCGTCGTCTGCGACCCTTCGATCAATTCCACTGACCGTGCCACTCTCAAACAGCATGTGCCACATATCGAACTGCGCGATGCCGACGAGTTCACGCACCAGGATATGCCGCGTGGGGGCACTTGGGAGCGCCTCTTCGCGATTGCGAACTTTTCTCCCGATAATTACGTCGTGCAGCTCGACGCTGATACTCTGACGGTTCGCCCGATCCCGGAAGTGCTCGAGGCGATCAAAGCCGGGGTCGGCTTCGTCCTCGGTGAGCTACCTGACACCCCAATCCGTTCGTTGGCAGAGACGCGCCAGAACGCGCTGCCGAAAGTGCGCCCGGGCGCGCATATCCAGAGCATCTCCGAGGCCGAGATGGCCAACGTCGGCCTGCCGGCCGATGCACGCTACGTCCGCGGCTGTTCCGGTTTCACCGGCTTCCCGCGCTCGGCGGCGATGCGCGAACAGATGATCGACTTCTCGCGCCGCATGGGCGGCAGACTGGGCGAAGACTGGAAACGCTGGGGCACCGAACAGGTAACCTCGAACTATCTCATCGCGAATGCGGCCGGCACCAAGGCCCTGCCCTTCCCGAAATACGGTACTCCGGATTGTGCGAACGGCGACACCGCCTTCTTCCACTTCATTGGCTCGATGCGCTTCATTAACAGCAAGTACGAGGCAACCTCGCGCCAAGCGATCAAACTGATAGGAAGCGTGCCGGCCTAGGAACTCAGCCTCACCGTTACCAGGAACAAGTCTCACCATGGCAGATCTGCGTCGTTCGCTGGTCATTAATTTCTTCTCCTCGTCCGGCGCTACCCTGATGCGCTTCGTGGTCAGTATCCTTCTGGCCCGCATCCTGAGCCCGGCGGAGATCGGCGTCTATTCAATGACGGTCGTATTCGTCAACCTGGCGGGGGTATTCCGCGACTTCGGCGTTTCGACCTACCTCCAGCGCGAACCCGACCTCACGCCCGACAAAATCCGCTCCGCTACCGGCGTGGTTTTCACCTCGTCCTGGCTCATTGCGATCGCCATGTTCCTATCGAGCGAATCCATCGGCAACTGGTTCCAGGAACCGGAAATCATTCCGGTGATGCAGGTGCTGTCGATCGGCTTCCTCCTGATTCCCTTCGGCGCCATCACCAATGCTCTCCTGACGCGCGAACTTGCCGCCGAGAAGCAGGCAATCGTTAACATGGCCGGCACCCTCAGCTTTTGCGTCAGCTGTGTGGTGCTCGCCAAGCTCGGTCACGGCAGCCTGAGCCTGGCTTACGCCAACCTGATTAACATCATCGTCTGCGCTGTGGCCCTGGTCCCCCTACGCCCGAAGAATATGCCTTGGCTGCCGTCCTTCGCTCACTGGCGTAGCGTGACCCATTTTGGCCTCGGCTCCCTGCTGTCGAGCTGCATGGTGGCGCTCAACAACGCCATCCCTGACCTGCTGCTCGGTAAACTCGGCAACGCGCGCCAGGTCGGCCTGCTCAGCCGTGCCAATTCGACGGTAACCATCTTTACCCACGTAGCCGGCTCGACCGTCAGCTATGGCGCCGTGTCGTATATGGCGCAGGCACATCACCGCGGCGAATCGCTGGTACCGGTGTTGACGCGGGCGACCAGCCTGCTGACTGGGGTTGGCTGGACCGCGCTGGCCCTGACCACCGTGCTCGGCAGAGATATCGTGCTGGCTCTGTACGGCGAGGCCTGGCTCGAATGCGTACCGGCGATCCTGCCGCTGTCGGTCGCCGCCGCGGTGATGATGGCCTTCCATTATGTCCCAATCGCCGTCACCGCCATCGGTCGCCCGTACCTCAGCGCTGCCCCAGTGGCCGTGACCCTGTTGGCCCGGATCGGCTTCGCGGTGGTCCTGTTCGACGGTACCCTGGCCGGCTTCGGCTGGGTGCTGACTCTGGCGACCCTTGCGGCCGCGCCGGTTACCTTGCTGCAGCAGCAGCGCTACTTCGGCTTCGGCGCGCTGGCCCTGCTGCGCGCCTTGCTGCCTAGCGCTTTCGTGACCGCCGGTACTACTGCCATCGCGGTAGTGCTGACGCTGCTGCTGCCGTCCCAACTGGCGCCGCTGGTACGCCTGCTGCTGATGTTCCCGATCCTGGCCCTGGCCTGGTACCTGCTACTGCGCGCCAGCGGCCATCCCGTGCTGGACGAGGTGCACCGCCTGGGCGGGATGGCACGGGCGCGCCTGGCGCTGCTGCGCCCGAATGTATAATCGACCCATGGTGCGCACGGCGCACCGCCTGCGTGGAATTGCGACATGTATCTCGACGAAGTAAAGACCATCCTGATTGACGTGCTGAGCCTGGGTGAAACGGGCCAGCGCCTGCAGTCCGATTCTCCCCTGCTGGGCAGCCTGCCCGAACTCGACTCGATGGCCGTGGTGAGCCTGGTCGGCGCGCTCGAAGACCATTTCGGCATCGTCATCGACGACGACGACCTCAGCGCCAGCACCTTCGAAACCCTGGGCAGCCTGGCCGACTTCGTCGCCCGGAAGAGCGCCGGATGACCGCTGGCGCGATTGAAGCGCGCGCCGAACCTTTCTTCCTGCAGCGCACCAGGGGCCAGCTGTTCTGCCTCTACCATCCGCCGCGCGGCGACTGTCGCGGGGCCATCCTGTACGTGCCGCCGTTTGCCGAAGAAATGAACCGGGCGCGCCGCATCGCGGCGCAACAGGCGCGCGAACTGGCGGCGCTCGGCTACGGCGTGCTGCAGCCCGACCTGGCCGGCACCGGCGACAGCAGCGGCGATTTCGCCGACGCCCGCTGGGAAACCTGGAAAGACGACCTGGCGGCGTGCTGCGCCTGGCTCGGCGAACGTGTTCCACACCCGCCGGTGCTGTGGGGCCTGCGCCTCGGCGCCCTGCTGGCGCTCGATTACGCGCAGGCGGCGCCGCATCCGCTACGCGCGTTGCTCCTGTGGCAGCCGGTGGCCAGCGGCCAGGCCTACCTGACCCAGTTCCTGCGCATGCGCAC
The DNA here is from genome assembly GCF_000427785.1 of Massilia alkalitolerans DSM 17462. GTDB lineage: Bacteria > Pseudomonadota > Gammaproteobacteria > Burkholderiales > Burkholderiaceae_D > Telluria > Telluria alkalitolerans. The sequence continues at coordinate 93,485 of NZ_ATYR01000004.1, forward strand.
CGTCAATGCCGTGCTGGCCGACAGCGCCTCGGAGCAGACCGGTACGCGCGCCCTGCGCGCCGCGCTGCAGTCCGGCGACATCCTCGAAGTCGGCGGCTACGCGCTGCACCCGGTGCTGGCCGCGGCCATCGACGCGCTGGCACCGCTCGAAAGTCACACGCCGCCCTGTCCGGTGCACTGGTTCGAGATGGCGGCGAATGCCGGCAAGGACGCCGGCTTGGCCCTGCCGCCCGGCGCGGCCCGGGCCGCGGAGGCCTGGCGCAGCCGGCATGCGCGGCTGCAGGTCTATCCGGTCGATTGCCCGCCCTTCTGGGCGGCCGGCGAAGGCGTGGGCGCGCCGGCCCTGCTGGCGGCGACCTCGGCGCTGGTGCGGGAGGACCGCCTTGGGCATTGAAGAACGCGCGCTGAGCTTCCCCTGCGGCGGCGACTGGCTGGTCGGGGTGGCCAGCCTGCCTGCCGAACCCGCCAGCCGCGGCGTGCTGGTCGTGGTCGGCGGATCCCAGTACCGCACCGGCAGCCACCGCCAGTTCACCCTGCTGGCGCGCGCGCTGGCGCAGGATGGCATCCCGGCCATGCGTTTCGACTACCGCGGCATGGGCGACAGCGAGGGCGAAACCCGCTCCTTCGAGAGCGTCGACGACGACCTGCGCGCCGCCATCGACGCCTTTTTCGCCGCCGCGCCAGGCCTGCGCGAAGTGGTGCTGTGGGGTTTGTGCGACGGCGCCTCGGCCGCGGCGCTGTATGCGCGCTCGGACCGGCGCGTGGCCGGCCTGGTGCTGCTCAATCCCTGGGTGCGCACCGACGACGGCCTGGCGCGCACCACCCTGCGCCACTATTACCGCCAGCGCCTGGGCGAATCGTCCTTCTGGCGCAGGCTGCTCAGCGGCCGTCTCGACCTGGTCCGTTCGATCAAGTCGGCCATAGGCCTGGTGCGCGCCGCGCTGGCCCCCGCGTCGCCGGCACCGGCGTTGCCCGAACGCATGCATGCGGCCCTGGCCGCCTTCGGCGGGCGCGTCATGGTGGTCATCGGGGGTGCCGACCTGACCGGACGCGAATTCTGCGACCTGGCGACGACCACGCCGGCCTGGAAAAAGCTGCTGTCCGGTCCGCGCGTGACCCGTCATGAGCTCGACGGCGCCGACCACACTTTCTCGCGGCGCGCCTGGCGCGACCAGGTCGCGGCCTGGACCAGCGCCTGGGTGCGTTCCTGGTAAATCAGCGCGCCGCCGCCTCGATGCGCGACCGGCAGCCGCCGAAACTGTCGAAAGCCCCGTAGGCCGGCGGCCGCAGGCGCTGCCCGCCGCACAGGTCGACGGCAGCTTCGCCATCCCCGCGTCCTTGCGCGCGCAGCGGCGCCTCGCCGCTCCAGCGGAAGTCGCCGCTGCCTGGCGCCACGAACAGGCTGCGCACCGGATGCAGGCCGGCAAACGCCTGCCATACCGCGGACGTGCGGTTGTCGCCCTCGTGCACCAGGCCGCCGTCGCGGCTGCGGATCGGTCCGTCGACCAGGTTGCCGTCCAGGCGCGCGCTGCTGGTGGGGAAGCGCACGTCGATGCCGGTGGTGTCGACCAGCGTATTGTCCTCGACCCGGGTATTCGCTGCGCTGTTCAGGTAGATGCCGGCGTCGGAGCAACCGACCACCAGGTTGGCGCGCATGATGCCGCCATCGTGTTCCGTGATGCAGCGTCCGTCGCGGCAAAGCTCCTTGCCGGTGCCGCCGCCGCCGAAGGACAGGCCGACCCGCTGCCCCGGCAGGCCGCGCAGCCGGCGCTCGCACCACACCAGGTTGCGCTCGAAGACGTTGCCGCTGCCGCCGCCCTTGGCGAAGGCGCCGTAGCTGACCCCGTTGCCGCCCTCCTTGATGAAGTCGCTGATCACGTTGGCGCGGATGGTCCAGCCGCTGGCCACCACCAGGTCGATCGGGGTGACCGGGTTGGCGGTGCGGCGCGGGCGGCTGGCGTCCAGGGTGTTCGATTCGATCAGGCCGGCGTCGGGATAGCGTCCATGCAGGGCATTGATCTTGAAATGGGCGTTGAAGTCGCTGATGGTGTTGTTGCGCGCGACGAAGTGGCTGGCGGCGCCGTAGACGTGGAAGGCGTGCTCGCAGTCGTCGTCACGCCGGCACACCCCACGGATGTCCAGGTTTTCGAAGCGCCAGTGCGGCGCGCTGACGCGGAAGCCCTCGAGCATGTCGAATTCGAGCCGCACGCTGCCGGGCCGTTCCGCCCGCACCACGATCGGCGCGCCGGGCGCGCCGGGCCGGTCGGCGTTCAGTCCCGCACTGCCGGAAAAGCGGTAGGTGCCGGGCGCGATGGTGATGACCTCGCCCTGGCTTGCTCGCGCCAGCGCGGCGCGCAGTGCATCGGCGCTGGAGACCAGGCTGCCTGGGCGGCCGCCCTCGCCCGCGGCCCTGGCCTGGGCGCCGAGCGCCAGTCCGGACAGCTGCGGGTCTTCCGGCGCCACCGGCGTCCCGCGGTCGAGGCGCTGCAGGGTGCCGGCAGTGAATTGGCCGGCGGCGACAATGGCCGCATTGTGGCCGCTGGTGCGTTTTTCGATATAGGGCGCGAGCTGGCGCGGGGCGATGCCGGCGCTGTCGACGGCGATGGCGGCGGCGACGCCGCCCGCCACCAGCAGCGCCGCGGCCAGGGCCAGGCGACGCCTGGTGCGGCCACGGCGGCGCACGCGCCCGCCAGCCTGCTGCGCTTGCTTCATGCGGCGCTCTTGATGCCGTGGCGGTTCATCAGGTCATACATCGTCGGGCGGCTGATGCCGAGCATTTCGGAGGCCTTGACGATGTTGCCGTCGACCCGCGCCAGCGCCTTGACGATCGCCATGTACTCGGCCTCGTCGCGCACCTGGCGCAGGTTCAGTGGTTCGTCGGCGGGCTTGTCGCCCTCGGGCAGGCCGAGGTCGTCGGCGACGATGGTATTGCCGTCGGCCATGATAACGGCGCGCTTGATGCAGTTTTCCATCTCGCGCACGTTGCCGGGCCATTCGTAGCCCTCGATCGCGGCGATCGCATCCGGCGCGAAGTGCAGCGTCGAGCGCGCTTCCTGGGCGCAGAACTTGTTCTTGAAGTGGTGGGCCAGCAGGGCCGCGTCGCCATGGCGCGCGCGCAGCGGCGGGATCGTCACCACGATTTCGGACAGGCGGTAGTACAAGTCTTCGCGGAAGCGCCCGGTCGCGCACAGTTCCTTCAGTTTCTGGTGGGTCGCGCAGACGATGCGCACGTCGACCGGGATTTCCTCGTGGCCGCCGATGCGCTCGATCACGCGCTCCTGCAGGAAGCGCAGCAGCTTGGCCTGCAGGGCCATCGGGAGGTCGCCGACCTCGTCGAGGAAGAAGGTGCCGCCGTGCGCCAGCTCGACCTTGCCCTTGGTCTGCTTGGCCGCGCCGGTGAAGGCGCCCTTTTCGTAGCCGAACAGTTCGCTCTCGAGCAGGTTTTCCGGAATCGCGGCGCAGTTGATCGCCATAAATCGTTCTTTCGAGCGCGGCGACAGCGCGTGCAGGGCGCGCGCCAGCACTTCCTTGCCGGTGCCGGATTCGCCCAGCAGCATCACCGAGGCCGAGGTCGGCGCCACCTTTTCGATGTTGCGGCAGAGCTTGAGCATGCCGGCGTCGCGGCTGATCACGCCGGCCATGGGCGAGTCGGCCTGCGACTGCTGCATGCGGCGGTTTTCCTTCTGCAGGTTGTACAGGAAGAAGGCGCGCTCGATCACCAGCTTCAGGACATCCGGCTCGCAGGGCTTCTGGTGAAAATCGTAGGCGCCCATGCCGATCGCCTTGACCGCATTGCTGTGGTCCTGGTTGCCGGTCAGGACGATGACGCGGGTGTCCGGCGCCAGCGCCAGGATCTGTTCCAGCGTCGCCAGCCCTTCGGTCGAGCCGTCGGGGTCGGGCGGCAGGCCCAGGTCCATGGTGACCACGGCCGGCTCGTGGCGCCGGATCTGGGCCAGCGCGGCCTCGCGGTCGCCGGCGACGACCACATCATAGGCATCCAGGCTCCAGCGCAGCTGTTTCTGCAGGCCCGGATCGTCTTCGATGATCAGGAGTTTCAGTTTGTTTTGCGTCACGGCAGTCCTCGGGTCATGCGGCCTGCCCCACGTTGCGGGCTTCCTCGCTGTAGAGCGGCAGGCTGACTGTGAATGTGGTCCCGGCGGCAGGAGCGCTGGCGAGTTCCAGCGTGCCGCCCAGTTCGTTAATGTATTCGCGGCTTTCGAACAGGCCGATGCCCATCCCGGCCGGCTTGGTCGATTCGAAGGGCTTGAACAGGCGTTCGCGGATGAATTCCTCGCTCATGCCCGAGCCGGTATCGGCGATCTCGACCACCGCGCAGCCGTCAGCGCGGCGGATGTCGACGGTGACGCGGCCGCTCTTGGGCGTGGCCTCGATCGCATTCTGGATCAGGTGGCCGAGCACGCGCTCGAGGCGCTCGCTGTCGGCCAGCACCTGCAGGCCGCCGTCCTCGACCCGCAGCACCGGGCGCGGCTCGAAGGCGTCCTTGAGTGCGATCGCCTGGCGCACCACGCGGTCGACCGTCAGCGGCAGCGGCTTGACGGGGGCGTCGTTGCGGCTGAGCTTTTGCAGCATCATCTTCATCTTCTGGATCGAGTGCGTCACGGTGTCGAGCATGTCGCGCTGGAATTCCGGGTTGTCGCGGTGCTTCTCGGCGTTCGCGTTCATGAGCGACAACTGCGACACCAGGTTCTTCAGGTCGTGCACGACGAAGGTCGACATCCGGTTGAAGGATTCGAACTGGCGCGCCACCATCAGGTCGTTGGCGGCATCCTGCAGCGCCAGGTAGCTGGCGGCCTGGCTGCCGGCGATTTCCAGCAGGTCGAACACTTCCCAGTTCAGGGCCATCGCGCTGCGCGAATCCTGCAGCACCACGAAGCCAAACAGCTTGCCGTGCAGGATCAGGGGCACCACCACCCAGGCACGCGGGATGGCGGCCAGCCAGTCCGGCAGCACCAGGTCGCCGTATTTCTCGGGCAGCGCCCGGTATTCGTGCAGGTCGATGACCCACTGGGTGCTTTCCAGGAAGCGGCAGAAGTTCGAGTCCGCCGGCTCGCTGTCCCTGGCGGTCGCCTCCCAGCAGGCCACCGGTTCGTAGACCTCGTTGGCGCGGCGCTGCCACAGCACGCCGCCCGGGCTTTCCACCAGGGCCGCGACCGCCTCGACGACGCGCTCGCCCAGGTTGGGGCCGTGCTCGGACAGGGTGCGGGTAAAGCGCATCCATTCCTCGCGGTAGTCGTAGCCGTAGCTGTAGAAATGCTTGCTGATGAAGACCTTCAGCCAGGCGCGGAAGGCGCCGGAGAACAGCACGCCCGCCAGCAGCAGCAAGGCGCCGCACAGGAACACCACCTGCATCAGGGTGCCCCAGTCGCCGCCGAAGAATTTCAGGTAATAGCCGGCCGAGCCCATCGCCAGCAGGTAAATGGCCGAGCCCAGCAGCGCAGCGGAATGGAACATCACGCGCCGCGACAGCGCCAGCGGGGTCACCATGGACTTGCTGCGCTTGACCGCGGTGCCGATCAGGGGCACCGCCAGGGCATTGACCACGCCGCGCGCGTCCCAGACTTCCGGGCTCATCTCGTGGAACAGCATCGCGTGGGTATACATATAGAAGTCGTAGCCGAACATCGCGCCGATGCCCAGGCAGGCGAACTTCACCATCCAGCGTTCCTGCACCGTCTTGTTGCGGTACACCTGCTCGACCAGCAGCATGCCCAGCACCGCCATGCACACGCGCGCCATCACGTTCGGCACCAGGCCGGAGTCGGTCTTGTACATGAGGTCGAGCTGCAGCACGAGCTTGGCCAGCAGCAGCAGCAGGTAGGCGGCAATCCCGAGCAGCACCGGGCGGCGCAGGCCGAGGAAACCGTCCGGATCGCGGTAGTGCCCGAGCATGAGCACCAGCACCGCCGACCAGGCGCCGTTGCGCACGATCTCGAGGGCCTCGGTCCAGATCGACACGGCCGTTCCCTGCGAGGCGTCCCAGGCGATGGCGCCGGCCCACAGCGCGGTGAGCGCGCAGGCGGCCGTCACGGACGTCACATGGGCGCCGCCGCGCCACAGGGCCAGCAGCAGCACGCCCAGCAAGAGAAATGCGGCGGCAGCGACGCTATAACTATAGACAGCAATACTGGTCAACGTGCGCCACCCAAAAAAACAGCCGTCAAAGGCATGGGGAGTCGGGAAATGGCGGAGGCGCCACGCGGCGCCACCGGGAAATCAACGGCCGCTGCGGAACAGCACGACCTTCAGCGTATCGATCAGCACCAGCACGTCGAGGAACAGGCTGTTGTTCTTGACGTAGTAGAGGTCGTACTGCAGCTTCTGCAGCGCGTCCTCGGCCGAGGAGCCGTAGCCGTAGCGCACCTGGGCCCAGCCGGTGACGCCTGGCTTGATGCTGTGGCGAACATTGTAGTACGGCACCACCTCGATCAGCTGCTCGACGAAGTAGGGACGCTCCGGGCGCGGGCCGACGAAGGACATTTCTCCCTTGAAAACGTTCAGGATCTGGGGCAGTTCGTCGATGCGGGTCTTGCGCATGAAGTTACCGACGCGGGTGACGCGCGGGTCGTTCTGGGCGGCCCACTGCGGCTTGCCGCCTTTTTCGGCATCGACGCGCATGCTGCGGAACTTGTGCACGAAGAAGGTCTTGCCGTCCTTGCCCACCCGTTCCTGCGAATAAAACACCGGGCCGCGGTCTTCCAGCTTGACCGCCAGCGCCGCCAGCAGCATCAGCGGGAAGGCCATGATCAGGATGATGGTGCTGCAGACCAGGTCGAAGCCGCGCTTCATGAAGGTGCGGATAAAGCTCTGGTCGAAGCCGCCGCCGAAGATCAGCCAGCTCGGCTGCAGCGAGTCGACCCGGATCTGGCAGGTTTCGCGCTCGAAGAAGGTGGCGGCGTCGGTCACGCGCAGGCCGCGCAGCTTGCAGTCCAGCAGTTCTTTCATTGGGAAGCCGCCGCGCCGGTTCTGGACCGAGACCACGATTTCCTGGACGTTGTATTTCTTGGCAAGCGCATGCAGCGAATCGCCGTCGCGTACCTTCAGCAGCCCGTCCTCGGGCACGCACACTTCCTCGTGCGGGATCGGGATGTAGCCGGCGATGTGGTAGCGGTGGTAGTTCGACTTGCGCTGGGCCAGGTCGCTGCATTCCTTGGCCAGCGGGCCGGTGCCGAGGAACATGATGCGCGACTTCAGCAGCTGCAGCTCCGAGGTCTTGAAGAACAGCATGCGCGCCAGGAAGATGCCGAGCGCCGACAGTGCGAACACCAGCAGCAGGATGCCGCGGCCGAAGGACAGGTCCGGCGCCACGTAGAACACGATGGTCAGGATCAGGAAGCCCATCAGGAAGGACGGCATCAGCTTCATGAAGAAGGGATGGCGCAGGCCTTCGTCGGCGTCGAGCTGGTACATGCCCATCGCGCTCATGCTGAAGATGATGGCGGTGGCGAAGGCGATCGCCGACGTCAGGAAGTGCTCGACATGCGGTGTGCTGATCGGCGCATCCATGTCCAGGAAACGCAGCGACGCCCCGGCATAGGCCGCGCCCAGCAGGATCAGGGCCTCGATGAACAGCAAGACGAAGACGATCTTCGACACGTAGTGGTTAGAGATCTTAAACACGGTATCCCCCGAATTTCGTATTTTTAACTGCTTGCAGAAGACGATTCATACTTGTTCCAGATGCCCGGCATACCAGTCGAGCGCACGCTCCAAACCTTCGCGGATGCGCCAGGCAGGTGCATAACCCAGCAGCGCCGCAGCCTTCGAGATGTCGGCCTGGGAATGGCGCACGTCGCCTGGACGGAACTCCCCATGCTCGGGACGATGGGCGGCCACATGTGGAAAGCGCGGGGCCAGCAATTCGCGCAGCATCGCGTACAGCTGGTTCAGGCTGGTACGCTCGTTCAGCGCCACGTTGTAGACCTGGTTGGCGGCCTCGTCCCCGGCCAGCGCGGCCAGCAGGTTCGCCTGCACAACATTGTCGACGTAGCAGAAGTCACGGCTGGTCTCGCCGTCACCATTGATCTTGACGGGGCGGTTGCCGATCAGGGCAGCCACCCATTGGGGAATCACGGCCGCGTAGGCGCCATGAGGGTCCTGACGCGGGCCGAACACATTGAAATAGCGCAGTCCGATCGACTGGGTGCCATAGGTGCTGGCGAACACGCCCGCATACAGTTCGTTCACGTACTTGGTGACCGCATACGGAGACAGCGGCTTGCCGATGACGTCCTCGGTCTTCGGCAGGGCGGGATGGTCGCCATAGGTCGAGCTGGAGGCGGCGTAGACGAAGCGGCGCACGCCGGCGTCGCGCGCCGCGATCAGCATGTTCAGGAAACCGGTGACATTGGTGGCATTGCTGCGGGCCGGGTCGGCCACCGAGCGCGGCACCGAGCCGAGCGCAGCCTGGTGCAGGACGAAATCGGCGCCGCGCAGCACGGCCGCGCAGGTGTCCGGGTCACAGATATCGCCTTCGGTGAAGCTGAAATTGTTCCATGCGGCAGGGCCGACGAGCTCGCGCACCCCTTCCAGGTTGCGCCGGTGGCCCGTCGCAAAATTGTCGAGCCCGGTCACACGCTGGCCCAGCCCGAGCAGGGCCTCGACCAGGTGGGAGCCGATAAAGCCGGCCGCGCCCGTCACCACCCATTGGTACTGGTGCTGGAGCAGGTGCTGCCTGACATCTTGAAACTTGTTCACAGATCCAATACTTTCTTAGTGAATACTTACCCCGGTTGCGCCTTGCGACGCTCCGGGGGAACCCGGATTTACAGCCGCCACACCGAGATGCCAGCCCGGCTGATTGCATCTCGATCAAACTTCGATTTCACATCGATGAACAGGCCACCGTCATTCAGTTTCGACATCAGTTCGTCTGCCGGACGCGACAGCAGATCCTGGTGCGGAACCGCCGCCACCACCGCATCGGCCGGCGGCAGGCTGTCCCAGTCTTCCAGCCTGATCCCATACTCGTGCTCGGCTTCGTCCGGCGCCGCGACCGGATCGTAGACGTGCACGTCGACCCCGTAGGACTCGAGTTCGTGGACGATGTCGGCCACCTTCGAGTTGCGCAGGTCCGGGCAATCTTCCTTGAAGGTCAGGCCCAGCACGTTCACCTTCGAACCCTTGACGTGGAAACCGGCCGCGATCAGGGACTTGACGGTTTTCTCCGCCACGAACTTCGCCATCCCGTCGTTGATCCGCCGTCCCGCCAGGATCACCTGCGGGTGGTAGCCGATCATCTCCGCCTTGTGCGTCAGGTAGTATGGATCGACACCGATGCAGTGCCCGCCGACCAGACCTGGACGAAAAGGAAGGAAGTTCCACTTCGTCCCGGCCGCCTGCAGCACCTCGAGCGTATCGATGCCGATCTTGTCAAAAATAATTGCCAGTTCATTCATTAACGCGATGTTCAGGTCGCGCTGCGTGTTCTCGATGACCTTCGCCGCTTCCGCCACCTTGATGCTGGAGGCGCGGTAGACGCCCGCCCTGACTACCGCTTCGTACAGCCTGGCGACCTTGTCGAGCGTCTCTTCGTCATCTCCCGAGACGACCTTGAGGATCGTCGTCAGGGTGTGTTCCTTGTCGCCCGGATTGATGCGTTCCGGCGAAAAACCAACATGGAAATCCTGCTTCCATTTCATCCCCGACCATTCTTCGAGGATCGGGATGCAGACCTCTTCGGTCGCTCCCGGGTACACCGTCGATTCGTACACGACGATCGCACCGCGCTTCATGTGCTTCCCCACCGACTGGCTGGCACCCCGGAGCGGCGTGAAATCCGGGTTGTGGGCGATGTCGACCGGGGTCGGCACCGCCACGATGATGTAATCGGCAGCCGCCAGGGCTGCCGGGTCGGTGGTCACGTCCAGCCATTCGGCTGCCCTTAATTCCTCCGATGACACTTCACCCGTCGGGTCGCGAAACTGCTTGTAGTGCTCGATCTTCGCGGCCGACAAATCGAAACCGATTGTCCTGAACTTCTTACCGAACTCAACTGCTAAAGGAAGGCCGACATACCCGAGGCCCACCACTGCGACGATCTGATCTGCTTTCATTGGGCTTCGCTCCAATTTTTGCAATTTTTTCAACAAATATAGCACGGAAACAAGAAGCTTCTCAACGGTATCTAAACTTTTCTCCCAATTAACAACATCTTGATAAGGTATCCCGTGCCGGCGTGTTGCCACTATTTCTACAGCGCAAGGCGCCTACTCCGTCATGGAGCAAGGCGGGAGTCCTTCAACTGCAAAACTGGCAAGAAATTTTAGCATTTTAAAAATAAATGACTCGTGCTCATCAGTAACGTGCGCACCCCTTTTGCGGGGACGCTACAAGGTACCGAGCATGAATTTGTTGCGTAATTGCAATAGAAAATTTGCCATCACGCAGGGAAGGACTGGACGGATGAATGGAAGAACGGCAAGTTTTCAGGGCGATGCGAGCGCACTGAAAGAAAAGATGAATGCGTGGTGCTCAGGTGCGAGCAATCCATCGGCGACCTGAGCGGTCTGTGGAATTCCTGGGGGAGTGGCGCGGCTGGCGGGGATCGAACCCACGACCCTTGGCTTCGGAGGCCAATACTCTATCCACTGAGCTACAGCCGCGTAGAGTGAAGTGTCCGAAGAATACAGTCTTTCGGCCCTGCCGTCCATGGCGGGCAAGCGAATTTCGTTACATTTTGGCAGCTTTACGTCTATAATCAGCTGCTTGAGGGCATTTCAAAAAAGGCACGAGATGCCGCGGTAGCAGGTTTTTTTATTGAATTAAGGAAATCATGAGCGACGCACACAACGAACATCAATCCCTGATCCGTACGCCCAAGCAGCTCGTCGCCGCCGTAACAGGATTCTTCCTGGTCATTGTCATTGGTATCATCCTACTCGTCGTCTTTGCCACCAGCGACCGCCTGACCGGCGCCGGCACCGACAGCCAGGCGAGTGGCGCAGTCGAAAGCCGTATCCGCCCATTGGCCGATGCAGGCTTCACCCTCGCAGATGCCAACGCCCCCCGCGTGCTCCAGGCCGGCGCTGCCGTGTATGCCGCCGTCTGCGCCGCCTGCCACGACGGCGGCCTCGCAGGCGCCCCCAAGACCGGCGACACCGGCTCCTGGTCCGCACGTCTCGGCCAAGGTTACGACACTTTGGTGAAACACGCGATCGAAGGCATTCGCGCCATGCCCGCCAAGGGCGGCAATCCGGACCTCGACGATGTCGAAGTCGCGCGCGCCGTCGTCTTCATGACCAACAAGAGTGGCGCCAGCTTCAAGGAACCTGCCGTCCCCGCACCGGCCGCCGCAGCTGCACCGGCCGCAGACGCGGCCACCCCGCCGGCCGCCCCGGCCGCTGCTGCTGCGGCGCCTGCGGCAGCACCTGCGGCGGCCGCGCCGGCAGTCACCAGCGCCGACGCCGGCAAGAACGTCTTCAATACGGCCTGCATCGCCTGCCATGGCGCGGGCATCGCCGGCGCTCCCAAGCTGGGCGACAAGGCAGCGTGGACGGCACGCGTGGCACAGGGCAATGCTGTCCTGTACGAACACGCCATCAAGGGTTTCCAGGGGAAAGCCGGCGTCATGCCGCCGAAAGGCGGCGCCGCCGTCAGCGATGCCGACGTCAAGGCTGCCGTCGACTACATGGTCGCTGCCGTCAAATAAAACAAACAAGGGCGGCACGGGCCGCCCTTGTTGCATGAGGCATGTCGCGCCTGCTGGCGGACATGCCTTTTTTTATGCCCCGACGCCGGCCCAGCGGCGCTGCGCGCCTGCATTGCGCCGGCGGGCCGTGGCCAGGCCCAGCAGGCCGATGCCGCCCAACAGGAGGATGCCCGGTTCCGGCACCTCGGCTTGCGTGGTGACGAGGAACTCGAATGCGATGACCTGCACGTTGCGGTTGCCGATCCCGTCGATGCCGATCAATTCGAAATCGTTGGGAAACAGGCCATCCCACGGGTCGTTCTGGGTAGCCTGCGAGGCCAGGTTGTCGGTGGTATCGACGAGGATGCCGCCCGGCTGGAGGAAGCTGATGCGTGCATCGATCAGGCGTACCGGAAACAGCAGGTCGAGGCCGTCGCCGAAGGTACCGATGCCAAGGAGCGCCACATCGTCCGCTGCGGGAAACAGGTCCGTGCTACCGGTGAGCGTGATGATGATCCGGCTGCTGAAATCGTCGATGACCGTTTCGGTTTCGTTGACGGTAACGAAGCCGCCCCCGCGCGGAATTTGTTCCGGCACACCATTGAACCTGAAGCTGCCGGCAACCTCATTGCCGCTCTCCAGACCTGCCATATAGAGCGTGTAGGTCGTATCGGTCGCCACGACCGGCATCGCACTGGCCGGCGCCGCCAGCGCCATCCAGGCCATGCACAGCAAAACAAGGGACTGCCACTGCTTTTTCATATCGCCTCCCGGTTGTCGAATATCGCCAAAGACGCAAGCAAACCGCGTGCCTGAGAAAAAGCACAACAAAATCAATCACTTTTTTTACTAGAGCAGCAGTGCGGACTCTGTTCTGTAAAAAAGCTCGACAGCAAGATTTGACGAGTTAAGCCTTATTGCGCTTCCTAAGCGTCAGCACTGCGGCATCTGACTGTCAAGCAAGTTCTGCTCAGAAAAAGAAACTATTTGTCAAAATAACAGGGCACATCAAACCCAGTTCCGTCAAGTCAACTTTACGCAAATTCACAGAAATACTTGAAATTTATGCACAACTTGCAGCTAATTCGCAACACATTTGCCTGCAATAGAAATTCTTTTCAGAACAAATTTTCATAGGGAAGCGTTGGGTATGGACGATTTTCTCTAACAATTGGTTACACATTTTCCTGATCGCATCATATACTCTGGAACAAATGTGTCGATGGGAAATTTCCTGCAGACACAATTATTAGCTGAACGATCAGAGGAAACTATGCGTCAACTTCGCTTTACCTTCACCCGTACCGCACTGGCGCTCGCCTGCGCCGCCGTCGTGGCGCCAGCCTCCGCTGCTACCCTCTCCGTCGGTGCGGGTAAGACTTATGCCCGTCCTTGCCAGGCTTTCGCCGTTGCCAAGAGCGGTGACGTCGTCGAGATCGACGGCAACGCCACCTATAGTGGCGACGTGTGCGGCATTGGTGTCAGCAATCTGACGATCCGCGGCGTGAACGGCCGTCCAAAAATCGATGCTGCCGGCAAGAACGCCATGGGCAAAGGCACTTGGGTCGTCCAAGGAAGCAACATCGTCATCGACAACGTCGAGATGTACGGCGCCAAAGTGCCAGACCAGAACGGCGCCGCACTGCGCCTGGAAGGCACTAACTTCACCCTGCGTAACTCCTTCCTGCACGACAACGAGAATGGCATCCTGGCCGGTGGTAATACCGCCAGCAATATTATTGTTGAATATACTGAGTTCGCGCGCAACGGTTATGGCACTGGCTATACCCACAACCTGTACATAGGTAACGTCGGCAGCTTGACCTTCCGTTATAACTACTCGCACGATGCACACGTTGGCCATAACCTGAAGTCGCGCGCCCGCTTAAATACAATCGCCTACAACCGTTTCTCGAGCACGCCAGCAGGTCAGGATGGTTCGCGCAAGCCGAGCTACGAGGTCAACCTGCCGAATGCCGGTACCGCCTATGTTATCGGCAATATCATCCAGCAGCCGGCCAGCCACAACAATCCAGCCATGTTGACCTTCGGCGAAGAAGGTGCGAGCAACCCGACCCAGGACCTGTATGTCATCAACAATACCTTCCTGAATGAAGACAGCTCGCGCGGCACCTTCATCATGATCGGCAGTGGAGTAACCAAACCAGCCCTGATCCAGAATAATATCTTCGGCGGCGTCGGCACGATGTCCTCCCAAGCAAGCGCCATCAAGAAGACCAACTACGCTTCCCTCGCACCGGCATTCGTCAACCGCGCAGCCTACGACTTGCGTCCGACACTGGCCGGACTAGTCATTGATGCGGGTTCGGAGCCGGGCAACAGCGCTGCCGGCGTCTCCCTGAAGCCGACCTCACAGTACCGCCACGTGGCTGGCTCCGAAACCCGTCCGACAGGTACCCTGGACATCGGCGCTTACGAAGCCGCGACCGCGGTGACGACGTCGCCTGCTCCTGCTCCTGCCCCTGCCCCTGCGCCGGAGCCGGCACCGACGCCATCGGCCAATGACTGGACCCGTTGCGCAGCTGAATGGGGTACTTGCTCCTTTACCGGCACTCGTCAGGTTCGCTACGGCGTTCCGGGTTATTACAACTTCAAGACAGTCACCGGTTCGACCCCCTGCACCAACGCGGTATTTGGCGATCCAAAGAAGTCCACGGCCAAGTATTGCGACTACGCCAACACCAACACCGTCGCGGCGGTACCTGCACCAACCACCCCGACCACAGCGACCTGGACCTTCTGTGCGAATGAAAACGGTGTGTGCTCCTTCAGCGGTACGCGTGAAGTGCGCTACGGTGTGACCGGCTACTTCTTCACCAAGGTCATCAGCGCCTCGACGCCGTGCACCAATGCGGTGTTCGGCGATCCGAAGAAGTCCACGGGCAAAGCCTGCTACTACTCCAGCATCACGCGCTAAGCCCTCCCTGCTTGCAGGCAGCGCCTGCGAAAAAAATGCCGTTCAGTTCTAAACTGAACGGCATTTTTCATTGGTGGCGCCAGCCGACAGCGCGCATTGGAAGGCGCTTACCAGATGATCACGCGGTCCTTCGGCGCCAGGTACATCTTGTCGCCTTCCTTCACGCCGAAGGCTTCGTAAAAGCCTGGCTGGTTCTTCAGCGTGCCGTTGGCGCGGAACTGCGCCGGCGAGTGCGGATCGGTCTTGACCTGGTTGATCTGGGCCGGCTCGCGCATCTTCGCGCGCCACACCTGGCCCCAGCCCATGTAGAAGCGCTGGTCGCCCGACAGGCCGTTGATGACCGGGGCCTTCTTGCCCTTCAGGGACAGCTTGTAGGCCTTGTGGGCGATCGCCAGGCCCGAGTTGTCGCCGATGTTCTCGCCCAGGGTCAGCTCGCCGTTCACGTGATACCCGGGCAGCGGGCTGTAGGAGGCGTACTGCTGCACCAGCACCTTGGTCTTCTCGGCGAAGCGCTTGCCGTCTTCCTCGGTCCACCAGTTGCGCATGTTGCCGTCGCCGTCATACTGCGAACCCTGGTCGTCGAAGCCGTGGCTGATCTCGTGGCCGATCACCGCGCCGATGGCGCCGTAGTTCACCGCGTCGTCGGCATTCATGTCGAAGAACGGCGGCTGCAGGATCGCGGCCGGGAACACGATCTCGTTCAGTTCCGGGTTGTAGTAGGCGTTGACGGTCTGCGGCGTCATCATCCATTCGTCGCGGTCGATCGGCTTGCCCAGCTTGTTCAGCTCGCGGTTGTACTCCACTTCGCGCGAACGCATCACGTTGCCGACCAGGTCGTCACGCTTGACGGTGAGCGACGCGTAATCCTTCCACTTGTTCGGGTAGCCGATCTTCGGGTTGAACTTGGCCAGCTTGGCCTGGGCTTCCTTCCTGGTGGCGGGGCTCATCCAGTCCAGGGTATCGATCGACTGGCGGTAGGCTTCCAGCAGGTTCTTCACCAGGGCCTCCATGCGCACCTTGCGCTCGGCCGGGAAGTGTTCTTTCACGTACAGCTTGCCCACCGCGTCGCCCAGGGCGCCCTCGACGGTCGACACGCCGCGCTTCCAGCGCGGTTCCAGCTTCGGCGCGCCCGACAGGGTGGTGCCGTGGAAGGCGAAGCGCTGGTCCACGAAGGCTTTGGAGAGGTAGCTGGCATAGCCGTTGACCAGGTGCTGCTGCAGGTAGACCTTCCAGGTCTCGAGCGGCACGCGGTTCACGATCTCGGCCATGCCCTTCAGGTAGCTCGGCTGGCTGACGATGACGTAGTCGGTCTTGCCCCCGATACCGGCGGCGCCCAGCCAGGCGTTCCAGTCGTAGCCCGGCGCGATTTCAGCCAGCTTGGCCAGTTCCACCTTGTTGTAGGTCTTGATCGGATCGCGGTTCTCGACCTTGGTCCATTGCACGCGCGCCAGCTCGGTTTCGAGGTCGACGATGGCCTTGGCGTTCGCGGCCGCGTTCTTGTCGCCCGACAGCGCCAGCATCTTCTCGACGTGCTGCTGGTACTTGGCGCGGGTGTCAGCCAGCTTGGCATCGTCCGCCTTCAGGTAGTAGTCGCGGTCCGGCATGCCCAGGCCGCCCTGGTACAGGTCGGCCACGTATCTGGTCGAATCCTTGGCGTCCTGGTGGATGTAGAAGCTGAAAGGCACGTTGACGCCGAGGCGGCCCAGGCGCGCAAAGGTCGCCGGCAGTTCGGTCTTGTCCTTGATCGCGGCGATTTTCGCCAGCTCGCTGTTCAAGGGGGCGATGCCCAGCTGCTCCAGGCGCGCTTCGTCCATGTAGCTGGCGAAGAAGTCGCCGATCAGCTGCACTTCCGAGCCCGCTTGGGCGTTCTTGACGGCTGCCGACTTCTCGATGATCGCGCGCAGCTGCGGCTGGGTGTCGTCGTGCAGCTTGTAGAAGGCGCCCCAGCTCGACTTGTCGGCCGGGATCTCGACGGTTTTCAGCCACTTGCCGTTCAGGTGCTGGAAGAAGTCGTCCTGCGCGCGCACGGCCGGCTCGACGTATTCGAGCGCGATGCCGGCCGACAGGGTCTTGGCCTTGGCGCCCTTGGCGGCGCTGTTGCCGGCCGCGCCGCTGCCGGATTCCGCCTGCGCCATCGAGGCCATCAGGATGAGCGCCGCGGCGCTCAGGATGTGTCGTTTCATTCTTTCTCTCCGTGTCTCTGTTGTTGTCGTTGTCGTGGATGGACAAACGGGCCGGCTTGCGCCGACCCGTCCTGTGTTACTCCCTGCCGCTTACCAGATGATGACGCGGTCCTGCGGCGCCAGGTACATCTTGTCGCCCGGCTTGACGTTGAAGGCCTCGTAGAACTCAGGCATGTTCATCACGGTGCCGTTGGCGCGGAACTGGCCCGGCGAGTGCGGGTCGGTCTTGACCTGGTTGATCTGCTGCGCTTCGCGCATCTTCGAACGCCACACCTGGCCGAAGCCCATGAAGAAGCGCTGGTCGCCGGTCAGGCCGTCGATGACCGGGGCCGGCTTGCCGTGCAGCGACAGCTTGTAGGCCTTGTAGGCGATCGACAGGCCGGCGTTGTCGCCGATGTTCTCGCCCAGGGTCAGTTCGCCGTTGACGTTATAGCCCGGCAGCGGCGAGAAGCCGTTGAACTGCTTGACCAGCTTGTCGGTGCGGGCCTTGAAAGCGGCTTTGTCCGATTCGGTCCACCAGTTGCGCAGGTTGCCGTCGCCGTCCGACTGGCTGCCCTTGTCGTCGAAGCCGTGGCCGATCTCGTGGCCGATCACGGCGCCGATCGCGCCGTAGTTGACCGCGTCGTCGGCGCGCATGTCGAAGAACGGCGGCTGCAGGATCGCGGCCGGGAACACGATCTCGTTGGTCGTGCTGCGGTAGTAGGCGTTCACGGTCTGCGGCGTCATGCCCCATTCGGTGCGATCGACCGGCTTGCCCAGCTTGTTCAGCTGGTAGTTGTAGCGGAAGGTCGCGGTGCGCATCGCGTTACCGACCAGGTCGTCACGCTTGATGCTCAGCTTCGAGTAGTCGCGCCACTTGTCCGGATAGCCGATCTTCGGGGTGAACTTGGCCAGCTTGGCGCGGGCTTCCTTCTTGGTCTCCGGGCTCATCCACTCCAGCTTGTCGATCGACTGGCCGTAGGCGACGATCAGGTTCTTCACCAGTTCTTCCATGCGCGCCTTGCGCTCGGCCGGGAAGTGCTCCTTCACGTACAGCTTGCCGACCGCTTCGCCCAGCGCGCTTTCCACCGCGCCCACGCCGCGCTTCCACAGCGGCGCCTGTTCCGACACGCCCGACAGGGCGGTGCCGTAGAACGAGAAGCTCTGCTCCACGAAGGCTTTCGACAGCAGCGGCGAGAATTCACGCAGCAGTTGCCATTCGAAGTAGGACTTCAGGGTCGACAGCTCGGTCTTGGCCAGCACCTCGTTCAAACCCTGGAAATAGCTCGGCTGGTTGACGATGATGGTGTCGAGCTTGTTGCCCACGCCGGCCGCGCCCAGCGCGGCTTTCCAGTCGTAGCCCGGCGCCAGCTTGCCCAGCTCGGCCACACTCATCTTGTTGTAGCGCTTGACCGGGTCGCGGTTCTCGACGCGGGTCCACTGCACCTTGGCCAGCTCGGTCTCGAAATCGACGATCGCCTTGGCCTGGGCCGCGGCGTCCTTTTCACCGGCCAGCGCCAGGGTCTTCTCGACGTGCGCCAGGTACTTGGTGCGCACTTCCGCCAGCTTGGCGTCGTCCTGCTTCAGGTAGTAGTCGCGGTCCGGCATGCCCAGGCCGCTCTGCGAGATGTACACGACGTGTTCGGTCGAGTTGCGCATGTCCTGGCTGACGTAGATGCCGTACGGGGTCGACACGCCGATCTTCGACAGGTGGGCGACCAGGTTCGGCAGGCCCTTCTTGTCCTTGAGGGTGCGGATCTTCTGCAGCTCGCTGCTCAGGGGCTTGACGCCCAGGGCTTCGCGGCGCGCTTCATCCATGTAGCTGGCGTACAGGTCGCCGATCTTCTGGGTTTCGGAGCCGGCCTTGGCCGACTTGTCGGCCTGCGCGGCCTCGATGATGGCGCGGATCTGCGGATTGGTGTCGTCACGCAGCTTCATGAAGGTGCCCCAGCTTGCCTTGTCGCTCGGGATCTCGGTTTCCTTCAGCCACTTGCCGTTCAGGTAGGTGAAAAAGTCGTCCTGCGGGCGCACGCTGGTGTCGATGTATTGGGTGTCGACGCCCGAGATCGGCGCGGCGACGGCCTTGGCGTTTGCTGCGGTGGCGGCGGCTGGGGCGCCGGCCGGCTTGTCCGCCGCGTTGGCAAAGGCTGCCGCCAGGGACAGCGTCAGGGTGCTCAGAAGGATACGCTTCACGGAATGGTCCTCGATTGCTGGAATTGCTGGGTTGGGAAAAAGCGGCCGGCTTGTGGCCGGTCTATCGTTGTATGCCGTCAGTGTTCGACTGTCGGCCGTCTCAGCCGCCGTCCTCGACGGTACAGGCCTCAGGCATTCTAGCGGCTGCGCAAGGGGCAATAGGGGCCTGCAAGGCTTTTTTACTTTTCGATACATGCAGACGGGGGCATATCGTATATGCATGTGTTGGTACGTCACAACAACATGCGCTGCCTGCGGGGAGGCTTACTCTCGGGAATGTACAATTCCGGCAGCGAGGCGGGCAAGCGGACATAAAAAAGCCCGCGGAGGGGGCCGCGGGCAAAGACCACTTCAAAAAGTGGAGAGAGAGAAAAACTGAGATTGACTATAGGTCCCCTCCCTCGCGTCCGCTTCGACTCTTACAATTGCTTACCAAGCTGGACATTCCGTAACAGGTCTTAATATTGCCCTAAGTTTTTAGCTTGCTTGCTCAGGGTTTGGCCTGCTTCGCAGCGCCCCCTGGGCGTTCAGGTTTATACTGGACTTGCGCTAACTCATGTGCAATCCCGGCCGCAGCGCTCACATTGGGTGAACCATGGGCTCCACTTTCAAGAATTCCTGTCTCGTCGGCTTGGGCGCCATTGCCGGGGTCGCGGTGACCATGCAGTTTTCCGCGCTGGCCCAGAAGCCGGTCGACGCCGGCATGCCCCTGGCCGAGCTGCGCCAGCTGGCCGACGTCTACGGCGTCATCAAATCCACCTATGTCGAACCGGTCGAGGACAAGGCCCTGCTGTCGCAAGCGATTTCCGGCATGGTGGCCTCGCTCGACCCGCACTCGGCCTACCTCGACCCGCGCGCCTACCGCGAGCTGCGCGAAGGCACCGAGGGCCGCTTCGTCGGCCTGGGGATCGAGATTTCCGAAAGCGAGGACGGTTTCGTGGAAATCGTCGCCCCGATCGAGGACTCCCCCGCCTGGCACGCCGGCATCAAGGAGGGCGACCTGATCACCCAGATCGACGGCCACCCGGTGCAGGGCCTGCCGATCGACGAGGCGATCAAGCGCATGCGCGGCGAGCCCGGCACCCGGGTCACGCTGACCATCGCGCGCAAGGATAGCCCGGCGCCGCTGCGCTTCACCATCGCGCGCGGCGAAATCGTCCAGAAGAGCGTCAAGGCCAAGATGGTCGAGCCAGGCTACGCCTGGCTGCGCATCGCCCAGTTCCAGGAGCCCACCGTGGACGATATGGCGGCCAAGCTGCAGGCCCTGTACCGCGACAACCCCGACATGAAAGGGCTGGTGCTCGACCTGCGCAACGACCCGGGCGGCCTGCTGCAGGGCGCGATCGGCGTCGCCGCGGCCTTCCTGCCCAAGGATGCCGAAATCGTTTCGACCAACGGCCAGCTGGCGGACTCGCGCCAGCGCTTCTACGGCCGTCCGGAGTTCTACATGCTGCGCAGCGGCGCCGATCCGCTGTCCAGCCTGCCGCCGGCCTTCAAGAAGCTGCCGATGGTGGTGCTGGTCAATACCGGCTCGGCCTCGGCCTCCGAGATCGTGGCCGGCGCCCTGCAGGACTACAAGCGCGCCACCATCCTCGGCAGCCAGACCTTCGGCAAGGGCTCGGTGCAGACCATCCGCCCGATCGGCCGCGACGCCGCCGTCAAGCTGACCACGGCGCGCTATTACACCCCGGCCGGACGCTCGATCCAGGCGCGCGGCATCGTGCCCGACGTGCCGGTCGACGAAACGCTCGAGGGCGACGGCCTGAACGCGCTGCGCATGCGCGAGGCCGACCTCGAACGGCACCTGTCCAACGACCGCGACAAGGAAGCCGCCACCCGCCAGGAAGACATCGAGGAACAGATGCGCCTGTGGGCCGAGGCGCGCGAGCGCAAGCCGGTCGACTACGGCAGCGCCGACGACTTCCAGCTGGCCCAGGCCCTGCGCCATCTCAAGGGCGAGAAGGTGCAGCTGTCCAAGCGCGCCGGTGCGGCCGATACGACACTGGCGCAGCACGCGCGCTGAGCTAGGTTTACCTCTCTAAACTGTCGTTTTCGACAATTCCCAGGTCCGGTCCGAGGGTGTAGAATCGGCGCATCTCGCGGGCAACTCCCGTTATTTCCTTGAAAGTCCCCCACATGAAACCTGTCGTGATCAGCGGCACCGGCCTGTTTACGCCGCCGTACTCCATCTCCAACGACGAGCTGGTGACGGCGTACAACGCCTACGTCGAGCTGTATAACCAGGAACACGCCGCCGCCATCGCCGCCGGCGAAACCACCGCGCTCGAGCCCTCCAGCAGCGCCTTCATCGAAAAAGCCTCGGGCATCAAGTCGCGCTACGTGATGGAGAAGGAAGGCATCCTCGACCCGGCCCACATGACCGCCCGCATCCCCGAACGCGCCGACGAACAGGTGTCGCTGCAGGCCGAGATGTGCGTGGCCGCCGCGCGCGAGGCGCTGGAGCGCGCCGGCAAGCAGGCATCCGACATCGACATGGTGCTGGTGGCCTGCTCGAACATGCAGCGTCCCTACCCGGCCATGGCGGTCGAGGTGCAGGACGCGCTCGGCATCGAGGGCTTCGGCTTCGACATGAACGTGGCCTGCTCCTCGGCCACCTTCGGCATCCAGACCGCGGTGGACGCCGTGCGCAGTGGCCGTGCGCGCGCCGTCCTGATGCTGAACCCGGAAATCACCAGCGGCCACCTGAACTTCCGCGACCGCGACAGCCACTTCATCTTCGGCGACGCCTGCACCGCGGTGATCGTCGAAGCCGCCGAGACGGCGACCAGCGCCCACCAGTGGGAAATCCTGGACAGCAAGCTCAAGACCAAGTTCTCGAACAACATCCGCAACAACTTCGGCTTCATGAACCGCTTCGACGAAGCCGGCATCGGCGCGCCGGACAAGCTGTTCCGCCAGCAGGGCCGCAAGGTGTTCAAGGAAGTGTGCCCGATGGCGGCCGAGATGATCGCCGACACCGTCACGAATGCGGGCCTGAAGATCGAGGACGTGTCGCGCTATTGGCTGCACCAGGCCAACCTGAACATGAACCTCTTGATCACTCGCACCCTGCTGGGCCGCGATGCCGAGCCGAACGAAGCGCCGGTGATCCTCGACACCTATGCGAATACCTCGTCGGCAGGGTCGATCATTGCCTTCCACAAGTACCAGGATGACCTGCCGAGCGGCGCGAACGGGGTGATCTGCTCGTTCGGGGCGGGTTACTCGATCGGGTGCGTGGTGGTGCGCAAGAAATAAGTCCATGCGAGGGCGGTCCTGACCCAAGCATTTTCTGCCATTGCGTACCGCGAAGCTACTCCTACTTCCTATCTCTCAAATATCCCGGCAAGCGCTCTACAAGCGCTTGCTGAGGTTTGTTGCAGTGCGGCAGCATGGCACACCCTGGTGTCCGCTGTGTCGCGCAGGATTTTAAACAAAAAGTTTGCGCTGGCAATCTTCAAAGAGTATTATTTCCTACGCAACAAAGAGTAACTCTGCCTTATCAGCAAACTTGGACGTTTTCACGAAAACGTTTGCCCCTCGACTATCAATTTCCCGGGTTGTTCATGCTTCAAAAAGCCGTCCATTCACGCTTCGCGAGCATGCTGATCCTGTTCGTACTCTATTGGATCGTTGCAGCTGCCAGTGTTTCCGGATCTCTGGGCAAATGGGCATTGCGTGATGGAGAGCAGAATTTTGGAATTGAACAAATTCTGAATGAACAGGCAAGCCGGCCATTTGTGTACCGCCGTCTGCTACCCGAAGCTGCGGATTTCGCCGAACGGATCACACCACAGTCGATAAAACTTTACGTAAGTGACAAGCTGTCGCCTCATCGCACATTTGCGCGCGCCAGTGCCGCTGGCAATCCGAAGTATGCATTCCGTTATGTGGTGATGGCTTATCTCTGCCTGGGTGCCAGTTTGCTGACCTTGTTCGTTCTCTCTGCCTTGCTGAGAGACCTCGGCTTTACCCGTCAGACGACAGTGATGGCACCGATTGCACTTGTGCTGGCATTCCCCTTCCTGCAAACTGTAGGCGGCTATTTTTACGATTCCGTGGAACTGTTCTTTTTGAGTGCCGCTGCCTTGCTCGCGGTGCGTGGGTACTGGATCGTGCTCGTTGCTTTGGCAGTCCCCGCAACCTTGAACAAGGAAGCATTTTTCTTTTTCGTACCGTCCTTGTATCCGCTACTGCGCATCCGCCGTGACCGTAAAACGGCCCTGGCGGCGATTGTCGCTACGGTGGCCGTCTCCGGTATCGTGAATGCATGGATAAAATGGCTTTATGCAGGAGCAAGGGGAGATGTGGCACACCTGCAACTGCTGAATAACATAGAAAAATACTTTTACCTGCCTACTTATACCCAGTTCGAGGTAACTTATGGCATGGTTGGGCCAAGTGGCGCTTTTCTCGGCACCTTGCTGGTCATGGCAATCGTTGTTGTTCGTGGCTGGTCCACCTGTCCCCTGGTCGCGCGCCAACACTTGATTATTGGCGCCGCCCTCAACCTTCCCCTGTTCCTGGTATTTTGTGCGCCAGGTGAGTTACGCAATCTCAGCATGCTCTTCGTCGGCTTCGTTGTACTGCTTGCATGCGTGTCGGATTCCGTCAGTTCGCGGACTCCGCTGGCCTCGGCTGATACAAAACGGACCAGCAATATGGATGACGCCAAGCTTAGCGCTTGACCAGCCTGAATGCGTGAATGTGAACGTAAGCCGTCAATTGCTTTGAATGCGATCGATAGCGTCACCGGGTCGCAGCCCTCCGGGCACACCGTGCAACTGTCGCTTTTGACTTACTAATCAATTTCCTCATTTCAAAATACTGAACAAAATGGTAACCTACTATTGGTTATCACATGAATTTCCAATAGTTTGCCGTCATCCTTGCTGCTTGTTGACATGTTCAGGTAGCACTAGTTGAAATGCATGCCTCAGCTAGCAAGATCGGCGCCCCCCATCAGAACAATAAGCCATGAAACGAATTTCTCCAGCTACGGCGCCACAGTTCGGCATCGGCCTGCTCGCCTTCTTCTTGTTATTCAGTGTGTTACTCGCATCCGTGCTGCCGATCTATACCAATGATGGACCAGCTCACCTCGGTATTGCCAACTTCCTGGCACATGCTGTCGAGGGATCGCTGGCCACCGATATGTATCGGTCTAACGACACGCTAAATCCGAATGTCGCCGCCTATCTCGTGCTGATACCATTGTTGAAATTTGTCTCAACGGACCATGCCGAGTCAGTGGTGCAACTGATTGCTTTGCTCGGCCCGCCGCTTGCCGCATATTTTGCGATCGCGCAGATCCGCTCCGACCGGGCATGGCTAGCGATCCTGATCCTGCCGCTATCCTTTAATCAGTGCTTTTTCCTTGGCCTGTACAATTTTTGTTTCTCCATCGTCGCGTTCTTTCTAACGCTCGGTGCCTATTTCTGGATGCTGCGATCAGACGCGATCAAGCGAGCACTGTTTCCGATCGCCATGCTATACCTGGCCTTTTTTGCTCACGCGGCGGGTTTCATTGCTGCCCTCGTCAGCATTGCAAGCCTGGCCCTCGTGCGTGTCGGGTTGGAGCTGCGTATCCACCGAACCTGGGGGAAGTCAATTCTGTCTCTCAAGCGTGAGTTCCTGATCGCCGCCAGCCTCACGCCCCTCGCCTTGCTAATGCTAACCAGCAACAGCAAGGGCCCCATGATTTATGGAACTTGGCTACAAGGACGGCTGCTCGACCTGGCGACACTGCGAATCCTGGAAGTGAACGCGCTCAGCGATGCAAAGATCGGACTGGTGTTGAATCTTGTACTCGTCGGCGGTGTGGTATGGGGGATTGTGAGACTGTGGTTCGCACGCGCGGCCTTGAGCGAGGATATGGCCGGGCTGGCGGGCGCCGTCGCACTCGTTGCAGCGCTCACTCTGCAGGCGTTGCTATTCCCTGACGTCATGGGAGGAGGGTGGACCCATTTTCTGCGGATGTGTCTGTTTCCTGCACTAACCGCGCCCTTCTGCTTTGCCTACTTGCCGCTTGGAAGCAGAACCAAAGCCGTTATTGCGATCGTAGCGGTAGGCGCCAGCGTCGGCCTATTGGCCAGCACGATGCACACACAAGGGAAGGTGAAGGAAGAGCTGGTTCATCTGGACGCGATCGATCGGATCGTCGGCCAGCATTGCGCGGTCTTGCCAGTAGTTCTTGAGAAGCGGCCGCAAAACCAGCAAATGCGCTATAGCCCTTTTTTTCACGTGGCAACACGTCTCGAACACCGGTATGACCGGGTAGCGCTATTTAACTATATCGTCCGGCTCGACGTATATCCGATCCAATACCGCGAAAAACATAATGTCCAAGAACTTCTGTTCGACTGGCAACCAGCTCAGCAGCGCACGGCCATCGAGCACTTGAGCGTGGACCGCTTTGAAGCGCAATCCGGCATCCCTGTCGATTACTTGCTGCGCTGGGGCCACGCCGACCAGGCCAAAATGCCACTCAAGGCGGATATCGCTAACATTGCCGCCCCGAGTACGCTGGTCTATGAATCAGCGGACCGGCGTATCCAGCTGTACCGACGTCCCATCCATCCGCGATCACGCTGCACGACTTGAGAGTGGATTCAATTCTCCTTTAAATGGAGGTAAGGGTAAGTGTTGGCCAAGCACCGTGCTTTCGCTATTCCCGTGCGTCCTGCCTCTTCATGAATTTCATCGAGAGTAGAGGAATCAAGGCGCGCAAGTAATTGCGCAGTAGTGGTTCCCCATATGCAGAGACGGCATAGGCTGCGATGATGGTTGCCGCCACCGCAAGCGCTACCCGAACAAGATAAGGCGCCATGTCGGCAGTCACGTGGTACAAGATGAAACCGCCCAGTGCTTCGTGCATGAGATATAGCGGATAGGTAACCAGTCCCAAGGCGCGCAGGACACGTTTGGCTGGAGGAGCAAGACGCAGCGTCTTCCGGTGGCGCATCGACAGGTAGACCCCGTATGTGCACATGGCGAAGGTCATAATGCACGAGACTAACAAGAAAGTGGAACTCATCACACTGTCCGTTGCCGCAGCATGGATCGCTCCAGTGGAAATTTCGATCGTTGCCAGGATGAATGCAGCGAGAAATAGCAGCAAATCGGTCCGTTTTACTGGATAGCCTTCGGTAAGGTACCAGATATAGATTCCGATCGCGAAGAAACAACCATGTCGGATCAGCAGCATATTCGTTAGCCCGAAACCCACTTCAAGCCAGGGCAAATTCAACAGGCCAATTTTCTGGCAGAAGGCGGCGATCAAGTAGGGACTGCTGAGCACAATCAGCGCACGTGCAATAGCGACCAGCTTTAGCTGCCCACCGGTACACAGTGCGAGAAAGATAAGAAAGTAGAATGCGAGCTCGATCGGCAGTGTCCAGTACGCGCTGCTAATGTAGTAATTGCCCACCAGGGTCATCGAGCGCGCGAGGGCTCCCAGCTGTGGCACAACGCCGATGCCCTGCTCCTTGTAGGCGTCCCAGGGAATCGAGGACATCAGCGCAAAACTTGCGATGCCCGCGATCCATGCAGCAGGATAAAGTCGAAGGAATCGCCCGATCAGGAATCGTCGCGGACTGGAGCCATGCGCTGAATTGGCAATGACGACACCGGAAATGACAAAGAAGATCTCCACACCAACCCAGCCAAAAGGCATGATCATGGCGCCCTCCACCGTACGATAGGTAAGGTGAAATACCGCTACGATCATGGCAGCGAAAAAACGTAGCGCATCAATACCGTAGGCGTAGTCGTCACTTTTGTTCAATTCTTTTCCTGTCGATCGCTATATCTAGAGAAGTGCGCAATTTGCGTACTGAAAGTCCTGGCTGGCGAAAAACCAGGAGTTATGTGCAGACTAGCTGATCAATAATTCGGACGCAAGAAATAAACGTTTTGACACGTTTTGGGTCGCCTCTTATAAACGGGCGCCCAGTTCAGCACCCTCCCGGATCGCCCGCTTCGCATCCAGCTCCGACGCCAGCGCCGCCCCGCCGATCTTGTGGAAGCGCGGCCCGCCCTGGACAGGCTGCGCCGGCATCAGTTCCGCCAGGCTCTCCTGCCCGGCGCAGACCACCACGTTGTCCACTTCCAGCAGGCGCCGTTCCCCGCCGACCGTGATGTGCAGGCCCGCGTCGTCGATGCGCTCGTACTGCACCCCCGCCAGCATCTGCACGCCGTTGCGCACCAGGGTCGCGCGGTGCACCCAGCCCGAGGTCTTGCCCAGCCCTGCACCCGGACGCGTGCTCTTGCGCTGCAGGAGCCAGACTTCGCGCGGCGGATGCGGCTTGACCGGCGGCGCCAGGCCGCCCGGCGTGCCCGCCTCCGGGTCGACGCCCCACTCCCCCATCCAGTGCGCCTTCGGCACCGGCAGCGGCACGCTCGGGTCGTGCACCAGGAACTCGCCCATGTCGAAACCGACCCCGCCCGCGCCGATGATGGCCACGCGCCGTCCCACCGGCCTGCCCTCGCGCAGCACGTCGAGGTAGCTCAGCACCTTCGGGTGGTCGATGCCTTCGATCTTCGGCTTGCGCGTGGTGATGCCGGTAGCGACGATCACGTCATCGTAGCCCGCCGCCAGCAGCTCTTCACGGCTGACGCGCCGGTTCAGCTGCAGGTCGACCCCAAGGAGTTCGATCCTGCGCCCAAAATAGCGGATGGTCTCCGCGAATTCTTCCTTGCCCGGTACGCGCATGGCGACGTTGAACTGGCCGCCGACGCGGTCCAGCGCATCGAACAGCGTCACCCGGTGCCCGCGCTCGGCCGCCACGGTGGCCGCCGACAGGCCGGCCGGCCCGGCGCCGACCACGGCGACATGGCGCGGCCTGGCGCTCTTGCTGAACACCAGTTCGGTCTCGTGGCAGGCGCGCGGGTTGACCAGGCAGCTGGCGCGCCGGTTCGAGAAGGTGTGGTCGAGGCAGGCCTGGTTGCAGGCGATGCAGGTGTTGATCTCGTCGGCGCGGCCGCCGGCCGCCTTCGCCACCCAGTCCGGGTCGGCCAGGAAGGGCCGCGCCATCGACACCAGGTCGGCCTCGCCCCGCCCCAGCAGCGCCTCGGCATCACCCGGCATGTTGATGCGGTTCGATGCCACCACGGGAATGCTGACTTCCCGGCGCAGGCGTCCCGCCACCTCCGCAAAGGCCGCGCGCGGCACCGAGGTGACGATGGTCGGCACGCGCGCCTCGTGCCAGCCGTAGCCGGTGTTCAGGATCGTGACGCCCGCCTCTTCCAGGGCCTTGGCCACTGCCACCACCTCGTCCCAGGTATTGCCGCCTTCGACCAGGTCGAGCACGGAATGACGGTACATCAGGATGAAGTCGGGGCCGGCCACGGCGCGGATGCGGCGCACCACCTCGACGGCCAGGCGCATGCGGTTCTCGATCGGGCCGCCCCACTCGTCCGTCCGCTTGTTGGTGCGCGCGCACAGGAACTGGTTGAGCAGGTAGCCTTCGCTGCCCATCACTTCGACGCCGTCGTAGCCGGCCAGCTTCGCCAGCCTGGCGCAGCGCGCATAGGCGGCGATGGTGGACTCGATGCCGGCGGCGTCGAGCGCTTTTGGTTTGAACTTCGAGATCGGCGACTTCAGGTTCGACGCGGACACCACGAAGGGCTGGTAGCCATAGCGGCCGGCGTGCAGGATCTGCAGCACGATCTTGCCGCCTTCTTCGTGCACGGCACGCGTCACGCGCCGGTGGTTGGGCACGTCGCCGAGAAAGTTGAGGGTGCCGCCGAATGGCAGCAGCCAGCCCTGGCGGTTCGGCGAGATGCCGCCGGTGACGATCAGGCCGACGCCGCCGCGCGCGCGTTCGCGGTAGAACGCGGCCAGCTTGCCGTAGTTGTAGAAGCGGTCTTCGAGCCCGGTGTGCATGGAACCCATGATCACGCGGTTCTTGAGGCTGGTGAAACCGAGGTCGAGCGGTGCGAGGAGCTGCGGATAAAGTGAATGCGTCATCACGGCATTACACCGTGATTTCGTGGAGACGTGGCTCTAAACGGTGCGGCTTGCGTTCAGACGAGGTGGCTTTCGCGGTCGCGCAGCTCGGCGAAGCCTTCGATGCTGCCGATGTTCACCGTGACCGGCCGCAGGACCGCGTCAGGCGACATCGAGCGCCAGGCGAACTGCCATTCCTGTTCCAGCGCCTGGCCGGCGCCTTTGGTGAAGGCCGCGCCCAGGCGCGAGCGCGCGCCGTACTCGACCGGCCCGTCGATGCCGGCCCAGTCGGGCAAGGTACGCTGCACCGCGCGGTGCAGGCGTTCGCCGAACAGCTCGGTGTTGTGGATCACCAGGCAGCTGTCGGCCGGGCCAAGCACGTCGAACAGGCGCTTGTCCCACACGGTCGAGAACGACACGGTCAGGAAGAAACCGCTGGGAACCAGGCGGAACTGGCCACGCAGCGCGGCTTCGAGTTCGGTGCGCGTCGCGTAGCGGTGCAGGGTTGGGGGGCGTTCGTAGTCGTGCATGTTCGGTTCAATCTGTGAAAGTGGCGCGCTGGCGCGGCTGCCGGAGCGAGTGCAGGTGCTGCATGCGCATGAAGCGCGAAGCGATCAATACCTCGCGCAGGAAATAGACGAAGCTGCTGATCAGGCCGATCATGGCGAACACGAACAGGCCGGCGATGTACTGGTCCAGCGGGATGTTCATGGTATCGCCGAGGAACAGCGTCGCAATGACCAGGCAGATCAAGAGGCCGCAAGCGGTGCTGGAGCCGATCGCCGTGTTGACCAGGTGCGAGCGGACGTACAGGATCTCGAGTTCGGCCGAATATTCGGCGTCCGGGCCGTCGCGCAGGCGGTCTTCGAGCACGCGGGTGCGGTCGATGATGCGCGCCAGCCGGTTGGTCAGCACGGTCAGCTTGGTCGCCACGCCAGTCAGCAGGAAGACCGGGGCGATCGCCAACTGGATGACGTGGCCGATGTCGCTAAGCTGGAGATTCATGGGAACGCTTCGTCTTCGTTATTCTAGGTTTTCTTCATAGTGTAACAGCCCTCAATCAAAGCGGCCGTGGCGCTTGAACTGTTCGGTCGCGCTCACCAGCGCCCGGGCGATGCCGGTCTCGAGGGCGCCGTGGCCGCCGTCCGGAATCATGTGCAGCTTGGCGCCCGGCCAGGCCTGGTGCAGGCGCCAGGCCGACAGCGGCGGGCAGATCACGTCGTAGCGGCCCTGCACGATGGTGGCCGGCAGGTGGGCGATGCGGCCGATGTCGCGCACCAGCTGGTCTTCGTCCAGGAAGGCGCCGTGCAGCATGTAGTGCGATTCGAGGCGGCCGACGCCGAGGTCGAGCGCGTCCGACGAGGGCTCGTCCGGTTGCGGCAGCAGGAACACGCGCCGGCCTTCGAAGCGGCTCCAGGCGCGCGCGGCGGGCCAGTACACGGCGGGATCGTTGCACAGCAGGCGCTCGCAATAGGCCTTGAGCAGGTCGTCGCGCTCGGCCTGCGGAATCGGCGCCACGAATTCCTCGTACAGCTCCGGATAGAACCACTTGACGCCGTTGATGAACCAGTCGACTTCGGCCTTGGTGCACAGGAAGATTCCGCGCAGCACGAAGCCGAGGCAGCGCTCGGGGTGGGCCTCGCCGTAGGCCAGCGCCAGGGTCGAGCCCCAGGAGCCGCCGAACACCAGCCACTGCTTGACGCCGAACATCTGGCGCAGGCGCTCGATGTCGTCGATCAGCAGCTGGGTCGTATTGTTGCGCCATTCGCCCAGCGGCGTCGACTTGCCGGCCCCGCGCTGGTCGAACAGGATCACGCGGTAGGCGCTCGGGTCGAAGAAACGCCTGTGCTGCGGCGACAGTCCGGCGCCCGGCCCGCCGTGCAGGAACAGTACCGGGATGCCGTTGGGGTTGCCGACTTCTTCCCAGTAGATCGTGTGCAGCTCGTCGACGGCGAGCATGCCGTGGCGGATGGGCTGGATCGGCGGGAACAGGGACGGCGGTGTGGCAGGCATGGGGACTCTACTCTCTCGGCGGGTGGAAGCCGATTGTAGCGTAGAGCCTATCCTTTCAGAAGAAGGTGTTCAACGCCTCGCGCACGTTATAGGCGTCGTCCACCGCCAGCAGCACCTGCCACTTGTCGAAGGTCGTGCAGGGATGCGAGATGCCGCAGCCGACCAGGTCGCCGACCTGCAGGCTGGCGCGGATGCCGCCCTCGGGAAGCGCTAGGTAAGCGTGCTGGTCGTTCATCTTGAAGATCGTGCAGCCGGGCGGCAGCTCGCTTGGCGCACTTGCGTCGGCGCCCGGACGGTGGGTGAACAGCGGCGTGGGAAGCGCTTCGTCGTAGGAGGCGTCGCGCTTGCCCATGGTGAGGATGGCCAGGCCCGGCTCCGGGCGCGACTGCACGGCGCTCCAGACTTCCAGCGCCGGACGCAATCCCTCCACGGTGTGCGCTTCGCGCGTGTCGAGCTGGGCCAGCAGACGCTGGTAGGAACCGTGGTCGCTGGTGAGGTAGCAGCCGCTGCGCAGCACGGGACGCACCGGGCGCGACAGGTCGTCCATGCCGGCGAAGCCGCGCGCCACCAGGTCGAAATAGGACGAGCCGCCGGCCGAGATCAGGATCTCGTCGGCGCCGAACAGGCGTTCGCCATCCGCCGTTTCCACCAGGTCCACCAGCTCGGCCAGGAAAGCCCGCACCGCGCGTAGATCCGCATCGCGGTCGTCGCTGACCAGCAGGCCTTCGTAGCCTTCGAAACCCGCCAGGACCAGGCCGTCGGCAGCGGCAACGGCGCGCGCCACCGCCAGCGCCTCCTCGGGCTTGCGGCAACCGGCGCGCTTGCCGGCCAGACCGAGTTCGACCAGCACCGGCAGGGGACCGGCCAGGCCGCGCGCCGTCACCGCCGTCGAGAGGCGCGCCACGCCTTCGATCGAGTCGGCCAATACGAAGCATTCGAAATCCGGGTCCTCATGCAGCAGCGCCAGCACGGCCTCGATGTCGGCGCGCGCCACCAGCTGGTTGGCAAGCAGCACGCGGCGCACGTTGAAACGGTGCGCCACCTGTACCTGGGTGGCGCTGGCCAGCGTGATGCCCCAGGCGCCGTTGGCCAGCTGGGCCGCGAACAGCTGCGGGCTCATCGTGGTCTTGCCGTGCGGGGCCAGGGTGGCGCCGTGGCGTGCGCAGAAGTCGCGCATCCAGGCCAGGTTGTGCTGGAGCGCCGAGGCCTTGAGCACGGCAACCGGGAAGGAGGTGTCGCCGCGCAGGACGTTCCAACCCTGCACGCCGATCGCGCCCTGGCGCAGGGCTTCTGTGAGCGGTAAACCCTTGGTGCCGGGCCGCAGCAATTGTTCATCCAGGCTGGACAGCGCCAAGGCGCCGCGCGGGAGAGTGTGCATCGAAGCCTCTCTAAACTGTGAGGAAGACCATGATTGTAATTCGTTCCGGTATCTGGAAAACCGGTCAACACTGAGCCATCAATTCCGCATATTGCATTACTACTAATATTGTGTCGTGGATTTCCAATCTTTTTAAGCCAATTGCATAACCTGTTCTGAAACAGCCGAGAACGAATGTTCCGATCTTGCAAAGCCCTGAAAGCCAGTGCCATACTCGTGCATATCTTGCAGCAATACATCAAGTTTTTCGTTGTTGTGGCAGGGTCTATCGTGCTCGTGATCAATACCGCGTGCAGGCAGATGGCCTGGAGCCAGCTTTGAAAGTGACAGATTTTGCGCGACACCGTTACGACTTCGGACGAGCAGGAAAGTACCCCTTCCGAACATGCTTCAGCTCCCGCAGCGCCACCTGAACCCGCAGCTGCGCCCAAGACCTTGTTCCGGCAGCAGGCCATCGAACACGTCACGGTGCGCCAGTACGGCACCGTCATCCTGACTCGCCCGGTCAGCCATGTGGTGCTCACCGGCGTGTTCGTGACCTTGGCCTTGCTGCTCATCGCCTTTTTCCTCTTTTTCGAGACGACCCGCAAATCGCACGTCCAGGGCATGCTGGTGCCGACCGCAGGTGTTATCCGGGTGTATTCAACCCAGATGGGCGTGATCAAGGAAGCGCGCATCAAGGAAGGCCAGTTCGTGCGCGAAGGCGAGGTCTTGTTCGTCGTGTCCAGCGAGCGCAGCAATGCTGAAGCAAGCTCCACCGAGGCCCTTGTTTCCGACCTGCTGACGCGACGCCGCGACAGCTTCCATGCCGAACTGCAGCAAGCCAAGGCACAGTTCGTCCAGCGCCGCGCAGCCCTGCAGCAGCGCGCGCAAGACTTGCAAAGCGAGATCAAGCGGCTGGACAACCAGGCGCTCATGCAGAAGCAGCGCATCGCCCTGTCCGAGCAGACCGTGGCGCGCTTCGCGCAGTTGAAGGCGACTAACTACATCTCGGCGGCGCAACTGCAGGAGCGCGAAGCCGAGCTGCTCGACCAGCGCCAGCGCCTGCTCGAGATCGAACGCATCCGCTCGACGACCCAACGCGACCTGGCCAGCACCCAGGCGGAGGAAAGGGACGTCGCAGTACAGGCGCTGCGCGACGAAAACGCCTTGCGCCGCAATGCCTCGATGCTCGAGCAAGACCTGACCGAGAACGAGGCGCGCCGCGAAATCCTGGTGCGCGCGCGCCAGAGCGGCACGGTCACGGCGATCTCCGCCAATCTCGGCCAGACCGTCGGTACCAGCACTTCGCTGGC
The DNA here is from genome assembly GCF_000427785.1 of Massilia alkalitolerans DSM 17462. Taxonomy (GTDB): domain Bacteria; phylum Pseudomonadota; class Gammaproteobacteria; order Burkholderiales; family Burkholderiaceae_D; genus Telluria; species Telluria alkalitolerans. The sequence goes on from NZ_ATYR01000004.1 coordinate 127,060, forward strand.
ATCGATCCTGCCGGAGGGGAACAAGCTGGAAGCAGAAATGTATGTGCCATCGCGTGCGGTCGGTTTCATCAAGCCGGGCATGACCGCCTTACTGCGCTACCAGGCTTTCCCATACCAGAAATTCGGCCAGCACCCGGCTCGCGTGCGCGAAGTAGCCACTACCTCGGTACGTCCGGATGAATTGCCAACCTCGGCGGCCGCAATGCCGGGCGCGGCCCAGTCGGAACCGGTGTACCGCGTCCGGCTCGAGCTCGATCAGCAGACTGTCCGAGCCTACGGCACAGCAATGCCGCTGCGCTCGGGCATGCTGGTCGACGCCAGCGTCATGCTCGAGCGCCGCAAGCTCTACGAATGGGTGCTGGAACCAGTGTTCAGTATTTCTGGTCGCCTATAAACACATACGTCTTCCGTCATCCTGCCGGCTGCGGTACCGTATTCGTGGCCAGCGCATCCCTGATCGCAGCTGAACTATGCAATTTCCCCTTCTTTCCCAGTTAGCCTTCTGGAACAGCCGCCGGCTGTCCGTCCTGCTGCAGACCGAAGCGGCCGAATGCGGCCTGGCGTGCATGGCCATGGTGGCCAGTTACTGGGGCCACCAGATCGATATCCCCAGCATGCGCCGGCGCTTCTCGGTGTCGATGAAGGGCGTCAACCTGAAGGGCCTGATGGCGATGGCCGGCGGCCTGTCCCTGCAGACACGCCCGCTGAAACTGGACCTGCAGCATTTGCCCGAACTGAAGCTGCCATGCATCCTGCACTGGGACCTGAACCACTTCGTGGTGCTCAAGTCGGTCTCGGCCAAGCACGTCGTCGTGCACGATCCGGCCATCGGCGAGCGGCGCATGCCGATGGAGGAGTTCGCCAAGCACTTCACCGGCATCGCGCTCGAGCTGACGCCGACCGCGCAGTTCGAAGCCAAGGAAGAGCGCCAGCAATTCTCGCTGTTCTCCCTGATGGGGCGCGTGCTCGGTCTGCGCCGTGGCTTGTTCCAGCTGCTCGCGCTCGGCCTGGCCCTGCAGGTGTGCGCCCTGATCGCACCCTTCTACATGCAGTGGATCGTGGACGAGGCGCTGCTGGCCGCAGACCGCGACCTGATCACGGTGCTGGGCTGCGGTTTCCTGCTGCTGGTACTGCTGCAGACCGCGATCGGCGCCGTGCGCTCCTGGGTTACCACGGTGCTCGCCACCAGCCTGAACCTGCAATGGCTGGGCAATGCCTTCTCCCACCTGCTGAAATTGCCGCTGCCGTATTTTGAAAAGCGCCATACCGGCGACATCGTGTCGCGCTTCGGCTCGATCCAGCGAATGCAGACTAGCCTGACCACTCAGTTCGTCGAGGGCGTGATCGACGGCGTGCTGGTGCTGGGCACCCTGATCATGATGCTGCTGTACAGTGTCAAGCTGGCAGCCGTGGCTTGCGTTGCCGTGCTGCTCTACGCACTGCTGCGCTGGTCCATGTTCCGCCCCTTGCGCGATGCGAATTCCGAGCAGATCATCCACGCCGCAAAACAGCAGAGCCACTTCATGGAGACGGTGCGCGGCATGCAGAGCATCCGCTTGTTCGGCCGCAGCGACGAACGGCGTTCGGGCTGGATGAATTCGCTGACCGACGAATTCAATGCCCAGCTGCGCATTGCCAAGCTGTCGGTGTCGTACCAGACCGCCAATACCCTGCTGTTCAGCGGCGAGCGCGTGATCGTGATCTGGCTCGCGGCCCTGGCCGTGCTCAACAACGAATTCTCGGTCGGCATGCTGTTCGCCTTCATCAGCTACAAGGACCAGTTCAGCCAGCGCATGGCCAGCCTCATCGACAAGCTGTTCGAATTGCGCATGATCCGCCTGCATGGCGAACGCCTTGCCGACATCGTGCTGACAGAAGCGGAACGCGATGACGGAGCGGCCGAGATGGACGCCAGCCACATCATGCCCTCGATCGAGATCAAGAACCTCAGCTTCCGCTATTCCGACAGCGAGCCCGAAGTCATCCGCGAGCTCAACCTCAGCATCCCGGCCGGGCAATGCGTGGCAATTACTGGACCGTCGGGCTGCGGCAAGACCACCCTGATGAAACTGGTGCTCGGCCTGCTCACGCCGACCGCCGGCGAGATCCGCATCGGCGACGTGCCGCTTGGTTCGCTCGGCATGACGAACTATCGCGAGATGCTCGGCACCGTAATGCAGGACGACACCCTGTTTGCCGGATCGATCGCGGACAACATCGCCTTCTTCGACCCGATGATCGACATGCAGCGCGTCTACAAGTGCGCAGAACTCGCCGCCATCGCGCCCGAAATCGCCGCCATGCCGATGGCCTTCAATACCCTGGTAGGCGATATCGGCACCGGCCTGTCGGGCGGACAGAAGCAGCGCATCCTGCTAGCGCGGTCCTTGTACAAAAATCCGAAGATCCTGGTACTGGACGAAGCGACCAGCCACCTGGACGTGTGGAACGAACAGGCAGTCAACACGGCGATCCAGAAGATCCCGCTGACCCGGATTATTGTTGCGCACCGGCCAGAGACGATTCAGATGGCAGAGCGCATCATTATCCTGCACAACGGTCAGGTGGACCAGGATGTTACCAAGCCGGTTCCTGAAAACAGACAGGCGGCTTGAAGGATAGCTGGCGAATCTGATAATCCGTCAGGTAGCCGAGCTACAAGTACGAGCTGCCGTGCTAAACCGTTTACCCGGCTGCGCAGGCCGGTCACGATTCCGGTGTTATAAAACGATCTACAAATAGCGTCAGCTCAGCCTGTGCACTATTTGCTCAACAAAGCCTCTCTGTACTCAGATCGAGAATCGAGAACCCTCCATTACGACTCATTGGCGGTGGGCGCGCGAGTTTCTATCCAACTCTATCCCATTATGCTAACGGTTAAATTTTCAGCAAAATTAACGCATGATTTTTGGCGAAACTATCGAATACTATTCTTCAAGTGACCCTCGATGGAGTCTAATTATGCAAGATTAATATTTCTTCGTTGAGCGTTGACTTTCCTCCTGGAGGATTGTTAATATTTATATCGGAGACGCCACATTATCTCCGCTTCGTAAATTTATAAGGAGGACTTATGAATGAATTGACTCTGCAAGAAATTGATGAGATCAGCGGTGGCATTCCCGTCGTTCTCGCTGGGCCGGCCATATCGTTAGGAATTGCCGGCTTTGGCGCGCTGGGAGCCGGTGTCTACGCCGGCTGGGAATTTGGCAAAAAGTTCTTCAATATCCCATAAACTCAAAGTAGAACGAAATTAATTTTCCAAAAATATTATATGATGAATAATACTCTTCAAGCTGACATTGGCGGCATGCAAGCTCTTTCGTTGGAAGAAATTGATGAAGTTGGCGGCGGGATCAGCCCAGGTGTTGGCTACGCAATCCGCGTGGGCCTTGCCTTGACCGCGGTCAGCGGAGTGGGTGTTGCGATTGGATTTGGTGCGGCTGCTGTCATTTACTACTATAATCAGCCGTAAGCAGAATGGCATTGTCATCGTATGACAATGCCATTTTCCCAAGGCTTTATACTGGATGAGAAACCAGAATTGTTTCATAAACTGCACGAGGTGAAAAGATGGACGATAAAGACACCTGGAAATATCTTAAAATTGTAATCGTAGTAGCTGGCTTTATAGCGTTAGCTGTGGGCGTCAGGGCCGGCTGGGCACTAGGTACACATTATTTTGATGGCAGGGATAACGCTCGCGCCGTAAGTCAGTGATTTTATTTAAATTGCGGTGTAGGAGAATGCCTGCTCTGTAGATTCTGGCGCCAACGGTAGGTGGCACTATGGCAGGCGCTATAAATTACATAAAATTAATGCTGGTCATTATAACTCCTTGCCGATATTCGTCGATCAATCGGAATCTAATTGAGACTGGTGCAACCGAGTTTATCGATTTAACTCAAAATTCGACTGTCACTAAGAAGCTTGCCTGTATATTGCCAAGCCTAAGAGGGCTTTGTTGAGCAAATCGAGCAAAGGCCGAGCCGACGCTATTTGTAGTTCGTTATATAACACTGGGGCCGTGACCGGAGCGCCCAGTCGAGTGAATCGGTTCAGCACCGCAGCCCGCACTTGTAGCTCGGCGACCTGACGGTCAAAATCGCGTGCCATGACTCGTTCGCGCAGCAGCTTGAAGCAGCGCATCCTGGTTTCGACAAGGCTGCGCCGGTGGTAGCCGCTCCATCTCTTCCATATTGCCCGTCCCACCCTTTTGGCCGGCCAGAGGATGTCGTTACGCGTATCGCCACCGCAGCGGTTTGCCTTCCAGGGCTTGGCGTTCTTGCCGGTCGAGAGGATCGCATGCGCGGCGCGCAAGGCGATGGCTTCATGACAGTCCTTGGTGTCGTCAGCACCATCGCACTGACGCTGGCAATGCGCTCGTCGGCAGGAATCTAGCTGAGCAGCGCTGGCAGGACAGGTGCGTTGCCGACCATGTCGTCGGTCACTTCCACGACCCGGATCTCGAGCCTGGACGCATCGATCCCAAGATGCACCTTGCGCCACTGGCGGCGGTAGTCCACACCATGTTTCTTCGTCTTTCATTCGCTTTCGTCCAGGATCTTGATGCCGGTGCTGTCCACCAGCAGATGCAAGCCCGTCGTGGGTGGCACGGCGCCGATAGCCACCTTCAGCGTCTTTTGCCGCCGGCTTACCGTGCTGTAGTCCGGCACTTTCCAGTCGAGCCCAGCCAGGCGCAACAGGCTTTGCTTCATCCTCATGACCTGGCTTAGTAGAAATTGAACAGGCACTTGATGCTCAGGCAGAACTGGATCGCCTTGTCGTTGAACGTTCGTCGAAGGGGTCATCGACGGCTTACTGGTGCTGGGCACCCTGATCATGATGCTGCTGTATAGCGTAAAGCTAGCCGCAGTGGCCTGCGTTGCCGTGCTGCTGTACGCGCTGCTGCGCCTAGTGATGTTCCGCCCTCTGCGTGATGCCAACTCCGAAGAAATCATTCACTCCGCGAAACAGCAGAGCCACTTCATAGAAACTGTGCGCGGTATGCAAAGCATTCGCCTGTTCGGGCGTAGCGAAGAGCGCCGTTCATCCTGGATGAACGCGCTGACCGACGAGTTCAACGCCCAACTGCGTATCGCCAGGCTGGCCGTCTCGTACCAAACGGCGAATACTCTACTGTTCAGCGGGGAGCGGGTGATCGTGATCTGGCTTGCAGCCATTGCCGTGCTCGGCAATGAATTCTCGGTCGGGATGGTATTCGCCTTCATCAGCTACAAGGACCAGTTCAGCCAGCGCATGGCTAGTCTGATCGACAAGCTGTTCGAACTGCGAATGATGCGCTTGCATGGCGAGCGTGTGGTCGACATCGTGCTGACCGAAGCAGAACGGGATGATGACGCGGCCGAAGTCGACGCAAACCAGATCATGCCCTCGATCGAGATCAGGAACCTGAGTTTCCGTTATTCCGATAGCGAACCTGAAGTCATCCGTGAACTCAACCTCACCATCCCAGCCGGTCAATGCATGGCGATTACCGGGCCGTCAGGCTGTGGGAAGACGACGCTGATGAAGCTACTGTTGGGCCTGCTCACGCCAACCGGGGGCGAAATCCGGATCGGGGGAGTACCCTTGGGTACGCTTGGCCTGTCGAACTACCGTCATCTGCTAGGCACCGTAATGCAAGACGATACATTGTTTGCCGGATCGATCTCGGACAACATTAGTTTCTTTGACCCGATGGTCGACATGCAGCGCGTCCATATATGCGCCGAACTCGCCGCTATCGCACCTGAGATCGCTGCTATGCCGATGGCCTTCAACACCCTGGTCGGCGATATCGGCACCGGTATGTCGGGCGGACAGCAGCAGCGTATCCTACTGGCACGTGCGCTGTACAAAAATCCAAAAATCTTGGTGCTGGACGAAGCGACCAGCCACCTAGACGTATGGAATGAGCAAGCCGTTAACGCAGCCATCGAGAAGATTCCGCTTACCCGGATTATCGTTGCGCACCGTCCTGAAACGATCCAAATGGCGGAGCGAGTAATTATCCTGCATAACGGCCAAGTCGCGCAGGATGTTACCAAGCCAGCTTCGGAAGACAAACAGGCGGCTTGACGACGGCAATCTGCTAAAAAGCCGACCCGGACGATCGCCCGTCGGGGTCGGCTTTTTCAACTCAAGCGCTTGGTCTGTGCACTCGGTCAATGATCACTGCATGTGCTGGCCGCCGTTGATGGCGATGTTCGCGCCAGTCACGAATGCCGCCTCTTCCGACGACAGGTAAGCCACCAGGCCGGCGACTTCTTCCGGCTTGCCCAGGCGGCCCATCGGAATCTGCGGAATGATCTTGCTTTCCAGCACTTCGCTCGGGATGTCCATCACCATCTTGGTGCCGATGTAGCCCGGCGAGATGGTGTTGACGGTCACGCCCTTGCGCGCCACTTCCAGGGCCAGGGCCTTGGTGAAGCCGTGCATGCCTGCCTTGGCCGCCGAATAGTTGGTCTGGCCGAAGGCGCCCTTCTGGCCGTTCACCGACGAGATGTTGATGATCCGGCCCCAGCCGCGCTCGACCATGCCATCGCAGACCGGCTTGGTCATGTTAAACACGGAATCCAGGTTGGTCTTCATGACCGCGTCCCAGTTCGGCTTGTCCATCTTCTTGAAGGTCATGTCGCGCGTGATGCCGGCGTTGTTCACCAGCACGTCGACCGGGCCGACTTCCTGCTCGACCTGGCGCACGCAGGCCTGGGCCGAATCGTAGTCGGACACGTCGCAGGGATAGGCCCTGAAGTCGTAGCCCTGCTCTTTCATCTGGCTCAGCCAGCTTTCTGCCTTCTTGTTCCCCGGCGAATATGTAGTGACGACCTTGTAACCCAAAGCGGCCAGCTTGATGCACACCGCTTCGCCCAGACCGCCCATGCCGCCCGTCACCAATGCTACTCGTGCCATTGTCTTCTCCAGTTGTATTTGTCAGTCACTGCTTCACGCTAAGTAAGAGCGCGCTGGATCAGTCGCGCTCGACCGCCAGCGCCACGCCCATGCCGCCGCCGATGCACAGGCTGGCCAGCCCGCGCTTGGCGTCGCGGCGCACCATCTCGTGCAGCAGGGTCACCAGCACGCGGCAGCCCGAGGCGCCGATCGGGTGGCCCAGCGCGATCGCGCCGCCGTTCACGTTGATCTTCGACGTATCCCAGCCCATTTCCTTGTTGACCGCGATGGCCTGGGCGGCAAACGCCTCGTTGATTTCCATCAGGTCGACGTCTTCATGGGTCCAGCCGGCCTTCTTGAGGCACAGCTGGGTGGCCGAGACCGGGCCCATGCCCATGATCGACGGGTCCAGGCCGGCCGATGCGTAGGCCTTGATGCGCGCCAGCGGGGTCAGGCCCAGCTCTTTCGCCTTCGAGGCGCTCATCATGATGACGGCCGCGGCGCCGTCGTTGAGGCCGGAGGCGTTGCCGGCGGTGACGCTGCCTTCCTTGTTGAAGGCCGGGCGCAGGCCGCTCAGCGCTTCGAGGGTCGAGCCGTGCTTCGGGTATTCGTCGGTGTCGAAGATGGTCGGGCCCTTCTTGGACGGGATCTCGACGGGGATGATCTCGTCCTTGAACTTGCCGGCCTTCTGGGCGGCTTCGGCCTTGAGCTGCGACTGCAGCGCGAATTCATCCTGCTCGGCGCGCGAGACGTCGTACTTGCGGGCGACGTTCTCGGCGGTCACGCCCATGTGGTACTGGTTGTACACGTCCCACAGGCCGTCGACGATCATGGTATCGACCAGCTTGGCGTCGCCCATGCGGAAACCGTCGCGCGAGCCGTTCAGCACGTGCGGCGAGGCGCTCATGTTCTCCTGGCCGCCGGCGATGACGATCTGGGCGTCGCCGCACTTGATGGCCTGGGCGGCGAGGTGGGTGGCCTTCAGGCCGCTGCCGCAGACCATGTTGATGGTCTGGGCCGGCACCATGTCGGGCAGCCCGCCCTTGATGACGGCCTGGCGGGCCGGGTTCTGGCCGGCGCCGGCGGTGAGGACCTGGCCCATGATCACCTCGCTGACCGAGGCGGGATCGATACCGGTCTTGGCCAGCAGTTGGCGAATCACGTGCGCGCCGAGCTCGGCGGCAGGTATCTTGGCCAGCGTGCCGCCGAATTTACCGACAGGCGTGCGGCCGGCGGCCACGATGACGACATCTTCCATGTTGCTCTCCCTAGTTCCCGGTCTGGCCGGGGAATGTTAAAAACTGAAGACGGCTGGGCCGAAAAGCATGCATCTTACGGTTTGCGCAAAGCCCATGTTTAATCGAAATCAATCTTATCAGCTTATCCACCGATTACAACCTTGCCATGACAGGCTGTCACCATCTTGCGCACATATTTTTGAACGTGCATCACCTAGTCATGGCAACACTCATTTCTACTAGGAATCATGCGTACGTAAATGTCCTTTCGGTCAAATTTCACAGTAGAATGCACGAGCGCAACGCCAACCAGACCGTTTTATGCTGAAGACCCCATCCTCGCTGCCCATCGAAATCAAGATTTCCACGGTCGTCGCCATTTCGACGATCCTGCATTCGGCCGACCCGGCCACGATCGACGCGGCACTGAACCAGATGACCGGCGGGGTCTCGGACTTCTTCGAGGACGAGTTCGCGGTGATCGACATCGCCGCCATCGCCCACGAGGCACCAAGCATCGACTGGCCGGCCCTGGTGGCGCTGCTGAAGAAATACCGGCTCAATGCGGTGGCCGTGCGCGGCGCCGGCCCGGAGATGGCAGACGCGATCCGCGCCCATGGCCTGTCGCTGGACGACGGCTCGAGCGGCGTGCGCGCCCCTGAAACGAAAGAAGTGCCGGCCGCGGCGGCGCCGACCCCGGCGCCCACGCCAGCGCCCACGCCGGCGCCTGAACCGGCCCCGGCGCCCGCGCCGGTGGCGGCCATGATCATCGACACCCCGGTGCGTGCCGGCCAGCGCATCTACGCGCGCGGCACCGACCTGATCATCACCGCGGTCGTCAACAATGGCGCGGAAATCATCGCCGACGGCAGCATCCACGTGTACGCGCCCCTGAACGGCCGGGCACTGGCGGGCGCCTCCGGCAATCCGGAAGCGCGCATCTTTGCCCTGTCGATGCAGCCGGAACTGGTGTCGATCGCGGGCGTGTACCGCACCTTCGACGACGGCTTCCCGAATGACCTGACGCGCCAGCCGGCGCAGATCAAGCTGGTCGGCGACCGGCTGGCGATCTCGTCGCTGGCGCCTGCATCCCGCGCATAAACCTTCGACCGCAGATACTGCTAGAACTGTAAAGGACCTTTTTGTGGCAAGAATTATTGTTGTGACGTCCGGCAAGGGCGGTGTGGGCAAAACCACTTCGAGCGCAAGCTTTTCCAGCGGCCTGGCCCTGCGCGGCCACAAGACCGCGGTCATCGACTTCGACGTCGGCCTGCGCAACCTCGACCTGATCATGGGTTGCGAGCGCCGCGTGGTCTACGACCTGATCAACGTGATCAACGGCGAGGCGACCCTGAACCAGGCGCTGATCAAGGACAAGCATACCGACAACCTGTTCATCCTGCCGGCCTCGCAGACGCGCGACAAGGAAGCGCTGAGCGAAGACGGCGTCGAGCGCGTGCTGAACGATCTGGTCAAGATGGGCTTCGAATTCATCATCTGCGACTCGCCGGCCGGCATCGAGCATGGCGCGCTGATGGCGCTGACCTTCGCGGACGAGGCGATCATCGTCACCAACCCGGAAGTGTCCTCGGTGCGCGACTCGGATCGCATCCTCGGTATCCTGCAAGCCAAGTCGCGCCGCGCCCAGAGCGGTTCGGAGCCGGTCAAGGAACACCTCCTGATCACCCGCTACTCGCCGAAGCGCGTGGAAGCCGACGAAATGCTGTCCTACCAGGACGTGCAGGAAATCCTGCGCATCCCGCTGATCGGCATCATCCCGGAATCGGAATCGGTGCTGCATGCCTCGAACCAGGGCAACCCGGCGATCCATTTCAAGGGCACCGACGTGGCCGAGGCCTACGAAGACGTGATCGCCCGCTTCCTGGGCGAAGAGCGTCCGCTGCGTTTCACCAACTACGAAAAGCCGGGCCTGTTCCAGCGTATCTTTGGAGCCAAGTGATATGGCACTTCTCAACTTTCTATTCCCGGAGAAAAAGAAGAGCGCTTCAGCCGCCAAGGAACGCCTGCAGATCATCATTGCCCGCGAGCGCAGCAGTGTCACGGGCCCGGACTTCCTGCCGGCCCTGCACCGCGAGCTGATCGAGGTCATCTCGAAATACACCAAGGTCAGCGCGGACGACATCAAGATCTCGCTCGACCGCCAGGGCAACCTGGAAGTGCTGGACGTGAACGTGGTGCTGCCGGACGCCTGAGCGCGCCACGTCCTGATAAACAAATGCCCGCTCAAGCGGGCATTTGTTTATCCGCCTGCGCCGTCCCCGCATCGATCACCTGCAGCTTCTGCAACTCGCGCGCCACCTTGGCGCAGGCCTCTACGTGCTGGTAGCCCATCTTGCGGAACAAGGCGAAGCCGATCGCCGCCGAGGCCACCTGCCCCGCGATCGGCACCACCTTCGCCACCGTCTTGGCCGCGATCTTCACCCCGGCGCGCTTGAACAGCACCAGCACCAGCCGCTTGGTCACCAGTTTCCCCACCAGCATGCCGCCGACCGAAGCCGCCGCCTGGTAGGCCAGTACCCGCAGGCGCGGATGCAGGCGCTCGATCTGTTTCTGGCTCAGGCCGAATTCCTTGTTGACCTCTTCCACCAGCAGCGTGAAGGTGCTCAGGTCCGACAGCACATCCAGGCCCGGCAGCGGTACCGCCGCCACCCCGGCCGACACCAGCGCCCGCTTGCGCACCATCTCGCGGCAGCGCTCGCGCACCACCTCGATCTCGGCCCCGCTCACCGGCGTCGCCGGCGCCTCGGCCGCGACGACGTCTTTATTTTTGCGTCGAAACAACATATCGGCTCCCGGTTACTTCGTACGGACAAGTGTAACGCGCGGCTCGCGTTCGCTTGAACACAACACAACGGCGTTTCCCGCAGAAAATCTTTATTTTGCTGTAGCGTTATTTTGTAAAAGTCTGCTATATTCGGTTTAACCCTTGTAGGAGCCTTCCTACAAGGGCAACCTCAACAGTAGATGTCCTATGAAGATCGCCGTTCTTGAACAAGACCGCAGCCAGGCTGAACTCATTTGCCAGGTGCTGACGGCCGCGGGCCACAGCTGCCAGCCGTATGACAGCGCCAGGGAATGCCTCGCGCAACTGCGCAAGGAAAATGCCGACATGCTGGTCATGGACTGGAACGTCCCCGACATGGAAGGGGCCGAAGTGCTGCGCCGCGCCAAGGAAAAGATGGCGGCCAGCGCGCCCGTCATTTTCCTGGTCGGTAACAATGCCGAAGACGACATCATCGCCGGCGTCACCGCTGGCGCCGACGATTACCTGGTCAAGCCGCTGCGCCGCGGCGAACTGGTGGCCCGTGTCTCGGCCCTGCTGCGTCGCGCCTACCCGTCGCAGAACAGCGCCGAGCAGCTGCAGTTCGGTCCGTTCACCTTCGAGACCCGCCCGGGACGCCTGCTCAAGGACGGTTCGATCATCGACGTGACCCAGAAGGAATTCTCGCTGGCGCTGCTGTTCTTCCGTAACATCGGCCGTCCGCTGTCGCGCGCCTACATCCATGAATCCGTGTGGGTACGCGATACCGACGTGCCTTCGCGCACCATGGACACCCACGTCTCGCGCGTGCGCAACAAGCTCAGCCTGCGTCCGGAAAACGGTTTCCGCCTGGTGCCGGTCTACAGTTACGGCTACCGCCTGGAAAAGCTGGGCGCCTGATCATTGCGTCAACATGGGCGGCCGGCCCCGGCCATCCGCTGAAACCCTTCTCGCACAAGGGTATAATGGGTGCAACCCTGTCGACCCCGTCCCACCATGCAACTGCTTGCCGTTGGCCTGAACCACACGACCGCACCGGTCTCGCTGCGCGAGCAGCTGGCGCTCGCGCCTGACCAGCTCGGCAAGGCGGTGCAGGCGGCGCGCAGCTGGTTCGCACGCCAGGGCGCGCATGGGGCTTCCGGCAACGAGGCGGCCATCCTCTCGACCTGCAACCGCACCGAGATGTATGCGGCCAGCGACATCGCCCATCCGCTCGACGCCTCGGCCCAGTTCCTGGCCCACTACCACGCCTTGAATTTCGCCGAACTGCGCCCGCACCTCTACATGCTGCCGCAAGACAGTGCGGTGCGCCACGCCTTCCGCGTCGCCTCCGGGCTCGACTCCATGGTGCTCGGCGAGCCGCAGATCCTGGGCCAGATGAAGGACGCGGTGCGCACCGCCGAGGAAGCCGGCGGCCTGGGCACCTACCTGCACCAGCTGTTCCAGCGCAGTTTTGCCGTGGCCAAGGAAGTGCGCAGCACCACCGAGATCGGCGCCCACAGCGTCTCGATGGCCGCCGCCGCGGTGCGTCTGTCGCAGCGCATTTTCGACCGCATCGCCGACCAGCACGTGCTGTTCATCGGCGCCGGTGAAATGATCGAACTGTGCGCCGCCCACTTCGCGGCCCAGAACCCGAAATCCGTCACCATCGCCAACCGCACCATGGAGCGCGGCCAGCAGCTCGCCACGCGCTACAACGGCGAGGCGATCCGCCTGGCCGACCTGCCCGAGCGCCTGCAGCATTTCGACATCGTGATCTCCTGCACCGCCTCGTCGCTGCCCCTGATCGGCCTCGGCATGGTCGAGCGCGCGATCAAGGCGCGCCGCCACCGCCCGGTGTTCATGGTCGACCTGGCCGTGCCGCGCGACATCGAACCCGAAGTCGCGCGCCTGGACGACGTGTTCCTGTATACCGTGGACGACCTTGCCCAAGTGGTCCAGACCGGCATCGAAAGCCGCCAGGCCGCCGTGGCCCAGGCCGAAGCCATCATCGAGACGCGCGTGCAGTCCTTCATGCACTGGGTCGGCGACCGCGCCATGGTGCCGGTCATCCGCGACCTGCACGAGTCGAGCGAAGCGCTGCGCCTGGCCGAACTCGAACGCGCACGCAAGCTGCTGGCGCGCGGCGACGACCCGGAGGCCGTGCTGGAGGCGCTGTCGAAGGGCCTGGCCGCCAAGTTCCTGCACGGCCCCCAGCAGGCGCTGCACCACGCCCAGGGCGACGAGCGCGCCCGCCTCGCCAGCCTGCTGCCCCAGCTGTTCCGCGGCCGCCGTTAGCGGCCCGCTTCCTTTCGTCGTGCGCTTCACCTGAGGCGCGTTCCGGCCGCCCCGCGGCTATCTAGACCTTACCTAGCACCCATGAAACCATCCATGCTGGCCAAGCTGGACCAACTGGCCAACCGACTCGTCGAACTGGACGAACTCCTGATGTCCGAAGGCGCCACCGCCAACATGGACAGCTACCGCAAGATGACCCGCGAGCACGCCGAGCTCTCGCCCCTGGTCGCCCTGTACCGCCAGTACGGCGCGGCGCAGGACGACATCGCGGCCGCCCAGGAGATGGCGCAGGATCCGGAGATGAAGGACTTCGCCCAGGAAGAAATCGAAGCCGCGAAAGCGCGCCTGGCCGAGCTCGACCTCGAGCTGCAGAAAATGCTGCTGCCGAAGGATGCCAACGACGAGCGCAACATCTTCCTCGAGATCCGCGCCGGCACCGGCGGCGACGAGTCGGCCCTGTTCGCCGGCGACCTGCTGCGCATGTACAGCCGCTTCGCGGAGCGCAATCGCTGGCAGGTCGAGCTGGTGTCGGAGTCGCCCTCGGACCTGGGCGGCTACCGCGAAGTCATCGTGCGCATCATCGGCAACGGCGTGTACTCGAAACTGAAATTCGAATCGGGCGGCCACCGCGTGCAGCGCGTTCCCGCCACCGAGACCCAGGGCCGCATCCACACCTCGGCCTGTACCGTGGCCGTGATGCCGGAAGCCGACGAGGTCGAGGACGTGAACATCAACCCGGCCGACCTGCGCATCGACACCTACCGCGCATCCGGCGCCGGCGGCCAGCACATCAACAAGACCGATTCGGCGGTGCGCATCACCCACCTGCCGACCGGCATCGTGGTCGAGTGCCAGGACGACCGCAGCCAGCACAAGAACAAGGCGCAGGCGCTCAAGGTGCTGGCGGCGCGCATCAAGGACGTGCAGCTGCGCGAGCAGCAATCGAAAGAGGCGGCCACCCGCAAGAGCCTGATCGGCTCGGGCGACCGCAGCGAACGGATCCGCACCTACAACTTCCCGCAGGGCCGCCTGACCGACCACCGCATCAACCTGACCTTGTACAAGCTGGACTTCATCATGGATGGCGACCTGAGTGAACTGACCAATGCGCTGGCGGCGGAGCACCAGGCGGAGCTGCTGGCCGCGCTGGGAGACTGATGGGTTAAGCAAAGAATAAAGTAGCCATTCGGGCTTCATGCGAGAATTGCCCCGTCCTGAACCACACTATAAGAACCATGATGCTGCCTTCCAACCGCCAGATCCTGTTCGCCATCTCCTCGATCTGCTTCGCCCTGATCGGCGTCGCCCTCTACCTGCAACATGCCCACGACATGCTGCCCTGCCCGCTGTGCGTGATCCAGCGCTACATGTTCCTGGCGATCGGCGTGGCCAGCCTGGTGGCGGCCATCAGCGGCAAGGTGCGCGAAGGCACGGTGCTGGCCCTGCTGGCGGCGCTGGGCGGCCTGTACACGGTCGGCAAACACCTGTACGTGATCGCCAACCCGGGCTTCAGCTGCGGCATCGACCCGATGGAGACTTTCCTCAACAAGATCCCCACCGCCGAATACCTGCCCTGGCTGTTCCGCGCCGACGGTCTGTGCGAAGGCGCCACCGACGGCATCATGGGCCTGGCGATCCCGCAGTGGTCGGCGATCTGGTTCGTGGTATTGACCGTGCTGCTGGCCTTCGTCCTGCTGCGCAAGAAACGCACATGACGCAAGCCATCCAGGCCGGGGCAAGCATCCGGCAGCTGCTGGCCGCCTTGCCGCTCGAGCCGCTGGAAAACCGCATCCTGCTGTGCCACGCGCTGGGAATATCGCGCGTGTCCCTGATCACCCAGTCCGAACGTGCCTTGAGCAGCGCGGAAGCCGCGCACCTGGACGCGCTGGTGCAGCGGCGCCTTGCCGGCGAACCGATCGCCTACATCGTCGGCGAACGCGAATTCTTCGGCCTGCCCTTCCGGGTCGGTCCGGGCGTCCTGATTCCGCGCCCCGACACCGAACTGATCGTCGAACTGAGCCTGGAGCGCCTGCCGCCGCGCGGCCGCCTGCTCGACATGGGTACCGGCAGCGGCGCCATCGCCGTGGCCTGCGCCCACGCGCGCCGCGATGCCAGCGTGACGGCGCTCGACCTCAGCGAAGAAGCGCTGGCCATCGCGCGCGCCAACGCCGCGGCCAACGGCGCGCAAGTGCGCTTCCTGCGCAGCGACTGGTTCGCCGCCATCGGCGAAGAACGCTTCGAACTGATCGCGTCCAACCCACCCTATATCGCCGCCGGCGACGCGCACCTGTCGCAGGGCGACCTGCGCTTCGAGCCGGTCAGCGCCCTCACCGACCATGCCGACGGCCTGGCTGCGCTCCGTAACATCGTCGACGGGGCCCCCGATCACCTGGTGCCGGGTGGCTGGCTGCTGCTCGAGCATGGCTACGACCAGGCCGAGGCCGTGCGCGCCCTGCTGGCGGCGCGTGGTTTTCTTGAGGTACAAAGCTGGCGCGACCTGGCCGGCATCGAGCGTGTCAGCGGCGGCCGCCTATCCTGACGGGCGCGCCGCCGGGAACAGTCTTGCTAAAATGACCAGACCATTCCTTGGGTCCGGCATGCGCAAACTGTTCGCCTCGATCGTCCTGCTTGTTCCCTTCGTCTGCGGCGCCGCCGATACGACGACGGATGCCGCACGCCGGTTGTTCGAGCGCGAATGGCAGTGGCAGCTGCGCCAGCAGCCCGAGTATGCGACCACCATCGGCGAACACCGCTTCGACGCCAGCCTGAGCGACACCAGCCTGGCCGCCCGCGCCGCCGCCGCCGAGCACGCGCGCCAGGTCCTCGCCGAAATACGCCAGCTCGAGCGCGCGGAACTCGAGGGCCAGGACCGGATTTCCTACGACCTGTTCATCGCTCAGCGCGAACGCCTGCTGGCGGCCGACGCCTTCACGCCCTTCGATCCGCAGCCGCTGAGCAGCGTCGACGGCCTGCAGGTACGCCTGCCGCGGCTGGTCGCCGCGATGCCCTTCACCAGCGAGCTTGATTACCGCAATTACCTGGGACGCCTGGCCGCCCTGCCCGCGCACGTAGACGGCCTGGTCGAGCAGCTGCGCGCCGGGATGGCCGCCGGCTGGACCCAGCCGAAAACCGTGATGGCGCCGGTGCCGGCGGCCCTGCGCGCGCTGCACGAGGAGATCGCCACGGGCCCGCTGTTCGCGCCTTTCCTGCGCATCCCCGCCACGATCGAGCCGGAGACAAGGGACAAGCTGCTGGTGGACGGCATCTCGGCGCTGGGCAATGCCGCCCAGGCCCTGCACCGGCTGGAGGAGTTCGTGCGCACCGAGTACCTGCCGGCGGCGCGCGAGACCATCGGCGCGTCCAGCCTGCCCGGCGGCGCGGACTGGTATGCCTTCCTGGTACGCCATGCCACTACCACGCGCCTGACCCCGGGCCAGGTGCACGAGATCGGCCTGCGCGAAGTCACCCGCCTGCGCGCCGAGATGGCGGCGCTGGTGCCGCGCACCGGTTTTCGCGGCAACCTGGCGCAGTTCCTGAGCTTCGCGCGCACCGACCGGCGCCTGTTCTTCCCGGACCAGGAAGCCCTGCTGGCCCGCTACCGCAAGGCCGTGGCGCGCGCCAGTGCGAAACTGCCCCGGGTCGTGGCGACGGTGCCGGAAGCCGGCATCGCGGTCAAGCCGATGTCCGCGGAAGGCGCCGGCCAGCCGCTCGCCTATTACGAAGGCGGCAGCGAAGGCCGCAGCGCCGCGCTGGTGGTGAACGTGTCGCACCCTGGCCTGCGGCCGGCCTGGCAGGTCGACAGCGTGGCCCTGCACGAAGCGCTGCCGGGCCATCACCTGCAGGTGGCGCGCGCCCAGGAACTCGCATTGCCGGCCTTCCGCCGCCACGCCTGGTACCAGGCCTTCGGCGAAGGCTGGGCCACCTATGCCGAGGGCCTCGGCCCGGAACTGGGTTTCTTCGGCGACCCGTTCTCGCGTTTCGGCCACCTGAACGAAGAGGTGCTGCGCGCGGCGCGGCTGGTGGTGGACACCGGCATCCACACGCTGGGCTGGTCGCGCAAGGCGGCGATCGACTACCTGAACACCCACACCGCCAATCCGCCGCCCGATAACGAGGCGGAAGTCGACCGCATCATCGCCCAGCCGGCGCAGGCGCTCGGCTACAAGATCGGCCAGCTGCGCATCGCCGCGCTGCGCGAGCGCGCCGCCACCGTGCTGGGCCGGCGTTTCGACCTGCGCCGCTTCCACGACGTGGTGCTGGGGAACGGCGCCCTGCCGCTGGACGAGCTCCAGCGCCAGGTCGAGCGCTGGATCACGGCCGAACAGGCGCCGCCCACCCCTGCCATGGGCTCCTCGAAAGAATGAGGCGGTCGCCGACGCACTCCGCATTTTTCGGTTACTCTCTGCTCCAATCGAATTGGCAGTAAAAGAAAGGAAACACCCGTGGGTATGCAACCAGAGTCGAACCAACTACAGCGCCGCCTGGCCCTGCTCGACGACGATGAGCACCGCGCCCTGCTCGGCCAGGGCCTGCGCGGCATCGAGCGCGAAACCCTGCGCGTCGACCACAGCGGCCACCTGGCGCGCACCCCACATCCGGTCGAGCTCGGTTCCGCACTGACCCATCCGCAGATCACCACCGACTATGCCGAAGCCCTGCTGGAATTCATCACGCCGGCCGAGCACGACATCTCCGTGGTGCTGAACCACCTGGACGCCATCCACCGTTTCGCGCATGCGCGCCTGAAAGACGAGATGCTGTGGAGCGTGTCGATGCCGGGCGAACTGCCGTCCGAGGAAGACATCGAGATCGCGTGGTACGGCAAGTCGAACATCGGCATGCTCAAGCACGTCTACCGTCGCGGCCTGGCGCTGCGCTACGGGAAGGCGATGCAGTGCATCGCGGGCATCCACTACAACTACTCGCTGCCGGAAAAACTGTGGCAGCTGGTGGCCGCCAGCGAAGGCATCACGGAAGAACGCCGCCATGCGCTGCGCGACTTCCAGTCCGAAAGCTACATCGCGATGATCCGCAACTTCCGTCGCTACAGCTGGCTCCTGATGTACCTGTTCGGCGCCACCCCGGCCCTGACCACCAGCTTCCTGCGCGGCCGCCCGCACCGGCTCGAGACGCTATCCGACGACACGCTCTACCTGCCCTACGCGACCAGCCTGCGCATGAGCGACCTCGGCTACCAGAACGACGCCCAGTCCGGCCTGCGCCCGCACGAGAACAGCCTGGAAAGCTACGTCACCAGCCTGATGGCCGCCGTGAACACGCCTTACGAACCGTATGCGGCGCTCGGCACCAAGCGCGATGGCGAGTGGATCCAGCTCTCGACCAACGTGCTGCAGATCGAGAACGAGTACTACTCGACGATCCGTCCGAAGCGCGTGATCCGCACCGGCGAGCGTCCGGTGCAGGCGCTGTGCAACCGCGGGGTGCAGTACATCGAGGTGCGCTGCCTCGACGTCGACCCGTTCGAGCCAGTCGGCATCAGCCTGGAAACCGGCCGCTTCCTCGACGCCTTCCTGCTGTTCTGCGCCTTCGAGGAAAGCCCCCTGATTAGCGCCCACGAAGGCCAGGTCCACGCGCGCAACTTCGCCCGCACCGTCAAGGAAGGCCGCGACCCGGCCCTCACGCTCACCCGCGACGGTAGTGAAGTGCCGCTCAAGGACTGGGCACTGGAACTCATCGAACGCATCCGCCCGGTGGCGCAACTGCTCGACGACCAGCACAACGAAGGCAATGTGCACGAGTCCTCGCTCAACCTGCAGAAGGCCAAGATCATCAATCCGGCGCTGACCCCGTCGGCGCGGGTGCTGGAAGAGATCCGCAGCCTCGGCTCGGCCACCGCCTTCGGCCTGCGCCAGAGCGAGCTGCATGCGGCGAGCTTCCGCGACAGCCCCTTGATGCCGGCCGAGGAAGCCCTGTTCGACGAACTGGCCCGCAAGTCGGTGGACGAGCAGGCCGCGATCGAAGGCCAGGACAGCGGCAGCTTCGACGATTTCGTCGCCGCCTACAACTGCAGCAAACTGTGCAGCAACCAATAAGCATCGTCTTGCCCGCGCATGCTCACGTTCTACAACGAACACCACGCCCGGCAAGGCGCCTGCGCCACGGCGGCGCCGTGGGACGAGCAGCCTGACGCGGTCGCGCTGACGCTGGCGGAATTCGAGCGGCGCGGCCTGGGCCGCATCGTCACCCCGCACGGCGTGCCGCTGGTCTCGCTCGAGCGCGTGCACACGCCGCGCTACCTGCACTTCCTGCGCACGGCGTCGGGCGTGTGGAACGCGCTGGATGCATCGAACGCCGACCAGCCGCTGCTGCCGGTCCTGTGGCCGCCGCGCGGCGCACCGAGCGAGGCCGAGCCGGAGGACTTCTTCGCTCGCCTCGGCCTGTTCGCGTCCGACGGCCGCACGCCCATCACGGGCGGCACCTGGACCGCGGCCAGGACTGGCGCCGACTGCGCCATCAATGCGGCGCACGCGCTGCGCGTGGGCGAGCGCGCCAGCTTCGCGCTGACCCGGCCCGCGGGCCAGCATGCGCGCGCCGAAGGCTACGGCGGCGGCTGCTTCCTGAACAATGCCGCGCTGGCGGCCCAGCACCTGCTGGACGACGGTCTGGCGCGGGTAGCGATCCTCGACATCGCGCGCCACCACGGCCACGGTACCCAGGACATCTTCTACGCGCGCAGCGAGGTGCTGTTCGTGTCGATCCACCTGGACCCGCGCCAGGCCTACCCTTTCTATGCCGGCCATGCCGGCGAACAGGGCGTGGGTGCGGGGCTGGGCGCCAACATGAACCTGCCGCTGCCTCCGGAGTGCGGCAGCGGCCCCTGGCTCGCGGCGCTGGAAACGGCCTGCGTCAAGCTGGCCATGTTCCGGCCCGAGGCCCTGGTGGTCTCGCTGGGCGGCCTCGCCCCGGGCTTCGGCCTGCAGGGCGGCGACTTCCTGCGCATCGGCGAGCGCATTGCCCATCTCGGCCTGCCCACCACCTTCGTGTTCGAGGGCGGCGGCACGGGCGCCGTCAGCATCCTCGAAGGTTTCGAAACCGCCGCGTGAGCGTCCCGCCGCGCGGCCCCACCATCCCGACTTATCCCATGATCGACTGGCAGTTCTCCCATTTCAACGACCTCACTCCCGCCGAGCTGTACGCCGTGCTGGCCCAGCGCCAGGACGTGTTCATCCTCGAGCAGACCTGCCTCTATCCCGACATCGACGGGCTCGACCCCGTGGCGCACCACCTGCTGGGCTGGCGCACGGTCGACGGCGAGCGCCGGCTGGCCGCCTACCTGCGCGTGCTGGGCCCGGGCGTGAAATACCAGGAGATGTCGCTCGGCCGCGTCATCACGACCAAGGCCGCGCGCGGCAGCGGCGCCGGGCGCGCCCTGCTGCTTGAGGGCATCGCGCGCGCCGAAGCGCTCTATCCGGGCCACCGCATCCGCATCGGCGCCCAGCAA
Organism: Massilia alkalitolerans DSM 17462; assembly: GCF_000427785.1. Classification (GTDB taxonomy): domain Bacteria; phylum Pseudomonadota; class Gammaproteobacteria; order Burkholderiales; family Burkholderiaceae_D; genus Telluria; species Telluria alkalitolerans. The sequence goes on from NZ_ATYR01000004.1 coordinate 147,713, forward strand.
TACCTGGAAAAGTTCTACCAGGGCTTCGGCTTCGAGACCGTCTCCGCGCCGTATGACGAAGACGGCATCATGCACATCGATATGCTGCGCTAGGAAAAGCGCAGGCTTTCCCGCCTGCCCGAGCTGCGCCACCCCGCCAGCAGCACCAGTCCGGCCGTCAGCAACGCATAGCTGCCCGGCTCGGGCACCGCGGAGACCGGGTCCGGCTGCACCGACAGGCAATCGCCGTCCCGGCAGGCCTTGCCGAGGATGTGCTGGTCATCCTTGATCTCGTAGGGGAGGCTGTCCCAGCCTCCGGGGCTGCCCGGGTCGACAAAGGCCCCATCCCGGTACAGGAAAGCGTACCCGGTCCAAAGGGCATCAGCCTCTTCGCAGGTCAAGGCGCCCGCCATCTGTCCCACGCCCGCAACCGTATTGCCGACGATGTCGCCTTCATCGTTCATGGCCGAGTAGATGGGTTCTGCCATTGCCAGGACCGGGCAGGCCAGCAGGACCAGCAAGCAGCCGCGAAAAGTTTTTCCATCCATGTTCGCTTTAGCCTTATCTGAATCACAAGCTTGAGGCATGCATGGATGGACACTCTGCGCTAGCTCAGGCGAGCTCAGAGCTCGAGCAGCACCGCGCGGCATTCGCCGTAGAGGGTGCAGGCATAGGCGGCGATCTGCTGGGCGTCGTTGATGCCGACCGCATCGAGCACCGTCCAGATGCCGCGCTTGGCGACCAGGTCGTTCAGGTCATGCATCACGCCGTCGCGGTACAGGAAGGCGTGCGAAAAACTCGCGCCGGGCACGTGGTTCGCCTGGGTCGAGTAGCCGACCACCATCCCGGCATTGTTCAGGGCCCGCGCGTCGGTGTAGGGGCCGCCGAGCGAGCCGATGTCGAGCATCGCGCCGCCGCGGTACAGGAAGGCGTGCTGGACGTCGTCGTTCACGAAGCTCATGCCGGCCACCTCGCCGCGCTCGTTGATGGCCGCGGCCGTGCTGGTGGGGCCGCCGAGCGTCCCGAGGTCCTTCATCACGCCGTTCGCGTACGTAAAGGCGTGCTGGGCCGTGAAACCGCGCAGGAAGGACATGCCGGCCACGGTGCCGGTGCCGTTGATCCCGGTCGCGCGCGCGACACCGCTGCCGAGGCTGCCGATCGCGCTCATCTTGCCGCCGGAAACCACGAAGGCGCGGTCGTTGCCGTTGCGGTCCAGTGCGTACCCGGCCACCTGGCCGCTCGCATTGATGGCCGTGCCGAAGCTCGGCCGGCCGTTCAGCATGCCGAGGTCGCGCAGCACGCCGCCCTGGTACATGAAGGCGTGGGACAACCCGTTCTTCGCCTCCGACGAACCGGCAACCTGGGCGTTCGCGCCGATGGCCGCGGCCGCGCTCCCGTTGCCGCCGAGCGTGCCCAGGCGTGTGAGCACGCCGCGCGCCCACAGGAAGCCGCGGCCGTCGGCTCCGACGCCGACGATGCGCCCGCTGGCGTCGATGGCGTGGGGCGTGGTGTCGGGCGGGAGGAAGGTCATTTTGTAGAGAGTCTGGCTGTGCGCGGTGAGCGGAGCGGCAAGCGAGGAGGACAGGACGAGGGCGAGCAGGGAATGACGCATGACTTTCCTTTGATGCTTGAGTGAAGAGGACTTTCAGCATCTCGAATAGCCGAGCCAGCAGGTTTGAGATAGATCAATGTCCAAAATCTCATTTCTTCAGAGCGTAATCGGCTTCTGGCTGAGTAGCGTATTAGCGACTCATCAGTTCCGCTGCGCCGCCAGCCGCCCCGCCAAGCACACGACCAGCCCCGCCAGCAGCAACCAGCCGTCCGGCTCGCCCTGCACCGCGGGCAGCGGCAGGCATGCCGGGGGCGCCGTGGGCGCCGCCGTGCCGGCGGACGATGAATAAAAGAAGAAGACAGGGAGGAAAAGAAGGGTTCGCATGGCGCACGGGAGCTTCGTCGGGATCAGCAGCTTCAGGCATGAAGCGGACCCGGCCTGTGCGCCAGCGCAGGCGTGCGCGCAAAAAAAAACCGGGGCAGCGCCCCGGTCCTGGCCAGCAAGACCTTACTCGATCTTGGTCAGGGTGATCTCGAAGATCAGGCCATTGCCGCCCGGAATGCCGTTCGAGCCTTTATCGCCATAGCCCAGGCTTGCCGGCACTTCGATGGTGCGCTTGCCGCCCACTTTCATGCCGAGCACGCCCTGCTGGAAGCCAGGGATGACGCTCGTCGAGCCCAGCAGGAAGGAGAAGCTGTTCGACTCGAGCTGGGTGCCCTTGTGGTCGGCGATCGCCGTGTTGTACAGCCACAGGGTATAGGTGACGGTGGCGGTCTTGCCGTTGACGGCTTCCGCGCCGGTGCCCAGGACGTTGTCGGTCTTGACCAGTGCGGTCGGGTTGTTCGGGTTGACAACAGGCGAACTGGAATCGTCGCCACCGCCGCCGCAGGCGGTCAGGCTCAGGATGACGACAAAAGCGGCGATCAGGGGGAACTTCAGTTTCATGGGGCGGGTCCTTGGGTACGGAGGTGCAGAAAGTTTATGCAGCGAAACTCTGCACCTTACCCGAGCCCTCCACGGGCGTCTATCCCTGGACTGTCCGCCTTTTGTATTTTTCTGTAATGAGGGACTTAAATCTCCACCTGCGTGCCGAGCTCGATGACGCGGTTGGGCGGGATCTGGTAATAATCGGCCGCGGCACGCGCATTGCGCGACAACATCACGAACAGGTGCTCGCGCCATGGCGCCATGCCGCCGCCCGGGGCCGAGATCACGGTCTGGCGCGCGATGAAGAAGGAGGTCTCCATCATCTCGAAGGTCAAGCCCAGTCCGCCGCACTGGCGCAGGATGCCGGGGATGTCCGGCTCGTCCTTGAAGCCGTACTGGACGTCGAGCTGGAAGCAGTTGTGGCCGAGCTCCACCACCTCGACCTGCTCTTCCGCCGGCACCCAGGGCACTTCGCGCATGTGCACCGTGAGGAAGACGACGCGCTCGTGCAGGACCTTGTTGTGCGACAGGTTGTGCAGCAGCGCATGCGGCACGCCGTCGCTCTCGCCGCGCAGGAACAGCGCGGTGCCCGGCACGCGCGCCGGCGGCGCCACGAACAGCGACTCCATGAAGGCGTCCAGCGGGATCGCATGCTTTTCCAGGTTCTCGAACACCAGCTCGCGGCCGCGCTTCCAGGTCAGCATCAGGGTCAGCAGGATGGTGCCGAGCAGCAGCGGGAACCAGCCGCCGTGCAAGAGCTTGAGCGTGGTCGACGAGAACAGCAGCACGTCGATCACCAGGAAGAAGCCGGTCGCGCCCACGCACACCACCAGCGGCAGGTGCCAGCGGTAGCGGGTGACGAAGAAGGTCAGGATGGTGGTCGCCATCATGGTCGCGGTCACGGCGATGCCGTAGGCGCCGGCCAGCCCGTCAGAGGAACCGAAGCCGATCACGGCGATCAGCACGATGGCCAGCTGCAGCCAGTTGACGGCCGGGATGTAGATCTGGCCGATCTCGCTTTCCGAGGTGTGCAGGATGCGCATGCGCGGCAGCAGGCCCAGCGCGATCGCCTGCTTGGTCATCGAATAGGTGCCGGAGATGGTCGCCTGCGACGCGATCACGGCCGCCATGGTCGACAGGATCACCAGCGGGATCACGCTCCAGGTGCCGAGCTGGTGGAAGAAGGGATTCTCGACCGCGCTCGGATCGTTGATCAGGAGGCCGCCCTGGCCGAGGTAGTTCAGCACCAGGGCCGGGTAGGCGATCGCAAACCAGGCCAGGCGGATCGGCTTGCGCCCGAAATGGCCCATGTCGGCGTACAGGGCCTCGGCCCCGGTGATCGCCAGCACCACCGCGCCCAGCGCCACGAAAGCGAGCAGCTTGTTCTCGAGCATGAAGTGCAGCGCATGGTAGGGATTGAGCGCGTTCAGGATCACCGGCGTGGCGATGATGTTGATGACGCCCATGGTCGCCAGCGCGATGAACCAGACCAGCATGACCGGCCCGAAGAAGCGGCCGATGCCGGCGGTGCCGTGGCGCTGCACGCTGTAGAGAAGCACCAGCACCACCACCGCCAGCGGCACCACGTAGTGCGACATGCCGGGCGCCGCCACTTCCAGGCCCTCGATCGCGCCCAGCACCGAGATCGCCGGCGTGATCACGCTGTCGCCGTAGAACATGGTGGCGCCCAGCACGCCGATCACCAGGAGCGGGAAATGCCAGCGCGAGGCCTTGGTGACCGAATTGGTGGCCAGGGCCATCAAGGCCATGATGCCGCCTTCGCCACGGTTGTCGGCGCGCAGCACCAGCGTGACGTACTTGAGCGAGACGATGATCGTCAGGCTCCAGAAGATCAGGGAAATGATGCCGAGGATGTTGGGGGTGTTGAGGGGGAGGCCGTGCTCGTGGTGGAAGATCGCGCGCAGGGTGTAGAGAGGGCTGGTGCCGATATCGCCGTAGACGATGCCGATGGCGGCCAGCGTCAGCGCCGCGACACTGCTCTTCTTGTTTTCGGTACTCAAGTTTGCACCATGGTTTTGTTATTGGTGCAGCGCACCATAAAATAACAGCAAGAAAATTGCAAGAAGATTTCGTATTGATAGTACATCCTCTAAAAACTGGTTGCGCCTGCAGAGAAACTGCGCATCAGGGATAATGTCACCTCAGCAATCGCCCTCCTTTTCCCCATGCGCTCCGGTATCCTGTCCGCCGCCCTCGCCTTCCTGTGCTGGGGGCTGTTCCCTATTTATTTCCATGCGCTCGGCGACGTGCCGCCGGTGCAGATCCTGGCGCACCGGGTGCTGTGGTCACTTGCTTTTCTCCTTCTTGTGCTGGCCTTGCGGCGCCAGTGGAAATGGTTATCTCAGGTACGCCAGCCGCGCGTGTTCTGGAGCTTCGTCGCCTCCGCCCTCCTGCTCTCGGCCAACTGGCTGGTGTACATCTGGGCGGTGAAGAATGGGCACGTGATCGAGGCCAGCCTCGGCTACTTCATCAATCCGCTGGTGAACATCATGTTCGGCTACCTGCTGCTGAAGGAACGCATGCGTCCGGCGCAATGGTGCGCCATCGCGATCGCCGCGCTGGGCGTGGGCTGGCTCACCTGGCAGTCGGGTTCGGTACCCTGGATCGCGCTGTTCCTGGCCGCGTCCTTCGGCGGCTACGGCCTGCTGCGCAAGACCGCGGCGCTCGGCGCGCTCGAGGGCCTGTCCTTCGAGACCATGGTGCTGTTCCCGTTCGCGGCCGCCTATGTCGGCTGGCTGACCGTCACCGGCGACAACGCCTTCCTGAACGCGCCGCTGGACTCGACCCGCATCCTGCTGATCATGGCCGGTCCGATCACGGCGATCCCGCTGCTGCTGTTCGCGACCGGCGCGCGCAAGATCCCGCTGTCGATCCTGGGCCTGCTGCAGTACCTGTCGCCGACCATCCAGTTCCTGCTGGGCGTGTGGCTGTTCCACGAAGCCTTCAGCAGCGACCGCCTGGTCGGCTTCCTGATGATCTGGGCCGCGCTGGCGCTGTTTGCCGGCGAAGGCCTGTGGCGCAACCGGAGCGCGGCAAGCCGCGCCGCGCAGGCAGGCTGATTCCGCCCCGCGCCCGGACAGACGAAAGTCCTATCTCGGGCGCGGGTTCTGTCGTATCCTCTGCACCTTAAACAACACCAGAGTTAAAGCATGGCCAATTACGTCTATACCATGAATCGCGTGGGCAAAATCGTCCCGCCAAAACGTCAAATCCTGAAAGATATTTCCCTGTCCTTCTTCCCGGGTGCGAAGATCGGCGTGCTGGGCCTGAACGGCTCGGGCAAGTCGACCCTGCTGAAGATCATGGCCGGCATCGACACCGACATCCAGGGCGAAGCGCGGCCGATGCCGGGCCTGAACATCGGCTACCTGCCGCAGGAACCGCAGCTCGATCCGGAAAAGACCGTGCGCCAGGAAGTGGAAAGCGGCCTGGGCGAAGCCTTCGAGGCGCAAGCCAAGCTGGAAGCCGTGTACGCCGCCTATGCGGAAGAAGACGCGGACTTCGATGCCCTGGCCAAGGAACAGGAGCGCCTGGAAGCCATCATCTCGTCGTCGGACGGCGGCAACCTGAATCTGCAACTGGAAATGGCCGCCGACGCGCTGCGCCTGCCGCCGTGGGACGCGAAGATCGCCGTGCTGTCGGGCGGCGAGAAGCGCCGCGTGGCGCTGTGCAAGCTGCTGCTCTCGAAGCCGGACATGCTGCTGCTGGACGAACCGACCAACCACCTGGACGCCGAATCGGTCGAGTGGCTGGAGCAGTTCCTGCTGCGCTTCCCGGGCACCGTGGTCGGCATTACCCACGACCGCTACTTCCTCGACAACGCCGCCGAATGGATCCTGGAACTGGACCGCGGTTCGGGCATCCCATGGAAGGGCAATTACTCCTCGTGGCTGGACCAGAAACAGGCGCGCCTGAAGCAGGAAGAAGCGACCGAATCGGCACGCCAGAAGGCGCTGGCCAAGGAACTCGAGTGGGCGCGCCAGAACCCGAAGGCACGCCAGGCCAAGTCCAAGGCCCGCCTGGCCCGCTTCAACGAGCTGAGCGAATTCGAATACCAGAAGCGCAACGAGACCCAGGAGATCTTCATTCCCGTGGCCGAGCGCCTGGGCAACGAAGTCATCGAGTTCAAGAACGTCTCGAAGGCCTTCGGCGACCGCCTGCTGATCGACAACCTGTCCTTCACCGTGCCGCCGGGCGCGATCGTCGGCATCATCGGCCCGAACGGCGCCGGTAAGTCGACCCTGTTCAAGATGATCGCCGGCAAAGAGCAGCCGGACAGCGGCGAAGTCGTGATCGGCAAGACCGCCAAGGTCTCGCTGGTCGACCAGAGCCGCGACGAGCTGGCCAACAACAAGACCGTGTTCGAGGACGTCACCGGCGGCGCCGACATGCTGAGCGTGGGCCGCTTCGAGATGCCGTCGCGCGCCTATCTCGGCCGCTTCAACTTCAAGGGTTCCGACCAGCAGAAGGTGGTCGGCAACCTGTCGGGCGGCGAACGCGGCCGCCTGCACCTGGCCAAGACCCTGCTGCAAGGCGGCAACGTGCTGCTGCTGGACGAACCGTCGAACGACCTCGACGTGGAGACCCTGCGCGCGCTGGAAGACGCCCTGCTCGAGTTCGCCGGCAGCGTGATGGTGATCTCGCACGACCGCTGGTTCCTGGACCGCATCGCGACCCACATCCTGGCCTTCGAAGGTAACTCGCAGGTGACCTTCTTCGACGGTAACTATCAGGAATACGAAGCCGACAAGAAGAAGCGCCTGGGCGAAGAAGGCGCCAAGCCGAAGCGTATCCGCTACAAGCCGCTCACGACCTGAGCTCATCAGTAAGTGTTTGTTATATAAAAGAAAACCCCGCTTTGCGGGGTTTTTTTATCACCGGAAACGAACGCGGCTTCGAAACCGTCGTGTGTAAAATCCTTGGCGATTGGGCCGGATGGCCGGCGATGTCCGCTGCCTTTGCAAGGCAGGGACTGACGGAGCCTATGATTGATTACCGCAACAACCGCGTCCCGGGCGGGACCTTCTTTTTCACGGTGCGACTGCTCGAACGCGGCAGCACCTTGTTGACAGACCATATCTCCGCCTTTGGTGAAGCGATGCGCCTGGCGCGCGTGCGCAAGCCCTTCCATGTCGATGCCTGGGTGGTCCTGCCGGACCATGCGCATGCGATGTGGACGCTGCCGCCGGGCGACCACGACTGCTCGAGCCGCTGGCGCGCGGTCAAGATCGCCTTTTCCAAGGCCTTGCGCAAGTCCACCATGCCGGAGGCGACCGACGGCACGATCTGGGAACGCCACTACCAGCACTACCGGGTCGGCGACGACGACGAGTACGCGGCACTGGTCGACTACACCCACCTCGATGCGGTACGGCACGGCTTCTGCAGCCATCCGCGCGAGTGGCCGTGGTCTTCGCTGCATCGCTTCGTCAATGCCGGCCACGCGATGCCGGCGCCGGAACTGGTCGTGCCGCCCTGGGTGCACCGGCCGCAGCCGCACGGCTACGCGCGTTTGTAGGAAAAACAAAAGGCCCCGCAGGGCCTTTTGTCGTTGGAGCGATGGACGTTTAGAAAGCGTACTTGGCGCCGATGGTCCAGACGTCGGCCTTCGCGCCGAAGTCCTTGCTCTTGCCATAGCGCTCGTATTCGCCGATCAGCGACACGTTCTGGTTCAGCTTGTACTCCGCGCCGAGCGCGCCATAAGCCTCGGTCTTGCTGCGGCTCATGTTTTGCGAGGCATTGATCAGTTCCAGCTCGCTCTTGGTGCGCGCCGCGCCGAGCTTGCCGTAGACCGAGAACTGTTCGTTGACCGGCAGGGTGGCCTTGGCCGCCAGGTAGAAAGCGTGACCATCGGTCTCGCCGCGGTTGTTCACGCCGCCGATCGAATAGTTGACGTCCGACTTGCGGAAATCGGTATAGCCCGCTTCGACACCCCAGTTCTGGTCGAACTCATAGCCGCCGAAAATCTTGCCGGAGGCCTTGTAGCCTTCGGTATCGACATTGGTCGCGCCGGACATCTTGAAATCATGATCGGCGCTTGCCACACCGGCGCCGACATAGGCGCGTGGCGCTGTGGTCTGGGCCTGGGCCGCCGACATGGCGGCCGCGGATGCGATCAGTGCAACGATGAGCTTTTTCATGCGAATCCTTTTACTTTGGCTGGTTCGCGATTCCCATTGAATCGCGATACTGCCAAGGTAGCATCGGTTTCGCTTTATTAAAGTCCCAGGGCCGTAAAAACTGTAAGCAGTTGTAAATTACTGACTCAAGCGTTAGATAATTCTCCGAAAAGATACGGAAAGTAGCGTGCTGATTAGACGATGTTGCGGAAAGTTAGGTTCAGGCGTGCGCCGACGGGCTTGGCCGTTTTGTTGATCCCGTGCATCCAGTTGGCCTGCATCGGGCCAGCCATGAACAGCAGGCTGCCGTCCGTCAGCGGCAGTTTCAGGGTCTCTTTCGTGTGTTTGTGGCGCAGGATGAAGGGCCTGGTCGCGCCGAAGCTGAGCGAGGCGATGGCCGGCTGCGAGCCCAGCTCGGGCTCGTCGTCGCTGTGCATGCCCATGCTGTCTCGGCCGTCGCGGTAATAGTTCAGGAGCACGCTGTTGTAGCGCCGGCCGGTGACCGCCTCGACTGCCCGGCGGATGGTATCGAGCAGCGGCGTGAACGGGAGCGGCGCCAGGCTCAGGCCCGAATAGCGGTAGCCCTTCTCGCCATGCCAGGCGCTCAGGCGCGGCTGCAGGTGGCGCTTGCCATAGACGACGACGCTTTCCTCGCGCCAGGCGGTTTCTTCGATCAGGCGCGCCAGCACCACCTCGTTCGGCCAGGGCAGTGGCAACTGGGGCAGGAAGGCCAGTTCCCCATCGCGAATGGGAATCGGGGCAAGCGTGCAGGCTGAGGTAAACAAGTCCATTGTGCAATATCTGTGGCTATGATGACGGTTTTCCGCCACCACGCATTTTCGCATGGACAAACGTCACTTCCTGGGCGCGGCACTTGCCTCCAGCGCCCTGCCCGCCATTGCCGCACCGGCCCCGGCGCCGGCCGGCGGACCTGCCCTGCTCACCATCACGGGTGATATCAAGCGCAGCAACCGCGCTGGCCTCGACCCGGTACGCGACCAGATGATGTTCAAGCAGAAGCTGGCATTCACGCGCGCCTTGGCGCTGGATTTCGCGGCGATCGCGGCCTTGCCGGTCCAGACGATCCGGCCGACGCTGGAATACGACGGCAAGCCGCATACCCTGCGCGGACCGCTGCTGCTTGAGGTACTGGCCCTGGCCGGTGTGCGTCCCGGCGACACCGGCAAGGTCCTCTTGCGTGCGGTGGACGGCTATGCCGCCGCCGTCCCGATGGGCCAGCTGCGTGCCTGGAAATTCATCGTCGCGACCCATCTCGACGGGCAGCCGATGGCGCTGGGTGGATTGGGGCCCTTGTGGGCGGTGTACGACGCGGACCGCGTGCCGGCAATGGCGGCGCGGCCGGTCAGGGAGCGCTTCGGGGCTTGCCCCTGGGCGCTGTATCACATCGAGGTATTAGCGGATCAGGCGTAGGCTTCGGCCAGGCTCATGACGCGCGGCGTCACCGTGACGCCGACATTGCCGAACAGGGCTTCGATCGCCGCCAGGTTGGCCTTGCATTCCTCGGCTTTCCAGCCGTTGAACAGGTCGGTGCCGTCCTTCTGGAAGTGCAGGTCCAGCACCTTGCCCTTGTCCTTGTGGACATAGCTCTGCTGGTGGGTGTTCCTGAAGCCGAGTTCGGCCAGGCCCGCCAGCACGGTTTGCGGCGGATTGTCCGGATCGGTCGCCAGGAAAACACCGAAGGTCTTGCCCGGCGGTTTGGCGGCAACGTCGACTTCATAGATCCCCGGGGCCTTGGTGACGCTGGTGCTCTTCAGGAACAGCATAGGTTCTCCTTCTCCTGTTGCCCGCGCGGCCATGCTGGCGGGCGGACGGTTATTGGTATCAGCGTCCTAGCTTATTGCTCTGCGGGAACTTTGTCGATCACTGTATGCACTTTTTTGGCGTTAGCGCAGTAACAGGCCCCATACGGTGCCGCCAATTAACAACGCGCAAGCCAGCATTCCCGTAATAAACCCCAGTTCGCGCTTCGCCGGGTCGCGGTAATAGCCGAGCGCATAGGCGATGCGGCCCAGGCACCACAGCAGGCCGCCAGCCGCCGCCCACAGGTCGCCCAGGTAGAAGGCGCACAGCCACAGCGGCACCAGCACCAGGGGCAGTTGTTCGAGGGTATTGGCCTGTACGCGCTGGCAGCGCAGGAACTCTTCCGGCCCTTCCATCATCGGCGCTGGCACATCGTGGCGGATGCGGGCACGGCCGGCATTTACGCCGGTCCAGAAATAGACACCGAGCGCGGCCAGGGTGGCCCAGGCGGTGAAGAACATCGGAACTCCTGTGGATAAAGCTTTGGATAAGAACATGGAAAGGCCTTGGAAAAACCGGGGAAAAGCGCGTGGATAAGCCTTGGATAAGACCTGGACAAGCGCTGGATAAGCGGTGGGATATCCCTTGGAAAAGCGCTGGACAAGCCCTGGATAAGTTCAGGATTCGCCGCGCTTGCGGCGCGCCAGCTCGACGGTCGGCGGCACCAGCGCTTCGTACAGGCGGCCGGTGGCGGCATCCCAGCGCATGACCGCCTCCTGTTGGCGCGCCACCGTGGCGAAGTCGCCGCGCGCCACCGGTCCGCTGAGCGCCGCCTCAGGGCCCAGGCGGAACACGTTAGCCAGGGCTTCCGTAGCGAGCGGCCGCGCCAGTTCGCGCGCCACCTCCGCCGGCACGCCGGCCGCTTCATAGGCGCGCAGGGCGGCGTCGACCACCGTCACCAGGTAATTCGACGCGAACACGGCGGCCGCGTGGTAGACCGTCTTGGCGGCCGGGTCGATACGCACCAGGCGCGCGCCGATCGCCGCAAAGGCCGGCTCCAGCAGCCCCAGCGCTTCCTCGTCGCCCTCGATGCCGCAGAAGGTGCCGGCGAAATCCGCAGCCACGGCTTGCGGGTCGGCGAAGCTGCGCACCGGATGCACGCTGGCGACGTGGGCGCCGGCCGCGCGCGCCGCCTGCAATTCGCCGGAGGCCTTGGCGCCGCTGCAGTGGAACACGATCGCTCCCGCCAGCTGCCCGTGCGTCGCCAGGGCTTCGTTGGCCGGCACGATGGCGTCGTCGCCCACGGCCAGCATCCACACCTGGGCCGGGCGCATCTGCGCGAGCGTGGTGCAGGCCTGGCCGGCGCCGATGAAATCGACCGCCTCGCGGGCGCTGGCAGCGTTGCGGGTCAGGACGTCCTGCACGGTGAAGGCGCCGCCGGACGCGAACAGGCGCGCAAGCGCCCGGCCGACGTGGCCGGCGCCGACCAGGTTCAGCGTCGCCACCTCAGAAACCGGAGCCGGGAAGCGCGAGGTAGGCCAGCTCTTCCGGCGACGAGGCGCGGCCGAGGATGGTGTTACGGTGCGGGAAACGGCCGAAGCGGGCGATCACGCCGCGGTGGCGGTGTGCGTAATCCAGCGCCTCGGCGAAGCCTTCGTGCTGGCCGGCCAGCTCGGTGAACAGGGTCACGGCTTGCTCCTGCATGCGCGCGTCCTCCGCGTGCTCGAAGGGCATGTAGGCGAACTGGCGCTCGACCGGAGAGAGCGTCAGATGCTCGCCCGAGTCCACCAGCTGCTGCGCGCTGGCCAGCGCCAGCGTGTCGCCGGCGAAGGATTCCGGCTTGCCGCGGAAGGCGTTGCGGGTGAACTGGTCGAGCACGAGGATGCGCGCCAGCGCGCCGCGCGGCCCGAGCTCGTCCCATTCGCGCAGCCCGCCCGCCAGCGCCTGGTGGATGAGGGCGCCGAAGCGCTCGCGCAGCGCCGCATCGAAGGCCTCGTCCTTGCGGAACCATTCGATGCGCTGTTTGCCATGGCCTTCGCTGCCTTCCGGCAGGAACCAGAAATCGAGAACGTCTTGTGCTTGCATTGATGACCCCCAGTTCTGAATAAACCAATTTATTGTTGTTGGATTTTTCTTAATTACGGGCATGCGACAGCTGGAAGGCTTCCAGTCCCTCGAAGGCGGCCAGCTCCTGTGCCAGTTCCGACAAGGGCGCGCCGCTGCGGTTCGACAGCGCCAGCGCCACGAAGCGCCATTCCTGGCGGCCTTCGTCGCTGCTGATGGTGAGCGAGCTGCCCGCGATCTCGTAGCCGCGCTCGAGCGCGGCCTGGCGCAGGATCTCTTCGCGCGGCATCACCTGCGGCTTGAAGCGCATGCGCACCGCCACCGCATGGCGCGAAGGCAGGATGGTTTCCAGGCGGTTCAGGTAGATCATGATCATGCCCGAGAAGAAGGCCAGGCCCATGGCCGCCAGGTAGAAGCCGACGCCGACCAGGATGCCGATCGCGGACGAGGCCCAGATCGAGGCGGCCGTGGTCAGGCCGCTGATGTTGAAGCCTTCGCGCATGATGACGCCGGCGCCGAGGAAGCCGATGCCGGTCACCACGCCCTGGATGATGCGGGTCGGGTCGACCGGCGCCAGCACGCCGCCATGGCCGCCGTACCAGAAGTCCGGGTAGCCGGCCAGGATGGTCAGCGCGGCCGAGGCCATGCACACCAGGCCATAGGTGCGCATGCCGGCGGCGCGGCCGTGGTAGGCGCGTTCATAGCCGACCAGCAGGCCGAGCGCCAGCGCGCCGGCCAGGTGCAGCAGGATCAGGCCATTGGTGATGATGCTGGGTTCGGACCAGTAGGCGGTCAGCAGCGGGTTCGAAGGCATGGCGGGTCGCTACGCTCCCGGCTTCTTGCGCACCAGCTGCTTCTCGAACGCTTCGTCGTGCTTGCTGATCCGCTTGACCTCCTGCGGGCCGAGGCCGTTCACGAAGGCGACGAAGTCGTCCAGCTCGAGCGGCGCATTGAGCGCGGGCGCGCCAGCGGCTTCGGACAGGTAGAACAGCCCGTCGCCGGTGCGCGCCATCGAATACGCGGCATTCCCGGTGCGCTTCTTGAGACGCTCGACCGCCGCGCTGGCGCGGGTGGAACGGGAGCTCGCCATCAGATCGCCTCCGTCCGTTCGATGAGCCAGTCGCGCGCCGCGCCGGCGACAATCGGCTCGAGGCGCGCACGCACCGTGGCGTGGTAGGCGTTCAGCCACGCGATCTCGTCTTCGCGCAGCAGCGAGCGATCCAGTGGACGGGTGTCGATCGGGCACAGGGTGAGCGTCTCGAAGCCCAGGTATTCGCCGAACTCGGTAGTGTCCACCACCCGGTTCAGCACCAGGTTCTCGATGCGGATGCCCCAGCGGCCCGGGCGGTAGATGCCCGGCTCGATCGAGGTGATCATGCCCGGCTCCATCGCGGTATGCGGCTCCGGCGGCACGGCCGGAGAAATCGTCTGCGGACCTTCGTGCACGTTCAGGAAGTAGCCGACGCCGTGGCCGGTGCCGTGGCCGTAGTCGATGCCGGCGGCCCAGATCGGCGCGCGCGCGATCGCGTCCAGCATCGGCGAACGGGTGCCGCGCGGGAAGCGCGTCGCGGACAGGTTGATCAGGCCCTTCAGGACCAGCGTGTAGTCGCGCTTCTGCGCTTCGCTCGGGGTGCCGACCGGGATCACGCGCGTGATGTCGGTGGTGCCGCCCAGGTACTGGCCGCCCGAATCGATCAGCAGCAGGCCGTCGCCCTCGATCGTCGCGCAAGTCTCTTGCGCGGCGCGGTAGTGCATGATCGCGCCGTTGCTGTTGAAGCCGGCGATGGTCGAGAAGCTCGGGCTGATGAAGTTCGGACGGCGCGCGCGTGCTGCCGTGATGTGGGTGTCGATGGCGACTTCGTCGAGCGGGGCGCGGCCCGGGTTGGCCAGTTCGGCTTCCAGCCAGGAGAAGAATTCGCACAACGCCGCGCCGTCCTGCTCCATGGCGGCGCGCACGTTGACCGCTTCGCTATCGAGCTTGCGCGACTTGGCGAAGGTGGTCGGGTTGATCGCTTCCACCACGCTCACGCCCTGGGCCACCGCGGCGCGCATGCCGGCGGTCACCCGGCGCGGGTCGAGCAGCAGGGTGGCGCCGTCCGGCAGCGCGCTCAGCGCGGTGTCGGCATTGGCGTACGGCGCCAGGTGTACGCCGTCGGACTCGAGACGCGCACGCACCTCAGCCGGCACCTTGCCTTCGCCCACGAACAGGGTCGCATCGGCGCGGCCGATCAGCGCATGCGCCAGGAACACCGGATTGAAGCTGACGTCGGCGCCGCGCAGGTTGAACAGGTAGGCGATGTCGTCGAGCGTCGAGATAAAGTGGAAGCCGGCGCCGTGGTGTTCCATGGCGGCGCGGGTCGCAGCCAGCTTCTCAAGGCGGCTCATGGTCGCGTAGGGCGGCAGGTGCTCGAACACCGGGTCGGCCGGCAATGCCGGGCGGTCCTGCCAGACCTCGTCGAGCAGGTCGATATCGGTACGCAGCGCGATGCCCTTGGCCGACAGTGCGTCCGACAAGAGGCGCGCGCCGGCCAGGCCGAGCACACGCGCATCCACCGCGACGGTCTGGCCACTGGTCAGGTTCGCCGCCAGCCAGTCCACGTGCATCTGGCTTGCCGCGCCCGGAATCTTCATCAGGGCGATCTCGCTGCCGGCCAGCTCGGTCTCGGCCTGGGTCCAGTAGCGGCCATCAGTCCACACGCCGGCAAAGTTGGCGGTGGCGATGAAGGTGCCGACCGAGCCGGTGAAGCCCGACAGCCACTCCCTGCCCTTCCAGTGCCCCGGCAGGTATTCCGACAGGTGCGGGTCGCTCGACGGCACGACAAAGGCGTCGATGCCGGCACGCGCCATTGCGCTGCGCAGCTGGGCCAGGCGCTTGCTGCGGGCTTGTTCAAATTCAGTGGACATGGCTTGGGTCTTGGGTTGTTATCCTAGCCACGTATGATACGCCGAACGGCGCGTTACAATGTTGTCCGAGACGAACAAACGACCGGCGCACACGCCGGCACAGGAGACAGAATGGATTTTGAAGCGGCAAAGGCACTCTGCCGCAGCTTCCCCGGCTGCACTGAAGACACCAAGTGGGAGCACGACACCGTCTTTTCGGTGGGCGCCAAGATGTTTGCCGTCACCAACAAGGACGGCCCCTCGACCGGCTTCAGCCTGAAGGCCGACGACGAGCGCTTCCTCGAACTGACCGACCGCCCCGGCATCCTCCCTGCCCCCTACCTGGCGCGCGCCAAGTGGGTCTTCGTGACGCCGGAGGCCCGGCTCGACGACGAGGAGTTCACAGCCCTGCTGCGCCGCTCGTATGAGCTCGTTTTCGCCAAGCTCACCCGCAAGCTGCAGCGTGAGATCCAGGGCGCCTGATTCCAACAGGAACGCGCCCGCCTACCCGATTGGCGCATAATCGCAGCGCCATCCCGACACCAGAGACAGAACGACATGCAAGACTACCACCATGACCGCGCCCGCGCGCTGCTTGCCAACGCCACCCAGATCGTCACGCCCGAGGAAGTGCAAGCCGCGGTGGCGCGCGTCGCCACCGAGCTGAACAAGCGCTTCGGCAATCCCGACGAGAAGACCTTCCCGCTGGTGCTGGGCGTAATGGGCGGCGCCGTCGTGTTCACCGGCCACCTGCTGCCGCAGCTCGACTTCCCGCTCGAATTCGACTACATCCACGTGAGCCGCTACGGCGACGCCGACCGCGGCGGCCAGATCGTGTGGAAGGTCATCCCGCGCCAGGACGTGGCGGGCCGCACCATCGTCGTGGTCGACGACATCCTCGACGAAGGCGAGACCCTCGCCCACGTGAAGCAGCGCCTGCTTGACATGGGCGCGGCCGAAGTGGTCGTCGCGGTGTTCGCCGACAAGGATTTGAAACGCGCCAAGCCGATCAAGGCCGACCTGGTCGGCCTGACGCTGCCGGACGAGTTCGTGGTCGGCTTCGGCATGGACGTGTACAACTACTGGCGCAACCTGCCGGGGCTGTGGTCGATCAACCAGGACGACCTGAGCGCGGCGAACGAACCGGCGCCTCCGTTCCCTACTCCCGACGCGAAACGCCTGGATTGATGTTGTAGGGTGGTCGGCTCTGCCGACCGCGCGTTCAACCAGCTGAAGAATAGCCGCAGCATTTGCTCGACCGGGATATGAACGCGCGGACGGCGAAGCCGTCCACCCTACGATTCAACTCAGCTGAAGGCGCGCACGCGCCGCCGCGTACTCCGCCTTCAGGCGCTCGACCATCTCGGCCACGCTCGGCACGTCGTCCATCAGGCCCACGCCCTGGCCGGCGCCCCAGATGTCGCGCCAGGCCTTGGCGCTGCCCGCGCCAAAACTCATCTTGCTCTTGTCCGATTCCGGCAGGTTGTCCGGATCGAGCCCGGCGGCGACGATCGATTTCTTCAGGTAGTTGCCGTGCACGCCAGTGAACAGGTTGGTGTACACCACATCGGCTGCCGCCGATTCCACGATCGCGTCGCGGTAGGCGTCGCTGACGTTCGATTCCTTCGTTGCCAGCCAGCGCGAGCCGATGTAGGCGAAGTCGGCGCCCATGGCCTGGGCCGCGAGGATCGCGTCGCCGGTGGCGATCGAGCCAGACAGCGCGATCGGCCCCTTGAAGAACTTGCGCACCTCGCCCACCAGCGCGAAGGGCGACAGTGCGCCCGCATGGCCGCCGGCGCCGGCCGCCACCAGGATCAGGCCGTCCACGCCGGCCTCCAGTGCCTTTTCCGCGTGGCGGATCGAGACCACATCGTGCATCACGATGCCGCCGTAGGCGTGCACCGCATCGAGCATCTCCTTCGGCGGCGCGCGCAACGAAGAGATGATGATCGGCACCTGGTGCTTCACGCAGACCTCGACGTCGTGCGCCAGGCGGTCGTTCGAGGCGTGCACGATCTGGTTCACCGCGATCGGGCCGACCTTCACGCCCGGATTGGCCTCCTGGTAGGCGGCCAGTTCGCGCTGCAGGTCCGTCAGCCAGGTGTCCAGCAGCTCGGCCGGGCGCGCGTTCAGGGCGGGGAAGGAGCCGACAATGCCGGCCTTGCACTGGGCCGCCACCAGCGCGGGACCGCTGGCGATGAACATCGGCGAAGCGATGACAGGGAGGGACAGGTCTTGCAGCACGGGGGGCAGCGTCATGGAAGGCTTTTGCTCGTCAAGTTGTTGGAGGAAGGGTCTCCGGGCATTATAGCCCTGAAAAAAGAACGATCGTGCTAGATTTTTGCCTCTAAACGTCGGTCAAGGCGTCGCCATCGATGCGGGCGGCGCCGGCGCGCACCAGTGCCGCGCAGGCCCACTGCGCCAGTTCGTCCTTGGCCATCGCCAGCACCCCGGTGCGCACCCGCTCCACCAGCGGGATCGACGCCAGCAGGCCAGGGAGCGCGGCCAGCGCCAGCGTTCGCCGCTCCAGCAGCAGGAATTTCAGCAGCACCTTGACCGCGTTCTGCGCATTGCGCAGCGGATCGGCGCTCAGGTAGTCCAGGCGCGTCCGCGCCCGCGCCAGCGCCCCCGGCACGTCGCCGAACACCGCGCCATGGCCGGGAATGACCACGCGCGCATCCAGGGTGGCGATCAGGTCGAGGGTCGCGCCGACCTCGTCGAAGCCCGGCTCGCCCGCCAGTTCCGGAAACACCACGCCGAAGCCGTTTTCCCACAGCGCGTCACCGGAAATGAGGATGCCTTCCGCTTCGCAGAAGAACAGCAGCGCATGCGGGTCGTGCCCGGGCGCCGCCAGGAGCTGCCAGCGCAGATCACCAAGCATCAAGATATCGCCCGGCGCCAGGGTGGCATCGAAACCGAAGCGCGCGCACTGCTGGCCGGTGGCGCGGTAGCTGAGCGCGTCCTCGTCCCATGCCGCCACCTTGGGGGCGTCCAGTGCCGGGATCGCGACCCGGCAGCCATAGGTATGCGCCAGCAGGGCGTTGCCGCCGCAGTGGTCGGAGTGCAGGTGGGTGTTGAGCAGGCGGTCGAGCGGGAGGGAACCGAGCACCTGGCGCACCAGCGCCAGGGTCTGCGCCGCATGCGTCACGTAGCCGCTGTCGACCAGCGCCGTGTCATCGGCGCCGGTGAACAGGATGTTGTTGGACGAGAGCCAGCCGCGCTCGAAGACGTGGATCGACGGCGGCAGGCGCAGGTCCACCTCAGCCCCAGTCGATCTCGGCTTCGCGGCGCCGGATCTCGGCCCACACGGCGCGCTTGTAGTCGTCGCCGGCGCTGCCCCAGGCGACGATCTCCTCGATCGTGCGCAGGCAGCCCCGGCACAGGCCGGTGGCGTGCTCCATCTGGCACACGTTGATGCAGGGGGAAGGGACGGGGCGTTGCAGCTCCGGTGCACTCGGCACCGGCGGTTTTTGCGGCAGGGACATCAGAAGATCGCAGCCGAGTCGAAGAAGTAGGCACAGCCCATGACCACGCCCATCGCGATCACGACCAGCCGGCTGCCGCGGTCTTTGAGCGCATACAGGACCGGGTCGTCGTCCATTTCATCGCGCCCGGTCTTGATCCACAAGCGTCCGAGCCAGTAGATCAGCAGCGCCACGGCAGCCCATAGCAGCGTGGGGGTGGCGTAGCGTGCCTGGGTTTCGGGTGCGTGGATGTAGAGGCCGAACACTACCACCGCCGACATTGCCGAGGCCAGGCCCATCGGCCACAGCACGGCCAGGTCACTGACACGGTAGTCGCGCCCGCGTGTACTGTTGCCGCCGCTGCCCTGCAGGGCCTTGAGCTCGGAACAACGCTTGACCAGCGCCAGGCTGAGGAAGACGAACAGTGAGAAGGCCAGCAGCCAGGAGCTGGTTTCGATACCCACCGCTACCGAGCCGGTGACGATGCGCATGGTATAGAGGATCGACAGCGCCATGACGTCCACCAGCACGTATTCCTTCAGGCTCCAGCTGTAAGTCGTGGTCATGACGACGTAGGCCAGCAGCATGGCGGCGAAGCCCGCGTTGACACCCAGAATAGCGAGCCCGAAAGCAACGGCCATCAGGCCGATCGCGGCCGCGATACCCGAGGGGATAGACAGCACGCCGCTGGCGAAGGGGCGCAGGCGCTTGCGGGGATGCTGGCGATCGTTGTTAAGGTCCCACAGGTCGTTGGCGATGTAGGTCGCCGAAGCTGCCAGCGAGAAGCACAGGAAAGCCAGCAGCATAGTAATGATGTCGGCTGGTGCGAACGAGAACGCGGTAAGCATCGGCACGAATAGCAGGACGTTCTTGGCCCACTGGTGCATGCGCAGGGCCTTGCGCCACACTCGCAGCCCGGCGGCGGGACGGGCAAACTCCTTCTCGACCACGTGTTCCCTGCGCACCTGGCGCGCCAGCGATCCGGACGCACCGACCAGCAGCGCCGCTTGAGCGCCTTTCCATACCGCGAGGTCGGCCGGACTGTCGCCGGCGTAGGCAAACTCAGGTCCGACTTCTTCGCGGATCGCGGCCAGCTTGTTGGATCCCTTCAGGTTGCGCGTCTCGTCGGTGGCCAATACCCGGTCGAACAGACCGAGGTGGGCGGCAACGCCATCGGCGATCTTGCGGTGCGCCGCCGTGGCCAGCACGATCTCGCGGCCAGCCGCCTTTTCGGCGCGCAGGTAATCGAGCAGCTCTTCGCGATAGGGCAGCTGCGCCGCCGGCAGGTCGACGCGACGCGCGATTTCGGATTTGAGCGCTTCACGGCCGCGTAGCAGCCAGAAAGGCAGGCGCAGAAGGCTGGATGGCGATTGCCGGGCCAGCAGTACGACGGACTCGACCAGCGTATCGGTCAGGGTCAGGGTGCCGTCGAGATCAACGACCAGCGGCACGGCGGCAGACACTGGTTCAGCCTGTTGGAAATTCAACATACACACTCGAAAAAAGTGAACGCAATAGAAGGCATTTTCTACTTATAGAAATGCCGGTAGAGGGTCAATTGTAATTCTGGTATCGATTTATTGCTTGTCAATTACAACATCGACACGCACCTGTTGCTTTCGTGCCAGTTTTTCGGCAAAGCGTGCTGTATCAATCAAACAACGCTCATGCGTTCCTTCGCACACTTTTTCAAATTCGTCCCAAGCTTCGACCCGAAAGTGCACGCGCCGTCCTTCGACTTCCAGCACTTCGCCTCGAATTGTCAGCCGCATGCCCGGCGGCGTCGGCGCCAGGTGGCGGAAGTTCACCATGGTCCCCAGGCTCTGCTCGTGCGGCCAGTCGACGTAGGGCATCATTCCGTGCAAGCAGGCAAGTTCCATCATGCCAACAAGGTAACCGGTGGCCAGCACATCCGGCATATCGCGGCAAAACAAGGTATCGTGGTAAAGCTGGGGCACGCTGGCGCGCTCCGGGACGGTGTAGTGCCATTCGAAGCGAAGGCCGGGCTGGAAAGTGGGATGCATGGGCGCAGCTTAGCGCATTGCAAGGCTGCCGTAAGCCTGCGCAGGGAGATTGCAAGCAATGGCACGAACAGGAGGGCCAATGAAGCTCAACAAGAAACTGATGGCGCAGATGCGTGCCGCCACCCGCTCGACAGTGCACTCGTTCCTGCACACGGGACCGGCGGCGGCCGACACCATGATCCAGGAAACGCTGAAGAGCGCCAGCGCCCTGCAGCGCGAAGCCCAGCGCCAGATGCGCAGCGTCGGCGTGGGGGCCGCGGCGGCGGCAAGCGATCCTTTCGAAGCGGAACTCGGCGTCAGCCTGCCCGGCAAGTTCATCGACGGCAGCCACACCAACCCGGCCGGCACCCGCGACTACAAGCTGTATGTCCCCGGCAGCAATGGCGGCAAGCCGCTGCCGCTCCTGGTGATGCTGCATGGCTGCACCCAGGATCCGGAGGATTTCGCCAACGGCACCGGCATGAACGAGCTGGCTGAGGAAACGCCCTGCCTGGTGCTGTATCCCGCGCAGAGCAAGGCGGCCAACCCGTCGCGCTGCTGGAACTGGTTCAACGCGGTCGACCAGCAGCGCGACCAGGGCGAACCCGCGATCATCGCCGGCATGACGCGTGCGATCATGGAACAGTACCCCGTCGATCCGGAACAGGTGTACGTGGCGGGCCTGTCGGCCGGCGGCGCGATGGCGACCATCATGGGCACGCTCTACCCGGACCTGTACGCGGCCGTGGGCGTGCATTCGGGCCTGCCGTTCGCATCGGCGCACGACCTGCCCTCGGCGCTGGCGGCCATGAAGGGCGAGTTCCGGCGCGCGCAAGCGCAAGCCCAGCTGCCCGGACGACAGCTCCCGATCATCGTCTTCCATGGCGACCAGGACACCACCGTGCATCCGGCGAATGCCGACGAACTGATCGCCCAGGGCGCGCGCCAGGCGGCACGCCGCGCCGCGGAGCCGGGACGGGTGCCCGACGGCCATGCCTACACGCGCACCCTGCACCACCGCGAGGACGGGGCGGTGCATGCCGAGCACTGGCTGATCCACGGGGCGGGCCATGCCTGGTCGGGCGGACGCGCACGCGGCAGCTATACCGACGGGCGCGGACCGGATGCGAGCCGGGAGATGCTGCGCTTTTTCCGCACTCGCCGTTGAACCTCAACCGGCGCGGCGCTTCGCCTCATCGGCCTCGATATGCGCGCGCAGGCAGGCCGGGCACCAGCAGCCGACGGCTTCCTGCGGCACCGGCACGGCGGGCGGCAGCGCCGTGCACCAGCAGGGTTCAGCGCTGCCGGTTACCATGGCACAGCCGAATTCGGCGCCACAGCGGCTGCATGTGCTCGGGGTGGGAACGCTACTCATGGTTCTTTACGGTGGGGATCGAGCCCATAAAATACAACAAGACGCCATATAATCAGCACAAGTACTACCCTGTTGCCTTAAAATCTTGCGACATTTAATTTGGACCCTCCATGAACGCTACTCTGACCAGCCTGAACACCGACGACCAGCCCAATGATCTGACGAAAGTATCGCCGCAGATCAAGGCGCAGATCCTGGCCGAGGCGCTTCCCTACATCCGCAACTTCCACGGCAAGACCATCGTCATCAAATACGGCGGCAACGCCATGACCGACGAACGCCTGAAGCACGGCTTCGCGCGCGACGTCATCCTGCTCAAGCTGGTGGGCATGAATCCGGTGGTGGTGCACGGCGGCGGTCCGCAGATCGACAATGCGCTGAAAAAGATCGGCAAGCAGGGCACCTTCGTGCAGGGCATGCGCATCACCGACGAGGAAACCATGGAAGTGGTCGAGTGGGTGCTGGGCGGCGAGGTCCAGCAGGACATCGTCATGCTGATTAACCACTACGGCGGCCAGGCCGTGGGCCTCACCGGCAAGGACGGTGGCCTGATCCGCGCACGCCGCATGTCGATGCCGGACAAGGAAAAGCCGGGCGAATTCCTGGACATCGGTTTCGTCGGCGAGATCGAGGCGATCAACCCTGCCGTCGTCAAGGCGCTGCAGGACGACGCCTTCATCCCGATCATCTCGCCGATCGGCTTCGGCCAGGACGGCCAGGCCTACAACATCAATGCCGACGTCGTCGCCGGCAAGATCGCCGAGATCCTGAAGGCCGAAAAACTCATCATGATGACCAACATCGCCGGCGTGCAGGACAAGGCAGGCAACCTGGTCACCGACCTGTCGGCGCGCGAGATCGACGAGATGTTCGAAGACGGCACGATTTCGGGCGGCATGCTGCCGAAGATCTCGTCGGCACTGGATGCCGCCAAGTCGGGCGTCAATACCGTGCACATCATCGACGGACGCATCGAGCACAGTTTGTTGCTGGAAGTCTTGACCGAGCAGGCATTTGGC
The DNA here is from genome assembly GCF_000427785.1 of Massilia alkalitolerans DSM 17462. Taxonomy (GTDB): domain Bacteria; phylum Pseudomonadota; class Gammaproteobacteria; order Burkholderiales; family Burkholderiaceae_D; genus Telluria; species Telluria alkalitolerans. The sequence goes on from NZ_ATYR01000004.1 coordinate 170,880, forward strand.
ACTATGATCCGGTCTCACTGATTTTTTGTGGCGGAAATTTTCGCCACAGAAAATAAAAGGAAATGCCCTTGTAGCTCAGTGGTAGAGCACTCCCTTGGTAAGGGAGAGGCCACGTGTTCAATCCACGTCAAGGGCACCACCTCCCTCCTGCAGCACCTCCCTCAGTAGATCCGCTCCACCTTGATGCCGCGCTTGCGCAGCAGCTCGGGCAATCCGCCTTGTCCCAGCAGGTGCAGCAGGCCCACCGCCACCACCGCCTTGTCCTCGCGCGCCAGCAGCGCCGCTACCTTGTCCGCCATCGGTCCGTTGCGCTCGTCGAGCAGGATGTCGCGCGTGAACTTGCCGGTCAGGCTGTCGTCGCTTTCCACCCGCCGCATCAGGTCTTCCTGCGCGCGGCGGTCGGCGCGCTCGTAGGCATCGAGCATCTCGCGCGTTTCGCGCAGCTGGCGGCCCGAGGCCATGTCTTCCAGGGTTTCTTCCAGCAGGCGCCACTGTTCTTCGTCCGACAGGCGGTTCAGCAGGCCGGCCTGGTACTGCATGGTCTCGAGCTCGGCGATGCGGGTCTTGCCCTGGCGCGCCAGCGTGGCGAGGTGGTCGTCGACGCCCAGGGCCGGGTCGTAGCCCAGCTTGGCGGTCTCGAACACGGCAAGCATGGTTACCAGCATCCAGGGCTTCAACTGCGCCACGGCGGCCGGCTCCAGCCCGTGCTTGCGCAGCGCGGCTTCGATGCGCGCGCGACGCTCGGGCGCCAGGCCCGCGTAGCCCGGGCTGCCGGGCGGGAACATGCCGTGCTGCTGGACGGCGGCCGCGATCGCGGCCGGATCGCCCTTCATGTCGATTTCCAGCGCCAGCGTGGGGGCGGCCGCGACCGCCGCCCGGATGCGCGGCTCGAGGGGATAGAAGTCGGCGCGGCCGACGTGCATGGTGCCATACAGGTACAAGGTATTGCCCTTGTCCGTGGCCTTGAACAGCGCGCCCCGCGCTGTGCCTACTTCGGCTGCCAGCGCCTGGAAGGCCAGCAAGAACAAGCTGAGGAACACCACTATAATCGGACGTCGTCGCATTCATTTCCCCTTGTTGTATTCGGAACCGTGGCAAATCATACCCTCCCCTCCCCCGTCTGGCTGTTCGACCTCGACAATACCCTGCACGATGCCTCGCATGCCATCTTCCCGGCCATCAGTGCCAACATGAACACCTACATCGCGCGCGTGCTGGGCGACGACCTCACCCCCGCCACCCAGGCGCAGGTCGATGCGGCGCGCCTGGGCTACTGGAAGCGCTACGGCGCCACCCTGCTCGGCATGATCCGCCACCACGGCGTGTCGGCGGCCGACTTCCTGCACGTCACGCACGATCTCGGCGCCCTCGACAAGCTGGTGCGCGCGGAAAAGGGACTGGGCACGCTGCTGCGCCGCCTGCCGGGCCGCAAGATCCTGCTCACCAACGCGCCGACGCGCTACTCGACCGACGTGATGCGTCACCTGGGCCTGAGCCGCCACTTCGCCCACCACGTCGCGATCGAGCACATGCATGTGCACCGCCAGCTGCGCCCCAAGCCTTCGAGCCTGATGCTGCGCCGCCTGCTGCGCAAGCATGGCGTGGCGGCGCGCCGCTGCATCCTGGTCGAGGACACGCTGGCCAACCTGAAAAGCGCCAGCCGCCTCGGACTGCGCACCGTCTGGGTGACGCAATACCTGCGCATGAGCGACCCGATCGGAAAAGCCGGGCCGCGCATCGGACCGCTGCCGCGGACCCTGAAACGCCCCGGTTACGTCGATGTCAAAGTAAAATCCGTGCGGCAGCTTCCGGCGCGTCTGCACCGGCTGCGCTAATACCAACAACAACACCAAACTAGGGATCACATGGCAACCAAGCCAGGTCAGCGCAAGCTGCAAATCCTCCAGGCCCTGGCCTCGATGCTCGAGCAGCCGAAGGGCGAAAAGATCACCACGGCGGCGCTGGCGGCGCGCCTGTCGGTATCGGAGGCGGCGCTGTACCGCCACTTCGCCAGCAAGGCGCAGATGTACGAAGGCCTGATCGAGTTCATCGAGTCGAGCGTCTTCGGCCTGATCAACCAGATCGCCGAACGCGAGGAAGACGGCGTGCACCAGGCGCATGCGATCCTGCAGATGCTGCTGTCCTTCGCCGCCAACAACCCGGGCATGACCCGGGTGCTGATCGGCGACGCGCTGGTGGGCGAGGACGAGCGCCTGCAGCTGCGCATGAACGGGTTCTACGACAGGATCGAAATGGCGTTCAAGGGCGCCTTGCGGATCGCCGTCACCCAGGGCCACGGCCTGGAGACCGACGTCGCGGCGCGCGCCAGTCTGCTGGTGAGCTACGTAACCGGACGCTGGCACCGCTTCGCCAAGAGCGGCTTCAAGCAGAACCCGGCCGAAGGCACGGCCCTGCAGCTGTCGCTGCTGCTGGCGGCATAAGGACAAGCGCCAGGCGATCATGGACACCCAGGAAGTATTCGCGCTGCTGGACGACGCCGGGGCGACCGGCGAGGCCCGTTCGCGCCTCTACAGCCGCCACGCCGGCACGCTGTATTGCACGGACGCCGCCGGCTGGCCGCAGCTGCTGCGCGAACTACAGGAAGCACTGGGACGCGGCCTGTACGCGGTGCCGCTGCTCACCTACGAGCTGGGTGCGCACCTCCAGGGCGTCCCGGCGCACCCGTTGGAAGGCGCGCTGGCGCAGGTGCTGCTGTTCGAACAGTGCGAGCACCTGGACGCAAGCCAGGTCGAGGCCTGGATCGCCACCCGCGCGCCTGCGGGCGAACTGGCGGGCGTGGCCGGCATCGCGCCCAATGTGGACGAAGCGGCGTTCACCGAGGCGATCCGCCGCATCCGCGACTACATCGCCGCCGGCGACACCTACCAGGTGAACTACACCTACCGCCTGCGTTTCGACACCTACGGTTCTCTGGTCAAGCTGTATGCGCGGCTGCGGGCGCGCCAGCGCGTGCCCTACGGCGCCCTGGTGGCCCTGCCGGACGGCGGCGCCGTCTTGTCCTTCTCGCCCGAGCTGTTCGTGCGCCACGAGGCCGGCAAGCTGCTGGCGCGGCCGATGAAGGGCACCGCGCCGGCCAGCGGTGACGATGCGGTGGATGAGGAGCGCTCCCGGGCGCTCTCGTTGGACACCAAGAACCGCGCCGAGAACCTGATGATCGTCGACCTGCTGCGCAACGACCTGGGGCGGGTCGCCGCCACCGGCAGCGTCGAGGTGCCGGCGCTGTTCGAGGTGCGCCGCTATGGCGGCGTGCTGCAGATGACCTCGACCGTGCAGGCGCACCTGCGCGAGGATGCGAGTCTGGAGGACGTATTCGCCGCGCTCTACCCCTGCGGCTCGATCACGGGCGCGCCGAAGCGCCGCACCATGGAGATCATCCATGAACTCGAGCCGAGCGCGCGCGGCATCTATACCGGCGCGATCGGCTGGTTCGACCCACCCGCGGCAGGCAGCGCCAAGGCCTTCGGTGATTTCTGCCTGTCGGTCCCGATCCGCACCCTGGCGCTGGGCGCACCGGCGGGCGGCACCCGCAAGGGAGAGCTGGGCGTCGGCGCCGGCATCGTGTACGACAGCGACGCGGCGTCCGAATACGCCGAGTGCCAGCTCAAGGCACGCTTCCTGACCGGCCTGCCCAACGAGTTCGAGATTTTTGAAACCCTGCGCGCTTCCTGGGACGACGGCTGCCGCCACGTCGAGCAGCACCTCGATCGCCTGGCCGCGTCCTGCCGCTACTTCGGCTATCCGTTCGATTATGGCGCCGCCCGCGCGGCCCTGAACGAAGCCTCCCTGGCCCTGCCCCATGGCGGGCTGCACCGGCTGCGCCTGGCGGTGGCCCCCGGCGGCGAGCTAGCCGTGCAGGCGGCGCCGATCACGCCCTTGAGCGAGCCGGTGGCGCTGCTGCTGGCGCAGGAAAGCACCCATTCGGGCGACATCTTCCTGCGCCACAAGACGAGCGTGCGCAGCCGCTACGATGCAGCCTGGCGCGCCGCCGAGGCGCAAGGGGCTTTTGACGCCTTGTTCTTCAACGAGCGCGGGGAACTGACCGAGGGAGGACGCAGCAGCGTGTTCCTGCGTTTCGGCAGCGAGTGGATCACGCCGCCCTTGTCGAGCGGCCTGCTGCCGGGCGTGATGCGGGGGGTGCTGCTCCAGGCGCCGGCCTGGCGCGCCAGCGAACAGCTCATCACGCGCGAGATGCTGGCGGAGGCGGACGACATCGTCGTCTGCAATGCGCTGCGCGGGCCGCTGCGGGCGGTCCTGCTGGACGACCCGCAGGGGTAAGCTGCTTCAGAAGCGGTAACCGAACCCCAAGCCGAACAGCACCGGATCGACCTTGACTGCGCTTGCCTTCGCGCCGCCGACCATCAGGTCGCTGCGGATGTTCACTTTCTTCACGTCGAGGTTCAGCGACCAGCGCGCATCGAGGCGGATGTCCACGCCGGCCTGCAGGGCCAGGCCCCAGCTGTCGTTCTCGAGATCGGCCGCGCCGTCCAGCAGCTTCACGCGCGAGATGCGCGTGTAGTTGAGGCCTGCGCCCACGTAAGGATTCACCGTCGACTGCGGCGCGAAGTGGTATTGGGCCGTCAGGGTCGGCGGCAGGTGGCGGAAGCTGCCGATGCGGGCGCCGTCCAGGGTGACGTCGTGCTTCTGTGGATACGTCAGGATCAGCTCGGCCGCCAGGTGCGGCGTGAAGAAGTAGGAGATGTCGACTTCGGGGATGGTCTTGCTGGCCACGTGAATGCGATCCGCGGCGCCGCTGCCGGCCAGGGGCGCGGATTCATTCGCCGGGTCGATGTGGACGGCGCGCGCACGCACCATCCAGTTGCTTTCCTGTGCCAGGGCCTGGCCGCAGGCAAGTGCGAGAGAGATCGCCAGCACAGGCTTCAACAAGCTTTTCATTTCTTCTTCCTTTCGTCATGGTAACGAAAGGAAGAATATTGATGCAGCGCAAAAAAATCGTTGATGTGGATCAAATAACCATAATGGCAGAAAGGTTATTCGATCCCTGCCTTATATGGCGAGCGCCTGCTCGATCTTGCCGACCAGGGCCGGGTCTTCCGGCGTCACCTTGCTCGGGAAGTGTTCCAGCACCTTGCCATCGCGGCCGATCAGGTACTTGGTGAAGTTCCACTTCGGCGCCTGGCCGGTCGCCTTGGTGAGGCTGGCGTGCAGCGGATTGGCTTCCGGACCGGTGACCGCGCTCTTGGCGAACATCGGGAACTTGACGCCATAGGTGTTGAAGCAGAAGTCCGCGATCTCCTTCGCGTTGCCCGGCTCCTGCTTGCCGAAGTCGTTGGAGGGGAAGCCCAGCACCACCAAGCCGCGCCCGCCGTACTTCGCGTACAGCTTCTCGAGTCCTTCGTACTGCTTGGTGAAGCCGCAGTAGCTGGCCGTGTTCACGACCAGCACCACCTTGCCCGCGTACTGGCACAGGTCCTGCGGGGTGTCGTCCTGCAGGCGCTTGAAGTTCTGCTTGAGGATGGCGGGGCAGCTCATCGGCATGCGCGCGGCAGCCGGGGCGCCCGGCGTGGACGTGGCCTGTGCGGCGGCAGGAAGGGCAGCGCTGGCTGCGGCAAGGGCAGCGATCAGCAGGGCGGTGGTCTTGATCATGGCGGGGAGTTCCCTGGTTGGTGATGCCACGATTGTAACGCAGCCGCCGCCTGTAAAGATGGCGGATGACGGCGGCGCCCGGACGATATCCGTTCAGCCGGCGTTCAGGCTGCGGTGCTCGATCTTGATGCAGTGGTTCATGACGACGTCGAGGCCGGCGGCGCGCGCCAGGTCGGCGGCGGCCTGGTTTTCGATGTCCAGCTGCATCCACAGGCAGCCGGCGCGCACGGCGATCGCTTCGCGTGCGATCGGCGGGATGTCTTCGGACTTGCGGAAGCAGTCGACGATGTCGATCCGCTGGCCGTTGCTTGCCAGGGCGTCGGCCGCTTCCTGCAGCGTGGCGTATACCTGTTCGCCCAGGATGGTCTCGCCGGCGTAGCTCGGGTTCACCGGCACGATGCGGTAGCCGTTTTGCTGCAAGTAAGCGGCCACTTCATTGCTGGCGCGGTCGGGCTTGTTCGACAGGCCGACGATGGCGATGGTCTTGCTGTCGTTGAGGATCTGGGCAATGCTTCTCATGGTGGCTTGGCTCGATGTGGATTGGTGTCTAGCTTATCAGATTTGCATCATTGCTGGCGTTGCGGGTGCAAACGTGAAAAGATGCGGGCACGTCCGATTTCCATTCCAAGCATGCGCCCTACCGCCCTCTCCTTTCTCACCGCCCTGGCCCTCTCGCTGCCTCTTCACGCGGCCGAACCGCTGGCCGCGGTCGAACGCGCCATCGTCCCCGTCGCCAGCTGGGGCGGCACCCCGGCCGACGCGTCGAAAGCGCGCCGCCACACCATCAGCCAGATCACCCTGCACCACCAGGGCGAGCCCTTCAAGCCGGGCACCGATCCGCAGGGCTACCTGCGGCGCCTGCAGTCGTGGTCGCGCGCCAGCAAGGGCTGGCTCGACATCCCCTACCACTACGTCATCGACCTCGACGGCCGCATCTACGAGGCGCGCAACATCGACTTCGCGGGCGATACCAATACCGAATACGATCCGAGCGGCCACGCCCTGATCGAAGTGGTCGGCAATTTCGAGGAAGTGGAGCCGAACCAGCAGCAGCTGGAGGCCGTGGTCGACCTGATGGCGCTGCTGGCGGCCAGGTACAAGGTCTCGCTGGACGACATCAAGAGCCACCGCGACCACTCCGATAAAACCGTGTGCCCGGGTGCGAACCTGTACCGCTACGTGAAGGAAGACTGGTTCCGCCACAAGGTGGCGCTGCGCCTGGCGGGTGAGCAGGCCAGGCGCTGAGCCCTTACAACTTGCGCGCCGGGATGTTGCGCCCACCCTGTTTCAGCACGAAGCCCTGGCCGGCCGCCGGTTCGAAGCTGATCTCGGCATCGACGTCGTTCGAGAAGAACACGGTCTCGCTCATCGCAAAGATCTCCAGCTTGGGCTGCCCGGTGGCCTGGGCAAAATAGCGGTCGCCCTCGCGGCTGAGTTCCATCACGAAGCCCGGACCCAATTCGTAGCGGCCGACGCGGGTATCGAAGGCCGCGTTCGCGATCTTCACCGCCTTGCGGCCGGCCGGCGCGTCGCCGATACGTTGATTGACCAGCGCATTGCCATCCTGGTGCAGCGTCACGGCAGTCACCTTGCCCGCCGCGTCACGCTGGAATTCGAACCAGTCCAGGCCGCCCGGCACGAAGAAGCTATTGTCCGACGCGGCCTTCAGTGCTACCGGCGGCCGGCCGCTGCGCTGCATCACCAGGCCATCGGCGCTGCGGCGGAACACGCGCTGCACGCCCTTCTCGATCTCGTAGGTGCCGGAGACCGCGTCGAGCGCCGCGCCGTCCAGCGCCACCTCCGTGAACTCGCGGTAGGGTTTGCCGATGGCGATGGCGGCCGCCTTGCGCGCCACCAGGCCCGGATTGGCCGGCCCACTGTCGCTGTTGGTCAGCACCGCGACATACACCTTCTGCTCCGGGAAACGCAGCGCATGCGTCGCGAAGCCGTTGATGCCGCCGCCGTGGCCGATCGCGGTCGCACCCTGCACCTTGCCGGCTTCCCAGCCATAGCCGTAGCCCGTGGCCTTGCCGTCGCTCAGGCGGTACGAAGTGAACGCTCGCTCCCAGCTGGAAGGCTTGAGCAGGCGGCCTCCGGCGATCGCCGCATCCCAGCGCGCCAGGTCGTCCACCGTGGACACCAGCGAGCCGGCCGCATAGGGCTGGGTCATGCTGAGCGGCGCGGCGGCGCCATAGCCCTTCTCGGTGCGGCTATGGCCGGCCGCCACCGGCGCCTTGCTGGTCTTGACGCCCTCGTAATAGGTGTCGTGCATGCCGAGCGGTTTGAAGATGCGCTGCTCCAGGAAGCTGGCGTAGGTCTGGCCCGAGATCTTCTCGATGATCGCGCCGAGCAGGAAGTAACCCGAGTTGTTGTAGCGGTACTGGCTGCCGGGTTCGAACTCGAGCGGATCGTTCTTGAAGGTGTCGATCATCCGGGCAACGCTCATGTCCTGCGCCATGTTGAGCATGTAGCCCGGCTTGCCGGTGTAGCTGGGGATGCCCGAGGTATGCGTCAGCAGGTGCTCGATCGTGATCTTCTTTCCCTTGGCCGGGTAGTCCGGCAGGTGCTTCGTGATGTCGTCGTCCAGCGACAGCTTGCCCTCCTCCGCCAACATCAGGATGGCGGTCGACGTGAACTGCTTGGTGATGGAACCGAGGCGCAGCGCCATCTCCGGACGCATGCTCACGCCTTTCGCGGTATCGGCCATGCCGTAGGCCTTACGCAGCACGGGCTTGCCGTCCTTGACCACGATGACCGTGGCGCCGGGCGCGTCGGCCTTGAAATACGGCGCAATGAAGGCGTCGATGCGGCTGGCCAGGTCCTGCTCCGCGGTCGCGGATGTGACGGCATCCTGGGCGAATGCAGCTTGTGGATGGCACAGCAGCAGCACGGCGGCGCAAATGGCGGTACGAAGCAGCATGGTCGGTCCTTTTCCTTGTTGTAGGGGCTGGACAAGAATAGGCCCGGCTTGCCTGGACGGCAAACACCGGGCGACAAACGGCCGCTTAACCGGCCCAGACGGTCAAATCCGGCGACCGGTAAAGTTGCGGCTGCCCTGCTTGAAGCTCAAGGCCTGGCCCTCGAAACTGAGCTCGGCATCGACGTCGCGCGAAAAGAAGCGGGTTTCGCTCAGCGGGAAGATCTCGACCCGGCGCTGGCCGGTCGGCTGCACGAAGTAGCGGCTGCCCTCGCGCGTCACCTCGAACACCATGCCCGGCTGGATCTCGTAGCGGCCGGCATGCGCGTCAAAAGCGGCGTCCGCGATCTTCGCCACGATCCGCGGCGCCGGCGCCTCGCCGCTGCGCACGTGCTTCAGCGCCCTGCCGTCCTGGTGGTAGGTCACGCCCGTCACCTTGCCGGCAGGGTTGCCACCCTCGCGCTGGAACACGAACCAGTCGGCCGTATCCGGCACGAAGAACGCGTTGGCCGACATGGGCTTCAAGACCAGGGGCCCGCGGCCGGCGCGCTGCAGCGACAAGAACTCGCCGTCGCGGCGGAAGACGCGTTGCGTATCCTTGTCGAGGCTGTACACGCCCGCCACCGCGTCCAGCGCCGCGGCATCGAGCGCCACCTCGCGGAATTCCGGCAGCGGCTTGCCGATGGCGACGGCGGCCGCCCTGCGCGCCACAACGTCCGGCACCACCATGCCGGCGTCGCCGTTGGTCAGCACCGCCACGTACACGCCCTTGTTGGGCAGGCGCAGGCCATACGAGCGAAAGCCCCGGGTCGAACCGCTGTGGCCAATGGTCGGCTCGCCCTGGATCAGGGTCAGCTCCCAGCCATAGCCGTAGTGGCTGTCCTTGCCATCGCTCAGGCGGTAGGAGGTGAAGGCGCGTTGCCAGGTGGCCGGCTTGAGCAGCTTCTTGCCGACGGCCGCATCCCATTTCGCCAGGTCGTCCACGGTCGACATCAGTTCGCCGGCAGCATAGGACTGGTTCTTGCCGAGCGGCCGGGCCGGGCCAAACCCTTTTTCAAGCGGGGAATGGCCGGCGGCGCTCGGCCACGCGCTGCGCTCGTGGCCTTCGTAGGCGGTGTGCTCCATCCCGAGGGGCACGAAGATGCGCTGCTCCAGGAACTGGTGGTAGGGCAGGCCGGAGACCTTCTCGATAATGGCCCCGAGCAGGTAGTAGCCCGAATTGTTGTAGCGCCAGGTGCTGCCCGGCTCGAACTGCAGCGGGTCGTTCTTGAACGAGTCGATCTGGGCCGCCACCGTGATGTCCTGCGGCGCGCGCTGCGGGAAGCCCGGCTTGCCGGTATAGCTGACGATGCCCGAGGTGTGTGTCAGCAGGTGTTCGATGGTGATCTTCTTGCCCTGGGTCGGGTAGTCCGGCAGGTATTTGGTGATCTCGTCGTCGACCGACAGCTTGCCTTCGTCCGCCAGCAGCAGGATGCCGGTGGCGGTGAACTGCTTGGTCATCGAACCGATGCGCATGGCCATTTCGGGCGCCATTTTCACGCCCTTGGTGGTGTCGGCCATGCCATAGGCGCGGCGCAGGACGGTCTGGCCATCCTTGACGACCAGGACGACGCCACCTGGCGCCTCGGCGGGGAAATAGGGAGCGACGGTGGCGTGCAGGCGGAAGGACAGGTCGTCGAGGGCGCGCTTGCTGAGCGGCTTGTCCTGCTTGGCGTCGGCAGCGAAGGCGGCCTGCGGCGTGCAGAGGAGCAGCGCGGCGGCACAGATGGCGGTACGAATGAACATGGTCGGCATTCCTTTCTTGTTATGGCGTGCCGTGACTGTACGTACGGGGCCGGGCCGGCTGCAATCGGCAGCCGATCAGCGGTCGTTCGGATGGGTCAAGTGGTGCCTATCCGGGGGCGAACGGGACCGCCCCGGCAGGGGTCAAGGCAGGCGGGCGGCGAGGAACAGCCAGATCACGGTCATCACGAGGATGCCGGTGATGGTCACGCAGGTACCGGTGAAGAACAGGGCCGACAGCATAGTGGCGGACAGCACGCGCTCGAACAGGAAGCCGAGCGCGAAGTCGAAGGTGGCCAGCACCGACCAGCGCCGCATGTAGACCGGCAGGTAGCGGCTCATGCGCCGGTTATGCTCGCGCGCGGCGTGGCGCTCGTACAGGTTGCGCGCCCTGCTGACGTCGCGGAACAGCCAGTCGAAGAAGAGGAAGCGGTACAAGGTTTGGCCGAAGCGGTCTTCCGCCGGCAGGGTTTGCTGCTGTTCGCGATGGTCTGGAGGGCTTGCCATGGTCGGCTCGAGCTGTCTCAACGCACAGGAGGCCATACTAAGCCCAAAACACCCACACACTCGTGCGCCAGCTAACCGTGCGCCGTCATCTTCGTTACAGGCACTTGCGCAAAAACAATGTCAGACCTGACCCCCATAAAAAAGGCAGCCCGCAGGCTGCCTCCTTGTACCGCGAAAGCGGATGCTTAGCGTCCTCGCGAACGCAGCTTCTGGATCGCCGCCAGCTGCGCGATCGCCGCGGCCATTTCGGCCTGGGCTTTCGCGTAGTCGATCTTCGACTCCTTGTTCAGCATCAGCTCTTCGGCCTGCTTCTTTGCTTCCAGTGCCTTCGCTTCGTCCAGGTCGCCACCGCGGATCGCGGTGTCGGCCAGCACGGTCACGCCGTTCGGCTGCACTTCGAGGATACCGCCTGCGACGAAGACGAACTCTTCGCCGCCGGCAGCCGTCTGGATCCGGACGGCACCTGGCCTGATGCGCGTGATCAGCGGGGTGTGGCGTGGGTAGATACCCAGCTCACCCGCTTCACCCGGCAGCGCGACGAAGGTAGCCAGGCCGGAGAAGATCTGCTCTTCGGCCGAGACCACGTCCACTTGAATGGTGTTTGCCATGTCTGTCCTTCGGGTTAAGAATCTGGCTTAGGCAGCCAGCTTCTTGGCCTTTTCGATTGCTTCCTCGATGGTGCCGACCATGTAGAAGGCCTGCTCCGGCAGGTGGTCCAGTTCGCCCGATGCGATCATCTTGAAGCCCTTGATCGTGTCTTTCAGCGAAACGTACTTGCCCGGCGAGCCGGTGAACACTTCAGCGACGTGGAACGGCTGCGACAGGAAACGCTGCATCTTGCGAGCGCGTGCGACGACCAGCTTGTCTTCCGGCGCCAGTTCGTCCATGCCCAGAATCGCGATGATGTCACGCAGTTCCTTGTAGCGCTGCAGGGTGCCCTGCACGGCGCGCGCGGTGGCGTAGTGCTCTTCACCGACGACCAGCGGGTCCAGCTGGCGCGAGGTCGAGTCCAGCGGGTCCACTGCCGGGTAGATACCCAGCGAAGCGATGTCACGCGACAGAACGACGGTCGAATCCAGGTGGGCGAAGGTGGTAGCAGGCGACGGGTCGGTCAAGTCATCCGCAGGGACGTACACGGCCTGGATCGAGGTGATCGAACCGGTCTTGGTCGAGGTAATACGCTCTTGCAGGCGGCCCATTTCTTCGGCCAGGGTCGGCTGGTAGCCCACCGCGGACGGCATACGGCCCAGCAGTGCCGACACTTCGGTACCGGCCAGGGTGTAACGGTAGATGTTGTCGACGAAGAACAGAACGTCCTTGCCTTCGTCACGGAAGGCTTCCGCCATGGTCAGGCCGGTCAGCGCGACGCGCAGACGGTTGCCCGGCGGTTCGTTCATCTGGCCGTAGACCATCGCCACTTTCGAGTTGGTCGGGTTTTCCAGGTCGACGACCTTGGCGTCCGCCATCTCGTGGTAGAAGTCGTTACCTTCACGGGTACGCTCACCCACGCCGGCGAACACGGACAGACCCGAGTGCGCCTTCGCGATGTTGTTGATCAGTTCCATCATGTTGACGGTCTTGCCGACGCCGGCGCCGCCGAACAGGCCGACCTTACCGCCTTTTGCGAACGGGCAGACCAGGTCAATCACCTTGATGCCGGTTTCCAGCAGGTCGGTCGACGGCGACAGCTCGTCGTAGGCCGGCGCATCGCGGTGGATCGATGCCATGCGCTCGTGGCTGACCGGACCGCATTCGTCGATCGGGTTGCCCAGCACGTCCATGATGCGGCCCAGGGTCGGGGTGCCGACCGGAACCATGATCGGGTTGCCGGTGTTCTGGATAATCATGCCGCGACGCAGGCCTTCCGAGCTGCCCAGTGCAATGGTACGGACCACGCCGTCGCCCAGCTGCTGCTGGACTTCCAGGGTCAGTTCCGAACCTTCCATTTTCAGTGCGTCGTACACTTTCGGCATGGCGTTACGCGGGAATTCCACGTCGACCACTGCGCCGATACACTGAACGATTTTGCCATCAGCCATGTTCGTTCCTTCAGATATATAGTTAAATTCTTGTGCTTTGATCGCTTAGACGGCTGCTGCGCCGGAAACGATCTCGGAGAGTTCTTTGGTAATCGCTGCCTGGCGGGTCTTGTTGTAGACCAGCTTCAGGTCGCTGATGACACTACCGGCGTTGTCGCTCGCTGCCTTCATCGCCACCATGCGTGCCGACTGCTCGGACGCCAGGTTCTCGGCGACGGCCTGGTACACCAGCGCTTCCACATAACGCACCAGCAGTTCGTCGATGACGACGGCCGCTTCCGGTTCGTAGATGTAGTCCCAGCTGATACCGCCCTTGTCCGCTTCCATGTGCTTGGCCGGCAGCGGGAGCAGCTGCTCGACCATCGGTTCCTGCTTCATCGTGTTGATGAACTTGGTGTAGCACAGGTAGACAGCGTCGAGCTTGCCTTCCTGGTACGCGTCCAGCATCACTTTGACCGGGCCGATCAGCTTGTCCAGGTGCGGCGTATCGCCGAGCTGGGTCGCTTGCGAAACAACTTTCATGCCCATGCGGTTCAGGAAGCCCAGGCCCTTGTTGCCGATGGCAACTGCCTCGACGGTGTTACCTGCCTGCTCCATCTCGCGCGCCTTCAGCGTCACCTGGCGCAGCACGTTGGTGTTCATGCCGCCGCACAGACCCTTGTCGGTCGTGACGACGATGAAACCCACGGCCTTCGCCTGCACGTGCTTGGCTTGCGCCATGAACGGGTGCGTGTATTCCGGGTTTGCGCCGGCCAGATTGGCGGTGATGGTACGAACCTTGTCACTGTAGGGACGGGCGGCGCGCATACGGTCCTGCGCCTTGCGCATTTTCGATGCGGCGACCATTTCCATCGCCTTGGTGATCTTCTTCGTATTCTCTACGCTCTTGATCTTGCCACGAATCTCTTTGCCTACTGCCATGAGTCCTTACTCCTTCCGCGCACCGGCACCGTGCTCACACGGCGCCGGCTTGACGATTAATATGCGCCGGATTTCTTGAAATCAGCAATGGCGGCCGACAGCGCAGCTTCGCCGTCCTTGTCCAGTTGCTTGGTTTCGTCGATCTTCGACAGCAGCGCAGCGTGGCTCGACTTCAGGAAGTTGTGCAGGCCCTGCTCGAACGGCAGGACTTTCTTGACTTCGATGTCGTCCAGGTAGCCCTTGTTGACGGCGAACAGCGATGCGGCCATCAGCGAGGTCGACAGCGGCGAGAACTGCGGCTGCTTCAGCAGTTCGGTCACGCGTGCACCGCGGTCCAGCTGCTTGCGGGTCGATTCGTCCAGGTCCGATGCGAACTGCGCGAACGCAGCCAGTTCACGGTACTGCGCCAGGTCGGTACGGATACCGCCCGACAGGCCCTTGATGACCTTGGTCTGGGCTGCGCCACCGACGCGCGACACCGAGATACCGGCGTTGATCGCAGGACGGATACCGGCGTTGAACAGCGAGGTCTCCAGGAAGATCTGGCCGTCGGTAATCGAAATCACGTTGGTCGGCACGAATGCCGAGACGTCGCCTGCCTGGGTTTCGATGATCGGCAGTGCGGTCAGCGAACCGGTCTTGCCGGTGACGGCGCCGTTGGTGAACTTCTCGACGTAGTCGGCGTTCACGCGTGCTGCGCGCTCCAGCAGACGGCTGTGCAGGTAGAACACGTCGCCCGGGTAGGCTTCGCGGCCCGGCGGACGGCGCAGCAGCAGCGAGATCTGGCGGTAGGCAACGGCTTGCTTCGACAGGTCGTCATAGACGATCAGTGCGTCTTCGCCGCGGTCGCGGAAGTATTCGCCCATGGCGCAGCCCGAGTAGGCCGAGATGTACTGCATCGCAGCCGATTCCGAAGCGGAAGCGGCGACAACGATGGTGTACTCCATCGCGCCGTGCTGTTCCAGCGAGCGGACGATGTTCTTGATGGTCGAAGCCTTCTGGCCGATTGCGACGTACACGCAGGTGACGCCCTGGCCCTTCTGGTTGATGATCGCATCGACAGCCACGGCCGACTTGCCGGTCTGGCGGTCGCCAATGATCAGCTCACGCTGGCCACGGCCGATCGGCACCATTGCGTCGATCGACTTGATGCCGGTCTGCATCGGCTGCGAGACCGATTCACGGGCGATGACGCCCGGAGCGATCTTTTCGATCGGTGCGGTCAGGGTGGTGGCGATCGGACCCTTGCCGTCGATCGGCTGGCCCAGTGCGTTGACCACGCGGCCACGCAGTTCCGGACCGATCGGCACTTCCAGGATGCGGCCGGTGGTCTTGACGTTGTCGCCTTCCGAGATGTGCTCGTAGGCGCCCAGGATGACGGCGCCGACGGAGTCGCGCTCGAGGTTCATCGCCAGGCCGAAGGTGTTGCCAGGGAATTCCAGCATCTCGCCCTGCATCACGTCCGACAGACCATGGATGCGGCAGATACCGTCGGCGACGGAGATCACCGTGCCTTGATTGCGAACTTCAGCCGAACCTTCCAGACCCTGGATGCGGCTCTTGATCAGTTCGCTGATTTCAGAAGAATTAAGTTGCATGAGTGCTAACTCCAAATGTTTTTGATGCGTAGGGCAAGGGCGCTAGGGCCGGCGCGTGCTGCTAGATATCGATCGATTACGACACCAGCGCAACTTGCATCTGTTGCAGCTTGGCGCGTACCGAGGTATCGAGCACTTCGTCGCCGACGACCACGCGCACACCACCGATCAGCGAAGGATCCACTGTCACCGTTGGGTTCAGCTTGCGGCCAAATTTCTTTTCCAGCGTAGCGACCAGCTGGGCCAGCTGGTCACCCGAGATCTCGAAGGCGCTGAAGATCGCCGCATCGGCGGCACCTTCGTTGGCGTTCTTCAGTGCCGCGAACTGGGCGGCGATTTCGGGCAGCAGGGTGACGCGGCCGTTTTCGGCCAGCATCGCGATAAAGTTCTTCGCTTCAGCGTTCAGCGGCGACTTGACCAGGGACGCAATCGTGTCGGCCAGCTGGGCGGCGGTGACCTTCGGGTTGGCGGCGAAAGCCTGCACTTCCGGATTGGCGCCGATCTGGCCCAATTCGGCAGTGACGGCCGACCAGGCGGCCACGTCGCCCGATTGGGCGACACGGTACAGCGCTTCGGCGTAAGGGCGGGCGACGGTTGCGAGTTCAGCCATGATCAGAGCTCGGTCGACAGTTTCGACAGCAGGTCGGCGTGGACCGCTGGGTTCACTTCACGCTTCAGGATCTGCTCGGCGCCTTGCACTGCCAGCGAGGCGACCTGTGCGCGCAGTTCTTCGCGGGCGCGGGTCACTTGCTGCTCGGCGTCGGCCTGGGCGGCAGCGACGATACGGGCGGCTTCTTCGGCAGCGGTTGCCTTGGCTGCGTCGATGATCTGGGCAGCGCGCTTTTCAGCGTCGGCGATGCGCTTCTGGACTTCGTCACGGGCGCCGGCCATTTCGGCCTGCACACGCTTTTCTGCGGCGGCCAGGTCGGCCTTGCCACGATCGGCTGCTGCCAGGCCATTCGCAATCCTCTCAGCACGCTCGTCGAGTGCTTTCATCAGTGGCGGCCACACGAACTTCATCGTGAAGGCGGCCAGGATGAGGAAGACCACGAGCTGTGCAAACATCGTTGCGTTAAGGTTCACGGTATTTTCCTTATTACAGAAACACGGATGCCGAACCGGATCCGGTTCGGCTCTTCAATGCGTCAAGACGTGTGTCTTAGCCGGTGAACGGGTTAGCGAACGCGAACAGCATGGCGATACCAACACCGATCAGGAATGCCGCGTCGATCAGACCGGCCAGCAGGAACATCTTGGTCTGCAGGGTGTTCATCAGTTCTGGCTGACGTGCAGAGGCTTCCAGGTATTTACCGCCCATCAGAGCGATGCCGATGCAAGCACCGATAGCGCCCAGACCGATGATCAAACCGCAAGCCAGTGCAACAAAAGAAAGGTCAGTCATGTGTAACTCCAAAAGTTAATTTAAAAACTAGATTAAAAACTACAACTTCTTTACAACCACTATCTGTTCGATGCTTGCGGCGCCGATCAGTGGCCTTCATGGGCCTGACCGAGGTACACCAGCGTCAGCATCATGAAGATGAATGCCTGCAGGAACACGATCAGGATGTGGAAGATCGCCCAGATCGAGCCAGCAATCACGTGGCCGACGAAACCGAAGACGGTAGCGGTCGAGCCCAGCAGAGCGATCAATAGGAACAGCAGCTCGCCGGCGAACATGTTGCCGAACAGTCGCATACCGAGCGACACCATTTTTGCTGCGTATTCGATGATGTTCAGGAGCAAATTGAACGGCGCCATGGCGATGCCGAACGGTGCTGCGAACAGTTCGTGAATCCAGCCGCCCAGGCCTTTGACCTTGATGCTGTAGTAGAACATCAGGAGCAGCACGCCCAGCGAAATGCCGATAGTGCCGTTCAGGTCGGCGGTAGGAACGACGCGGTGATACGGGAAGATGTGCTCCACGCCCAGGGCGCTGAAGGCCAATGCGAACATGTCGACCGGTAGGAAGTCCAGCGAGTTCATCAGGGCGACCCAGACGAACACGGTGAGCGCCAGCGGGGCGATGAAGCTGCGGTCGCCGTGGACGATCGACTTCGACTGGTCTTCAACCATCTCGACCAGCATCTCGACGGCAGCCTGGAAGCGGCCCGGTACGCCCGAGGTGGCTTTACGCGCGGCCATCCACATGATCAGGCAGCCGAGAACGCCCATGGCGATCGACCAGAAAATCGTGTCGTAGTGCAGGATCGAGAAGTCGACCGGGCTGTCCTGGTGGTGGTTCGACAGATGGCCCAGGTGGTGCTTGATGTATTCTGAAGCGGTGGGCGCGTGCGCTGCGCCGTCGGTTGGAGTCGCCATTTTTCAGTGCCTAAATAATAAGAATATGTAACTTTTCAGCGCCACGACAAACCCGGCAAGTAGCGCCAGCCAGTTCAGATCGTGGTACAGCCACGCGGTAGCGCCCAAGAGCGCCAGCGTGAGAGCAATCTTTATAAATTCCCAGATGAAGAATGTTGCAGGACTGGCACCACCGACTCGGTGAGCGTTGGCGAACAGCCTTATTGCCATGATTCCGTTGGGCACTACACAACACAAACCGCCCAGTACTGCCGAAAACATCGCAGACCATCCCCCCAGTAGAGCGGCGATGGCGCCTGCGACTACTGTTGCAATCAATTGCAGGGAGACGATGCGCAACATTTTTGTTCTGGTTTCTCGCCGCGCAATCGGACAGTTACGATGTGGTAATTACATGAATCAGCGGGATTATAAGTGGTTATACGGACGCGAGTCAAACGATTCCGCGCTTATAACTGCTGCGTAAAGATGTGATGGGAGCAACATTGGCATTTCTGTTTTTCCCATATTTTCAGTCACTTAACTGATGAGCCAGTACTGACTTGCGCAGCGTGGACTGGTCTCCTGCCCACGCGTTCAAACAGTCTTCGCGGTGAGCGAACGTGGCATGCATACGTCACTTCCGGCGCGGGGTTGACAAGCTTTGCCACCCCGCGCCAAGACACATTTCAGGCACGCAGGCGCGCCAGCACGCCGTCCAGGATGTCGAGGTCGGCAAAGTCGATGATCAGCTGTCCCTTGCCCTTCGCCCCCATCTTGAACATCACCGGCGTGGCAAGCTTGTCCGACAGTTCCTCTTCCAGGCGCACGATGTCGCCCGGCTTGTCCTTGGCACGCGCCGGGGTTGCCGGGCTCGACTGCTCCTCGAGCGCACGGGCCACCAGCTTCTCGGTCTCGCGCACCGACAGGCGCTTGGCGATCACCTGGTTGGCCAGGGTGATCTGGTTCGCGCTCTCCACCGCCAGCAGGGCACGGGCATGGCCCATGTCGATGTCGCCCGCCATCAGCATGGTCTGCACCGGCTGGGCCAGGTTGATCAGGCGCAGCAGGTTCGACACCGCGCTGCGCGAACGGCCGACGCTGGCTGCCGCCTGCTCGTGGGTGAAGTTGAAATCATTGATCAGGCGCTGGATGCCCTGCGCTTCTTCGAGCGGGTTCAGGTCTTCGCGCTGGATGTTCTCGATCAGGGCCATGGCCGCGGCCGACTGGTCGTCGACCTCGCGCACCAGCACCGGAATCTCGTCCAGGCCGGCCATCTGGGCGGCGCGGAAGCGGCGCTCGCCGGCGATGATCTCGTACGGAACCGGGGCGCCGTCGGGACTGGCGCCCGACTCCAGCGGACGCACCAGCACCGGCTGCATGATGCCCTGGGTCTTGATCGAGGCCGCCAGCTCGCTCAGCGAGGTTTCGTCCATGCGGGTACGCGGCTGGTACTTGCCGGCCTGGATCTGGGTGATCGGCAGCGACGAGGGGGCTTTACTAGGCGCCGGCTGGCTGTCGCCGCCGAGCAGTGCGTCGAGGCCGCGCCCGAGGCCTTTGAGTTTTTTGGTTGCCATATCTATGTCAGCTAGTTTTGTAATCACATGGTCTTGATGCGCTCGACCATCTCGGCGCCAAAGGCTATGTACGCCTGCGCGCCTTTCGAGGACGGGTCGAACACCACGCCCGGCATGCCATACGACGGCGCCTCGGCCAGGCGCACGTTGCGCGGGATGATGGTCTTGAACACCTTGTCGCCGAAGTGCTGCTCGAGCTGGCTCGACACCTGCTGCGACAGCGTCATGCGCGGATCGAACATCACCCGCAGCAGGCCGATGATGCGCAGGTCGGTGTTCAGGTTGGCGTGCACCTTCTTGATCGTGTTGACCAGGTCGGACAGGCCCTCCAGCGCGTAGTACTCGCACTGCATCGGGATGATCACGCCGTGCGCTGCGCACAGGCCATTGAGCGTGAGCAGCGACAGCGCCGGCGGGCAGTCGACCAGGATGAAGTCGTAGTCCTTGTCCACCGCCGCCAGCGCTTCCTTCAGGCGGCGCTCGCGGTTCTCGAGCGCCACCATCTCGACTTCGGCACCGGCCAGCTCGCGGTTGGCCGGCAGCACGTCGAAGCGCCCGGACTCGGAACGCAGGCGCGCGGTGGGCACATCGAGCTCGCCCAGCAACACCTGGTAGATCGAACCTTCGAGCGAGGCCTTGTTGATGCCCGCGCCCATGGTGGCATTGCCCTGCGGGTCGAGGTCGACCAGCAGCACGCGCTGGTCCAGCTTGGCCAGGCCTGCCGCCAGGTTCACACTGGTGGTGGTCTTGCCGACCCCGCCCTTCTGGTTCGCTACGCAAAAAATCTTCGCCATCTATTCTTGTCCGTGGAAGCCAAGGTGGTATACCGTTCATATTGTACAAACCATTTAAACGGTTAGTATTTTATAAACGATATAAACTGTTTATACGGTTTATTCTGTTTATGTCGATCGCTCGACAAATATGAGGTGACGCTCCGCGCCCAGCCTTGGAACCTGCAATGGCTGTAAACCGCTTATTTTCCATTCCGCCGGTATGCGTTCCTGCTCTTCCGCCGGCGCCGTGCCTTTCAAGGCGATGAATTTTCCGCCCTCGGCCAGCAGGTGCCCGGACCAGTTCAGGAAATCCGTGAGGTCCGCAAACGCGCGGGAAGTAATCACGTCGAATTTGTCATTCACTTTGAGTTCCTGCACCTTCATGGTGTGCACAGTGACGTTGGTCAGCTCGAGTTCCGCTTTCACCTGCTTGAGGAAGGCGGTTTTCTTGTGGACCGTGTCGATCATCGACAATGTCATGTCTGGCCTGCAGATGGCGAGCACCACACCCGGCAATCCGCCCCCTGCCCCGACGTCCAGCACATTGCGCGCGTCCGCAAAGGCAGGCACCGCCGCGAGCGAATCGAGCAGGTGGTGGGTCACCATCTGCATCGGGTCGCGCAGCGAGGTCAGGTTGTAGACGCTGTTCCACTTGTTCATCAGCGCCAGGTAATCGAGCAGCTTGTCCTGCTGTGCTGCCGATACGTCGAGATGCATGTCCTTGATGCCGTCAGCTAGCACCTGCGCCAATGCGGCGCGGTCGAAGTATTTCATTCAGCCTGCTCCGCCGGTGCGTTGGTAAAGCCCTTGGCGCCGCGCTTTTTCAAGTGCACCAGCAGCAGCGAGATCGCCGCCGGGGTGACGCCCGAGATGCGCGAAGCCTGGCCCAGGGTTTCCGGACGCTGCTTGTCGAGCTTCTGGCGCACCTCGAAGGACAGGGCCTGGATATCCAGGTAGTTCAGGTTTTCCGGCAGCTTGAGGTTCTCGTAGTGGTCGTGACGCTCCACTTCGCGCGCCTGCCGGTTGATGTAGCCGGCGTACTTCAACTGGATCTCGATCTGCTCCTTCACCGCCGGGTCTTCCACACCGGGGCCGGCCAGTGCCTGGCCTTCGATCCCGGTCATGCTCATCAGGGTGTCGTACTGCACGCCCGGGCGGCGCAGCAGGTCGGCCAGGTTGTACTCGCGTTCGATTGCCTGCCCCACCACGCGCTCGGATTCGGCGGCGGCCAGGATGCGCGGGTTGACCCAGGTCGAGCGCAGGCGCTCGAGCTCGCGGGCTACCGATTCGCGCTTGTTCTCGAAGGCGGCCCACTGGGCGTCGCCGACGATGCCGAGCTTGCGGCCGATCTCGGTCAGGCGCATGTCGGCATTGTCCTCGCGCAGCGACAGGCGGTATTCGGCGCGGCTGGTGAACATGCGGTAAGGCTCGGCCACGCCCTGGGTGGTGAGGTCGTCGACCAGCACGCCGAGGTAGGCTTCCGAGCGGCCCGGCGTCCAGGCATCCTTGCCCTGGGTCTGCAGCGCGGCGTTCAAGCCGGCCAGCAAGCCTTGCGCGGCCGCTTCCTCGTAGCCGGTGGTGCCGTTGATCTGGCCGGCAAAGAACAGGCCCTTGATCGCCTTGGTTTCCAGCGAGGCCTTCAGGCCGCGTGGGTCGTAGTAGTCGTATTCGATCGCATAGCCGGGGCGCAGGATGAAGGCGTTCTCCATGCCACGCATCGAGCGCACCAATTCCAGCTGCACGTCGAACGGCAAGCTGGTCGAGATCCCGTTCGGGTAGAACTCGTTGGTCGTCAGGCCTTCCGGCTCCAGGAAGATCTGGTGCGACTCTTTCGACGCAAAACGGTGGATCTTGTCTTCGATCGAGGGGCAGTAACGCGGGCCCACGCCTTCGATCACGCCGGTGTACATCGGGCTGCGATCGAGGCCGTTACGGATGATCTCGTGGGTCTTCTCGTTGGTGTGCGTCACCCAGCACGGCACCTGGCGCGGGTGCATGGCGGCGTTGCCCATCACCGAGAATACCGGCACCGGATCGAGGTCGCCCGGCTGTTCCGACAAGACCGAGAAGTCGATGCTGCGGCCGTCGATGCGCGGCGGCGTGCCGGTTTTCAGGCGGCCCTGCGGCAGCTTGAGTTCCTTCAGGCGGCTCGACAGCGAGACCGCGGGCGGATCGCCGGCGCGGCCGCCCGAGTAGTTCTGCAGGCCGACGTGGATCTTCCCGTCCAGGAAAGTGCCGGCGGTGAGGACCACGGCGCGGGCGCGGAACTTCAGTCCGACCTGGGTGACGGCGCCGACCACGCGCTCGCCCTCCAGCATCAGGTCTTCCACGGCCTGCTGGAACAGCCACAGGTTCGGCTGGTTTTCCAGGCGCGAACGGATCGCCTGCTTGTACAACATGCGGTCGGCCTGGGCGCGGGTGGCACGCACGGCCGGGCCCTTGGACGAGTTCAGGATGCGGAACTGGATGCCCGACTCGTCGGTGGCAATCGCCATGGCGCCGCCGAGTGCGTCGACTTCCTTGACGAGGTGGCCCTTGCCGATGCCGCCAATCGATGGGTTGCACGACATGGCGCCGAGGGTTTCGATATTGTGGGTCAGCAGCAGGGTCTTTTGACCCGTGCGTGCAGACGCAAGTGCGGCCTCGGTACCGGCATGGCCGCCGCCGACGACGATGACGTCGAATTCAGTTGGAAATAGCATGATGGAGAGTGAGGCGAGGAGTCTAATGCGCGATTATAGATTCTTTTTTCTTGCGGAAGCTTTTGGGGGGCTGAAAAGGACAAATTTTGTTTCACGTGGAACACTCAGCCGGGCTGTCCTTGGAATGTTTCACGTGGAACAAAAACAAGAAAGCCGGGCGAGCCCGGCTTTGCTGTTTCACGTGGAACAATCACCAACCGATCTTGGTGAAGGCATCGTAAGCGGTTTTCAGGATCAGTCCCGACACGACAACCAGGAACAGCTTGCGGACAAACCCGCTACCGTGCTTCAGTGCCAGCCTGGTGCCGATCAGTGAACCGGCGACCTGGCACGCCGCCATCATCAAGCCGAGCTGCCACAGCAGGTGGCCGCTGTAGCCAAACCACAGCAGGGCCGAGAAGTTACAAGCGACGTTGACGATCTTCGCCGCCGCGGACGCGCTCAGGAAATCGAAGCCGAAGAAGCGCACGAACAGGAAGATCAGGAAGCTGCCCGTGCCCGGTCCAAAAAAACCGTCATAGAAGCCGATCGCGGCGCCGATACCGATGGCCCAGTAACGCTCAGCCAGTCCGCTGTGCACCGGTGCATGCACCGAACCGAGGTCCTTCTTCTTGAAGGTGTAGATAGCGACCGCCACCAGGATGATCGGCAGCAGCGTACGTACAAAGTCCGCCGGCACCCGCGTCACGGTCCAGGCCCCGGCGAAGGACAGCGCGAAGGCCGCCAGCGCGGCCGGCGCTGCGGTGCTCCAGGCCACCCTCACCCGCCGCGCGTAATTCACGGCGGCGGCACTGGTGCCGAAGATGCTGGCGAACTTGTTGGTTCCCAGCAGAGTCGCGGGAACCTCTTTCGGCAGCACGGAGAAAATCGCGGGAATCTGGATCAGGCCGCCGCCGCCGACGACGGCATCGACCAGCCCGGCGGTGAAGGCAGCAACGCCGAGCCAAGCAAAATCAATCATGGGAAAACGTGGAGGAATGCAGAGGCTGCATTGTACGGCAGTGGCAAGGGAACGGATGGGTTAAGCTAGTCCGACAAATACAGGAGACAAACCATGACCGCCTTTGCTTTCAGCACCGTTCCGAGCATCCTGTCCGAACCGGGCGCTACCCGCCGCTTGGGCGAGCTCATCGCGGAACGCTTCCCAGGTGTCCGCCGCCCCTTCATCGTGACCGACGCCGGCTTCCTGCGCACTGGCCTGCTCGATTTTCCAAAGCTCAGCCTGGAGCAGGAAAGCATGGCGCCAGCGCTCTTCTCCGGCGTGATCGCGGACCCGCCCGAGGCAGTCGTGCTGGACGCGATCGAGGCAGCCCGCCGCCATGAAGCTGACCTTGTTATCGGCTTCGGCGGCGGCAGCTCGATGGATGTAGCGAAGCTGGTCGCGGTCCTGGCCGGATCGCGGCAGGCTATTGACGAGATGTATGGGATCGGCAAGGTCAAGGGCCAGCGCCTTCCTTTGGTGCAGGTGCCGACTACGGCCGGCACCGGATCGGAGGTGACCAATATCGCCATCGTCACCACCGGCGCCACCACCAAGAGCGGGATCGTCGCACCCCAGCTGTATGCCGACCTTGCCATCCTCGATGCGGCCTTAACCCTGGGGCTGCCGCCGACGGTTACGGCCGCGACCGGCATCGATGCAATGGTGCATGCCATCGAGGCCTATACGAGCAGGCACAAGAAGAATCCGCTCTCCGATGCGCTGGCCCGTGAAGCGCTGTCGCTACTGTCACGCAACCTGCTGCGCGCCTGCGAGCAGGGCAGCGACATCGAGGTGCGGCAGGCCATGCTGCTGGGCGCCTGCCTGGCGGGCCAGGCCTTTTCGAACGCACCGGTCGCCGCCGTGCATGCGCTGGCCTACCCGATCGGCGGCATTTTCCACGTGCCGCATGGCCTGTCGAACTCGCTCGTCCTGCCGCAGGTGCTGCGTTTTAACCTGCCTCAAGCGAGCCGGCTGTATGCCGAACTGGCAGGCATCGTCGTGCCCCATGCGAGCGGCAGCGAGGAAGCGCGTGTGGAAGCGCTCATTGTTGCGACGCAACAAATGGCCAAAATGACGGGGATCGAAACGCGCTTGCGCCAGGTTGGCATCACGGAAGCCCACCTTGAGCGCCTGGCCGACGAGGCCATGCTGCAAACCAGACTGCTCGGCAACAACCCACGGGAAGTCACGCGCGCCGATGCGCGCGCCATCTACGCCGCTGCCTTATGAGGTCCGCAGGAAGTCGAGCAGCAGGGCGTTGAGGCGCTCCGTCGCCGACAGCTGCATCCAGTGCCCCGCTCCGCTCAGGCGCTCGTAGCGAAAGCCCGCGCGGCAGTGGTGGAACGAATCCAGCATCTGCTTCTCGCCCAGCGCCGGGTCGCGGTCGCTCCAGACGCCCATGACCGGCACTTCGACCGGGCGCCAATGGTGCGGCCGGCCCAGCTTGAGGTTGGCGCGGTAGTAGTTCAGCGCCGCCGTCAGGCGCCCTTCCGGCTCCAGCGCCGCCCGCCAGATCGCTACCTGTTCCGGACGGCGCGTCATCTGGCGCAGGAAGAACCAGTCGTTGGCGCGGATCGCATGTTCGGCCACCACCGGCATCAGGAAACCCAGGATGTACCAGAAGCGCATCTGCTGGGTGACGCCGGCACTGGCGATCGCCGCCGGGTGTCCGGTGGACAGAGCGACGAAACGCTCGAAGCGCTGCGGCGCATTCATGCACAGTTGCCAGCCGACCAGCCCGCCCCAGTCGTGGCCCACGAGCGAGGCCTTCTCCAGGCCGAGCTGGTCCATCAGGCCGAGGATGTCGGCGCACAGGAATTCGATAGCGTACGCGCCGGTGGCAGGCGGCGCGTCGGTCTTGCCGTAGCCGCGCATGTCGGGCGCGATCACCCGGAAACCCTTGGCAGCCAGCGCCGGGAGCTGGAGCCGCCAGATCGCATGGGTGTCCGGAAAGCCGTGCATCAGGATCACGGCCGGGCCTTCGCCCACGCTGACGAAATGCATGCGCAGGCCGTGTACGTCGACGTAATGGGATTCCAGATTCATGTCCGCTCCGCGTGCAATGGGCAGCCGCCCTTCCCTACGTGGCGGCCTTGCGGCCGCGCTCGAGCAGCGCTCCTAGTTCCCCAACCATACCACGACGGAACAATAGAACACAGACAATGAAGATCAGGCCCGTCACCATGCCCACCGACTCGCCGAGCGTCCCGAACCAGGTAACGCCCGACTGTTCCGCCAGCCAGCTGCCGACGTCGCCCAGCTTGTTCTCCAGCGCGATGACGAGGAAGGCGCCGAGGATGGGCCCGGCCAGGGTTCCCATGCCGCCCACGAGCGTCATCAGGACCACCAGCCCCGACATGGTCCAGTGCACGTCGGTCAGCGTGGCGAAGCCCAGCACCACCGTCTTGGTGGCGCCAGCAAGCCCTGCCAGGCTAGCCGAGAGCACGAAGGCCAGCAGCTTGTAGCGGTCCACCTCGTAGCCCAGCGACACGGCGCGCGCCTCGTTTTCCTTGATCGCCTTGAGCACCTGGCCGAAGGGCGACCGGACGATACGGATGATGAGCAGGAAGCCGGCCACGGCGATCGCCAGCACCACGAAGTACATCGCCAGGTCGTTCGACAGGTCCAGCAGGCCGAACAATCGCCCGCGCGGCACGCCCTGCAGTCCATCCTCGCCGTGGGTATAGGGGGAACGCAGCGCCGCGAAATAGACCATCTGGGCCAGCGCCAGCGTGATCATCGAGAAGTAGATGCCCTGCCGGCGGATCGCCAGCGCGCCGATGATCAGGCCCAGCAGGCACGAGGCCGCCACGCCCAGCACAATGCCGAGCTCGGTCGGCAGCCCCACTACCGCCAGCAGGTGTCCGGTCACGTAGCCGGCGCTGCCGAAAAAAGCGGCATGGCCGAAGGACAGCAGTCCGGTAAAACCGATCAGGAGGTTGAAGGCGCAGGCGAACAGGGCGAAGCACAGCAGCTTCATCAGGAACACCGGATAGGCCAGGAAGGGCGCCGCCAGGAACAGCGCCAGCGCGAGGAGGTAAGCGATCTTCTTGTTCATCTCATCGTTCCTTGCCAAACAGTCCGGCCGGACGCAGCAGCAGGACGATCACCATCACGACGAACACCACCACTTCCGAGCCTTCCGGATAGAACACGCGCGTCAGGCCCTCGATCACGCCGAGGGCCAGGCCGGTGAGGATCGCGCCAAGGATCGAGCCCATGCCGCCGATGACGACCACCGCGAACACGACGATGATCAGGTTCGAACCCATCAGCGGCGTGACGTTGATGACCGGCGCCGCCAGCACGCCCGCGAAGCCCGCCAGCGCCACCCCGAAGCCATAGGTGAGCGTGACCATCAGCGGCACGTTGATGCCGAAGGCTTCGACCAGCTTCGGGTTCTCGGTACCCGCACGCAGGTAGGCTCCCAGACGGGTCTTCTCGATCACGAACCAGGTGGACAGGCAGACGAACAGCGAGGCGACCACCACCCAGGCGCGGTAGTTCGGCAGGATCATGAAGCCGAGGTCGGTGGCCCCGGCCAGTTGTTCCGGCACGTCCAGGGTCTGGCCCGATACCCCGAAGAAGGAGCGGAACACCCCTTCCAGCAGCAGCGTGATGCCGAAGGTCAGCAGCAGGCCGTAGAGGTGATCGAGCTGGTACAGCCGGCGCAGCATCGTGCGTTCGACCAGGATGCCGAACAGGCCGACCAGCAGCGGGGCGACCAGCAGCATCACCCAGTAGTTCAGCCCGAAACTGGTGACGCCGATGTAGGCGGCGAAGGCGCCCATCATGTACAGCGCGCCGTGCGAGAAGTTGATGACGTTCAGCAGGCCGAAGATGACGGCCAGGCCCAGCGAGAGCATGGCGTAGAAGGAGCCGTTGACCAGGCCGAGCAGGAGCTGGCTCAGCAGGGCCTGGTGGGGGATGCCGAAGATGTCCATGGTCAGTTTTGGTCTTATCGGGACATGTGACTGCGCCTTACGTCGGTCCCGCTGCATATGAACGTCGTTCCGGCGAAGGCCGGAACCCAAGTTCGTAGCGCTGCCAATACGCATGCAAAAATTGGAGGGAACAATGCCAGTGGCATTGTTCGCGCCTTCACCGGGATGACGGTTTTTCGGCTAACGCAGAGAATTGCGTTAGCAAAATCTTGAACGTCTACTTCCACAGCGCGCACTTGGTCTCGGCCTTCTTCGTATAAGCCTGGTCCCCCGGAATGGTGGCCACCACCTTGTAGTAGTCCCACGCACCCTTCGATTCCTGCGGCGTCTTCACCTGCATCAGGTACATGTCGTGCACCATGCGCCCATCCGGGCGGATCGTGCCATTCCTGGCGAACATGTCGTTGATCGGCGTGGCCTTCAGGTGCGCCATCACCTTCTCGGCATTGTCGGTGCCCAGGGCTTTCACCGCATTCAAGAACTGCATGGTGGCCGAGTAGTCGCCGGCCTGCAGCATCGAGGGCTGCTTCTTCATCTTGGCAAAATAGCGCTTGGCCCAGGCGCGGGACTCCGGGGTGCGGTCCCAGTACCAGCCATCGGTCAGGTACATGCCGTGGGTCGTGTTCAGGCCCAGGGTGTGCACGTCGTTGATGAACACCAGCAGGCCGGCCACTTTCATCTTCTTCGTCAGGCCGAACTCGTTGGCCGCCTTCACCGCATTGATCAGGTCACCGCCGGCATTGGCCATGCCCAGCACCTGCGCCTTGGAGGCCTGCGCCTGCAGCAGGAAGGATGAGAAGTCCGAGGCCGACAGCGGGTGCTTGACGCTGCCCACCACCGTGCCGCCGCCCGCCTTGACGACGTCGGCCGTATCCTTCTCGAGCGACTGGCCGAAGGCGTAGTCGGCGGTCAGGAAGTACCAGGACTTGCCGCCCTGCTTGAGCATGGCCGCGCCGGTGCCGCGCGCCAGCGCCACGGTGTCGTAGGCGTAGTGGACGGTGTAGGGCGTGCATTGTTCGTTGGTCAGCTGCGCGGTGCCGGAACCGATCGCGATGAACACCTTTTTCTTTTCCGCGGCCACCTTGGCCATCGCCAGGCTGGCGCCGGAATTGGTGCCGCCGATGAGCAGGTCGACGCCTTGCTGGTCGAACCATTCGCGCGCCTTGGAGGCGGCGATGTCCGGCTTGTTCTGGTGGTCCGCCACCACCAGCTGGATCTTCTTGCCGTTGATGGCGCCCCCCATGTCGGCGATCGCCATGCGGATCGCTTCCGCCCCGCCGTTGCCGTCGACGTCCGAATACACGCCGGACAGGTCGGTGATGAAGCCGATCTTGACGACATCGCCCGAGATCTGGGCCTGGGCGGACATGGTGACAAAAGCGGCAGCGAGGGCAAGGGCGGTGCGTTTCATGTTGTCTCCGTTTGGTGTGTGCGGGTGCTTCACATGTTCAGACGCCGAGCAGCTCGGTCAGCAGCGGCATCCGGTTGTCCAGTTCCGCGGCGCCGAAGGTCTCGACGATCTGGCCGTGCTCGACCACGTAGAAGCGGTCCGCGAGCGGCGCGGCGAAACGAAAATTCTGTTCGACCATGACAATCGTGTAGCCCTTCTCTTTCAGGGTCCTGATGGTGCGCGCCAGACTCTGCACGATGACCGGCGCCAGTCCTTCGGATATCTCGTCGAGCAGCAGCAGGCGCGCGCCGGTGCGCAGGATGCGGGCGACGGCCAGCATCTGCTGTTCGCCGCCCGACAGGCGCGTGCCCTGGCTGTGGCGGCGCTCGGCCAGGTTGGGGAACATCGCGTAGATCTCGTCGACGCTCAGTCCCGGCCCTGCCCCCTTCAGCTGCGGCAGCAGCAGGTTTTCTTGCGCCGACAGCGAGGAAAAAATGCCGCGCTCCTCGGGGCAGTAGCCGATGCCGAGATGGGCGATAAGGTGGGTAGGCAGGCCGATCGACTCGACGCCGTTCACCCGGATCGCGCCGCTGCGCCGGCCGGTCAGGCCCATGATGGCGCGCAGCAGCGTGGTCCGCCCGGCGCCGTTACGGCCCAGCAGGGTCACCACTTCGCCCTGCGCCACGTCGAGGCTGATCCCATGCAGGATGTGCGATTCGCCGTACCAGGCGTGCAGGTCGCGGATCTCGAGGGCGGCGCTCAATGCTGCGCTCCCGCCAGGCTGCCGTCGCCCGTGCCCATATAGGCTTCCACTACCAGGGGATTGCGCGAGACCTCGGCATAGCTGCCTTCGGCCAGCACGGCGCCGCGCTGCAGGACCGAGATGCGGTCGCAGATGCCGGCCACCACGTTCATGTTGTGCTCAACCATCAGGATGGTGCGGCCCGCCGACACCTTCTTGATGAGCTCGGTCACCCTGTGGACATCTTCATGGCCCATGCCCTGGGTCGGCTCGTCCAGCAGCATCAGTTCCGGCTCCATCGCCAGCGTGGTGGCGATTTCCAGGGCGCGCTTGCGGCCGTATGGCAGGTCGGCGGTCATGGTGTCGGCAAAACTGTCCAGGCCGACTTCGGCCAGCAGGCCGAGTGCGCGCTCGTTCAGGCGATCCAGCGAGCGGCTGCTGCGCCAGAAGTGAAAGCTGGTGCCGAGCTGGCGCTGCAGGCCGATGCGCACGTTCTCGAGCACTGTCATGTGCGGAAAGACGGCGGAAATCTGGAAGGAACGGATGATGCCCATGCGCGCGATCCGGGCCGGCCGGGTGCCCGTGATGTCGCGCCTGTTGAAGAGGATCTGGCCGGACGTCGGCGCCAGGAAACGGGTGAGCAGGTTGAAACAGGTGGTCTTGCCGGCGCCGTTCGGGCCGATCAGGGCGTGGATGTGGCCGCGTTCGACCTGGAGGCTGACCTCGCTGACTGCCGTGAATCCCTTGAACACCTTGGTGAGCCTGTTCGTCTCCAGGATGACGTCCGCCATTGGGTCTCCAACACGCGATGCTGCAGATTGATAAAACTGCGAACAGAACTGCGAGGACTACTTGCCTGATGATACATACAAGCCCTGGCGCTCACAATACGGCCGGGCTGGCGTGCGGAGCAGAGATGCGCCATATCAGCGCACGCCGGGTGTGCGTTTTTGCACGAGCCTGCTTTAGGCGTACTCGGCGAGGATGTCCTGGGCGGCCTTTTCCGCAATCATGATGGTCGGGGAATTGGTGTTCCCGGAAGTGATGAAGGGCATGATCGAGGCGTCGACGACGCGCAGTTTCCCCACGCCGCGCACCCGCAGGCGGCTGTCGACCACGGCCAGCGGATCGTTTTCTTTACCCATGCGGCAGGTGCCGACCGGATGGAAAATCGTGGTGCCGACCAGGCCTGCCGCGTGGGCCAGTTCTTCCTCGCTCTGGTATTGCGGACCAGGCATGAACTCTTCGGGGCGGTATTTCGCCAGGGCCGGCGCAGCCACGATGCGGCGCGTCAGCGCCAGCGCGGCGGCAGCGGTTCCGCGGTCGGCCTCGGTGCTCAGGTAGTTCGGCGTGATCCTGGGCGGCGCGTAGCTGTCGCTGGAAGCGATGCGGACATGCCCGCGTGATGTGGGCTGCAAGTTGCACACGCTGGCCGTAAACGCCGGGAAGCGGTGCAGCGGATCGCCGAACTTGTCCAGCGACAGGGGCTGGACGTGGTACTGCAGATTTGGCGCCGCCAGGTCCGGCGACGATCTGGCGAAGGCGCCCAGTTGCGAGGGCGCCATCGACATCGGCCCGCTCTGGAAGAATGCGTACTCCAGTCCAATGAGCGTCTTGCCGAACCAGTTGGTGGCGCGCGTGTTCAGGGTGCTCACACCCTGGACCTTGAAAATCATGCGCAGCTGCAGGTGGTCCTGCAGGTTGGCGCCGACGCCGGGCAGGTCCGCCACCTGCGCGATGTCGTGGCGCTGGAGTTCCTCCGCTGCCCCGATGCCGGACAGCTGCAGGATCTGCGGCGAACCCACCGCCCCCGCCGCCAGCAGGGTCTCGCGGCGTGCCATCGCCGTGTAGGCCTGGCCTCCACCGGTGAAGCGGATGCCGGTGCAGACTTTGGCTTGCTCGGTGTCCCCGAACAGCAGGCGCTCGACGTGGCAGCCGGTCATGATGGTCAGGTTGGGCCGTTTCGCCGCCGGTTTCAGGAAGGCTTTCGCGGTATTCAGGCGGATACCGCGCCGCTGGTTGACCTCGAAATAAGCCGAACCTTCGCCGCGGCCGGCGTTCAGATCATCGATCTTCGGAATGCCGGTCTCGGCTGCCGCTTCACGGAACGCGTCGAGGATCTGCCACGACAGCCGCTGCTTTTCGACACGCCATTCGCCGCTGGCGCCATGCAGTTCGCTCGCCCCCAGGTAGTGGTCTTCGCTGCGCTTGAACAGCGGCAGCACGCTCTCCCAGCGCCAGGAATCGTCGCCGGTCATGTCGGCCCAGCGCGCGTAATCCGCCGGCTGGCCGCGCATGTAGATCATGCCGTTGATCGATGAACTTCCGCCCAGCACCTTGCCCCGCGGGTAGATCAGCGCCCTTCCGTGCAGGCCGGGATCGGCCTCGGTGCACAGCAGCCAGTCCGTGCGCGGATTGCCGATGCAATGCAGGTAGCCGACCGGGATGTGGATCCACATGTAATCGTCACGGCCGCCCGCCTCCACCAGCAGGACCTCGATCTTCGGGTTACGGCTCAGCCGGTTGGCCAGCACACAGCCGGACGTGCCGCCGCCGACGATGATGTAGTCGTACTCGCCGGCCGATTCCAAGGCTAGCGTTCCCGCACGCCGCTGCCATTGCCGCGCTCGCCACGATCGGCATGGCGAAGCAAACGCGAACCGCCGCACTTCGGCTCACGTGGCAAGGGCTTACGAAACAGCGTGTCGAGATCCACCAAGGCCTCCGTTCGTCATTCGTTGAGGCAAGCTTACCAGATCGTAAACGGAAGTCTAGAGCCCCTCTGTGGATAAGCCTCTTGATATCCACAGGCCTGATTTGTGCAGAACCGGAAGGTTTATGGGGTACTCAAAAACTTGTCCAGTTTTCAGGCTGCCTTCACGCGCCAGTGATGCACTGCCTTATGCGCTCGCTAAACCAATGATTTTCCGGGCGTTAACCGTGTTGTCCACAAGCTGGGGCCGTCGTTAACCACTACTACTACCGTTGTATACAAACTTTGGTTGTAAACCTGTAGAAAATTTTTCGAAAATTTTTTTTCAGCCTGCGTCGCAGTCTGCCGACATCCCCAAAAGCACAGCGACAGGCAAAGGCTCACGCCAGCTGATGCCCTGGATGCAGGTCTGACCGCAAGCTTCAGCTGCGAACCTGGATCAGCGCGCGATCACAATGCCTGCGGCCAAGGTCGACCGTAATCCGATTACCGCGGCCAGACCCTGGATGCCGCTTGCCGATCCTGCTGGCAGGTTCACGCGCACTGGCAACTCGGCAGCCTGAAAGCTCGCCAGAGCACCGCAGTCGCCCTTCTGGCCTGCAAAACGGCTGATTTTCGAACTCATCTGTGGAAAACAGCTGGGATATCCACAGGATCGAATGTGCAGAACAGCTGTTTAACCCAGTCAGCCAAAAATCTGTCCAAGTTTCCTCCAGTTTAAAAACAAGCTTTGTTCAGCAGGTTAACGCGACCGTAAACCATTGACGTTGTGGAGAAAACCCTTCTTATCCACAAAGGATTGCGCGTTTACTATTACTACCAGTTTGTATACAAACTTGTTTACTACAACAACAAAACCAGCAGCGCGAATCCAGCCCCGACAGCGTCCAGCCTGAAGACCTGTCGACCACCAGCATGGTTTGTCACCAGCTGGCCAACACCGTCAGCCAGGATCGCTCCTGAAACACCGCTTGCCCGCAAATCGCCTGCCAAACGGTTTTTCAGCACATTGCTGATCACGCGACTGTGGAAAAGTCGATGTATATCCACAGGATCGGATGTGCAGAACGCTGCAATTCCTGCTTCGCCCGAAAACTGTCCACGTTTCGTTCAAAATCCACACAGCCTTTGTTCAACCGGTAAACGCGTCTGCAAGTCATTGATGCTGTGGAGTAAACGCGAGTTATCAACAGAAGAGGCCGCGTTTACTATCTACTACCAGTTTGTATACAAACTTTAGTTAACTAATACCGTGAAGTGCTGCGCGCCCGGAAAAGCCCGCAAAACCAGGTTTTCACTGGCCTCACGCTCGTAAGACAAGCAAAATGCACACTCAACCGTCAGAATTGGCAGCCTCATGAGCTCGATCAAACCGTGTACAAGCCCTGAACAAGCCGGCTGGCTGCAGCTGCGCATGGCCTTATGGCCTGCGGATCGCGCCGACCACCTGCAGGAAATGCAGGAGCTGTGTGCACAACCCGGCCGTTATGCACAGTGGATTGCCTACTCGCGCCTTGGAGAGCCCCAGGGACTGGTCGAAGTGGCGCTGCGTAGCGATTACGTCAACGGCACCGACTCGTCTCCTGTCGGCTTCCTGGAAGGGCTGTACGTCAATCCCGCCTTTCGAAAGCAAGGAGTCGCTGCGATGCTCGTAAAGACCGCCGAGCAATGGGTGAGAGAACAGGGTTGCACCGAGATGGCGTCCGATGCTCTGCTCGACAATACGACGAGCCACGCGATGCACCGTACGCTTGGATTCGAGGAAACCGAGCGGGTGGTCTACTTCCGCAAGCTGCTTTCATAACAAAAACGCAAGAAAAACAAGGAAAAACATGCGACTGGGGATCATCAGCGCGCTGTACGAAGAACAGCTGGGGCTCGTAGAAGCCATGCAAGGGCCCGCCAAGCTCATCCATGGCATGCGTGAGTACTGGGCAGGGAAGCTGTGGGAAATCGACGCTGTGTGCGTTCTGTCGCGAATTGGCAAGGTTGCCGCTGCCATGACAGCCACAACCCTTGTGGAAAAGTTCGGAGTTACCCACATCCTCTTTACCGGCGTGGCCGGCGCCGGGGATAAAACGGTGCAAGTCGGCGATATCGTGGTCGCGGAAGCCCTGGTCCAGCACGACATGGATGCGAGCCCGCTGTTTCCCCGTTTCGAGGTGCCGCTCACCGGCCTGACGCACTTCCAGCCGGACCTGCAGCTGTCGCTGCGCCTGTCGCGCGCCGCCCATGACTTCCTCGAGCAAGATCTGAACAGCGCGATCAGCGAGGGCGAGCGGCGCGAATTCCGCCTGGCGCAGCCGCGCGTGCACCGCGGCCTGGTGGCGAGCGGCGACCAGTTCATGAGCGAGCGCCTGCGCCTGAATGCGCTCAACGAGGCCCTTCCCGGCCTGGTGGCGGTCGAAATGGAAGGCGCCGCGGTGGCCCAGGTGTGCTACGAGCTGGGCGTGCCCTGCGCCGTGATCCGCACCGTGTCCGACAACGCCAATGAAAACGCGGCCACCGATTTCATGCGATTCGTGAAATCGGTGGCCGCGCAGTACGCTTTCCACATCACCCGGCGGGTGTGCCGGGACCTGGCGAGCAGGCCGCTCTAGCCCAGCAGCGATTCGGCCGGCACATAGTCGTAATTCAGGTCCCGGGCCACGGCTTCGTAGGTGACCTTGCCCTGGCAGACATTCAAGCCATTGCGCAGGTGGACGTCGTTCGACAAGGCCTGGCGCCAGCCCTTGGTGGCCAGCGCCACGGCGTGGCCGATGGTTGCGTTGTTGAGCGCGAAGGTGGAGGTGCGTGCCACCGCGCCCGGCATGTTCGCCACGCAGTAGTGGATCACGCCGTCGACGACAAAGGTCGGGTCGGCATGGGTGGTCGGGTGCGAGGTGTCGAAGCAGCCGCCCTGGTCGATCGCCACGTCCACCACCACCGCGCCCTTCTTCATGCGCGAGATCATGTCGCGGGTGACCAGCTTGGGCGCCGCGGCGCCCGGCACCAGCACGCCGCCGATCACCAGGTCGGCGTCCAGCACCGCTTCCTCGATCGCATGCGCGTTGGAGTAGAGCGTGGAAATGCGGTTGCCGTAGACCAGGTCCAGCTGGCGCAGGCGGTCGACGTTCTTGTCGAGCACCGTTACGCGTGCGCCGGTACCGACCGCCATCTGCAGCGCATTGGTGCCGACCACGCCGGCGCCGATGATCACCACGTGGCCCGCCGCCACACCCGGCACGCCGCCCAGCAGCAGGCCCATGCCGCCCCTGGATTTCTCCAGATGCGCGGCGCCGGCCTGGATCGCCATGCGGCCGGCTACTTCGCTCATCGGCGCCAGCAGCGGCAGGCCGCCGCCCGGGCCGGTGATGGTTTCATATGCGATGCAGACCGCGCCGGATTTCACCAGGGCGGCGGTCTGTTCGGGATCCGGCGCCAGGTGCAGGTAGGTGTAGAGCACCTGCCCTTCGCGCAGCATCGCGCATTCGGCGGGTTGCGGCTCCTTGACCTTGACGATCATGTCGGCACGCGCGAAGACTTCGCCGGCGCTGGCCACCATGCTGGCGCCGGCCGCCATGTACTGCTCGTCCAGGAGCCCGATCTGCTCGCCGGCGCCCTGCTGCACGATGACGTCGATGCCGCGTGACGTCAGCTCGCGCACCGAGGGTGGGGTCATCCCGACACGGTACTCGTGATTCTTGATCTCCTTGGGTACGCCAACAAGCATGTCTACCTCCAAGATTTATAAGAATGTGAAGCTACGGCTGCTACGCTACTCCTGTTGCAAAAAAAAGGGAGCTTGCGCTCCCTTGATGATTACACTCCCAGCGTCATCAGGCTTGCGTTGCCGCCAGCCGCGGTGGTGTTGACGCACACCGCCCTTTCCGCCACCAGCCGCCACAGGGCGACCGGCTCGCTGGCGCCCGTGTCGGCAATGCCGACGATGGCCCCGGGCCGGGCCGCCAGCTTGCTGCGCAGCGAGCCGGCCAGGCCTGCTTCCAGCAGCGCGATCTGGAACTCGCTGGCGTCGATTTCTTCCATCCCGATGAAGCGCACGCGCTCCTTGACCAGGGCCGGCAGATTGGCCGGGATCAAATCCGGCGCGGCCAGCACCAGCGCGCGGTTGCCGTTGGCGAGGCTGGCCGCCAGCTGGTTGAGCAGGCCGGCAGCCGTCTTCGGCGCGCACAGCACGGTGCCGCGCGGCGTGAAGGCCAGGGTATTGCGCTCGCCGGTCGGACCCGGCAGGGCGATCTCGACACCGTTGAGCGCAGTGCGGCCGTAAGCTTGCGCCAGCGTCGCCACATCCGTATGGCCGTTGTTGCGCAGCCAGCCGAGCAGCGCATCCAGGCCTGCGTCGAATGTGCGGCTGTGTTCCATGAGCGGCGCCGCATGGCGCTGCAGGCGCTTCAGGTAGAGCGGACCGCCGGCCTTCGGACCGGTGCCCGATTTGCCCTCGCCGCCGAAAGGCTGCACGCCCACGACCGCGCCGACGATGTTGCGGTTCACGTAGATGTTGCCCACATGGGCGCGCGCGACGATGAAGTCGATGGTCTCGTCGATGCGCGAATGTACGCCCAGGGTCAGGCCGTAGCCGGTGGCGTTGATGGTGTCGACCACCTTCGGCAGGTCGGCACGGCGGTAGCGCACGATGTGCAGCACCGGGCCGAAGACTTCATGCTTGAGTTCAGCCATCGAGCCGATTTCCAGCACGGTCGGCGGCACGAAGGTGCCGGCATTGTTCACGCTGTCCGGCAGCTCGAGCGCGAAATGGCTGCGCGCGGTGGCGCGCATGCGTTCGATGTGGGCCAGCAGGTTGCGCTGGGCTTCGCTGTCGATCACCGGGCCGATGTCGGTGGCCAGGCGGTCCGGCGAGCCGACGCGCAGTTCCTGCATCGCGCCCTTGAGCATGGTGATGGTCTTGTCGGCGATGTCTTCCTGCAGGAACAGCACGCGCAGCGCCGAGCAGCGCTGGCCGGCCGAGTCGAAGGCCGAGGACAGCACG
This sequence comes from Massilia alkalitolerans DSM 17462, assembly GCF_000427785.1. Lineage (GTDB taxonomy): Bacteria > Pseudomonadota > Gammaproteobacteria > Burkholderiales > Burkholderiaceae_D > Telluria > Telluria alkalitolerans. The sequence continues at coordinate 208,383 of NZ_ATYR01000004.1, forward strand.
TCCTGCACCACTTGCTCCGGCAGCGCCGAGGAATCCACGATCAGCGCATTCTGGCCGCCGGTTTCGGCCACCAGCGGAATGTCGATGCCTTCCTGCTCGGCGCGCTTGGCGAGGGTACGGTTGATCAGCTGCGCCACTTCGGTGGAGCCGGTGAAGATCACGCCTTTCACACGCGAGTCCGAGGTCAGGGCGGCGCCGACCACTTCGCCGCGGCCCGGCAGCAGCTGCAGCGCGGCGCGCGGGCAGCCGGCTTCCAGGAACAGCTCGACCGCGCGGTGCGCGATCAAGGGGGTCTGCTCGGCCGGCTTGGCCAGCACCACGTTGCCGGCCGCGAGCGCGGCGGCCACCTGGCCGGTGAAGATCGCCAGCGGGAAGTTCCATGGGCTGATGCAAGTCACCGGACCGAGTGCGCCTTCCGCTTTGGCTGCGCGGATCTCGACCGCGTAGTAGCGCAGGAAGTCGACCGCTTCGCGCAGTTCGGCGATCGCGTTCGGCAGCGATTTGCCGGCTTCGCGCACGGCCAGCGCCATCAGTTCGGTGCCGTTCTGTTCGAACAGGTCGGCAGTACGCTCGAGGATGGCGGCGCGGGTCTCGACACCTGTGGTTTCCCATTCGCCGGCGAAGGCGGCAGCCGCGGCCAGCGCGGTGTCGACATCGGCGCGCGTGGCTTCCTGCACCTGGCCGACGACATCGCTCGACATGGCCGGGTTGACGACCTTGGCGGTTTCACTTCCTTCCACCGGGCCGGCGATCAGCGGCATTGCCTTGTGCTGGCGCTGCTTGGCCAGGCCTTCGGCGGTCGCGGTGAGCGTGTGTTCGTTGACCAGGTCCAGGCCGCTCGAGTTCTTGCGCTCGGCCCCGAACAGCTGCAGCGGCAGGGCGATGGCCGGGTGTGGCTTGCCACCGGCGGCGCGCGCCTGCTCGAAGGGATCGGCCAGCAGGGTGTCGATGGCCACCTTCTCGTCCACGATCTGGTTCACGAAGGACGAGTTGGCGCCGTTTTCCAGCAGGCGGCGCACCAGATAGGCCAGCAGGGTTTCGTGCGAGCCGACCGGCGCATAGATGCGGCAGGCCTTGTCCAGCTTGTTCGAGCCGACGACCTGGTCGTACAGGGTCTCGCCCATGCCGTGCAGGCACTGGAATTCGTAGTTCTTGATGCCGTCGGCCTTGGCCCAGGTGTAGATCACCGACAGCGAGTGCGCGTTGTGGGTGGCGAACTGCGGGTAGATGATGTCGCTCGCCGCCAGCAGCTTGCGCGCGCAGGTCAGGTAGGAGACGTCGGTGTACACCTTGCGGGTGTAGACCGGATAGCCCGGCATGCCGTCGACCTGGGCGCGCTTGATCTCGGCGTCCCAATAGGCACCCTTCACCAGGCGCACCATGAACTTGCGGCTGCTCCTCTTGGCCAGGTCGACCACGAAGTCGATCACGAAGGGGCAGCGCTTCTGGTAGGCCTGCACCACCAGGCCGATGCCCTCGAAGCCGGCCAGTTCAGGGTCGAAAGCGAGCGACTCGAGCATGTCGAGCGAGATCTCGAGGCGATCGGCTTCTTCCGCGTCGATGTTGATGCCGATGTTGTACTGCTTGGCCAGCAGGACCAGGCTGCGCACGCGCGGCAGCAGCTCACCCATCACACGCGCGTACTGCGCGCGGCTGTAGCGCGGGTGCAGGGCCGACAGCTTGATCGAGATGCCCGGGCCGTCCTTGATGCCGCGGCCGTTCGAGGCCTTGCCGATCGCATGGATCGCGCTCTCGTAGGAGGCGTAGTAGTTCCTGGCGTCCGCTTCGGTGAGTGCGGCTTCGCCCAGCATGTCGTAGGAATAGCGGTAGCCGCGCGTTTCGTTCTCGCGGCTATTCTTGAGGGCTTCCTCGATGGTCTGGCCGGTGACGAACTGGTTGCCCAGCATGCGCATGGCCATGTCGACGCCCTTGCGGATCAGGGGTTCGCCGCCCTTGGCGATCAGCCGGGTAAGCGCCGATCCCAGGTTCTTTTCGCTATTGGTCGAGACCAGCTTGCCGGTGATGAGCAGGCCCCAGGTGGCCGCGTTGACGAACAGCGAAGGCGATTCGCCCAGGTGCTTCTTCCAGTCGCCGCGGCTGATCTTGTCGGCGATGAGGCGGTCGGCGGTTTCGCTGTCCGGGATGCGCAGCAGCGCCTCGGCCAGGCACATCAGCGCCACGCCTTCTTCCGACGACAGCGAGAACTCGTGCATCAGCGCGTCCACGCCCGAGGAACGGGTGCGCTTCTCGCGCACGCTCGAGACCAGGCGGTGCGCCAGCATGTAGGCGTCGGCATTCGCGCTGGCGCCCTGGGCCAGCAGCCACTGCACCGCCTCGCTTTCATCGCGGCGGTAGGCGGCGGTGATGGCTTCGCGCAGCGGGGTCTGGTCCTGCTTGACCTCGCGTTGGAGTGCATCGAAGGGAACGAAAGCGGAGGCCAGGGCGGCGTCAATGTGCATGGTGAGTCTTCTAAAAAGGAATCAAACGTAGGCTCGGCGCAGCAAAAAACGCCGACCCGCGAGAATGGCGGACGGCGTACTGCGCAATACTTTGGAATGATTCGATTGTAGAAGGAAATCTTCTGGATTAATTCTGTTTTTACGACAGACTAGCAAAAGATAGTTTTTGGTGCGACAATCTGACCGAATAATATTTACATGGCAGGAGACCGACCATGCTCGACAAGATCAGTAAGAAAATTCTGGCGGAACTCCAGAACGACGGGCGAATCAGCAACGTCGAGCTGGCAGCACGTGTCAACCTGTCTCCTGCCGCCTGCCTGGAGCGCGTGCGCAAGCTGCACGAGTCCGGCTACATCATGGGCTACACCGCGCAGCTCAACCCACAGCTACTGGATGTGTCGCTGCTGGTGTTCATCGAAGTGGTGCTTGATCGTACCACTCCCGAAGTGTTCGATGCATTCAAACAGAGCGTCCAGATGATTCCGGAAGTGCTGGAATGCCACATGGTGGCGGGCGGCTTCGATTACCTGGTCAAGGCGCGCGTCAAGGACATGGCGGCCTATCGGGAATTCCTCGGCAAGACCTTGCTGCAGAAGGGCGTGCGCGAGACGCACACCTATGCGGTGATGGAAGAGGTCAAGAACACGACCAAGCTGCCGATCCGCTGAACGTGCGTTGGCCGGCATTGCCGGCCACTGCCGCTTACACGACCTTGCGTGCGCCGGTCTTCGGCGCCGCGCTCTCCGCCATGCTTTCCAGGTTCTTGCGCAGCCAGCGGTGCGCCGGGCTGCGGCCGTCGCGCTCGTGCCAGAGCATGTCCAGGTGCACGGCCGGCAGCTGGAAGGGCAATTCGCGCCAGACCAGCGCATCGGTCATGCCGGTCGAGACCATCAGGTGTTTCGGCAGCACCGTGATCAGGTCCGAGTTCGCCACCACCCGCCCCGCCGTGAAGAACTGGTTCACCGTCAGCAGGATGCGGCGCTCGCGGCCGATCTGGGCCAGCGCTTCGTCGACCAGGCCATGCGCGCGCCCTGAAAAACTCACCAAGAGGTGGTTGGCCTTGCAGTAAGTGTCGAGATCCAGCTTTTCCTTGGCCAGCGGGTGGTCCTTGCGCATCACGCACACGTAGACGCCCGAATACAGGCGCTCGTGGCGGATCGGCGAGCCGGTCTCGTACGACAGCTGGGCCGCCACGCCCGGGAAGAAACCCACCGCCAGGTCGATGTCGCCGCGCAGCAGCATCGGCCGCGGCTCGCGCGTGGTCAGCGGCACCATGCGGATGTTCACGCCCGGCGCTTCACGCTCGATCGAACGCATCAGCGAGGGCAGCCACAGGGCGGCGGTCGCGTCGGCCATCGCCATCCGGAAGGTCGCCTGGGCCTTCGACACGTCGAAGGTTTCCGGCATCACGGCCGCTTCCAGCGCGGCCAGCGCCTGGCGTACCGCCGGCCACAGCGCTTCCGCACGCGGCGTCGGCTTGACGCCATAGGCGGTGCGGATCAGGAGTTCGTCCCCGAGGCTTTCACGCAGGCGCTTGATCGCGTTCGAGACCGCCGGCTGGGTCATGGCGAGGTGCCCGGCGGCGCGGGTAAGGTTTTGCTCGGTCATCACTGCGTCGAAGACACGCAGCAGGTTCAGGTCAAGCGTCAGGAAGCTCATGGGAACTAGTTGATGGCAATACAGAAGGTATTCCCAGTGTACCTCAAGTATTCACAGAATGCATAAGCGTCATCAGTGAACAGAATTAGATTTATATGTTGCATCGCACTATATTGGGCGCAACTGAACAATTTGCACATCATGTCCGCCTCACTCACCCTTATCCAGACCGCCGTTGCCGCCGTTCCCGTCGGCCAGGTCCTCCGCGCCGCCAGCGGCCTTGCGCTGCTGGGTGGCGTCGCCATGTTCTTCCGTCCGCTGCTCGTCGGTATCGGCCGCGCCGCCGTGTTGACCGTACGCCCGCGCCCGCCGAAAGCCCATCTGGCCAAGCGCCACTGATTCTGTTTTCCTCCGTTTGAACGCGGCCTCCGATCCGGACGCCGCGTTTTTTTTCGTCCGTCCTCCCCGCCTCTCCCGATTTCCGGGCCATTCCCGCACCGTTGCCGACCATCCAGCGTAGCGCGTCTGGTGACTCTTCGTCACCGGGGTTTTCTCGCTCCTTTGATTTAACAAAGTTCACGAAGAATCAACAATCAGAAAAGAGAAGATTTTTGCAGGCTTGAATGATGGCCGCCAAATGGAAGAAATTGGATGCACAATGTCGAGAAATGAGGTGAGATACCCTCAAGCTGGCCATCAAGCGAATCCTTGCATCGACCGGGTCGAACAAGAGCTGTTTGGGAGAAATTAGCTGTATAAAGTCAGCATATTGATGAGTAATACATGAGGTTCCACACAATTCAACTTCTATTACATGAAATGGATGAGTATTGGTAATAACGTGTGCGTGAGTACCCCTATCCCCGCCCAGAGCGTTTTACGGGCCCTGCGCAGTAAACTATTTCCGCTCGCAGTTGAGCTGCTCTGAGGACTCTTCGATGATGGACAGGACGGCTTCGGTATCGGTCGGTCTGGACAGTTCTTCGGCCTCGGGATCGGGCTTGTTGCCGACGTTGGGCAGGTCGCGCCGCAGTTCTTCCAACATGCGGATGATCTTGCTGTTCTTTTCTTCCGCCAGCAGGTTGACCTGCAGGTCGAGGTGGGAGTGCTGGCCGGCGAGGGTGGACATGCGATTCTGGCGAATCAGCACGGTGGTGGAAATCACGAAGGCATTCAGGGCGATGAGCCCCTGCAGCCAGAAGAATGGCGGCTCGTCCCACTGGGCGAAGCCCAGCTCGGGCGCCGCCAGGTTCCAGGCGATCCAGAGGACGACGAACACCAGGTTGCCGACCACATAGCCCGGGCTGCCGAGAAAGAAACTGATTCTCTCCACAGCCCGTTGTGCCGGAGACAGGTCCTGGTTATGCCGCGCATAGAATTCCGCCACCGTGCCCAGGTGTTCCTGGAAGGCAGAAGGGAGGGCGTCCCTGCGGGCGTCTGGCGTATCCATCGAACCAGCATAGCACCGGCGGCAAGCGCCTTGCGTGCGCACGTTACCGGGGACCAAACAGGAATAAAAAAAGCCGGCAGAACAGCCGGCTTGGGGATCAGGCCTCTGCCTTGGCGGCAGTCAGGCGTTCATATTTCGCGTGCAATTGCTCACGCGTTTCGCGCCACTCGGGGTTGAGGGGAATGCAGGCAACCGGGCACAGCTCCGCGCAGGTCGGCTGTTCGAAATGGCCGACGCACTCGGTGCACTTTTGTGGGTCGATCTGGTAGAACTCGGCGCCCATCGAGATGGCGTCGTTCGGGCATTCGGGTTCGCAGACGTCGCAGTTGATGCAATCGTCGGTAATCATCAGTGCCATGGTCTTGCTCGTTCCTTGCTGCGGGTTATTGCTGGGTCAGGCCGCCGGCGCCGCCTTGATGGATGCAATCTTCTTCTGCAGCCAGCGGTCCACCGATGGGAAAACGAATTTCGATACGTCGCCGCCCAACATGGCGATCTCGCGCACGATGGTGCCCGAGATAAACTGATATTGGTCGGAAGGGGTCAAAAACAAGGTTTCGACATCGGGAAGCAGGTAGCGGTTCATGCCCGCCATCTGGAACTCGTATTCGAAGTCGGACACCGCGCGCAGGCCGCGCACGATTACGCGCGCATCGTGCTGGCGCACGAAATCCTTGAGCAGGCCGGAGAAGCTTTCGACCTGCACGTTTGGATAATGGCCGAGCACTTCATTGGCGATTTCCAGGCGCTCTTCGAGCGAGAAGAAGGGTTTCTTGTTCTTGCTGTCGGCTACACCCACTACCAGGCGGTCGAACAAACCCGATGCACGGCGCACTAAGTCTTCGTGCCCGCGCGTGAGCGGATCGAAAGTACCTGGATATACGGCTACAACCATTGCGGCTCCCTGGAGAATCAGAGGGTATGAAAATTCCGCCACGGCGGCGTTGCCTCGTCTCGCCGTACTAGCGTACTGTCTTCGACTCGGCGCCTTGCCGTGCCGGTTTTTCACACCCTCGTTGTTAGAACGCGCATTATGCCTGAAAATCCGGCAGCCGCCCCAGCCTGGGGCGGCTTTTGCCCAATCTTTGTGCAGGTTTGTTGCCGCAGTGCTCGTCAGGTATCGGCCCCGTTCAATTTCAGCAGGTAGTAATAGACCATGCCGGCCTTGTCGGCGCGAATCGCATCCCAGCCGGCCAGCCATTCGGGCAGCTCGGCGTCGAGCGGCAAGGCTTCGCCCGTCTCCGCATAGACCAGGCCGCCTTCGTTCAGGATGGCCGGGCACAGCGGCAGGATCTGGGTGAGCAGGCCCAGCTGGTAAGGGGGATCGAGGAAGATCACGTCGAAGCGCTGGCCACGTGCTGCCAGATCTTTCACCAGCGCCAGCGCGTCGGCGCGCAGCACCTTGACGTTGCCGGCCTTCAGCTTGTCGCGGTTGGCTTCCAGCTGGCGCGTTGCCACGCCATGGCTGTCCACCATCATGACCGAGGCCGCGCCGCGGCTGGCCGCTTCAAAGCCGAGGGCGCCGGAGCCGGCAAACAGGTCGAGGAAGCTGGCGCTGTCCCAGTCGCCGCCGAGCTGGTGGTTGATCCAGTTGAAGACGGTTTCGCGCACCCGGTCCGGGGTCGGGCGCAGGCCTTCGGAGTCGAGCACCGGCAGCAAGGCGCGCTTCCAGGCGCCGCCGATGATGCGCACCTGGCGCGGCGCCAGGCGGGGAGCCCTATGGGCTGGTTTAGAGGGTTTGGAGGACTTCTTTTGCATGGGCGGCACTATAGCACCCTGCCGCCCTGCCCGGCCTTCTCGGCAGCGCTACTTGCCGGAAGCCAGAACCTGGAAGTCATTGATCCAGCCCTGCATACGCTCGTGCGCGTGCTTCTTCTGCGCCGGCGTGGCGATCCGGATCGCGGTGAGCATGAACTTCGTGGTCTGGTCGAGATAATTGTCGTAGAAGGCCTTGCGCTCGGGCGACTCGGTGCGGTTGAAGAGTTCGCGCTGCATCGCCGTGATCTGGGCCGCGGCCTGCTCGCGGTTCGGCTTTTCCTGCTGAAACTTGCGCAGCAGGGAAAGGATGCGGCGCTGGCGCCAGACGCGTTCTTCCAGCCAGATGTCGCTGTCGAGCGGGCGGGCGTCGGACGCCTTGCGCAGGATGGCTTCCTGTTCGCTGCTGAAACCGCCGAACCACAGTTCGAGCTGGCTCATCGCCTTCTTGAAGCGCGCACGCTGGCGTTTTTCGGTGCTGCCTTCAATGAATTTCTTGCGGTATTCTGCGTTTTTTGAAATGAATTTGCGCTCGATATCGGCGATCTGCTCCGGTTTGATGGACAGTGCGAGGGTGGTCATTTCCGGCACGGCGCGGGCTGCCAGCCGTTCGCCGCGGACACGGATTTCCTTGTAGATGCCGATCAGGTCGGCCTGGGTCGGGTTGCCGGCAAGTTCCTTCTGCATGCTGCCGAGCAGCGCCGCATAGTCGCGCAGCTGGGTCTGGCGGTGCCACTGGAACAACTTGTCGATGTCGCGCTTGGCGATGTCGGCCTGCTGTCCTTCCAGATCGGCATAGGAATCCAGCCACCAATACAGTAAGGTATCGCCCTGGTTATAGGTGAAACGCACCGAGCTGCAGCCAGTAACGAAGGCGAACAATGCGATCAGGCACAAGGTCATGGTGCGCCGGAACAAGGTATCCGGCGTGATAAAATTTTTCATATTATCAATTATTTGAGGACGGCTTTATGAACGTTGTAATCCTCGCCGCCGGCATGGGAAAGCGCATGCAATCCGCGCTGCCGAAAGTCTTGCATCCACTGGCGGGGAAACCGCTGTTGCGGCACGTCATCGATACGGCCAGCAGCTTATCGCCGAGTAAATTATGCGTCATTTACGGGCACGGAGGCGCAGCGGTGCCGGAGATGGTGGGCAAACTGGCCGAGCAGACCGGCGCCCGGATCGACACCGCACAGCAAGCGCCGCAGCTCGGCACCGGCCATGCGGTGATGCAGGCCGTGCCCGAGCTGGACGAGAGCGTGCCGACCCTGGTCCTGTACGGCGACGTGCCGCTGACGACGGGCGCGTCGCTCGGCCGCTTGGTTGAGGCTGCCGGTACGGACAAGCTCGCCATCCTGACGGTCGAGCAGGCCAATCCCTTCGGCCTGGGCCGCATCGTACGCGAGAACGGCAGCATCGTGCGCATCGTCGAAGAAAAGGATGCCAGCGAAGCCGAGCGGGCGATCCGCGAAATCAACAGCGGCATCATGTGCATCCCGACCGCCCACCTCAAGCGCTGGCTGGCGGCGCTGTCGAACAACAATGCCCAGGGCGAGTACTACCTGACCGATATCGTGGCCCAGGCCGTCGCCGACGGCGTTCCGGTGGTGTCGGCCCAGCCTTCCGCCGAATGGGAAGTGGCTGGCGTCAACAGCAAGGTGCAACTGGCCGAGCTCGAGCGCCGCCACCAGCTGAACATCGCCAATGCGCTGCTGGAAAAGGGCGTGACCCTGATGGATCCGGCCCGCATCGACGTGCGCGGTGAACTCATCTGCGGCCGCGATGTCGTGATCGACGTCGGCTGCGTGTTCGAAGGCCGCGTGGAGCTGGCCGATGGCGTGACGGTCGGCCCGCACTGCGTGCTGGTGAATGCGAAGATCGGCGCCGGCGCCCAGATCAAGCCCTTCTGCCACATCGAGGATGCCGTGGTCGGCGACAAGTCGCAGATCGGTCCCTACGCGCGCCTGCGCCCGGGCACCGAACTGGGCGAAGACGTCCATGTGGGTAACTTCGTCGAGATCAAGAACAGCCAGGTCGCCGCGCACAGCAAGGCCAACCATCTGGCCTATGTGGGCGATGCCACGGTCGGTTCGCGCGTCAACATCGGCGCCGGCACCATTACCTGCAATTACGACGGCGCCAACAAGTTCCGCACCGTGATCGAGGATGACGCCTTCATCGGCAGCGACAGCCAGCTGGTGGCGCCGGTCACCGTGGGCAAAGGCGCGACCCTGGGAGCGGGCACGACGCTGACCAAGGATGCGCCGGCGGGCAAGCTGACCATCTCGCGGCCGAAGCAGATGACGATCGAAGGCTGGTCGCGTCCGGTGAAAACGAAGAAGTAATCCACTGGGTATCGACAGGCTAATCACAGGAAAGGCACAGGAAAAACACAGGCTAATCACATGCTTATCCTGTGGTTTTCCCGGTGCCAATCCACAAACTTATCCACAAGCCTTACACCGCGATCCGGGTGTCGAACTTGGAGCGGTGAGTGGAAAAGTAGGCTTTCACGTTGCGCACATTGGCGTGCGCCGTGAACAGGCGGTGCGCCAGCGCATGGTAGGCCGGCATGTCCGCCACCTGCACGATCAGCACGAAATCCGGCCCCGGGCTGACCCGGTAGCACTGCAGGACCGCGGCGTCCTGCGCCACCAGGGCCTCGAACTCGTCCATGCGCTCGGCGGCCTGCACGTCGAGGGTGATCTCGACGATGGCGCTGAGGCGGGCGCCGACCTTGGCGGGATCCACGATCGCCACCTGGCGTTCGATGACGCCGCTGTCGGTCAGCTGTTTCACCCGGCGCAAACATGTCGGCGGTGAGACATGTACGAGTTCCGCCAACTCCGCATTCGTATGCGATGCATCAGCCTGCAGTGTATTCAGAATGCGACGATCTAGCTCATCAAGAAGTGGTTGATCTGACATCGAATGAAATAATAATAAAGAAATCGGTATGAAATGAAATAATATTTCGCGCTTAAAGGGTCATGAAATAATCTATCAAATCATGCGGAATTCTGAAAGCTTATTTCAACAGTGTTGCTCTACGATTCGTTTCATTGCAAATCTTTCAGATGAGGTCCAACCATGTGCGGTATCGTCGGCGCTGTCGCCAAGCGCAATATCACCCCAGTCCTGCTCGAGGGCCTGAAGCGTCTCGAATATCGGGGCTACGATTCCTGCGGCGTGGCCGTACACCTCGATGGCAAACTGACCCGTGCGCGCAGCACGTCGCGCGTGGCCGAGCTCGAAGAGCAGGTGCGCGAAGCCCATCTGGACGGCTTCACCGGCATCGCCCACACCCGCTGGGCCACCCACGGCGCGCCGGCTTCGCACAATGCGCACCCGCACTTCTCGCCGAGCGAAGACAATGCGCGCATCGCACTTGTCCACAACGGCATCATCGAAAACCACGACGAGCTGCGCGCCGAACTGAAGGGCCTGGGCTACGAGTTCACCAGCCAGACCGACACCGAAGTCATCGCCCACCTGGTCGACCACATGTACAACGGCGACCTGTTCGACACCGTCCAGCAGGCCGTCAAGCGCCTGCACGGCGCCTATGCCATCGCCGTGTTCTCGCGCGAAGAGCCGCACCGCGTGGTCGCCGCGCGCCAGGGTTCGCCGCTGATCGTCGGCGTGGGCGAGAACGAGAACTTCGTGGCCTCGGACGCGATGGCGCTGGCCGGCACCACCAACCAGATCATCTACCTCGAAGAAGGCGACGTGGTCGACCTGCAGCTGGCGCGCTACTGGATCGTCGACGTCGACGGCCGTCCGGTCGAGCGCGAAGTGAAAACCGTGCACGCCCACACCGGCGCAGCCGAGCTGGGCCCGTACCGCCACTATATGCAGAAGGAAATCTTCGAACAGCCGCGCGTCATCGGCGACACCCTCGAGGGCGTCACCGGCATCATGCCGGAACTGTTCGGCGACGGCGCCTATGGCGTGTTCAAGGAAATCGACCGCGTGCTGATCCTGGCCTGCGGAACCAGCTACTACGCCGGCCTGACCGCGAAGTACTGGATCGAATGCATCGCCAAGGTCCCGGTCAACGTCGAGATCGCCAGCGAATACCGCTACCGCGACAGCGTCCCGCACCCACAGACCCTGGTCGTGACCATCTCACAGAGCGGCGAGACGGCCGACACCCTGGCCGCGCTGAAGCACGCGCGCAGCCTCGGCATGCCGCACACCCTGACCATCTGCAACGTCGCCACCAGCGCCATGGTGCGCGAGTGCAAGCTGGCCTACATCACCCGCGCCGGCGTGGAAGTGGGCGTGGCCTCGACCAAGGCCTTCACCACCCAGCTGGCCGCGCTGTTCCTCCTGACGCTGACCCTGGCGCAAGTGAACGGCCGCCTGACCGACGAGGAAGAAGCCCAGCACCTCAAGATGATGCGCCACCTGCCGGTCGCGCTGGGTTCGGTGCTGGCGCTGGAGCCGCAGATCATGGCCTGGGCCGAAGAATTCGCGCGCAAGGAAAACGCGCTGTTCCTGGGCCGCGGCATGCACTACCCGATCGCGCTGGAAGGCGCACTGAAGCTCAAGGAAATTTCGTACATCCACGCCGAAGCCTATCCGGCCGGTGAGCTGAAGCACGGTCCGCTGGCGCTGGTGACCGAAGAAATGCCGGTGGTCACGATCGCCCCGAACGATGCGCTGCTGGAAAAGCTGAAGTCGAACATGCAGGAAGTGCGCGCCCGCGGCGGCCAGCTGTATGTGTTCGCCGACGTCGACTCGCGCATCACCTCGGGCGACGGCCTGCACGTGATCCGCCTGCCGGAGCACTACGGTGACCTGTCGCCGATCCTGCACGTGGCGGCGCTGCAGCTGCTGGCTTACCACACCGCGCTGGCGCGTGGCACCGATGTGGACAAGCCGCGCAACCTGGCGAAGTCGGTGACGGTGGAGTAAGCGAGGCCGCTTATTTTTACGGCATCATCGCCGGCAAACGGTGGCTCGTGATGAGCCACTTCGCACCAGCAACGGCGTCGCTCAAGCCGCCGTTGCTGCCGGATCCGGGGGAGTTGGAAAGCGTTCCTGAAGAATCCGCCGATATCCTTCATCCAGCGGCACCACGTGTCCCCTGCCTTGCCAGGATTGCGACGACGCTGCAAAGCCGTGCTCATACGACCATTGCGCAACACGCAGCGTCGTCGGTTCATCGCAGACGAATTGCCCCTCCAGCTCCCTTTTCAGGGTGGCGCCCTGCACGACGTTCCTGTTTCGCCATCTCTCCAGGTGCTCGGTCGCGGCCAGGAGATCGCGCTTGTCACCGTTGCACCGTCTGTGTGCCAGCACAAAATTATGGCCGAGGTCGCGCGGGTAACGGGACCAGGCAATGAAATGGTCGACTTCGCCCATTTCGCCAAGTCGTCGCTGGCAATAGAAGCAGGTATCGCCTTGCAGGTCCTTGAGGATCGGTTTCACCAGTGCCAGCGAGGCCCGGTCCGTTCCGAACAGGACTTCTTCGAGGTCGTCGCGATCGCCAAGCAGGGCAGCGTTCTTCGGGTTGCTGCGAATATGGCTGGTCCAGGCGGCACGGATGAGCTGTTGCAGCAGGCCGTGAAAACGCCGCAGGTTGAACATCACGCCCGGCAACAGCCTGATAAAGGGACCAGCGCCCGGAATATAGAGAAAGCGGCTTTCCTGGCGCCGCAAGATCTGCAGCCGCCAGAGCGGCATGTCCTTCAACAGCCTGACCGTTTCCCTGACTGCCACCCGCCATTCTTGAGAAGCGCGTGCCTTGGGCAAGGTCCCATGACGGCCACGGATATCCTGCAACAGGACGATGACGGCGGCCTGCCTGCCCTTGTTCTGGATGAGTACGCCGCCCTCATCGTTTGCCCGATAGGGAATGACTTGTCGCCAATACACTTCCAGGAACTTGTCCGCGATTTGCGAATGAAACAGATCGAGCGTATCCCCGCTATCGGTGCCGAATTCGATTGCCAGTTCGGTTATCGCATGCAGCAAGGCGTACTTGTAGGTTGCAACGAACTCCCCTTCCTCGAACAGGCGCTGGATATGGTCGAGGAAAACCAGCTGCTCATGCGGTGACGGCGGCGGCAGCACTTAGGGCTTGCTCCAGTAATCGGCTTTTTCCGGAATGACCCATCTGACTCCGCCGCGCGGGTCCGCTACGTCGGCAGCAAAGCGCGGGATGAGATGCATGTGCAAATGGGGAACCGTCTGCCCGGCCGCAGCGCCATCGTTGATGCCGATGTTGTAGCCCGCCGGATGGAGCTCGGCCTTCAAGCCCGATGCGGCCTTGTCCAGGAGGCTCAGCATTGCGCTTCGTTCTTCCGATGTGATCTCGAAAAACGATGCCACGTGGCGCTTTGGAATGATTAATGTGTGCCCGGGAGAGATGGGATAAGCGTCCCGGATCGTCATCGCCAATGCGTTGCTGTCGATGATTCGCTCTTGAGGGAGTGAGCAGAAAACGCAAGACGTCAAAGTGGACATGATGTGCAGGGGCATAGGGAGGTGTTCCTATACTACTCCGCAATTTTTCTCGTTAGCAAGATGATCGTCGGCGCGGCCAAACCATGAGCAAAAGTGTAACAAGATGTGTATGGTTCTGCTTTTCCAGTCCTGCCACCGTGCTTCACGAAGATACGCGTGAGCGGACGAACAATGCCGTGCGTTACTCCTCATCTGCCTGTCGCCATCCTGCCTGCAGAGCGAAACAACGGCCAGGCCCTCATCCAGAAAGTTGCACTAAAGATTTTTAATAGTCGGCAAAATGTGTTCTTTTTTGGCTTATCTGTACGCTTCTTGCAGACGCACGCAAGCGGGAATTCGGTTGACTTCCCAATTGAACAAACTTATCGTAATTTCATCGATGAGCATCCGGAACTGCTGCTCATTTGATAATTTCCAATTCGTGCGGTGACGCAGAGAGGCATTGTGACTTCTCCTGGGAAGCGTTTGCGCGACGTTCCATGATCCTGTTGCCGCCTTGATGAACCCGATGACCGGGCCGCCGCCTCCTGGCGGAACCCGGCACTGACGCTCGCCGCGTCGTGCCGTCCGGCCGGTCGAATGGAGGACGCATGAATGTGTTAATGGTAGGTGCAGGCAATGCGGGATGCGCGCTCGGCGCGATCCTCGCACAGGACGGGCACCGGGTCGCCTTGCTGAAAACCTCGCACTCGCTGCACGACCAGAATTTCGATACCGTGCGCGAGACCCGCACGATCAAGCTCATCAGCAATCCCAAAGGCGGCGAAACCAGCACGGCGTCGATTGCCCTGGCCACGCGCGATGTCGGCGAAGCATTTGCCGAGACGCCGGACGCGATCATCATCACCACCCAGACTCAATGCCATGCCGAGATCGCCGAGCTGATCGGCCCCTACCTGAAGGCGCACCAGCTGGTGCTGCTGGCGCCGGGCTACATGGGGTCCTGCTACTTCCTGCCCTACCAGCAGAAGGAAGGCTTCCTGCTGGCGGAAGGCGAAAGCCTGCCCTATGACGCACGCATTGTCGAACCGGGCGTCGTCAACGTCCTGTTCCGCAACACGCGCAATGCGCTGGCCTTCCTGCCGCGCGAGCGCGCCGCCGAAGGGCTGGAACGCGCCGCGCGCCTGTTCCCGACCTATGTCGCCACCCGTACCAATGTGGTCGAGTCCGCCATGCACAATCCGAACCTGATCGTGCACACCATCGGCACCCTGCTGTCGGCCAGCCGCATCGAACATTCGGAAGGCGAATTCTGGATGTACCGCGAAGCCTTCACGCCCTCGGTGCTGAACCTGCTGTACAAGCTCGATGCAGAGAAGAACGCCGTCATCGCCGCCACCGGCGGCAAGCCCTCGCCCTATTTTGACGAGTGCAAGTTCCGCAACGAAGAAGACCTGTCGCAACCGTCGATCTCCGTGTTCCGCCGCTATGCGCGCGAAGGCGGACCGAAGGGTCCGGCCACCCTGCAGACGCGTTTCATCACCGAAGACGTGCCGATGGGCCTGGCGCTGCTGTCCTCGATCGGCCGCCTGATGAAGGTGCCGACGCCGACCGCCGACGCCCTGACCGTCATCGCCAGCGGCCTGCTGGACCGCGACTTCGCCGCCGAGGCACGGACCCTGGACAAGCTGGGGCTGGGCGACAAGTCGCCGGAAGAGTTCAAGCGCGTACTCAACGGGTGAGGCCATGAGCATCCACGACCTGCTCGCCAAACCCTACTACGCCTGGCGCCGCTACATTCCGAGCCGCGTTCTGTATCACCCGGACTTCTTCAGCGTGCTCGACATGCTGTCGCGGGACCAGGCCAGCATCGCCGATCTGGCCCGGCAGCGCCTGCGCAAGATCCTCGTCCACGCCCTCGAGCACGTGCCTTATTACCAGCGCACCGTCAAACTGAGCATCGAGGAGGCGAAGAACGAACCGGTGCAGGACGTGCTGGCGGCCTTCCCCTTCCTGGCCAAGGAAGAGGTGATGTCGCAACAGCGCGATTTCCTCGACCGCCGGCTCGATCCGCAAAAGCTGATGTATGCAACCAGCGGCGGCTCTTCCGGACAGGGTATCGGCCTGTGGCGCACCAAGCGCCTGGCCGACATCGAGAAAGCCTTCTTTACGCATGAATGGGGCAAGCTCGGCTTTTCCTTCGACAAGTCGCGCATCCTGCGCATCGGCGCCGATGCGCGCCGCCTGGCGCACGAAGAACCGGCGCGCGTGGTCGGCAACCGCCTGATGCTGTCGCCCTACCACGTGCATGAACAGCACAAGGCGGCCATCGTGGAGGCCATCAAGCACTTCCGGCCCGAGTATGTGCATGGCTATCCGAGTTCGGTGACGGCGCTGGCCGAGCTGGTCGACTCCCGCGAACTCGATGTGCAGGTAAAGGCGGTGCTGCTGGCTTCCGAACCGGCGACGCCGGCGCAGCTCGCGTCGATTCGGCGGCTGTTCCGTGCGCCGGTGTCGCTGAACTACGGGTTGTCCGAACGAACCAACTTGGCCTTCCTGCAGGTGGATGATCGCGGTACCTCGGATTACCAGTTCCAGCCGCTGTATGGCTGGAACGAGAACCGCATGGACGGCGACCGCCCGGAGATCGTCGGGACTTCGCTGTGGAACGATGTGATGCCGCTGATCCGCTACCGGACCAATGACTACGGCCTGATCGATGCGGATGGCCGCTGCCCGGGCATCGACGGCCGCGGACACGAATACCTGGTCGACCGGTCGGGCAAGCGCATTCCCGGGCTGTCGATCGTCATCGACGAAGTCACCTGGGACTTCGTGCGCCTGTACCAGGTGCGGCAGAAGAAGGCGGGCGAGATCACGCTGGCGGTGGTGCCGCGCCATGGCAGCCTGAACGACGAACAGCGCGCCTTCGTGCTGGACGCCCAGCAGCGCCGCTGGGGTGGCTTCTTCGACATCTCACTACAGGAAGAAAGCGATATTCCGCTGGCGCCGAACGGCAAGCGCAAGCTGGTGGTGAATTCGCTCACGACCTGATGCGCGACCCCGGCGGCTTATGCCGGGGGACGCACCAGGGCGGCACTGCGCAGGTAAGGATCCTCGTTGCCGATACACAGGATCGGCGCGCCGCGCTCCAGCGCATAGTGCCGTGCCAGTGCCAGTACCATCACGAAGGGCACGGCCCCGCAGCTTCCACTGCCCAGACCGACGCGAATGATGTCGTCCGCGGCATCGACCTGCGGGATCGCCGGCGCGCTCAGGCCCATCAGCTCGAGCACCCGATTGGGACGGTGCGCAGTATCGGCCACGACCATAGTGATCTGGGAGATATCCACAGCCGCCGCCTTGCTTGCCTGCTCGACCAGCTCCAGCAGCAGGCTTAAATCGACGCGTTTGGTATCGTCGGCCGAGGTGTCGCGACGGCGCTCGGTGACCGGGTCGAGCAATGTGAACTCGGCGCCGCAGGCATGGGCCAGTTCCAGGTCCGTCAACAGCAAGCCAGCAGCGCCTTCGCCCGGAATCTGGCCACGAGCTTGCGAGGAGGTGAACAGGGACGACTGCGCAGCCAGGCGGTCGATGCTTTCCTGTCCGATCAGTGAAGCGCAGGCGATGACGAGGGCTAGCGTTGGGGCCTTGCTCGATGTGGTGCCCGGAATGAGCTGCGTGATGATGGTCGCCGGTGAGACGTGCTCCTGTTCAGGGATGTCCGGGGTGACGATGCTGGCTTCCGGCCAGCCGTATTGGCTCACCGTATGCTTGAGCCACGTCGTCGCCGCGCGTCGGATGTCGACAGGCCAGTCACCGGGGAGCATCAGCCTGAGCTGGAGCGTTGGCGGGCTTTCCTCGTAGGGCAGCAGGTCACCGGCGGCGATACTGGCGAGTTCGGCTGCTACGCCGCTGGCCAAAGTGATGGCACGCCATTGTTCTTCGGAGAGGTGGACCTGCAGGCCCTGGCTGGACAGCCAGTCGGCAATGTCGTCCTGCAGCGCTCCGTCGTGCGCATCGTCGCTGCGTGCGGTCATGACGGGGAACCCGTTGTCGTCGACCAGTTCCTTGTCCAGGTCGGCGCGCGCTTCGTTGTCGGCGATGGCGCAGGCGAGTTCTTCGGCAGAGCTGCCGTGTGGGGAGCGCAGTGCCGTGGCGACGATTGCCAGCACAGGTGTGCCAGGTACCGCATCGGCTCGCGATGTGGCAGAAGCCGGCTTTGAGGTGCTGGCCGGGATGGACGCGGCACGGGCCATGATCGCTTTCTGGCTACCCCATAAAGCGAACAGGACGCCTAAGGGGAAAACGAGCAGGGCCAGTGCCAGTTCGCCAGTTCCAGGATTCTGATCCGTCTGGTGCCAATACCAGAGCGCGATTGCCCAGCAGACGATGAAGGTGGTGATAACGATTGCGCCTAGTTTGAACCACTCGGCAGGCAAGCGCGCC
Source organism: Massilia alkalitolerans DSM 17462 (assembly GCF_000427785.1). Taxonomy (GTDB): domain Bacteria; phylum Pseudomonadota; class Gammaproteobacteria; order Burkholderiales; family Burkholderiaceae_D; genus Telluria; species Telluria alkalitolerans. The sequence continues at coordinate 226,515 of NZ_ATYR01000004.1, forward strand.
GGTGTCGTTGTAGTTGTTGTCATCTCAGTCGCTCAGATGTTGTCTATTGTTGCCTGCTGGCCGGCTATCAGGGTGGCGCCGCAGGCGGTTTTGTCGCCGTGACGTGCGGCCGGTTTGCCGTCGATGATCAAGGTCGAGTCGCCGCTGATGATTGGGCTGGATCCGTGCTTGGGACAGCTAGTCTTGTCGCCCATCCGAGCGATACCGACGCCACCGGTATCGCTATGCGGGGATGCTTCGACCACTACTCCTCCATGCGACGTTTTGTCACCGAGCTTGATCAGTGGACCTGCCATGATGTCTCCTTAAGAAGTCTTAACCAATTGAAAAACGGCGGCTAATCCTGTTTCTCATCCAACTGCCATATCGTATTTCCGTAGCTAGAATCCAGTTTAGGGAAGATGTCGCCCTTGCCGAAAAAGCGGCGTGAACCTGGAGACGCTGGGCTGAAATAAAAGCCGCTCATCTCGCAGTGCTCTCCTGCTTCAACGCGTCGCTCTTTACGTTCTACCTGATCAGCCTCAGTATCGATTTCTTCAAATTCGCCTTCTAGACATTCAATGTAAAACCACTTCGAAGGCGCGGATGTGAATGCATTACGCGCAACGAGACTTGGAGCAAGGTCTGGGGTAAAGTCTTCGGAGTAAAAAGGATCTTCTTTTAATTGCGGGTCGTTCGCGTTTTTCCTGACGAATTCAAGCATTGCTTGACCATCTAGCCATAGTTTAGATCTGCCGACGTTGGCAAGGGCGCGTTGACCTAGATCGTTAAAGATGGAACACTCTAGAAGCTTTCCGTATTCATTACCGTTCCATGCAAATTGCAGGGCGCCATCAGGATACTCGGAAGACACATAAACACCGTTTTTTGGCGGAATGTCGCCAGTTTCGCAACTAATGTCTTCACGAATCCTAAACTTGGGCAACCGAGGAAATTGCGATGCATGCTCTTGCCACGCTAAAGCAAGAGAAAAATCATCCCATCTGCCATCGATTTGGCCCTTTTCCATCGTGTCATCAATATTTCCAGCATATCTTGTAATAGACGCAAACATCTCATCAAATTGTTCCTCCTCATCAGGCAGAGCCCACTGCATTGAAAACTCTGCCATTCCCCGACCGCACTGATAAGCTCCAGTTCTATGGTAAATTTCTGAAGCGCGATCTGCCATGTGTTTTGCAACTGACAGTCCAAAATCCGCTAGAAACGACCAAGCGTGATTGGACCAATTTTCGCTGGTGTCACGCTCTCCCCACTGAGAACTCTTCAGGAAACGGTCCCTGCCTTCATCACGGCTCTTGTCTAATATTCCGTCAACGAACGTTTGAAGTGCACGAACGCGCTCATGAAGGCCTTTTAAATATTCATCAGATGCAAAAAAGTAGAGCAGCATTGCTTGCTTCTTTTGCCATGTGGTCAAGGTTTTTTTCGATGTCATATTGTCTTTCGCCTCTTGATTTCGAGAAGATAAACTATGGCTTAAATGAAGTCACTTGCCCCGGTAAGGCAGGTAAGCCAATTTTGTCTGGAAATCCACTACCATCAAAATCGGTGTATCCCCATCCCGTTTCAAACGGACCGCTTATGTTTGGATGCGTGATCTTCTGTCGAATCCCCAAATATTCTTCTTGCTCCGGCTTTGGTAATTTATAAAACTCATCTTGGCTAATCGACTTGTCCAGCGTATTTGCATCATTTTTCTTGTAGTACCTCATTACGTCGTTTCGCCGATCATTCCTTTCAACGTTAAATACGATTTGTTCTCCGCCACCTTCCAAATACCTGTCCGGTAGCGCATCTTTTTTCTGACTTGATGCCGGACCTCTCCATACTTTCAGTGTTTCCCCAGGTTTGATGTCATAAACCACGAATTGGCCGTTCACATTCCAGTCAGGCCAGACGGCCAGAAATTTCCGCCAAGCCGCACGTGGATCGGGAGAATTCTGAATCTCGTTAAAAACTTTTTCACTGATCCAACAATCGCTCATCGCCCGACTGTTTGGCGATAGTATGCGGATAAGTCGTGCGGGGCCTTCTATTTCATCAGCAGTGAGTTTATGAAAAGACTTAATGTTTTGCTCTGTTAAACTGGGCCAGCCGTCCTTCACCTTTTTTGCTACACTTTCAGCGTAGCGTTTTGGATTTGCTTCGGACCAGCGAAGATTGTTACCTTCGCTAAGCCATTTTGGACACGGACGCGGCTTTCGCATCAAAGTAACTGCAGTCGCTTCAGGTAACGCACCGCGATAATGCACATTGTTCAGATTGACAATCGCTTTCTTGCTTAGTGCCGTTTCGTCCAACAAGCGCAGAATGACTGCGTCAAATATGGCGTCAATAGTAAGATTGACCTTTGCTATTCCTTCGGTCGCTCGAGAGCGTACCCACATCACTTGCTCTAATGCTTGAGAGGCTTTAGGTCCAACTACCGGGATATGAGAAACCTTGTCGCTAAGTTGTCGCAGCGTTGCGATTGCGGAATCGAATGCTTTGATAAGTTCTGTAGCACCAGTTTTTGATTTGACTTTCTTGATTTCGTTAGCCAGCCAAGAAAAAACATCATCGATTTTGTGTTCTCGCAGATATTTTTGAAAAACTCTTCGACGGAGCAGCGCTACAACCCATGTAATAGCCTTGTCTACGGCGCTTATAATGGCGTTTCCGCCGGCGCGTCGAATGAAGGCAAAGAAGATCTTTAAAACACCTTTCACAAACGAACCGAGGAAAGGCACCAAGCCGATCAGTGTCAGAGCAAGCGCTACCCAAGCCCAGGTATCAGAGGTGTCTTGATGGAGCTTCTTGCAATTAGCAATCAGGTCGCGCACATCGCAGATCTGATCAACCAAAGGAATCATCGATATCGCCGCGTCGGCGACGATCTGCCCGGTAGAGCGGTTCTCATTGAAGTCCCCCTGAACCGCCTGCCAGAACCATTCCCATGGATTGGAACTTACCTCTTCCTCGGGGCGCTGCTCGTTCGTGGTCCAGGCGAGGGCATCACGCATCTGTGTCGTATTAATGTCAGGCATGGATTACTCCGACGAAGACAGTGGGCAGATGTCGCGATCAACCAAGTAACTTTTGCAAGGGGTCATGTGGTTTTTCGTCCTTCGGCTTGCGCGGTTTGTACACCACCTTTTTCACTGGCTTGTTGTCGACGTTCTCATGACGTGCTTTCCCGTTCGCGTCCAGTGTCCCCGTCAGCACGGGCCCCTTATCGAAATGGATTTCGTACTCCACGTCAGGGATGCCTTCCCCAACCTCAGCATCCAGGTAGTTCAGTGAAATCCAGTGAGGCTCTTCCTCGCCCAGCTCACTCGGCAGGTTCTGGAGATTGGCAGTCTGGCGACCGCCCTTATCAAACACGTGCTGTCCACCCTTGACGGAAAACGTCCCCGGACACGCAAACGTAATGTCCCCACCCTCCAGCGTGATCGACGACTCCCCCGCCTGCAGCACGATCTTTTCCTTTGCCTTGATCTCGATGCAGTCATTCACCGAGATCACCGTGATCTCCTTGTCCGCCAGGATCTCCAACGCATCCGTATGCGCCTGCAAGGACACCGGCCCATTCGCCGCAATCGCCTGAATCCCACCCGAGTGGGTAAACAGGCTGGTAGCCCCACCCGACACCGACGAAAACGTATGCCCCGCCGTCATGTGCAGATCCGACTGCGTCGTCCAGTGCAGATGCCTCCCCGCGTACAGCACCGTCGACGCCGGCGTCGCCCAGTTGATGCTGGCCGCCGAATCCATCAGCACGATCGGCGACCCGAACTTCTCCACAGGTTGCGACATGTCGAGCTCGCGCGACCCCGGCTTGGCCTTGAACGCCGGCTGCCCATTCACTGGCCCTTCATACTTGCCTTTGGCCGCAGGATCGATCTGCTCGATAAACGTCTCTTGCGCCTTCAAGGCATCCTTGCTGAACAAGGCCTGCTGCGCCGCCGCGGCATCCGCCAGCTTGGTCGACAGCTCATGCGCACTCTTGAACTGCGCCACCGCCTCCGCCACATCCATCTGCGTCGAGGTCACGCTGGGTCCTTGTGCACGCCGGGCGCGTGTGGACAGCAACACACCTTCTCCACCGCGAATCACCGCCCAGGCATCGGTGCGCAGCTCGAATCCACTGCCGCGATAAGCACCACGTTGCGAGGTACCAGGCTCCTGATGGATCAGGTAACCCAGATTGAGTTGACTAGCGCCGACGCTGGTCGCCAGCCGCATGCGCAGCTGCCCGGTCGTGTCGTCGATCTGCCACTGGTTGTAGCCGCTGCCGTCGAAGTTGCGGGTATGGATCCCCGACAGCACCCCCGCATGGTTGGCGTTTGAGTCGACGCCGGCCGAGAACGGCGGCAGGTCCGCCCCGTTATAGAGCTGCGCCACGATCACCGGCCGGTCGATATCGCCTTCGATGAAGTCGACCAGCACCTCGGTCCCGATACGCGGCGTGAACACCGTCCCCCAGTTCGGCCCGGCCAGCGCCTCGGCCACGCGTACCCAGGTGCCGGAGGTCTCGTTCCCCGGAGCGCAGCCCTTGTCGTCGGTGTTGTGCGCCATCCCGCCCGGGTTCGGACGCGCACCCCGCTGCCAGGCGAACTGGATCCGCACCTGGTGATCGCGGTTGGTGGTCGATACCGCATCCGCCAGCCCGACGACCAGGGCACACTGCGGCCCCGGCGCCGTGGTCCGGTGCGGCGCCACCGTCAAGGAAGGAACGAGCGGCACCACCTCGCGCACGCAGGAAAACGCGTTGCGGTAGGTCCCATGCTCGACACCGGACGAGACGGCGCCTGCCACCCCCGTCCGGAAGTTGTTGCGCGCCTCGTGCCGCACCGACAGCAGCTTGAAGGCGTTCTCACCGTCGGGATAACGGTCGTGCTGGCTCAGGTAAAAAGCATGGCCGGCCGCCAGCCTGCGCACCGCCCCGGTCCCGTCGAACACCTTGTTCCCGAGCTCCAGCGCCTGCAGCATCAATTCGCTGTGCGTATCGGCGGCGCCGCGCTCGGTGGCGATGCGTTCGCCGCTGCCGTCGTACAGGTGCAGCGGCGGCAGGTCCCCCGCATCGAGATGCGAGACGTGTTCGTACGCGGGCGCCAGCAGCTGCGCCGGATCCCAGCTGCTGATCGCCACGCTGTTGGCCTGCACGCTGCGGCGCGCCCGGAAGCCGTCGATCGCATCATCCTGCTCGGTAGCACGCACGCCATGAAAGCGCAGGACCTCACCGCCCGGCGTGGCGGGCGCAATCGCCCTGCTGTCGAACACGATCAGCCGGTGCTTCGCCTGACCGTCCGCGCCATTTTCCGCATCCTCCGCCTGCTCGTGCTCGAAGCGCCAGTTCAGGCCCTCCGATGCCAGCAGCCGCGTGAAGAAATCCAGGTCGCTCTCGCGGTATTGGGTGCAGACCGCCCGCGGCAGCAGGTCCTGCGTGATGTCGAAATCAAAACGTAGCTGTGGATAATCCGCGAGTAATTCACAGACGATATCGCGGACGTTCTTGTCCTGGAAGATGTAGCTGTCGCGTCGCAGCGCCAGCATCGATAGCGCCGGCTCCAGCCGCAGACGGTAGCGCGCCACGCCGCCATCCGCTCCCAGCCACGAAGCCGCCGTACACAGCCCGTGCCACATGCGCCGCGAACCGTCCGGCTGCAGCAGTCCGATGCTCAGCTCTTCGCCGATGAACAGCCCCAGGTCGAGGTCCGTCGAGGTGCTGAGCGCATCCACGTCGAACGCGAACAGTGCATTGACCGCCTCGACCCCGCTGAAGGCTTCCGCCACCAGGGATTCGGGCAGGCCGCTATCCTGGCTGCTTGCCAGGGTGATGAGCCGTGCGTGCTGGCTCAGCCCCGTGCCAAAGATGCCCAGGGCCGGGAAATCCGGTACCGCCTTCATGCGGCGACGGCCAGTAGCTCGAGCCGCAGTTCCTTCAGGCCGGCCGGGACGTAGATCGAGATCGATTGGGCCTTGAGCATGCGCTCGTACATCGGCCCTTTCGCCTCCAGCACGAAGTAGCAGGTCTCGGGACGCACCGGCACCGCCGCCGGCAGTTGCGGCGCGTACTGCAGCCGCACGCCCGGCAGCGCCGACAGCACGAACGTCTCGACGTCGTCCGGCGCGCCGACCTTGAAGCGTAGCGGCACCACGTCCACCAGCTCTACCGCGGGAATGGCGGCCGATACCACGATGTAGAAGGTGGTCCGCTCGTCGATCTTGCCCGAGTCGAGCGCGCCGATGTGGTAGGACGGCCGTACCTCGCTGAGGGCGATGGCGAAGTATTTGGAAGAGATCACCGTGTCGAGCAGCTCGCGGATGATCGCATGCAGCTTGGTGAAGGACGGTCCCGGATCGTTGTGCTGGTAGGGCGGCAGGTCGCCCAAGGTCCAGCTCTTGGAGAAAGTCATCAGCCCGCCCGCCAGATCGAGCAGCTGCTCGTACAGGCGCTCCGGATGCAGGGCCGGATGGTTGAAGTGGTGGGTCAAGGTCGCATACGCGGAACTGGCCGTGTGCAGCAGCCAGAACGAGGACATGTCGCCCGAGCGGAACTCCACCACGTTGCGGCTCGGCTCGCGCTGGTGCCCGTACAGGGCGGCAGTCTTGGCCTGCAGTGCATCGAGCAGGCGGCGCAGCTGCTGGAACAGCACCGGCGCGGCCCCGGTCGACAGCGTCGGCGGCACGAAGCTCTCGTCCATCTCGAAGCCGCCGGTGGAGGCGCGCCGCAGCCGCAGTAGCGGAAAGTGGATGTAGGAGTCGCGCGGCTCCGACTCCGACACCAGCCGCACCGCCTTCTTCAGGTAGGCCAGTTGTACCGGCGCGGCCTGGGTGTACAGGTCGGGCGTTTCCTGGTTCGCCTGCACGAAGCGCGCCGTGTTGCTGGCCTGCCCGGGCGGGGTGAAATTGCCGCTGAACGGCTTCATGCCGGGCAGGGCGACGTAATAGGTGATGGTCTGCTGGGAGGGCGGCAGCAGGCTCAGGTCCACCGTCTCGGGCAGGGCGTCGACGTCCGGGGCGTCGACCAGTTCCCCGTCCTGGAAGCGCACCGCCAGGGCCAGCAGCCGCAGCATGCTGTTGGCCAGGGCTTCGCGGTCGACCTGCAGGGCCTCCACGCCCCATGCATAGGGATGGACGGCCTTGATGCTCTTGTGGAGGCATTGCTCGTGATAGAGGTCTTGCCGCTGGAAGTGCTGTGGACGCAATAACAGGCCTTCGCCCCAGAGAACTTTGCTAGTCATCTCTGCCTTCCCTCAATGTTTGGTGTGATTTGGCGGAACCTACCCGAGAAACCATAACAACTGGAAAGGGTTGCCCATGTGAAGTTGATCAAACGTTGACGCTGCCCGGCATGGCAACATCGAATTTCGTTTTTTGCCGTCCACACGGCGGCACAAAGGGGAGCGCGATGAAGGGTTACACGCCAGGCTTGTTCGACCGCCTGCTGGGCATGCCGAGCCGCGGGCCGGGCAAGACTGCCGCGCAAAGGCTGACGATCGACGAGCTGAAGGACACGGTGGCGCGTGACCTCGAGTCCCTGCTCAACACGCGTTCCAGCATCCCGGAAGGCGCGCTCAAGGCCTACCCCGAATGCAGCCGCTCGATGGTCACCTATGGGTTGAACGACTTCGCCGACCGCTGCCTGTCCAGCCCGACCGACCGCGCGTCCATCTGCGCCAGCATCGAGAAGACCATTGCCTGCCACGAGCCGCGCCTGCGCAACATACGGGCGAATCTCGACCTGCACGGCGAGTCGGTGAACCGCCTGAATTTTTCGATCACCGCCGTGCTGGTGGCCAGCGTGTCGCAGGAGCCGGTCAACTTCGACGCCGTCCTGACGCCATCGACCCTGCAGTACAGCATCAGCAAGGCCGGCAAGGCAGCGCGCGCCGCGCCGCTGGGGACCTGAACCATGGACCAGATGCTGCCCTATTACGAGAGCGAACTCGGCTACCTGCGCCGCGACCTGCGCGAGTTCGCCGAGCGCTATCCACGGATCGCCGGGCGCCTCCTGATCAGCGGCGAGGTATGCGAAGACCCGCATACCGAACGCATGATCGAATCCTTCGCGCTGCTCAACGCGCGCATCGCCAAGCGCCTCGACGACGACTACCCGGAGTTCACGGAAGCGCTGTTCGAGGTGCTGTATCCGCACTACCTGCGCCCCTTTCCTTCGTGCTCGATCGCGCGCATGGACTTCGGCGGCGCCGCCAAGCAGGCCGGCACCAGTATCATCGCGCGCGGCACCCAGCTGAACACGCGCCCGGTGCGCGGCGCGGCCTGCACCTTCCGCACGGTCTATCCGGTTACGGTGGCGCCGCTGGCGCTTGCCCGCGCCGCCTTCTCGGCCATCATCGACGCGCCCGACGCGGTGCGCCTGCCGGGGAATGCGTCTTCCAGCATCAGCCTCACCGTGTCCTCTACTTCCGAGCAGGGTTCGATCGCCCAGCTCGCGCTGCCGATGCTGCGCGTCTTCATCGACGGCGAACCCTCGTTCTGCGCGGCCCTGCGCGACGCGCTCTTCATGCGCGGCGTCGCGGCGTATGTCGAAGCCGACAACAGCGGCCGCTGGACTGCGCTGCCCGCCATCCCGGTGCATCCCGCCGGCTTCGACGAAGAAGAATCGCTGATCGATTTCCCGGCGCGTTCGCACGCCGCCTACCGCCTGCTGACCGAATACTTCTGCTTCCCGGAGAAGTTCAACTTCGTCGACATCGATTTGCACGCGCTGGCCGCGCATGCGCCTCCCGGTGCGCGCACCCTGACCCTGCACCTGGCCCTGTCCGGTGTGCGTTCCGATTCGAACCTGGCGCGCATGCTCGGCACCCTGTCCACCAACAACGTGCTGCTGGGCTGCACCCCGGTGATCAACCTGTTCCGCCAGCGCGGCGAACCTATCCGCGTGACGCACACCAGCGCCAGCTACCCGGTGCTGGCCGACGCACGGCGCGCCTTTGCCTACGAGGTCTATGCGATCGAGTCCTTGAGCCTGATCCGCCAGACCCCGCAGGGCGAGACCCTGGTGCAGTTCCGTCCCTTCTACGCGCTGAAGCACGCGCAGATGCCGGATGACGCCGGCCACTACTATGCGGTGCGGCGCGACGCGTCGCTGGCGGAGAGGAGCCCCGGTTTCGAAACCCAGGTGTCGATCGTCGACATCGACTTCGACCCGGGCGAAGTGGAAACCGACACCCTGAATATCGAACTCACCTGCACCAACCGCGACTTGCCGGCCAGCTTGAGCTATGGCCAGCAGGGCGGCGACCTGTTCCTGGAAGGCGGCTCGAGCGTCCGATCGATCGCTTTCCTGCGCAAGCCGACAAGCTCCCACCGCTTCGCCAGCGGCCGCGGCGCGCACTGGCGCCTGATCTCGCACCTGGCGTTGAACCACCTGTCGCTGGCCGACGGCGGCGTCGATGCCTTCCGCGAGATGCTGGCCCTGTACGACCTGCCCCGCTCGCCATCCTCGCAGCGCCAGATCGGCGGCATCAAGGCGATCGCCCAGCGGCCCACCACGGCCTGGCTGGCCGGTAATCCCTTCACCTGCCTGGTGCGTGGCGTCGAAGTCCGCCTGAGCATCGACGAGGAAGCCTTTGTCGGCAGCGGCATCCATGCCTTTGCCCAGGTGGTCGAGCGCTTCCTGGCGCTGTACGTGCATGCCAACAGCTTCACCCAGCTGGTGATCGCATCGAGCAAAACCGGAGAAGAGATATTGACATGCCAGTCCCGCAGCGGCGATTTGAGCCTGCTGTAATCGAGCGCCTGTTCCGCGAGCCCTACCGCTTCGAGTACGTCCAGGCGGTGCGCATGCTCGAACTGTGGCTGCGCCGGCGCGGCAAGCCTTCGCGCGACCTGGTGGCGCAGTACCTGCGCTTCCAGAATTCGGTCTCGCTCGGTTTTCCGGCCAGCCAGCTCGAAGCGGTGCAGGCCGAGCCGCGCGACATCGATACCAGGCCTGCGGCGCTGGCCGCCGCGCTGGACGCGGGGGCGCTCAAGTACGTGCGCCTGACGCCGTCCTTCATGGGCCTGCTGGGCGGCCACGGCGTGCTGCCGCTGCACTACACCGAGCGCATCGCCGAGCACCAGTCGCTGGAAAAGGGGGAATCGGAAGCCGAAGGCGCACGCGCCTTCCTCGACACCTTTTCCAACCGCACGCTGGCCCTGTTCTACGAAGCCTGGCGCAAGTACCGCCTGGCCCTGCAATACCAGCGCGACGGCCACGACGCCTTCCTGCCTTTGCTCCTGAGCCTGGCCGGACTGGGCAGCGGCGCGCTGCGGCAGCGCCTGGCCGGCAGCGAGGATGGGGTGGTGCTGGACGAGTCGATCGCCTACTTTGCCGGTGCGATGCGCCAGCGCCCGGCCTCCAGCATGCAGCTGGGGCGGGTGCTGTCGGAATATTTTGGACAGCGCGTCAATGCCGAGCAGTTCGTCGGCTGCTGGTACGAGGTGCCCCCAAGCCAGCAGACCATCCTGGGCAGCGACAATGCGGTGCTCGGTGGAGGTGCCATCGCCGGCGCGCGCGTCTGGCAGCGCGACCTGCGCCTGCGCCTGGTGGTGGGTCCGCTGGACCGGGCCGGCTTCAACGACTTCCTGCCGGGCGGGCTGGCCGCGCGGGCGCTGCGCAGCATGCTGGCGATGTTCACCGGGCTGTCGCTCGAATACGAGGTGGAACTGGTGCTGCTGGCAGCCGACGTGCGCAACGTGCGGCTGGAAGGGGATGAAGGCCGGCTGGGCTGGGATGCCTACCTGGTCGAGGGATTGCAGACCGAAGACCGACGCGATGTGCGCTACGAATTAAGTCTCTAGCGCCGGCTCAGCTCGCGCTCCAGGTCCACCCGCAGCGTGGTGGCCGTCGGTGTCAGCCCGCGGTCGCCCGGCGTATAGAAAATGCCGGGCAATACCTCATCCTCTTCCAGCTGGGGCAGCAAATCGCTCATCAGGTCGTCCAGTGAAAAGGCTTGCGGCTCGTAGCCATCCCATTCGTATTCCGCGCACAGGTCGGCGAATTCGCTGGCAGGCCACATGGCGAACACCAGGGTGCCGTCGTCGGTCTTGGCCAGCGCCCAGCCGTCGCGGTACAGTCCCCATGCTTCGCCCGACGCCGCCACCTGCTGCACGAAACGCGTATAGCGCTGCCGGGCGGGCAGGGTGACCACGTCCGCCAGCTGCTGCGCGCCGAGCTTGATTGCTGAAAGTGTCTGCTCGCTCAAGGTATCCACCGCCAAAATAAATGCCGTCTCCGGGAGGATACGCCGGATCGCGAATCGGTGGCGCGGGCACCCGTCACCATTACCTGGCAGGTAATCGCCAGCCCCCAGCCGCCTGCGGAAAAATGGTGGCCAGCGTCACCGGTTTCCTCGACAAGGCGTGAAGCCTGGGCCACAATCGGCCGCAACTGGATCGGAAGGCAAGCCATGGATACTGCAGCGCGCGCAGTGGACAACCAGTACTTCAGCGATTTCGCCGCCGCGCTGCGCTATTGGCGCGGCAAGCGCGGGGCCAGCCAGCTCAAGCTGTCGGTGGACACCGGCATCTCGCAGCGCCACCTGAGTTTCCTGGAGACGGGCAGGGCGGCGCCAAGCCGCGAGCTGATCCTCAAGCTGGGCCTGGTGCTCGACATCCCGCTGCGCCAGCGTAATGCGATGCTGCTGGCGGCCGGCTTCGCGCCGGCCTACCGCGAGCGCAGCCTGTCGGACCCGGAGCTGGCGTCCGTGATGCAGGCGCTCGACTTCATGCTGGCCCAGCAGGCGCCCTATCCGGCCCTGGTGGTCGACCGCCTGTGGAACCTGGTGATGGCGAACGAGCCGGCCGCCCGCATGATGCGTTTTTTCCTCGGCATGCCGGCTAATTCCCCGATCCCGCGCGACGGTTCGGTCAACGTGCTCAAGCTGACGCTCGACCCGGACGGCTTGCGGCGCCACCTGCTGAACTGGGAAGACGTCTGCACCGACCTGCTGCAGTGGGTGCAGCGGGAGGCGATGGGCGATGGTCCGGGCAGCGAGGCGAGTGCCTTGCTGGACGAGCTGATGGCCTTTCCCGGCATCGCAGGCGCGACCAGCCAGCCCAACCTCGACCGCCGCGCCCTGCCCTTCCTGCCGGTCCAGCTGCGCAAGGACGAGGTGACGCTGAACCTGTTCACCACCATCACCACGCTGGGCACGCCGCACGACGTAACCGTGCACGAGCTGCGGCTGGAATCCTTCTTCCCGGCGGATGCGGCCAGCCGCGCGTGGTTCGAGGCACAAGCGGCTGGCTGAGGATAAGATGGGCGTTTTCCACAAGCGCGTCCTCCATGCCCTTCGATCTCCTGCCCTTCGGCCGCATGGCCGGCCTGTTCTTCGTCACCGCCATCGCCGAGCTGCTCGGCTGCTACCTGCCTTTGCTGTGGCTGACCGGAAAGGGCTCCGCCTGGCTGCTGGTTCCGGCGGCCCTCAGCCTGGCGGTCTTCGTCTGGCTCCTGACCCTGCACCCGGCCGCCAGCGGGCGCGTCTACGCCAGCTATGGCGCGGTCTACATCGCCACCGCGCTGGCCTGGTTGTGGATCGTGGACGGCATCAGGCCGGTGTGGAGCGATTACCTGGGTGTGGCGCTGGCGCTGGCGGGTGCCGCCTGCATCGCTTTAGGACAGCGCCAGGCTTGAACCGTCAAGCGGCCAGCTTCGCCAGCAGGTCCTGCACCACGTCCAGCTGCACCGGCTTGGTCAGGTGCTGGTCGAAGCCGGCCTCGTTCGACTTGCGGCGGTCGCTATCCGCGCCCCAGCCGGTCAGCGCCACCAGCGTGACGTCTTCCAGCCCTTCCAGCCCGCGCATCGCGCGTGCGGTCTCGTAGCCGTCCATGCCGGGCATGCCGATGTCGAGGAAGGCCACCTGCGGCCGGAAGGCCTGCGCGGCCGCCAGGGCCTCGATGCCGCCGTGCGCCACCTGGGTCGTGTAGCCGCAGGCTTCCAGGATCATCGACAGCGTCGTCGCCGCGTCGACGTTGTCGTCCACCACCAGGATCCGGGTGCCGCCCACCGCGCCCTCCGCCGATTGCGGCACGGGCTGCACCAGCGTGTCCTGGGCGCCGTCTGCGAGCGGCAGGCGCACGGTGAAGGTGCTGCCGGCATGCGGCCCGCCGCTCGCTGCCGCGACCGATCCGCCGTGCATGTCCACCAGCCTGCGCACCAGCGACAGGCCGATCCCCAGCCCGCCTTGGGCGCGTTCCAGGTGGTGCCCGACCTGGCTGAACATCTCGAACACCGAGGAGAGTTCGTCCTGGGGGATGCCGATCCCGTTGTCCGAGACCGCGATCAGCGCGTCCGATCCTTCGATGCGCAAGGACAGGCCGATGCGCCCGCCGTTAGGGGTGTACTTGGCCGCGTTGTTGAGCAGGTTGGCCACCACCTGGGCGATGCGCGTAACGTCGGCCTCGACCGGCACCGCATGTTCCGGCACGTCCACCGACAGCTCGTGGCGGCCGGTCTCGATCAGCGGCAGGCTGGTCTCGACGGCGTTCGAGAGCACGCCGCGCAGGTCGGCGCGTTCCTTCTTGAGTTCCAGCTTGCCGCCGCTGATGCGGGCGATGTCCAGGAGGTCGTCTATCAGGTGCACCATGTGGCTGACCTGGCGTTCCATCATCTCGCGCACCCGCGCCACCGAGGCGGGGTTGTCGCCCTTCAGGCGCATGACCGACAGGCCGCTGCGGATCGGCGCCAGCGGGTTGCGCAACTCGTGCGCCAGGGTGGCCAGGAATTCGGTCTTGCGGCGGTCGGCCTCTTCCAGGTCGCTGGCCAGCTTGCGCAGGGTTTCCTCGGATTGCTTGCGCGCCGTGATGTCGCTGAACAGCAGGGCCACCCGGCGGCTGGCCGGCCCGCCGAGGCGGGTGGCATAGACGTCGAACCAGCGTCCCATCGCAGGGGCCGCGTTCTCGAAGCGCACCGGCTCGCCCATTTGCGCCACCCGGCCGTAGGTCTCGAACCAGAACGCGTCGAGGGTCGGGATCATCTCGCGCGCCGTCCTGCCCACCGCGTCATGCAGGCCCGTATGGGCCTCGAACATCGGGTTCATCTCGAGGAAGCGGTAGTCGACCGGCCGGTCCTGCGCGTCGAAGATCATCTCGAAGATGCAGAAGCCCTGGTCGACCGATTCGAACAGGGTGCGGTAGCGCTCCTCGCTGGCGCGCAGCTTCTCGGCGGCGCGCCGGCTTTCGGTGGTGTCGACCACGATCGCCACCAGGCCCTGGAATTCGCCGTTCGGGCCGCGCAGCGCGTTGACGCTGCTGGTGGCCGGCATTACGCTGCCGTCGCGGCGCAGGTATTCCTTGTCGATGACCACGCCCGACTCGCCGCCGGCCAGCAGGCGCACCGCCTCCAGCGTCACCGGCACCGAATCCGGGGCGGTGACGTCGAGCACGCTGGCGCCCAGCAGTTCCGCCTCGGTGCGCTGCACCATCTCGCAGTACTTCTGGTTCACCAGGGTGATGCGGCCTTCGTGGTCCAGTTGCACCACGCCGGTGGCGGCCTGGCTGACGATCTTCTGGAAGCGTTCGCGGCTTTCGTACAGCTCGATCTCGGCGAGCTTGCGGTCGGTGACGTCGATGCCGTGCACCAGGATGCCCGTCACGCGGCCGGCGTGGTCGCGCAGCGGCATGTAGACCTGGTCGACGAAACGGCGCTCCAGCGGCGCATCCGGGCGGCGCTGCAGCATCACCGGCACGTCGTTGCCGAATAGCGGCTCGCCGCTGCGGTACACGCCGTCCAGCAGTTCGACGAAGCCCTGTCCGGCGAGTTCCGGCAGCGCCTCGCGCAGGGGCACGCCGATGTTGGAGCGGCCGCCGACCAGCTGCAGGTAGCGTTCGTTTTCCAGCTCGAACACGTGATCCGGGCCGCTGAACACGCACATGAAGGCCGGCGCTTGGCGGAACACGTCGTCCAGGCGCTGCTTGGCGCTGCGTAGCTGGGCCAGCAGGCCTTCGCGCTCGGCCTCGGCGCGCACCTGGCCGGTGATGTCGCGCGAGTTCGCCAGCAGGCCATCCTGGCCAACCCGGCTGACGGTGACCTCCCACCATTTGACGGTGCCGGCGGCGGTCGGGCAAGGCGCGCGCAGGCGCCCGACGCCGGTGCTGCGCGCCGCCGCCATCGCGGCTTCGACCTCGGCCCGGCTTCTCTCCGGCCACAGCGCGGTCCAGGGCTGGCCGCGTACCGCCTCGAAACCGTCGAGTTCCAGGGCGCGCAGGCCGTTGCTGTTCATCGCGACGATATGGCCCGCCGCGTCGAGCAGCTTGACGCAATCGGGGCTGGCTTCGAAGAGTAGATGGCCTAGTGTGGCGGGGTCGAGCGCCTGGGAGGCGTCACGGCTGTCCTGCATGGTAGGGTCCTTGTTGGGTACTCGGCAGTATATCTGCATGCCAGGGGTATCGTCGCCAAATTCGTCAAATTTGTCACACAACTGTTATCGAATGGTCACAAGGAAGTCATGTTCCCTCCCTACCATGCACGGACTATTCCTAACAACCAACAGGATCACCCGTGAACAAGCCGACCGACCTCGCCCGCATCCCTGTCGACCATGACGACATCGATACGAACGTTTCGTCGAATGAACACTTCAGCACTGTCCTCGAAGCCCGCCTGAGCCGCCGCAGCCTGCTGCGCGGCGGCGCCGCGACGGCTGCCTCCGCCCTGCTGGGCGCCATCGGCCTGAGCGGATGCGGCGGTTCGGACAACGACATCGCTACCCTGCCGACGCCGCCAGTCGGCAGCACCCCGCCGCCGCCGGCCGAAAAACTGCTCGGCTTCAGCGCCGTTTCCAAGAGCCTGGCCGATACGGTCGTCGTCCCGGCGGGCTACACCGCCAGCGTGCTGTACGCCATGGGCGACCCGCTGACCGCCTCCACGCCCGCATTCAAGAACGACGGCACCGACACCGACCACGAGAACCGTGCCGGCGACCAGCACGACGGCATGGAATTCTTCGCGCTCTCCAGCACCGGTATGCCGTCGACGACGGCGGCCGACCGCGGCCTGCTGGCAGTGAACCACGAAGCCACGATCGACGAGAAGCTTTCCGCATTCTTCCTGCACCCGAACGGCGGCACCATGAGCCTGCCGCGCCCGGCGCTTGAGGTGGACAAGGAAATGGCGCTGCATGGCCTGTCCGTGGTCGAAGTGCGCCGCAACGGCGCCAAATGGGAATACCTGAAGGATTCCGCGTTCAATCGCCGCGTCCATCAACAGACCGACATCGAGATCTCCGGCCCGGTACGCGGCAATGCGCTGGTGGTCACCAAGTACTCCACCAACGGCACCAGGATCCGCGGCACCCTGAACAACTGCGGCACCGGCAAGACTCCGTGGAACACCTACCTGTCGGGCGAAGAGAACTGGGCCGGCTACTTTACCCGCGGCGCGGCCGACAATGCCGCGCGCGGCAACGACAAGAGCGTGGTCTCGCTCAACCGTTACGGCCGCAGCCAGGGCGCGGCATCGCGCCACGGCTGGGAGACCGGTGGTACCGAAGACAAGTACGCTCGCTGGGACATCAGCAGGAAGGGTGCGTCGCTCGACGGTAGCGACGACTACCGCAACGAGCTGAACGGCATGGGCTACATCGTCGAGATGGATGCCTACGACAAGACCAAATCCATCAAGAAGCGCACCGCGCTGGGCCGCTTCGCCCACGAAAGCGCCGTCTTCGGCAAGCCGGTCGCCGGGCAGCCGCTGGCCGTGTACATGGGCGACGATTCGCGCAACGAATACATCTTCAAGTTCGTTTCGAACGCCGTCTGGGCCGCGGCCGACGCGACGCCGCTTGACCGCATCGCCACCGGCGACAAGTACCTCGACAGCGGCAAGCTGTACGTGGCGAAGTTCGCCGCCGACGGCAGCGGCCAGTGGATCGAACTTTCGATCGGCAATCCGGAGATCGCCTCCTACGCCGCCTACAAGTTCGCCGACCAGGCCGACGTGCTGGTGAATGCCAGACTAGCCGGCGACGCCGTCGGCGCGACCAAGATGGACCGCCCGGAATGGTGCTCGGTACATCCCGGCACCGGCGAGATCTACTTCACGCTGACCAACAACAGCAACCGCCGCGTCGAGCCGAGCGGATCGAGCCAGGCCGCGCCGGATGCCGCCAATCCGCGCGTCTACACCGACATGAAAGGCACGACCGCGCAGGTGGGCAATCCGAACGGCCATATCATCCGCGTCAAGGAAGGCGCTGCCGGTTCGACAGCCACCAGCTTCATCTGGGACATCTACCTGTTCGGCGCGGAATCCGGCGCCCCGGCAGGCACGGTGAACCTGTCCGGCCTTAGCGCCGACCAGGATTTCTCGAGCCCGGACGGCCTGGCCTTTACCCCCTCCACCGGCATCTGCTGGATCCAGACCGACGATGGCGCCTACACCGACGTCACCAACTGCATGATGCTGGCCGGCGTGCCGGGCCGCGTGGGCGACGGCAAGAAAGTCACCCTGAACTACCCGCGCGCCAACGGCAGCACCCTGAGCGTGGACACCTACGTCGGCCTGGCCGCGACCCAGGATACGCTCAAGCGCTTTCTGGTGGGCCCGGTCGGTTCCGAGATCACCGGCATCACCGAAACGCCGGACGGCAAGGCGCTGTTCGTGAACATCCAGCATCCGGGCGAGACCACCGCTGCAGCCAATGCCGCCGATCCAAGCAAGTACACCAGCCAGTGGCCGGCGAACGCGGGCTACGGCGCCGGCAAGCGCCCGCGCTCGGCCACCATCGTGATCACCAAGAACGACGGCGGCCGCATCGGCACCTGAGCCTGAAGCGGCGCTGACACAATCTCCATCCTTTGGGGCTGGACGTCCACACGTCCGGCCCTTTTTTTCGTCCATCGCAAAGAGGTTTGATGCGAGGCATGCCAGCATCGTGGATGCGCCCTTCAACGCCGCAGGAGCACGCCATGCCAACCGTCACGCTGTCCACCTATCTCCGCATCACGCGCGCCAGCGCCCTGTTCGATATCCTCATCGTCGCGCCCTTCGCCACGCCCTGGACCTTCCAGCTGCTGTACCCTCAGCTGGGCAAAGTCAATCTCTGGCTGGGCGGCGCGGCGCTGCCGCCCTTCGCCCAGCTGCATATCATGATCACCTGCCTGATGGGCAGCCTGGTGCTGCTGTGGTCCGTGCGGCGCTTGCTGGAACCGAGCCTGGCGCTGGGCCGCTACGACGGCGCCGGACGCTTCCTGTTCGCGACCTGGATGCTGTGGGCGCTGGCCCAGGGCGGGCTGCCGTTGGTCTGGCTGTTCCTGGCGCCGGAACTGCTGTGGGGCGTGGCGCAATGGTGGCCGGTGGCGCCAGCGCGCACGGCCCAGCGCAGCAACGGGCCGGGCCTCAAGCTCGTGCATGCTTCCTAAGGCAGCGGCAGCAGCACCGCGCGTGCGGTCTTCACCAGCGCCGCCCCCATGCGTTCGAGCCGGGGTGGCTGGATGCGCCAGGCGTGCCAGTAGAGCGGCACGTCCATGTGCAGCGTGGGCGCCAGGTCCACCAGGCTGCCGTCCTCCAGCATCGCACCGCACTGCTCCATGGGCAGCATGCCGTAGCCCATGCCGATCCGGATCGCCGTCACGAACGGGTCGCTGGCCGGCACGTAGTGGAACGGATAGGAGCCCTCGGGCAGGCCGAAATGCTTCAGCAGGAAGGCCGACTGCAGCGAGTCCTTGCGGTCGAAGACCACCACCGGCGCGCGGCGCGCCGTCTCGCGGTTGAAGCCGTCGGCGAACCACTGCCGGGCGAAGCTGTTCGACGCGACCATCCGGTAGCGCATCTGGCCCAGCGGGCTCACGCTGCAGCCGTGCATCGGCATCGCCTCGCCCGATATGCACGCCACCACGCGGCCCTGCTCCAGCAGCGCAAAGGTATGGCCCTGGTTGTCGAGCACGAATTCCACCAGCAGTTCTTCCTGCGCGAGGATGGGCGCCAGCACCGGCAGCAGCCAGGTCGCCAGGGTGTCGTTGTTGACCGCGATCGACACCCGGGCCGGGCCCTCGTCCATGCCCATCTCGGCCAGGAACTCCGATTCCAGCAAGGTCGAGCGGCGCAGGTACTGCAGCAGGCGCGTGCCCGGCCCGGTCGGCCGGCAAGGGCGGCTGCGCACCAGCAGCGGCGTGCCGAAGTCCTGCTCCAGCGCCGAGATGCGCTGCGAGACGGCCGAGGGGCTGAGCGACAGCTGGACGGCCGCCGCTTCCAGGCTGCCGGTGTCGACGGCGGCGATGAAGGCCGCGCTGCGGCGGGGATCGATTTGCATGGATCAGTTTTGCTTAACCAAGTTTAGAAATCATGAATATATTTGAATTTTGCTGTGCGGTAAGCAAACATGGCGGTTTTCGTCGAGGTGCATCATGTTTTTCCAACAGGTTTTCCTGCAGGGGCTGGGTTTGGGAGCCAGCCTGATCATGGCCATCGGTGCGCAGAATGCGCACGTGATCCGTACCGGCGTGCGCGGCCAGCACGTGCTGGCCACGGTCGCCGCCTGCATCGCGGTCGACGTGCTGCTGATCGGGCTCGGCATCGCGGGCCTGGGCGCGCTGGTGGAAGCCTCGCCCACGCTCATGGGGGTGGCGCGCTACGGCGGCGCCGCTTTCCTGGTCTGGTATGGCTGGCGCTGCTGGAAGAGCAGCCTGCGCGGCGGCGCGTCGCTCGCGGCGTCGCCCGACGAGAAGGCCCAGACCCTGGGCCGCGCCCTGGCCACCGTGCTGGCGCTGTCGCTGCTCAACCCGCACGTCTACCTCGATACCGTGGTGCTGCTGGGTGCGGTCGGCAGCAGCCTGGCCGGCGATGCGCGCCTGTCCTTTGCCCTCGGTGCGATGACGGCCTCGGTGCTGTGGTTCTCGGCGCTCGGCCTGGGCGCCCGGCGCTTCGCGACGGTGCTCGGCCGTCCGGCGGTATGGCGCGGAATCGAGGCCCTGACCGGCACCTTGATGCTGGTGCTGGCGTATCTGCTGGTACGCGGCGCATAAGCGCGCGGCTCTCGCTATACTCATGATGACACCTTGACTACGGAGCCGCCATCATGAGCCACGACCTGCTGTCGAAGCTGGACATCCGCTACCCCATCATCCAGGCCCCCATGGCGGGCGTCTCCACCCCGGCGCTGGCCGCCGCCGTCTCGGAAGCGGGCGGGCTCGGCTCGATCGCCCTGGGCACCTCGACCGTGCAGGCGGCGCGCGCCGCCATCGCGGCAGTGCGCGAGAAGACCGCCCGGCCGTTCAACGCCAACGTGTTCACCCATGCGCCGGCCCAGGCCGACCCGGCGCGCGAAGCCGCCTGGCTGGCCTGGCTGCGCCCGCATTTCGCACAGTTCGGCGCCGAGCCTCCTGCCGCGCTGTCGGAAATCTACCGCAGCTTCCTGGCGGACGAGGCGATGCTCGAGCTGCTGCTGGAAACGCGCCCGGCCGTGGTCAGCTTCCATTTCGGCCTGCCGCCGCAGGACTGGATCGACGCGCTGAAGGCCGCCGGCATCGTCCTGTTCACCACCGCGACTTCGCTGGACGAGGCGCAGCGGATCGAGGCGGCCGGGATCGACGTGATCGTCGCCCAGGGCATCGAAGCGGGCGGACACCGCGGCATCTTCGATCCTTCCGCACCCGACCCGGCCTTGCCCACCTTCGAGCTGCTGGAACAGCTGCGCGACAAGCTCGCGCTGCCGCTGGTCGCGGCCGGCGGCATCATGGACGGCAAACAGATCCGCACCGCCTTCTATCACGGCGCCAGCGCGGTCCAGATGGGCAGCGCCTTCATCGCCTGTCCCGAGTCCTCGGCCCCGCCGCACCACCGCGCGCTGATCGCGCAGGGCAGCGGTCTGCAGACCGAACTCACGGCCGTGATCTCCGGCCGGCCGGCGCGCGGCATCGTCAACCGCTTGTTCCTCGAGGTCGGGGCCGACGGCCATCCGCCGCTGCCGGACTATCCGATCGCCTACGACGCCGCCAAGGCCCTGCATGCGGCCGCATCCAGCAAAGGCAGCCAGGATTACTCGGTCAACTGGGGCGGCACCAACTTCGCCCAGGCGCGCGCCATGCCGGCGGGCGAACTGGTCGCCACCCTGGCGGCGGAAATGAACGAGGAAGCCTAGGCGTCGCGCGCCAGCGGGCGGCAGCGTTCTTCGACCAGGGCATGCAACAGCTTCACCGCGGGCGAGAACTGCCTGCGGTGCGGGCAGACCAGGTGCAGCGGGGTGGGCTCGCCCGGCAGCTCCGGCAGCAGCACTTCCAGCCGCTTCTCCGCCACGTCCTGGCTGACGTCGAGCCAGGATTTGTAGGCGATGCCCTCGCCGGCCAGCGCCCAGCGCCGCACCACCTCGGCATCGTCGCTCACCAGCCGCCCCGACACCTGCACCAGCCGCGCGCCTTCCGCGGTCGGGAAGGACCAGCGGTCGTAGGTGCGGCCGCGCAGCCGGTATTGCAGGCAGTTGTGATCCGCCAGCGCGTCGAGCGAGCCCGGGGCGCCGTACTGGGCGAGGTAGGCGGGCGAGGCCACCAGCACGCGGCGGTTAGTGGGCGCGACCGGCAGGGCGACGTAGCTGGCGTCATCGATCTGCCCGTAGCGCAGGGCGATGTCGACCGGGTCGCGGAACACGTCCGCCACCTGGTCCGACACCAGGAGCTGGATGTCGAGCCCCGGATGGGCGCGGCGAAATTCCGAGATCCAGGGCAGCAGCAGATTGCGCCCGAAGTCCGAGGGGGCCGCGATCTGCAGGGTGCCGGTCAGGCAGTTGGCGTCGCCCCGGAGGCCGTCGTGACCCTCGCGCAGGGCATCCAGCGCGTCCTGCGCGAAGGGCAGGTAGCGCTTGCCTTCCTCGGTCAGGCGTAGACTGCGGGTGGAGCGCGCGAACAGCCGGATGTCGAGCTCGCGCTCCAGGCGCCCGATCGCCGCGCTGGCCTGCCCGGGCAGCAGGTTGACTTCGCGCGCGGCCTTCGAAAAGCTGCCCAGGGCCGCGGTACGGACGAACAGCGCCAGGTCATCCAGCCTGATCATTTTCTCTCCAGCTGTGAAAGTGAAATCGCTCCAGCCGGGTTTTTCATCTCCGGCCTGCTACATAGAATCGTCATTGACCTCAAAACTTACCGGAGATTCAACATGAAAGCAGTAGTGTATACCCAGCATGGCTTGCCCATCAGCGACCCCCAGTCCCTGCAGGAGATCGAGCTGCCGATGCCGCTGGCCGGTCCGCACGACCTGCTGGTGGAAGTACGCGCCGTCTCCGTCAATCCGGTCGATACCAAGATCCGCCTGGGCAGCCCGGTCACCGAACCGCGCGTGCTGGGCTGGGACGCCAGCGGCATCGTGCGCGGCGTCGGCAGCGCCGTCAGCCTGTTCAAGGAAGGCGACGAAGTGTTCTACGCCGGCTCGCTGCTGCGTCCCGGTTCGAACAGCCAGTTCCAGGCCGTGGACGAGCGCATTGTCGGCCGCAAGCCGGCAACGCTCGATTTCGCCCAGTCGGCCGCCCTGCCCCTGACCGCGATCACGGCCTGGGAGCTGCTGTTCGACCGCCTGCGCATCGCCGAGGGCGGCGGTGGCGGGAAGTCGCTGCTGGTGATCGGCGCGGCCGGCGGAGTCGGCTCGATCCTGTTACAGTTGGCACGCAAGCTCACCGGGCTCACCGTGATCGGCACCGCCTCGCGCGAGGAAACCCGCAACTGGGTGCGCGAGCTCGGCGCCCACCACGTCATCGACCACGCGCAGCCATTGCGTCCGCAGCTCGAAGCGCTGGGCTTCCCGGCGGTGGACATCGTCATCAGCCTGACGCACACCGACAAGCACTATCCCGCCATCGTCGACGTGCTGGCGCCGCAGGGGCAGTTCGCGCTGATCGACGACCCGGCCAGCCTGGACGCGGTGCCGCTCAAGCGCAAGTCGATCTCGCTGCACTGGGAGCTGATGTTCACGCGCTCGATGTTCGAGACGGACGACATGATCAAGCAGCACAAGCTCCTGAACCTCGTCGCGCAGATGGTCGACGAGGGCAGCCTGCGCACCACGCTCGGCGAGCATTACGGCAGCATCTCGGCGCAGAACCTGCGCCGCGCGCATGCCCTGATCGAGAGCGGCCGCGCGGTCGGCAAGATCGTGCTCGAACATTTTTAAGTCAATGTAACAAGCTAAGGAAACGAACAAGATGGATATTCTCGCAACCGCCCGCAAGCGTCACACAGCCAAGGCCTACGACAGCGAACGCCGCGTCCCCGAAGAACTCATGCAGCAGGTCTACAGCCTGCTGCGCCACAGCCCCTCGTCGGTGAACTCGCAGCCCTGGCACTTCATCGTCGCCAACACCCCCGAGGGCAAGGCGCGGGTGGCCAAGGCGGCGCAGGGCGGCTATGGCTACAACGCGGCGAAGATCCTCGATGCCTCGCACGTGATCGTGTTCTGCTCGCGCATCGACATGGACGACGCCCACCTGGAGCGCCTGCTGGCGCAGGAAGCGCGCGACGGGCGCTTCCGCGACGATGCGGCGCGTGCGGGCCAGGACGCGGGCCGGCGCGGCTATGTGCGCACCCACCGCTACATCACGCGCGACCTGCCGCAGTGGCTGGAAAAGCAGGTCTACCTGGCGCTGGGTACCGCCCTGCTGGGCGCGGCTTCGCTCGGCATCGACGCCACGCCGATGGAAGGCTTCGACCAGAAGATCCTGGACGAGGAATTCGGCCTGCACGAGCAGGGCCTGGCCAGCGTGGTGCTGGCCAGCTTCGGCTACAGCTCGAGCGCCGACTTCAATGCCGGCCTGCCGAAGTCGCGCCTGCCGGAAGAGCTGACCTTCACTTTCGTGTGATGAGCGCCGGCGGCCCGTAGTGGTAATCCGCAGGATCCCGCGGCGGGACCGGGCAACGCTGCATCTCCAGCACCGCGCGCCGGTAGGCCTCCAGCGGCGCCATCCCGAGCCGCGCGCGGCGCGCCTCGACCTGCGCCCGGTCGTCCATGCGGTCGAACGCGAGGGCGCAGTAAATCCCGGTCGGGGCCGACAGCTGCGTCCCGTAATGCTGCGGGCGCTTCTCCATGACCGCGATGCGGTCGTACAGGTAGGCGAAGGACTCGTCCAGGCCGTCGCCGCCCGCGCTGGCGGCCTGCTCGACCAGGGCCAGCGCCTGCTTCTGGAAAGGCAGGTCGCGTTCTGCCTGCTGGACCACCACCCAGGCATCCTTGACTGCTCCTGCGCCATGCGTGGCCGCCGATGGCCAGCCACAGCGCGCCATCAGGGCCTTCAGGCGCTGCGTGTTGGTGCGGTCGACCAGCTCGACGTGCTGCAAGAGTTTCTGCTGAACGGGGCTCTCGGGGGCGAGGTAGTCGATGCGCTTGCGCAGTGCCTGGCCGGCCTCTTTCATGACCGCGAGTTCGCCGGCCAGCCCGCCGCAGGATTCGTCGGCCTGGGCGGACAACGGCAAGGCCAGGCAGGCGGCGAGCAGAGTGGCAGTCAGGCGCATCGTGTTCTCCAGTTCATCGTCGAACCAGTGTAGCGGGAGGCTCCGCTAGCGTCCATGCGAGGCGCATGGCGATGCCGCATCCCTGCTTGCCCCGCAGCCGTACGCTCGTCCATGTGCCGGGGCAGGATAATGCCCACAGCCGATCCGAGGGGACAAGCATGCTGCGACGACGCTTCCTGGCAATATCTGCCCTGCTGGCCAGCGGCCGCCTGGCTGCGGCCGAGCGCGACTTCTGGCAGCGCCTGCAGGAGGGCGGCTACGTGCTGCTGATCCGCCATGCCGCCACCCATCCCGGCATCGGCGATCCGCCCGGCTTCCGGCTGGCCGTGTGCAGCACCCAGCGCAACCTGTCGGACCAGGGCAGGCGCGACGCACGCACGATTGGCGTCGCCTTCCGCGAACGCGGCATCCCGCTCGGGCCGGTGCTGTCGAGCCGCTGGTGCCGCTGCCTCGACACCGCCCGCCTGGCCTTCGGCCGGGTGGAAGAAGCGCCGATGCTTGATTCCCTGTTCCGCGACAGCGAGGCCGCGGCACGCGCCAAGACCCGCGAAGTGCTGGACCGGGCCGCTGCATGGCGTGGAAACAAGGCCAACCTGGTGCTGGTCACGCACGACGTCAACATCCGCGCGCTGGTGAACGAATATGTGGCGCAGGGCGAGATCGTGGTGGCGCGGCCGGGACCGGACCGGCTGGAAGTCGTGGGTCGGCTGGGTGCACAAGATTTGGGCGTACAATAATTTGCCTTTTCCTTGACGGGAGACTGTCCATGAAACGCTGGTTTTTACTCGCTGCACTGGTCGCCACCACCGCTTCCGCCCACCATGGCTGGAGCGAATACAACGCCGACAAGCCGCTCACCCTGTCCGGCACCATCGAGGAGTCGGGATACATGCAGCCGCACGGCTTCGTGCGCCTCAAGACCGCCGACAAGACCTGGCTGGTGGTGCTGGCGCCGCCGGGACGCATGGAAAACCGCGGCTTGCCGAAGGAAAACCTGGCAGTGGGGGGCCAGGCCACGGTTGTTGGTTATCCACACCGCAGCAAGGCCACCGAGCTGCGCGCCGAACGCATTACCATCAAGGACAAGACCACGGAGCTGCGCTGATGCTGCAAGACGCGGCGAGCTTCGCCGCGTCCTTGCCGCTGGCGCAGGCCCTGCGCGAAGGCGCCTGGCTGTACCCGGCCGTCGAGACGCTCCACATCATCGGTTTCACCGTGCTGGTGGGCGCGGCGGCGATGTTCGACCTGCGCGTGCTCGGCTTCGGCCGCCAGCTGCCGGTCAGGGCGCTGGCGCGCCACCTGCTGCCCTGGTCGGCCGGCAGCATGCTGCTGGTGGTCCCCACCGGCCTGCTGCTGTTCGTGGCCGATCCGCTGGCCCTGCTGGCCAACCGCGTGTTCCTGCTCAAGCTCGGTCTGATGGTCCTGGCCGGTCTGAATGCGCTCGCCTTCCACGCCGGACCCTACCGCCGGGCGGAGGCCTGGCCGGACCGGGCGCCGCCACGGGCCATGCTGCATGCCCTGCTCTCGCTGGCTCTGTGGTTCGGCGTGATCGCCTGCGGACGCCTGCTGGCCTATTTCTAGTAGTTGCACTATGCTGGACGGATCATGTGCGTCAACTACCATACCCCCACCCGTGAACAGTTCGGCACGCTCGGCGCCTTCAGCGAGCTGCCGGCCGACTGGCGCTGGCCCGACGAAGTCTGGAAGGACTACAGCGCGCCGATCGTGCGCCGCGGCCGCGACGGCAGCCCTGAAGTCTGCCTGGCCAGTTACGGCATGGTGCCGCGCCGTCACATCCCGCCTGGGGTGAAACCCTTCGACACCATGAACGCACGCGCAGAATCGCTGGGCGAGCGGCGCTCCTTCGCCCCCGCCTGGCGCCGCCTGCAGCTGTGCGCGGTGCCGATGAGCTGGTTCTACGAGCCCTGCTACGAAAGCGGCCGCGCGCTGCGCCATGCGATCGGCATGCACGACGACAGCCCCTTCCTTGTTGCCGGCCTGTGGCGCGAGTGGACCGAGGCCGACGGCCGGGTCGAGTCCTCGTTCACCCAGATCACGATCAACGCCGACGAGCACCCCTTGATGTCGCGCATGCACAAGTCGGGCGACGAGAAGCGCTCGCTGGTCGTGGTCAGGCCGGAAGAACTCGAGGACTGGCTGGCCTGCCGCGACGTGGATACGGCGCGCAGTTTTCTCCGCCACTATCCGGCGGCAGGCATGAAGACCTGGGCGGCGCCGCAGACGGTCAAAAAACCCCCGGAGCCCTCGCCGAACCTGTCGCTGTTCTAGCGCTCCGGCGCGCACCCCATGATCATGCTAGAGTTTCAGCATCATGCTGAAACCACTCGCCACCTTCGCCTTCGCCGCCGCCATTGCCGTCCCCGCCCAGGCAGCCGTCCCGGTCTACGGCTTCGTCGTCAAGAACAGCTATCCGCACGACCCGAAGGCCTTCACCCAGGGCCTGTTCTTCCGCGACGGCCACCTGTACGAAACGACGGGCCGCAACGGCAGCTCCTCGCTGCGCAAGGTGGACCTTGCCAGCGGCAAGGTGCTGCAAAAGGCCGACATGCCGGCGGAAGTCTTCGGCGAAGGCTCGACCCCGGTCGGGAACAGCATCCTTGCCCTCACCTGGACCTCGCAGGTCGGCTACGTGTTCGACATGAAGACCTTCAAGCTGAAGCAGACCTTCAAGTACGTCGGCGAAGGCTGGGGCCTGGCCAGCGATGCCAAGGCGGTGTACATGAGCGACGGCAGCTCCTTCATCCGCGTGCTGGAACCGAAGACCATGAAGGAAGTGCGCCGCATCCAGGTGACGCACCAGGGCCAGCCGATCGCCCAGCTGAACGAGCTCGAGATGGTCGAGGGCGAGCTGTTCTCGAACGTCTGGGGCACCGACCTGATCCTGCGCATCGACCCTGGCAGCGGCAAGGTGAAAGGCGTGATCAACCTCGAAGGCCTGCTGCCCCCGGCGCAGCGCGGTACCCTCGACCCGGACGCGGTCCTGAACGGCATCGCCTGGGACAGCAAGGGCAAGCGCCTGTTCGTCACCGGCAAGCTGTGGCCCAGGCTGTACGAGATCGAACTGGTGCCGCAGAAGCGTCAGTGATCCTCTAGTGATCCTGGCTGGTCACATCGATGACCACCTTCCCGAAGTGCGAGCCTGATTCCATGTAGCGGTAGGCCTCCTGGGCCCGCGCGAACGGGAACACGCGGTCGATCACCGGCTTCAGGCCGGTGACGTCGGCGAAGCGCATCACGTCTTCCAGCATCGTGCGGCTGCCCACGAAGATGCCGACCATGCGCTTGGCGGTGGCCAGCAGCGAAGCGGGGTTCACCTCGCCGCCGAAGCCGCTGACGCCGCCGATGATCGCCACCGTCCCGCCCATCGCCGCCGCCGACACCGAGCGGTTGACCGTGCCCTTGCCGCCGACTTCCAGCACCACGTTTGCGCCCCTGCCCTGGGTCATGGCCAGCACTTCCTCGTGCCATTCGGGGATTTCCTGGTAGTTGATCGTATGGTGCGCCCCGAGGTGGCGGGCGCGCTGCAGCTTCTCATCGCTCGACGAGGTGATGATGGTGCGCAGGCCGGCCGCCTTGGCCAGCTGCATGCCCAGCACCGAGACGCCGCCGGTCCCGAGCAGCAGCACGGTGTCGCCCGGCTTGAGCCCATTGCTGGACACGAAGATCGCATTCCACGCGGTGACGCCGGCGCAGGGCATGGTGGAGGCCTCGATGAAGCTCAGCGAGGCCGGGATCTTCGCCAGCGCGTCCTCGTGCAGCACCACTTCCTCGGCCAGCATGCCGTCGATGTCGCCGCCCAGGGCGTGGCGGATCTTGTCGGCCGAGGTCATGCCGTCCTGCCAGTAAGGGAAGAAGGAGCCCGCCACGCGGTCGCCGACCTGTACGCGCGTGACGCCCGGCCCGACTTCCAGCACTTCGCCGGCGCCGTCCGAGCAGGGGATGATCGGATCGTCCACGGTGACGAGGTAGTTGCCGCTGGCGACCATCAGGTCGCGGTAGTTCAGCGACACCGCATGTACGCGGATGCGCACCTCGCCGTGGCCGAGGTTGCGGTCCGGGTAGTCGATGCACTGCAGGCCGTCGATGTTCGCGCCGGGAAGAATCTGGTATGCCTTCATGGGGTTCTCCTGAGGATGATCGGTTGTCAAAAAGAGCGCCTAACAAAACCCCGAGGGCAAGGCGCATCGTCGAAGACAGTACGCTAGTACGGCGAGACGATGCAACGCAGCCATCGGGGGAATTGTTAGGCGCTCTAAAGGTCACATCGGCTTGGCGACCATTAGCCAGAAAATCACCACGAAGGCGATGAAGGCCGGCACGCCGAGCGTGACCCAGATGCGGAAAAAGCGCCAGTACTGCGGCGTGAGTTCGGTGCCCGTGCGCGCCGCCTCCTGGGCGATGTCGCGCATGCGGATCTGCAGCCACACCACCGGCAGCCAGCAGGCACCGGCCAGCACGTACAGGATGATCGACCACATGATCCACTTGCTGTGCAGCGGGTAGCCCGCCAGGTGGATCAGGTAGAAGCCGGTCAGCGGCTGCGCGATCGCGGTGGTTGCCGTGAACAGCCAGTCGGCCACCACCACGTACTTGGCCACCACGGCGATCGCGCGCACGTCGCGGCTGACGTTGGCGAACAGCATGTACCAGGCCGAGCCGATGCCGGTGCCGAACAGGAAGGTGGACGACAGGATGTGCAGCCACTTGACGACGACGTAGTCCATCTATGTTTCCTCCAGTTCGTAGAGCAGCCAGATGGCTGCCAGCATGGGCAGGTTCTTGGTGAGCGGCCCGTAGGGATGCAGCAGGAATTCCGGCAGCTTGATGGCGATGACGACGGTGTAGAAACCGATCAGGCCGAGCTGCGCCAGCCACAGCCAGCGCCGCCGCGCCAGCAACAGGATGCCCAGGCCCAGCGCCAGGTCGAAGGTGGCGGCGCCGTACAGCATCAGGGGCTGCAGCGCCGGCGGAATGCCGGTGCGGGCCAGCAGGTCGTAGCTCGCTTCGACCGGATACAGGCCGTAGGAGACGATGGCAGTGATGATCCACACCGCCACGATCGACAGGCGCAGGACCGGCAGCAGCCAGCCCAGCTTGGCCTGGGTGCGCTCGGCGCCGGGGTTGCGGATGAAGTCCTGTACCGGGCGCGGCGGATGGCCGAGCAGCTGGGTCGTCATCGACACGTCGCCGGCATTGCCGCGGTCCAGCATGCGCAGCGCCTCCTCGTCGAGCAGCCCGCCCGGCAGCACGCGGCCGAACTTCGCCATCAGGCGCGCCAGCGCGCCGGGCAGCGGCAACACGGGCTGGCGCCCCATTCCCATGCTTGTCCGCAGCGCCTGCAGATAGTCGGTGAAGGGCATCGCCTGGGGCCCGACCAGGGGCACGCGCAAGGCCGTGCCGTTGGCGGGCGACAGCGGCAGGCGGTGCTTGAGCAGGCCGGTGACGGCCGCCACCAGGTCGTCGATGTGGATCGGCTGCACCAGCTGGGGCGCGCTGCCGAAGCGCAGCGTGAGCGGCATGCTGGCCAGGGTGCGGAACACCCTGGCGCTGGTTCCCTCGCTGCCATATACCAGCGAGGGCTGCACGATGTAGGCGCGTACGGGAAGCGAGGCCAGGTAGTCGTCGGCCGCCTTCTTGGACAGGTGGTAGCGGGTGTCGGCGGCACGGTCGGCGCCCAGGGCAGAGAGCTGGATCACCATCTGCACCTCGTGCGATTCGGCGCAGGCGGCGAACAGGGCGCGCGGCGCTTCGGTATGCAGGCGCTCGAAGGTCTGGCTGCCGGTTTCGCGGAAGATACCGACCGTGTTGATCACCACGTCGATGCCGGAAAGGCGCGCCAGCCAGGCGGATTTATCGGTATCTTGGGTGAAGTCCGCATGGATGTAGGCGAGGCGCGCGCTGTTGCCGGATTCGGTACTGCTCCTGGGCCGGCGCACCGCGCAGACGACGTGGTGGCCTTCGGCCAGCAATGCCTGGAGCAGGTGTTGTCCGATGAAACCGCTGGCTCCCGTCAGCAAGATCCGCATCCATGCTTCCTTTCACGCAATTCAAGTGTAACCCGATCAAGAGGACCCTATGCAAACGCAAGCCTGGAACTCGGCACTACAGCGCGGCCTCGTCGGCGGCGCCACCTCCAGCATCCTGTCGACGGTGGCGCTGGCGGCCCTCGGCAAGAAGGAAGTCGGCAGCGCCTACGCGCCCACCAATGCGGTCAGCCACTGGCTCTACGGCGACAAGGCGGCGCGCCACAGCGGCCCGTCCATGCGCTACACGGTGCCCGGCTACCTGATCCACCACGCCAGCGCTACCTTCTGGTCGATCCTGTTCGAGCGCTTCGCCGGCAAGTATCTCGACCGCAATACGCCGGTCGGCATGCTCACCGCGGCGGCGGCCACCTCGGCCTTCGCCTGCTTCGCCGACTACAACCTGACGCCCAAGCGCTTCCATCCCGGCTATGAAAAGCACCTGTCCAAGCCTTCGCTGGCCGTCGTGTATGCCGGCTTTGCACTGGGCCTGGCGGCGGGCGCCGCGCTAATGCGTCGCAAGTAGTCTAGAGCAGGCAGAGAAAACGTGCCGCCCTATGTCTATGCGTTAATAGTGCATGGGGTCATCGGCTTCCTCGACGTGGCGATCAACCACGAATGGCTGGCGAAACTGCCCTCGCGGCCTGAGTGCGTGTCCGAAGAACGCCTGCACAGCGCGCGCGAATTCCTGTTCGCCGCGCTGTTCGCCTCGCTCGCCTGGTTCGAGTGGCACGGGGCCTTTGTCTGGTGGATCGTGGCGCTGTTCGCTGGCGAACTGCTGGTCACGGCGCGCGACGTGGTGGTCGAAGGCGAGGTGCGCCAGCTGCCGGCCAGCGAACGCTTCCTGCACCTGTTCCTGTTCATGAACCTCGGCATCATGGTCACGCTCACCGGACAGGCGCTGCTGGCCTGGCACGCACTGCCTACCGGGCTGGCGCCGGTGAACCATGGCTGGGCCAGCTGGTTGCTGAGTGCGATGGCCCTGGGCGCGTTTGCCTGGGGGGTGCGCGATGCACGCGCGTCGCTGCGCCTTGGCCGGGAAGCGCTACCGGCCTGATATCGGAAATAAAAAAGGCCGCGCGAAGGCGGCCCCGACTCTCCTATCCGGGAATCGTCAGAACTCGTAACGTGCGGTCACGCGGACCGAACGCGGAATCTGGAACGAGGTAGGCTGCATGTAGTTCAGGTTCAGCTTGCCCTCGCCGACGGTGTCACGCGAATAGTCGCGGCGCTCGTCGAACTCGACCGCTTTCTGGCTGTTGAACACGTTGAAGACGTCAGCCTGGAGGGTGAGCTTGCCTTTGGCGACACGCGGCATGTAGGCCAGCTGCAGGTCGAGCGAGCCGGTCCATGGCGTACGGCCCGCGGTACCGCGCTGCACCAGCGTGGACGTGCCGCCCGATTTCAGGCAGTAGTACGACGACGCGGTGGTGTAGTTGGCTGCGTCGTCGTAGTCGTCTGCCGACTCGGGCACGAAGCCGATGCAGCTGACCGGACGGCCCGACGACACCGTGGCGTTGAAGCCCAGGCGCAGTTCGCTGGTGAGGCCGTAGTTGCCGTACATCTTGAGCACGTGGCGGCGGTCGTTCGACAGGTAGCCGTTCGAGCCGTGGGTCAGCGACGCGAAATCGAAGTCCTGCGACACACCGGCATCTTCCTGGTTGATGACCGAGTTCACATAGCCCTCGGCGCTGCCCTTGACCTTGGACAGGGTATAGGATGCGGCCACGCCCCAGGTGCCGTTGAACGGACGCTCAGCGGTGAACTCGAGCGAGGAGTAGTTGCGGGTGTACTTCTCCAGGCCCAGGTACTTCGCCGGAATCACTACTTCCGTCAGCTTGCCGTCGTTGTTGAGGTCCATCTGCAGGTTGACGTCGTTGCCCGGGTTGAGCAGGAGGCATTGCGCCATGGTGCTCGAGTCGAAGTTCTTGTGCCCGTTGTCGGCTGCCCAGCGCTCGAAGCCCATGTGCGAGCAGAAGTCGTCCATGCCGTCCTGGACCTTGCGGTAGCTGGCCTTCACACCCATGCTCCAGCCGCTCGCCAGCGCCTTCTGGAAACCGAGGATGAATTCGTCCTGCGACATCGGCTTGAGCTTGGTGTCCGCGATGGTCGCCGGGTGCGGCAGCGAGCCGTCACCGACGATCTGCGGTACGCCGAAGTCGTTGGCGCTCACGCCCACCGGACCCTGGGTGCGCGGATCGCGGCCGGTGAAGGTGTAGAAGCGCTGCTCGTACAGTTCGCCCTGGGTAGCGCGGATGTTGGTGTTCGACGCGACCGGGATGTAGTAGCGGCCGGCGTTGGCGTACACCTTCAGCGTCGCATCGCCCTGCACGTCCCATGCGAAGCCCAGGCGTGGCGCCAGCAAGTGGTCGGCCTTGACGAAGCTGACGCCGTCGCCGTTCTTGTTGTTGAACGATTCCGAGCGCAGGCCTGCGTACAGCAGCACGTTCTGGGTAACTTTCCAGTTGTCTTCCACGTAGTAGGCGCTGTTCTCGACCTCGAAGCTGCCGCCGGTGCTCACCGACTCGCGACGGCGCACGTATTGGCCGCCCGGCGCGACGACGTTCGGCACGCCGTTGACGGTGCCGTTATCCGACACGAAATAGCGCCAGTAGTAGCCGCCCGAG
Source organism: Massilia alkalitolerans DSM 17462 (assembly GCF_000427785.1). Lineage (GTDB taxonomy): Bacteria > Pseudomonadota > Gammaproteobacteria > Burkholderiales > Burkholderiaceae_D > Telluria > Telluria alkalitolerans. The sequence continues at coordinate 259,603 of NZ_ATYR01000004.1, forward strand.
TAATCCGACTGGCCGCCTGCATACGAGGTGAACTTCTGGTGGTCGACACCGGCGCGCAGCGTGTGGCTGCCGAGCGAATAGTCGACGTCGAAGCGGAAGGCGCGGCGCTTGTCTTCATCGACCGGACGTGCATTCGGGTCGCGCACCGGAGCACCCGGGAACGGCATCGCCCAGCAGCCGATCTCGGTCTGGTCGACGTCGAGCACGACCGGGCAATCCTGGCCCGAGTTGCGCGCGCCGACGGTATGGGCGACCTGGTCGTTCACGGCGCCGACCAGGGCGGACACGGTCAGGTTGTCGGTCAGGTAGCCGGTGTACTTGCCGATCAGGATCTCGCCGCCCGAGGTGATCTTGCTGATCGCCGGTTCGCCCAGGTGGTAAGTCAGGTTCTTCTGGTTGGGGCGGGTGACGATGTCGCGGTTAAAGTCGAGGATCTCGTCTTCGTGCTCGTTCGAGATCGCGGTCAGCTCCAGGCGGTGCGCGTCGGTCGGCATGAAGTCGACCTTGATCATGCCGTTCGGCTTGCTGGAGGTGGTCCGGGTGCTGAGCGCTTCCGAGAAGGTGTCGGTGCGGTCGTGCCGGCCCTCGATGAGGCCGAATACGAACAGCTTGTCCTGGATGATCGGGCCGCCGCCATAGACGTTGAAGGACAGGTCGGTCTGCTGGCGCGCCTTGCGGAAGGAAATGTAGTTGTTGGCGCCCGGATCGTTCAGGTCAGGAATGTCCTTGCCTTTCGAACGCAGCCCCTGCGGTTCCAGTAGACCGATGCGCCGCCCTTCCAGGTGTTGGTGCCGCGCTTGGTCACCAGGCTCACCACGCCGCCCAGCGAACGGCCGAACTCGGCGCCGTAGCCGCCCGACTTGACCTGTTGCGCCCCGATCGCGTCGAACGGCAGGTTGGCGTAGGACAGGAAGTTGCGGATGTTGGTCACGTCGAAGCCGTTGATGTAGTAGCCGTTCTCTGCAACCGACGAACCGCCGAAGGAGGGCAGGCCGCCGACGCCCAGGTCGGCGTCGCCCTTGATCACGCCGGGAGCGAGCAGGGCGAACGAGTTCGCATCGCGCGCGACCGGGAGCGCAGCCATCTGTTCGGCGGTGAACACCGTGTTCGATTCCACGCTCGAGACGTCGATCACGCTGCGCACGCCTTTCACGACCACGCGCGAGACATTATCGACCGCCAGGTCGACCGCGGTACCGGAACCGATCGCGACGTTCACGTCACGGGTGATGCCGCCGCCTTCGACGCGGTACGAACCCGGCTGGAGCTTGGCGGCGGTGTAGGTGCCGTTCGCATCGACCGTGATCTGGCGCGTCGCGCCGTTCTCGATACTGGTGATCGTGATCTTGTCACCGGGCTTGCCGCGGCCATAAATCGAGCCTTCGGAACTCTGCGCGACGGCGACAGAGGAAATCAACATGCCCACTGCAATTGCGGCGACGCTAAGCTGATAGCGCCCGGATGAGAAACGCATAGATGCTCCTGTAGTAATAAGAGTGTTGTGATCAGTCGTCAGCAAATATTGCTAAGACGAAATGATTACTGATCAGAGTATCTGTCAATACACCGTGTCAAACAGTTGTTTGTCTAGACAACATTACTCACGAGATATCATGCGCGCTGAGTGACTTCTGATACCAAAAAGCGACAAGTCGCTGCCTGGCATGTCGATGGCGTGCGCTTGGATGACTGGCCAGGACGGCCATGGAAACGGCGGAGAGGGAGTCGGACAGCCAATGGACTGTCCGACAAAAGAGACTGCGCTCAGTGCGCTTTCTTGCCGCGCATGCGCTGCACGAGGGTCACGACCATCAGCACGAGGGCGCCGACCACGACGCCGGCCAGCGCATCGACGATGGTCGGGGTGATTGCCGCCAGCACGCCGCCGACGCCCGGCACGCCTGCTGTCACCTGCGCCGCGCCTTCCGCGAAATGGTGCAGCGGCTCCCAGGCGTGGGCGATGATGCCGCCGCCGACCATGAACATGGCCGCAGTGCCGACCACCGACAGGACTTTCATCAACCGGGGCGCCGTCGCGAGCAGCAGATTGCCGGTGCCGCGCGCCAGGCCGCTTGCTTTCTGGCTCAGGGACAGGCCCACATCGTCCATCTTGACGATGGCGGCCACCAGGCCGTACACGCCCACCGTCATCGCCAGCGCGATGGTAACCAGCACCATGACCTGCTGGCTGAACGGTGCGTTTTCCACTGTGCCGAGGGCGATCACGATGATCTCTGCCGAAAGGATGAAATCGGTGCGAACCGCGCCCTTGATTTTTTCCTGCTCGAGCGCGTGCATGTCGACTGCGGGATTGACCAGCGCTTCGCTCAGTGCGGCTTTGTGCTCTGCGTCTTCCTTACCGTGAAGGAACTTGTGCGCCAGCTTCTCGGCGCCTTCGAAACAGAGGAAGGCGCCGCCGATCACGAGCAGCGGCGTGATCAGCCATGGAACGAAGGCCGAGATCGCCAGCGCCGCCGGCACCAGGACCGCCTTGTTCTTGAGTGAACCCTTCGCTACCGACCAGACGACAGGCAGCTCGCGTTCAGCATTGACACCGGTAACTTGTTGCGCATTCAGCGCCAGGTCGTCACCCAGTACGCCAGCAGTCTTCTTCGCCGCCACTTTGCTCATCACGGCCACATCATCGAGGACACTTGCAATATCGTCTAGTAGTAATAACAGGCTGCCAGCCATCGTTGCTCCAATCATGTCAAGTTCATATCATCTTACCTGAGCGGTGATTTGCAGTCACACGGTTCAGCGCGGCTTTATGCATTTCAGTCGCGTAAATCTGCATCTCGTCGCTTTTGCCGGGCGTCCGGAAAATCGCGTACGTATAGTGCAGGCTGTTGGCTGCGGTACTGCAGCCTCGCCACCGAAGGAGACGCCATGAATACCGAATCGACCCTGCAAGCAGCACCTGTGCGCCGTGCCCGTCCGCCGAAACGCAAGACCCGCATCACGATCTACCTCGACGACGAAGTCCTGAACGAATTCCGCAACCTGTCGGAACGCTGCGGCACCGGTTACCAGACGCTGATCAACGCCGCCCTGCGCCACCGCCTGGCGGCGCCGAGCGTCGAAAACAGCCTGGCCTGAGGCTGCGCGTCGCTTCGCCTCCGGACGGGATTACATAGAGCAATTCTTTTGTGCTAATCTTCCCGCTCTTTTAACCCCGGAGGGACTTATGAAAAAAGGCGAACTGATCGCGGAATTCGCGAAGCGCACCGAGATGTCCGGCGCGGCTGCCAACACCGCCGTCAACACGATCATCGAGATCATCACCGAGCGCCTGAAGAAGGGTGACACGGTCGGCATCACCGGCTTCGGCACCTTCTCGGTCACCAAGCGCGCTGCGCGCAAGGGCCGTAACCCGGCAACCGGCGACGTCATCAAGATTGCAGCATCGAAGACCCCGCGCTTCGCTGCCGGTGCGACGCTGAAAGCAGCTGTCAACCCAAAGAAGAAGTAAGCAGTACCCTGGCCTTGCGCCGCGCTCCGGTTGATCCGGACGCGCGCGCTGGCCCGTTTCGCATTACCCTCCTCCCTCTTTCCCTTCCTTTTCCCCTAGCAGCATGAGCTTCGCTACCTGGATCGCCTTCGTCATCGCCGGTTCCCTGATCGCCATTTCGCCCGGTTCCGGCGCGGTGCTGTCGATGTCGCACGGCCTCGCGTACGGCCTGAAGAAAGCCAGTGCTACCGTGCTGGGCCTGCAGCTCGGCCTGATCCTGGTGCTGGTGATCGCCGGCGCCGGCGTGGGTTCGCTGCTGCTGGCGTCTTCGGTGGCGTTTACCGCCGTGAAGATCGTCGGCGCGCTATACCTGATCTACCTGGGCATCGCGCAGTGGCGCGCGCCGGCGGCGCCGGCCACCGATGCCGGCGCGGTGAGCAGCGCCGGCCTGCCCGCCCACCCGGGCTTCGGCAAGCGCGTGATGACCGGCTTCCTCACCAATGCCACCAACCCCAAGGGCATCATTTTCATGGTCGCGGTGCTGCCCCAGTTCATCAACCAGAAAGCGCCCCTGCTGCCGCAGCTGGCCATCCTCGGGGTGACCATGGTGACCATCGATTCGATCGTCATGCACGGCTATGCCGGCATGGCATCCATGATGCAGCGTTTCCTGCGCGACGTGCGGGCCGTGAAGCTCCAGAACCGCATCTTCGGCGCCGTGCTGGTCGTCATGGGTACCCTGCTGTTCCTGGTCGAACCCGGCCGCCGCGCCTGAGTCATGTATCTTGCTGTGTCTGTTACACAGCAGTTGCAACTTTCTGTAAGTTACGTATTCCCGGCACGCCTTCGTGCGTTGTAATCAGGTAGCCGTCCTTCGTCCACCTAGCGGAGCCCCCATGAACAAGCGATTCGCCTGTACCGCCGTGATGCTCGCGCTCACGGCTTTATCCACTGCCGCCCTGGCGCAGGGCACGCTGGAGACCGAGCCGCCGGGCCGCGTCGGCCGCGTTTCGCTGGCCCAGGGCAAGGTCAGCATCAGCGGCGACGTGGGCGAAACCGCCACTGCCGCCCTGGTCAACTGGCCCGTCACCAGCCGCAACCTGATCACCACCGAACCGAACGGACGCACCGAGGTGCGGATCGGCTCGACCGCGATCCGCATCGACGGCGACAGCTCGCTCGAAGTGAGCGAACTGGACGACGACAGCCTGCGCCTGCGCCTGCACTACGGCAGCGCCAGCATCCGCATCCTGAGCGAGGACGTGCTGCCGGAATTCGAACTGAGCACGCCCCAGGGCCGCGTGCGCATGCTCAAGCCCGGCCGCCTGCGCGTGGATGCCGAGCGCGTGCGCGATACCAGCGTGGTCAGCGTGTTCGATGGCGAAGCCCAGGTCGATGGCGGCGGCGCCAGCCTGACCATCCGCGCCGGCCGCAGCGCCGAGCTGCGCGACGACGACGTGCGCACATTACAGGCGCAACGCGACGCTTTCGACGACTGGGCATTGGGGCGCGACCGGGAGCTCGACGGTGCGCGCTCGGCGCAGTACGTCACCACCGAGATGACCGGCTATGAAGAGCTGGACCGCCACGGCATCTGGCAAGACGACATCGAGTACGGCCCGCTGTGGATCCCGTCGGTCACCTCGAGCTGGGTGCCCTACCGCGACGGCCGCTGGACCTGGATCGCCCCCTGGGGCTGGACCTGGGTCGACAATGCGCCCTGGGGCTATGCGCCCTTCCACTACGGCCGCTGGGTGCACGTGAAGAACCGCTGGGCCTGGGCCCCGGGCCGCAAGGAACACTACGGCCGCCGTCCGATCTGGGCGCCGGCGCTGGTCGGCTGGGTCGGCGGCAGCGGCTGGAGCGCGAGCTTCCACCAGCACGGTTCGCGTCCGGCCACCGGCTGGTACCCGCTCGGCCCGCGCGACCACTACGTGCCGCACTACCGCCTGTCGGACGAGCGCCTGCGCCGCCTGAACTCCTGGAGCTGGCGCGACCGCAAGGACGGCGACCGCCGCGACCGCAATCGCGACCGTGGCGACGGACCGGGCGTGCCCGACTACCGCCAGCGCGGCCTGACCGTGGTCCCGCATGCGAACTTCGGCCAGCGCGGCCAGGTCGTGGTGCCGGACGTGCCGCGCGCCACCCTGCCGGGCGTCATCCCGAGCGGTCCGGGCGCCGCGCCGCCGGCGCCGCTGACATGGCGCGACCGCGCCGCCCGCCGCGACCGCGACCGCGACGGCATTCCCGACCGCATCGACCGTATCGACGGACCGCGCGACCGCGATGGGGACGGTATTCCGAACCGGGTCGACAGCCGGCCCGGCGGCATCCGCGACCGTGCCGACCGTGATGGCGACGGCATTCGCAACCGTTTCGACCGTGATCGGGATGGCGACGGCATCCCGAACCGCGTCGACCGCGAAGGCTGGGGCCGCGACCGCGCCGAACGCGGCCAGCGTCCGCCGGTGCTGACGACCAATCCGGCGCCCCGTCCGCCGGTGGCGGCAACGCCGGGCCAGCAGCCGTTCCAGCCGGGCGCGATCACCACCGCGCCACCACCGGCGCCGGCCGTGGTGCAGGAACCCGCCCGTCCGCAATGGGGACGCGGACGCGAGGACGAGCGCCGCGAACGTCCCGAGCGTGCCGAGCGCTGGGACCGTGGCGAGCGTGGCGACCGCGGCGAGCGATTCGAGGGCCGCCGCGAGCGTCCGCAGCCGGTGGCGGCGATGCCGCAGCCGGCCGCACCGAGCATGCCGCCTCCGCAGGCGGTCGCGCCCCCGCCGCCACGCGTGATGGCGCCGCCGCCTCCGCCGATGGCAGCCCCGCCCGCGCCGCCACCGGCGCGCGCCAGGCTCGAACGCCGCTCCGAAGCCCTGGACCACGGGCGGCCCAACGAAAGAGAACGCTGATGTGAAGGCGGCGGCGGCGCCGTCCATGCCGCCGTTTGCGCCGCCCGTCACGCCAGGCTGCCGTTCGTCCCATAGCGCTCGCGGCGTGGCCGGCGGAGGAATACAGTGGCATCACTCGCTCGCAGGCAGCAGCGCTGCTCCGAGCGACCCCCATGTCCCGCTATTCTTCCCATTCCAAAAAGAATAGTTCAGGCCGGCCACAGCGCCGGCCTTTTTTTTCGCCCCTGCAGCACCATATGGGATTGGCTACAATGCCGCTTTGCACAGGACAAATACTATGGACCAGAAAGAATCCCTCATCGAATACCCGAGCGACTTCCCGATCAAGGTGATGGGCGCGACGCATGTCGATTTCGCTTCGACAATTGTCGAAGTGATTACGCAACTGGATCCGACTTTCCACGCCGGAAAGATGCAAAGCCGTCCTTCCGCCAAGGGCAACTACACCGGCCTGACCGTGACCGTGCGCGCCACCAGCCGCGAGATGCTGGACGACGTCTATCGCGCCCTGTCCTCGCACCACATGGTCAAGATGGTCCTCTAAAGAGCCAAACGGGATCGACGGCCGGCGGGCACGATGCATCGCGCTGGCTTATAATGACAGGGCTGTCCATATTCCCGCCCTATACCCACATGTCCGCTACCCGTCCCGCCACGCCGCTGATCCGCGAGCTCGGCCGCGCCGACTACGAACCGACCTTTGCCGCGATGCGCGCCTTTACCGACGCGCGCACCCCGGAGACGCAGGATGAGTTGTGGATCGTCGAGCATCCTCCCGTGTACACGCTGGGCCTGGGTGCCGACCGCGCCCACGTGCTGGCGCCCCACGATATTCCCGTGGTCCAGACCGACCGCGGCGGCGAGGTGACCTACCATGGTCCCGGCCAGGTCGTGATCTACCTGCTGATGGACCTGCGCCGCAACAAGCCGGGCGGCAAGCTGTACGCCCGCCAGTTTGTGGCAAAAATCGAACAGGCGGTCATCGAGGTGCTGGCGGCGTATAATCTCGCGGGCGAACGCGTTGCCGGGGCGCCCGGCATCTATATCGCGCAAGGGCCACGCAAGGGCGCGAAGATCGCCGCCCTCGGCCTCAAGGTGCGCGGCAACGGCTGCACCTACCATGGCGTATCGCTGAACGTGGCGATGGACCTGGCCCCGTTCACGTGGATCAACCCGTGCGGATACTCGGGTCTGGCCACGGTCGACATGCGCACCATGGGTGTGGAAGCCCCGCTGGTGGATGTCCAGCAGGCGCTGGCGCAGCAGCTGATATATCAGCTGCGTGCGCCAATCGGCTCGGTTGAAGCAACCGAGCCGTAACCGAACAAACTCTCTGAATGGAAGCCCGCCAGGGCACGAGCCAAATGACCACCGACACCACCACCGGCACCGCCCAAGCTTACGACGCCACCGAGAAGCAGAAGGGGGCCAGCAAGACCTCGCGCATCCCGATCAAGATCGTCCCGATCGCCGATACCGAGCGCTTGAAGAAGCCGGACTGGATCCGCGTGAAGGCCGCGACCGCCTCGTCGCGCTTCTACGAGATCAAGGACATCCTGCGCGCCAACAACCTGGTGACCGTGTGCGAAGAGGCGAGCTGCCCGAACATCGGCGAATGCTTCGGCAAGGGCACCGCGACCTTCATGATCATGGGCGACAAGTGCACCCGCCGCTGCCCGTTCTGCGACGTCGGCCACGGCCGTCCGGATCCGCTGGACGTGAACGAGCCGGGCAACCTGGCCAAGACCATCGCCGACCTGCGCCTGTCCTACGTCGTGATCACCTCGGTGGACCGCGACGACCTGCGTGACGGCGGCGCCGGCCACTTCGTCGAGTGCATCACCAAGACCCGCGCCTTGAGCCCGAACACCAAGATCGAAGTGCTGGTGCCGGACTTCCGCGGCCGCCTGGAAAAGGCCCTGAACATCTTCGCCGATGGCCTGCCGGACGTGATGAACCACAACCTGGAAACCGTGCCGCGCCTGTACAAGGAAGCGCGTCCGGGCGCCGACTACAAGCACTCGCTGGTGCTGCTGCGCGACTTCAAGAAGATGTATCCGACCGCGGTCACCAAGTCCGGCCTGATGGTCGGCCTGGGCGAGACCGACGAGGAAATCCTGGAAGTGATGCGCGACATGCGCGAGCACGACATCGACATGTTGACCATCGGCCAGTACCTGGCGCCGTCCAACTCGCACCTGCCGGTGCGGCGCTACGTGCACCCTGACACCTTCAAGATGTTCGAAGAGAAGGCCTACGAGATGGGCTTCGTGCACGCCGCCGTGGGCGCGATGGTGCGTTCGTCCTACCATGCCGACCAGCAGGCGCACGAAGCGGGCGTCGCTGCCTGATTCGCGTTTAAGCAAGTTTGCAGGCCAGCCAGTCGCTATACGCGACGGAGCTGGCCTTTTATTTTGCGGCAGCGGACAGGTTACAGCAGAACGGCTTTGTTTTACTCAGCCAAGCAGCCTTAACAATTTTTGTGTTGGCTACCGATGTTGAACCCGAGCCTTCTCAAGAGGAAAGATTAGCTGTACAGCTAATCTTTCCTCTTCGTCTAACTTAGGAATATGTGCTAGATTAGCTGTACAGCTAATCTAAATATTATGCATAACAAAGATATTTCCTTGTTGCACGATTTTACGGGAACTCTTCAGGACGCTACCGGCTTCGTGGCTGAACATGAAGAACTAGAGGTCCCGGTCACGAGTGACCGCTCAAATAGCCGACTAGATGCTCTCGTCAGAACACGGACGCCAAACGGAGACGTCTGTTTATTAGCAATCGAGCTCAAACGAGTCGCCTATCCCCGCGATGTTCGAATGGCAATTAGCCAGCTTGCGGAATATCGGGATGTTATCTCTAACGATGAGCGAGTTGAACTATGTTTGATCGCCGATCAGATCAGCCCTGGCTCACGACAAGCTCTGCGGGAAGCTGGAATCAACTACTTTGATCAGAGCGGAACCCTATATTTTAGGCATCAAACATGGTTGGTGGATGTTGAGCGTCCCCCCTTGCGTGTAAGTCGAAGAAAAGATGTGGCGTTATTTAGCGGAGCACGTGAGCAGGTAGTCCATGCACTGCTCCACCATTGGCACACATATTCTGGCGATGAGTACATCTCTGGAACCGAGCTTTCTTCTCTCGCACACACTTCGACGTTTACCGTGTCGAGCACGATGCAAGGCCTTGAACAACTAGATTTAGTTGAATCCAAGGGCAGCGGCCCTGCGCAGCGTCGCCGCGTGCGTGATCCTGCGGCTCTTTTAGACGCTTGGGCCGAAGAGTGGGTTCGACGACGGGAAACGCGCACTCGCTGGTACACATACGCTCCCGGTGGGAACATTACTGATAAGGTCATTGAAAGCTTCATAAAGCACTCGCAGAATCAGTGGGCGCTGACCGGGGCTGCTGCTGCGAATGCCGTGGTTCCACGATTAACAAATGTTGATCGCGTAGAAGTCATCATTCAGCCTGGTGAAGCGGATGAGCTTGCGTCAGCAATGGGGCTAACGAAAGCAGAGAAAGGTTCCAACGTGATCTTGATCGAGCGATCAGGGGCATCCTTAATGTTTTTGGACGAGCATCCGGAACGCCCAAATTCCAGATTTGCCAGCCGATTCATACAGTATCTTGATCTACTCAACGGATATGGACGAAACAAAGAACTTGCAGAAGAGTTTCGAAAGCAAGCACTCAAAATAGAAAGTAGCAAGTGAACACAAAGTATAAAACTGCTGCGGAGTACAGTACCGACCACACAAAGGCCTGCGAGACGGCTCTCGTCGCGTTGTTACGGGCATTCGGCTCGCTAAAGGCAGACTTGCGACTCGTAGGCGGGCTGGTGCCCCGGTATTTGACACCCGCGCGACCACCAGAAGTCCCAGAACATTCCGGCACAACCGACGTTGATGTTGTTCTCAACATCACCTTACTCGCTGCTAAAGGTACTTACGCTAAATTGAAGCGGCAGTTGAAAGATGGAGGATTTGAGCGGTATCAGCGCGATCAGGAAGGCCCACCAAGTTCTTGGCAATGGGTATACCGGGTTGATAGCAAATCTATCGTTGTTGAGTTCCTGCAGCACACCGACGATCCGAACCAAAGCGCAAGGCTCGTGGAGATTGATGGCGAGGAGGTCTCTGCATGCCAAATTCTGCATGCCGGCATTGCGCACAACTGGTTTGAAGAGACGGAAATCGTCGTTGAACTTCCCGATAACGGCGGGACTGTAAAAGAGATCATTCGACATGCTGACGCCGTGGCTTTCATCGTGCTGAAGGCCATCGCCTTTAACCAGCGTCATGAGCGTAAGGATGCAGCAGATCTCGTCCATGTGATGCGTTACTGGGGTACTCTGGAATCCCTCGCTCAAGCATTTACCGATCGTTTGGCAACCAAGGTCCATGTACCTGCCATCGATCAAGCATTGGCAGCATTGGCTGCGAACTTTTGCGATGAAAAAGATATTGAAGGCTATCGCAAAGATGGACCATCAGCTGTGGCCAACTTCCACGGACTTCAGGAAGGAAAAGAGGATGACCGAATTCGTGAACAGCGAGAAGTGAGTGGTATGGTGAGTTACTTTCTTCAGCAGGTGGCTCAGCTACGCGGAGATGATCCAATTAGATAATCGAGCATTGACCCGTCTCTCCAGGGGCATGTGCCTGGGCGTCGACTAAAGCACCCGAACGAGCCGTAATCATCTGCGATTCGTAGCAAGGGCCGGCCCAGCGCAAGCGGCGCCGGCCTTTTTCGTTAGCCCGGCTTTCGTTTGACTCCTTGCCCGGACAATAATAGACTCTGATGATTGCGCTAACATTAATTGTTGGCTATAACAATCGGAGGAGACATGGCAGCACCAGCGAGGCCCGGCAGCGGGATCGGAACACGCATCATGGAGCGGCTGCTGTGCTGCCTGGCGCTCGGCCTGTGCCTGTCGCTGCCGGCCGAGGTGCACGCGCTCGGCACCCCGCGTTTCGTCGACGTGCAGGGCAAGGATGGCGTCCAGCTCGTGAGCAAGGGCCGCGCCGCGCCGATCGTGGTGGGCAAGGACGACTTCCCCGGCGTGCTGCGCGCGGCGCGCGACCTGCAGCGCGACATCCAGAAGGTGACGGGCAAGACGCCCGAGTGGCAGACCGGCGCAGCGGGGAGCGACGTGATCATCGTCGGCACGCTCGGCCGCCACCCTCTCATCGATGAACTGGCGAAGCAGGGCAGGATCGATACGCGCACGCTGGCCGGCCAGTGGGAAGGTTTTCTCATCCAGGCGGTGACGGACCCGCTGCCCGGCGTGAAGCGCGCCCTGGTCATCGCCGGCAGCGACAAGCGCGGCAGCATCTACGGCATCTACACGCTGTCGGAACAGATCGGCGTCTCGCCCTGGCACTGGTGGGCCGACGTGCCGGTGGCGCGCCATGCCGCGCTCAGCGTCCCGCTGGACACCCGCCTGATGGACAAGCCGGTGGTCCAGTACCGCGGCATCTTCCTGAACGACGAAGCGCCGGCGCTCACCAACTGGGCCAGGCAGCGCTTCGGCGGCTACAACCGCAAGTTCTACGAGCAGCTGTTCGAACTGATGCTGCGCATGCGCGCCAACTACCTGTGGCCCGCCATGTGGGGCTCGGCCTTCTACGACGACGACAAGGGCAACGGCGAGCTGGCCGACACCATGGGCATCGTGATGGGCACCTCGCACCACGAGCCGATGATGCGCGCCCACCAGGAGTGGATCCGACACGGCAGGGGCCCGTGGGACTACAGCCGCAACGCCGACACGCTGCGCGCGTTCTGGGCCCAGGGCCTGCGCAACACGCGCGACCACGAGAAGGTGATCACGATGGCGATGCGCGGCGACGGCGACGAGCCGATGTCGGAAAGCGCCAACGTCGACCTGCTGGAGCGCATCGTGCGCGACCAGCGCGCGCTCATCAAGCAGGAGCTGGGCAAGGATCCGGCCACCGTCCCGCAGCTGTGGGCGCTCTACAAGGAAGTCCAGGAATACTACGAGAAGGGCATGCGCGTGCCGGACGACATGCTGCTGCTCTGGTGCGACGACAACTGGGGCAATATCCGCCGCCTGCCCACGCCGGAGGAACGCAAGCGCAGCGGCGGCGCCGGCGTCTACTACCACTTCGATTACGTGGGCGGCCCGCGCTCCTACAAATGGCTGAACGTGACCCAGATCGCCAAGGTCTGGGAGCAGATGAACCTGGCCAACGAGTACGGTGCGAACCGGCTCTGGATCGTCAACGTGGGCGACCTCAAGCCGATGGAAGTGCCGACCGAGTTCTTCCTCGCGTATGCCTGGAATCCGCAAGCCTGGCCCGCCGAGAAACTGCTGGCCTACCTGGAGGCCTGGGCCGCGCGCGAGTTCGGCGTCCGGCACGCCGGCCGCATCGCCTCGATCGTCGAGCGCTACACCCGCTACAACGCGCGCCGGCGTCCGGAACAGCTGGAACCGACCACTTACAGCTTGAGCGCTTACGACGAAGCCGAGCGGGTGGTAAACGACTACAACGCCCTGGTCGAAGAGGCCCGCCAGGTCGGCCAGGCCCTGCCGAAGACGATGCAGGACGCGTACTTCCAGCTGGTCGAGTATCCGGTGCGCGCATCCGCCAATGCGCTCGACATGTGGGTGTCAAGCGGCAGGAACGCCCTGTACGCGCGCCAGGGACGCGCCACCACCAACGACCTGGCCGCCCGCGTGCAGCGCCTGTTCGACCGCGACGCCGAACTGACCCGCCAGTACCACGGCAGCAATAGCGGCAAGTGGAATCACATGATGTCGCAGAACCGCTTCGGCTACACCAACTGGGCCCAGCCCTATCGCGACGTGATGCCGGCGGTATCGAGGCTGCGCCTGCCGGAGCCGAGCACGCCGGACGGCATCCGCGCGGCCGACCAGATGGGCGTGGTGGTGCAGGGCAGCCAGGCGGTGTGGCCGGCCTACGGCCTGCAGCACATGAGCGTGCCGGCGCTCGATGTCTTCGACAGGCAGCCGCGTTATCTTGAACTGTTCAACCGCAGCAGGGAACCCTTCGACTACGCGGTCAAGGCGAGCCATCCGTGGATCCGGCTCAGCCATGCGGCAGGGCGGGTCGACAAGGAACAGCGAATCCTGGTGGACGTGGACTGGAACGCCGTCCCGGCCGGCAGCATGGAGGCCGAGCTGACGGTGACGGGTCCGGAAGGGGCGAGGGTGCTGGTCAAGGTGCCGGTGCACAAGCCGGCAGGCTTGAGTCCGCAGTCCGCGCAGGGGCACGTGGAGAGCCGCGGCGTGGTCGCCATCGAGGCCGAGCACTTCAGCCGCCAGCATGCGCCGCAAGGTCGCCGGTGGCTCAGGATTCCCGGCTACGGCCATACCCTGTCGGGCATGACGACGATGCCGGCCGCCGCGCCGGCGCTGAGGGTGGAAGACGGCATGCGGCTCGAGTACGACGTGCACCTGTTCAAGGCCGGCGAACTGAAGCTGCATGCGACCCTGGGACCGACGCTCAAGTTCCAGCCGGGGAAGGGCTTCCGCTTCGCCGTGTCGATCGACGACGGTCCGCTGCAGGAAGTCAACGTGCACGCCGACGAATCCGAACAGTACTGGAACCAGCTCGTGTCCGATGGTGTGGCGAAGTTCGTCACCACCCACCGCGTGGACCGGCCGGGGCGCCACACGGTCAAGTTCTGGGCCCTGGATCCGGGACTGGTGCTGCAGCGCCTGGTGATCGATGCGGGCGGGCTGCAGCCGAGCTATCTCGGTCCGCCGGAAAGTCCTTACTATCCGGTCAAGCGGTAACGGTCGAAGGAGGGGGCTTGCGCAGGGGAACGGAGCCATGCATGTTCGCGCGCTGCGATATAGTGATGGCAACATGACATCACGCAAGCAACCATGAATCAATCCCACCCTCCTTCCGACGACACCGAACACGACGACGCCTTCCTCGAGCGCGAGCTCGACTTCGCCGAGCGCGGCATCGAACTGGTCAAGATGGAAGGCCGCGTGTTCCTGCGCTTCTCCGGCGAAGTGCGCTACGAAGGCCTGCGCGTGCCCTACCGCCTGGTGCCTTCGCGCGGCGTGCTGGCCAAGCCGAGCAAGTGGCGCAAGATGGACATGCTGGCGCGCCGCGACCTGCTCGAGGAACGCGCCACCCCCGATGCCATCGAGGATCTGCAGACCGAAGCCGAGGCCTTCGTGCGCGACATCGCGGAGGAAGCCGACGATTTCGGCTGGGACCCGATGCTGTTCCTGCACGTGCTCGACGAGCTGGAAACTTCGGAGCCGGCCGAATTCGTGTTCCAGCGCATCTCGCAGCGCCTGACCCATGCGATCGAGCGCGAGCAGGAAGAGCGCCACGCCGCGCGCACCAAGGAAAGCATCAACCTGGCCGAGTACCCGGAATCCTTCGAGGTGGCCAGCCGCATGCAGCGCAAGTTCATCGCCCTGCTCGGGCCAACCAACTCGGGCAAGACCCACCGTGCGATGGAGGCGCTGGCCAAGGCCGCGAGCGGGGTCTACCTGGCTCCCTTGCGCCTGCTGGCGCTGGAGAACTACGAGCGCCTGCAGAACGCCCGTCCGCACGGCAAAGAGATCAAGGTCAGCCTGATCACCGGCGAAGAGCGCCGCATCGCCGAAGACGCGACCCACGTCGCCAGCACCGTCGAGATGCTGGATACGAAAACGCAGGTGGAAGTCGCGGTGATCGACGAGATCCAGATGCTGGCCGACCGCGACCGCGGTGCAGCCTGGACCGCGGCCGTGTGCGGCGCGCCGGCATCGACCGTGTTCCTGGTCGGCGCCCCGGAAGCGCGGCGCGCGATCGAGGCGCTGGCCGAACGCCTGGAAGTGCCGCTGGAAGTCCACGTGCTGAAACGCATGGCGCCGCTGGCGATGGAGCCTTCGCCGGTGCGCAAGCTCGGCAACCTGCGGCGCGGCGACGCCGTCATCGCCTTCTCGCGGCGCGACGTCCTGATGTGGCGCGACATGATCACCGAGAAGGGACTGTCGGTCGCCACCGTGTACGGCAACCTGTCGCCCGAAGTGCGGCGCGCCCAGGCCGAGCGCTTCCGCGAAGGGCAGGCCGACATCGTGGTCGGCACCGACGCGCTGGCGATGGGCCTGAACATGCCGATCGCGCGCATCGTGATGACCACCGCCGTCAAGTACAACGGGGTCGAGGAAGAAGAGATCTCGGCGGCGCTGGCCAAGCAGATCGCCGGCCGGGCAGGGCGCTACGGCGTGCACGAGGAGGGTTTTGTCGCCGGCTACGACGACGACACCCACGAGGTGATGCGCGCGCTGATGAAGGAAAAGATCCCGCCGGTGGCGGCCACCGGCTTCGCGGTCGCGCCTTCGCTCGAGCAGCTGCACCGCATCTCCTCGGTGACGGGCGAGACTTCGCTGGTGAAGCTCTTGAAACGCTTCGTGCACAACATTGACGTGCCGGACGGCTTCTTCTATCCGCGCATCACCGAGGAGCAGAACGAGCGGGCCGAATGGCTCGACACGCTGCCGCTGTCCGTGGCCGAGAAGTTCATGCTGTCGCTGGTGCCGATCTCGAGCCGGGTGCCGGTATTGCAGAGCGCCTGGGAGCATTGGGCGCTGTCGCTGGCCAAGAAGAAGGTGTGCAAGCTGCAGCCGCCTATCCAGGAGCTGTATTACATGAACCTGCAGGAGGTCGAGGATACCTGCCGCATGTACTCGGCCTACGCCTGGCTGGGCTACCGGGACCCGGAACACTTCCCCAGCATCGAACTGGCGCAGCAGCTGGCGCGTGAGGCTTCGGAGCGGGTGGATGCGATGCTGCAGCAGCAGAATACGGCAGCGCGGCAGCGACAGGGCGGCAACGCACGCCGCCGCCGCTGAGTTACCGCCCCTGAGTCGTCGCCGCTCAGAATTGATAAGCCTGGCCGTCCTCCGGCACCAGCACGCGCTGCGCGTCCATGCCGTTTGCCTTGATGTGCGCACGCAGGTCGGCACGGCTTTGCATCATGTGGTTGACCGCTTCCATGTGGCTGCCAATGATGCTTGCGCGCGGCGCGGCCTGGTAGGCGCGCGACAGGTCGTCCTTGCCCATGATGATCGAACCGTCGAAGCCCTGCAGCCGGGCGTAGCCGGTATTCAGGACGATGACGTCCGGCTGGTAAGTCCAGATGGCCTGGTCCACTTCCGGGCGCCAGATCGTGTCGCCGGCGATATACACGGTCTTGTGGCCGGGACGCTGGAACACGATGCCGGACACTTGGCCCAGTAGGGCGCCTGCGGGCGAGACCATCATCGCGTCGCTGCCGTGCTGTCCTCCCGTCCTCGTGAGGCGCACGCCCTTGAACTCGGTGGCCGCGCCAAGCACGCGCACATCGGTGAATCCATCTTTCCGGATTGCCTGTGCATCGGTTTCATTTTGCGCGAACACGGGGATGCTCTTCGGTAGCGATTGCTTGGCCGCGTCGTCCCAATGGTCGAGGTGGGTATGCGTGACGATCACCGCATCGGCACGCATGACCTCGTCGAGCGGCAAGGGCAACTCGACCAGCGGGTTGCGCAGCTCGCTGTTGTAAGTCCCGGGAAAGCCCGGATAAGCACCTTTTTTCGCCAGCATCGGATCGACCAGGAAGCGTGTGCCAGCATACTCGATCTTGAGGGTTGCATTGCGGATCTGCTGGATGCGTACGGTCGGCGTGCCGCTTGCCGCACCGGATTGCGGATCGGTGGTACCTGTCGGCGTGGCGCAGCCGGCGAGCAGGGCGAGGGCGGTCGCGGCGGCGATCTGTGTCAAAGGGCTGAAAAAGCGCATGGCGGTCCTGTGGTGGTGTTGTGGAAGGAAGCATCTGCTTTCCTTGGTGATCACATTCTCGCGCCATCGGCATCGAGGTAATAGTGGCCTGAAGGACGATATGCGATAAAATCGGGCCATGACCACATCAACCGACCAGACACGCCGGCGCCACCGGGTTGCCGTGATCGCTTTCGACGACATGACGCCGTTCCACCTGTCCGTACCCTGCCTCGTTTTCGGTACGGTGCGCGACGATCCGGCGGCACCCGCCTTCGATGTCGCGGTCTGCGCCGTCGAACCGGGCGCCCTGCGTACCTCGGCCGGTTTCGCCATTTCCGCCGGCTGTGGCCTGGAGGCGCTGGAGGATGCCGATATCGTGTTCATGCCGGCCTGGCACGACGATTGCCGTCCTGCGCCCGGCCTGCTGCTGGAGGCATTGCGCCGCGCCCACGCACGCGGGGCGACTGTCGTCGGCTTGTGCCTCGGGGCGTTCCCCTTGGCCGAAGCGGGTTTGCTGGACGGCCGGACCGCGACGACGCACTGGGGTTGTGCCGACCAGATGGCGTCGGGCTATCCGAAAGTGAAGGTCAACCGGGACGTCTTGTATGTGGACGAAGGCAGCGTCCTGACCTCGGCGGGCGTGGCGGCGGGATTGGACTGCTGCCTGCATCTGCTGCGCCGCCTCGCCGGTGCCGAAGTGGCGAACCGCGTCGCCCGCAAGCTGTTGGTAGCGCCGCACCGGCAGGGCGGCCAGGCCCAGTTCATCGAGCGTCCGCTGCCGGAATCGCACAGCGAAAGCCGTTTCGCGGAGGTCCTTGCGTGGGTGGCCCAGCATCTCGAACGGGAACACAGCATCGATACGCTTGCCGCACGCGCCGCCATGAGCCGCCGTAACTTCACCCGGCACTTTCGCCAGGCGACCGGTACCTCGTTCAAGCAGTGGCTTCTGAACCAGCGCCTGGCCTACGCCCAGCGCATGCTGGAAGGCAGCGACGTATCGATCGACGTCATCGCCCAGCAGGCTGGCTTCAACTCGGCGTTGTCGCTGCGCCAGCATTTCCGCGCCAGCCTGCAGACTTCGCCGTCGGCCTACCGCAAGCTGTATCGCAGCGAACAAGCGATGGTGTGACAGGCAGGCCGCTGAAGCGCTCACGCGCACAGTGTAGGATGCGTCTTTTTGACAATCAGGAAACAGCAGTGACGATGAACCCGAAATACACCCCTGAATCCTTCAACGAATTCGGGGAGAATAGGGAAAACGGAAAAAATCGGGCGCTAAGCCCTGTTACCGATTCTTGAAGTCCGCAGCGACCGATATTTTTCTCATCAACCTTCTT
>NZ_ATYR01000032.1 GCF_000427785.1 Massilia alkalitolerans DSM 17462
GCGCCTGTTCGATCCATTCAGTAGGAAGATGCTCACCCAACCTTGTCCAGTCGGGAGCTTCGAGATGATTTGCTAGAAAATGAAGAGTGTCATCGAACATGGCGACGAAGGTTAACAGCGATGCGCAACGTTTACAACGACAAAATAAAAATGCCGTTCAGTCTTAACTGAACGGCATTAGGCCCGCAGGCCGTTTTTTTATATTGGCGCGGGCTGTCACACCTGCGCCGCCACCAGGTCCGCGCTTTCCGGATCATTGACCCGCAGGGCATCCACGAACACCTGCAGCGAGGAGCCGCAGGCGAACACCAGCACGTCGCCGGGACGGCACAGGCTCAGGCCGTGGCGGATCGCCTCCCCTACCTCGATCACGCGATGCAGCGTGTCGCTCATGCCGGCCGCTTCTTCCGCGCCGTCGAGGATCAGGTCGACCGCCTCGCCCACCGCGCGCCCGCGGCTTTGCGACTCGTACACCACCAGCTCGTCGAAGCGCGCGCCGCATACGCGGCCGACCTCGCGCAGGTCCTCGTCGCGGCGGTCGCCCGGGGCGGTGACGATGCCCACCAGCTGTCCCGGCAGCAGGGCGCGCGCCATCTCGGCCATCGCCCTGTAGGCCGCCGGGTTGTGCGCGTAGTCGACGATCACGGTCACGCCGCGGATATCGAACATATTGGTGCGCAGCGGATTGGTGCGGCCGTTCGACACAAACGTAGACAGGCCGGTGGCGATCTGCATGTTGCTGAAGCCGGATGCCATCAGGGCCGCCGCCGCCGCCAGGCTGTTGGCAATGTTGAAGCGGGCGCGCCCGCCGAAGGCCACCGGCATGCTTTCGACACGCACCAGTTCCTGGTGCAGGTTGCCGTCGGCGACCACCACCGCGTTGTCCTGCAGGTAGACGCCGCGCCCGCCCTCTTCCAGGTGCTGCAGGAACACCGGATTCTCCGGGTCCATCGAGAAGTACACGATCTCCGCTTCCGGCTTGGCCCGGCGTCCCATGGCCACGCACAGCGGGTCTTCGGCATTCAGCACCACGGCGCGCGAGGCCGAGGTGGCGACGACCGCCTTGACCTGGGCCAGGTCTTCCACGGTGTCCACGCCATCCAGGCCGAGGTGGTCGGCGGCGATGTTCAGCACCACGCCGACGTCGCAGCGGTCAAAGGCCAGGCCGCGCTTGAGGATGCCGCCACGCGCCGTCTCCAGCACCGCCACCTCCACGTCGGGCGAGCCGAGCACGGTGCGCGCCGACCAGTAGCCGGTGCAGTCGCCCTTGGCGACCTGCTTGCCGTCGATGAAGACGCCTTCGGTGGTGGTCACGCCGGTCACCTTGCCGGCCAGGCGCACCGTGTGCGCGATCAGGAGCGTGGTGGTGGTCTTGCCGTTGGTGCCGGTCACGGCGATCAGCGGGATGCGGCCGTCGGAGCCGCCCATCAGGCCCTGCACGATGGCGTCGCCCGCATCGCGCGGCTCGCCCGCGCTCGGGTACTGGTGCATGCGGATGCCGGGCGCGGCGTTGACCTCGATGACGGCGCCGCGCTGGGCTTCGAGCGGCAGCGCGATGTCGCGGCAGACGATGTCGATGCCGGCCACGTCCAGGCCGATCTTGGCGGCGGCCCGCACGCACAGCAGGCGCGTCGATTCCGGCAGCAGGCTTGTTACGTCCTCGGCGGTGCCGCCGGTAGACAGGTTGGCGTTGCCGCGCAGTTCCGCCGTGACGCCGACCGGCAGCACGCTGTCGAAGTCAAAGCCCTGCTTGCGCAGGATGTCGGCTGCATGGTCGTCGAGCGCGATCCTGGTCAGGATGTTGGTATGGCCGGAGCCGCGCGCCGGATTCTCGTTCTCGCGATCGACCAGCTCGCGCACGGTGGCGACGCCGTCGCCGACCACGTGGGCCGGGCGGCGCATCGAGGCCGCCGCTACCTGGCCGCCGGCGACCAGCACGCGGTAGTCGCGGCCTTCGACGAAGCGCTCGACGATGATCCGGCGGCCGTACTGGCGCGCGAACTCGAAGGCGCGGCTCACCTGCTCGTCGTCGCGGCAGTCGACCGTGACGCCCTTGCCCTGGTTGCCGTCGAGCGGCTTGAGCGTCACCGGCGCCCGCATGCGCGCGGCGGCCCGGCAGGCATCCTCGACGGAGGTAACCACCGAGCCTTCCGGCACTGGCACGCCGGCTTCCTTGAGCAGGGTCTTGGTGAGCTGCTTGTCGCTGGCGATCTTCACCGCGATGAAGCTGGTGTCGCCGGTGGTGGTGGCCTGCAGGCGCTTCTGCTTGACGCCCCAGCCCAGCAGGAACAGGTTGGCATCCTCGGTGATGCGCTGGGTCGGTATGCCGCGCTCGTGCGCCGCCGCCAGCACCGCCGTGGTGCTGGTGCCGATGGCGTAGCGCGCGGCGATCGAGCGCAGCTCGTCCAGGCGTGGGGAAAGGTCGAAGTCTTCACCGTTACCAAACGCGGTGACCAGGTCCACCGCCAGCTGGAAAGCGGGCTGCACCAGCTTCTCGGATTCGTATGCGCAGACGATGCGGAATACGCCGGGACGGCCGGCAACCGGGCGCGTGCGCCCGTAGCTGGCCGGCGACGTCGACTCGCCCGCGGCCAGCATCTGCAGCTCGAGCGTCACCTGCTCGATCACGCGGCCGAGGTAGGTGCCTTCACGCAGGCGCTGGGCGAAGCCGCCGCGCTGGCCGATCGGCAGGATCTGTCCGGCAAGCGAAGGCAGCGCGCCCAGCAAGGCGTCGTTGAAACCGGGGATGTCTTTCGAGGAGATGCCATACAGGTCCTGCAGGTCGATCACGCTCAGCAGGCAGGGAGAGTCGGCATGGACGTTGGGTCCACGCAGGAAGCGCTGTTCCAGGATTTGCACGAATAGATCCTTGTAATAATTATTGAGCGCGCCGGATGTGGCCGGCGCGCGGGAATTCCGGTAGCGGCGTCCTCAAGCGTCGAACAGCCGCGTGTACATGCGCGTGGCCATCAGGCCGGCCGCCGTGTGGTGGACCTCGGGCGACATCAGGGCGCCCAGCAGTTCCATCGCTTCCTGCTTGCCGGCTGCCCCAGCCACCTTCTCCTCGAGCAGGCGCAGTTCGTTGTCCGGCGCTTCCAGGCGCGGATGGCGGCGGATCAGGCCCCGTTCCGGGAAGTGCGCGCTGCGGTCCGCGTGCTCGCCGAGGTTGTCCAGCGTACGCTGGCGTGCGCGCCAGGTGAGCAGGCGCGGTCCCTCGGCGCGCTCGCCGCCGGGTGCCGACTGGATCCAGTCGCGCAGCACCTGCTGTTCATAGGCGTTGAAGACGCCGAACATCTCGGCCTTTTCGCCGTGCACCAGGCGCCAGAAGCGGCTGTGCTCGACCTCTTCGCCGCGCTTGATCCAGCCGGCCTTTTCCAGCGCCGCCAGGAAGTCCGGGATCTGCGATGGCAGGGCCAGCCAGTCGTTGACCGAGCGGCCGGCGACGCGGCAGTAATCCGAGTGCATGTTCTTGCCGACGCCGCTCTTGGCGGCGAGGATGTTCACCAGTTCGGCCTGCAGGTCGAACTCGGCGATGCTGGAGGTGGTGCTGGCACCGATATCGTTCAGGCGGTAGCCGTCGAGCACCCGGCGATAGAAGGCGTCGCGGTCGCCCACGCGCGGCATCAGCTGCGTCAGGGCCTGCACCGCCTTCTGGGCATGGCCACTGGCGGCATTGTCGACGGTGACGTGCAGCGTGAAGTAATACGGGTCGATACCGAATTCGTTCAGCTCGTACGAGGTGATGAGCAGGTGCAGCGGCAGCTGCTCGTAGCCGAGGTTGTAGCCGATGACCTCCGGCAGGAAGTGCTCGGTATTGTGGCCGAGCGCGAGCTGGAGCGCGCCCTGCACGAAGTGATCGTCATCCAGGTGTTCCCAGGCCTCGCAGCCGTGGGTAGCCAGCAGCTTGCGGTAGATGGTGACGTGGTTCTTGCTTGGCGCACCTTCGCCCAGCTCTTCGAGGTAGGTCTTGATCAGCTCGTGGTAGGCCGGGTTGTCCCAGTGCTTGAGCAGGCCGTAGAGCCAGGCGCCGTCCACCAGCTTGGTCGGGGCCACCGCCTTGATGAAGTACAGGGCGTGCGCGCGGCATGAAAAATAGCGGCGCGGCGCTCCGTTCTTGCGCGCGGCCAGGTACTCGCGGTACTGGGCGCCGACGGCATCGGTACGCTCCTCGACCCAGGCCGGCAGCTCGGCGATGTTCGACGGCAGGTCGGCCGGCAGCGCCTGCACGGCGGCGACCTGGTCGGCGACATAGGCACGCGCTTCGTCCAGATGCGCCTGCGGGTTCTGGTACAGCGAAAAATACAGCGACTTCGAGCGTTCCCGGATGGCGGGAACGCGGGGTACCGCGACGTTGGTGGCGTCTGCTAACAGCATCGAATTCATGGTCTCGGATGGCATCGTTGGTCTCTTGGGACGATTGCAACATTATCCGGCCTGGGCCATGTACACAGAATCGGTAGCGGCGCTGTGAGTATGTAAGATAGGGATTACAAAAATACAAAAACGGGTCAGCTAAAATCTGACCAAATGGTCAAGAATCGGACTGCGCGTCCGCTCCGCGCCGCACATCCGCCGCCTCACTGTCGCCCTTCCCGATCGCCTCCTCGTATTGCTCGCGCTGCTTCTCGACCGTCTGCGGCGGCAGCGGCGGGATGTTCGGATCCACCACCGCTTCCAGCACGAAGGGCTTGCCGCTCCCCAGGGCCCGCTCCCAGGCCGCACCCAGCTGTTCCGGATCCTCGATGCGCTCGCCGGCCAGGCCGAGCATGCGCGCATACTCGGCGTAGGAGAAATCGGGCAGCCGCTGCGACGGCTGGAACTTCGGCTCCCCCTGCATCCCGCGCTGCTCCCAGGTGACGAAGTTCAGGTCGCGGTTGTTCAGCACCAGCACGACAAAGGCCGCGTTCGGCCAGCGGCGGTGCTGCCAGTGCCAGGCGACCGACACCAGGCCGTTGATGCCGTTCATCTGCATGGCGCCGTCGCCGGCCAGCGCGATCACCGGGCGGTCCGGATGGGCCATCTTGGCCGCCAGCGCGTAGGGCACGGCCGAACCCATGGTCGCGAGCGTGCCGGACAGCGAGGCCAGCATGCCGGGACGCAGCTGCAGGTGCAGCGCATACCACGCCGCCACCGAGCCGGAGTCCCCGGCCAGGATCACGCCTTCGGGCAGGCGTGGCGACAGTTCGGTGAACACGCGCTGCGGATTGACCGGCTTGGCCGGCTCCAGGGCCTTCTGCGCCAGCTGGCGCCGGCTTTCCACGATATCGGCTTCGATCTTGCGGCGCCAGGAGCGCTCCGCCTTGCGTTCGAGGTGGGGAATCAGGGACTGCAGCGTGGCCCTGGCGTCGCCCATCAGGTTGGCCTCCATCGGATAACGCAGGCCCAGCATGCGGCCGTCGATGTCGATCTGGACGCCGCGCGCCTGCCCTTCGGGCGGCAGGAATTCGGCGTAGGGAAAACTCGAGCCCACCATCAGGAGGGTGTCGCAATCCTGCAGCATGGCGTTGCTGGCCCGGGTGCCGAGGATGCCGACCGATCCGGTGACAAAGGGCAGATCGTCCGCCAGCACGGCCTTGCCCAGCAGCGCCTTGGCCACGCCCGCGCCCAGCAGTTCGGCCACCTCGGCGAGTTCGTCGTGCGCACCAATGGCGCCCGCCCCGGCCAGGATCGCCACCTTGCTGCCGGCATTCAGGATCGCGGCCGCCGCCCGCAGCGCCTCCTCCGGCGGCGCCAAGGCCCGGCTGCCCGCGCCGATCCCGCTGAAGGTGTAGCCGTGCTCGCGCGGCGGGTTCGGTACCGCGTCTTCTTCCTGCAGGTCGTTCGGCAGGATGACGCAGGTAACGCAGCGTTCGCTGAGGGCGATGCGCACCGCCCGGTCGACCAGGTGGCGTACCTGTTCGCTCGACGTTGCCATCTGCACGTACTCGCCGGCGACGTCCTTGAACAGGCTGACGAGGTCGACTTCCTGCTGGTAGCTGGCGCCGAGCGCGCCGCGCTTCTGCTGGCCGACGATGGCCACCACCGGCTGGTGGTCGAGCTTTGCGTCGTAGAGGCCGTTCAGCAGGTGGATCGCGCCCGGCCCCGAGGTGGCCAGGCAGACGCCGACCTCGCCGGTGAACTTGGCGTGGCCGCAGGCCATGAAGGCCGCCATTTCCTCGTGCCGGGTCTGGATGAACTCGACGGCGTCCTGGCGCCCGAAGGCGGCCATGATGCCGTTGATGCCGTCGCCTGGATAGCCAAAGATGCGCCGCACGCCCCATTGCCGCAGGCGTTCGAGCAGGAAGTCGCCGACCGTTGCCATTCGATTCCCCTTGCAGGTAGGGCCCGCCGGGTGGCAGGCAGGAACCGGCAGGCTACGGCCTTTGGCGTGGCCGCACCGTGCGCTGGCGCGCATAGCAGGGCAAGCGGGCCGCGCAGTACCTAGAGCCGGGCGCCGAGCGCCACGTCCGCCACCAGCTGGCCGGCGGAGAGCCGCACCGGCACCGCGCCCCTGGCCAGCATGCCCGCGATGGCGCGGTCGCCGTCGCCGGGCTTGACTTCGACGGCGCGGGTCGCTTCAAGCACCAGCAGCACCTCGAAGCCGGCCTCGATCCCGTCCAGCACCGTATTGAGCACGCAGTAGTCGGTGGCCAGGCCGCACACCGCCAGCCGGGTGATGCCGTCGGCAAGCATGCTGCGCGCCAGGCCGGTGCCGTTGAAGGCGGAGTAGGCATCCTCGCCCGCCGTGAGGGCCTTGGAGATCACGATCGCCTCCTCGGGCAGCTGCAGGGCCTCGCTGAACAGGGCGCCCTCGGTCGCCGCCACGCAATGCGGCGGCCAGGGTCCGCCCTGGGCCGTGAACGAGCAATGGTCCTCGGGATGCCAGTCGCGCGAGGCGTAGATGGGCAAGCCACGCTCGTGGTACAGGTCGATGAGCGCGTTGATCGGGGCGATGACGAGGTCACCGCGCGGCACGGCCAGCGCGCCGCCGGGAAGGAAGTCGTTCTGCAGGTCGACGATCAGGAGGGCGTCGCCCTTGCCGAGCACGATGGCGCTCATGGAAGCATTCTCCGTTAGTAGGACTGCGCGCAAGCTTACCACGGAGGGCGGACGCCCGCCGGAACGGAAAGCGCCCGGCCACTCGCGTGGGCCGGGCGCTTCATGATCGTGCTAGCGCGGGCTTACTGCTTGTGCAGCAGCGAGCGCTGGCGGGCGTACAGGAAGTATACGGCCAGGCCGATCGCGATCCAGATGCCGAAAGCGACCCAGGTGTGCCAGCTCAGGAAGGACATCAGGACCAGGCAGAAGATGATGGCCAGCGCAGGAATCACCGGCACGCCCGGGCAGCGGAAGGCGCGCGGCAGGTCCGGACGCTTCTTGCGCAGGATGATCACGGCCACCGAGACCAGCGAGAACGCGGCCAGAGTGCCGATGTTGACCAGCTCGGCCAGCACGCCGAGCGGCACCAGCGCGGCGATCAGGCCGAAGATGATGCCGACCATCCAGGTGGCGAAGTACGGGGTGCCGTACTTCGGATGCACTTCCGACAGCTTGGCCGGCAGCAGGCCGTCACGCGACATGGCGAACAGGATGCGGGTCTGGCCGTAGGCCATCACCAGGATCACGGTGCTCATGCCCAGGATCGCGGCCAGGTCGACGAAGCCGGCGACCCAGTCCTGGCCCGCCACCTGCAGCGCCAGCGAGACCGGGTGATCGACGCCTTCGAACTGCATGTACGGCACGATGCCGGTCATGATCGCCGCCACGGCGACGTACAGCACGGTGCACACGGCCAGCGAACCGATGATGCCGATCGGCAGGTCGCGTGCCGGATTCTTGACTTCCTCGGCCGCCGAGGTCACGGCGTCGAAGCCGATGAAGGCGAAGAACACCAGCGCCGCGGCGCTCAGAACGCTGCCCGCGCCGAAGGGCATGAAGGGCTGCCAGTTGTCGGGCTTGACGTAGTTGACGCCGACGACGATGAACAGGATCACGACGCCGGTCTTGATGATCACCATGATGTTGTTCAGGCGCGCCGACTCGCGCACGCCGAGCGACAGCAGGAAGGTCAGGCACATCATGATCAGGAAAGCGGGCAGGTTGAACAGGGTGTTCACGCCCGGCTGGGCGCCCGGGGCCGCGCGCAGCGCTTCCGGCAGGACGATGCCGATACCCTTGAGCAGGGACTGGAAGTAGCCCGACCAGCCGACCGCGACCGCCGAAGTGGCGAGCCCATATTCGAGCAGCAGGTCCCAGCCGATCATCCAGGCGACGATCTCGCCCAGGGTGAAGTAGCTGTAGGTGTAGATCGAGCCGGCCACCGGTACGCTCGAGGCGAATTCGGCATAGCAAAGCGCGGCGAAGCCGCAGGCGATTGCGGCGATGATGAAGGAGAGTGTGAGGGCCGGACCGGCGGTGACGGCGCCGGTGCCGGTCAGGACGAAGATGCCGGTGCCGACGATGGCGCCGATGCCCATCAACACGAGGTCGAACGGACCCAGCACTTTCTTGAGGCCGCCCGGCTTCTGGGCCGCCGCGACCATCGTGTCAAGATTTTTGGTTCTGAAAAGACTCACTACTTGTTCTCCAATCAAAAATAGTTTGGTTCCGCGTCTTGTGTTTGCCGCTGCACCGTATGCCCTGCGTGCTCGCCATCCGGCCGGTAGACCGCATGCCCGACCCGTGAACCGATTGTCGCCTCTTGCCGCTTCCGCTCTTGCCCGAAGCCGCAGACGTGACATTATCACCAGATTGCTGGTCGGAATCAAAGTAAAGTAATGAAAACCGATTAATTCTTTTGTTTCAAATAAAAAAACCACGACCGTTGCGTATTCATCCTGGCCGCGCGGCGCTGCTTGATTTCCACAAGTCAACAGAACATAATCTTTCTGTCGCCGCGGCCGGCGGCGCCCGCACTCTTCGGCCCTCCCACGCACCCCATCTTTTGCTGCAGCTGCGCACCATGACAACTCGACAGGCATCGCACCAGGCGATGCGCACCCGGCGCCGGTCCCTGCCCGCCCTGCTGCTGGCACTGGCCTGCGCCGCCATCGTCCCGGGTGCGGATGCCTGGGCGGCAGGCCCGGTCGCGGCGGAGTTGCGCCTGCGCGAGCTGGGCCAGCTGGCCGAGCGCAGCAATCCCGATGCGCGCGCACGCCTGCTGGCGGAAGCGCCCGCGTTTACCGAGGGCGCACCCTATTCCCTCCACGTCGCCTACCTGCGCCTGCTGCGCCGCATCCATATCGACGCCGGCCAGCTGGCGGACAGCTATGCGGTCGACGAACGCATCATCCGGCTCGCCACGCGCGAGGGCGACGCCCTGCAGCTGGCCCTGGCCAGCCTCGGCCGGGTCCACAAGCGGCTCAACGACAACGACCCGGCCAGCGCGATGGCCCTGCTGGAAAACCTGAACACCCAGTACCGCGAGCTGCACAGCACCGAGTTCGCAGCGAATGCCGAAACGGCGTATGGCGCGATCTACAACACCACCGGCCAGCACGACCGCGCCCTCGCGCACTACCTGCGCGCCCTCGAACTGGTACAGCGCACCCCGAAGCTGTGGAGTCCGCGCGAAGCCGACTTGCGCCTGGCCCTGGCGCGCCTGTACGTGAACAGCGGCGACCCGGTCAAGGCCCTCGACACCACGCGCGCCTACCGCGAGGCGCGCGCCGGCGAGGAACTCCCGCCGCGGGTCGAAGCCCTGATGTACTTCCTCGACGGCCGCGCCTACGTCACCCTGCGCCAGCTGCCGCAGGCCCACGCCGCCTTCGGGCACGCCCTGGCATTGGCACGCAAGCACGACCTGCGCTGGATCGAGGCGAGCGTGCTGGGCAACGTCTCCGACGCTTACCTGCGGGCCCAGCGCTGGGTCGAGGCCGAGCGCGCCGCCCGCGCCGCCGTGGCGCTGTCCGAGGCGGTGACCGACCAGAGCATCATCCAGATGGTCTATGCCAACCTCGGTTTCGCCCTGTTCGGCCAGGGCCGGATGGCCGAAGGCAGGGTCCACATCGACCGCACCGCGCAGGAGCTGCGCAAGGCCGGCGCCATGCTGGCGGTGTCGAACATCCTGGCCGAGAAGGGCGAAGCCCTGGAACGGGCCGGCCTGCACAAGCAGGCGCTGCAGGCGGTGCGCGAGCGCGAGAAGATCCAGGAATCGCTGGAACTGGAGCGCCGCAACAAGGCCTTCGCCGCGCTGCAAGAACAGTTCAACGCCAAGCAGCGCGCCGCGCAGATCGATCGCCTGCGCCAGGAAAACGCGGTCAAGGACGCCGAGATCGACAACCGCAACCTGCGCCTGGCCCTGGCCTCGCTCGGCGCCGGCATCGCCCTGCTGCTGTCCGCCTTCGTGTTCATGCTGTACCGGAAGTCGCAGGCCACCAGCCGGCGCCTGGCCGAACTGAACGCCGAACTGGCGCACCGCTCGGCGCACGACCCGCTCACCGGCCTGTACAACCGCCGCTCCTTTGTCGACCGCATGCGCGCCCGGCAAGCGGCCAGCGACGACTGCTTCACGCTGCTCGACATCGACCACTTCAAGCGCATCAACGACCAGCACGGCCATGCCGCCGGCGACGCGGTGCTGGTCGAGGTGGGACGCCGCCTGAACGAGGTGGTGCGCGATACCGACATGGTGCTGCGCTGGGGCGGCGAGGAATTCCTGGTGTATTCGCAGGGCGTGAGCGAGGCCCGGCGTCCGCTGCTGGTGCAGCGCATCCTGAATGCCATTGCCGGCACGCCGGTGGTGTTGGAGGACGGCACCACCCTCTCGGTGAGCGCCACCGCCGGCGCGGTCTCGCTGCCGCTCGGCTCGAGCGAAGCCCTGGGCTGGGAACAGGCAATCGCGCTCGCCGACCGCGCGCTCTACAAGGGCAAGGAAGCGGGCCGCAACCGGGCCTTCATCGTCGAAGGCGTGGAGGCCGCGGGCGCAAGCCCGGGCCTGGAGCGCAATCTGCAGCTGCACCTGGTGCTGCCCGACCTGCACGGGCACCCGGCAGCTTAGGCCAAGCGGCTCAGGGCGCTGCGCCCCGCCATCCCCACCACCGTCTGCAACAGCACTGCCGGGCGCAGCGGCTTGGCCAGGTATTCGTCGAAGCCCGCCGCCAAAGCGCGCTGCTGGTCTTCGCGGCGCGAAAACGCGGTGAGCGCGATCGCCGGCACGCCGGCCAAGGTCCTGTCACGCTCGGCCCGGACCCGCCGGATCAGCTCGAAGCCATCCATCAGGGGCATGCCGATGTCGCTGATCAGGAGGTCGGGACGGTGGCGCTCGAGCATGCGCAGGGCATCCGCGGCACCCGTCGCGGTCACGATCCGGGCGCCGCTCTCGGCCAGCACCTGCTGCACCAGTTCGAGCGAATCGGGTTCGTCGTCCACCACCAGCAGCGTCAGCCCGGCCAGGCTGCCGCCTGGCTGGTTGGCCGGCTGGTCGACCGGGCCGGGCGGCGCCGCGGCGGCAGGTTCGGCCACGGCCATGCCCCGATGGATCGGCAGGTGCACGGTGAAGGTGGCGCCGCGCCCCACTCCGCTGCTGGCCACCGTGATGGCGCCGCCCTGCAGCTCGACCAGCTGGCGCGCGATCGCCAGGCCCAGCCCGAGGCCGCCATGGCGCCGCGCGGACGAGGAATCGGCCTGGCGGAAGCGGTCGAACACATAGGGCAGGAATTCGGGATCGATGCCGATGCCGGAGTCGGCGACGTCGATCGCCACCGCGTCGCCTTCGCGCCTCACGCTCACGGCGACCCGGCCGCCCGGCTCGGTGAACTTGATCGCGTTCGACACCAGGTTCGACAACACCTGCTGCATCCGCCCGAGGTCGCCCAGCACCGGCCCGGCGTCGTAGTCGACCTCGGCCACCAGCTGGATCTGCTTGCCGAGCGCCGCCGGACGCGCGGTCTCGAGTGCGGCGTTGACGAATTCGGCCGGCGTCACGGCTTTTGCTTCCACCCGTATCTTGCCGGCGATCAGGCGGCTCATGTCGAGCATGTCCTCGATCAGCTGCGATTGGGCGCGCGCATTGCGCTCGATGGTTTCCAGGCCGCGGCGCAGCATGGCCTCGTCGCGGTAGCCCTGCAGCAGCAGCTGCGACCAGCCCAGCATGGCATTGAGCGGCGTGCGCAGTTCGTGCGACAGGGTGGCCAGGAACTCGTCCTTCAGCTGGCTCAGGTGCTCGGCCTCGACCCGTGCCTTCTGCTCGCGCAGGTAGAGCTCCTGGCGCTCGGCGGCCGCTTCCTGCGAGGCCGCCAGGGTGCGGTTGCGCGACTCCAGGCGGGTATCGAACACCGCCGCCAGCAGCGCGATGCTGAGCACCGCGAAGCTGGCCACCGCGACCAGGATGGCCAGGTGGTCCTGGTTGACGCCGTTGTCGGCGGCGCGGCAAACGCTGGCGGCATCGAAGTGGGCCGCGGCCATGCCGGTGTAGTGCATGCCCGCGATGGCGCCGCCCATGACGACAGCGGCGCCCAGCTGCAGCAGGCGCGGATGCCTGACGTTCTCGTTGAGGCGGAAACCGATCCACAGCGCGCCGGCGGAGGCGCCGATGGCGATCGCCACCGAGGCGGCGAACAGCCAGGGATCGTAGCGGATGGCCGGGTCCATGCGCATGCCCGCCATGCCGGTGTAGTGCATCGCATTGATGCCGAGGCCCATCAGGATCGCGCCCCAGGCCAGGTGGCGTACGGAGAGCTCGCGGTGGCGCAGCTGCCACAAGGCCAGTCCGGACACGGCCACCGGCAGCAGCCAGGAGACGAAGGTGATCAGGGGGTCGTAGGCGAGCGGCATCGGCAGGCGGAAGGCCAGCATGCCGATGAAGTGCATGGCCCAGATGCCGCTGCCCATGGCGAAGGCGCCGCCCGCCATCCAGGCATGCGGCGCATGGCCGTGCGACTGCTTGACCCGCATCGACAGGCTCAGGGCCGTGTACGAGGCGAAGATCGCCACCAGGATCGAGAGCAGCACCAGCGTTGGTTGGTAATGGCCGATCAGCATAGGAGCCAAGTCAAATCCCTTCATGTCCGCACCAAGCACGGTGCCAGCCTGGCGACCCGAGTGTACACGACGCCAGCCGGCCCTGGCGCCATCGAATCTGACAGGTCGGGCAGGAGCGGCCCCGCCTTGTTTTTCTACCCGGCAATTTTACTGGACGCGCCCGGACTTGGTGCGCGCCCGATGCGCCCGCGCCACAGGACGGCGGCGCCGGCCAGCTTGACCGATGCGCTCCATGCCCTTACCATCAAGCCATGCATTCCATCCATTCCCACGCCAGCTATTACGCCTACCGCACTTCGCGGCGGTAGGGGCTTGCGTGCAACCCGGTCCGCCCTCGGCGGACCGCGGCTGATCGTGGTCGATCCTTGGGCGTTCCACTTTTCCAAGGAAGACTTCGATGTCCAAAGTTTCATCCGACCTGCTCCAGCTGCTGCAAGAACGCGGCTTCGTCCACCAGTGCACCGACGCCACCGGCCTCGGCGTGGCCCTGGGCGCCGGACCGCTGACGGCCTACCTCGGCTTCGACGCCACCGCCGACAGCCTGCATGTCGGCCACCTGGGGGGCCTGATGCTGATGCGCTGGCTGCAGCGCGCCGGCCACCGGCCCTTGCTGCTCGTCGGCGGCGCCACCACCCGCATCGGAGACCCGAGCTTTCGCGACACCAGCCGCCCGGTGCTGGGCGACGCCGCGATCGCCGCCAACATCGCCGGCATCAAGAGCGCCTTCACGCGCTACCTCGGCCCGGACGCCCAGGTGGTCGACAACGCCGACTGGCTCGACGGGCTCGGCTACCTCGATTTCCTGGCCCGGGTCGGGCGCCACTTCAGCGTCAGGCGCATGCTCACCTACGATGCGATCCGCTCGCGCCTGGAACACTCGCTGTCCTTCCTGGAATTCGGCTACACCTTGCTGCAGGCCCACGATTTCACCGAACTGGCGCACCGCCACGGCTGCCGCCTGCAGGTCGGCGGCGCCGACCAATGGGCCAACATCATCAACGGCGTCGACCTGGCGCGGCGCCAGGGCATGCCGGACCTGTACGGCCTGACCATGCCCCTGCTCACCACCAGCGACGGCAGGAAGATGGGCAAGTCCGCCGACGGCGCGGTCTGGCTGAATGCACAGCGCCTCGCGCCCTGGGATTTCTGGCAGTTCTGGCGCAACGTCGACGACCGCGACGTGGGCCGTTTCCTGGCGCTGTTCACAGAGCTGCCGATGGACGAGGTGCGGCGTCTGGCGGCGCTGCGCGGCGCCGAACTGAACGAGGCCAAGATCGTCCTGGCCAACGAGGCGACCTGCCTGGCCCACGGTGCACCGGCGGCGCAGGCGGCCGCGCGTGGCGCGGCCAGCGTGTTCGGCGGTGAGAACGGGTCCGACAGCCTGCCGGTCCACCGGATCGGCGAAGGGCGGCGCCTGGCCGGCATCAGCCTGGCCGAACTGGCGGTCGACTCGGGCCTGGTGGCGTCGCGCGGCGCGGCGCGGCGCCTGGCCGCGGGCGGCGGCCTGCGCCTGGATGGTACGGCGGTCGCGGATGCGGACACGCTCCTGCCGCAAGGCGCCGGGGCCTGGCTGCTCTCGGCCGGCAAGCGCCGCCACGTGCGCATCGAGCTCGCCGCGCAGGAATCCGCGGCGGCGCGGCCTTAAGCGGCGAGCTCGCCGTCGACCACCACCCGGTCGCGTCCGCCGCGCTTGGCGGCGTACAAGGCCTTGTCGGCCGCCTCGATCAGCTGGGCCGGCTCGATCGCGCGGCCGCGCTCGATGCCCGCCACCCCGATGCTCAGGGTGACATGGGGACGGAGCGCCGCCGGCGCATGCGGCAAATTGAGCGAAACTACGTGTTCGCGGATCGCGTTCGCATGGGCGCGCGCCTGTTCGACCGTGGTGTCGGGCAGGATCGCCGCGAACTCCTCGCCGCCGTAGCGCGCGGCGACATCGGCCGGACGCTTGCACATGGCGGCCAGCGCCTGCGCCACTGTGCTCAGGCAGGCGTCGCCCTCCTGGTGGCCGAAGTGGTCGTTGTAGGCCTTGAACGAATCGATGTCCATCAGGAGCAGCGACAGCGCGCCGCCGTTGCGCTGGGCGCGGCGCAGCTCGCGGTCGAGGGCGACGTCGAAATGGCGGCGGTTGGCGATGCCGGTCAGGCCGTCCACGTAGGAACGGGCGCGCAGCGATTCCGCGTGGTCGAGCAGGCGCCGCTCGCGGTCGGCGGCGCCGCTGACGTCGCGGATCTCGACCAGGCAGAAACGCTCGCCGCCTTCGCTGAAGGGCGTCACGCTCACCGCCTGCTCGATGCGGGCGCCATCGAAGCTGCCCGCCTCGCGCAGCGGGAACGGGGCGCGGCCGCTCGAGGCCGGGATGGTGGTCGCGGTCTCCTCGGTGAGGGCTGCCAGCACCGCCGACTCGACCCGCGAGCCGCGCAGTTCCGGGAATACCTCGAACAAGGAACGCTCGCGTACCCGCGCGGCGGCGTAGCCGGAGCGCGGCACCATCCAGCCGTTCCACAGTACGATTTCCTGGCCGGCGTCGAGCACGATCAGGCCGGAGTTGACGAGGTTGATGGCGCGCGTGGCGAAACTGCTCGCAGCAGCGCTGGCGGGATCGGTCCTGGTATTCATCGCCGGGCGGGTGGACATTCCAATATGATGACAAAAAGCAACTTCCGGATCATACCCGAGTTTGCGCCGCCGCTGGCCCCTGTGCCAAAAGTTCAATTTACAAAAAGTGCATGGTCGTGATTTTTCGTGAGCCTTGGCCTATCTCTTTCCGGCTACGATCAAGTCTTTGGTGCGGCCCATCCGGTCGCAGGTGAGATCGACATGGGCGAACGAAAGGGATTACTAATGGCTGGCAAGATGGGTGAAGAATTCGGTGTGGACACCGTTGGAATGGAGCTGGCTGTGGAACCGGCGCCCCAGAACGCGCCCTGGCCGGCCGCGCCGCACGAGCTGCGCCGGCTGCGCATCCGCAAGCGCGAAAGCCAGGAGAAATTCTGGAGCCGTTTCGGCGTCACCCAGTCCAGCGGCAGCCGCTTCGAGACCGGTGTCGTGATCCCGCCGCCGGTCGCGATCCTGCTGCGCCTGTACGTCAACGGCACCCTCAAGGACGAAGACCTGCACGGTTGAGCCTTCCCGCGGGGCGCCGGACATGCGCCCCAGAGGTGGCACTTCTGTATTCATGAAGTAAAACTTCGAATTTCTTCGCTTTTCCCAGACCAGCCGGGTGCGTTATCCTTATGGCTGAGCAGGACCGGCCCCAAGCCGTCCTGCCGCTATCGATCAACGCATACCGGAACCATGAAACGCACCGTACTTCTCATCGCCACCAACCTCGCCATCATGCTGGTGCTGGGCATTTCCGCCAGCCTGCTGGGTGTCAACCGCTTCCTCACCGCCAACGGCCTGAACCTCGGCGCCCTGCTCGTCTTCGCCGGCCTGATGGGCTTCGGCGGCGCCTTCATCTCGCTCCTGATCAGTAAACCCATGGCCAAGTGGTCGACCGGCGCGCGCGTGATCGGGCAGCCCTCGAACGCGACCGAAGCCTGGCTGATGGCCACCGTGGCGGCCCAGGCCCAGCGCGCCGGCATCGCCATGCCGGAAGTCGCCGTGTACGAAGGCGAACCGAATGCCTTCGCCACCGGCGCCTCGAAGAACGCGTCGCTGGTGGCGGTGTCGACCGGCCTGCTGGCGTCCATGACGCAGGACGAGGTCGAGGCCGTGCTGGCGCACGAGGTCGCGCACATCGCCAACGGCGACATGGTGACGCTCACCCTGATCCAGGGCGTGGTGAACACCTTCGTGATCTTCCTGGCGCGCGTGGTCGCCTACGCGGTGGACAGCTTCCTGCGCAAGGACGAGGAAAGCAGCGGCCCGGGCATCGCGTACACCATCACCGCCATCGTCTGCGATATCCTGTTTGGTATCCTGGCCAGCATCATCGTGGCCTGGTTCTCGCGCCAGCGCGAATTCCGTGCCGACCGCGGCGCCGCGCAGATCATGGGCACGCCGCGTCCGATGATCGATGCGCTGGCACGGCTGGGCGGCATCAGCGCCGGCGCGCTGCCGAAGAACATGGCGGCGTCGGGCATCGCCGGCGGCGGCGTGATGTCGCTGTTCAGCAGCCACCCGTCGTGCGAGGAGCGCATCGCTGCGCTCCAGCGCGCCTGAACACTTAACACTACATAAAAAGGGGTCCAGGCCAGGATGCGCTACTCGTCACTCGTGCTGCCGGTGCTGTTCACAATCGCACTGGCGCTGCTGCTGCAGCACTTCCTCGGATCGCTGGCCTGGGCCGGCCTGCTGGCGGTCATTACCTGGCCGCTGCACGAACGCCTGCAGGCGCGCGGACTGCCGCGCATGGCCAGCGCCAGCGTCCTGCTCGGATTGCTGGTGCTGTGCTTCGTCGGCCCCTCGCTGCTGCTGTTCAAGGCGCTCGGCAACGAGCTGGTCGGCCTGCAGCGCCTGCTGGCCGAGCTCAACGAAGTCGGGGTGCCGGCGCCAGCCTGGCTGGCCGGCATCCCGGTGGTGGCCGAGCGCATCCTGGAATGGTGGAACGAGCACCTCGCGGTGCCGGGCGGCCTGAACGCGCTGATCCAGACCACCCTGGGCGGCGTGATGCCGCACCTGACGGGCGCGGCGCGCTTCTGGGGCTCGGTGATCCTCGCCAATGCCCTGTACCTGTTCCTGACCCTGCTCACCCTGTTCATCCTCTACCTGCACGGCCCCGCCGTGGTGCGCTACGTCGACGGCGCAGGCAGCCGCCTGCTGCCCGACCACTACGGCAACCTGCGCCGCATCCTGCCGCTGTCCGTGCGCGGCACCGCGCTCGGCCTGTGCTCGATCGCGCTGCTGGAGGGGGTCGTGCTGGGCGTCGCCTACTACGTGGCCGGCGCCCCGGCCCCGGCGATGCTGGGCGTGATCACCGGCTACCTGGCCCTGATCCCGGGCGGCGCGCCGCTCTCCTTCACCATGGTCTCGCTGCTGCTGCTCGGCCAGGGCAACGCGGGCGCCGCGCTGGGCCTGTTCACCTGGGGCGCGGTGGAGCTGTTCATGGTCGACAAGTTCATTCGTCCGAAACTGATCGGCCACCGCGTCAACCTGCCTTTCCTGGCGGTGCTGTTCGGCCTGCTGGGAGGCGTGTCGACGCTCGGTGTGATCGGGCTGTTCGTGGGGCCCTTCATGATGGCGGTGCTGTTCAGCTGGCTGCGCGAAGGACAAGTGACGCCCCGGGCCTAGCAGGTGAAACGGGCGCGTAATGCGCCCGTTTCACCGGACCCCGGAATGTAAAAAGGCCCGCAACGTTTGCACGTTGCGGGCCTTTTCTTATTCTGGTGGGAAGTGCAAGTTTCGAACTTGCGACCCCTGCAGTGTGAATGCAGTGCTCTACCCCTGAGCTAACCTCCCGAGTGCGCGTATTATGCACTAACTATTGAGATTCATCAATATCAAACCGGATTATCGTTCTCCGCTTTCGGCGGCTGCGCCAGCACCCACATGAAGTACAGCGCCTTGGCGGCCTTGGCGCGGCTGACTGCTGCCTTCGGTTCCAGCAGGCGGCCATTGAGCATGCGGCCGCGCTGGATGCCCGCCTCCGAACGGATCAGGCCGAGTTCATAGGCCTCTTTCACGCTGGCGGCATACTGGGCCGACACGTCGCCGCTATCGAGCAAACGGTCCCAGCCGACCAGCGGGTAGTACATGGCGCCTTGCGCGCCGCTGTCGAGGTTGGGGTCGTAGCCGGGCGTGCCGGGCAGCACGGTCTTGCCGTTGTAGTCGGTCATGTAGGCCGGCCTGGCGCCGAAGCGGGC
This sequence comes from Massilia alkalitolerans DSM 17462, assembly GCF_000427785.1. GTDB lineage: Bacteria > Pseudomonadota > Gammaproteobacteria > Burkholderiales > Burkholderiaceae_D > Telluria > Telluria alkalitolerans. Next base: position 18,765 of record NZ_ATYR01000032.1, read on the forward strand.
GCGGTAGGCATCGAGCAGGATCACGCCCATCAGTTCGCGCGAGAGCGGGCCGTCGGCGTACTGCGCCAGTCTGCCCGCAGGCAGGCGCATCGCCTTGGCGAGCGCCGCGGCGAATTCACGGGTCTGCATGGTCTGCTGCGGATTGAAATTGCCTTGCGCATCCTTGCTCAGGACGCGCAGTTGCAGCAGCTTCTCGACCTGGTCGCGGTAATACGCGCCCTCGCCGGCCACGATGTCGCGCGCGGTTTCAGGATGGATCGACGACCAGTCGCCGGCGGCGATCGCGGCCCGCACTTCGCTGCGCAGCCCGGCGACGATACCGGCAGCGACCCGGTCGCCCTGCCCTGCCAGCCGCGCCAGCTCACCGACGACCATGCGCGCATACTGCTTCGACAGCGACTCGCGGAAATGGGTGCCGTCGATCTTGTTCGCCGGATGGCCGTTGGCGTAGCTGCCGTCGTTGGTCTTGCCGGGCGTCTCGCCGGCCTCGATCGCCATCACCATCGGGATGATGCCCGTGGCGCCCACCTGGTTGTAGTAGTCGACACTGCGCGCGTTCAGGTCCACCACCGTGACCCCATGCGCCGCGCCCAGCTTCTTCATCAACGCGGGAAAGCGGCGCTTGCTGAAGGAATCGACGAACGCGTCGCCGGGACGCGCGTTGCCGTTCACGCGCGACATGGACGTGACGAAGACCGGCACCATGCCGCGCGCGCGGATCGCCGGCAGGTAGAACTCGGTAATGAAGGTCTCGTACATCGCCTCGGTCGATCCGCGGCCAAAGCGCCGCGCCTCGTCGAGGCTTTCGTCGTTGTGGCCGAACTGGATCATCACGATGTCGCCGACACGGCCGTCCATCAAGAGGTCATTGAGCCGGCCTTCCGCATAGGCGTTGCGGAAGGAGCGCCCGCCCATCGAATAATTCAGCAGCCTGAACTTGCGCGGGTCGAACAGCTTGTCGACGACCTGGCCCCAGCCGCTCATGGGCGCCTCGTCGAAGGTGTAGGATTTGACGGTCGAATCGCCCAGCGTATAAATGGTGGGCAGCCTGCCGGCCTCCCTTGCCTGGGGCGGGATCGGCGTGAGCAAGATGTCCTCGACACCGACCGGCGTGCCGGTGCGCTTCGGCTCGATCTCGATGTCGATGAAGCCGCGCCCGTTGACGTAGCGGTAGGACCATTGCCTGCCCTGTGCGCTGACTACCGTCCTGTTCGGCAGCAGGCTGGCGGCATCCCAGAACACGCCGGGCGCCAGGCGACTGGCCTGCATGCCGGTCACCGAGACGATGGTGTCCTCGACCGGCGAAGTAGTGCTTACCTTGATCGCGTAGGCGCCCGGGGCCGCCTTGATGCGAAACGCCATGCCATAGTTGTTGTAATGGTCCTTCTCGAAGCCCTTCTCCATCTCGAAGGCCGGCTCGCTGATTGCAAATCCCTTGCCATCGCTGCGGATCCCGCTCGTGTGCACGGTGCGGGCTGGCAGCGCCCCGGTACTGTCGACGAAACCGTAGCCCAGGGCGGCGTCGTACAAGGGCGCGCCGCTGTCCGCATTCCACTTGACCTGGATGGCCCCGGGCGCCGGCTGGCTGCCGAAATGGAAATGCAGCGGGTGCGCGGGCGCTTGCGCCGCGGCCAGCACGGGGAGGCACAGCGCCAGGCCTGCCAATGCATGGCGCAGCCTGGGCCTGCGATCGATACTGAAGTTCATGTGCTTTTCTTTGCTGGTAGGTGTCAATCGTCGGCGGCGGCGCCGGGCGGCGGCGCGCCGGGGCCGGTGGGCATGGCGCCGACGCGCTGGATGCGCAAGGCCATGTAGGGCTTGCCCGGCAGCGCAAGCACGCGCTTGTCCTTGTCGGCGACGCGGTAGCGGGTCAGCTCGCCGATTTCGAACGTGCCGGGCACCGGTTCGACCGTCATGTTCCAGGTGTCGATCAGGTCCACCTTGAAGCGCATCCCCTTTTTGAGTTCGCCGACCGGCAGGACGAAGGGCCATTCGCGCGGACGCTCGTCGTCAAAATAATATAAATAGTATTCACCCGCCTTGCCGGCCGCGTTCATCACGAACAGCTGGTCGATCGGCTTGAGCCCTTCCGGCGGACCGCTTTCCACGATCTTGCGCAGGAAGGCGATCCGCTGCGGGCTGGTGCCGGCCAGGAAGCCGCCGCCGCCGATCCAGCCGTTGTCGAGGATCTCGCCGTGCGTGGCGTAGGCGCCCCCCAGCAGCGCGATCCAGAAGCGGCGCGTCAGCTCCTCGCCGCTCAGCTGGCCCCAGCGGCTGGCCGAATTGCCTTCGTAGTTGATCTCGTCGTGCACGATCGGCTTGCGATAGATGTCGCGCAGCAGCGGCGAGACACCGAAGACCTTGACCGCGTTGTAGTACTGCAGGCTCACGTGCGTGACCCAGGGCTTGTTATAGTCGTAGATGCGGTCGGCATTGTGGATCGAGCGCAGGTGGCCGTAGGGGTCGTACTTCTGGACGATCTGGAAGTAGCGGTCGAAATCCTCGTCGCTCAGGTGCTTGATGTAGCTGTTCTCGTTGGCCAGGCTCCACCAGATATTCTGGAAGGCGGCAAACCGCGCCACCATGTAGCGGATGAAGCGCTGGTTGACGGCGTCGCTGGTGGTGTCGAAACCCCACTGGCCCTTGTCGTAGGGCCGGAACAGGATCAGGTCGACCTGGATGCCGAGATCCGAGAGGCGTTTCACGTCCCGCTCCAGGTTCTGGAAATACACCGGATTGAAGCGCGAGAAGTCGAAATCGGCGCGCGAGCTGCCCACGAACGGGAACTCGGTCAGCTTGCCCGGGCCGCTGAGGTAGTTCGGCTTGTAGGGCGGCACCGCCAGCATGCGCGCCTTGTTGAAAGCGTGCTTCTGCAGGGTGGCCAGCGTTTGCAGTTTCTTCGCTTCCGGCTGGAAGGCCCATTCATAGATGGTGGTGCCGAAGGGGTAGAACCGCGTGCCGTCGGCATGGGCGAAATGGTGGACGTTGGCTACCCGTACCAGCCCCTTGTTGGCGCTCTCGACCGAGAGAACACTGCCCTTCTTTCCGTCCAGGTCGGGATGGTTGCTGCGCGTGACCCAGCGCCATTCGCCGGTGCTGGGCGGCATGAAGCGGATCCGGTAGGTGCCCTTGCCGTCGTAGAAGCCTTCCGGGCTGAAGCTTTCAAGGCCCTTGGTGAAGGTGGCGCTGAGCTCGAGGTCGATGAAGGGATTGCCGGCATCCTGCCCCTTCAGGACGATCTCGTAGACGCCGTACTTGTCGACGCGCTCCTGGGCAAGCGAACTGGCGGAACCGCAGAGCAGGAGTAGCAGGACAAGCATGGTTTTCATGAGGCCCCCGGCAAGGTTGTACGATGACTGAGCACAGGAACATAGCAGAGCTCCCTCTGAAACTCAAGCACGAGCTTGCACAAGCAGCTCTAGTCATCGTACATCCAGGAACGGGCAGCGATATGGCGCAAGCTGCCCCGAGGCTGCCGGGGGCAGGAATCGGCTAAGCTTGGAGATATTGATCGAACACTCAGGAGCTCCCTCGTGCCCGACCAGCTTCCCTCCCCACCCCATGAGGCCGCGAGCGCGCCGGCTTCACCGATGCGCCGCCGCGTGGCCCACGGTACGGCCGCCCTGGCCGGTGCTTCACTGGCGCCGGCGCTGCTGCTGCCCCCGCACGCCGCGGCTGCGCGGCTGCCGGTCGTGCCCTATGTCTCCACGCCACCGGATGTGATGCGGCGCATGTTGGCACTGGGCCGGGTTGGCCGCGGCGACACCGTCTACGACCTGGGCTGTGGCGACGGCCGCATCGTGATCGAGGCGGCGCGGCGCCACGGCGCACGCGGCGTCGGCATCGATCTGGATCCTGAGCGCATTCGCGAAGCGCGCGAGAATGCGCGCCGCGCCGGCGTGCAGCAGCGGGTACGCTTCGAGCAGGCAGACCTGTTCGCGACCGATTTCAGTCCGGCCACGGTGGTCATGCTGTATTTGCTGTTCGAGGTGAACCTGAAGTTGATGCCGCAGCTATGGCGCCAGCTGCGCCCGGGCAGCCGTGTGGTGTCGCACGACTTCCACATGGGCGGGCAGTGGCCGCCCGAGCAGATCGTGCGGATCCGCAAGCATTCCCTGTACGCGTGGACCATTACGCCGGACCTCAGGGCGTACGCGCTGCAACAGCGCTGAAAACAAAAAAGACGCTGACTGCTGTCGCAATCAACGTCTTTTATGATCTGAATTCTTGGTGGGAAGTGCAAGTTTCGAACTTGCGACCCCTGCAGTGTGAATGCAGTGCTCTACCCCTGAGCTAACCTCCCGAAGCGAGGCGTATTATGCCACAGGATCACTCGGCCGTCACCCCTGCGGGCGAATAATTCCGCCAGAGGCAGCTGCCCTTCACATTCTTGTCCAGGCCGGCCAGGACTTCTTCGTGCGCGGCGAGTTCGTCGGCACTGGCTGCCACCACGACGATCTCGCCGAGCGGCCCGGCATCGCCCAGTTCGCCGCCGGAGCTCGCTTCGACCGCCACATCCATGGTCAGCGAGTTCTGGCCGCGCGTCATTGCGAGGTAGACGTCGGCCAGCAGCTCCGAGTCCAGCAATGCGCCGTGCAGCTTGCGGTGCGCGTTCGAGATTTCGTAGCGGTCGCACAGCGCGTCCAGCGAGTTGCGCTTGCCCGGATGGAGTTCCTTGGCCTGCACCAGGGTATCGATCACGCCGCTGCAGTGCGAGGTGAACGGCGGCAGGCCGAGGCGCTGGAACTCGTGGTTCAGGAAGCCCAGATCGAAGGGCGCGTTGTGGATGATGACTTCGGCGCCCTGTACGTATTCGCGCAGATCCTCGACGATCTCGGCGAACTTCGGCTTGTCGCTCAGGAATTCGGTGGTCAGGCCGTGCACCGCCAGCGCGGCCTCGTCCGAGTCGCGCTCCGGATTGATATAACGGTGAAAATTATTGCCGGTCAGCTTGCGGTTGACGATCTCGACGCAGCCGACCTCGATGATGCGGTCACCCGTGCGGGGATTCAGGCCGGTGGTTTCGGTATCGAGGACAATCTGGCGCATGGGCGTGGGGTAAGAGTTGAAGCGGATTGCAGTATAGCAAAACGCGGCCCCGTCCGAAGGCCGCGGTGGCGCGCCTGACGCGAATCAGCGACGCACCGAGGCCGCGCCGCGGTTGGCCAGCACGTCCGCGCGCTCGTTGCCCGGATGGCCGTTGTGGCCGCGCACCCAGCGCCATTCGACCGCATGCTGCTGCTGCGCCAGGTCGAGCGCCTTCCACAGGTCGTCGTTCTTCACCGGTTCCTTGGTCGAGGTCTTCCAGCCGCGCACCTTCCAGCCGTGGATCCATTCCGAGATCCCCTTCTGCACGTACTGGCTGTCGGTGTGCAGCACGACCTGGCACGGGCGATTCAGCACGCCCAGCGCCTCGATCACGGCGCGCAGCTCCATGCGGTTGTTGGTCGTGTTCGGCTCGCCGCCGAAGATTTCCTTTTCGTGGCCGCCCGAGACCAGCAGCGCGCCCCAGCCGCCGGTGCCTGGATTGCCCTTGCAGGCGCCGTCGGTATAAATCTCGACCTTGGTATCGTTGTTTGCTTCGCTCATTCTCTATTCGCCGCCGGCACTGCTGCCGGCCGCTTGCTCGTTTTCTTGTTCCATGCAGGTCCGATGATGTGCATGCCCTTGACCCGCTTGATGGCGTGGACCACGTACACGGCGCCCAGGTAGGGCCACCAGCGCCGGCCGGCCGACTCCATCATCGAGAACCGGCTCAGCCAGTGGGCTGTCCGGCACGGCGGCGCGTAGCAGCCGAAGTGACTACGCGTGGCGCCGAGATTCAGCAATTTTAACCAGTCCTTCAGGCGCGGCATAGAGATGAACTCGCCGGAAGCCGGCAAGTAGCCGCTGCGCGTGACCTTGCCCACGCCCTGGCGCATGCCCCACAGGCTGGCCGGATTGAAGCCGCAGATGATCAGTTGCCCTTCCGGAATCAGGACGCGCTCGACTTCACGCAGCACCTGGTGCGGCTCGCTGGCAAACTCGAGCACGTGCGGCAGCACCACCAGGTCGATGCTGTGCGAAGCGAAGGGCAGCTCTTCGAAGTCGAGCGCCACCGCGATCTGCTGGCCGCCGGCCGCAAAGGCGAGTTCGTCGGCAGTCGAGGTGCGGATCGCGGCCTGCCACTTGTTGGGCATGCGGCTGGCCGCCAGCGCGTCGAGCTGGGGCACGCCGATCTGCAGCGCGTTGAAGCCGAAGATGTCGACCGTCAGCTCGTCGAGGCAGGCTTGCTCAAAGGCGCGCACGTAGGCGCCCGCCGGCGATTGCAGCCAGTGGTCGAGCGCTATAATGGATTTTTCCGATGCCGCGCTGTCCATGCCACCCTTTCAGCCTCCACATTTACCATGACGAGTCAAGCACGCCAGGACCTTGCAGTCCTCACCGTTCCCGCCTTTAACGACAATTACCTGTGGGTGATCCATGACGGCGTCCATGCAGCAGTGGTCGACCCGGGCGATGCCGGCCCCATCCAGGAAACACTGGCCGAACACCATCTTACCCTTTCCGCCATTTTACTCACCCATCACCATGCTGACCATATCGGCGGTGTACCTGCCCTGTTGGCACAGGGCAGTGTTCCAGTGTTCGGGCCACGCAATGACGGCATCGAAGGCATCACCCAGGCGCTTGGCGAAGGCGAGCGCATGAAGGTGCCGGGGCTCGACCTGGAACTCGAGGTGCTCGAAGTGCCGGGCCATACGCTGGGTCACATCGCCTACGTGCGGCGCACGCCGGGGGCACACTGGCTGTTCTGCGGGGATACCCTGTTTGCCGGCGGCTGCGGCCGGTTGTTCGAAGGGACGCCGGCGCAGATGGCGGACTCGCTCGCCAAACTGGCCGCGCTGCCGGACGATACGCTGGTCTATTGCGCGCACGAGTACACGGTGTCGAACCTGCGCTTCGCGCAGGCGGTCGAACCGGACAACCAGGGACTTGCCCTGCGCATGAAGGACGCGAGCGAGCGGCGCGGGACGCGCTTGCCGACGGTGCCGTCGACCATCGGGCTGGAACGCGGCACCAACCCCTTCCTGCGCTACACGGAACCGGGGATCGTGAAGAGCCTGATGGAGGCCGGCAGGCTGAAGGAAGGCGCGGCGCCGGTGGAGGCCTTCGCGGCGCTGCGCGAGTGGAAGAACGTGTTTTGAACGACCACGATGGCCGGCCACGCCGGCCATCGTAGGACATCAGATTTCTTCGTACAGCGGCAGGGTCAGGAACTCGGCAAACGTATCCGAGGTCGACATCTGCTCGAAGATCTCGGCCGCGCGCGCATAGCTCGGATTGTCGCCGTTCGGCGCCACCGACTTCACCTTGGCCAGCTCTTCCGGAATCATCGCGCGCACCATCTCGGCCGTCACCTTGCGGCCATCCTCGAGCACACCCTTGGGGGTACGGATCCACTGCCACACCTGCGAGCGGCTGATCTCGGCCGTCGCGGCGTCTTCCATCAGGTTATGGATCGGCACGCAGCCGTTGCCGGCCAGCCAGGCGCCGAGGTAGTGGATGCCGACGTTGATGTTGTAGCGCAGGCCTTCTTCCGTGATCGGCGTTTCCGGCTTGAAGTCGAGCAGTTCAGCCGCCGTCACCTTGACGTCGGGACGCTGCTTCTCGATCTGGTTGGGCTTGTCGCCCAGCACCTTCACGAACTCGGTCATCGCCAGGTCCACCAGGCCCGGGTGGGCCACCCAGCCGCCGTCGTAGCCGTCGGTGGCGTCGCGCGCCTTGTCGCCCCGCACGCCGCCCATGGCGACCTCGTTCTTGGCCGGGTCGTTCTTGATCGGGATCAGTGCCGACATGCCGCCGATCGCCGGCGCCCCGCGCTTGTGGCAGGTCTTCAGGAGCAGCAGCGCATAGGCGCGCATGAAAGGCGCCGTCATGGTCACCTTGGCGCGGTCGGCCAGGCAGAAATCCTTGTCCAGCTTGAACTTCTTGATGCACGAGAAGATATAGTCCCAGCGGCCCGCATTCAAGCCGGCGCTGTGCTCGCGCAGCTCGTACAGGATCTCGTCCATCTCGAAGGCGGCCAGGATGGTCTCGATCAGCACCGTGGCCCGAATGGTGCCGCGCGGCAGGCCGAGCGCTTCCTGGGTCATGATGAAGATGTCGTTCCACAGCCGTGCTTCATGGTGCGATTCCATCTTCGGCAGGTAGAAGTACGGGCCGGCGCCACGCGCCAGCTGTTCCTTCGCGTTATGGATCATGAACAGGGCAAAGTCGAAGATGCCGCCCGAGACCCGCTTGCCGTCGACCAGCACATGCTTCTCGTCCAGGTGCCAGCCGCGCGGGCGCACCACCAGGGTGGCCACCTTGTCGTTCAGCCGGTAGGTCTTGCCGTTCTGCTCGAGCGAAATGGTGCGGCGCACGGCGTCGCGCATGTTCAGCTGGCCGGTGATCTGGTTGTCCCAGTTCGGCGTGTTCGAATCCTCGAAGTCGGTCATGTAGCTGTCCGCGCCGGAATTGAGCGCGTTGATGACCATCTTGCGCTCGACCGGGCCGGTGATCTCCACGCGGCGACATGCGAGGGCCTGCGGGATCGGCGCGATCTTCCAGTCGCCTTCGCGGATGTGCGCGGTTTCAGGCAGGAAGTCCGGACGTTCGCCCGCGTCGAGGCGGCGCGCGCGTTCGGCGCGCGCGGCCAGCAACTGCTGGCGGCGCGGCTCGAAGGCGCGCGACAGCTTCGCGACCAGCTCGAGGGCTTCAATCGTCAGGATCTGTTCGTAACCAGGCTTGATCTCGGCGGTGATCTGCATGCCGTCTGGGGTGGCGATCGTCATTGCTCAACTCCTGTAAGTGGGAAACGGGTGCGCGCCTGCACCCCATGCAGGGCGTCTTGGCGTTTGTCATAGCATCAAGTATATTCACTTACAGATAGCTAAACGATACATTTTCTCACTACATTTGTGCGTTTTTGTATCAAATCGGGAGGATGATGGACAAGTTCAGGCAGATCTCCACCTTCGTGGAAGTGGCCGCACGCGGCAGCCTGTCGGCGGCGGCGCGCGCCGAAGGTATCGCGCCGGCCATGATCGGCCGGCGCCTCGATGCGCTCGAAGCGCGCCTCGGCGTCAAGCTCCTGCAGCGCACCACGCGCCGCCTGGCGCTGACCGACGAGGGCGCGGCCTTCCTCGAGGACTGCCAGCGCATCCTCGTCGAACTCGAGGAGGCCGAATCCGCCGCCGCCGAACGCAGCGCCCGCGCCACCGGCCACTTGCTGGTGTCGGCGCCGGCCGGGTTCGGGCGCCAGCACGTGGCGACCCTGCTGCCCTCCTTCCTGGCCGAGCACCGCGAGCTGACCGTCAACCTCAACCTCACCGACCGCCTGGTGGACGTGGTCGGCGAAGGCGTCGACGTGGCGATCCGCATTGCCAGCCTGACCGACTCGAACCTGGTCGGCACCAAGCTGGCCGACAACCACCGCGTGGTGGTCGGCTCGCCGGCCTACCTGAAGCGCCATGGGCGCCCGCGGGTGCTGGCCGACTTGGCGAAACACAACTGCCTGGCGATCAGCAGCGAAGGCAGCCAGCGCGGCTGGACCTTCCTCGACAAGGGCAAGCCGGTCACCCTCAAGGTGGGCGGCAATATGGAGTGCAACGACGGCGCGGTGCTGCACGCCTGGGCCCTGGCGGGCAAGGGACTGGCCTGGCGTTCGATGTGGGAAGTGGGCGCGCAGATCGCCGCCGGCGAATTGTGCACCGTGCTGGACGAATTCGCCGCCCCCGGTAATGACATCTATGCTGTATTTGCACAGCGGCAGCACTTACCTTTACGCATACGTGCTTTCGTCGACTTCTTGCGTCGCAGCTATTCTCAGCCGGAGTATTGGCGGATCTGATCACCAATCATGCACTGCGGGAAAAGCGCCTGAGCTGAACAGGCAAAAAAAATCCCCGGCGATCCGGGGATTTTTGCTATCGCTGGAGAGCGATTACAGCGGCTGGATGTTCGCGGCCTGCTTGCCCTTCGGGCCAGTGGTCACGTCGAACGAAACGCGCTGGTTCTCTTGCAGCGATTTGAAGCCGTTGCTTTGGATCGCCGAGAAGTGAGCGAACAGATCTTCGCCGCCTTCGTCAGGGGTGATGAAGCCAAAACCCTTCGAATCATTGAACCATTTAACGATGCCAGTTGCCATTACAATTTCCTATTTCAGTTAAGTGGGCTTGCGCCCGTTTAAGATCGTTTGAAGAAGCAAGAAAGGAATGACAGACTAACTGCACTACTACCTACAACCCAACGATCCCGTATTATACCGAATAAAAACGGTGTGACACGCACTTCGCAAAATAAAAAGGCGAATTTGCGCATCATTTCCCACAAAGTTCTTGAATTCAACTTTTATGGACGCAGTTTGAATCGGCACTAGGGAAAATATAGGGCATCGAGTGGCTAAATGTTTGTGCGGCGTCAAACGATTCAGCGATGATTTATTGCGATATGGCATCACGAACATGCCACGCTGTGCATACAGCCGTCGCGGCCAGTGTCAGGCCAGGCCGCGCGGGTCACGCCGCGCCGCGTCCACGAACTGCAGCAACTCGCCCACCCAGGCGGCCCAGTCGCTGGCGGCGACGGCTTCGAAGGCGGTCAGCACGCGCAGGCGCTGCTCCAGCAGGCGCGCATGCTGGCCGAGGCCGCGGTAGCCCAAGGTGACGGCGGAGCCGGCCATGGTATGCAGCATGGCCTGCAGTTCGGCGGCGGTGCTTGCCGGTTGCGCGGGGTCGAGCCCGGCGCCCAGCAGCCCGATGCGATCGAGGGTCGCGGGCAGGCGGCTGGCAAAGCCGGCATTCGCCGTCGCCAGGCGCGAGAAGAACTGCTGGTCCGCCGCGTGCATGCCCGTTCTCCTCCCGGTGCGGTGCTTACTTGGTGCCGAAAATGCGGTCGCCGGCGTCACCCAGGCCCGGCACGATGTAGGCGTCCTCGTTCAGGTGCGAATCGAGCGAGGCGACGTAGACCTTCACGTCCGGGTGCGACTTCTGGAACACCTCGATGCCTTCCGGTGCAGCCACCAGGGCCAGGAACAGGATCTGCTCGCTCGGCACGCCGCGCTTCTTCAGCACGTCGACGGCATGGACTGCCGAATTGCCGGTGGCGATCATCGGGTCGCACAGGATGAAGGTACGCTCGTTGGTGTCCGGCAGGCGCACCAGGTACTCGACCGGCTCGTGGGTGTCCGGGTCGCGGAACACGCCGATGTGGCCGACGCGCGCCGAGGGCACCAGCTCCAGCAGGCCGTCGCTCATGCCGATGCCGGCGCGCAGGATCGGCACGATCGCCAGCTTCTTGCCGGCGATGACCGGCGCCTCGATCGTCACCAGCGGGGTCTGCACGGTGCGGGTGGTCAGCGGCAGGTCGCGCGTGATCTCGTAGCCCATCAAGAGCGTGAGCTCGCGCAGCAGTTCGCGGAAGGTGCGCGTGGACGTATCGTGCTCGCGCATGTGCGACAGCTTGTGCTGGATGAGCGGGTGGTTCAGGATGAAGAGATTGGGGAAGCGCGGATCTTGTTTCATGGTCGGTGTCGAACGTGTTGGTGTGAGGCTCTTGGACCGGCATTATCCCAGCCACGCGCCTGTTTGTCCCTTATTTCTGCACATTTCGACAAGAACTCGCACAGCGGTACGTTTTTCTCATCCCGTTTACTCCGTCGCCAGCGCCCGCGCCAGGATCGCGGCGCAGTCGCTGGATGCCGGCAGCCGCCCGAAGGCGCCGCCCGGTTCGCAAGCGATGCGCGAGGCCACGAAGGCATCCGCCACGTAGCCCGGCGCATGACGCAGCAGCAGCGCACCCTGCACCGCCAGCACCAGGCGCTCGGCCAGGCGCCGGGCGCCGGATTCGATCCCGGCCAGCGTCGGCAGCTCGTCGAGCAGCCGGGCGGCATGTGCATCGAAACGCGCGTCCAGCCCCCGTGCCGGTTCCAGCTCGGCGGCCAGCGCCGCGCGCGCCTCCGGCAGCGACTTGCCGAGCGCGCGCAGCACGTCGAGGCACATCACGTTGCCCGAGCCTTCCCAGATCGAGTTGACCGGCAGTTCACGGTAAATGCGCGCCAGGGGACCGTCCTCGACGTAGCCGTTGCCGCCCATGACCTCCATCGCCTCGGCCCCGAAGGCCGGGCCGCGCTTGCAGATCCAGTACTTGCCGGCCGGGGTCAGGATGCGCCCAAGCAGGGCTTGCGCCGGATCGTCGGCCTGGTCGAAACAGCGCGCCAGGCGCAGCGCAAAGGCGGTGGCGGCTTCGGATTCGAGCGCGAGGTCGGCCAGCACGTTCTGCATCAGGGGCTGCTCGCTGAGGACGCGCCCGAAGACGCTGCGCCCGCGCGCGTGGTGCAGCGCATGGCACAGCGCCGCGCGCATGATGCCGGCGCTGCCGAGCACGCAATCGAGCCGCGTATAGCCGCCCATCTCGAGGATGGTGGGGATGCCGCGCCCCGGCGCGCCGACCATCCACCCGACCGCGCCCTGGAATTCCACCTCCGAGGAAGCGTTCGAGCGGTTGCCCAGCTTGTCCTTCAGGCGCTGCACGCGGATCGGGTTGCGGCTGCCGTCCGGCAGGAAGCGCGGCACGAAGAAGCAGCTGAGGTGGTCCGGCATTCCGGCCGCGCTGCCGGCCTCATCGGTCTGCGCCAGGATCAGGTGGGCGTCGGACTGCGGCACCGAGAAGAACCATTTGTGGCCGACGATGCGCCAGGCGCCCTCGCCTTCGGCCCCGAAGCGCTCCGTTGCCTCGCCCGGCAGGATCGGCGCGGCACGTGTGGTGTTGGCGCGCACGTCGCTGCCGCCCTGTTTCTCGGTCATGCCCATGCCCACCAGCGCGCCGCGCTTGTGCGCGACCGGCAGCGAGCGCGGGTCGTAGTCGTTCGACAGGATCTTCGGCAGCCAGGTGGCCGCCAGGGCAGGCACGCGGCGCAGCGCCGGCACCGAGGCGAAGGTCATCGTGACCGGGCACTGGGCGCCGTTCTCCACCTGGCCGAACAGCAGGTACTGGGCGGCGCGCGCCACCTGGGCGCCTGGGCGCGGGTCGAGCCAGGGCGCGGAATGGGCGCCAGCCCCGATCAGCAGCGACATCAAGCGATGCCAGGCCGGATGGAACTCGATCTCGTCGATCCGGTTGCCCATGCGGTCATGGCTCACCAGGCGCGGACCATGGACATTGGCCAGGCGCGCCAGGTCGAGGATCTCGGCACGACCAAGCTCGGCGCCCAGGGCGTCCAGCGCCGCGCCGGCCCAGCCCGCTCCCTCGCGTTCGACCGCCTCCCGCAGGGCCGCGTCACAGCGAAACAGGTTGACATCCGCGAAGGGCGCGGCCTGGTTCAGCACCTCATGGGTATCGAAGGGACTGTCGAAGGGCTTCATTTTTCGCTCTTTCTTCCGTTATATGGAAAGGTCCACGACCAAGTGTTGCAGCTCAGCATCAACTCACAAACAATAACCATCGAGTAATTTGCTGCAGAGCAATAATCGGCGACAATAGCAGTACGTATAACTTGCTTCAACAGCAATAACGCTAACGCAAAGGTCTTGTGAAGGCAAGCCGCTGCGGCAGCGCAAGCACGAACAAAACCAGACCGGCACTTGTGATTTTTAATGCCTTTCAGAATCTTTCGATGCTACAGTCATACTGGGTTTGGTAGACTTGCATGATTTACACGTGGCCTGTCAGCGCGTGCGAGCAACAACAAGGCAGACATTCAAGAATGCACACCAGTTCCACCGCCGCAAAATTCGAGCCGCGCAAGCAGCCTGCGTCGCTGCTTGACAGCCTGCTCGAAGCGGCCGGCGACATCGTGCTGCGCGTGACCCTCGGCGGCCAGGTGCGCGCCGCCAGTCGCCGGGCGCTGACCCTGACCGGCGTGGAAACGGGCGGCCGGCCCCTGGTGTCGCTGGTCCATGACGTCGACCAGCAGGCGCTGAAGAATGCCCTCGCTCATGCCGCCGCCAGCGGCGATCCGGCGCTGGTCGAGGCGCGCTTTCGCTGCAACGAACGCGACATCTGGTTCGAACTGCGCATCGCATTGATCACCTCCGGCGACGATGCCCCGCTGCTCGTCGTCGGCCGCGACATGTCGGCCCAGCACGCCACCGAGGAACGCCTGCGCCACATGGCGACCCACGATTCGCTCACCGAGCTGCCGAACCGGGTGCTGCTGTCCGACCGTATCCGCATGGTGATCGCCAATGCGCGCCGCTCCGGCCAGGGCTTCGCGGTCGCCACCATCGGCCTGGACGGCTTCAAGAAGGTCAACGACGGCCTCGGGCACGCGGTCGGCGACGCGGTGCTGCGCATGGCCGCCGGACGCCTGCGCCGCACGCTGCGCGACAGCGACACCCTGGCGCGGGTCGGCGGCGACGAATTCGTCGCGGTGCTGCCGGGGTCGAGCAACGAGGCGCAGATCAAGCTGGTCACGGGACGCCTGATGGCCGCGCTGCAGTCGCCCTTCGAGATCGACGGCCACACCATCTACCTTGCCGGATCGATCGGCGTGTCGGTGTATCCGGAGCACGCCGAGGACGAAGTCCAGCTCGTAACCCTGGCCGACACCGCCATGTCGCGCGCCAAGGAGACCGGCAAGGCGCGCGCCGTCACCTACAGCCCGCGCGACCAGGGCCCGCCCGAGCACGACATCTCGCTCGAGGCCGCGATGTTCAACGCGGTGCGCGAGGGCGAGTTCCAGCTCTACTACCAGCCGATCGTCGACACCCGTAGCCGCACCATCGAAGGTTTCGAGACCCTGATGCGCTGGAAGCACCCGAGCCTGGGCATGGTGCCGCCTGGCCGCTTCATCCCGATCGCCGAGACCAACGGCCTGATCAACCTGCTCGGTGCCTGGGCGCTGAAGGCGGCCTGCATGCAGATCCGCCAGTTCGAGGAGGCGGCCGGCCGCGAGCTCTACATCTCGGTGAACATCAGCCCGCGCCAGTTCAGGAGCGACAAGTTCCTCACCGTGCTGGACGATGCGCTGGCCCTGTCCGGCACGCCGGGCAGCAAGCTGGTGCTCGAGATCACCGAAGGCACGCTGATGGTCGACCCGGTCCACGCGGAATCGGTGCTGGTCAAGATGGCCGAGCGCGGAGCCCGCATCGCCATCGACGACTTCGGCACCGGCTATTCGAGCCTGGCCTACCTGAAGCGCTTCCCGATCTCGGTGCTGAAGGTCGACCGCGCCTTCGTGAAGGACCTGCCGGGCGCCGAGAAGGACGCCGCGATCTGCAACGCGGTGCTCGACCTGGCCAAGCATCTCGACCTGTCGGTGGTGGCCGAAGGGGTCGAGACCGAAGCGCAGCTGGCCTGGCTGGACGGTCTGGGCTGCCAGTACGTGCAGGGCTACCTGACCGGCAAGCCGATGCCGGCCCACGTGGCCCTGACCGCGTTGAAAGAAAATCTTTACACCGAATTACTGCCGCACGACTTCCGGGCGATCCAACCATGACCCTTTTTTCCGACACCCCGCGCTCGCCCCGTGCCGAAGCCACCCTGTCCCTGCTGTGGGAACGCATCCGCAGGCAGGGCGACATGCCGGGCTTCACCAAGGCGATCAACGCCATCCTCGCCTCCATGCGCGGCGAGGACGAGCGCGAGTTCTCGATGACCCAGACGGTGCTGTCGGACCCGGTCCTGACCCAGAAGGTGCTGCGCCTGGCCAACAGCGGCATGTACTCGGCGTTCGGCCAGCGCATCAACACGGTGTCGAAAGCCGTGCTGGTGCTCGGCACCGAGGCCATCGGCCACCTGGCGCTGGGCCTGAAACTGATCGAGGAACTGGCCAAGTCGACGCCGGACACCGAGACCGCCCACATCGAGATGGAAAAGGCGGTGCTGGCCGGCATGGTGGCCCAGCAGGTGGCGGCCAGCGCGGTATCGCGCGACCCCGAGGAAGCGGTGGTGTGCTCGATCCTGCATTCGCTGGGCCGCATGATGGTCACCTTCTACATGCCGGAACGCTGGACCCAGCTGCGCGAGGCGGGCGGCGCCGGGCGCGAGGAGCTGGCGGCCGAATCCGTGCTCGGCCTGTCGCTGGAAGAGATCGGCCGCGCCACCGCCGAGCACTGGGGCCTGCCGCGCAACCTGGTCGCCGGCATGCGCCGCGTCGAACCGGGCGAGCGCGGCGCGGAGTTCGGGCATGACGACTGGCTGGCGGCGCTCGGCACCATGTCGACCCAGGCCGCCGAGGCACTGTGGCACGACGACGATGCGGCGGCGAGCCGCGTGGCGGCCCTGGCCGAGAGCTTCGCCCCGATGCTGGGCGTGGAAGCGACCGGGCTGCTGGGCGCGATCGACAAGGCGCGCACGACCGCCGCCTCGGACCTGAGCATCGCCCCGCTGGCCAAGCCGGCCGAGAAGCGCGCCAAGCTGGTGGCCGCGACCCGCAAGCGCATGGCTGGCAACAAGGTATTGATGAGCGGCGTGGCCGACATGCGCGACGCCGGCGTGGGCGCCACGCCGGGCCAGATGATGTCGATGGCCCTGGAGACCATCCACAAGGGCCTGTCCTTCACCCGCTCGTTCGCCTTCTTGCGCAACCGCCGCGAGGGCCGCTATTGCGCCCGCCTCGGCCTGGGCGAAGGCAGCAAGGCGCTGTTGTCGAACCTGGTGTTCGACGACGCCTACGAGCCGAACGTGTTCCATGCGGCGCTGGGAAGCGACCGCGTGATCTTCATCGAGAATGCCCAGGACCCCAAGTTCGCCGCCAAGCTGCCGGGCTGGTGGAAAGGCACGCTGAGCGAGGCGCGCTGCTTCGTCGTGATCCCGCTGTGCGCCCATGGGCAGCCGGCCGGCTTCATCTACGGAGAATGGGACGACAGCTTCCCGCAAGTGGTGCTGAGCCAGACCGAGTTCTCGCTGCTGAACGACCTGCGCGGGCTGGTGGTGCGCACGGTGGAGCGGCGCCACCAGGTCGAGGCGGTGGCGACGCGGGTGTAAGCGCCGCGCCGCGGGCGCCGGCGGCGCCCGTCACCAGCTTTTAGCCGAGTTTCGGCGTTCCTACTTTCACATCCCCGCACTGCGCCCGGTGCATCAGCGCATGGTCGATCAGCACCAGCGCCAGCATGGCCTCGGCGATCGGCGTCGCGCGGATCCCCACGCAAGGGTCGTGGCGGCCGAAGGTCTCGACCATGACCGGATTGCCGTCCTTGTCGATCGAGCGGCGCGGCGTACGGATCGACGAGGTCGGCTTGATCGCGATCGAGACCGTGATGTCCTGGCCGGTCGAGATGCCGCCCAGCACCCCGCCCGCATTGTTGCCCACAAAACCCTCGGGCGTGAGTTCGTCGCCATGCTCCGAGCCTTTTTGCGCCACCGAGGCGAAGCCGGCGCCGATCTCCACGCCCTTGACCGCGTTAATTCCCATCATCGCGTAGGCGATGTCGGCGTCGAGCTTGTCGTAGATCGGCTGGCCCCAGCCGACCGGCACACCGCGCGCCACCACGTCGATGCGCGCGCCGATCGAGTCGCCGGCGCGGCGCAGCTCGTCCATCGCCGCTTCCATGCGCGCCAGGAGCTCGGCGTCCGCGGTCGCGGCGAAGAAGGGGTTCGCATGCACGTGGTCAAAGGACTGGAACGGCACCGCAATGTCGCCGAGCTGGGTCATGCAGCCGAAGAATTCGGTGCCGTGCCGCTCGCGCAGCCATTTCCTGGCCACCGCGCCGGCGCCGACGATCGGGGCCGTGAGGCGCGCCGAGGAGCGGCCGCCGCCGCGCGGGTCGCGCACGCCGTACTTGTGCCAGTAGGTGTAATCGGCATGGCCAGGACGGAAAGTCTCGGTGATATTGCCGTAGTCCTTGCTGCGCTGGTCTTCGTTGGGAATCAGGAGGGCGATCGGGGTGCCGGTCGTCACGCCCTGGTACACGCCCGACAGGATCTGCACCCGGTCGGCTTCCTGGCGCTGGGTCACGTGGCGCGAGGTGCCGGGCTTGCGGCGGTCGAGCTCGGGCTGGATGTCGGCTTCGGAAAGCGCCATGCCGGGCGGGCAGCCGTCGATGACGCAGCCGATGGCCGGGCCGTGCGACTCGCCAAAAGTGGTTACGGAGAACAGCTTGCCGAAGGAGTTGCCGGACATGGTGGGTCTGTTTTCAAAATGGTGGGTTTGTCATTCTACCAGCATGGCGGCGGCAAGTCAGAAGCCCCCTCGGACCCGATTTGTGTCGCCGTCCTCTTCCATTAGTGCGAAGTTAGTTGCCATATGGATACATATTGATTGACTACGCCCCTCCCAAGGCTTCCATATTGGCAATTGCATATATACTGGGCAGATCAAAAAGACCAGCCAACTGGAGATGTAGCATGTCTGCCCCTATGCCGCCCATGGGCACCTTGACGCAAACGTGCGGCGACCGCGACGACCTGGTTTTCGCCGACGAGGCCGGCCCGGCCCTGCCAGCGTCCGCGGGCGCCGCATGGCGCATCCTGGTCGTGGACGACGACGCCGACGTGCATTCGACCACCACCTTCGCCTTGAAGAACGTCGAGATGCAGGGCCGCCCGCTCGAGTTCCTGCACGCGTATTCGGCGCGCGAGGCGCGCGCCATCCTCGAACGGCAGCCCGACATCGCCGTCGTCCTGCTCGACGTGGTGATGGAGCGTCCCGACGCCGGCCTGCAGCTGGTGCGCCAGATCCGCGAGGAGCTCGGCATGATCGAAGTGCGCATCATCCTGCGCACCGGCCAGCCGGGCTATGCGCCCGAGATCGAGGCCATCCGCGGCTACGACATCAACGATTACCGCACCAAATCCGAACTCACCCGCACCAAGCTGTACACGGCGGTGGCCGCCGCGGTGCGCTCCTACCAGCAGCTGCGCGCGCTCGACGCCAGCCGCGCGGGCCTGGAACGGATCGTCTCGGCCGGCGCGTCCCTGATGTCCCTGCACGGCGTGCTTGACGTGGCCCAGAGCGTGCTGCGCCAGGCCGCCGGACTGCTCGGCCAGGCGCCCGACGGCGTGCTGTGCGTGCGCGAGAGCGGCCAGGGCCGTCCCGACATCCTGCACGTAGTGGCCGCGGCCGGCGATCATGCGCGGCTCGAGGGCCGCGAACTGAGCCCGCAGCGCTACCCAGTACTTGCCGAGGTGGCCGGCCGCACCCTGGGCGCGCGCAGCGGCCTTGAGGAGCACGGCTGGCTGTCCCTGCATTTCCCCGGCAAGGCCGGCCGCGATTTCGCCGCCTGCATTCCCTTCGAACGCCAGGTCGGCGACCTGGAGCGCCGCCTGCTCGAGGTGTTCGCGAGCGTGGTGGCCGTCGGCCTGGATAACGTCGAACTGGTCACGCACCTGAACCAGGCCGCGTTCCGCGACCAGCTCACCGGCCTGCCGAACCGCACCCGCCTGGTCGAACTGATCGACGCGCTGCTGGCCGGGCCCGAGCGGGGCACCGCGACGCTCGCCCTTGTCGACCTCGACCACTTCGCCGAGACCAACGACGCGCTGGGCCACCATTTCGGCGACCTGCTGCTGGTGGCGGTCGGCAAGCGCCTGAAGTCCCGGCTCGACCCGCGCCTGGAGATCGCCCGGATCGGCGGCGACATCTTCTGCGTGCTGGGCGACGCCGGCGCGGTGCAGCCGGGTGCGATCCAGGCGCTGTTTCGCGTACCCTTCCACATCGACGGCCAGGACGTGCAGGTCTCCGCCACGCTCGGCCTGGTGCGGCTCTCCGAGCACGACGGCAGCGGCGCCGATGCGCTGAAGGATGCCGACATCGCGCTCAAGCGCGCCAAGTCGCAGCAGCGCGCCGGACACTTCTACTTTTCGCGCAGCATGGGCGTGGAGATCCGCGAACGCGTGCGCATGATGCACGCGCTGCGCAGCGGCTTCCAGCGCGGCGAACTGTTCCTGGCTTACCAGCCGCAGGTCGACCTGGGCAGCAACCGCCCCTTCGGCGCCGAGGCGCTGCTGCGCTGGCGCACCGAGGACGGGCGCCTGGTGGGGCCGGACCGCTTCATCCCGATCGCCGAGTACTCGGGCCTGATCGTCGACATCGGCGAATGGGTGCTGCGCCAGGCCCTGCTCGAGCTGGTGCGCCTGCGCGCCAGCGGGCACCTGGACTTCACGATGTCGGTGAACGTCTCGCAGGTGCAGTTCCGCCACCCGCAATTCGTGGACATGCTGCGCCGCGCGCTGGATGTGACGGGGGCGCCGCCCGAGTTCGTGGAACTGGAGATCACTGAATCGATGGCGATGGAAGAGCCGGCGCTGCTCGTCGAAAAGCTGGCGCAGGTCAAGCGCACCGGCGTATCGATCGCGATCGACGATTTCGGCACCGGCTTTTCCTCGCTGTCGCACCTGCAGCGCCTGCAGGTCGACCGCCTGAAGATCGACCGGACCTTTGTTACCGAGATCACGGGCTCGGCGCGCGGCAGCAGCATTGCGGAAATGGTGATCCAGCTGGGCCGCAACCTGGGCCTGTCGGTCATCGCGGAAGGGGTCGAGGACGAGCGCCAGGCGCACATCCTGCGCACGCTGGGCTGCCCGCTGGCACAGGGTTTCCTGTACTCGCGGCCGCTGTCGCCGGAAGCGCTGCAGGAGTGGCTGGCGAAGCAGGCCTTGACCGCGGCGGCTTGATATCCGAATGATTTGGCCGGCAATGCCGGCCAAACCCGGAAATCAATCCTCGGTTGCCTGCTCGGCCGGCCAGTCGCGGATATAGGCCTTGAGCATGCGGTTCTCGAAGCTCTGCGCTTCCAGCACCGCCTTGGCCACGTCGTAGAACGAGATCACGCCCAGCAGGGTGCGGGCGTTCATCACCGGCAGGTAGCGCGCGTGCTTTTCCAGCATGATGCGGCGCACTTCATTGACTTCGGTATCCGGCGTGACGGTGATCGGGCTGTCGTCCATCACCTTGCGCACGGTGCCGTTGCCGAGCGCCCCGCCCTGCGCATGCAGTTCCTTGATTACTTCGCGGAAGGTCAGCATACCGACCAGGTCGCCATATTCCATGACGACCAGCGACCCGATGTCCTTTTCCGCCATCGTCGCAGCCGCCTGCACCAGCGGCATGTCCGGAGTGACGGTGTAGAGGATTTCGCCTTTGACCTGCAGGATCTCGGAGACTTTCATGGTAGCCACCCCGTCCGGTTGGTTTGTAATTGCAGCAATATTTGTATAACTCATAACTTGACTGTAGCCGATGCCCGCCAAAAAATCCAGCGCTGCACCAATTTAGGGAAGAGCAATGTTGCGCAAGCGTAAATCAATGCTAGGATGCCCGCCATCTCCTTACCTGGAAGAGTTAGAACGATGAGCGGTCCCCAGTATCCCGGCTTCGATACGCTGGCCCTGCATGCCGGCAGTGCGCCGGACCCGGCCACCGGCGCGCGCGCCACGCCGATCCATTTCACTTCCTCGTTCGCGTTCCGCGATTCGGAGCATGCGGCGTCCCTGTTCAACATGGAGCGCGCCGGCCACGTCTACTCGCGCATCTCGAACCCGACCAATGCGGTGCTGGAAGAGCGCATCGCCGCTCTCGAAGGCGGCGTGGCCGGCATCGCCACCGCCAGCGGCCAGGCCGCGATGCACCTCGGCCTGGCGACCATCGCGGGCGCCGGCGCGCACGTCGTGGCCTCGAGCGCCCTGTACGGCGGCTCGCACAACCTGCTGCACTACACGCTGCGCCGCTTCGGCATCGACACCACCTTCGTGGATCCGCGCAACCTCGACGCCTGGCGCGCCGCGATCCGCCCGAACACCAAGCTGCTGTTCGGCGAGACCCTCGGCAACCCGGGCCTGGACGTGCTCGACATCCCGGCAGTGGCCGGCATCGCGCACGAGCACGACCTGCCCCTGATGGTGGACGCGACCTTCACCACGCCCTATCTGCAGCGTCCGTTCGAGCTGGGCGCCGACCTGCTGTTCCATTCCGCCACCAAGTTCCTGTGCGGCCACGGCACCGCCATCGGCGGCCTGCTGGTCGACGGCGGAACCTTCGACTGGGACGCCGCCCACGCGCGCAGCGGGCGCTTCCCGGAGCTGTGCGAGCCCTACGAGGGCTTCCACGGCATGGTGTTCGCGGAGGAATCGACGGTCGCGCCCTTCGCCCTGCGCGCGCGGCGCGAAGGCCTGCGCGACTTCGGCGCGGCCATGAGCCCGCACAACGCCTTCGCCATCCTGCAAGGCATCGAGACCCTGGGCCTGCGCATGGACCGCCACGTGGCCAACACGCGCCGTGTCGTGGAATTCCTGCTGGCGCATCCGGCGGTCGAATCGGTGTCCTACCCGGAACTGGAATCGCACCCCGATCACGCGCTTGCCGCACGCCTGCTGCCGAAAGGCTGCGGCGCCGTATTCACCTTCACCTTGAAGGGCGACCGTGCGGCCGGGCGCCGCTTTGCCGACGGCCTGCAGCTGTTCTCGCACCTGGCCAACGTGGGCGACGCGAAATCCCTGGTCATCCACCCGGCCTCGACCACCCACTTGCGCGTGCCCGCCGACCAGCTGGCGGCGGCCGGCATCACGGAAGGAAGCATGCGCCTGTCGGTCGGCCTGGAAGACCCGGACGACCTGATCGACGACCTGAAGCGGGCCCTGAAACTGGCCCAGAAGGGATCCTGATGCGACTCGAGATCAACGGCGCCGGCGCCTATGCCTACACCGGCGGCAAAGCCTTCGACCCTGCCCTGCCGGCCATCTTGCTGATCCACGGCGCCCAGAACGACCATTCGGTCTGGGCGCTGCAGAGCCGCTACCTGGCGCACCACGGTTACGCGGTGCTGGCGGTCGACCTGCCGGGCCACGGCCGCAGCGGCGGCCCGGCCTTGAGCAGCGTGGAAGCGATGGCGGACTGGATCCTGGCCGTCCTGGCAGCAGCCGGGGTCGAGCGTGCGCTGCTGGCCGGGCACAGCATGGGCTCGCTGATCGCGCTGGAAGCCAGCCTGCGCGCACCAGGCACGGTGGCCGGCCTGGCCCTGCTCGGCACCACTTACCCGATGAAGGTGGCCGACGCCCTGCTCGAGACCGCCCGCCTTGATGAAGGCTCGGCCATCGACATGGTCAACATCTGGTCGCACTCGTCGATCGCGCACAAGCCTTCCTGCCCGGGTCCGGGCTTCTCGGTGATGGGCGGCGCGCGCCGCCTGATGCAGCGGATGTCGGCGCGCAATCCGGAACATCTGTTCTACACCGACTTCGCCGCATGCAACAGCTACGCGAACGGCGAGGCCGCCGCCGTCGCAGTGCGCTGCCCTACCCTGTTCGTATTCGGCAAAAAGGATGTGATGACGCCGCCCCGTTCGACGAAACTGCTGACCGGCGCGATCAAGCATGGCAAAATCGTCAACGTGGACGCCGGCCACCAGATGATGGCCGAGGCGCCCGACGCGGTGCTCGATGCATTGGCAGGCTTCGCCGCGTCGATCCCGTTCCAACGGATCCAGGAGACCACATGACGGCCCGTTTCGCCAGCTTCGCGGAGTTCTATCCCTACTACCTGACCCAGCATGCCGACCGGCGCTGCCGCCGCGCCCACTTCATCGGCACCTCGTCGGCGATCGCCGCGATCGCCCAGTACATCGACAGCCTGAACGCCTGGTGGCTGCTGTTCGCGGTGGTCAGCGGCTATGGCGGGGCCTGGATCGGCCACTTCTTCTACGAGAAGAACCGGCCGGCTTCGTTCTCCCAGCCCTGGTTTTCCTTCCGCGCCGATTGGGTGATGTACTGGCAGATGCTGACAGGCAAGCTCAGCTGGTAGTGTCATCGGCGGCATGACCGGTGCCGCGCAGGCAGGCCTCAGGCAGCGGCCCCGAAGTGCTCGGCCAGGCTCTGTTCCAGTCCATCCTCCACGGCTGCCTCGACCTGGCGCGCCAGGGCCGCGGTGTCGAGCGCCAGCGGCGTGGCAGGCGGCGCTCCATCGGCAGTGCCGACGTCGAACACGAACAGGCGGTAGACGTCGGCCAGCCGGATCTTGCCCGGATCGGCCAGCAGCACCCAGTTCTCGACGTTTTCGCGGGCGCCGCGTCCCCAGCGCACACCGGCCGGAAGCTCGTCCTGCACCCGCCCGACCCAGCCCGCCGCCACCATCTTCTCGAGCAGCATCGACATCTCGTCGTAGCCGATGCGCGTGTGCGCCCGGATCGCCGCATTCGCGACCAGGGTGGTGCCGGTCAGCCGCGCGCTGCCGCATAGCACCTTGAGCACGGCCATCGCGTCCACAAAAGCGCTGCCCGGCGTCGGCTGGTGCTTCCAGCGCTCGTACTTGACCACCGGCAGCGCGGCGGCCAGCACGGCGCCGACCAGGGTGATCAGCCAGGACAGGTACATCCAGACCAGGAACAGCGGCAGCGCCGCCAGGGCGCCATAGATGATGGCGTATGTCGGGAACTGGCGGATGAACAGGGCGAAGCCGCGCTTGGCGAGCTCGAAGGCGATTGCCGCGGCCAGCCCGCCCCACAGGGCGTCGCGCCAGTGCACGCGGCGGTTCGGCACCGCCATGTAAAGCAGCATGTAGGCCCCGGCGCTCAGGGCCACCGACACCACGGTGTAGAACAGCGTGCCGAGGAAAGGCAAGGACTTCACCAGTCCGCCGGTGGCAGTGAACAGCTGGGAGGTGGCGGTGAGCGACAAGCCGATCAGGATCGGGCCGAGCGTGATGATGGCCCAGTAGACCGGCACCCGCTGCGACCATGGCCGCGGCCGGCGCACGCCCCAGATCTGGTTGAAGGCGCGCTCGATCATCCCCATCATCGCGGTCGTGGTCACCAGCAGCAGCACGGCGCCCAGCAGGGACAGGCCCTTGGCCTGGTTGGCGAACTGGGTCAGGTTGGCGCTGATGGTATTCGCGATGGCCCTGGGCATCAGGGTCTGCACGAACCAGGTATCGAGCGCCGCGCGCAACTGATCGAAGACCGGGAAGGTGGTCAGGATCGCCAGCACGATGGTGAGCAGGGGCACCAGCGCCAGGGTGGTGGTGAAGGTCAGGCTCCCCGCCACTTGCGGCAATTTCTCTTCGCGCAGGCGGCGCCGGGCGAAGCGCAACAGGTCGCCGGTTTCGCCCAGCGTCAGGCCGCGCGCGCGGTCGCTGCCGATGGCCAGCAGGTCGCCCGTGCTGCGCGACAGGGAGTGGACGGTCTTGGAAAGCATTCGGTGGTTCGATTCGGCCCGCATAGGGCATGTCAATTGAGCAAAGCGCCCTATAATACCAACGATGAAGCCGACCCTGACCCCTAACCTGACCATTCTCGTGTTGTACTACTCGCGCCATGGCGCCACCCGCAAGCTGGCCGAACTGGTCGCCCAGGGCATCGAGAGCGTGCCCGGGGCCGAGGCGCGCCTGCGCACCGTGCCGGCCGTGTCCACCGTGGCCGAGGCCACCGCGCCCGATATCCCGGGCGAAGGCGCGCCCTACGTCGAGCTGGACGACCTGCGCGAATGCGCCGGCCTCGCGCTCGGCTCGCCGACCCGCTTCGGCAACATGGCGTCCGCGGTCAAGTATTTCCTCGACGGCACCGCCGCCGACTGGGTCAACGGCACGCTGTCCGGCAAGCCGGCGGTCGTCTTCACGTCCACCGGCAGCCTGCACGGCGGCCAGGAATCGACCCTGCTGTCGATGATGCTCCCGTTGTTACACCACGGCATGCTCGTGATGGGACTGCCCTACTCGCATCCTGAACTCATGAATACCGCCAGCGGCGGCAGCCCCTACGGCGCCTCGCACTGGGCCGGCGCCGACGGCAAGCGCGCCCTGACCGAGGACGAGCGCGTGCTCGCCATCGCGCTCGGCAAACGTCTGGCCCTTGCCGCGATCAAACTCGATGGAATGCAATGATGGATACCGCAAAAGTCTTTCATGCCGGCGCAATCGCGAGCCTGATCTGGCTGATCGGCTGGCTCGTCGCCTGGGAAGTGTTCGTCGCACCGCTGCACCCGGGCGGCTCGCTGCTTGCGCTCAAGGCGCTGCCCCTGCTGCTGCCCTTGCGCGGCGTGATCAAGCGCGACCTCTACACCCTGCAATGGTCGTCGATGGTGATCCTCATCTATTTCGCCGAAGGCGTGGTGCGCGCCTGGGCCGACACTTCCGAAGCCTCGCGCGGCATGGCGGTCGGCGAGATCGTACTGGTGGTCGTCTACTATGCCTGCGCGCTGCTGTTCCTGCATCCATACAAAAGGGAAGCCAAGCGCCTGGCCAAGGAACTGCTCGACAAGGTCAAAGTCCCGCATGACTGAAGCACAGCCGGCCGGCGCCGCGCTGGCCACCTTCGTCGCCGGCCTCGGCGCCATCGTCGGCGAGGCGCACCTGGTCCTCGATCCCGCCGCGATGACGCCCTACCTGGAAGACTGGCGCGGCCGCTTCACCGGGCGCGCGCTGGCCGTGGTCTTGCCGTTTGACACCCGCGAGGTGGCGCAGGTGGTCGCCGCCTGCGCCGCGGCGCGCGTGCCCGTCGTGCCCCAGGGCGGCCGCACCGGCCTGGTGCTCGGCAGCGTACCGGATGCCAGCGGCAGCGCCGTCGTGCTGTCGCTGCGGCGCCTGAACCGGATCCGTGCCATCGACGCGGCCAACCGCACCATGACGGTCGAAGCCGGCTGCATCCTGTACGACGTCCAGCAGGCCGCGCTCGAGGCCGGCATGCTGTTTCCCCTGTCGCTGGCCAGCGAAGGCAGCTGCACCATCGGCGGCAACCTGGCCACCAATGCCGGCGGCACCGCGGTGCTGCGCTACGGGAATACCCGCGAGCTGTGCCTGGGCCTGGAAGTGGTCACCGCCCAGGGCCAGGTGTGGGACGGCTTGCGCGGCCTGCGCAAGGACAATACCGGCTATGCGCTGCGCGATCTGTTCATCGGCGCCGAAGGCACGCTCGGCGTCATCACCGCGGCCGTGCTCAAGCTGTACCCGCAACCGAAGGCGGCCCTGACGGCACTGGTTGCGCTCGACTCGCCACAGAGCGCGCTCGCGCTGCTGTCCCTGATGCAGGAACGCTGCGGCGCCGCGCTCACCGGCTACGAACTCATGTCCGACCTGTGCCTGCGCCTGGTCCATACCCATTTCCCCGAGCTGCCGCGGCCCTTCGCCGACCACTATCCGCAGTATGCGCTGGTCGAACTGTCGAGCAACGAATCCGAAGACCACGCCGCCGGCCTGGTCGAGTCCGCGGTCGGCGCGGCGTTGGAGGCCGGCATCGCGCTGGACGCCGTGCTGGCCAGTTCGGTCAGCCAGTCGATCGGCCTGTGGAAGCTGCGCGAGCACATTTCGATGGCGCAAGCGGCCGCCGGCAAGAACATCAAGCACGACATCTCGCTGCCGGTGTCGCGCATTCCGGAGTTTATCGCGCAGACCGATGGCGCCTTGCAGGCCGCCTTCCCCGGCTGCCAGGTCGTCTGCTTCGGACACTTGGGTGATGGCAACCTGCACTACAACATCGCGCCGCCGGCCGGCATCGGCCACGACAGTTTCCTGGCGCACCAGGAGCTGGTGAACCGCATCGTCCACGACAGCGTCGCCCGCTTCCATGGCTCGATCTCGGCCGAGCACGGGATCGGCGCCCTCAAGCGCGAGCAACTGGCGCGCTACAAGGAACCGGTCGAACTGGACATGATGCGTGCCGTCAAAGCCGCACTGGACCCGCTCGGCATTATGAACCCTGGCAAAATTCTATGACCGGGGACATTCACATGCGCAAGCAAGTATCGATGGCGATCCTCTGCCTGGCCTCCAGCGCAGCAAGCGCGGGCACGATCTACAAATGCAAGGAAGGCGGCAGGATCAGTTACCACGACCAGCCCTGCGGGAACGGCGCGGTGGCCCTGAAGGTGCAGGCCACGCCAAACCCGGCGCCGGACGCCCTGGCCCGGCTCGCGCGCGAGCGCGCCCTGCTGCAGGAAATCGAAGAGGCACGCGCGACGCGCGAGGAGCAGGCCGCACGCGAGGGTGTCCGGGCCCAGCGGGCCGCGGCGGCCGTCCGGCGTCGCTGCGACAAGCTGCGCCTGCAGCACAAGTGGGCCATCGAAGACGCGCGGCGCGCCGGCCGCGACGACGCCGAACGCGCCGGCACCAAGGCGCGGCGGCAGGCCGAGGCACTGGCGGTGGAATGCCCGTCCTGAGCCTGCCCACCGGAATCCTGTCTCGCTGGCTCCTGTTCGGCGAATGGCGCGCCCATCCCGTGCGGGCGCTGCTCGCCATCGCCGCGATCGCGGTCGGCGTCGCCATGGGCTTCGCCATCCACCTCATCAACGCAGCCGCCTTCAACGAGTTTTCCGCCGCCGTCAAGACCCTGGCCGGCCAGGCCGACGTCCAGGTGGTCGGCCGCGAACCCATGTTCGACGAATCCGTCTACGCCAGGCTGGCCGCCCATCCGCAGGTGGCGGTGGCGGCGCCGGTGCTCGAGCTGTCGGCCGGCTTTCCCGGCATGCAGGGCTCGCTGCGCATCGTCGGCATCGACGCCTTCCGCGCCGGCTTCATTTCGCCCGACCTCACCGGCGTGCCGCAAAATGGCCGCATGACCGACGTGCTGGCCGACGACGCCCTGTTCCTGTCGCCCGCCGCCCAGGCCTGGCTGCAAAAACGGCCAGGCGACACCCTCGTGCTGCGCGCCGGGACCGGCGACGTCAGGCTGCGCGTGGCCGGGCCGGTACAGCGGGCACGCGCGGGCCAGCGTATCGCCGTGATGGACATCGGCGCCTTGCAGTGGCGCTTCAATCAGCTGGGGCGCCTGTCGCGGGTCGACCTCAAGCTGCGCGACGGGGTCGCCCGCGCCGCCTTCCAGCGCAGCCTGGCCGGGGAGCTGGAGCGCAGCTTTCCGGGGCGCTTCCTGGTGCGCCAGCCGAACGACAGCGACCAGGAAGAGCGCAACGCCAACCTGAGCCGCGCCTACCGCGTCAACCTGACCGTGCTGGCGCTGGTGGCCCTGTTCACCGGCGCCTTCCTGGTGTTCTCGACCCAGGCGCTGTCGGTGATGCGCCGGCGCAGCCAGTTCGCGCTGCTGCGCGTGCTCGGCCTGGAGCGCAATCAACTGCTGGGCCAGGTGCTGCTCGAGGGCGCCGTCCTGGGCGTGCTCGGCGCGGCGCTGGGCATCCTGGGCGGTTACGCGCTGGCGGCCCTGGCCCTTGCCTATTTCGGCGGCGACCTCGGCGCCGGTTACTTCCCTGGCATCCGCCCGCAGGTCCAGTTCACGCCGGTGGCGGCCACCGTGTTCTTCCTGCTCGGCCTGGGCGTGGCCCTGCTCGGCTGCCTGGCGCCGGCGCTGGAGGCGGCCAATTCCCGGCCGGCGGTGGCGATCAAGTCGGGCGCCGACGAAGCCGCGCTGTCGCGCCTGGCGCGGGTCTGGCCATCGCTGCTGTGCCTGTCCCTGGCCGCCGTGCTGGCCTTCGCGCCGCCGGTGTTCGAGCTGCCGCTGTTCGGCTACTTCTCGATCGCCCTGCTGCTCATCGGCGGCATCGGCCTGATGCCGCGCCTGGCCGCGGAAACCTTCCGCCGCATGGAGGGCCTGCTGCTGCGCGCGCGCCGCGCGCCGCCGATCCTGCTGCTGTCCCTGTCGCGCCTCGCGAATGCGCCGGGCCAGGCGGCGATCGCGCTGGGCGGTGTGCTCGCCAGCTTCAGCCTGATGGTCGCGATGGGCATCATGGTGGTCAGCTTCCGGGTCTCGGTGGACGACTGGATGGGGCACATCCTGCCGGCCGACCTGTACGTCCGGGCGGCAAGCAGCGGCAATACCGGTTTCCTCACACCCGAGCAACAGGCGGCGCTGCGCGCCACGCCCGGCGTCGCCCAGGCCCACTTCCTGCGCACCCGTCCCGTGTCCTTGTCCCCCGAACGGCCCAACGTGGTCGTGATCGCGCGCGACATCGATGCGCGCGATCCCGGGCAGCTGCTGTACCTGGTGGGCACCAGCGCGCCGGTACCGGGCGGTGCGCGGCCGGCCTGGGTATCCGAAGCCATGCTCGACCTGTATGGCGTGCGCGTCGGCCAGACATTGACGCTGCCGCTGGGGGGCGCCCAGGCGACATTCTTCGTGGCCGGGGTGTGGCGCGACTACGCCAACCAGGCCGGTTCGGTGGTGATCCGCCTGGCCGACTACCGGGCCCTGACGGGCGAAGGCGAAGTCACGGATGCCGCCCTGTTCGCGGCGCGCGGCAGCAGCGCCGAGCAGCTCGAAGGCGCGGTGCGCGCCCTGCCTTTCGGGGCGGCGCTGCAGACCATGTCGGCCGGCGAGATCCGCGCCGCCAGCTTGCGGATCTTCGACCGCAGCTTTGCGGTCACCTATCTGCTGGAAGCGATCGCCATCGCCATCGGACTGTCCGGGGTGGCGGCCAGCTTCTCGGCCCAGACCCTGGCGCGCTCCAGGGAGTTCGGCATGCTGCGCCACGTTGGCGTCACCCGCGGCCAGGTGCTGGGCATCCTTGCCTTCGAAGGCGGCCTGCTCACCCTGCTCGGGGTGGCCTGCGGCTTCGCGCTGGGGCTGGTCATCAGCCTGATCCTGGTTTATGTTGTCAACCCGCAGTCGTTTCACTGGACAATGGGACTGCACCTGCCGTGGACCTTGCTGGGGAGCGTGGCCGCGGTGCTGGTCGGGGCCTCGATCCTGACGGCACTGGTATCGGGACGTTATGCGCTGTCGGGTGGTCCGGTACGCGCGGTCAGGGAGGATTGGTAATGCGGTTAGTGGTATTTGTTGTGCTGTTGTTCCTTGCGCAGTGGGGCCGGGCCGAGCCGCCGCAGTTCGCACCCGTGGTTCCCGGCACCACGCTGTCCTTCCCGCGCGACTTCGGCGCCCACCCGGAATTTCGCACCGAATGGTGGTACGTCACCGGCTGGGTCGAAACGCCCGACCGCAAGCCGCTCGGCTTCCAGGTCACCTTCTTCCGTAGCCGCACCGAACACGACCCGAGGAACCCGAGCGCGTTTGCCCCGCGCCAGCTGGTGATCGGCCACGCCGCCCTGTCCGACCCGGCGCTGGGCCGCCTGGTGCACGACCAGAAGAGCGCCCGCGAAGGCTTCGGCCTGGCCTGGGCCCGCACCGGCAACACCGACCTCAAACTCGACGACTGGCGCATGGTGCGCGAAAGCTCAGGGCATTACCGCGTCACCATCCGCTCGAGCGAACTGACGCTGGAACTGCGCCTGCAGCCGACCCAGCCGGTGCTGGTGCAGGGCGAAGGCGGTTATTCGCGCAAGGGCGCCAGCCCCCAGCACGCCAGCCATTACTACAGCGAACCGCAGCTGAAGGTGAGCGGCAACGTGGGCCGCGCCGGCAGCCTGCCCGTGGCCGTCACCGGCAGCGCCTGGCTGGATCACGAATGGTCGAGCGAAGCGCTGCAGCCCGAAGCCACCGGCTGGGACTGGATCGGCGTGAACCTTGACGATGGCGGCGCCCTGATGGCTTTCCAGATTCGCAGCAAGCAAGGTGGTAAACTATGGGCGCACGCCACCGTGCGCGATGCCGCGGGCCGCGTGACCCGCTACGCGCCCGACCAAGTCGATTTCACGCCCACCGCGCGCTGGCGGTCGCCGCGCACCGGCGCCGAGTACCCGGTGGCCCAGGATGTCGCCACCGGCGCGCTGCGCTGGCAGCTCACTCCCCTGCAGCAGGACCAGGAACTCGATTCGCGCCGCTCGACCGGGGCGGTGTACTGGGAAGGCGCGGTGACGGTCAGCCGTGACGGCAAGCCCTTGGGGCGCGGCTACCTGGAAATGACGGGCTACGTGCGCCCGATGAAGCTTTGAACAGAACAGAACATTGAAGAACAATCCGCCCGAGACAATGACTTCCCGCTCCACCGGCAATACCGATTCCGACACCTCCCGCAAAGGCAGCCTGGCTGCGCTCAAGGGCCTGCTGCCCTTCCTCGCGCCCTACCGCCGCCAGTTCGTCCTGGCCGGCATCGCGCTGCTGTTCGCGGCCGGCGCCACGCTGGCGATTCCCGCCGCCTTCAAGCAGATGATCGACCACGGCTTCGGCGCCGACGCCGGCCGCCAGAACATCGAGCACGTCAATGCCGTGTTCCTGGCCCTGTTCGGCGTGGCCGCCGTGCTGGCAGTGGCCACCGCCGCGCGCTTCTACATGGTGTCGTGGCTGGGCGAGCGCGTGGTGGCCGACGTGCGCGCCGCCGTCTACCGCCACGTGGTGCACCAGAGCCCCGAATTTTTCGAATCCACGCGCACCGGCGAAGTGCTGTCGCGCCTGACCACCGACACCACCCTGATCCAGACCGTGGTCGGCACCAGCATCTCACTCGCCTTGCGCAATACCCTGCTGTTCATCGGCGGCCTGGTGATGCTGTTCGTGACCAGCCCCAAGCTCACCGCGATCATCCTGGGCCTCCTGGTGCTGGTGGTGCTGCCGATCGTGCTGTTCGGGCGCCGCGTGCGCCAGCTCTCGCGCGACTCGCAGGACCGCATCGCCGACGCCTCGGCGCTGGCGGGCGAGATCCTGAACGCCATGCCCACCGTGCAGTCCTTCACCCACGAGGACATCGAGGCCGGCCGCTTCGGCAGCTCCGTCGAAGGCGCCTTCCAGACCGCGATCCGGCGCATTCGCGCCCGCGCCACGCTGACCATGCTGGCCATCGTGCTGGTGTTCGGCGCCATCGTGTTCGTGCTCTGGCTCGGCGCCCATGCGGTGCTTGGCGGCACGATGACCGGCGGCGACCTCGGGCAGTTCATCCTGTACGCCTCGATCGTGGCTGGCTCGGTCGGCGCATTGTCCGAAGTGATGGGCGAAGCCCAGCGCGCCGCCGGCGCCACCGAGCGCCTGCTGGAACTGCTTGCGGCCCGCTCCGACATCCAGGACCCGGCCCATCCGCAGCCGCTGCCCCCGCGGCTTGCCAACGGCGCCCGCGTGACGCTCGACGACGTCAGCTTCAGCTATCCCTCGCGCCTGGATACCGCGGCGCTGTCGCACCTGAAGCTCGACATCGCCGCCGGCGAGACCGTGGCCGTGGTCGGCCCCTCGGGCGCCGGCAAGACCACCCTGTTCCAGCTGCTGCTGCGTTTCTACGACCCGCAGGCCGGCAGCATCCGCCTGGACGGCATCGACATCCGCGACCTGGCGCTGCACACGCTGCGCGACGCGATCGGCATCGTCCCGCAGGACACCGTGATCTTCTCGAGCAGCGCGCTGGAGAACATCCGCTACGGCAGGCCGGATGCGAGCGACGAGGAAGTGGTGGCGGCGGCGAAGATGGCCGCGGCCCACGAGTTCATCGAGCGCCTGCCGCAGGGCTACGGCTCCTACCTGGGCGAGCGCGGCGTGCGCCTGTCGGGCGGCCAGCGCCAGCGCATCGCGATCGCGCGCGCCCTGCTCAAGAATCCGCCGCTGCTGCTGCTCGACGAAGCCACCAGCGCCCTCGACGCCGAGTCGGAACGCCTGGTGCAGCGCGCGCTCGAGGCGGCCATGGTCGGCCGCACCACCATCATCATCGCCCACCGCCTGGCCACGGTGCAGCGCGCCGACCGCATCATCGTGCTCGACGAAGGCCGCGTGGTCGAAGCCGGCACCCACGCCTCGCTGGTCGCGCACGGCGGCGTGTACGCCAACCTGGCGGCGCTGCAGTTCCAGGCCCACGCGCCGCTCGAACAGCAGGCTTCCTGAGTTTCCGGCCGGGCGCGCGGTGATGACGGAAGCGCATCGGGATTGCTTGCCAATGCGGCATCTGTGTTGTGGCGGCGCCGCGCACACCACGGTTTTTGAACCGGTTTTGTTGCGCTACGGAAAGTCACAACGGTATGATGCCTCTGGTTCCCGATCCAGTGTGCCTCATGCCCTCCTCCCGATATCATCCCGCCAACTGGAATGTTGGCACCCGCATCAGCGCCATCACCTTCGTGCTGACGGCCGCGATCATTGCCGCGCTGGTCGCGACGATCACCTACGCCACCTCGCGCATGCTCGAGGAGCGTGCCACCCAGAGCGTCACGAGCGAACTGCGCAGCGTGGCCAACACGGTCGAGATGTTCAACAAGAGCGTCAGCAGCTCGGCCAGGAGCTTCGGCCAGATCTTCCGCCATGGCCTGCCCGGCAGCTTCGAGCTCGACCCGGCGACCACGGTGGACATCGGCGGCAAGGCCACGCCCACGCTCAAGCTCGACGGCAAGGTGCTGAACCTCGACTTCGGCGCGCCGGACAGCTTCACCGCGCAGACCGGCGGCAACGCCACCATCTTCGCCGCGGACGGCGAGGACTTCGTGCGCGTAACGACCTCGGTCAAGAAGGAAAACGGCGAGCGCGCCATCGGCACCACCCTGGACCGCAACAGCCCGGCCTATGCCGTGCTGCGCGACGGCCGCAGCTACATCGGCCTGGTCACCCTGTTCGGCAAGCAGTACATCACCCAGTACGAGCCGGCGCGCGATGCCGCCGGCAAGGTGGTCGCGGTGCTCTACGTGGGCGTCGACATCACGGAAGACATGAAGCTGCTGAAGGACCGCATCCGCGCGCTCAAGGTGGGCGAGACCGGCTACTTCTACGTGCTGAACGCCGCCCCGGGCAAGCACTACGGCGAGCTGCTGGTGCACCCGGGCAGCGAAGGCGCCAATCTGCTCGACAGCCGCGCCGCCGACGGACGCGCCTTCATCCGCGAGATGCTGGAGAAGAAGAACGGCAGCATCGTCTACGACTGGCAGAACCCGGGAGAGAGCGCGGCGCGCGAAAAGTTCGTCGCCTACACCCACATCAAGGACTGGAACTGGATCATCGCCGGCGGCACTTACCGGGACGAGATCACCGCGGCCGCCACCGAACTGCGCCAGCGCTTCATCCTGGCCGGCCTGCTGGCCCTGGCGGTGCTGGCCGCGCTCCTGTACGCCGTGGTGCGCGCCAGCGTGGCGCGTCCGCTGGCGCAGGTGCGCGACGTCGCCAGGCGCATCGCCGAGGGCGACCTCACGGCGCGCATGGAGAGCCGCGGCCGCGACGAGATCGGCCTGCTGACCGAGGCCATCAACAGCGTGGGCGCCAGCCTCTCCAGCGTGGTGGGCAAGGTGCGCCTCGGCGCCGAGCAGATCGCCAGCGCCTCGCAGCAGATCTCGGCCGGCAACCTGGACCTGTGCCAGCGCACCGAGGAGCAGGCGGCCAGCCTGGCCGGCACCGCCACCTCGATGGACCAGCTCACCGCCACCGTGCGCCAGAACGCCGACAACGCGCGCCAGGCCAACCAGCTCGCCGTCAGCGCATCGAACGTGGCGCAGCGCGGCGGCGCCACCGTGGCCCAGGTGATCGAGCGCATGGACGCCATCAGCCAGTCGTCGCGCAAGATTTCCGACATCACCGGCGTGATCGACGGCATCGCCTTCCAGACCAATATCCTGGCCCTGAACGCGGCCGTGGAAGCCGCCCGTGCGGGCGAACAGGGCCGCGGCTTCGCCGTGGTCGCGAACGAGGTGCGCAGCCTGGCCCAGCGCTGCGCGGCGGCGGCCAAGGAGATCAAGCTGCTCATCGACGCATCGAACGGTGAAGTCGAAGCGGGCGGCAAGCTGGTGGCCGACGCCGGCGCCACGATGCAGGACGTGCTGGCAAGCGTGGCGCGCGTGACCGACATCATGGCCGAGATCACCGCCGCCAGCCAGGAGCAGACCGGCGGCATCGAGCACATCAACAGCGCAGTCGGCGCCATGGACGAGGCGACCCAGCAGAACGCGGCCCTGGTCGAAGAGGCCAGCGCCGCCGCCCAGGCCATGCAGGACCAGGCCGACGAGCTGGCGCGCGCCGTGCGCCTGTTCCGCCTTGCCGACCACGGCGACACGAACGCGATCGCATCCACGCCGCGCCGCCTCGCTCTCGGCGCCCGCTGAGGCCCTTTTCCGAAGCGCCCGGTTCGGTGTAGAGTGGCAGGCTTCGCCAGGAGCCTGCCTTGAACGACACCGAATTGCAACGCCGCTGCCACCTCGTCTTCCCCGGCCACCGCGCCCGCACGCCCGCCGAACTGTTCGTGGCCATGGCGGCATGGTGCGAGGCGAACGACGTCCAGCACGACGTTTACGGCAGCGGTCCGCTGCTGCAGGAATTCGAAGACAGGATCGCGCGCCTGCTGGGCAAGGAGGCGGCGGTGTTTTGCGTCAGCGGCACCATGGCCCAGGTAACGGCGCTGCGCCTGGCCTGCCAGGACCGCGGGCGCGATCTCGCCGCCCTGCACCCGACCTCGCACATCTTCGTGCACGAGCGCTCGAACTACCAGCTGCTGGGCCACTTCAACGCCCTTGCCGCCGGGGAGCGCTACCGTCCCTGGCGCGTCGCCGACCTGGCCGCGATCCCCGACCGCCTGGGCGCGGTCGGCATGGAACTGCCCCTGCGCGAAATCGGCGGCCAGCTCTCTTCCTGGGACGAACTGGAGGCGATCAAGGCGCATTGCCGGGCGCGCGGCGCCCACCTGCACATGGACGGCGCGCGCCTGTGGGAAGCGGCCGCCGGCTACGCCAAGCCCTTGATGGAGGTCGCGGCCGGCTTCGATTCCGTCTACGTCTCGCTGTACAAGGGGATCGACGGCCTGGGCGGCGCCATGCTGGCCGGCAGCCGCGAATTCGTGGACCGGGCCGCCGAATGGTTCCGGCGCCAGGGCGGCAATGTCATCCACCGCTCGCCCTATGTGGTGGCGGCCGCGATGGGCTTCGAGGAACGCCTGGCCGCGATGCCGGCCTGCCTGGAGCGCACGCACTTCCTGTACCGCGAACTGGCGGCGCACCCGATCATTCGCGTCAACCCGGCGGCGCCGCACACCAACATGCTGCACCTGCACCTGCCGGTGACGGCCGAGCGTGCGCTGGCGATCCGCCGCGAGCTCGCCGAGCGGCATGGCATCTGGATGTTCAACCGCATCGCCGTCACCGCCCTGCCGGGCACCAGTTCCTTCGAGCTTTACGTGGGCGACAACCTGCTGAATGCGCCGGACGAGCAGGTACGCGAGGCGCTTGCGCTGTTCGCGCGGGCGCTCGGCGCTCAGGACGACAAGGACGCGTACCAGTCCGCATAGGGCGTGTTCGCCACCATGCGCCGGTTGTAGTCGGGGGTGCCGTCGGTCCACCAGACCGGCCCGCGCTCACCGAGTGCACGCTTGGCCGCATCGACCTCGGCGCGGGCACGGCGCTCGGCGCCGGTGTCGCCGGCCCGCTTGGCCATGCCGACCTGCCTGCGCGCCCGCATCAGTTCGTCGACCAGTTGCTGGCGCTGCTGCGGCGCCAGCGCCGGGTTGCTCGATCGCCAGAGCCGGCCCGCGACCACGAAGTAGCGGCCGTCCGGCGTGCTGGGATGGTTCGGGGAAGTCGGCATGAGCGCACTATACCGCAGGGCGCGCCAGGGACGAGGTCAAGCCGGGCGCTCTCGGTTACAATGACGGACTGTCACCTATCGTCATACCCAATGCGCCAATACCTCGACTTCATGCGCCATGTGAAAGAGCATGGCGCGGTCAAGACCGACCGCACCGGCACCGGCACCCTGTCCGTCTTCGGCTACCAGATGCGTTTCGACCTGCAGCAGGGCTTCCCCCTGCTTACCACCAAGAAGGTCCACCTCAAATCGATCATCCATGAACTGATCTGGTTCCTGCAGGGCTCGACCAACATCGCCTACCTGAAGGAGAACGGCGTCCGTATCTGGGACGAATGGGCCGATGCGGACGGCAACCTGGGCCCGATCTACGGCTACCAGTGGCGCAGCTGGCCGACGCCCGATGGCGGCCACATCGACCAGATCTCGCAGGTGCTGGACCAGATCCGCAATTCGCCGGACTCGCGCCGCATGATCGTATCAAGCTGGAACGTGGCCGACCTGCCGAACATGAAGCTGCCGCCCTGCCATGCCTTCTTCCAGTTCTATGTAGCGGACGGCAAGCTGTCCTGCCAGCTGTACCAGCGCAGCGCCGACATCTTCCTGGGCGTGCCCTTCAATATCGCGTCCTACGCGATCCTGACCCACATGATGGCCCAGCAGGCCGGCCTGGAAGTGGGCGAGTTCATCTGGACCGGCGGGGACTGCCACCTGTACAGCAACCACATGGAGCAGGTCGACCTGCAGCTGTCGCGCACGCCGAAAGAACTGCCGCGCCTGGTCGTCAAGCGCAAGCCGGATTCCCTGTTCGACTACCGCTTCGAGGACTTCGAGGTCACGGGCTACGATCCGGACCCGGCGATCCGGGCACCGGTGGCGGTCTGAACGCGTCCATATTCCTTGACATCCTGCTCTCAAAACGACAACACTTCTACCTCTACACATGACGACGGACACGACGATGGGCGATGCGGCTTTGACTTTGGTAGTGGCCATCGATGCCCAGCGCGGCATCGGCATCGATAACCAGCTGCCCTGGCACCTGCCCGAAGACCTGGCTCACTTCAAGCGCGTCACCCTGGGCAAGCCCATCGTCATGGGCCGCAAGACCTTCGATTCGATCGGCCGCCCGCTGCCCAAGCGCCGCAACATCGTCATCACCCGCAATCCCGGCTGGTCGCACGAGGGCGTGGAGACCGCAAGCTCGCTGCCAGCCGCGATCGCCCTGCTGAATGGCGAAGCGGCCAGCATCATCGGCGGCGCCCAGATCTTCAACGAGGCGGTTCAGCTGGCCGACCGCATGATCGTCACCGAGATCGACCACGTGTTCCGCTGCGATACCTTCTTCCCGCCGATCGACCCGGCCGTGTGGCGGGAAAGCGCGCGCGAGGCCCACCACTCCGACGCGAACGGCTATGACTTCGCCTACGTGACCTATCTTCGAAAGCAGGATTGACACCATGACCGACCAGGCAGTTCGCACTCCCGGCACGCGCGGCGGCGACGGCTTCGCCGGCAAGGTGGCGGTCCTGATCGCCATCCTGGCCACCCTCGGGACCATGTTCGGCTTCATCGGCAGCGCCTCGCACAACAACGCCGCCCTGTACAAGAGCAATGCGGCGATCGACAAGACCAGCGCGGCCAATGCCTGGAACCACTACCAGGCCAAGACCAACCGCCAGAACCTGTCCGAGGTCGCCGCGGCCCTGCCGGGCACCGACAGGGAGCACTATCGCGAAGAGATACGCCGCTACAGCGCCGAGAAAGAAAGCATTCGCCAGGAAGCGGAACGCTTCGAGGCCAGCTCGAGCGAATGGAACACCTTGTCCGAGAAAGAACTGCACCGTCACCGCCAGTGGGCTGCCGCCGCGGTCGCGCAGCAGATCGCGATCTCGCTGGCCGCCATCAGCCTGCTGTCGCGCCGCACCTGGCTGCTCACGCTCACCAGCGCCGTGGCCGCCTTCGGCATCACGCTGGGCCTGTTCGCCGCGATCCAGGCCGATCCGATGCCCTTCTCGGCCGGTCCGCTGCTGGCGGCCTTCGGCGCGGCGGCCCTGACCGAGGTCTTCCGGCGGGTCGGCAGGAGGCTTTCCAACTGAGTTTTCCAGCTAGTGTGCGACAGGCAGCGCGTCTACTGGCTAATCTTGCAAAAAACTTGCACCGGCGCGCGCGATTTCTGCGAAAATCCGTTTCCTCTTTTTTCCCGGTGCCGTGGCCGGCGGAGCGACCCACCCGGGCCGCCCGCTTCCACGGCGCTTCGCTTTGGAGCTGTCCATGAAATTTCGTTTCCCCATCGTCATCATCGACGAGGACTTCCGTTCCGAGAACACCTCCGGTCTCGGCATTCGCGCACTCGCGGCCGCGATGGAGCAGGAAGGCATGGAGGTGCTCGGCCTGACCAGCTACGGCGACCTGTCCCAGTTCGCCCAGCAGCAGTCGCGCGCCTCCGCCTTCGTCCTGTCCATCGACGACGAGGAATTCGGCGGCGGCTCGGTCGAGGAAACCGATTTCGCCCTGACCGGCCTGCGCGCCTTCGTGCAGGAGATCCGCCACAAGAACGCGAACATCCCGATCTACATCTACGGCGAGACCCGCACCAGCCGCCACATCCCGAACGACATCCTGAAGGAGCTGCACGGCTTCATCCACATGTTCGAGGACACCCCGGAGTTCGTGGCGCGCCACATCATCCGCGAAGCCAAGGCCTACCTCGATTCGCTGGCGCCGCCCTTCTTCCGCGCGCTGGTCAACTACGCCTACGACGGCTCCTACTCGTGGCACTGCCCGGGCCACTCGGGCGGCGTCGCCTTCCTGAAGTCGCCCATCGGCCAGATGTTCCACCAGTTCTTCGGCGAGAACATGCTGCGCGCCGACGTCTGCAACGCGGTCGAGGAACTGGGCCAACTGCTGGATCACACCGGCCCGGTCGCCAAGTCCGAGCGCAACGCGGCGCGCATCTACAATGCCGACCACTGCTACTTCGTGACCAACGGCACCTCGACCTCGAACAAGATGGTCTGGCACTCTACAGTCGCCCCGGGCGACATCGTGGTGGTCGACCGTAACTGCCACAAGTCGATCCTGCACTCGATCATCATGTGCGGCGCCATCCCGGTGTTCCTGATGCCGACCCGGAACAACCTCGGCATCATCGGTCCGATCCCACTGGAAGAATTCACCCCGGAGTCGATCGCCCGCAAGATCGAAGCGAACCCGTTCGCGCGCGACGCCGTCAACAAGAAGCCGCGCATCCTGACCATCACCCAGTCGACCTACGACGGCGTGGTGTACAACGTCGAGACCCTGCGCGAAATGCTGGACGGGAAGATCGACACCCTGCACTTCGACGAAGCCTGGCTGCCGCACGCCGCCTTCCACAGCTTCTACCAGAACATGCACGCAATCGGCGAGAACCGCCCGCGCGCCAAGCAGTCCATGATTTTCTCCACCCAGTCGACCCACAAATTGCTGGCCGGCCTGTCGCAGGCCTCGCAGGTGCTGGTGCGCGAGTCGGAAACCGTGAAACTCGACCAGGACGCCTTCAACGAGGCCTACCTGATGCACACCTCGACCTCGCCCCAGTACTCGATCATCGCCTCCTGCGACGTCGCCGCGGCCATGATGGAAGCGCCGGGCGGCACCGCCCTGGTGGAGGAATCGATCCTGGAAGCGCTGGACTTCCGCCGCGCCATGAAGAAGGTCGACCAGGAATTCGGCGACGACTGGTGGTTCAAGGTGTGGGGCCCCGACGTGCAGTCGGAAGAAGGCATCGGCGAGCAGAAGGACTGGATGATCCACGCCGAGGACGACTGGCACGGCTTCGGCAAGCTGGCTCCGGGATTCAACATGCTCGACCCGATCAAGTCGACCATCGTGACCCCGGGCCTGTCGCTGGACGGCAAGTTCGGCGACACCGGCATCCCGGCCTCGATCGTGACCAAGTACCTGGCCGAGCACGGCGTGATCATCGAGAAGTGCGGCCTGTACTCCTTCTTCATCATGTTCACCATCGGCATCACCAAGGGCCGCTGGAACACCCTGGTGACCGCGCTGCAGCAGTTCAAGGACGACTACGACCGCAACCAGCCGATGTGGCGCGTGATGCCGCAGTTCGCCACAGCCAACCCGCGCTACGAAACCCGCGGCCTGCGCGACCTGTGCACCGAGATCCACCTGTTCTACAAGCAGTACGACGTGGCGCGCCTGACCACCGAGATGTACCTGTCGGACATGGTGCCGGCCATGAAGCCGTCGGACGCCTTCGCCAAGATGGCGCACCGCCAGATCGAGCGCGTCGCGATCGACGAACTGGAAGGCCGCATCACCGCGATCCTCCTGACGCCTTACCCGCCGGGCATTCCGCTCCTGATCCCGGGCGAGCGCTTCAACCGGACCATCGTCGACTACCTGCGCTTCGCGCGCGACTTCAACGAGCGCTTCCCGGGCTTCGAGACCGACGTGCACGGGCTGGTCAAGCGTGAAGTCGACGGCAAGCGCGGCTACTTCGTGGATTGCGTGATGCAGGACGCGTAATCAAGGAAGGTCCCGCCGATGGGGACAAGGCTTCGGCCCTGTCCCCATTGTCGTTCTGCGCTAAGCTATGGCGTCATGGACCCCACCCTCTTCTTCACCACCCGCCGCCCGCGCCTGCAGCGCATCGCCTACCGCATGCTCGGCTCCGTCGCGGAAGCCGAAGACGTCGTCCAGGACGCCTGGCTGCGCTGGCACGGCGCCGACCGTGAGCAGATCATCGAACCCGATGGCTGGCTGGTGCGCACCGTCACCCGCCTGTGCCTCGACGTCCTCAAATCCAGCCGCATCAAGCGCGAGCAGTACATCGGGCCCTGGCTGCCGGAACCCTACATCGATCCCGAGGACGAGCCGGACGACATCACCCTGCCCCTGATGCTCGCCATGGAACGCCTGTCGCCGCTGGAGCGCGCCGCTTTCCTGCTGCACGACGTGTTCGAACTCGATTTCAAGGAAGTCGGCGAAGCCATCGGCCGCGAGAGCGCGGCGGCGCGCCAGCTGGCCAGCCGCGCGCGCACGCACGTAGCGGATGCGCGCCCGCGCTTCCCTGTGCCGCAGGACGAGCAGCAGCGCATCGCCGGCGCCTTTTTCGCGGCCTCGCGCAGCGGCGACCTGGGGCAACTGAAACAGCTGCTGGCGGACGATGTGGTGTTCTACGGCGACGGCGGCGGCAAGCGCAATTCGGCAGTCAACCCGATCCATGGCATGGACAAGGTGGCGCGCTTCTTTCGGGCGCTGGCCGAGAAAGGCTGGAGCAAGGCCGAGCTGCTCGGCGACGCGTCGATCGGCGGCCTGCCCGGCCAGCTCACCATCGAGCTCGACGGCATGCTGCAGGCGATGGCGGTGGAGATCGACGGCGGCAAGGTCACCGCCATCTACGTGACGCGCAATCCGGACAAGCTCGGCCACCTGGGCCGCGCCATGCCGCCTAGCGGCGCTTGAGTTCGAGGGGCGCTGCGGGCGCCTGGCTTGCCTCGCGCATCTCGCGGCGCGCGTGCGTGATGACCGAGTAGGCGGCGGACAGGCCGAGCAGGCCCATGATGGTGGCCACCAGGAGGTCCGGCAGGCCGCTGCCGGTCCCGAACACGCCGAGGGCGGCGAGCATCACGGCCACGTTGGAAATCGCATCGTTGCGGGTGCACAGCCACACCGAACGCATGTTGGCGTCGCCGTTGCGGTAGGCCCACAGCAGCGCACCCACCGAGCAGTTGGCGACCAGGGCGAGGAAGCCCACCACGCCCATGGTTTCCGCCTTCGGCACGACGCCGAGCTGAAGGTGCCACAGGGCGGTGCCGAGCACGAAGATGCCATAGCCGCCCATGGTCGCGCCCTTGACCAGCGCGGTGCGCGAGCGCCAGATCGGCGCCAGCGCGAGGACGAACAGGGAGATGCCGTAGTTGGCGGCGTCGCCGAGGAAGTCGACGGCGTCGGCCAGCAGCGCGACCGAGCCGGCGGCCCAGCCGGCGACGATCTCGACGCCGAACATCAGCGCGTTGACCCAGAGCGCGATCCAGAGCACGCGCCGGTAGCGGGGGTCGACCGGCGGCTTGCTCGAGGAGCAGCCGCCGCTGCAGCAATCAGCCATACGGGTTTAGCCCATCAATATGATTCAATCCTGACAGGATACCGCAAAATTTGAATCAGGTTTTCGGCAGCGTCACGCCGTGCTGGCCCTGGTACTTGCCGCCGCGGTCCTTGTACGAGGTCTCGCAGATTTCATCGGATTCGAAAAACAGCACCTGGGCGCAGCCTTCGCCGGCATAGATCTTGGCCGGCAGCGGCGTGGTGTTCGAGAATTCCAGGGTCACGTAGCCTTCCCACTCCGGCTCGAAAGGCGTGACGTTGACGATGATGCCGCAGCGCGCGTAGGTCGATTTGCCCAGGCACACGGTCAGCACGTTGCGCGGAATGCGGAAGTACTCGATGGTGCGGGCCAGCGCGAAGGAATTCGGCGGGATGATGCAGACATCGCTTTTCACGTCCACGAAGGAATTCGAATCGAAATTCTTGGGATCGACGATGGTGCTGTTGATGTTGGTGAACACCTTGAACTCGTCGGCGCAGCGAATATCGTAGCCATACGACGACGTGCCCCACGAAATGACCCGGCGGCCGTCGGACTCGCGCACCTGGCGCGGTTCGAAGGGTTCGATCATCCCGGTCTCTTCCGCCATGCGGCGGATCCATTTATCGCTCTTGATAGCCATCAGTGACATTCCAAAAAATCAATCCCGCGATTTTACGCTAAACCGCCGCCGCCGACACGCTTTGGGTGGCCGGCATCGATGGCGACAACAGGCGCGCGATCATCTCGTGGGTCAGGCGCGCCGTTTCCTCGGGTTTCTCGAGCGGGTACAGGTGGCCGCCCTCGATCATCACCAGATTGCGACCGACCAGGCGGCGGGTAGCGTCCAGGCCGGCCTGGCGCAGCTCTTCCGAGGTGGTGCCGGCGATGAAGCCGATCGGTAGGGGAAAAGGCTCGCGCAGGATGGCGCCCATGTGGTGCGGCAGCGTGTTGTAGATCATGGTTTCCACGGCCCGGTCGAAGCGCAGCTGCACGCCTTCCGGATGGGGCTGGAGGCCGTGGTCGAGGTAGTCGTCGAGCGCACCCGGCGCCCAGGCCTGGAACATCGGCTTGGCGATGAAATGCTGGTAGGCCGCCGCCCGATCCGGCCAGACATTGCGCCGGCGTTCGGAAAACCTCGCCGGCGAGAAGCGCGAACCCATGCCGCGTTTCTTGACCAGCTTCCACAGGAAGGCGCGCCAGCCGGCCACCACCGGCGAATCCAGCATGACGACGCAGCGCGCCAGCTCGGGACGCTGCTTGGCCGCCATCATGCTCAGCATGCCGCCGAGCGAATGGCCGACCAGGATCGGCGGGCGCTCGTAGCCCTCCAGCTGGTGGATCAGCTCCTCCACCAGGCCGTGCCAGCCGTCGCCCACCGGAAAGCGCGGGTCGTGGCCGTACATGTCGTGCGCGCGCAGGTCGTAGTGCGCGCCGAGGGCCTGGAACAGCCGGCTGTAGGTGCCGGCCGGGTAGCTGTTCCCGTGGGAGAAGTGCAGCAGCGGTTTGCTCATGAGGGTATGGCGTGAATGTCAACGGTCCATTGTAATGAAAGAGCCCGGCGCACGAACCGGGTTTAGAGGGGAATGCCTACACCAGTAACTTGTCGACATGTAAATCCAGGTAAAATTTCGCACTGCACAAAATGTTCCCGGCGGCG
The DNA here is from genome assembly GCF_000427785.1 of Massilia alkalitolerans DSM 17462. Classification (GTDB taxonomy): domain Bacteria; phylum Pseudomonadota; class Gammaproteobacteria; order Burkholderiales; family Burkholderiaceae_D; genus Telluria; species Telluria alkalitolerans. Next base: position 63,712 of record NZ_ATYR01000032.1, read on the forward strand.
CCTTTGCTATCCTGCTGCCCATGAACCACGTACTGCTGATTGACGACGACGTCGAACTCGTCGGGATGTTTTCCGAATACCTGGAACAGGAAGGCTTTCGCACCACCTGCGTCCACAACGGCCACGACGGCGTGCGCGAGGCGCTGCGCGGCGACTATGCCATTGCGGTCCTCGACGTGATGATGCCGGGCACGAACGGCATCGAGGCGCTGCGCCAGGTCCGCGCGGCCGGCTGCGCAGCGAGCCGGATTCCGATCCTGATGCTGACCGCGCGCGGCGACGACGCCGACCGCATCCTCGGCCTGGAACTGGGCGCCGACGACTATGTCGCCAAGCCCTGCACGCCGCGCGAACTGACCGCGCGGGTGCGCGCCATCCTGCGCCGCACCCAGGCCAGCGGCGCCGGCCCCGGCACGGTGCTCACGGTCGGCAAGCTGAACATGTATCCGGAACAGCGCCGCGCCAGCTGGGACGGCGCGGCGCTGGAGCTGACCAGCACCGAATTCAACCTGCTCGACGTGCTGGCGCGCCACGCCGGCCGGCCCGTCAGCAAGAACGAGCTGTCGGAACAGGGCCTGGGCCGGCCACTGGCGCGCTTCGACCGCAACATCGACGTGCACCTGAGCAGCCTGCGCCAGAAACTCGGCCTGCTCGCGGACGGCCGCTCTCCGTTGCAGACGATCTACCGCCAGGGCTACCAGCTGATCCGGGACTGACATGGGCCGCCTGTTCTGGAAGTTCTTCCTCTGCATCCTGCTCGCCCAGGTTGCCGCCACCATCGGTATCGGCGGCGCCTTCTGGCTGCGCGACCGCGCCCGCAGCCAGGCGATCGAACTCGACAACGGCCCGCCGGCCTGGATCGCACTCGACGCGGCCGCCGCCACCCTCAAGCACGGCGGGGTCCAGGCCCTGCGCGGCATGCTGGGCGAGCTGCAGCGTCCCCAGGTGTTCGTGCAGGACAGCCAGGGGCGCGAGCTGCTGGGCCGCCCGGTGCCGCCCGAACTGCAAGCCGAAGTCAGGCGCCAGCTGGCCTCGGGCGAGCCGCGCCGCGGCATCCGGCAGCTGGCCGGGCCCGATGGCGAACGCTACACGGCCTTCGTGCGGCGCCAGTTCCGTGGTGCGCCGCTGCCGGGCGCCGGCGCGGCCGCGGCGGCCCACGGCCGCCCGGGCGAAGCGCCACGGGGCCCAGGGCCGGGACGGCGCGTCGGCCAGGTCGCCGGCATCGTCGCCGCCACCCTGGCCAGCCTGCTGTTCGCCGCCCTGCTGGCCTGGTATTTCTCGCGCCCGATCCGGGCCTTGCGCAGCGCCTTCGAAGCGGCTTCGCGCGGCGACCTGGCCCCGCGCTTCGCCAGCCCGGGCCGCGCCGGCGACGAGCTGAGCGACCTGGGACGCGACTTCGACCGCATGAGCGCGCGCCTGGCCGCCCTGATGGACGGCCAGCGCCGCCTGCTGCACGACGTCTCGCACGAACTGCGCTCGCCGCTGGCGCGGCTGCAGGCCGCGGTGGGGCTGGCGCACCAGCAGCCGGACCGGATCGGCTCCTCGCTCGAGCGCATCGAGCGCGAGAGCATGCGCATGGATAAACTCGTCGGCGAACTGCTGACGCTCTCGCGGCTCGAAGCCTCGACCACCCTGGCGCGGCGCGAACAGCTCGACCTGACCGAACTGGCGGACCAGATCGCGGCGGATGCACGCTTCGAGGCGGGGCCCGAAGCGCCCCGCATCTGCGTGGAGGCGCCGGGCCCGATCCTCGTGCAAGGGGACCCGGACCTGCTGTGGAGCGCGCTGGAGAACGTGGTGCGCAACGCGATCCGCCATGGCGGCCACGGGAATGTCGGGATCGTGCTGCACCGTGACGCGCAATGGGCGCACCTGGACGTGCTCGATTGCGGCCCCGGGATCGCCGCGGCCGACCTGGCATCGATCTTCCGGCCCTTCTTCCGCTCCAACCCGAACAAGGTGGACGGCCACGGACTGGGGCTGGCGATCGCCCAGCACGTGATGGCGGCGCACGGCGGCGGCATCGGTGCGTCCAACCGCGAGGGAGGCGGCCTGCAGGTGCGACTCAGCCTGCCCCTGAAGGATTGAACGCTAGCGTCCGTGCCAGTAGCGGCGCCGCTCGGCACGGTATTCGGTCACGTCGAGCGTGCGGCCGAAACGGAGCAGGACCGCGCCCGATTCGTCGGTGCGCAGCCTGCGGATGCCCAGGCTGGCGTAGCGCTCGTAGACCTCCTTCTTCGGGTGGCGGTAGCGGTTGCGGTAACCCACCTGGAAGATGCCGAGCCTGGGCTCCACCGCGGCCAGGAAGGCGGCGGTCGACGAGGTGCCGCTGCCGTGATGCGGCGCCAGCAGCACGTCGGCGCGCAGCCGGCCCGCCGCGGTCTGGATGAGCTGCATCTCCTGGGCCGCCTCGATGTCGGCCGCCAGCAGCATCGCCTTGCCAGCACCGCTGACGCGCAGCACACAGCTGCGGGCGTTGGCTTTCAGGCCGTCCTGTTGGTAGGACTGCGGCGTCGGCCCGAGCAGCTCGAAGCGCACCCCGTCCCAGCTCCACGCCTGGCCCGCGCCGCAGCGGCTGTGGCGGCGCGCCGCTTGCACCACCGGGTGGCCCGCGGACAGCGAGGAATGGACCTGCACGACGCTCACGCCCTCGAGCAGCGTGCGGGCGCCGCCGGCATGGTCGACGTCGCTGTGCGAGACCACCAGCGCATCCAGCGTGCCGATCCCGCGCCCGCGCAGGTAAGGCAACAGGATCCGCCCGGCCGCGTCCGCGCCCGGCCCATACTGCGGACCGGCGTCGTACAGCAGCCGGTGCCGCTCGGTCTCGACCAGCAAGGCCATGCCCTGCCCCACATCGAAGGCGGTCACCGAGAACGTGCCGGCGGGTGGCGCGCTTGGCAGCTGGGCCAGCATCGGGGCCCAGGCGGCCAGCCCGGCCCACCGATGCGGCCAGCCGCGCGGCGCCAGCATCCACGCGGCACCAAGCATCGCCAGCACGAAGATCCACGGCTGCGGCGCCGGCGCGTTCATGACCGCCAGTGGGCTGGCGGCCAGCCAGGCCAAGCCGTCCGCCAGCACCTCGATCGCCAGGTGTGCCAGCCCGAGCACCCAGCCTGCCAGCGGCGCCGGCAGCAGCGCCCCGAGCAGCGCCAACGGCGTGACGAACAGGCTGACCACGGGAATCGCGACCGCATTCGCGAACGGGCTGGCCAGCGATACCTGCGCGAACAGCAGCATGGTCAGCGGCACCAGCCCGACGGTGACGGCGTACTGGGTACGCACCGCCATGCCGAGCGTGCGGCGCCACCCGGCGTCAAGCTGCACCCGCCCCAGGTTGGCGTACAGGATCACGGCCACGGCCCCGAATGACAGCCAGAAGCCGGCCCCCAGCACGGCCCAGGGATCGATCAGCACCACCACGGCCAGCGCCAGGCACAGCACATGCGACAGCGCCACCACCCGGCCGAACCACAGCGCTGCGGCCACCGCCGCCAGCATGTAGAAGGTGCGCTGCGCGGGCACGCCGGACCCGGCAAGCAGCACGTACAGCAGCGCCACCAGCGCGCCGGCGAGCGCCGCGGCCTTCTGGGCCGGCAGCCGCAGCGGCAAGGCGGCGTCCTCCACGAAAAAGGACCGGCGCCACAAGCCGGACATGGCCCATGCCGCCAGGGCCGCGACCATGGTGATGTGCAGGCCCGAGATCGACACCAGGTGGCTGATGCCGGTGCGATTGAAGACGTCCCAGCTCGACTGCGGGATGCCGCGCTGGTCGCCGATCACCAGTGCGACGATCACGCCGGCATAGCGCTTGCCGTCCAGTTCGCGCAGGATGTGGCGCCGCAGCGCGGCGCGGGCGCGCTCCACCACATGTCCCGGGCGCAGCACAAAGGCGTCGAGGCGGACATTGCGCGGGCCGGCGGGACGCACGTAGCCGGTGGCGCGCACCCCCTGTTCGAGCAGCCAGGCTTCGTAGTCGAAGCCGTAGGGGTTGGCGTTGCCGTGCGGACGCTGCAGGCGGACAACCAGTTGCCAGCGCTCGCCGGGCTCTACCGGCGTCAGGCTGTCCGTGGCCGCTGGCTGCCCGTACCAGGAAATGGCGATCCGCGGCGGGACCGTGGCGTCCGGCGTGAGGACCCGTTCGACGCGCAGGTGGAAGCGCGCGCCGCCGTCGAATTCATGCGGCAGGCTGTCGACGGTGCCGACGATGGTGACGTCCCGGCCTTCCTGTTCTCGTGGCAGCGCATCGGAGAGGGCGATGTGGGCCAGGCAGGCCGACCATGCGGCGCCGAGGATGGCGGCGGCGAACAGGCTTGCGGCACGTTTGCGCAACGCGAACAGGACCAGCGCGACCGCAAGGGCGCAGGCCAGGTAGGCCGGTGGCGGCAGTTCGGCGCGTGTCTGGAGCCAGCATGCCCCGGCGAGGAAGGCGAGGATCGCGCAGCGCATGGGCCGGGCCCGCAGGCTTGCCTGGGTGTGGCGGCGCTAGGCTGCGGGGCTCTCGGCGACGAGCTGGAAGTCGTGGAACTGGTCGGCGACCAGCTTGGGCGGCGGCGAGCAGGCGCAGATGCACAGGTCGTCGCTCAGCGCGCACTCCTTGCCTTCGGACTGGTCGGGCAGGCGCGGCATGACGCACTGGATGACGCCCTGCTCGCCGCACTCGGGGCAGTCGACCGGATCGCCTTCGCGGGCGATCGGCATGCCGTCCAGGGTGGTGAAGGTGCTGGTAGCCCTGACGGTGCCGCCCGCCGTGGTGGTGGCGCCGGCGCGGATATAGAAACGCTTGTGGGTCACTCCGCTCTCCTTCGGGGGAAAGCTGGAATGTAGCTGAGCTGGGGTGGTTGGGTTTGCGGAAACTCAGCTTAATCTCGCGATGTCTTAGGCTGGGTTATCTGGATCGCTCATGGATTGGCTTTGCTAAAGGGCTAGTTCGCAGTCTGATGCTTGACAGCACACGGTCCCACAAGCCCATGCCGGCTTCGTTCGACATCGATGTCGGTGCAGGTCCGGCGTTGCTACCTCCGGTAGTCATCGAAAATACCAGGCGTGGAGTAAAAGCGTCTTTGTCCGTGCCGTTCACTTCCCAATGAAAGGTATAAACTTCCGCATCATTGTCCTCAACAACGCTCCGAACCAATTCTTCCCCCGTCAGACCTCGAATCTCACGAGGCCGGGCACGCAAGCGGGTCACCCGCAATTTCTCAAGCATCGACAGCCGGTCCTCGGAAGCTGCTCCTCGCTTGAGCAAGCCATCGCCATCGCCATCGGGCTTGCTTCTGGCAGACGTCATCAACAGGAAATCAGTATCCGGATGACTGGGTAGATTGGCAAACATTGTGACCTGTTCTGCCCGATCCGCGTCAAGCGGGCCGCGAACATACGCGTGGTCGAGGCAAAAGCCAGGCTCTGCAGGAATTGTGTTTCGTGGATTCGGCACAAGCTTGGCTACCAGCGCGGAAACATCTTCTACACGATTTGGGAAGCCGAAATCCGAACCTAGATCAATGCTTACGCCCTCACTGTGTACGAGCGCTTCGACAGCAATTCCTTCATAACTGAAGTGCTCGTTCACCAGGCCATTACCTGCACTACCCTCGTTGACTGTTCGGCTGTGAACGAATATTTTTCCAACCAATCCCGCTTCGGCGCTTACTTCTTTTACCAACTCAAGGTTCTTGTTTCCACCAAGCCGATCGGGTTTGCTCTTGATCTCCGCTTCACGCTCAGCAAGGCGAGCTCGAAATGCATCAGCGGACTCGTCAAAGGCCGCGACCTCGAAGCCGTTAATGCGTGCCCGGCCCAGTTCTACTCGCGCCTCTTCCGGCATGTCGATCAAAAACCTGCCGACACATGCGGTTTTCATCTTCCCGGTCAGCCGCGCCAGTTCGATTCTCGTTTGCCCGCTCCTCGCGTCCCAAGGTTTCGCCAACCCAGCGATAAGAATTCCCACCGCAATCGCCATCCCCGACCAAGCCAGACGCCGCATGTCAACTCCAAGTAAGCTACAGCCGATGAGAATGTCCGCAGCTTGCGCCGAACGAACGAAAGATGCTATGCCTGTTGACTGAGGGGCGGCACATCACGGGAGCCCGAAGCGTCGCTGTCCGCCTGGCGCGGCGCCTCTGCATGCCGCATCAGGCGCCACGCACTGCGGCGCTGGATCGCCTGCGGTGCAGAAGACGGGTGACCGAAGATTCCTGGCGCAACAGTGAAGGTAGCCGGGGGTAGCAAGCTTCCTTGTGCAAACCAACGGGTTCCATCGAGCGCGTGCGATTCTTCGCAACGCCACCACCCACTGGCGGGGCACGGGGCTCCAGTTGACGAAAAACTACCAATCGGTGCGTCGCTAGGCTGTGCACCTCCGGACGTGGCAAGAGCTACAGTGACTCCATTGGGCACGACTGCTTTCGCCAAGGGCAGCGGCGGCTGAAGCCTTTTACGCGCACGATTGTCTACCAGCGTCCAGGACGTCGGGCTCTCTGACTCGGCGGTAGGTTGCAGACCACGAACTTTATTCCACAACGTTTGCGGCAATAGTAGTAGCGCTTGCGGCATGCGCTCGCCCTTCTTGATGTACTGCCGCTGTCCACCCAGTACGCGGGTGCCATTTCCGCCATCACTGCAAAGCCACCAGCCGCTTTGCGGGCATCGATCTCCCGCCAGCGCGTGCAGACCTAAGCGGGATTCAGGCACCACAACATGCGCCACTGTCTGCGGCTCTACCGAGCGCAGTCGAATACTGGACGATATCTTGTCCCATAAACCAAGCGCTACGTCTTCTGACATGGAAGTGGGAATTGGGCCATTCTCGCTCTTGCCCGTAGACATTTTGAGTACCACGTGCGGAACCATGACATTGTCTTCTGTCCCGTTCACCTCCCACCAGAAGCTGTACACGTGCGCGTCATTTTCTTCTACGCCCCGTCGAACCAGTTCGTCGCCGGTGAGGCTGCCAATTTTCCTGGGTGCTGCCCGTAGTCTGGTGATCCGCATCCTGTCGGCGAACGACAGTTGCTCCTCCGCCGTGGTGCTCCTTGTAAGCAGGCCTTCCTCATCGGGCTTGTTTCCAGCAGATAATAAAGTGGACCCATCAGTCAAGACACTGAGCCGGCTAGTTTAAGCTGTGTCCATTTCCACTTTCGCAGCTGTCCGGCGCTGCCCCGTTTCGCCGTTTTTCTCCGGCGCCTGGTCCGCGTTGCTAAACTTGTCGACGATCAGCGCGCCTCCCCCAACACCAGCAATGTAGACATGGTCCGGCGTCTCATAGCCCAGCGCCTGATGCGGACGCTCGGCGTTGTAGAACGCAAAGTACTGCGCCAAACCCACTGTCAGCTCGGCCATGTTGGCGTACCCCTTCAGGTACACGTCCTCATAC
>NZ_ATYR01000033.1 GCF_000427785.1 Massilia alkalitolerans DSM 17462
GGGCGCGGCATCCAACTGCTCGGACCCGAAGTGCCCCTCGGGTGAGTAATAAGCTCAGGTTGGATAATACAAGGGTGGGCGGCTGCACCAGGCATGTGGCTTCGTGGCAAAGTGGATGCCGCCCACGCGTTCAAACCCGTGCGAAAAGACGGCGCGTCTGAGCGTGGACTGGTTGAACGCGCGGGCGGCGCGGGCGCCAGCTGGCCGCGAAGTGAAGCGTACGCCAAAAAAACGCCGGGCGAACCCGGCGTAAAGGAGGAATTGCAAGTTTCGTGGCCGCGCATGCGGCCGGGGGAGATCTACAGGTCGAGCACCAGGCGCTCGCACTTGGCGCGCGAGCAGCACACCATCATCGAGGTGTTGGAGGCGCGCTGGGAGGCGGTCAGGACTTCGTCACGGTGGTCCACTTCGCCTTCCAGCACGGCGACCTCGCAGCAGCCGCAGATGCCGGCCTCGCAGGACGAATCGACCGCGACGCCGTTCTCCTGCAGCACCTGCAGGATGGTGGCGCCGGCCGGCACGCGCAGCTCGACGCCGCTCCTGGCCAGCTGCACCACGAAGCCGTCGCCGCCAGTGGCGACCGGCTGGCTGGCGCCGAAGCGCTCCAGGTGCACGGTTTCCGGCGCACGTTCCGCGGTGGCGGCTTCATAGGCGGTCAGCATCGGCGCCGGGCCGCAGCAGTAGAAGTGGCTGCCGCTGGGGGCGGCTGCGACGACGGCGCCCAGGCCGAGCACCGTGCCCGCTTCCTCGTCCACGTGCAGGCGCACGCGCTCGCCGAAGCGCGCCAGCGCCGGCAGGAAGCCCAGGTCGGCGCGCGAGCGGCTGGCGTACCACAGTTCGAACGAGGCGCCCAGTGCTTCCAGGCGCTCGGCCATGCACAGGATCGGGGTGATGCCAATGCCGCCGGCGATCAGCACCGTGTGCGCGGCATCTTCGACCAGCGGGAAGTGGTTGCGCGGCCCGGACAGTTCCAGCAGGGCGCCGACGCGCAGCTGCTCGTGCATGTAGCGCGAGCCGCCGCGGCTGTTGGGGTCGCGCTTGACGCCGACCAGGTAGCGCTCGGGAGACTCCTGGGCTTGCAGCAGCGAGTAGGAGCGGGTGATGCCGTTGCCCAGGTGGACGTCGACGTGGGCGCCCGGCGTCGCTGCCGGCAGCTTGGCGCCGCTTGTCGATACGAACTCGAACACCTGGATGTCGCGCGTGACGTAGCTGACCGACTGCAGGCGCACCTGCAGCCGGGCGCCTTGGGCGGCGGAAGAAGGAAGGGGCGCGTTCACGGCTCAGTCCTGGGCGGCGCGTACGTCGACCCGCATCGCACCGATGCCGGCGATCTCGCACTCCATCACGTCGCCCGGCAGGACCTGGCCGACGCCGGCGCAGGTGCCGCTCATGATGATGTCGCCCGGGTACAGGGTGTAGTAGCTGGACGCCCAGGCGATCTGCTCGGCGATCCCGATGATCATCTCGGCGGTGTTGGCCTGCTGGCGCACTTCGCCGTTGACCGCCAGGCGAATGTCGAGCTTCTGGGCGTCGCCCACCGCGTCGGCCGTCACCAGCCAGGGACCGAGCACCGCGTAGCTGTCGACCGACTTGCGCAGCGAGCGGTCTTCCGGGCCGCGTACCGTCATGTCGAGCGCGATCGCATAGCCGGCCACGTAATCCAGGGCCTCGTCGACGGAGACCTTGGCGGCGGTCTTGCCGATCACGACCCCGAGCTCCATCTCGTGGTGCGACAGGCGCTGCGGGAAGCGCAGGGCCACGCCCTCGCTGGGGCCGACCAGGCTGCTGGCCGCCTTCAGGAACAGGCCCTGTTCGCGAACCTCGCCCTTGTAGCGGTCGGTGAAGGTGGCCTGGTCGGCGTTCGCCTCGGCCACGTGGTCGGCATAATTGACCGGCACGCCGATGATCTTGCCCGGGTTGGCCACCGGGCTCAGGAAACGCGCGCGCTCGGCCGGGATCGAGGCGGCGCCAGGGAGCAGCTGGTTGATGGCGACGCGCACCAGGTCGAGGTTGGCCAGCAGCAGGTCGCCAGGCAGGGCCGGGTAGCGCGCCGGCGGCAGGGCCTGCAGGGCCGCGCTGACGTCGTAGACACGGCCGTCGACGACGGCGCCCAGCTGCGCTTGTGCGCGTTGTTCTTGTGTGTACCAGCAGATTTTCATGGTGATCTCTTTTCAGTGAAACGTGTCAGGCGGCTGCCTGGATTTCTTCCTTCAGCAGGCCGAGGCGGCGCAGCACGTCGGCGTCGGAGACGACGAACAGTCGCGCTCCACCCTCGCTGTGGTGCGACGCCCAGTTGTGCTGGGGCAGGGTGAAGGTGTCGCGCGGGCCCCAGGCGATGCGCTGTTCGCCGATCCGGGTCTCGCCATGGCCTTCGACCACGGTGCACACCAGGTTGGCGTTGCTGCGTGCCGGCAGGGTCGGCACGCCGGCGTCGAGCTGCAGCATGGCGGTATCGAGCATCGGCATGGCCCCCTGGCCGTCCAGCGGGTTCACGTAGCGCACCCGGCGCGCGCCGTTGGGCGAGCGCGGCGCATGCTGCAGGGCGCGCACCGCGTCGGCATACGGATAGCGGAACAGCGGCGAGTGGTCGCGCCGTCCCTGGATTTGCTCCGGGACGATGCCGGGCGCGGCGAAGGCGGCGTCAAACATGGTGATCGGCGCCTCGCCGATCGGGCCGGGCTGGAACACCACGGTGCCCAGGTGCTGGTGCAGCGGCACGTCGAGCACGTCGAGCCAGACCACCGGCGCGTCGCCGTCGTGGCGGTGCTCGTGCCAGCACATGCCGGGCGTGAGCACCAGGTCGCCGAAGGCCATCGGGCACTCCTTGCCGTCGACCAGGGTGACGGCCCCGGCGCCTTCGAGCAGGAAGCGCAGCGCGTTCATGGTGTGGCGGTGCGGACGGGCGGTTTCCCCCGGCAGCAGGCACTGCAGCGCGGCCAGCACGCTGCCACAGGTGAATTCGTCGGCCAGCGAGGCGGCGTGCGGGCTGAGCATCTGCAGCACGCGCCGCTGCACCGCCGCCGGCGAGGTCTCCTGGAAGGCCAGGTCGACCAGAGGACGGGTTTCAATCCAGCGCCAGATGTGGGCGTTGGCCGGCGGCGGCGGCGGCTTGTGCGCGTTCGGGCTGTCCCACAGCGGCGCCAGGTGGGCCGCATGCCAGATCGGGTAGGGGTCGCGGACGGACTCGGTCATGCTTTGCTCCTTACAGCTTGAAGGATTCGAAGGTACCCGGATGGAACAGGTCCTCCGGCGTCACGCGGCGCGAGGACAGGCCCTGGCGATGGTGGTGGTCGAAGAACTTGTCCAGCACGTGGCGGTTCTCGTCGATGCCATAGGACCAGAAGTCCTCGCCCATCAGCTCGCGCGCCTCCTTCAGGCGCTCCTCGGCGAAGGGCAGGGTGATCTTGGTGGCCGAGGTTTCGCCCAGGTGTTCCAGCGCCAGGTGCTTGGACTGGTTGAAGGCCTTGAACACGGCGCCCGGCAGCCACGGATGCTGCTCGGCCAGCGAGCGGCGCACGCCCAGGATGTGCATGATCGGGAAGATGCGGGTACGGCGGTAGTAATCCTTGGCCGCGACCACCGGGTCCGGGAACAGCCAGCCGATGTTCGGCGTGCCGGGCTCCACGTCGGGCGCGCGCGGCGCCACGTAGGCATCGATCTCGCCCTTGGCCAGCAGGCTGGAGATGGTCTCGCCCTCGGGTGCGTCTTCGAGGCGCACGTCCGGCGGCAGCGCCAGCTTGATCTTCTCCGGGCGGCCGGCATGCGAGATGCCGCCGCGCACCCAGGTCACGTCGGACGGCAGGATGCCGTAGTCGTCCTCCAGGATCGAGCGCACCCAGACGTTGGCGGTGAGCTGGTACTCGGGCAGGCCGATGCGGCAGCCGCGCAGGTCCTCGGGGCGCTTGATGCGGTCGGTGCGCACGTAGATCGCGGTGTGGCGGAAGGCGCGCGACAGGAACACCGGCACGCCGACGTAGGGCAGGGTGCCGGCGGCGGCCTTGACGGTGGAACTGGAGAGCGACAGCTCGCAGATGTCGAATTCCTCGGCGCGGAAGGCGCGGAAGAAGATCTCTTCCGGCGACAGCGTCATGAAGACGGGATCGACGCCGTCGATCTGGACGGCGCCATCGATCAGGGGGCGGCAACGGTCGTAATTGCCGATGGCCACGGAGAGCTGCAGTTTGTTCATGTGTTTCCTTGACGGGTGGGACGTGGGACGCGCAGGCGCCGCCGGATGACGCTATTTTTTGTGATCGAGGGGAAGCGAACAACGCGGGAACGGTCATTTCAGCTATGCGTTCCCCGCATGGCTCGGTGCGAGCATGCGCAAAGCCGCATAGCTTGTGGCTTCAAGTAGGCGCGCCCGGCGACCGAAGCGTCCTTTGCAGTGGTAATGTTGCAATCTCCCGTGTTACCATTTTTTCTTTCCTGTCAGCCGAACCCCACTGCCCATGTCCATGATCGACCGCCCCCGCCGTTCCGGAGAACACCGCACCAGCGCCGCATCGCGCGAACGCATCCTCGATGCTGCATTCGAGGTGATCCGGGACGAGGGCTACAGCGGCGCGACCATGGCCAAGGTGGCCAAGAAGGCCGAGCTGCCGGTGGGAAGCGTGTACTGGCACTTCGAGAACAAGGACCTGCTGCTGGCGGCGCTGATCGACACCAGCTATGCGCGCTGGCACAGCCAGGTGGCCAGCACCCTGCAGCCGCAGGCGGGGGAAAGCTTCGGTGAGCACATCGAGCGCCTGTTCGGCGCCGTCGACGCCGAGCGCCAGTACGATGCCGCCGACTTCTGGCGCCTTGGCGTGATCCTGAGCGTCGAAAAGTCGGTGCGCGAGCAGGTGGCGCGCGAGCGCTTCCTGCACATCCGCCAATTGCAGCGCGTCGAATTCGCGTCGTGGTGGCGCAAGACCCTGCCGGAAGCGCTGCTGGCCCACGACCCGGGCCTGCCGGAACGCCTGAGCGGCTTCACCCTGGCGCTGCAGGACGGGAACGCGATCGCCGGCGCCTCGGGCGAGACGATCAAGGCCTTCCGGCCGATGCTGGCGTCCAGCCTGGCGCACCTGGTCGAACAGGCCCAGGCGCAGTTAGCGTCCCAGTCCAGCATGGCGCGCAAGCGGCGCAAACCGGAACCGGCCGAAGCCAAGGCCTGAATGCGGCGCCTGTGGGCGCAAGCCAGACTCCTTCCGGGCCGGCGATCGCCGGCCTTTTCTTTTGCGAAAATAAAATGTTGATTCTAGAACGGAGATTCAGCTAATATGTCTCGACCACTGCGCAGCCGGCACTTTGTCCGGCGCGCGGAAGGCAACCGAACCTGAAGCTCAATGGAGGAAGACGTGGCGATCGTGACCGAAGAAAACACTAGCAAGCGCATCAAGACCAAAAACTGGGACATCCACTATCACGAGGCAGGGCAGGGACATCCGCTGGTGCTGGTGCACGGCGGCGGCCCCGGCGCTTCGGCCTGGAGCAACTACAACCCGAACATCGCCACCCTGGCGCGCAAGTACCGCGTGCTGGCGGTCGACCTGCCCGGCTGGGGCAAGTCGCAGGCCGTTACCTACGACAAGCGCGACAACAGCGGCGCCCTGGCCGAGTTCCTCGAAGCGCTGGGCATCACCCAGGCCGCCTTCGTGGGCAACTCGATGGGCGGCTCGTCCTGCATCCGCCTGGCCTACGAGCGCCCGGAACTGGTGTCGCACCTGATTACCATGGGTTCCTCTGCCGGCGTGCCGGGCATCTTCGATCCGGCCGGCCTGAGCGAAGGCGTGAAGGCCCTGGAAGCGGCCTATTTCAACCCGTCGATCGAGACCATGCGCAAGTTCGTCGAAGGCATGGCCTTCGATACCCGCCACGTGACCGACGAACTGCTGGCCGAACGCGTCAAGGCGGCCCTGGCGCGCCCCGACCACATCGAAGGCTGGAAGAGCGGCCACGGCAAGCCGATGGTCAAACTGGACACGCAGCGCGTGCCCACCATTTCGGCCCCGACCCTGTTGATGCACGGCCGCGACGACCGCACCGTGCATTTCAGTTCGGCCCTGGTGCTGGCGCGCATGATCTCGAATTCGCGCGTCTACCTGGTCAACCGCTGCGGCCACTGGGTCCAGCTCGAGCACACCGACGAGTTCAACCGCGTGATCGAGTCCTTCATCGAAGGCAACCCGGTCGCGGTGCGCCAGGCCGCCTGAGCATGCCGGCAGGGCCGGGCGCTGCTGCGTCCGGCCTGAATGAGTATTCCAGAACCTGAAATCAACAAAACGAGGAGACAGCGAATGATCAAATCGCTTGCCTATCTGGGCGTGCGTTCGCCCGACTACCGGGAATGGGAGCGCTTCGGCCCCGAAGTGCTGGGCCTGCAGGTGGCCGGACACGGCGCGGACGGCGCGGTGCGCCTGCGCCTGGACGAAGTCGCCCATCGCATCGTCATCCACCCGGGCGAGCGCAATGCGGTCGCCTACATCGGCTGGAGCGTGCAGGACGAGGCCGCGGCCAGGGAGGTGACCGCGCGCGTGAACGCCCACGGCATCGAGGCATCCCGCGCCACGCCGGAAGAATGCGCGGAGCGCAAGGTCGAGGGCTTCTACTGGTTCAAGGATCCGTCCGGCTTTCGCCATGAACTGAGCTGGGGCCTGCACCATACCGTGGCCGCCTTCCGTCCGGGCCGCGCGATCTCGGGCTTTCGCACCGCCGACCAGGGCCTGGGCCACGTGGTGCTGGCAGTGAGGGACCTGGACGAGGGCGACCGCTTCTACCGCGACGTGATGGGCTTCCACCCGTCGGACACGGTGCGCGACGGTCCGCTGGTGGCGCACTTCTATCACCTGAACGGGCGCCACCACTCGCTGGCGATCGCCGCGCTGCCGACCCGCGAGGTGGCTTTCCTGCACCTGATGATCGAGGTGAATTCGATCGACGACGTCGGCACCGCGCACGACATCTGCCTGCAGCGCGAGATCCCGATCACGACCACCCTGGGCAAGCACAGCAACGACCAGATGTTCTCGTTCTACATGTACACGCCGTCGTGCTTCCGCCTCGAGTATGGCTGGGGCGGACTGGACGTGGACCCGGACCTGTGGACGCCGCGCACCTACGACAAGCCGAGCAGCTGGGGCCACCGCCGCCAGCACGCGGAACTGACCGCCCTGAAGCTGGACGAGGCATGAGCGCCCGACCCGCCCATCACACCTATCGCAAGACCTAGAATTCAAGGAGCGCAACATGCATCCGGTACGAGAAACCATCATTGGCAACATCGACAGCTTCGTCGAGCAGGAAGTCCCCAGCATCGAACTGGGCCGCGTGACGGACGAAGGCGCGCGCCTGATCCGCGATAGCGGCCTGGTGCGCATGCTGCAACCCAAGCAGTACGGCGGCTTCGAGGCCGACCCGCGCGAGTTCTACCAGACCGTGATCGACCTGGCCTCGCGGGCCTCGTCGCTGGGCTGGGTCGGCTCGGTGGTCGGCGTGCACCCGTTCCAGTTCGGCCAGGGCGACCCGCGCATGCAGGAAGAAGTCTGGGGCGAAGACCACGACACCTGGACCGCGTCGCCGTACGCGCCGATCGGCCGCGCGCGCCGCGTCGAGGGCGGCTACATCCTGAACGGCCAGTGGCCGTTCTCGTCCGGCACCGACCACTGCACCTGGGCCGTGCTGGGCGTGCTGGCCGAGCAGGACGGCGGCCCGGCGGGCGAATACACCCGCCTGATGCACTTCGTGCTGCCGCGCGCCGACTACGAGATCCTGCAGGATTCCTGGAACGTGATGGGCCTGCAGGGCACCGGCAGCAAGGACGTGCTGGTCAAGGACGTGTTCGTGCCGGACTACCGCACCTATGACGTGCAGGCCCTGAACGACTGCGAATACGCGGCGCGCCATCGTCCGGACAGCGTGCTGTACCGGATTCCGTTCGACCTGTTCTTCCCGGGCGCGATCTCGGCGGCGACGCTGGGCATCGCGGCCGGCGTGGTCAAGCACTTCGCCGACTACACCGGTAGCCGGGTCAGCCGCATGGGCGTGAAGCAGACCCAGAACCCGTACCACATGGCCTCGCTGGGCGCGGCCCTGGCCGACATCGACGCCTCGTGCCAGCACGTGGTCAACGAGATCGGCGAGATCTACAAGCTGGTGCAGGCCGGCGGCAAGGTGACCCGCGAGATGAAGTACAAGGCGCGCGTGAACCAGGTGCGCGCCGTGCGCCGCGCGGCCGAGGCGGCCGCCGAGGTGTTCAAGCACGCCGGCGGCAACGCCAGCCGCGTCACCAACCCGATCCAGCGCACCTGGCGCGACCTGTCGGTGGCCATGGGCCATGCCTGCAACGTCGACGATCCGGTGTACGCGGCCTATGCCGGCTCGCTGTACGGCATTCCGGTGCCGCGCGGCGTCGTCATCTGATGCCGACGGCTCCGGACGCCGGCATCGACCGGGAGCTCCTGCGGCAGGTCGAGGCGGACGTAGCCCGCGCCCTCGCGGAAGACGTCGGCGACGGCGACCTGAGCGCGGCCCTGGTGCCGGACGGCGCGGCGCGCGCGACCATCGTCTGCCGCGAGGCGGCGGTGATCTGCGGCCAGCCCTGGGTGATGGAAACCCTGCGCCAGGCGGCGCCGTCCGCGGTCGCCACCTGGCACGTGGCCGACGGCGGACGCTGCGCGCGCGGCCAGGCCATCGTCGAGATCGCGGGAGCGGCGCGCGGCCTGTTGACCGCCGAACGCACCTGCCTGAACTTCCTGCAGACCCTGAGCGCGGTGGCGACCAGGACCGCCCAGCACGTGGAGGCCGTGGCCGGCACCGGGGCGGCGATCCTGGACACGCGCAAGACCATACCCGGCCTGCGCGTGGCCCAGAAGTACGCGGTGCGCTGCGGCGGCGGGCGCAATCACCGCATGGGCCTGTACGACGCCATCCTGATCAAGGAAAACCACATCGCGGCCGCCGGCGGACTGGGCGCGGCCTTCGCTGCCGCCCAGCGGCTGGGAGCGGGGGCAAGGTTCATCCAGGTCGAAGTCGAAACCCTGGACCAGCTCGAGGAAGCCCTGCAGGCCGGCGTGAGCATGGTCCTGCTCGATAATATGTCGACCGCGCAGATCCGGCGTGCGGTGGCGCTGGCGGCCGGGCGCTGCAGCCTGGAGGTGTCCGGCGGCGTCACCCTCGAGCGCCTGCGCGAGCTGGCCGAGACCGGGGTCGACCGGATCTCGGTCGGCGCCCTGATCAAGGACATCCGCGCGATCGACTTCTCGATGCGCTTCCAGGCCGCGCCGGTCGAATGCGCCGCCGCGATGCCAGGCTGAGCCCCGGCATGACGCTGCCCGCCGTGGTCGCGCTGATGGTGCTGGCGCATACCGCCTTCGCCGGCGGGCGGGTCGCGCTGAGCCTCTCGGCGATCCGGCTCGGCGCCACGCCGCTGGAAGTGGGCCTGGTGATCGGCCTGCTGGCGCTGGTGCCGATGCTGCTGTCGGTGCATGCGGGACGCTGGACCGACCGGCGCGGCAGCGTCAAGCCGACGCTGCTCGCATTGCTGCTGCTGGAAGCCGGCCTGCTGCTGGCGCTGCTGCCTTCGCTCGGCGGCCTGGGCGCCAGCGCGGTCCTGCTCGGCAGCGGATTCATGCTGGTGCACGTGGCGCTGCACCATGCGATCCTGGCGGGTGGGCCGCCGGAACAGCATACGCGCGCCTACTCGATGCTGGCGCTCGGCAACTCCGTTTCGAGCATCGCCGGCCCGGTCATGGCCGGCTTCCTGCTCGACCTGGCGGGCGGCGCCTGGACCTTCGTCGCGCTGGCCGCCTTGCCCTTGCTGGCCCTGCTGGCACTGTCCAGGATGGGCGCCGGCACGGGCGGCGTGCCCGGGCCGGACCCGCGGCAGGGCAGGGCATCGGTCATGGACTTGCTGCGCCATGCGCCGCTGCGCGCTGTGCTGGTGGTGAGCGCGCTGCTGTCGATGGGCTGGGACCTGTTCAGCTTCATGATGCCGCTGCACGGCAGTGCGCTCGGCCTGTCCGCCTCGCGCATCGGACTGGTGATGGGGGCCTTCGGCGCCGGCACCTTCGTGGTGCGCATCTTCGTGCCGCTGCTGGCGCGCCGCTGGTCGGCGTGGCAGGTGCTGGGCGGCGCGCTGGGCCTGGCGGCTGCGGCCTACCTGGCCTTGCCGCTGGGACGCGGCTTGCCGTGGCTGCTGGCATGCGCCTTCGTGCTGGGCCTGGCGCTGGGCTGCGCGCTGCCGATGATCATGAGCGCCATCGGCCAGGCTGCGCCGCCGGGACGCGGCGGCGAGGCGATCGGGATCCGCTCGATGCTGGCCAATGCCAGCCAGACCATCCTGCCGGTGAGCGTCGGGGCGCTCGGTTCCGCGGGCGGCACCCAGGTGGTGTTCTGGGTGCTGGGCGCCGCGCTCGCCGCCGGCATGCTGTTCGCCAGGGCGCAGCAGCCGGCGCGCGGCTAGCGCGGCTTGCCTCCCGTGAACCGGTCCTTGAGCATGACCAGCAGGGTCAGCAGGCAGGCGAACACCGGCGGGCCCCAGTCGTAGATGCGCAGCGGGCGCGAGCCCATGGTGGTGGAGAAGGCCATGACGACCAGGGTCCAGATCGATGCCGTGGCGATCACGACGAGGGCATCCTTGAGTCTTGCGGCTTGGTGCATGAGTCGGTCCTTTACAGGTTGGGTTTTACTTGTTTCGACCAGGGGAAGGCCGGCTTCGCCTTCACGCGGAACAGTTCGGCGTAGCTTCTGCCGTAGGCCAGAATGAGCAGGCCGCACAGCAGGAGTTCCTGCGTGCCCGTGAACAGCTGGCGCGGGTGGGGCGAGACGAACAGGTTCAGGTAGGCGATCTGGAAGGCGATGCCGGCCATGACCGCCAGCGCCAGCGGCGTCAGGACATTAAACAGCAACATCGACCCCAGCACGATCTCCAGGTATTTGATGAAGGGGTAGAAGCCGATGTCGTTCATCGCGGCGAGGTAGGGGCCGACCGCGCCAGCCTTGCTGAAATCGGGGATGACGCCGAACACGGCGTAGTTGATTCCGGATTTGAGGAAGTGGATCGCGTAGTAGAAGCGCAGCCACATCACCAGGTATTTCCACGGGCCTTTTTCGGCATCGATCATCTTGTCTCCATTGGTGTTATCGTTGTGAAGCGGAACGGCCAATGTAGAGTGCCGGTATGGACGGAGCAATCGCCATTCCTGCAATCCTGATATGCACATCGCGATCCGTAAAATGTAACTAACCCACGAATACATCGCGCGAACAACATTCCTTCGGCGCCAACAACTACGGCGAGATTAACACTGCATCAGCCAGGCAATCAGCGAGAGGGGGAGATCACCGTCAGAATTTCACGGCTAAAAAAAACCACCCCATGGCCGGCAGGTGGCCGGGCATGGGGCGGTGGAGATATGCGGCGCCGGGAGGCGCTCTGTCAGCCCTGAGGGCCGACCGCGCGCTTGCTGCGATAGCGCTCCTGCATCCAGGCCAGGATGCCCGGCACCAGCGACAGCACGATGATGCCCATGATGACCGCGGTCAGGTTGTCGTTGACCCATTTGATGTTGCCGAAGGCATAACCGGCCACGGTCAGCGACACGACCCACAGGGTGCCGCCCGACACGTTGTAGGCCAGGAAGGTCCGGTAGCGCATGCTGCCCAGCGCAGCGACGAAGGGCGCCAGGGTGCGCACGATCGGGACGTAGCGCGCCAGCACGATGGTCTTCGGGCCGTGGCGCTCGAAGAAGCGCTCGGTATGGGCGATGTGTTCGGGCTTGATGAAGCGCAGCCGGTAGCCGTTCCTCACGCGATCGCGGAACACGGTGCCGATCGCGAAGTTGACGATGTCGCCGAGCACCGCCGCGACGATCAAGAGCGGGATCAGCACCGGCAGCGAGAGCATGCCTTTCGCGGCCAGCGCGCCGGTCACGAACAGGAGCGAGTCGCCCGGCAGGAAGGGCATCACGACCACGCCCGTCTCGACGAAGATGACCGCGAACAGCAGCACATAGACGAGCATCTGGTATTCGGCCGCGAGCACGGCGAGATGGCGGTCAAGGTGGAGGAACCAGTCGAGCAGGGTAGTCAGCATGTCGTATGTGTTTGGATGGCGTGGGCGGCATTGTACCTCTGCCGCGGTGACCTGCCCACCACGGCTGTGCGAATCCGCCACGAACGGCGCACCGTTCGCGCCGGCGCGCATGCTATAGTCGGCAGCACCCACAGGAGGCGCCCATGGAAACCCGCATCCAGCGCATTGCCGTCGTCACCGGGGGCGGCGACGCCCCGGGCCTGAACGCCGTGATCCGGGCGGTGGTGCTCGCATCCAGCCGGCACGGCTGGGAATGCTGGGGCATCCGCGACGGCTTCAACGGCCTGCTCGCGCCCGCCGGCTGCCTGGGCGAGCCGGTCATGCGCCTGTCGCCCGACGCCGTGCACGGCATCGCGCACCTCGGCGGCACCATCCTCGGCAGCACCAACCGCGGCAACCCGCTGCGCTACCCGGTTCAGGGCGCGGCCGGCCTGGAGGAACACGACCGCAGCGCCGAGCTGGTCGGCCTGTGCCGGGCGCGCGGCTTCGACGCGCTGGTGATGGTCGGCGGCGACAGTTCGATGGAAATCGCCGCCTGCCTGCAGCGCCAGGGCTTGCCGGTGGTCGGCGTGCCCAAGACCATCGACAACGACCTCGACGCTACCAACCAGACCTTCGGCTTCGATACGGCGGCCGGCTTCGCCACCGAATGCATCGACCGTCTGCACACCACCGCCGACAGCCAGCACCGCGTGATGGTGGTCGAGGTCATGGGACGCTACGCCGGCTGGATCGCGCTCCAGGCCGGCATGGCCGGGGGCGCCCATGTGATCCTGCTCCCCGAGATCCCCTTCGACCTCGACGTGGTGGCCGAGGCCATCGGGCGGCGCGACGCCGCCGGCCGGCGCCATGCGATCGTGGTGGCCGCCGAGGGCGCGCAGCCGCTCGGCGGCGAGCGCGCCCGGCTGGCGCCCGCGGGCGGCGGGCATGCCGAGCGCCTGGGCGGCATCGGGGCCTGGGTCGAAGCGCAGCTGGCGCGGCGCACCGGCAAGGAATGCCGCAGCGTGGTGCTGGGCCACCTGCTGCGCGGCGGCAGCCCGTCGGCTTTCGACCGCGTGGTGGCGGCGCGCTTCGGCGCTTGCGCGGTGCGCGCGCTGGCGCGCGGCGAGTCCGGCGTGATGGTGGCGCTGGGCGGCCAGGAGATCGGCACCGTGCCCCTGGGCGATGTGGCGGGCCGCAGCAAGCGGGTGCCGGTCGACGGCGACATGGTGCGCACGGCGCGCGAGCTCGGCATCTGCTTTGGCGACCGGACAGTTTGCTAGGCTTGCCAAAGCATCAAGACTTCGGTTCGATTTTGATTTAAATCAAAGATTTTTAGCATTCGCGAGGACAGACTAGTCCTCGACCGTTCCTCCACCCCTGTCTGGAGATTGCCATGTACCGACGTATCCTGGTCCCGACCGACGGGTCGCCCGTTTCCGAAGCGGCGGTCGATGCCGCCATCGAGTTCGTCCACGGCCGCGAGGACAGCGAGATCGTGGCGCTGTCCGTCGCAGTTCCCGAACCCACCTTCCAGTCGCTCGAAGGCGCCATGGCCTACGATCCGGGCCTGCAGATGGACGTGCTGCTGGAGCATGCCCAGCGCTATGTCGATGCCGTCGCCGCGCGCTGCGCAAAGGCGGGCTTGGCCTGCACGGCGCTTACCTGCAGCGCGCTCGACCCCGCCGAGGCGATCGCCGATACCGTCCGCGAACAGCAATGCGACCTGATCGTCATGGGTTCGCACGGCCGGCGCGGCCTGAGCCGTCTGCTGGCCGGCAGCGTGACCCAGGCCGTGCTCGCAGGCGCGCCGGTGCCGGTCATGGTCTTGCGGCCGGCCGCCGGCGCCGGCTGAGGGCGGCGTCGTGCAGATGGGGAAACAGCGTCCGGCCTCATCTCCATTCCGGGCCGCGCGCCTGACCGGTGAGCTCGCGCCCGACGACGAACGCGAATTCGGCCTGGCGCTCGACCGCAGCCTGTCCGGCATGCTGCCGGCGCTCGGAGGCTTGTTCGGCCTCGGCGTGCTGCTGTTCAGCGCATGGGACTACTGGATCGCTCCCCAGCAGGCCCCCACCACTGCGCTAATCCGGCTGGGCCTGGTCCTGCTTGGCGCCATCGGCTATCGGGACTGGGACGGGCGCATCCCGCTCGCCTGGCGTTGCGCCCTGGTTTACGTCACCCATGCCGGCGCGATGATCCTCAGCGCCGCCCTGCTGCCCGATGGCCTGTTGCTGGCGCTGCCGGCGATCACGGGGGTGATGTTTCCGCTGGCCTTGGTCGAACCGCGCCTGCTTCGCTTGTCTGCGCTGGTCCTGGCGCCGAGCCTGCTATTCCTTGGACTGGCGGCAGCGCAGTTGCCGGAGCCGGCCTTCGCCAGCAGCGTGCTGGCCTACCTCGTGATGCTCGGCCTGGTGGCGGGGGTGGCGCGCTTCCAGGGACGGCTGGTGCGCAGGAACTTCCTGGCCGAGCGCGCCCTGCGCCATGCCGCCCGCCACGACAGCCTGTGCGGGGTGCTGGCGCGAGGCTACCTGCTCGAACTTGCCAGCCACGATATCACGCTGGCGCGGCGCTACGCCCATCCGCTGGTGATCGCCATGCTCGACATCGATTTTTTCAAGCGCGTCAACGATACCTGGGGCCATCCGGTCGGCGACGCGCTCCTGCGTGCGGTCAGCCAGGCATGCGCGGACCTGCTGCGGGCCAGCGATTACTTCGGCCGGGTCGGGGGTGAGGAGTTCGTGTGCGTCATGCCCGAAACAACGGTCGAGGAAGCCCTCACCTGCGCCGAGCGCATGCGAATGGCCGTCGGCGCGATCCGCCTCGCGATCCCTCGGGGCGAAGTGCGCTGCACGATCAGCATCGGGGTTGCCGGCCTGACCCCCGGGCATGCCGGTATCGAGGATCTGCTGGCCGATGCCGACGCGGCGCTGTACCGGGCCAAGTCGAACGGCCGCGACCGCGTCGAGCTGGCGCGCGAGACCATGCCGGCCTCCGAACCGGGTAAGCCATGAAGGTCGAGACCGGCGCCGCCGCCCCCGCGGGACTGGACAGCGAAGAAGCCGCCCGTCGCCTGGCGCGCGACGGTCCCAACCGGCTGCCCGACTCCGGCAAGCGGCGCTGGCGCCGCATCGCGCTCGATGCCGCGCGCGAGCCGATGTACCTGCTGCTGGTCGGCGCCGCGGTCCTGTACCTGGTGCTGGGCGAACCGTTCGAAGGGGCCTTCCTGTTCGGGATGGTGGTCCTGATGCTGTGCATGACGCTGTACCAGGAGGGCCGCACCGAGCGCGCCCTGCAGGCGCTGCGCGAGCTGCGCGCACCGACCGCCCTGGTGTGGCGCGACGGCAGCGCGCGGCAACTGCCGGCCGGCGAACTGGTGGAGGGAGACCTGGTCGAGCTGGGCGAGGGCGACCGGGTGCCGGCCGACGGCCTGCTGCTGGCGGCGGCGGGCCTGCAGGTGGACGAGTCGCTGCTGACCGGCGAATCGGTCCCGGTCGGAAAGCTGGCTGCGCCGCAGGACGGTGAGGGGGCGGTCCAAGCGCAGGCACCGGGCGGCGCCGACCTGCCGTGGGTGTATTCCGGCACGCTGGTGGTGCAGGGGCACGGCCTGGCGCGGGTCAGCGCCACCGGCGTGCGCAGCGAGATCGGCCGCATCGGGGCGGCGCTGGGCGGCATCGCGCCGCCGCCCGGGCGCCTGCAGCGCGAGACCAGGGCCCTGGCGCGCCGCTTCGCGATCCTGGGTGGCGCCGTCAGCGCCGCGCTGGTCCTGCTGCTGGTGCTGCGTGGCCAGGATCCCTTGCAGGCGCTGCTGGCCGGCATTGCGCTGTCGATGTCCATGTTGCCGGAGGAGTTTCCTGTCATCCTCACCGTATTCCCCGCGATCGGCGCCTGGCGCCTGGCGCGCAGCCAGGTGCTGACCCGGCGCCTGGCTGCGATCGAGATCCTGGGCTCGACCTCGGTGCTGTGCGTCGACAAGACCGGCACCCTGACCGAGAACCGGATGGCGGTCGCGCAGCTGTGGCGCGACGGCGGCATCCATGAGGGCGCCGCTGCGGCCGCGATGGCGGCGCCGTACCAGGAACTGCTGGCCTGCGCGCTGCGCGCCAGCCGGGCGCTCGGCAGCGACCCGATGGAGGCCGCGTTCTGGCGCCTGGCCGCCGACGCGCTGCCCGATGGCGGCGCGCCGCCGCCCGGCTGGACCCTGGTGCACGAGTACGGCCTGACGCCGCAGCGGCCGGCCCTGGTGCAGGTGTGGGATTGCGGCGACGGCCGCCTGCTGGTCGCCGCCAAGGGGGCGCCCGAGGCGATCGTGGCGATGTGCGGCGTGCCTGCGCCCGCGGGCGCCGCGCTGCTCGAGGCGGCCGCGCGGATGGCGGCGGACGGCCTGCGGGTGCTGGCGGTGGCGCGCGGCTGGGCTGCGGCCGGGGGCCGGGCCATGCCGGTCGAGCCCGCCGCCTTCGGCCTCGGGCTGCTCGGCCTCACCGCGCTGGCGGATCCGTTGCGCCCCGACATTCCCGCCGCCGTGGCGGCCTGCCGCGGCGCCGGCATGCGGGTCGTGATGATCACCGGCGACCATCCCGAAACCGCGCGCGCGATCGCGCGCCAGGCCGGGCTCGACGCCGGAGCGCCCGACGCGGTGCTGACCGGCGTCGCGATCGCCGCGCTCGACGACGCCGGGCTGGCGCGCCGCCTGGCCGACACCGACGTCTGCGCCCGCGTCGCCCCGCAGCAAAAGCTGCGCATCGTGCAGGCGCTCCAGCAGGGCGGCGCGGTGGTCGCGATGACCGGCGACGGGGTCAACGACGCGCCGGCGCTACGCGCGGCGGATGTGGGCGTCGCCATGGGCCGGCGCGGCACCGACGTCGCGCGCGAAGCCGCCGAGCTGACCCTGCTGGACGACCGCTTCGCTTCGCTGGTCGAGGCCATCGCGACGGGCCGGCGGATCTTCGGCAACATGCGCAAGTCGATGTGCTACGTGATGGCGATGCACGTGCCGATCGCCGGCATGGCGCTGCTGCCCGTGCTGCTGGGCTGGCCGGTCATGCTGTACCCGCTCCATATCGTGTTCCTGGAACTGGTGATCGACCCCGCCTGTTCGCTGGCCTTCGAGAACGAACCGGCCGAGGCGGACCTGATGCGGCGCCCGCCGCGCGCCCCCGGCGAAGCCCTGTTCGGGCGCGCGGCCGTCGGCAGCGCGCTGGTCCAGGGCGCCTGGGTGCTGGCCTTGCTCGTGGCACTGTATGGCTGGGCGCTCTCATGGCTGCCGGAACCGGAGGCGCGCGGCGCCGCCTTTGCCGCGCTGGTGCTGTGCAACCTCGCACTGCTGCTGTCGAATCGCCAGCGCGACGGTGTCGGTAGCACGCTGCGGGTCGCCAACCCGGTGTTCTGGGCGATCGCCGGCGCGGCGCTGCTGCTGCTCGCGCTGGCGCTGTTCGTGCCGGCGCTGGCAGGGCTCCTCGACCTGGCCCCGCCGCCGCCCGCCGCGCTGGCCGCCGCCGTCGGCATGGCGCTGCTGGCGCTGGCCGGACTGGAGTTGCGCAAGTGGTCGGCGGGGCGGCGGCCGCAGTCGCGCTAGCTTGCCCGTCGACGACGCACCGGATGGCCCGGGATCATCAGGATGGGCCTGGCCATCGGGCGTTCTCGGGCACCGGCGAACCTGGCGCATTTGATGTAGGTCAAAGACATGCGCAGCGTAGATGGCGAGACTGCAACAGCCAGCAAAACATGGGAGGTGATCGATGAGCTACCGGACCATCGTCGTGCATGCCGACGAATCACGTCACGCGCCGCAACGACTGCGCATCGCGGCCTGGCTGGCCGGGGAGCATGGGGCGCACCTGGTAGGTGTCGCCGCCATCGGCGTCTCACGCGAGGTCTTCCCCCATGGATACAAGGCGGTGCCGGGCAGCCTCGAGGCCAGCTATTTCGCTCCCCTGCACGACGCGGCAGGGCGCGCGCTCGCGCAGTTCGAGGCGCTGGCGGGCGAAGCCGGTGTCGCGTCCGAGAAACGGCTGGTGTGCGACCTCCCGAGCGAAGCCCTGGCGCGGCTGGGACGCTTCGCCGACCTGGTCGTGGTCAGCCAGGACGACCCGGATGAAGCCTTGAGCGAGACCGTCGTGCGCATCCCCGAGTACGTGGCTTTCACTTGCGCCCGCCCGGTGCTGGTCGTGCCCTGCGCCCCGGTCCTGCCCGGTCCCTTGCGCCATGTGCTCGCCGCCTGGAACGGCAGCAAGCAGGCGGCGGCGGCGCTGCACGCCGCGCTGCCGCTGCTGCGGCGCGCCGCGCGCGTGACCGTCGTCGCCTTCCGTCCGCCCGGCGACACCGAGCTGGGCGAGCCGCAGCACCAGGCCGACCTCGGCGCCTTCCTCGCGCGCCACCAGGTCCGGGCCGGGATCATGGCGATCGAGCGCCGCCTCGACGGCGGGCAGGCGCTGCTCGGGCTGGCGGCGCAGGAGGGCTGCGACCTGCTGGTCATGGGCTGCTACGGCCATTCGCAGTTCCGCGAGCTGTTCCTCGGGGGTGTCACGCGCTACGTGCTGCAGAACGCGCGCTTGCCCGTCCTGATGGCGCACTGAACCAACGGCAGGAGGATTCCATGGAAATGATGAAAGCGGCAGTCTTTCTCGGCCCCGGCCGGATCGCGCTGGAGCGCAAGCCAGTGCCCCGGGCGGGGCCCGGCGAAGCGGTGGTCAAGGTGACGATGACGACCATCTGCGGCACCGACGTCCATATCCTGAAAGGCGAGTATCCGGTCGCGCCGGGCCTGACCATCGGCCACGAGCCGGTCGGCGTGATCGCCGAACTCGGCCCGGGGGTGGAGGGCTACGCGCTCGGCCAGCGGGTGGTGGTGGGGGCGATCACGCCTTGCGGCCAGTGCCATCCCTGCCTCGAGGGCCACCAGTCCCAGTGCGGCGGACATGCGCTCGGCGGCTGGCGCTTCGGCAACACGATCGACGGCTGCCAGGCCGAGTACGTCCGGGTGCCGTTCGCGATGGCGAACCTGTCCCCGATACCAGACGGATTGAGCGACGAGCAGGTGCTGATGTGCCCCGACATCATGAGCACCGGCTTCGGCGGCGCCGAGAACGGCGCGATCCGCATCGGCGACACCGTGGCGGTCTTTGCCCAGGGGCCGATCGGCCTGTGCGCTACCGCCGGAGCGCGCCTGCGCGGCGCCAGCCGCATCATCGCGGTCGACACGGTGCCGGCGCGGCTGGAGATGGCCAGGCGGCTGGGGGCGGACCACGTGATCGACTTCCGGCAGGCCGATCCGGTCGAGGCCATCCTTGCACTCACCGACGGGCGGGGCGCCGACGTCACGATCGAGGCCCTGGGCACCCAGCAGACCTTCGAAAGCTGCCTGCGCGCCCTGAAGCCGGGCGGCACGCTGTCGAGCCTGGGCGTGTATTCGGGCAAGCTGGACCTGCCGGTGGACGCCTTCGCCGCCGGCCTGGGCGACCACAAGCTGGTCACGACGCTTTGCCCCGGCGGCAAGCACCGGATGCGGCGGCTGATGGACATCGTCGCCCAAGGCCGGGTCGACCTGCGGCCGCTGGTGACCCACCGCTTCCCGCTCGAGCGGATCGAGGAAGCCTACGACCTGTTCGCCAACCAGCGCGACGGGGTGCTGAAAGTGGCGATCGTTCCCTGATGCGGCGAGCGGCGGTTCAGGACGCGACGCCCTCGATGAAGTCGGGCTGCGACGCGTCGCGCGGGTCGCGCAGGAGGAGCACCGGAATGCTGGAATTGGCCAGCACGTACTGCGCCACGCTGCCGACGAACAGACGGTTCGCGTCGTTCGGCCCGTGCGTGCCCATCACGATCAGGTCGCAGCCATGTTCTTCCGCGACCCGGATGATGTCGGGGCCAGGCGCCGAGGCCAGCGGCGTCTCGGCATCGCAGCTGACGCCGGCCTGGCGGGCGATGTCCAGCACCGTCTCGACGTGCGCCTGCGCGGCCCGGCGGGCGCGTGCGAATTCGGCCTGGGCGCATTCGTTGTCCGGTGTGGCGTTGCCGTTTTCCGGCCGGTGGAACTGCGGTTGCGCCACCGAGACCGCGACGACGCGTCCGGCGCCCGAGCGGGCGAGCAGGGCGCCCATCTGGGCGGCGCGGACGGCCAGGTCGGAGCCGTCGGTGGCGATACAGACGCGTTCGAGGAACATGGTGTGGTCCTTTCGTCGTGTGTGCGGACAGGATCGAAAATACTCGAAACCTGGGTTGTGGTGCAAATGAAATATGCAGGGCGGCGCAGGCAAGCGCTGCACGGGAGGCTGATATGACGAACATGACCTGGCGACGCGCCTGCGCCACCGCCCTGCTGGGCATGCTGCCCCAGCTGGCCGCCGCGGCGCCCGATTATTTCTCCTGGACGGGAGCGGGCAGCAAGTACGCCCGCGCGCTCGCACTGAACAATCAGGGGCATTATGCGGTCAACAGCTTCGGACCGGAAACGCCTTACCAGGGCGCCGCGATCATCCGCCAGCCCTTCGCGGAATCGGTCGGCGGCCTGGGCGGCTACATCACCCAGGTCCGCGCGCTCAACGACCTCGACCAGGCAGTGGGCCTGTCGACCACGGCCACGGGCGAGGACCACGCCTTCCTGTATTCGGAAGGGCAGATACAGGACCTGACGGCCCGCTACGGCATCCAGGATGCGCGCGACATCAACAACCGCGGCGAGATCGCCGCCCGCAGTCCGGATTTCCGCGCCGCAGTGCTCAGGGACGGCGTGGTCGACATCGTCGGCCCCGAGTACAGCGGCCCGGGCGACATCAACGAGCGCGGAGAGGTGCTGGTCAGCTACGACGCCTACGACAACGGATTCGGATCCCGCACCGCCGTGTACAGCCAAGGGATGCTGACCGAGCTGCCACGCTTCGGCGGCAGCCCGGTGTCCGGCCAGGCCATCAACGACGCCGGCTGGGTGACCGGCTACTTCACCCAGGCCGACGGCCGCAACCACGCCTTCCTCTGGGACGGCGACACCTACTTCAACCTGACGCCCCGGGCCCGCAACGGCTTCGCCTACGATATCAACAATCTCGGCCAGGTGGTCGGCGTCGCGGACGGCCGCGCCGTCCTGTATGCCGACGGCCGGCTGATCGACCTGAACACCCGCATCGACCGCGACGCCGACCTGTTGCTGATCGCGGCCGACGAGATCAACGACCGCAGCCAGATCCTGGCGCACCGCTGCGACCGCACCGGCGTGTTCTGCTACGGCTCGGTGCTGCTCGACCCGGTGCCGGCGGTGCCGGAACCGTCAACGCTGGCGATGCTGCTGGCGGGGCTGGGCCTGGCCGCGGCGCTGCCGCCGGGCCGCGCGCTGCGGCGCAGGCGAACCGGCGCTTAGCGGTGGAACTCCACGCAGAAGCGCACCGGCCCCGCGATGTCGACATGGTGCGGCACGCCCGGTTCGACGATGCCCGGCGTCCCGGGCGCGAGCAGGTGTTCTTCGGTCTCCGGCGCCTCGATCACATAACGCAGGCTGCCCTCGTGGACGACAATGCGGCCCCAGACGCCGGCCGCGGTGCTGTGCGCGCGCCGCAATCCCGCCGGCACCGTGTCCTGGTCGAAGATCGGCGTGCTCTTGTAGTGATCCAGCCCGGCGGGCAGGTGTTTCATGTTGCTCCCCTCAAGCCACTTCGACGCGGCCGAAATAACCGTATTGCAGGCTGGCGGCGATGCGCCGGGCCGCCGCCAGGAAGGCGTCGGCGGTTTCCGGCGCGAACAGCCGCCGCGCATGCGCCTCGAACAGGCCGAGCCAGCGCCGGAAATGCTCCGCCCCGATGCCCTGCAAGCCCATGTGCTTGCCGTAGACATTGCCCTTGAACTCGCTACTCGACAGCATGACCGAACACCAGAAGTCCACCATGCGCTCGAGGTGGGCTTCCCAGTTGGCGCCGATGGCGCCGTCGAATACCGGCTGCAACAGCTCGTCGCGCCGGATATCGGCATAAAAATCCCTGACCAGCATGCTGATCGATTGGCGGTTCGGTTCGTGATACATATCGTGCGGCTCCGGTGTACGGCCACATTGTGGCAGAACCGGCGGGTTCAGGCGAGATGTGCGGGTAGAATCGCCCTCATCATTGCAAACCAGGACAGATGGATGACGGACCGGTTCGAGGAAATGCGCGTGTTCGCGGCCGTGGTCGAGGCGGGCGGCTTCACGGCCGCCGCGGGGCGGCTCGGGATGTCGAAGGCGGCGGTGTCGCGCCATGTGGCCGAGCTCGAGGAGCGCCTCGGCGTGCGCCTGCTGCACCGGACCACGCGCCGGCTCTCGACCACCGCGGAAGGCGAGCTGTTCCACGCGCGCTGCCGCGAACTGCTGGACCGGCTCGAGGAAGCGGAAGCCGAGCTCGGATCGGGCAGTACCACGGCCCAGGGCGTGGCCAGGGCCAATGTGCCGCTCAGTTTCGGCCTGATGCACCTGGCGCCGCTGTGGCCGCGGCTGCTGGAGCGCCATCCCGGACTGGAACTCGACGTCAGCCTGTCGGACCGGGTGGTCGACCTGGTGGACGAGGGCTATGACCTCGCCGTGCGGATCGGCCAGCTGCCCGCGTCCTCGCTGGTGAGCCGGCGGCTTGCCTCGACCCGGCTGGTGGCCTGCGCCGCGCCGGCCTACCTGGCCGCGCATGGCGCGCCGGCCCGGCCGGGCGAGCTGGCGCGCCATGCCGTCATCGGCTACAGCCTGTTCGCGTCCGGCGACACCTGGAGCTTTTCCGGCCCCGCCGGCGAGGAAACCGTCAAGGTGCAGCCGCGCATGCGCACCAACAATGGCGACACCTGCCGCGCCGCCGCGCTGGCAGGGCAGGGCATCATCCTCCAGCCCAGCTTCATGGTCGGCGCCGACCTGGCCGAGGGCAAACTGGTGGAGCTGATGCCGGGCTGGCGCGCGATCACGCTGGGCATCTATGCGGTCTATCCTTCGCGTAAATTCCTGGCGCCGAAGGTGCGGGCGATCATCGATTTCCTGGTCGAGGCATTTGCGGATCCGCCCTGGCGCGATTGACGGGATTGTTCCATAAAGTGAAACAGTCATATCCGCTCTAGACTATTTATCGACGCTGCATAAGACAATAAGATGGGGTCTTTCACGAGGAGAGACACCATGATCCGCCTTCCCGCCCTGTTCATCTCCCACGGCTCGCCCATGCTGGCGCTGCAGGACAGCCCGGCGCGCCGCTTCCTCGAACAGCTCGGCGCGACGCTGCCGCGTCCGCGCGCGGTGCTGGCCGTGTCGGCGCACTGGGAGACCATCGGCGCCCCGGCCGTGAGCCTGGCGCAGCAACCCGCCACCATCCACGACTTCGGCGGCTTTCCGCGCGCCCTGTTCGAGATCCAGTATCCGGCGCCGGGAGCGCCCGGACTCGCCGAACGCGCCCTCACCCTGCTGGAGCAGGCCGGCATCCAGGCCGGACGCAGCGCCGGGCGCGGGCTCGACCACGGCGCCTGGGTGCCCCTGCGCCTGATGTATCCCGATGCCGACGTGCCGGTCACCCAGCTCTCGATCCTGCGCGACGGCGATCCCGCCGCCCACCTGCGCATCGGCCAGGCCCTGGGCGCGCTGCGCGACGAAGGCGTGCTGGTGCTGGCCTCCGGTTCGTTGACCCACAACCTGCACGAATACCGGGGCCAGGCGGTCGAGGCGCCGGCACCCGCGTGGGTGGACGACTTCGCCCGCTGGATGCAGGCCTCCCTCGAGAACGGCGACCAGGCCGAGTTGCTGGACTACCGCCGCCGCGCCCCGAACGCGGTACGCAACCACCCGACCGACGAGCACCTGCTGCCCCTGTTCGTCGCCATGGGCGCGGGCGGGCCGCAAGCGCGCGCCACCCGCCTGCACGCGAGCGTGGAACACGGGGTGCTGGCGATGGACGCCTATGCGTTCGACTGAAGCGAACGGTGCGCCCGCGAATCGGTCGAAGGGCGATGATGTCAGTACAACTCATCCGGAAGGAGTGATCATGCAAACCACAAACCTTGCGCCGCGCAGCATGGACGACGAAGGCAAGCTGCTGCTGCGCGCGGCGCTGGCGATCATCCTGCTGTTCCATGGCTTCTCCAAGCTTGCCGGCGGCATCGGCCCGATCACCGGCATGGTCGAAGGCGCCGGCCTGCCGGGGGTGTTCGCCTACGGCGTGTATGTCGGCGAAGTGGTGGCGCCGCTCCTGATGCTGGTCGGGCTGTTCACCCGCGCCGCGGCGCTGGTGGTGGTGATCAACATGATCGTGGCGGTGCTGCTGGCCCATACCGCGCAGTTCTTCACGCTCAACGACACCGGCGGCTGGGCGCTCGAGCTGCAGGGCATGTTCCTGGCCGCGGCGCTGGCGGTCGCGCTGCTCGGTGCCGGCCGCTACAGCCTGGGCGGCACGGCCGGTCGCTTCAACTGAGCGGACCATGCGCCTTCCGCGCCGGCAGCGGTTGCGGGCCGTCCTGTCCGAGGAACTGCGCCAGCTGACCACCGTCCAGGCCAGCGACCGCGCCTGGCCAATGCCGCTGGCCGCGGCGCTGTCCTCCGGGCTGCCGCTGCTGGCCGGCGCCGCGCTCGGGCGCATCGGCGACGGCCTGGTGGCCTCGCTCGGCGGCCTGGTGTTCCTGTACCTGCCCGCCACCTCGCTGGCGCAGCGCATGGTGGCGCTGCTGGCCTGCGCCTTCGGCATGCTGGCCTGCTATACGCTGGGTGCGGCCAGCGGCCAGTGGCCGCCGGCGATCATTCCCGCCCTGGTCGCGATCACGATCCTGGTGACGATGACCTGCCGCATCTACGCGCTCGGGCCGCCGGGCAGCCTGTTCTTCGTGATGGCCGCCGCGATCGGCGCCTACAGCCCGGTGACGGCGGCCGAGCTGCCGCGCATGGCCGGCCTGTTCGGCTTCGGCGGCCTGCTGGCCTGCGCGGTCGGCTTCTGCTACAGCGTCTTCACGCTGCGCGGCCGCGCGCCGCCATCGCAGCCGCCCCTGCCTGCCTTCGATTTCGGCTACGTGGTGCTGGACGCGGTCGTGATCGGCGCCGCGGTCGGCCTGTCGCTGCTGGCCGCGCAGCTGCTGGCGCTCCCCAAGCCCTACTGGGTGCCGGTCAGCTGCCTGGCGGTGATCCAGGGCGTCTCGCTGCGCGCAATCTGGAACAAGCAGCTGCAGCGCGTGCTCGGCACCGGCGCCGGCGTGGCCCTGGCCTGGGGCCTGCTGTCGCTGCCGCTGGGCGGCTGGTCGGTGGCGGCGATGGTGATGCTGCTGACCTTCCTGATCGAGATGCTGGTGGTGCGCCACTACGCGCTGGCCACGGCGCTCATCACCCCGCTCACGATCCTGCTGGCCGAAGCGGCGACCCTGGGCCAGGCGGCCCCAGGGGCGCTGGTGCAGGCGCGCTTCGTCGACACCCTGCTCGGATGCGCGATCGGCCTGGCCGGCGGCTGGTGCCTGCACAACCCACGATGTCGCGCCGCCGCCGGCGCCTGGTTGCGCCGCCTGGCGCCGGCCGGCGCGCGCGAGCGGTGAACTCAGGCGGGGATTTCCGGCGGCTCGTCGAGCCAGCGCAGCGCGGCCGCGAGGTCGTTGTAGAACACCCGGTAGCTGCCTTCGCCCAGTTCGCCGAAGGCGATCCGGGCCCGGTAGGCGATGCGGGTATTGGCGACCAGGATCGCCCGGCGCAAGGGCAGGGGGCCGTAGCGCTCCCAGGCGCGCGACTCCAGATCCTGCTGCACCAGGGCGATGTCGACCGACGGGACATCCATTTCGAGCGAGTCGTACAGGACCTTCACCTGGCGGGTATCCTGCACCAGCGCGATGACGCGCCGCTGGCATTCCTCGAGCAGCGCTGCGGTGCAGGCGCCGCGGATGCGCGCGATGATGATGTCGCCGACCGGCTCGACCCACAGTTGTTGGGTTTCCATTTTCATGCTCTCCTACATTTCAGCTTCAGTCCTGCAACAGCCCTGCCGCGAAGGCCCGGAAGGCTGGCAGCAAGGGCGCTTCGGTGCGGCCCGCCAGGGTCACGCAGGCGAAGCGGGCCTTGGCGTCCAGGCGCGGATGGAGCGGCAGTTCGGCCAGGCCACCGGCGCGCGCGGCCGCCGCCAGTCCCAGGAACAGGGCCTGCGAGCGGCCGACCGCATCTACCAGGCTGGCCACGTCTTCGCACTGGAGGGTGACCATCTGTTCCGGCAGGGCCGCCGGCCCGTAGGCGGTCACTAACAGGCGCGCCACTTCGTCCGACAGTGGCGTGGAGGCGACCGGAAAGGCCAGCAGCTGCTCCAGCGTGAGCGTGTCGTGCGCCAGCAGGGGGTGGCCCGGGCGGCAGGCGAAGCAGGTGCGCAGCTCGCCGAGCGGCCCGGCCACCAGGTCCTCCGCCGGCGCGATGCTGCGCGCGTCCGCGACCAGGGCGTCGAGCTGGCCGGCGCGCAGCTGCACCAGCTGCTGCGCCAGCGGGCCGCGCGTGATGTCGAGCCTGACCCCAGGGTGCCGTTCGGCCATGTGGCACAGCAGCGGCGCCATCAGCATGGCGGCCGGACCCGATCCCATGCCGACGCGCAGCGCGCCGCCCGCACCGTGGCGGAAGATGTCTGCGCTGCGCGCCAGCTCGCCCGCATCGCGCACCAGGCGGGCGGCGCGCGCCAATACGTGGCTGCCCAGCGGCGTGAGCTCGATGCGCTTGCCGATGCGGTCGAACAGCGGCGCCCCCAGGTCTTCCTCGAGCGCCTGGATGCTGCGGCTCAGCGCCGGCTGGGTGATGAACAGGCGCTCGGCCGCGCGGCTGAAGGAGCGCGCTTCGGCGACAGCGATCAGGTGCTCCAGCTGTTTGATGTTCACGTCTCAGTCCTATGCGGAATATGCATCGATATGGCAATAATAATGCATTGGACACATCGCTGGCCCCATCGTACCATGCCCCGCACCGAATTCCGCCATCCTGCCTCCCCCCTGAGAATGAGCCTGCTCCACACGATCTACCTGGTCGCCATCGCGGCCGAAGCCGCGTCCGGCGCCCTGATGGGCATGCGGCGTCGCATGGACCTGTTCGGCCTGTGCGTGGTCGGCACCGTCACCGCGCTGGGCGGGGGCACCATCCGCGACCTGCTCATCGGCCACTACCCGCTCGGCTGGGTCGCGCACCCGGAATACCTGGCCTTCACCGTCGGCGCCGCGATCGCGGCGGCCCTGCTGGCGCGCCGCATGCATCGCCTCAAGACTGCTTTCCTGTGGCTGGACGCGCTCGGCCTGGTGGCCTTCACCGTGATCGGCTGCGACGTCGCCGCGTCCACCGGCGCGCATTGGGTGGTCGTGATCCTGATGGGGATGGCCACCGGCGTGTTCGGCGGCCTGCTGCGCGACGTCCTGTGCAACCAGGTGCCGCTGGTGCTGCAGCGCGACCTGTACGCCACGGTGTCCCTGGCCACCGGGGTGCTCTACCTGGGCTTGCTGGAGCTCGGCGTGGCCGCCGGTATCGCCACCACCACCGCGATCGCGGCAGGCTTCGCCCTGCGCCTGCTGGCGCTGCGCTTCGGCCTGGCCCTGCCGGTGCTGGAAGCCGACACCAGCAGCTTCGACGAGCCGCGGGAGCACGGCTAGATGAGCGAAACCGGGCGCGTCGCCGCCGGAAAGGGCCATGCCTTCAGCGCCAGCCCGGTGCTGGAGAGCCGCCTGCCGGCCTGGCGCTCGCGCCTGCTGCTGCTGGTGCTGTTCGCCGCCTTCGCGACCCTGGCCGGGCGCGCGGTCTGGCTGCAGCTGTGGTCCGACGAATTCCTGCAGAAGCAGGGCGCGGCGCGCTATGCCCGCACGCTGGAGCTGCCGGCCACCCGCGGGCGCATCCTCGACCGCAACGGCGAGGTGCTGGCACTGTCGCTGCCGGCGCGCGCGGTGTGGGCGATTCCCGCCGAGGCGCGCGGCGCCGCGCCGGCGCAGCTGGACGAACTGGCGCGCCAGCTCGGGCTGGGCCGGGCGGAACTCGACGCCCGGCTCGACTCGCGGCGCGGCTTCGTCTACCTGAAGCGCCAGGTCGACCTGGCCACCGCCGGGCGCGTCCAGGCGCTCGGCATCGCCGGCATCCACACCCGCAAGGAAAGCCGCCGCCACTATCCGCATGGGGCCTTGACGGCGCACGTGGTGGGCTTCAACGACGTCGAGGACCAGGGGCAGGAAGGCATCGAGCTGGCGCACCAGGCCAGCCTGGGCGGCACGGCCGGCAGCCGCCGCGTGATCCGCGACCGTCTCGGGCGCATCGCGGAAGACGCGGGCGGGCGCCTGCCCGCGCGCGACGGCCGCGACCTGGCGCTGGCGATCGACGGCCGCATCCAGCATGCGGCGCGCAGCCATCTGAAGGCGGCGGTCGAACGCCACCAGGCTGCCGCCGGCGCCATCGTGGTGCTCGACGTGGGCAGCGGCGAGGTGCTGGCGCTGGCCAACCTGCCGGACTACGACCCGAACGAGCGCAAGGGTCTTACCGGAGCCCAGCTGCGCAACCGGGCCCTGACCGACATCTATGAACCGGGTTCGGTGATCAAGCCCTTCACCATCGCGCTGGCCCTGGAGAAAGGCCTGGCCACGCCCGACACCCTGGTGGAGACCGCCCCCGGGCGCCTCACCATCGGCCGCGCCACGATCCGCGACGCCAGCCGGCACGACACCCTGACGGTCGCCGAGGTGCTGCAGAAGTCCTCCAACGTCGGCACCGTCAAGCTGGCGCTGCAGATGCCGGCGCAGGACATGTGGTCGATGCTGACCCAGGTGGGCTTCGGCCAGCCGCCGCAGCTGGGCTTTCCCGGCACGGCCGCCGGCAGCCTGCGGCCCCACCGTTCCTGGAAACCGATCGAGCAGGCCACCATCAGCTATGGACACGGCATGGCGACCTCCTTGATGCAGATGGCGCAGTCCTACCTGGTGTTCGCCCGCGACGGCGACATGATACCGCTCAGCCTGTTGAAGGTGGACGAGCCGCCGGTCGCGCGCCCGGTGCTGTCCAGCGCCAGCGCCGCCGCGGTGCGCGCCATGATGGAGCGCGCCACCTGGCCGGGCGGCACCGCGCCGCGCGCGCGGGTGCCCGGCTACCGGGTGGCGGGCAAGACCAGCACCGCGCACAAGCCGGTGGGGGGACGCTACACCAACCGCTACATCGCCGGCTTCGTCGGTTTCGCGCCGGTGTCGCGGCCGCGCATCATCGTCGCCGTGATGATCGACGAGCCGACCGAGGGCGGCTACTTCGGCGGGCGGGTGGCGGCGCCGGTGTTCGCCAGCGTGGTCCAGGATGCGCTGCGCACGCTCGACGTCGCGCCGGACGCGGAGGTCGAGGACATCCTGCCGGCGCCGATCGAGGCCGCGGACGAGGACGCGCTTGCGCCTGCGGCCGGGGAGAAGCAATCAACTACGTGATTTTCCTGGGGCTGGCTAGAGACTGAATCCCGGTTTTCGTCTATACCTTGTGGGCCGCATCGGCGGCCCACGAAACAGGAGACCAGGAAACCAGCATGCCAAACCGTCTGTCCACCCGCCGCGCCTTGACGCTGTCCTTACTCTCGGCTCCCCTGTGGGGCTGCGCTTCGCCATCCACGCCCGCGCCGGCGCGGCGAACTTCGATCACGGAGTTCGGCGCCGTCGCCGATGCCGCCACGGTCAACACCACGGCCATCCAGAAGACCATCGACCACGTCGCGGCGCAGGGCGGGGGCACCGTGGTGGTCCCGAGCGGCGTGTTCGTCAGCGGCGCGCTGTTCCTCAAGCCGAAGGTCAACCTGCACCTGGACGAGGGCGCGGTCCTGCGCTGCTCGACCGACTTGCGCCACTTCCCGGCCGGCCGCACCCGCATCGAAGGGCATTTCGCGCCCAACTTCAATCCGGCGCTGATCAATGCGAACGGCTGCGACGGCTTGCGGATCAGCGGGGCCGGCACGTTGGATGGCGCCGGCCGCCCGATCTGGGACCTGTTCTGGAAGCTGCGCAATGCCGCGCCCGATCCGCACAATTTCAAGAACATCGGCATCCCGCGCGCGCGCCTGGCCCTGATCGAGCGCTCGAAGGACGTCAGCATCGAGGGCGTCACCTTCAAGGACTCCCAGTTCTGGAACCTGCACCTGTACCGCTGCCAGCAGGTCACGGTGCGCAATGCCCGCTTCGTGGTGCCCGAGGACTACCACCAGGCGCCCAGCTCCGACGGCATCGACCTGGACAGCTGCCAGCACGTGCTGGTCGAGGGCTGCTACTTCTCGGTGACCGACGACTGCATCGCCGCCAAGGGCTCGAAGGGGCCGTTCGCGATGGAGGACAAGGACAGTCCGCCGGTGATCGGCATCCGGGTACGCAACTGCGAGTTCCGGCGCGGCCACCACATGCTGGCCCTCGGCAGCGAGGCGACCCTGGTGCGCGACGTCCTCATCGAGGATTGCCGGGTCACGGGCAAGGTGGACAGCCTGGCCGTCTTCAAGCTGCGCCCGGACACGCCGCAGCACTACGAGAACATCCATTTCAGGAACATCACGGTAGACAATTCCGGCGGCCAGATCGTCACGATCCAGCCCTGGACCCAGTATTTCGACCTGAAGGGTGCGCCGCCGCCGAAGTCGATCGTGCGCAACATCAGCCTGGTGGGCATCCGCGGACGCCTCAAGGCCTTCGGGACGATCAAGCCGAATCCGGGGCAGACATCGATCAGCGACGTCCTGCTGAAGGACTTCGATGTGCAGCTGGAGGGCGACAAGCTCGATACGGCGGATGTCGCCAATCTGCGCCTGGAGAACGTGATCGTCAACGGCAAGCGGGTCGCGACTCATCAATGATGTTCATGAATCAACGCCGCGATTTACAAATCCTGCTCATATGTGCAGTGCTCGGCGGCCTGCCGCCGATCGCCTGCGCCGCCGAATCGACCATCCGCAACGGCGTCTTCTGGAAGGACACGTCTGGCACGCCGATCTACTCGCAGGGCGGCGGCATCCTGAAGGTCGGCGACATCTATTATTGGTATGGCGCGAAGTATGCCGAGGCGGTCAGCTACGCCAGGGAGCCGGTTCCGAAGCCGAACAGCGCCAACCCGACGTTCAGCGCGGTAACGGCCTACTCGTCGACCGACCTGGTCAACTGGAAGTTCGAAGGCGAGGTGCTCAAGGCGGGCGCCGCCGGCAAGATGTTCGACCAGCCGGGCTGGGTCGGGCGGCTGGGCGTGGTCCACAACAAGCGCAGCGGCAAATACGTGCTGCTGACCCAGTACAGCAGCCGGGAGAACGGCAGCGGCGTGCTGTTCGCCACCAGCGATTCGCCCACCGGCCCCTTCGTCTACCAGCGGCTGCAGACCCATATCGACCGGGTTGCCACGCCTACCTCCGGCGACCAGACCGTGTTCGTCGACGACGACGGCCAGGCCTACCTCATCTTCAGCAGCGGCGGCGACCGGCGCAAGCTGTACGTGGCGCCGCTGCGCGCGGCGGACTTCCTGGCCGTGGAACCCGCGGCCCTGGTGCACGCGGCGCCAGCCGGCGGACGCGAAGGCAACGCCATGTTCAAGCACAAGGGCCTGTACTACTTCTGCTCGTCGGACCTGCACGGCTGGAACGCCTCGCGCAGCTTTTACATGACCGCGAGCAGCATCACCGGCCCCTACACGCCGGAGAAGCTGATCGAGGGGACCGAGGCCGACTTTTCGCACGTGTCGCAGAACGGCTTCTTCGTTCCCGTGCAGGGCAGCGAAGCCACGACAGTGCTGTACGCGGGCGACCGCTGGAGCAACTATGCCGCCAACGGCATCGGCTACAACATCTGGACGCCGCTCTCCTTCGAGGGCGCCAAGCCGGTGTTCAACTCGCTCAGCGAATTCAGGCTCGATGCCGCCAAGGGCAGCTGGTCGGTCGGCAAGGGCAACAACTACGTGCTCAATCCCGGTTTCGAGGCCGACCGCGTGACGCAAACGGGCGTGGCCGGCTGGCGCACCAGCTGGACCAGCCTCAAAGGCGCGGCGCCCATCGTGAATACCCTGGAAGGCCGCAACAGCCGCTGGGCGCTGGTGCTGAGGCATCTTGATCCGAGCATGGGCAGCGCGATCCAGGACATCAAGCTGCCGAACGGCAGTTACACCCTGCGGGCCTGGGTCAGGAGCAGCGGCGCCCAAGGCGTGGCGCGCCTGTTCGCCAGCGGCCACGGCGGCCCGGAAGCCGCGCATGTGTTCACCGGTGCGATCGGTGACTGGACGCAGGTGACGCTGCCCGGCATCGCGGTGCGCAATGGCAGCGTGCAGGTCGGGGTCTACACCGAGGGCAAGGACGGCCAGTGGCTGATGCTCGACGACGTCAGCCTGGTCCGGGACTGAGTTACAGCCTACCGGCCGCCCACAGCACGCCGCGCGCGACCAGGTCGAGGTAGCGCGGGTCTTCCATCTCGGCCGCGTTGTGGGCCAGCGTGGTGCTGAACACGCGCGTGCGCTGCGGGCCGTACAGGTGGGTCCAGGCCACCGTATAGACCTTGGCGCGGTCCGCTTCGATGCTCGATTCCGGCTGCGTCCCGGTCAGCACCGGCGTCACGCCGAAGCTGCTCAGGTTGTTGTACAGCTCGTCCTTGCCGGTCGTGTAGGGCACGAATCCCTTCACGATCGGATGCTCCTTGCCTGCCTGGCTGAGGCGGATCGGCGACTGCGGCCCGTGGCCGCTGGACTGGATGCCGGTGAATTCGAACCAGCGCGCGTTGGCGTCGCCGGCCTTCACTGGCTGGCGCCAATCGCCGGAACGGTAGGAATGCATCGCACAGTGCAGGTTCACGGCCGGGATGCCCTTGCGGTGCGGCGCCAGCACGGCGTCGAGCGCCTGCGCGCTGTCCTCGTCCGCCGCACACTCATTGTGGATCACCACGTCATAGCCATCCGCATAACGCGGATTGCCATAGATTGGCAGCGCCGGGCGCGTCGCCTTTTCTCCAGGTCTGGGGTCGTGGTAGACGTGGCTGACTTCGGCCGGCATGCGCTCCTTCAGCGCCCGTTCCAGCACCTCGCGCTGGCGCGGGTAGTCGTGGCAGCAGCCGCCGCTGACGATCAACACCTTGACCGGCCTGGGCGCCTCGGCATGCGCCGCGGGGAGGGTGGAGAGGAAGAGCGTGACGGCGCCGGCAATCGGTTTCAGCATGATGTCCTTCTTGTTCGGATGAGCAGCTTGCATGGTAGCCAGTCATGGCGTCTCGTGCGCATGGCCATGCAAGCAATCACGATCGTGATCGCCGAGCCGATACATGTTTTGGTATCGGATTGGCCAAAAATATGATTGGAACGGTCTCGATGCTAGGCCTACCATTCCTGTCGAGCATGTAATAACAGCAAAGCCGCGGCACAGCGGCGATAACGACAACGACATCAGGAGACGTATGAAACGCACATCATTCGGCCGCGCCGCGGCCAGTACCGGTCACGCCTTCGCACTTCGCGCCACGGTCGCCGCACTCGCCGGAGCAGGCCTGATGAGCGCCGCCACGGTCGGCGCCCAGGAGATTTCCCCCGCGGCCGCCGGAACGACGGAGCCGAGTGATACGCAGACCGTGGTCGTCACGGGCGTCCGGGCATCGCTCATCAAGAGCCTGGCGATCAAGCGCATCAGCGACCAGGTCGTGGAATCGGTCGTGGCCGAAGACATCGGCAAGCTCCCCGATAACAATGTCGTCGAAGCGCTGCAGCGCGTGACGGGGATCCAGGTCACCAACCGCGCCGGCGGTGAAGTCGGCGCCTTGTCGATCCGTGGCCTGCCCGACGTCCAGACTACCTGGAATGGCCGCAATATCTTCACCGCCTCGGGCACGCAGGTCGCGCTCCAGGACATTCCCTCGACCCTGGTGCGCCAGATCGACGTCTACAAGACGCGCGACGCCAGCCAGCTGGAAACCGGGATCGCAGGCCAGATCGACGTCAAGTCGCTGCGGCCCTTCGATTTCAAGGGACCGCAAGTGTCGATTACGGCGCGCGAGACCTATCTGGATCCAGCTAAAAAATGGAACCCGCAGCTCAGCGCCATGTTCAGCAACCGCTGGGAAACCGGCTTCGGCGAGGTCGGCGCCCTGGTCAACCTGGCGGCCACCCAGACGCGATACCGCAACGAAAGCGTGACGCCGGGCGCCATGGTGCCGTTTACCAGCCCGAATGCGGCCGAAGTGCCGGCAGGGTATACGCCTTTGCAGCGCATCACCGACAACAATATCTGGGCGCCCGGTACCCGTACCGGCTTGCCGATGGCAGCGGGTTCGACGCTGGATTTCAACGGCAAGGCGCATCCTTATTACCTGGCGCGCGACGCCGTTTTCCAGAGCGACGTCCAGGGTGAACGCAAGCGTCCTGCCGCGAATATCGCCCTCCAGTGGAAGCCGAACGCCGATGCGGTCTACACCTTCGAATCGATGTACAACGGTTATCGCGACAAGGCCTTCAATCAGCTGCTGTTCAGCTTTGTCGACTGGTGGGGCGATCTGGGCAGCAATCCGGCGGGGACGATCACGACCTTCCCGGGAACGAACGTCATCAAGACCCGCAAGGTCAACAACGTCTACGGCTTCAACAGCGGCGACTACACCACGTCGAAAACCGATTCCTTCGTCTATGCCCTGAACGGCAAGTGGAATGTCGGCGAGCGCCTGAAGCTGGACGGTGATCTGTCGTTCCAGACGAGCGAGTTCGACACGCAATTCACCGCCACCCGGATCGATCGCGTGGCACCGTCCATCGACGTCGACTTCAATGCCGGCGGCGATACGGCCTTCCGCTTCAATAACAATGCCGACCTGGCCGACCCGACCAAGTGGAATGTGGCGGAGTTCTACGACAACGCCAACCGCAACAAGGGCAGCGCCGCGACGGCCACGCTGGCGGGCGTGTTCGATGCCGACTGGGGCGCGCTGCAGACGCTCCAGTTCGGCGCGCGCCACGACGTGCGCAAGGCCTCGGAGGCGAACCGGACCCAATCGGCCTTCCTGGGCCGCAACCTGGCCTCGCTGGGGCCGCAGTATTCCATCACCAACTCCAACTTCGGCGCCGACATCTCGGACGTTCCGCGCTCGTGGGTGGAACCGAATGCCTATTACATCCGCGACAACATCGACGAGTGGCGCAAGCTGTATCACTCGGTCAACAGCAACTTCCTGACCACCGACCAGCTGCGCCTGCAGAAGACCTTCGAGATCGAGGAAAAGACGAGCAATCTCTACCTGATGGGGAATTTCCAGAGCGAGCTGTTCGGCAATCGCCTGCGCGCCAATGTCGGCGTGCGCTACACCAAGGTCGATACCGACATGACTTTCTATAAGGTCGATGCCACCACAAAGGCGGTCACGCCGTCCGGCGCCGACAAGTCGACCAGCAGGTTCCTGCCCAGCCTGACCCTGACCTACGATCCGGCCAAGGACGTCGTGACGCGCTTCAACTTCGGCAAGACCCTGCGCCGCCCGAACTTCGGCGACCTGAATCCCGTCCTGCAACTGGCCGACGACGTGTCGCGGGTGGGTTATGGCTCGGGCACCGGCGGCAATCCGGACCTGAAACCGACGCTCTCGACCAACTTCGACCTGACCGGCGAGTGGTACTTCCAGAAAGACAGCGCAGTCTACGGCACTGTATTCAAGCGCAAGATCGACGGCCTGGTCGTGCCCCTGCGCCGCAAGATCCACGTCGACCCGGCGGACGACCCGTTCCGCAACTCGACCTCGGGCGGCGACCATACCAACGGCTATGACTACGTCATCAACTCCCCGGTCAACGCCTCCGACGGCACCATCAAGGGCGTCGAACTCGGCCTGATCTACTTCCCGAAGTGGCTGCCAAGCCCGCTGGACGGCCTGGGCTTCCAGGGCAGTTTTACCAAGCTGAGCTCCTCGCAGAACGTTCCCGAGGCGAATAGTGCCGGCGAAATCATCGCCCAGCTCGAGACGCCGTTCTTCGGGGTGTCCGACCGCTCGTACAACGCCACCCTGGCTTACGAAAAGGGCCCGGTCAGCGCGCGCCTGTCCTATGTCTGGCGCTCCGCCTTCCTGGCCACCAACGAAGCCGCCCTGTTTGCCAACCCGATCGGCATCTGGCGCCAGCCCGAGAAGAGCGTGGACATGCAGGTCTCCTACAAGGTCAACGACAGGATGTCGGTCGATGTCGGCGCCATCAACCTGACCAACGAAATGCAGCGGCAGTACTACCACTTCGGCAATGCGGGTAACGAGCAGTTGACCAATTTCGGTACGGTCCAGGTCGGACGTTCGGTCTCGGTCGCCTTGCGCTGGAAGATGTAAGCCGCAGCCGCTGAAGTAAAAGCAGGGGCACTGCAGGATTGGATCCGGCAGTGCCCCCGGGTCGTTCGGAAGGGAATGCACATGCACACACAAAAACTCTCCACCCTCGAAAAAGCGGGTTTCGGCGCCGGCGACATGGCGCTCAACGTGGTGATCTCGTCGATGATGCTGATCATTACCTTCTTCTATACCGACATCTACGGCATCCACACCGCCGACCTGGCGGCCCTGTTCGTGGCCGTCAAGGTGGTGGGCGCCGTGGCCGACCTGGCGATGGGGCAGGTGACCGACTCGGTGCTGACGCGCTGGGGGCGCTACCGGCCCTGGTTGCTGCTGCTCGCCGTGCCCTACGGCCTGAGCGTGTTCCTGGTGTTCTCCACGCCCGACTGGGGCTATGACGCCAAGCTGGTCTGGGCCTACTCGACCTACATCCTGATGACCCTGATGACGGCGGGCGTCGGCATTCCCTACATCTCGCTGATCAGCGGCCTTACCTCGGACCCGCAGGAACGCCTGTCGGCCAATGGCTACCGCCTGTTCTTCGCCAAGATCGGCGCCTTCATGGTGACCATCATCGTGCCGATGCTGGCCAGCTGGTGGGACCCCGGCAACCAGGCCGCCGGCTACCAGGCCGCGATGGCGGTGATGGCGGCAATGGGCGTGCTGCTGTTCCTGCTGTGCTTCTTCACCACCACCGAGCGCGTCGTCCACAAGGTCGAGAAGCAGCCCTTGATGGACCAAGTGCGCGTGCTGATGCAGAACGACCAGTGGCTGATCCTGTGCGCGGTGTGTGTGACCGGCACCATCGGCTACGTGATCCGCGGCTCGGTGGCGATCTACTACGCCAAGTATTACCTGGGCGGCGACACGGCTACCGTCTCGGCCTTCCTGTCCACGGGCGTGGCGGCGGCGATCCTGGCCATGGTGGTGTCCACCTGGACCACCAAGTTCTATTGCAAGGTCAAGCTGTTCCGCAACACGCAGATCCTGGTCGCCGTGATCAGCCTCCTGATCTACTTCCTGGTCAAGCCGGGCGACATCGTGCTGGCCTTCGTCCTGTACTTCATCCTGTCGCTGGTGGTGGACCTGCACGCCCCGGTGTTCTGGTCGGCGATCGCCGAGACCATCGACTACGGCCAGGTCAAGACCGGCAAGCGTGTGTCGGGCTTTGCTTTCGGCGGCATCTCGGTGTGCCAGAAAGCGGGCATGGCGGTCGCGGGCGGCATGGTCGGCATCCTGCTGGATTACTTCCAGTACCAGCCGAACCAGGAGCAGTCGGCGCTGGCGCTGCAGGGCATCGCCCTGATGCTGT
The DNA here is from genome assembly GCF_000427785.1 of Massilia alkalitolerans DSM 17462. Taxonomy (GTDB): domain Bacteria; phylum Pseudomonadota; class Gammaproteobacteria; order Burkholderiales; family Burkholderiaceae_D; genus Telluria; species Telluria alkalitolerans. The sequence goes on from NZ_ATYR01000033.1 coordinate 37,581, forward strand.
CGGTGATCCCGGGCTTCTTCCACTTCCTGATGGGCGTGCTGATGTTCAAGTACCGCATCAGCGACAGCTATTACGACACGGTCAAGGCCGACATGCGCACGGCCGGGTACGTCGCCGGCTGACGTATGTCGACCGCGTGGGCGGCAAAGCCGCCCACCCTACAACGGCGTATACCCGTAGGGTGGGCGGGTCGTAATTCGGGCCACTGGCCCGAATTACCCCACGCGGTGATAAACAAACTTTGAAACGAGATTGACGATGCAAGAAACCATTCTGAAACCCCTGATCGAACAGCGCGCCGACCCCTATATCTACAAGCACACTGACGGCTACTACTACTTCACCGCCTCGGTGCCGCAATACGACCGCATCGAGCTGCGCAGCGCCGGCACCATCGCCGGCCTGGCGCAGGCCCGGACCGTGGACGTCTGGACCAAGCCCGACACCGGCCCGTACTGCGAACTGGTGTGGGCGCCGGAGATCCATTTCAACCAGGGGGCCTGGTACATCTATTTCGCCGCGGCCCCGAGCCGCGAGATCAAGCACAAGCTGTTCCAGCACCGCATGTACGCGATCCGCAACCAGAATGCCAATCCGCTCGAGGGCGAATGGGAGTTCATGGGCCAGGTCGACACCGGCATCGACAGCTTCTGCCTGGACGCCACCACCTTCACCCACAAGGGCCAGTTGTACTACCTGTGGGCGCAGAAGGACCATGAGATCGAGGGCAACTCCAACCTCTACATCGCGCCGATGAAGACGCCGTGGCAGATCGAGGGCAAGCCGGTCATGCTCAGCAAACCCGAGTTCGACTGGGAGACGCGCGGCTTCTGGGTCAACGAAGGCCCGTCGGTGGTGCGCCGCTACGGCAGGATCTTCATCAGCTACTCGGCCAGCGCCACCGACGAGAACTACGCGATGGGCCTGCTGTGGGCGGACCAGGACGCCGACCTGCTCGACCCCGGCTCCTGGACCAAGTCGCCCGAGCCGGTGCTGCGCACCTGCTACGAGCACGGCATCTACGGTCCGGGCCACAACAGCTTCACCTATGCCGAAGACGGCGAGACCGTGATGCTGGTCTACCACGCCCGCACCTACACCGAGATCGTCGGCGATCCGCTGTGGAACCCGGACCGTCACACCTTCGTGAAAGCCCTGCGCTGGGACGCAGACGGCATGCCGGTATTCGGCCGGCCATCGACCAACTGAGCCACCAACCGAGGAAGAACGTCTTGCGAGACCTGAGCAACCGCGGCATCACCCAGGCGCCCTATGGACGGCTGGCAAACGGCCAGGCCATCACCGAATTCACACTGGCCAACGCGAACGGCCTGGTGGCCAAGATCATCGATTTCGGCGGCATCATCACCGCGCTGCACGCGCCCGACCGCGAGGGGCGCTTGGCCGACGTGGTGCTGGGCCTCGACACGCTGGCCGATTATGAAGGCGAGAATCCCTACTTCGGCGCCCTGATCGGACGCTATGGCAACCGCATCGCCCATGGCCGCTTCACGCTCGACGGCCGCGACGTCGTGCTGCCGGCGAACGACGGCGAGAACCACCTGCACGGCGGCCCCAAGGGCTTCCACAAGGTCAAGTGGCAGGCCAGCGTGGAGGGCGACAGCCTGCGCCTGGCCTACCGCAGCGTCGACGGCGAGCAGGGCTATCCCGGGAACCTGGATACCGTCGTCCACTACCAGCTGAACGACGACAACGAGCTGGTGGTGCGCTTCGAGGCCACGACCGACCGGCCGACGCCGGTCAACCTCACCCAGCACAGCTACTTCAACCTGGCCGGCGAAGGCGACATCCTCGAGCACCTGCTTACCATCGACGCCGATACCTTCGTAGGGATCGATGCCGCATCGATCCCCCTGGGGACCTTGTCGCCGGTCACCGGCACGCCCTTCGATTTCCGCACGCCGCGCCCGATCGGCGAGCGCGTCGGCCAGCCGGACAAGCAGCTGCGCCATGGCCAGGGCTACGACCACAACTTCGTGCTCAACAAGCCGAACGGCCCCGAAATGACGCGCGCCGCCCACGTGCTCGAACCGGTGTCGGGCAGGGTGCTGGAGCTGTTCACCGAGGAGCCGGGCGTGCAGTTCTACAGCGGGAACTTCCTGGACGGCTCGCTATCCGGCAAGGGCCGCAGCTACGGACACCGCAGCGGCTTCTGCCTGGAACCCCAGCATTTTCCGGATTCGCCGAACCGCCCGCGCTTCCCGAACGTGATCCTGCGCCCGGGCCAGGTGTACCGGACCGAGTCGCGCTTCCGCTTCTCGGTGCAGGGAGCCGAGGCATGATGGAGCACTTCCTCGACAATCGCCATGAGCTGGGCGAATGCGTGCTGTGGTGCGAGCGCACCGGGCGCCTGCTGTGGACCGATATTCCGCAGGCGACCCTGTGGTCGTATTCGCCGGCCAGCGGCAGGAGCGTAAAGTGGCCGATGCCGGAGCGCCTGTGTTCCTTCGCGCTGACCGGCAGCGACGATTGCCTGCTGCTGGCGCTGGCCTCCGGCCTGGCTTTTTTCCGCTTCTCGACCGGCGAGGTAGTGCGCATCGTGGATGTCGAAGCCGACATCCCGGCCACCCGCATCAACGACGGGCGTTGCGACCGCCAGGGCCGCTTCGTGTTCGGCATGTTCAACCAGGAAGACGGTCCAAAGCGCGCGCTGGGCGGCTTCTACCGCCTGAATACGGACCTGAGCCTCGAGCGCCTGCCGCTCGGGAATGCCGCCATTGCCAACAGCATCTGCTTCAGCCCGGACGGGCAGCGTATGTACTACGCCGACTCCGTCACGCGCGAGATCCGCTATTGTCAATACGACCCGGGCAGCGGCGCGATCGGCGCCACGCAGGTGTTGGTGCCGGCCGACGCGGCGCCGGGGGAGCCGGACGGCTCCTGCATCGATGCCGAAGGCTGCCTGTGGACCACGCGCTGGGGAGCGGGGCAGGTGATGCGCTTCGCCCCCGACGGCCGGCTGGACCGGGTATTGACGCTGGCCGCGCCGCAGCCGAGCTGCCCGGCCTTCGGCGGGCCGGACTTCTCGACCCTGTATGTCACCAGCGCCTGGCTCGGCATGACAGGGGGCGACCGCGCCGCCGCGCCCCTGTCGGGCGCTATGTTCCACCACGCGCTGGAGGTCCGAGGCCTTCCCGAATCGCGCTTTCTCGGCGCTTTCAGATAACGAATTTAGTATCAATATTGCGAAATATTTGATTGGAAAGTTATCTGGTCAGCTTTTAGACTTGCCTCATTGCTGAACAACACGACATGAGAGGGGGTAACCAGCCTCCCGTGGCGGAAACAACGAGGAGAAGGCATGTCCGAGACGAAGAAAAAGACCACGCTGCGCTCGGCGGCGTGGTTCGGGACCCAGGACAAGAACGGCTTCATGTACCGGAGCTGGATGAAGAACCAGGGCATCCCCGACCATGAATTCCAGGGCAAGCCGATCATCGGCATCTGCAACACCTGGTCCGAACTCACCCCCTGCAACGCCCACTTCCGCAAACTGGCCGAACACGTCAAGCGCGGCATCCTGGAAGCCGGCGGCTTCCCGGTCGAGTTCCCGGTGTTCTCGAACGGCGAATCGAACCTGCGTCCCACCGCCATGCTGACCCGTAACCTGGCCAGCATGGACGTCGAGGAATCCATCCGCGGCAATCCGATGGACGCCGTGGTGCTGCTGGTGGGCTGCGACAAGACCACCCCGGCGCTCTTGATGGGCGCGGCGAGCGTCGACCTGCCGACCATCGTCGTGACCGGCGGCCCCATGCTCAACGGTAAGCTCAACGGCAAGGACATCGGTTCCGGCACCGCCGTCTGGCAGCTGCACGAGCAGGCCAAGGCCGGCCAGATCACCATGCACGACTTCCTGTCCGCCGAAGCCGGCCACTCGCGCTCGGCCGGCACCTGCAACACCATGGGCACCGCCTCGACCATGGCCTGCATGGCCGAGTCGCTCGGCACCTCGCTGCCGCACAACGCCGCCATTCCGGCGGTGGACGCGCGCCGCTACGTGCTGGCCCACATGTCGGGCATCCGCATCGTCGAGATGGTGCACGAAGACCTGCGCCTGTCGAAAATCCTCAAGCGCGAGAATTTCGAGAATGCGATCCGCGTGAACGCGGCGATCGGCGGTTCGACCAACGCCGTGATCCACCTGAAGGCGATCGCCGGCCGCGTCGGCGTGCCGCTCGAACTGGAAGACTGGACCGCGATCGGCAAGGGCACCCCGACCATCGTCGACCTGCTCCCGTCGGGTAAATACCTGATGGAGGAGTTCTACTACGCCGGCGGCCTGCCGGGCGTGATCCGGCGCCTGGGCGAGGGCGGCCTGCTCAAGAACCGGGACGCGCTCACCGTCAACGGCAAGACCCTGTGGGAGAACTGCCAGGACGCGCCGATCTACAACGATGAAGTGATCCGCAAGCTGGAAACCCCGCTGATCGAGGATGGCGGCATCCGCATCCTGCGCGGCAATCTGGCGCCACGCGGCGCCGTGCTGAAACCCTCGGCTGCTTCGCCGCACCTGATGCAGCACCGCGGCCGCGCCGTCGTGTTCGAGGATTTTGATCATTACAAGCAGCGAATCAATGATCCCGACCTGGACGTCGACGCGAATTCGATCCTGGTGATGAAGAACTGCGGCCCGAAAGGCTACCCGGGCATGGCGGAAGTCGGCAACATGGGCCTGCCGCCCAAGCTGCTGGCCCAGGGCATCACCGATATGGTGCGCATCTCGGATGCGCGCATGAGCGGCACCGCCTACGGCACCGTCGTGCTGCACGTGGCGCCGGAAGCCATGGCCGGCGGCCCGCTCGGCATCGTGCGCGACGGCGACTGGATCGAGCTGGATTGCGCCGGCGGCGGCCTGAACATCGAGCTGTCGGACGACGAGATCCGCAGCCGCCTGGCCGAGCGCGCCGAGCAGAACAAGCCGGTCCAGCACAGCGGCTACCAGCGGCTCTACCTGGATCACGTGCTGCAGGCGGACGAGGGCTGCGACTTCGACTTCCTGATCGGTTGTCGCGGGTCGGCGGTGCCGAAGCACTCGCACTGACGCTGCCTAGCGCGGCCGCCGCGGCGGCCGCGCATTCTCTTTTATAACGACATCGGAGACCGGGCCATGCTGCTCGTACAGTTCATCACCGAATCCCAGGAGCGCCGCATCGGCATCCTGCACGACAACACCATCCGCGTCGTCGGCGGCTATGCCACGACCCTCGAGCTCGCGCGCGCCGCCATCGCCGCCGGCGCCGGCCTGGCGCAGCTGGCCGACAGCGCCGCCACCAGCGAGCACTATCACTACGACGACGTCGCCCAGGCCGGACGTATCCTGGCGCCGCTCGACCACCCGGACGCCGCCCACTGCTACGTCACCGGCACCGGCCTGACCCACCTGGGCAGCGCCGACACCCGCGACGCCATGCACAAGAAGATCGGCGGCGACGTCGAGTCCCTGAGCGACTCGATGAAGATGTTCCGCATGGGCGTCGAAGGCGGCAAGCCGGCATCGGGCACGCCGGGCGTGCAGCCCGAATGGTTCTACAAGGGCGACGGCTCGATCGTGCGTGCAACCGGCCAGGACATCGAGATGCCTGACTTCGCGCTCGACGGCGGCGAAGAGCCGGAGATCGCGGGCCTGTACCTGATCGGCGACGATGGCCAGCCTTATCGCCTCGGTTTCGCCATCGGCAACGAGTTCTCGGACCACGTCACCGAGCGCCAGAACTACCTCTACCTGGCCCACTCGAAACTGCGCAACTGCGGCGTCGGACCGGCGCTGCTGGTGGGCGAGATGCCGGGCCACGTGTCGGGCACGTCGCGCATCCTCGGCAAGGACGGCCAGGTGCGCTGGGAAAAGGCTTTTGTCAGCGGCGAGCAGAACATGTCGCACACCATCGAGAACCTCGAGTACCACCACTTCAAGTACGGCCTGTTCAAGCGTCCGGGCGACGTGCACATCCACTTCTTCGGCACCGCCACCCTGAGCTTCGCCGACAACATCTCGGTACAAGCCGGCGAGACCTTCGAAGTGGAGTCGCCGCAGTTCGGCCCGGCCCTGCGCAACCGCCTGGCAGTGGTTGATACCGGCTTCGCGAAGGTGAAGCCACTGTAAGCATCGGCGGCACATTGACCGAAGAGCAAGGCCGCCTCACAATAAGAACGGACGGAGACATGCATGACAAAGTTGGCTAGCTACCCCAGCCTGCAGGGCAGGCGGGTATTCGTGACAGGAGGCGGCACCGGCATCGGCGAAGCGATCGTGAAGGCGTTCGTTGAGCAGGGCGCGGTGGTCGCCTTCGTCGACATTGCCAAAGACGCGAGCGAAACGCTGTGCGCGAAGCTCGCCGATGCCGGCCACCGCGCGCCGGTGTTCCGCCATTGCGACATCACCGACATCCCCGCGCTGCAGCGCACGATGGCCGAGCTGGCCGAACAGCTGGGCGACTTCGAGGTGCTGGTCAATAACGCCGCCAACGACCAGCGCCACGACGTCGAGAAGGTCTCGCTCGACTACTGGAACGAGCGCATCGCCATCAACCAGCGCCCCATGTTCTTCACCGCGCAGGCAGTCCTGCCGGGCATGAAGAAGATGGGCGGCGGCTCCATTATCAATTTCTCTTCCATGTCCTGGCATGCCAAGGGCGCGGGCTATCCGGTGTACGCCACCACCAAGGCGGCCGTGATCGGCCTGACCCGCAGCCTGGCGCGCGACCTCGGTCCCTTCGGCGTGCGCGTCAACACCGTCACGCCGGGCTGGGTGATGACCCAGCGCCAGATCGACCTGTGGGTCGACGAGGCGGCGGAACTCGAGATCAAGAAGGCCCAGTGCCTGCCGGGCAAGCTGATGCCGGACGATATCGCCGCCATGGTGCTGTTCCTCGGCGCCGACGACAGCAAGATGTGCACGGCGCAGGATTTCGTCGTCGACGCGGGCTGGACGTGATGTGTAGCGGCTGAGTGCCGCTACGCTTCCGTCGACCTTCTCACTTCGAACTGTCATGCGCGCCACTGGCGCCCATGACTTCCCGCGAAGGCGGGAATCCAAGTTTCTCTGCACGCCACGAAATTGGGCTCCCGCCTGCGCGGGAGCGACGTACCAGGAACGCCTATGACCGCTCTGACCCGCACCACCCTGGCGCTCGTCGCCATCTTCAGCACCCAGGCGCACGCCGCCGCCCTGACCAGCCCGGACGGCCACATTTCCGTGACCGTCAGCGCCGCATCAAACGGCACGCTCAGCTACGCCGTCGCCCGCCACGGCAAACCCGTCATCCTCCCGTCGCCGCTCGGCTTGCGCCTGGAAGGCGCCGACCTTGCGACCGGGCTCAAGATCGCCGCCACCTCCGCGATCAAGCCGGTCCGCGACAGCTATGAGCTTGCCACCGGCAAGAAGCGCCACATCAGCTACGCCGCGAACGAGCAGGTCTACACCGTGCGCAACGCCCGGGGTCAGGCCATGGACCTGGCTTTCCGCGTCTCGAACGACGGCGTCGCCTTCCGCTATCGGGTAGCCGAGCCGGCGCTGCCGCACAAGAAGTTCATCTCCGAGGCCACCGGCTTCAGCTTCGACAAGTCCGCCAAGGCGTGGCTGCAACCAATGGCGGTGGCGCAAACCGGCTGGTCGAACACCAACCCGTCCTACGAAGAGCACTACCAGCGCGAGATCGCGGTCGGCACCCGGTCCCCGATGCCCGCCGGCTGGGTGTTCCCGGCCCTGTTCCGCAGCGGCGACACCTGGGTGGCGCTGACCGAGGCCAACATGGACGGCAGCTTCCACGCCTCGCGCCTCGACGCCGAATCGCCGGAAGGCCGCTACCGGTTAGCCCCTCCCATGGCCGCCGAAGTGTTCACCAACGGCGCGCTGCTCGCGGAAAGCCGTGGCGAGCTGGTGACGCCCTGGCGGGTGATCGCGCTCGGTTCGATGAAGACCCTGGTCGAATCGACGCTCGGCACCGACCTGGCCGCTCCAGCCATTGCTTTCGACAAGGCGCGCGTCCAGCCCGGCCATGCCTCGTGGAGCTGGGCGCTGCTGAAGGATGAGGGCACCGTCTTCGAGGTCCAGAAGAAGTTCATCGACTACGCAGCAGACATGCGCTGGGAGTACACCCTGGTGGACGCCGGCTGGGACCGCAGTATCGGCGACGCCAAGATGCGCGAGCTGGTGCAGTACGGCGCCAGGAAGAACATCGGCATCCTGGTCTGGTACAACTCGTCGGGCGACTGGAACAAGACCCCGTTCACCCCGAAAAGCGCCTTGCTCACCCGCGAAGCGCGCAGCCGCGAATTCGCGAAGCTGGTCGAGATGGGCGTCAAGGGCGTCAAGATCGATTTCTTCGCCGGCGACGGCCGGTCGATGATCGCCTACTACGTCGACATCCTGGAGGATGCCGCCAAGGCGGGCCTCCTGGTGAACTTCCACGGCGCCACGCTGCCGCGCGGCTGGTCGCGCACCTACCCGAACCTGATGACCGTGGAGGCGGTGCGCGGCTTCGAATTCACCACTTTCGAACAAAGCGACCAGGACGCGGTTGCTCCCCATGCCGCGATGCTGCCGTTCACGCGCAACCTGTTCGACCCGATGGACTTCACCCCCACCGTGTTCGGCGACATCCCGAAGATCCAGCGCAAGACCCGCAACGGCTTCGAGCTGGCCGAGTCGGTGCTGTTCCTGTCCGGGATCCAGCATTTCGCCGACACGCCGGAAGGCATGGCCACCGCCCCGGCCTACGTGAAGGGCTTCCTGCAGGACCTGCCGCGCAGCTGGGACGAGACCCGCTTCGTCGATGGCTACCCGGGGCGCCATGTCGTGATCGCACGCAGGGCAGGGAAGACCTGGTACGTGGCCGGCCTGAATGCCGACGCAGCCGACAAATCGCTCGAGCTGGACCTGTCCTTCGTCGGGAAAGCGGGCGGCACCCTCATCACCGACGGCGAGGGCGAGCGCGCCTTCAGCCAGTCGCGCTTCACTGGCAGCAAGGGCGGCAAGCACAAGATCAGTATCAAAGCGCACGGCGGCTTCGTCGCCGTATTCCAATAAGAGTTCGACAGAACAGGAGACAGTAGTGAACGTATTCAAACCGACCATCCTCGCGCTCAGCGTCCTTGCATCGGCCTCGGCCTTCGCCCAGGTGAACGTGAGCATCGACGCCACCAAGCCTGGCCCGGTGATCAACAAGAACGTCTACGGCCAGTTCGCCGAACACCTCGGCACCGGCATCTATGAAGGCCTGTGGGTGGGTCCGGACTCGAAGATCCCGAACACCCGCGGCTGGCGCAACGACGTGGTCGGCGCCCTGAAGGAACTGAAGGTCCCGCTGGTGCGCTGGCCGGGCGGCTGCTTCGCCGACGAATACCACTGGCGCGACGGCATCGGCCCGCGCAACAAGCGTCCGGTGAAGGTCAACACCCACTGGGGCGGCGTGGCCGAGGACAACGCGGTCGGCACTCACGAGTTCTTCGACCTGGTTGACATCCTCGGCACCGAAGCCTACGTCAACGGCAACCTCGGCTCCGGCACCCCGCAGGAGATGGCCGAGTGGCTCGAGTACATGACCTCGGACAGCAAGTCGACCCTGGCCGAGCAGCGCCGCAAGAACGGCCGCAAGGAACCGTACAAGGTCGCCTTCTTCGGCGTCGGCAACGAAGCCTGGGGCTGCGGCGGCAACATGAAGCCGGAATACTACGCGAACCTGTACAACCACTACGCCACCTTCCTCAAGACCCCGCCGAATGCGCGTCCGAAGATGGTCGCCAGCGGCGGCCACAGCGACGACACCACCTGGACCGACGTCCTCAGCCGCGAGAGCGCCAAGTTCACCGACGGCATCAGCTTCCACTTCTACACGCTGCCGACCGGCGAGTGGGACAAGAAGGGCGCCGCGACCGGCTTCACCGAATCGGAATGGTTCAAGACCCTGCAGCAGACCATGCGCATGGATGGCTTCATCCGCCGCAACGTCGCCGTCCTCGACAAGAACGATCCGCAGAAGAAGCTCGGCTTCTACGTCGACGAATGGGGCACCTGGTACGACGTCGAGCCGGGCACCAACCCTGGCTTCCTGTTCCAGCGCAACACCCTGCGCGATGCGGTCGTGGCGGCGCTGAACTTCAACATCTTCCATGCCCACGCCGAGCGCGTCCGCATGACGATGATCGCGCAGATGGTCAACGTGCTGCAGGCGATGATCATCACCGACAAGGACAAGATGCTGCTGACCCCGACCTACCACGCCTACAAGATGTACATCCCGTTCCAGGACGCGACCTCGCTGCCGACGGCCGTGAACAATGACGTGGCCTACTCGGTGGACAACGCGAGCCTCCCGGGCATCAGCGCATCGAGCGCGCGCGGCAAGGATGGCAAGGTCTACGTGGCCCTGGTGAACACCAATCCGAACCAGGCCAGCGACGTGAACATCGACCTGAAGGGCCAGGCCGCGACCGGCGCCACGGGGCAGGTGCTGACTGCCGAGGCGATGGATGCGCACAACACCTTCGACAAGCCGCAGGCCATCAAGCCGGCCCCGTACAGCGCTAAGGCGGTCAATGGCAAGCTGACGCTGAAGGTGCCGGCCAAGTCGGTGGTGGTCGTGTCGGTAGACGCGTAAGGCTTTCCGTAGGGTGGACGGCTCCGCCGTCCGCGCGTTCAAATCACGGTTGCGGGCCACGCGCATGTTTGGTCCCGCATAGGGTGGTTGAACGCGCGGAGTGATCTGGTCCAGTGGACCAGATCACAAAGACCCGTCCACCCTACGGGTCGCGACAATTCAGGAGTTTGCAATGTCTTTACTCTCACGCCTCAGCGCGGGCGTGCTGGCGCTCGCCACCGCGCTCCCTGCCTCCGCCGCCCAACTCGAAGTCCACGACCCCGTGATGGCGAAAGAGGGCGGCAAGTACTACCTCTTCAGCACCGGCCCCGGCATCACCCTCTACAGCTCGGCCGACATGAAGTCGTGGAAGCCGGAAGGCCGCATCTTCGCCGGCCAGCCCACCTGGGCCAGGACGGCGGCGCCGACCTTCAACGACCACATCTGGGCACCGGACATCTACCACTACAACGGGAATTACTACCTGTACTACTCGGTGTCGGGCTTCGGCAAGAACACCTCCGGCATCGGCGTGACGGTCAACACCACGCTCGACCCGCGCTCGCCGAACTACAAGTGGGAAGACCAGGGCATGGTGCTGCAGTCCATCCCGGGCCGCGACCTGTGGAACGCGATCGATTCGCACGTGATCGACGACGAGAACGGCACGCCCTGGATGTCCTTCGGCTCCTTCTGGACCGGCCTCAAGCTCGTCAAGCTCGACGCCAGCCGCACGGAGCTGGCCGAACCGCAGGAATGGCACACCATCGCCCGCCGCGACCGTCCGGCTTTCGTACCGGACGAAGAGGCCGGTCCGGCCCAGATCGAGGCGCCTTTCATCTTCAGGAAGAACGGCTGGTACTACCTGTTCGCTTCCTGGGACCTGTGCTGCAAGGGCAAGGACAGCACCTACAAGGTCGTGGTCGGCCGCGCCAAAGCCATCACCGGCCCCTACCTCGACCGCCAGGGCGTGGACATGGCCAAGGGCGGCGGTACGCTCGTCATCCAGGGCGACCGCGATTGGAAGGGGCTGGGCCACAACAGCGCCTATACCTTCGACGGCAAGGATGTCATGGTGCTGCACGCCTATGAAAGCGCCGACCGCTACAAGCAAAAATTGAAAGTGCTGGAGATGAAGTGGGACGGCGACGGCTGGCCGCTCGTCGACCAGTCTGAACTCAACCGTTACCAGAGCGTCCGCCTGCCATGAAGCTCCGTCTCGCCGCACTTGCCTTGCTCGTATCGACCGCCTGGGCCCAGGCGGCCGAGTTGTTCCCCCTGGCCGACGTGTGCCTGAAGCCCGGCCCCTTCCTCGACGCCCAGGCCACCGACCTGAACTACATGATGGCGATGGAGCCGGACCGCCTGCTGGCGCCCTTCCTGCGCGAGGCCGGCTTGAACCCGCGCCAGCCGAGCTACGGCAACTGGGAATCGACGGGGCTCGACGGCCACATGGGCGGCCACTACCTGTCGGCGCTGGCGCTGATGTATGCCGCGACGGGTGACACCGAGGTGCTGCGCCGCCTGAACTACTTCGTGGCGGAACTCAAGCGCGCGCAGGGAGCGAACGGCGACGGCTATGTCGGCGGCATTCCCGGCGGACGCCAGGCCTGGCGCGACATCGCGGCGGGCAAGCTGGAGGCCAGCAACTTCTCGGTCAACGGCAAGTGGGTCCCCTGGTACAACCTGCACAAGGTCTACGCGGGCCTGCGCGATGCCCACCGCTACGCCGGCAACGAGGATGCCCGCGCGATGCTGATCTCCCTGTCTGACTGGGCGCTGCGTCTGAGCGCGCATTTGAGCGAAGAGCAGATGCAGCAGATGCTGCGCGCCGAGCATGGCGGCATGAACGAGATTCTCGCCGACGTGGCGCAGATGACCGGCGACGATAAATACCTTGCGCTGGCGCTGCGCTTTTCGCACCAGGCTGTGTTGCAGCCGCTGGCGCAAGGGCAGGACAAGCTGACCGGCCTGCATGCCAACACCCAGATTCCGAAAGTAATCGGCTTCAAGCGCATCGCCGACATGACTGGGCGCCAGGACCTGGACCGGGCCGCGCAATTCTTCTGGCAGACGGTGGTCGAGCGCCGCTCGGTGGCCATCGGCGGCAACAGCGTCAAGGAGCACTTCCACGACACTGGAGACTTCGGTTCCATGATTGGCGAGGTCGAAGGGCCCGAGACCTGCAACACCTACAACATGCTCAAGCTGACGGGCATGCTGTTTCAGTCGGAGCAGAAGGGCAGCTATGGCGACTACTACGAGCGCGCGCTGTACAACCACATCCTGTCCTCGCAGCGCCCGGAGGGCGGCTTCGTCTATTTCACGCCGATGCGGCCGAATCACTACCGTGTGTATTCGCAGGTCGACAAGGGCATGTGGTGCTGCGTCGGCTCAGGCATCGAGAGCCACGCCAAGTACGGCGAATTCATCTACGCGCACGAGGGCGACGCGCTGTTCGTGAACCTGTTCATCCCCTCGACGCTGCACTGGCGCGAGAAGGGCGTGCGCATTACCCAGTCGACGCGCTTCCCGGACGAGGGCAGCACCCGGCTGACGGTGGACGAGCCGGGCAGCTTCACCATGAAGATCCGCTATCCGGGCTGGGTCGCGGCCGGCAAGCTGGTGGTGAAGGTGAACGGCAAGGCGGTGAAGCTCGATGCGGCGCCGGGCGGCTACGTGAGCGTCGCGCGCGCGTGGAAGAAGGGCGACCGGGTCGACGTGCAGCTGCCGATGAGCACGCGCCTGGAGCAGATGCCGGACAAGTCGAACTACTACGCCGTGCTGCACGGCCCGATCGTGCTGGCCGCGAAGACGCGCATGTTCGGCGACGAGGGGCTGAATTTCCTGGCCGACGAGTCGCGCATGGGCCACATCGCGGGCGGGCCGGTGTGTCCGCTGGAGGCGGCGCCGATGCTGGTGAGCGACTCGCTCGAGTTCCTGCGCCGCTTCAAGCCAGTGAAAGGCAAGCCGTTGACCTTCACGGCCCCGGGGCTGGTGCAGGGCGCCGCGGGCAGCGCGACCGAATTCATTCCCTTCTTCCGCCTGCACGAGTCGCGCTACACGATGTACTGGCAGCATTCGACGCCGGCTGATTTCGAGCGCATGCGGGCCGAGAATGCCGCGCGCGAAGCGGACCGGCTGGCGCTGGACGCCCGTACCATCGACCAGGTGGCGCCGGGCGAGCAGCAGCCGGAGTCGGACCATTTCTTCAAGGGCGAGGGCATCGATGCGGGCGTGAACGGCGGACGCCACTGGCGCCATGCAAGCAAGTGGTTCAGCTATGAGCTGAAGGATCCGAAAGGGGAGGCGAAGCTGCTGCGGCTGAGCTTTGCTCGGGCCGATGCGGGACGGCGCTTCGATATCGAAGTCAATGGCGTGCTGCTGGCCGAAGTGACGCTTGCCAAGGATGCCGCCCAGGAGTTCTACACCGTCGACTACGCGCTGCCGGCGGCCATCCTGCAGGCCAAGCCGAACGCGTTGTCGGTGCGCTTCGTGGCCAAGCCGGGATCGGTGGCCGGCGGGCTGTACGGGCTGCGCCTGCTGCGCTAGCGGCGCTTCAGGCGCGCATCGCCAGCGTCGTCTTGCAGCGCGGGTAGTAGATGCAGCCCCAGAATGCGCCGCGCTTGCTGTCGCGCGCGACCATGTTGGTGCCGCAGGAGGCACAGGTCGGTGTGCGGTAGTCGCCTTCGAAGGCGACGTCGAGCAGCGCCTTCTGCTTGTCGAGCGGGAGGTCGAGGATTTTCTTGACGAACGCGTCGCCGTCGAGCAGCTGGAGCGGGTTCGCCGCGCCGAACTGCAGCGCGTCCGGCGTATAGCTCCCGGTGGTGACGAAGATGCCTCTCCCGACGCCTTCGTGCACCATCACGCCGAGCAGCTCGCGAACTTCCTTGACCCCGACCGGATGGGTATTCCAGGCCTTGCACTGAACGATCGCCAGCGGTTTCGCCGGATCGACCTTGAACAGCTTGACGTCGATGCCACCGTCCGGCCCCGCGGCCAGGGTCGCCGTGGTAAAGCCGACGGCTTCGTAGTACCTGGCGCAGAGCAGCTCGAAGCGCTTCCATTCCAGCATGCGCAGCGCCTCGCTCGACCACAGCGTTGGTGCAGCGGGGAGGCGCGTCGGTCCCGGCTTCTGGGCTGGCACCGCATCGGGTACGACACGCATGCGCGCACGCTCCCGGCTGGATCCGGATCGATGGTCTGACCCTCGAAACCCGGTACGCAGCGCCGCCAGCACTGCCATGAAGGCCAGGGCGACGAAAACGATCCAGGACAGCGCGTCGAGATCCGGTTTCAGTGCCGACAGCGGCCCGCGCTCGGGCAGAAAACCCGGCAGTATCCAGCGGACGCCGAAGAAGGCGCTGACTGCGAGCGCGGCGCTGAACTGCCAGGGCAGCGCGACCAGATCGTTGACCAAACCCTTGTTTCTGCGGCTACCCATATCCATTCCATGTTGTCGTATGGAAATAATAGTAGTCGAGTATGCAGAAGTTGTCCCTGCTGAATCAGTCTCAACCCCGTTTTGATGCATCTTGCATGCAAGGAACGAATGGTTCGAAGGTAGTGATATCGAATCCGGTATCTACTCAAGCACAAATATGATTGGATCAGCATCACACTTTGTCTTACGATTGCGAAACAACAATACCGGAGACTAAGGTAATGACCCTCACCCGCAGAACCCTCCTGGGTAGCGCCGCCGCCTGCGCTGTCGCCCTCGCGATGCCGGCCTACGCCGCCAAACCCCTCACCATCGGCTTCTCCCAGGTCGGCGCCGAAAGCGAATGGCGCACCGCCAACACCGCCTCGATCAAGAGCGCCGCCAAGGCGGCCGGCGTCAACCTCAAGTTCGCCGACGCCCAGCAGCGCCAGGAAAACCAGGTGAAGGCGATCCGCTCCTTCATCGCCCAGCGCGTCGACGTGATCGCCTTCTCGCCGGTCGTGGAAAGCGGCTGGGACACCGTGCTGCGCGAAGCCAAGGCCGCCAAGATCCCGGTCATCCTCACCGACCGCGCCGTCAAGGTGAGCGATCCCTCGCTGTACGTGAGCTTCATCGGTTCCGACTTCGTGGAAGAGGGCCGCCGCGCCGCGCGCTGGCTGGTCGAGCACCAGAAGAAGAACCCGAACCGCAGCTACAACATCGTCGAGCTGCAGGGCACCGTCGGCTCGGCGCCGGCGATCGACCGCAAGGCCGGCTTCGCGGAAGTCATCAAGGACCATCCGAAGCTGAAGATCATCCGCTCGCAGACCGGCGACTTCACCCGCGCCAAGGGCAAGGAAGTGATGGAAGCCTTCCTCAAGTCCGACCGCAAGAACATCAACGTGCTCTATGCGCACAACGACGACATGGCGATCGGCGCGATCCAGGCCATTGAGGAAGCGGGCCTGAAGCCGGGCAAGGACATCCTGGTGGTGTCGATCGACGGCGTGCGCGGCGCGTTCGAAGCCATGTTGCAGGGTAAGCTCAACGTCACCGTCGAGTGCAACCCGCTGCTCGGCCCGCAGCTGATCCAGACCGCCCAGATGGTCAAGGCGGGCAAGCCGGTGCCGAAGCGGATTACCGTGAACGAGGGTGTGTTCCCAGCTGAAGTCGCGGCCAAGGAATTCCCGAACCGTAAATACTGAGGCGGCCATGCTCGCCTCGACCACCGTGGCGCCGGTCCTGGAAGTGACCGGCATCCACAAGCAATTCCCGGGCGTGAAGGCGCTGTCGGACGCGGGCCTGCGCCTGTTCCCCGGCGAAGTCCACACGCTGATGGGCCAGAACGGCGCCGGCAAGTCGACCCTCATCAAGGTCCTCACCGGCGTCTACCAGCCCGAGCGCGGCAGCATCCAACTGGATGGCCTGACGATCGCGCCGACGTCCACTCAGGACGCCCAGCAGCTCGGCATCAGCACGGTCTACCAGGAAGTGAACCTGTGCCCGAACCTGTCGGTCGCGGAAAACATCTTCATTGGACGCTATCCGCGCCGCTTCGGCATGATCGATTGGCGCGGCATGCGCCGCCAGGCTGCCGAACTATTAAAACGCCTGCAGATCGATGTCGACGTCTCCCAGCCCCTGTCGAGCTATCCGCTCGCCATCCAGCAGATGGTCGCGATCGCGCGGGCGCTGAACATTTCGAGCAAGGTCCTGATCCTCGATGAACCCACCTCCAGCCTGGACGAGAACGAAGTCCAGCTGCTGTTCTCGGTGCTGCGCGGCTTGCGCGATCAGGGCATGGCGATCCTGTTCGTCACCCACTTCCTCGACCAGACCTACGCGATCTCCGACCGCATCACCGTGATGCGCAACGGCGAGCGCGAAGGCGAGTACCTGTGCAGCGAGCTGTCGCGCCTGGCCCTGGTCAACAAGATGATCGGCGCACCGGCCGAGGCGCAAGAAGAAACCGGCAGTGCGTGCGCCGCAGCCGGCGAAGCCACCGAGACCTTCCTGCGCACCAAGGCGCTGGCGCGCAAGGGCGTGCTCAATCCGATCGACCTCGAGATCCGCAAGGGAGAATTGCTCGGCCTGGCCGGCCTGCTCGGTTCCGGCCGCACCGAGACCGCGCGCCTGCTGTTCGGGGCCGACAAGGCCGACGGCGGCGCGATCGAGATCGATGGCCGCAGCCGCGTGTTCTCCACGCCGCGCGACGCCATTCAACAGGGCATCGGCTTCTGCTCGGAAGACCGCAAGCACGAGGGCGCGATCCTGGCCCTGTCGGTGCGCGAGAACCTGATCCTGGCGCTGCAGGCGCGCCAGGGACTGCTGCGCGCGATTCCGATGCGCCGCCAGCAGGAACTGGCGGCCCACTATGTGAAACAACTGGGGATCAAGACGGCGAGCATCGAAACGCCGATCGGCACGCTCTCCGGCGGCAACCAGCAGAAGGTCCTGCTGGCCCGCTGGCTGGCCACCGAGCCGAAGCTGATGATCCTCGACGAACCGACGCGCGGCATCGACGTGCGCGCCAAGCAGGAAATCATGGATTACGTTACCACCCTGTGCCGCAAGGGCATGTCGATTCTGTTCATTTCGTCCGAGCTGCCCGAGGTGCTGCGCGTGAGCGACCGCATCGTCGTCATGCGCGACCGCAAGGCCTGCGGCGAGTACGGCCGCGGTGAGCTGGACGACAGTTCGGTGCTGCACGTGATCGCCGGGGAGGGCAGCGCATGAACGTCGCTGTCAAGGAAACCGTGCTGGCGCCCGCGCAGGCCGTAAAACCCTCGGTGTTCCAGCATGCGCTGTTCCGCCCCCTGGCGGCGCTGGCCTTGCTGCTCCTGATCGACTTCCTCCTGATTCCGGGCTTCTTCCACCTCGAGATCAAGGACGGCCACCTGTACGGCAGCCTGGTCGACATCGTCAACCGCGCCGCTCCCTTGATGCTGGCCGCGATCGGCATGACCCTGGTGATCGCCACGCGCGGCATCGACATCTCGGTGGGGGCGGTGGTGGCCCTGTCCGGCACCGTGGCCTCGATGCTCATCGGCGGCACCATGGTGATCAACAACGGCGTGCCCGAGTACGTGGCGCAGACGCCGATGGGACTGGCCCTGCTGGCAGCCATGGGCGCCGCCGTGCTGTGTGGCTTGTGGAACGGCGCCCTGGTGGCGGGCCTGGGCCTGCAGCCGATCGTCGCGACCCTGATCCTGATGGTGGCCGGGCGCGGCCTGGCTCAGCTGCTCACCGACGGCCAGATCGTTACCGTCTACTACCAGCCCTTCTTCTTCCTGGGTAGCGGCTACTTGCTCGGGCTGCCGTTCGCCTTGTTCGTGGTGATCGCGGTCTTTGCCGCTACCAGCCTGCTGCTGCGGCACACGGCGCTGGGCCTGTTCATCCAGGCGGTCGGCATCAATCCGGTGGCGGCGCGCCTGGCCGGCATCCGCACCGCGGCCCTGGTCGTCTTCGTCTACGTGTTCAGCGCGGCCTGCGCCGGCATGGCCGGGCTGATGATCAGTTCCAACGTGAAGAGCGCGGACGCCAACAACGCCGGCCTGATGCTGGAGCTGGACGCCATCCTGGCAGTCACGCTGGGCGGCACATCGCTCGCCGGCGGCAAGTTCTCGCTGATGGGCAGCATCATCGGGGCGCTGATCATCCAGACGCTCACCTACACCATCTATTCGCTGGGCGTCCCGCCCGAGGTCAACATGGTCGTGAAAGCAAGCGTGGTGTTCCTGGTCTGCATCTCCCAGTCCGACCAGTTCAAGAGCCTGTGGAAGAGGAGGGCGGCATGAACGCATTGACCACGCGCGTATCGAGCGCGCCCTGGTTCACCTCGGCCGCGACCGTGGTCCTGCTGGCGGCCATGCTGCTGGCCGGCGGCCAGGCCTATGAGGGCTTTCTGTCGCTGCAGGTGATGCTCAATCTGCTGATCGACAACACCTTCCTGCTGGTGCTGGCGATCGGCATGGGCGTCGTGATCCTCTCGGGCGGCATCGATCTCTCGGTGGGCGCGGTGCTGGCCCTGGGCACCATGGTGGCGGCCTGGCTGCTGCAGGTGGCGCATTGGCCGCCGCTGGCGGTGATCGCCATCGTGCTGCTGGGTGGCGCGGCATTCGGTGGGGCGATGGGCGCCATCATCCATGTGTTCCGCCTGCAGCCCTTCATCGTCACCCTGGCCGGCATGTTCCTGGCGCGCGGCCTGTGCTACCTGATCAGCATCGAGTCGATCACCATCGAGGATCCGCTGTTCGTGGCCATGTCGCAGACCCAGCTGCCCTTCCTGGGCGGCTTCCTGTCCCCTGGCGCGCTGATCGCGATCGCCATGCTGCTGCTGGCGGTGTGGATGGCGCACTACTCGTCCTTCGGGCGCGCGGTGTACGCCATCGGCGGCAACGAGCAGTCGGCCGCGATGATGGGACTGGCCGTGGGCCGCACCAAGGTAGCGGTGTATGCCTTCAGCGGCTTCTGCGCGGCGCTGGGCGGCCTGCTGTTCTCGTTCTACATGCTGTCCGGGTATGGCCTGCATGCGCAGGGCACCGAGCTGGATGCCATCGCGGCGGTGGTCATCGGCGGCACCCTGCTGACCGGCGGCTACGGCTACGTCCTCGGCGCGCTGTCGGGCGTGCTGGTGCTCGGCACCATCCAGACCCTGATCGCCTTCGACGGCACCCTCAGCTCCTGGTGGACCAAGATCGTCATCGGCGCGCTGCTGTTCGTGTTCTGCGTGGTCCAACGCCTGATGGGCTTCCGTCAGAAGCAAAGCTAATAAATATAAGCGATATATAAGGAGACGTGATGAATAAGATGTCCGTACTCGTGGCCGGACTGGCCGCTGCATTGGCCGCGCCCCTGGCCGTGGCTTCGAATCCCATCGTGAAGGACATCTTCACCGCCGACCCGGCCGCGCTGGTCGACAAGGGCCGCGTCTACGTCTACGTCGGCAAGGACGAGGCGCCGGTCGGCGGCAAGGAATACGTGATGAACGAGTGGCGCGTCTACTCCAGCTGCGACATGAAGAAGTGGACCGATCATGGCTCGCCGCTGCGCTACAGCACCTTCAAGTGGGCCGGGCGCGACGCCTGGGCTTCCGACATCGTCAAGCGCAATGGCAAGTACTACTTCTACTCGACCGTGGACCACGCCGCGCTCAAGAGCAAGGCGATCGGGGTCGCCGTCTCCGACAGCCCGACCGGGCCCTTCGTGGACGCCCGCGGCACCGCCCTGGTCACCAACGACATGACCAAGGAAACCCCGATCCCCTGGGACGACATCGACCCCGCCGTGTTCGTCGACGACGACGGCCAGGCCTATCTGTACTGGGGCAACACGGTGATGAAGTACGCGAAGCTCAAGCCCAATATGATCGAGATCGACGGTCCGATCCACACCGTGGGCCTGGACAACTTCGTGGAGGCGGCCTACCTGCACAAGCGCAAGGGCACCTATTACCTCTCGTATTCGCAGAAGTTCCCGGAACAGACCGTGGTCATGAGCGGCCCGACGGCTACCGGCCCCTGGACCTGGGGTGGGGTGATCATGGAGAAGAACAGCAACGTCAACACGATCCACCAGGCCATCGTCGAATTCAATGGCAAGTCCTACATCTTCTACCACAACGGCAAGCTGCCGACCGGCGGCGAATACCGCCGCTCGGTTGCGGTGGAAGAACTGCACTACGGCCCGGACGGCAAGATGCTGCCAGTGGCGCAAACGGCGGAAGGCCCGGCCGCCAACCCGTCGCCCGGATGCAAGTGATAGCCACCGAGCAGTATTTCCATTGGATCGATATCACAAATGATATGATTTCCTGATGGATACGACGAACCCCAACTGGTTTCTGAAGGCGCGCCTCAAGACGCGCCAGCTGCTGCTCCTGATCGCGCTGGACGACTACCGCAACATCCACCGCGCGGCCGAGGAACTCCACATGACGCAGCCGGCGGCGTCCAAGCAGATCAAGGACTTGGAAGAGATGCTGGAGGTGCGCCTGTTCGAGCGCCTCCCGCGCGGGATGGAACCGACCATCTACGGCGAGACCATGATCCGCCACGCACGCATGGCGCTCACCAGCCTGGCGCTGGCGCACGACGACCTGGTCGCCCTGAAGGCCGGCCTGTCCGGGCAGGTGGAAGTGGGCGTCATCATGTCGCCGGCGATGGCGCTGCTGCCGCGCGCGATCGCGCGCATCAAGGAGCAGGCGCCCTTGCTGCGCATCGGCGTGCATCTCGAGCCCAGCAACGTCCTGCTCGACAAGCTCCAGCGCGGCACGCTCGACTTCATGATCGGCCGCATCCTGGAGAAGGAAGACTCGAGCGGCCTGGTGTACGAGGAGCTGACCGAGGAACCCGCCTGCGCCGTGGTGCGTCCCGGCCATGCGCTGCTCGAAGCCAGGGACCTGCGCCTGGAAGACATCGCCGACCAGCCCTGGATCCTGCCGCCACCCGGCAGCATCCTGCGCCACCGCTTCGACATGATGTTCCGCCGCGCCGGCCTGCAGCCCCCCGTGAACGTGGTCGACACCACCGCGCTGCTGCTCATCACCACGCTGCTGCAGCAGACCGATTCGCTGCACGTGATGCCGCAGGAAGTGGCGCAGTACTACGCGTCGCTGAACGTGATGCGCATCCTGCCGATCGAGCTGCCCTGCAAGATGGACGCCTTCGGCATCATCCGCCAGCAGGACCACCTGCTGTCGCCGGGCGCTGACCTGCTGCTCAAGCAGGTGAGGCTGGCGGCGTCCGAGATCTACTAGCCCCGGACGGCGCAATCTCGTGCGCGTTTGGGGTGCGGTGCCACGGGCATCCGTACGGTGCAGTATGCTATGCGTTTTACGCATACCTGCCTTCCGACATATCAAGAAAGAGGAACCCATGAGCACTGAGAGCAGCCTCGGCGCAAACGTCGACAGCCAACTGCGCACCGACGCGCTGGAATACCACCGCAACCCCGTGCGCGGCAAGATCGAGGTGGTGGCCACCAAGCCGCTGTCGAACCAGCGCGACCTGTCGCTGGCCTATTCGCCGGGCGTGGCCTATGCCTGCGAAGAGATCGCCGCCGACCCCAGCACCGCCGCCGACTACACTTCGCGCGCCAACCTGGTGGCCGTCATTACCAACGGCACCGCGGTGCTCGGCCTGGGCAACATCGGCCCGCTGGCCTCGAAACCGGTCATGGAGGGCAAGGGCTGCCTGTTCAAGAAATTCGCCGGCGTCGACGTGTTCGACCTGGAGCTGGCGGAGAACGATCCCGATAAACTGGTCGACGCCATCGCCATGCTCGAGCCGACCGTCGGCGGCATCAACCTCGAGGACATCAAGGCGCCCGAGTGCTTCTACATCGAGAAGAAGCTGCGCGAGCGCATGAACATCCCGGTCTTCCACGACGATCAGCACGGCACCGCCATCATCTCGAGCGCGGCCCTGCTCAATGCCCTGAAGGTGGTGGGCAAGGACATCGGCGCGGTCAAGCTGGTGGCGTCCGGCGCCGGCGCGGCGGCGATCGCCTGCCTCGACATGATGGTGAGCCTGGGCGTGAAGCAGGAAAACATCTTCGTTACCGACTCGAAGGGCGTGATCTGGCAGGGGCGCGAAGCCAACATGGAAGCCAACAAGGCGCGCTATGCCCAAGACACAGAAGCGCGCACGCTGGGCGACATCGTCAAGGACGCCGACGTGTTCCTGGGCTGCTCGACCGCCGGCGTCTTGACCGCAGAGATGGTCAAGACCATGGCCGACAAGCCGGTGATCCTGGCCCTGGCCAATCCGGAACCGGAAATCCGCCCGGAAGTGGCCAAGGCCGCGCGCCCCGATTGCATCATCGCCACCGGCCGCTCCGACTACCCGAACCAGGTCAACAACGTCCTCTGTTTCCCCTACATCTTCCGCGGCGCGCTGGACTGCGGCGCCACCCGCATCACCGACGAGATGAAGCTCGCCTGCGTGGGCGCGATCGCCCAGCTGGCCGAGGCCGAAGCCAACGACACTGTCGCCGAAGCCTATGCCGGCCAGGACCTGAGCTTCGGTCCCGACTACATCATCCCGAAGCCTTTCGATCCGCGCCTGATGGCGGCGATCGCCCCAGCAGTGGCAGCAGCCGCAGCAAGCTCCGGCGTCGCCGCGCGCCCGATCGCCGACATGGACGCCTACCGCGCGCGCCTGGGCGAGATGATCTACCACACCGGTTTCTTCATGAAGCCGGTGTTCGCCAAGGCCAAGGCCAGCCCGCGCCGCGTCGCCTATGCCGAAGGCACCGACCAGCGCGTGCTGCGCGCGGTGCAAACCGTGGTCGACGACGGCCTGGCCAAGCCGGTGCTGATCGGCGAAGCGCAAGCGGTCGAGCAGGCGGTCAAGCAGTCCGGCCTGCGCCTGACGCGCGGCGTGGATTACGAGCTGGCCGAACCCGACGGCAGCGGCGACGCCACTTTGCAGGGCACGCGCCTGCTGCAGTCGGGCCAGGTCGATGCGCTCATTTGCGGCATGGCGGGCAGCTACGACAGCCACCTGACCCATGTGCGCGACGTGATCGGCACCGCGCCAGGCACGGGCGTGCTGGCCGCGATGAACGCCCTGGTGCTGGACAAGATGACCCTGTTCATCACTGACACCTACGTCAACGACAACCCGTCGGCGCAGGAACTGGCGGACATCACGCGCCTGGCCGCCACCGAACTGCGTCACTTCGGGCTGGAGCCCAAGGCCGCGCTGCTGTCGCACTCGATCTTCGGTTCCTCGGAGCGTCCCTCGGCGCGCAAGATGCGCGAAGCGCGCGAACTGCTGGCGACCAGCGCGCCGGAACTGGCGCTGATCGGCGAGGTGCACGGCGACGCCGCGCTGTCCGAAGAGATCCGGCGCATGTACCAGCCGGCAGGCGAGGGCGCCGGTGGCTTTGCGGGCAGCGCCAACCTCCTGGTGATGCCCTCGCTGGACGCCGCCAACATCTTGTTCAACGTCCTGAAGGTCGCGGCAGGCAAGGGCGTCACCGTCGGCCCGATCCTGCTGGGCGCGGCCAAGCCTGTCCATATCCTCAGCCCGAGCGCGACCGTGCGCCGGGTCGTCAACATGACCGCGCTCGCGGTCGCAGCGGTGCGCTAAACCCTGCAATCCACGCGCCGGGTTCTCCAGCGCGTGTTCTCCACCTTCTTTTCGTTGCTCGTAACCATTTTGTAACCTATACTGGTTGCGCTAACATTACGTGCACGAAAGGAACTCGGATGCGTTTCGGTCTCGCAGCGTGGGCGGCCATCGGCCTGTCCTGCGCAATCACCGCCGCGGCAGGCGAATACAGGAACCCGGTCATCCCGGGATTCAACCCCGACCCCAGCATCTGCCGGGATGGCGAGGATTACTACGTCGCCACCAGCACCTTCGAGTACTTCCCCGGGGTGCCGATCTACCACAGCAAGGACCTGGTCAACTGGCGCTTGGCCGGCCACGCGCTCGACCGCCCGAGCCAGCTCCCGCTCGCGGGCCAGAAAAGTTCGGAGGGCATCTTCGCCCCGACCCTGCGCTGCGGGAACGGCCACTTCTACATGATCACCACCAACGTGGCGGGCGGCGGCAACTTCATCGTCCACGCCACCAATCCGGCCGGCCCCTGGTCGGAGCCGGTCTGGATCAAGGACGTGCAGGGGATCGATCCCTCGCTGTTCTTCGACGACGACGGCAAGGTCTACCTCACTTACCAGGACGGCGGCGAACGCGGCGGCATCGGCCAGGTCGAGATCGACGTCGCCACCGGCCAGCTGAAGGGCAAGCCGCGCCGCATCTGGAACGGCACCGGAGGCGTCTGGCCCGAAGGGCCGCACCTGTACAAGATCAACGGCTGGTACTACCTGCTGCATGCCGAAGGCGGCACCTCGTATGGCCACGTGGTCATCCTGGCGCGCTCGCGCCTGCCCTGGGGACCTTTCGAAGGCGCGCCGGACAATCCGATTCTGACCCACCGCGATCGCCCGGACCTGCTGCTGCAGGCGCTCGGCCACGCCGACCTGGTGCAGACGCCGGAGGGCAAGTGGTTCATGGTCATGCTCGGCGTGCGCCACCTGAAGCACAAGCACCACCTGGGCCGCGAAACTCTGCTCGCGCCGGTGGAATGGACCCAGGATGGCTGGCTCAAGATCAATGGCGGCGCGCCGCTGCTCGAGAAGGTGGAAGCAGCGGGCTTGCCCGCGCCGCATCCGTGGCCGGCGCCCGCGGTGCGTGACGAGTTCGGCGCGCACAAGCTGGGCGGCGAGTGGATCTTCCTGCGCGGGCCGGCCCAGGACCTGTGGTCGCTGTCCGAGCGGCCGGGCTTCTTGCGCCTGAAGGGCAGGGAGCTGTCGCTGTCGGATATTGGCACCCCGGCTTTCGTGGGCAAGCGCCAGGCGCACCTGGACCTGCAAGCCTCGACGCTGCTCGACTTCACGCCGCGCGCCAAAGGCCAGCAGGCCGGGCTGGCGCTGCGCATGAACGAGGACAACCACTACCAGCTGCTGGTTGCCGGAACCGGCAAGGGCCGCGTGATCCGGCTCGTCACCCGGGTCAAGGGCGTGAGCACCGTGGTGCGCGAAGTGCCTCTCGCCGCGGGCAAGGTCGAGCTGAGCGTGCGCGCCACCCCGGAGCGTTACGTGTTCGGCTACCGCATCGGCGGCCGCGAAGTCGCGGACTTCGGCAGCGCCCCGACCGCGCCGCTCAGCTCCGAGGACGCGGGCGGCTTCACCGGCGTGGTGCTCGGGATGGTGGCAAACAGCGCCGACGGCGCCCCCATGCCGCCGGCCGATTTCGACTGGTTCGACTACCGGCCGGCCGACGGCAAGAAGTAACAACATCAAGCCGCCGGCCGACGCGCCGGCGGCGGCAGCACACAACAAGAAATCAATCAGGAGACATCATGCATCGCAAGAACCACGCCGCCGCCGCGGCGCGCACGGCCCTGGTCGCGGCCATTGCCGCCGCCTTCCCGCTGTTCACCGCCGGCGCCTTCGCCGCGCCCGAGCCGGCCGAGCCGGCCCAGAAGCCCTGGCTGGATGCCTCGCTCGACGCCGACCAGCGCGCCCGGTTGGCGGTGCAGGCCATGACCCAGCAGGAGAAGCTGCGCTGGGTGTTCGGCTATTTCGGCCACGATTTCGGCAAGAGCAAGAAGCACCCGGACGCGCTGCCGCAATCGGCCGGCTACATCCCGGGTACGCCGCGCCTGGGCTTGCCCGCGCTGTTCGAGACCGATGCGGCCCAGGGCGTAGCCTCGCAGTCCGGCCCCAACGTGCGCGGGCGCACCGCCTTGCCCTCCGGCCTGACCACGGCCTCGACCTGGGACCCGAAGGTGGCCTACGCCGGCGGCGCCATGATCGGCTCGGAGGCGCGCGCTTCCGGCTTCAACGTCATGCTGGCCGGCGGCGTGAACCTGCAGCGCGAGCCGCGCAACGGCCGCAACTTCGAGTACATGGGCGAAGACCCGCTGCTGGCAGGCGTCATGGCCGGGCAGGCGATCAAGGGCGTTGAGTCGAACAGGATCATCTCCACGCTCAAGCACTTCGTGCTGAACGACCAGGAAACCGGCCGCAACGAGCTCGATGCGCGCATCGACAAGGCGGCGCTGCGCATGTCCGACCTGCTGGCGATGGAGCTGGCGCTGGAGCAGTCCGACGCCGGGTCGGTGATGTGCGCCTACAACCGCCTCAACGGACCCTATACCTGCGAACATCCATGGCTACTGAGCGAGGTGCTCAAGCGCGACTGGGGTTTCAAGGGTTATGTCATGTCCGACTGGGGCGCCACCCACAGTACCGTGGCCGCCGCCAACAGCGGCCTGGACCAGCAGTCCGGCCAGGAATTCGACAAGTCCCCGTACTTCGGCGGCGCGCTCGTAGAAGCCGTCAAGACAGGGGCGGTGCCGCAGAAGCGCCTGGACGACATGGTCACCCGCATCGTGCGCACCATGTTCGCCAAGGGCGTGGTCGACAACCCGCTCAAGCCGGGCGGCGCGATCGACTTCGCCGCCAACGGCGCGGTCAGCCGCCAGACGGCGGAAGAGGGCATGGTTCTGCTCAAGAACGAAGGCCGCATCCTGCCGCTTGCGAAAACCGTACGCAGCATAGCCGTGATCGGCGGGCATGCGGATGCCGGCGTGCTCTCGGGCGGCGGCTCGTCCCAGGTGTACCCGGTGGGCGGCATCGCGGTCAAGGGCTTGTTGCCCGCCACCTGGCCGGGGCCGGTGGTGTACTACCCGTCCTCGCCGCTGCGCGCGATCCAGGCCCAGGCCCCGAATGCGAAAGTGGTGTTCGACGACGGCCGCGACCCGGCCCGCGCCGCGCGCGTGGCCGCAGGGGCCGACGTCGCCCTGGTCTTTGCCAACCAGTGGATCGGCGAGGCCAACGATGCCCAGACGCTCGCGCTGCCGGACGGCCAGGAAGAACTGATCACGTCGGTGGCGGGCGCCAACGCGCGCACCGTTGTCGTGCTGCAGACCGGCGGACCGGTCACCATGCCCTGGCTGGCGCGCGTCCCGGCCGTGCTCGAAGCCTGGTATCCGGGCACCAGCGGCGGCGAGGCGATCGCCAACGTGCTGTTCGGCGCGGTCAACCCGTCCGGCCACCTGCCGGCCACCTTCCCGCAATCCGAGCAGCAACTGCCGCGCCCGAAACTGGATGGCGATCCGAAGAACCCCGAGCTGCAGTTCGCCGTCGACTACCACGAAGGCGCGGCGGTCGGCTACAAGTGGTTCGACCTGAAGGGCCACAAGCCGCTATTCCCGTTCGGGCACGGCCTGTCCTACACCACCTTCGCCTACTCCGGCCTGTCCGGCCAGGTCAAGGATGGCCGCCTGCACGTGCGTTTCAAAGTGACCAACACCGGCAACGTGGCCGGCAAGGACGTGCCGCAGGTGTACGCGTCGCCGCTCGCGACCAAGTGGGAGGCGCCGAAGCGCCTGGCCGCCTGGAGCAAGGTCGCCCTGCAGCCGGGCGAGACCAAGGAAGTCGAGGTTGCGGTGGAGCCGCGCCTGCTGGCCATGTTCGACGAGAAGTCGCGTACCTGGCGTCGTCCGAAAGGCAAGATCAAGCTGGTCCTGGCCGAAGACGCCTCCGCCGCCAACGCCACCGCCGTAACGGTCGACCTGCCTGCCAGCACGCTGGACGCACGCGGCCGCGCACGCTGACACCAGGGGAGACGCATGCGACAACTCATCATCTCCGCCGCCTTGCTGGCGCAAGCGGCGCCAGCCCTGGCCGCGGAAGCGCCGCGCCTGCAACTGGACAGCCTGTTCCAGGACCACATGGTGCTGCCGCGCCAGGGTGCAGTCGTATCGGGTCGCGCCGGCGCCCGCGAGCACATCACCGTGAGCGGCTTCGGCGGTAGCTGGAAGACCACCGCCGACGCCGCCGGACGCTTCTCTGTCACCTTGCCGAGCCTGCCCGCGGGACGCAGCGATACCCTGGCAGTCGGGAGCAGCAGCGGCCAGCGGGTGAATCTGGGCGACGTGGTTACCGGCGACGTCTTCCTGTGCTCGGGCCAGTCGAACATGCAGCTCACCGTCAACCGCGCCCTGAATGCGGACACGGTGATCGGCACCTCGTCCAATCCGGACCTGCGCATGGCGACGGTCGCCGTCGATCCGCAGCCGGCGCCCCTCGCGCAGCTGGCCAAGCCGGTCGCGTGGCAGGCGGCATCGCCGCAGACCGTCGCCGACTGGTCGGCCACCTGCTACTTCTTCGGCAAGGAACTGCAGCGCAAGATCAAGCTGCCGGTCGGCCTGGTGCATGCCTCGCTGGGCGGCTCGAACCTGACGGCCTGGCTCTCGCCGGCGGCCTCGCTGCCGGACTATGCGCGCCAGCAGGAGCTGCTGGCGCTGTACGCGAAGGACCCGGCCAAGGCCAGCATCGCCTTCGGCAAGGAGGTCGAAGCCTGGTGGCAGGCTTCCGGCGGCCCGGGGCGGCCATGGACTTCCTCTGCGGCGGACCTGGCGGCGTGGAAGGCTGCGCCGGATGTTGCGAAGAACTGGGAAAACTGGGGCGTGCCGGAGCTGTCCGGGTATGACGGCAGCATCTGGTACGGCGCCAGCGCGAGCTTGACGCCGGCGCAGGCGGCGCAGGCCGCGACGCTCGAACTCGGCCTGATCGACGAGGTGGACACCACCTGGGTGAACGGCAAGCCGGTCGGCTTCACGGCGGGCGCCGGCACTGCGCGCGCCTACCCGCTGGCCGCCGGTACGCTCAAGGCAGGCGACAATACGATCGTGCTGAACGTGCTCGACCTGTGGAGCTACGGGGGCATGTACGGCGACCAACCGCGCCAGCTGCGCCTGGCCGACGGCAGCGTGCTGCCCTTGATGGGCTGGCGCTGGCAGATGCCGCCGAGCGCAAACCGCTATCCGCCGCGCGCGCCCTGGGATGCGATGGCCGGGGTCAGCGTGCTCTCGAACGGCATGATTGCGCCGCTGGGCCGCTTCCCCTTCAAGGGGGCGCTCTGGTACCAGGGCGAGAGCAACGTCGGCTCGCCTTACCAGGGCCTGCTGGCGCGCCTGTTCAAGGACTGGCGCCGCCAGTTCGGCAATGGCATGGCCTTCGGCGTGGTCCAGCTGGCGAACTTCGGCGGCCGTCCGGCGCAGCCGGTCGAATCGGGCTGGGCGCAGTTGCGCGAGGAGCAGCGCCGCGCCGTGCTGGCCGATACGAACGCGGTGCTGGCCACGGCGATCGACCTGGGCGATCCGACCGACATCCATCCCGCCAACAAGCAGGGCGTCGGCGAGCGGCTGGCGCGCGCGTTCGGGGTCAAGCTGTATGGCCAGCCGGGCAGCGTCAATGGGCCGATGGTGAAGTCGGCGAGCGCGCAGGGAGACGGGGTGGCAGTCGATTTCGATGGGGTCGAAGGGGCGCTGGTCGCTTATGGCGCTGCGGGCCCGATCGGTTTCGAGGTCTGCACGGATGGCGGTTGCCGCTGGACCGAAGCCCGTGTCGCAGGTACCCGGATCGTGCTGCCCGCAGCCGCCGATGCGAAGAAAATCCGCTATTGCTGGGGCGACGCGCCGACCTGTACGCTCTACGACAGCAAGTCCGGCCTGCCGGCGCTGCCCTTCGAGATGGATGTTAAACGCTGAGGACGCCTCCTGTGGCGAACTGAAGAAGTTCGCCATCAACCATCGATCTCGCAAGAAGATCTGTGCTCAGGGCTTCCGAAACACAATCGCATGCTGAATCGGCAGCGATGTGATGCTGCGTTCCCACTTCAAACCATGCGCAGTGGCTTCACGCCGGACCTGCCGCTCGCTCATCTTATGCAGCGGCTTGATCGCGACTGACGGATCCTCGGCCCGATATTCGACGAAGACGACCCGCCCGCCCGGCTTCAGAGCCTCGACAATGCTGTCGAGGACCTCGGAAGGATAAGCGAGCTCGTGATAGACATCGACCATGATCGCCAGGTCGACGCTGGCCGGGGGCAGTTTGACAGCGGTTTCGCTGCCTAGCACCGAGACCACATTGCGCACGCCGCGCTTTGCCATTTGGCTGTCGAGCATGCGAATCATTTCCGGCTGGACGTCGACTGCATAGACGCGCCCGCCGGGCCCAAGCTGTTTCGCAAGCTGCCAGGTGTAGTAGCCGGTGCCGGCGCCGATGTCGGCCACCGTCATGCCCGGCGCCAGCGCCAGTTCTCGCAGAAGCAATTCCGGCCGCTCCTCGCGCGCCCGACTTTCGCGCTCGAGCCATTGGGCGCCCTCCCATCCCATCACGCCGGCGATCTCGCGGCCCATGTAGCGCTTGCCGATGCCATCCGGGCTCCGTGCGACGCGTTCATAGCGGCTATCGGCGCCCGCTGCCTGTACCGCAGCATCGCTACTCGCGGATGACAGCGGCGTTAGAGCCGACAGGCAAGCCAGCAGGATGGGAAGCGTACGGTGGGTGTGCAAGCTGCGGCAGTTGCGCAAGGGAATGCGGAGCATGATTGGTTCCGTAATGAGGCGCTGCCTGCGATGACGTCACCAGGCTTGCCGTGAATGGACAGGATCAGTGTAGTGGCCTTGGCTGCGGACGCGCGTTCGTTACAGCGGACTATCCTGCTTATGTCGCGTTGACTGAGCGGGTGCCGCGGATCGAATTGACTGTCTTCGACGCTGTTCGCGAGTTGGAGAGGGTTTACCGGTTGCGACCGGTCATGCTGAATTTACCGGCTGAAATAACGTGGATCTTGAGGAGCTGCTCCGGGTCGAATGTAGTCGTTCGTGACAGTCTGCGATTTTTTTGTCCTGGCTACCTGCTATGCTGAGGTCGACGGCCGCATTCAGCCAAGAACGCACATATCCATGTTGAAAAGAACAAGCGATGGACCTTCATCTCTAGGTTTGTGCACTTAATGGCTACTTGCAAGATCTGTCTAAGGAAATATCAAACTCTCCGATTTCGGTCACTGAGAGAATGCGTTTGCGGCCATTGTGCCAACGCACTAAACGACTATAAAGAAGTAGCCCAAGCGTCTTACCCGGCTGCAAGAGAGTGGCTTCTTCGTGGCATGTTACGTCGCGCAACCATTGATATCGAAGCTCATGGAACGCTTGCGTGGAAGTTGGCGGAAGCGGAACGAATTGTTGGGCACCTGGACGCAGAGGTCGACCGCGCGCTACCTAAATGGATCAATAAGCTAATTAGTCATCCAAAATTTATCGTGAACTTACTCCCAAAGCCGCTCATCAAGGCCTGAATTTCGTCGAGCAAGTCCGCGCCGTTCTTGGTAACGAAGCGGCGACAGAAATGCTTGGCGTACTTTAGTGATGCTTTCCGACGGGGCATTGGAGATGCTTGAAGTGAAAGGTTTCTGGGCAGACGATGCTCGAGCGGAAATTAAAACTGCAGCTGATCTCTACCCGATGCGCTTCATCGCCATCCGTGTGAGGGCTAAGAAGGACGGAGGCAGGTGGGTGACCGAGAATTTTAGATCCTATAATCAATGATTCTCATCACCCACCAAGCGATTAGGGGCGCTCTGGCGCGCGCTCCCCGAGTGACGATAGGTGTTCTGCTGCTAGCTTCTGCTCAGTTGCCATTTTTTGTATCTCTGCATCAAAGTTCTTGAGTGCAATGTCGCGCTCGGCCTTCATTTGGGTGACAGCTTTTGACTGCTCTGCTGCTGCTTCGGTTAGACCCTCTTTAAGCATTGCCTCCAAAGTCTGAGTTGCTACATTAATCCAACTTTCGTAAGAGTCGGCAAGCTGCTTTCGCTGAAGTTGCATGTTGGACGCTAAGCAAGTGAAGTTTGCATTTGTTGCCTCCGCCATCTCGCGCGCAGCGGGCTGTGTCGCTTGATCAAGAGTAGCCTGCTGCTCATCAATCCTTCGCTGAGTGATGTCTTCACAGACCTGTTGGCAGGAGCCACCGATGCAACCTTCTCCAGCATAAAACTTAGGATACTTGAAGCTAAAGTCTTTTCTCGTCATAAGCATTTCCGGGATCGACATGCTTATTTCCTTGTTTTTCATTGTGACGGTCGGGACTCCCATCTTGATTTCTTTGCGGTGTACTTCAGGCCAGCAGACCCGCGTAACGATTGCCTCCATTTTTGTAGAGCAGGATGGAATCAGCCCTCCGCTACATCTAAAGACCGGTCTCCAGCCTACGGTACGGTTCTCGCACTTGATCTCTTCGCGCGGAACGGTGTAGGTTCTGGTCTCCATCTTCATTTCTGGAATCTTCGTAGACCATTTCTGAACTTTAGATCTGAACTGTGGGATGTCTAGGGAAAGTTCTTTTGTTTCCCACTGAAGCTTACCTCCCAGACAGGCCGCGGGCGGAGGGGACTCCCCGGTGCCTTGTGTCTGCTCGTTTACCACTTTCTGATAGTCAGTGCTGCTCTTGTTCATTCGCTCTGTTTCAGCAGCGCACCATACAGGCGCATCAGTTGGCTGCTGAGCAAAAGCGCCAATACAATAGGTGGCAAGTAAAGCTGGCAGCCTCTAAAACCAAGTGCAACACCCTTTGCTGTAAGGTGCTGCCATGCCGAAAAACTACACCCATCTGACGACACAGGAGCGGGCCGTCTTGATGACCATGCTGGACGACCAGTGCAGTATCCGAGCCATTGCTAAACGCCTTGGCCGTGCCCCTAGTTCGATCAGCCGCGAACTTCGCCGTGCGCCCGGTGTGGGTGCTTACGACGCCAACCTTGCCCATTTGCAGAGCGGCGCCCGTCGCATTGCACCGCGCCGCGTACCGAAGCTGCACACC
>NZ_ATYR01000034.1 GCF_000427785.1 Massilia alkalitolerans DSM 17462
AAGGCGGTGTTGCGATGCACGCCGACGTCTCTGGCGGCGGCGCGCACCGATGTCGAGTCGAGCACGGAGCCCAGGTAATCGAGCCATTTTTCACGCAGCCGCAGCCGCGCCAGCGGCGTACCGCTCAGGTCGTTATAGGTGCGGCCGCAGGCGCGGCAACGGTAGCGCGGTAGGCCATTGGCTTGCCCATGCCGGTAGTAACGTTCGCAAGTGCAACCGGGGCAGCGGCGCTGCGTGCGGCCGATCTGGCCGATGACGGCGATCACCTGGTCCAGCCCGGCAGCGGGATGCAGGGCGGCCAGCGTTTGCAGGCGCTGAGGCAGGTTCAGTGCGGGGAGTCTGGCAAACCACTTCTTGAAATGCGGTGCGCGCATAGTCGTTCCCGTCTGTGGTGACAGGCGTTCGACCATGGAGCAGCGCAGCAGTTCCGCCCTCATCCATAGTTAAAGATGACAGCGCCAAAAAATACGCCGGCACGCATGCCGGCGTACTGTAGTGCCGAAAAGCCAATCAGGCAGCCAGCGCCAGTTGCCTCAGCGCGGGGACGACCTGGTCCAGGGCGCGGACTTCGCAGCTGGGCAGCGCCAGGCTGTCGTTGGCCAGCCCGCCCGGATTGAACCAGCAGCTGTCGATCCCGAAGCGGTTGGCGCCGAGGATGTCGGCGTCCAGGCGGTCGCCGACGATGACGGTCTCGTGCCTGGCGAAGGGCCGTGCGCGCGCCATCCGGGCGCTGAATTCGAAGAAGCGGCTGTCCGGCTTGGCGTGACCGCAGGCCTCCGACGTCGCGACAAAGGAGATGTGCCCGCCCAGCCCAGAGCTGGCAATGCGGCGGTGCTGGATGTGGTGCACGCCGTTGGTGATGATGCCGACCTCGCCACAAGCGGCCAGGCTCTCGCACAGCTGCTGCGCGCCGTCGACCAGCACCACCGTCTCCGACAGGGATTCCAGATACAGGCTGCTCGCCTTCTCCGGGTCCAGCTCGAGGCCATTGCCAACGAAGGTCTGGCGGAAGCGCTCGACCTTCAGCACCTCCTTCGATACCGTGCCGGCCTCGAAGGCGCGCCAGAGTGCCAGGTTGATCGCCTGGTACTGCTGGAACAAGGGTTCGAGCTCGCCATGCAGCCCGAGTTCGCCCATCGTGCGCACGAAGGAGAGCCGTTCGGAAGCCTTGAAGTCGAGCAGCGTGTCGTCCAGGTCGAAAAGGAATAATCTGTGCTTCATAGCCCCCGATGGTAGCACGGGCCGGCCTACAGGTACTTCAGCCAGGCGATGTCGCGCCGCCGCGCCTTGAGCCGTGCGAACGCAGCCACCGCGGGATACAGCGCGACGCACAGCAGCGCGCTCACGGCCCACACCGGCGCCACCCCATCGAAGCGGGCCGCGTCCCTGTCAAACGCGGAAACGGCAATCAAGAGCAGCTTGAGCGCATACAGGTGGGCGACGTAGAAGAACATCGGCGCCGCGCCCAGCACCGCCAGCCGTTTCACGAGTGCGCCCTGGCGGCGTTCCAGCGCGAGCAGCAGCAACAGGCCCGCCCCGAGCGTGAGCGCGGCGAACAGCAGCGAAGGCGGGTACTTGGTGACGTTGAAGAAGCCCATCATGGTCTCGAGCGCCGTGGCGCCGGCGCTCCACGGCCGGTCGCCGTAGACGTTCGCCGCGCGCAGCAGCAGGAAGCCGGCCAGCGCTCCCAGGCCCCATCCCAGCAGCCGGCGCGCGCGGCGCTGCGGCGTGAACCCTGCTGCGAACCACGGCCCGCAGGCATAGCCCAGGCAGATGATGCCGATCCATGGCAGCACCGGGTAGGAGGTACGCAGGCGCAGGGTGTCGCCGAGCTCCAGCCAGCCGCGGTCGTGCAGCACCGCCCAGACGGCGTGCAGCGGACGGCCGGGCGC
Organism: Massilia alkalitolerans DSM 17462; assembly: GCF_000427785.1. Classification (GTDB taxonomy): domain Bacteria; phylum Pseudomonadota; class Gammaproteobacteria; order Burkholderiales; family Burkholderiaceae_D; genus Telluria; species Telluria alkalitolerans. The sequence goes on from NZ_ATYR01000034.1 coordinate 1,893, forward strand.
GAAGTGCAGCGGGTCCAGCAGGTTGTGGCCGGCGACGATCGCCAGTCCGAGCGCGATCAGGAACGCACGCGGCAGCCGGACCAGCGCCGCCAGCGCCAGCATCGACAGGCCGATGGCCCAGATCACCTGCAGGTAGATCACCTTGGGCGGAAAGCTCGCGGTCCAGGCGAAGTTGATGACCGTTAGTTCCAGCACCACCAGGAACAGGCCGCGCTTCCACAGGAAGCTTGCTGCGGCGCCTGCGCCGTCCTGCTGGCGGGCGCCGTACAGGAAGGCGGACAGGCCGGTAAGGAACACGAACACCGGCGCGCACAGGTGCGCCAGCAGGCGCGAGACGAACAGCGGGCCGGACGTCGTCGCGACATCCATCGGGTCGGATACCTGCAGGTGCAGCAGAAAGGTCTCGCGCACGTGGTCGGCGAGCATGAACACCATGACCAGGCCGCGCAGCGCGTCGATGCCCATGATGCGGGAATGCAGTGGTTTCGTCATGTTGTCACAGCTTCACGTTGAGCGCCAGGTACGCGGCGCGCCCGGCGCCAGCCGAGAACATCGGCTGGGCCTGGCTGACTGGCCAGAAGAAGTTGTCGTACCAGGCGTAGGCGTGGCGGCGGTCGGCCAGGTTCTTGAGCTGCAGGTCCAGGCTCACGGTCCGGGACAGCTGATGGCGCACGCTGGCGTCGAACAGCACGAAGCCGCCGAACTTGCCGAGCGCATTCGCGTTGTCGATGTAGTAGCCGCCCTGCGCGCGCCCCTGCAGCCCGAAGCGCCAGCGCTCCGAGTGGTGATAATCGGCGCCGACGTTGGTGATGTGGCGCGGCGTATGGAACACCTCTTTCCCGGCCAGCGAGAACCCGTCGGCGGTGAACGCGCTCACCACCTCGGCTTTCTGCACCGAGTGCGAGAAGCTCAGGTCGACGTGCTCGCCAATGCGGGTTGACACCTGCAGGTCGAGCCCCTTGCGGCGCGTCTCGCCCAGCCCGACCGTGGTGCCGGTGGCCGGCATGTTGGCCACCTCGCCGGTGGCGTCCTGCTGCCAGGCCGCGAGGCGCAGGTCGGCGCCAGGAACCGGCTTGAACTTGATGCCGACCTCCCTGCCGGTATTGATCGAGGGGGCGAAGCGCGCCTGCCCCGGCACCAGGTAGGCCGGCGCGCCGGAACCGGTCAGGATCTGGAACGTGCGGCCCCAGTTGGCGTACAGGCTCACATTCTGTGACGGGCCGTAGACCATGCTCAGCTTGGGCTGCCTGATCCAGCCATAGTCCTGCAGGCGGGCCCGCAGTCCATTCGCATGGTTCAGGAAGTCGCCGCTGAATCGATCCAGCCGGAAGCCCGGGATGATCCTGAGCGATTCGACCGGCCGGATGACTGCCTGCACATAGGCGCCGGTATTGTCGAGGGTGTAGCTGTCGTCGTTCTGGACCGTTGCCGGGGTGGTGAAGTCGGTCGGCAGCGCGAAGCCGTAGCGCAGGCGGCGGTAGGCGTTGTCCTGGCGCTCGGCGCTGATGCCGCTCTCGACCGCCAGCCCGGCATGGGCGCGCCAGGTCAACGTACTCAGCAAGCCGGTCTGCGCCTCGTCCCAGAGGCGGCGCTGGCGCGGCGCCGTGCCGCCTGGGTTGCTGGTGAAGGTGACCCGGCGGTCATCCAGGTAGCGGTTGTAGTACAGCTTGTTGCTCCAGAAGGCTTGCGGCGAGAGCTGCCAGTCCAGGTGAACGCTCGCATGGCGCATGTCGCGCTCGCTCAGGTCATTGGCGTTCTTGGCGGGCGACTGGCGGCGGTTGGCGGCCAGCTCCTGCGCCGTGAGGAAGCCCGGCTCCTCGGCCTCGTGGCGGTAGCTGCGCAGCACCAGGCCGGCCTTGACCGCCTTGTCGGCCGAACTCAGGAACCACTTGGCGCCCAGCGTGTACTTCTCGGAGTCGCTGTGCGCGCGGGAGCCGTTCGAATGCTGTCTGGCGAAGAAGTAGTTCTGGGCCAGGCCGCCGCTCTCGCGTCCCAGCGCCAGCTGGGCTTCGCGGCTGGAGAAACTGCCGACGCTCAAGCGCCCGTCCAGGTAGTTGCCGCCCTGGCGGGTGCCGAAGTTGATGTTGCCGCCGATGTTGTGCAGGCCATAGCGCGGATCGTTGGTGCCGCGCACCACTTCGATGTAATCCACCTCGAGCGGGAAGACCATGTCGATGAAGCGCTGGTTGCCGCTGTTGACATTGCTGGGAATGCCGTCGATCAGCACCTTGATGCCGTTGATATAGCCTTCTCCATTGAAGGCGCGGAAACTGGCCTTGCCGGACTCCGCGCCCATGCGGGTCTCGGTCAGCTGGATGCCGGGGAGCTGCCCGAGCAGTTCCCAGCTGTTGGCGACGTTCTTGTCTTCGAGCTTGTCGGCGCCGAGCACGTCGACCGAGCTCATGACGCTGTTCGAGAGCAGCGCGCCACCCGGACGCTGGGCGCTCACCCTGACTTCGCCGATCACCATCACGGGATCGTCGGCAAGCGCATACTGGCTCGACAGGGACAGGGACAGGGACAGGGCCGGGGCCAGCAGCATCGGCAGGATGGGACGTTTCATGGATCGGGTACCTCATGGCGCGGACAAGGCACTAATGATAATGCATTATCGTTATCGACTCAACCGTGACCGATCGGCGCAAGCCGGGAACACCCGGATGCGGATCGCGGTCCAAGTCTTGACCGGTCCGGTTCGTGGCCGGCAAGGCTTGATCCTGGGAGGCGACCGTGTTGCGCTACAAGCTCGCCGCGCTGCTGCCGGTCCTGGCCGCGCTCACGCTCGCAGCCTTGCTTGCGCTCCCGGGCGCCAGCCCGGCTGCATCCGCCCCGGCATCCAGGTCCGCCGCCGTTGGCCTCCTGACCATCGACGGCGCCATCGGCCCGGCCAGCGCCGACCAGGTCGTGCGCGGCATCGGGCGCTCCGCCTCGCTCGGGCACGTGCTGCTGGTCATCCGGATGGACACGCCGGGCGGACTCGACACCTCGATGCGCACCGCGATCAAGGCGATCCTCGCCGCACCGGTGCCGGTCGCCGTCTACGTCGCCCCCAGCGGCGCACGCGCCGCCAGCGCCGGCACCTACCTCCTGTACGCCAGCCATGTCGCGGCGATGGCGCCCGGCACCAACGTGGGCGCGACGACGACGGTCGAGATCGGCATTGGGCCATCGCCCCCCGCCGGCCAGCCCGTCCCAGGGGGCAGCGGCAAGAACGCCCCCAAGTCCGCCCAGAAGGAGCCGGCTTCGCCCATGCAGGCCAAGGCGCTCAACGATGCCGCCGCCTACCTGCGCGGCCTGGCCCAGCTGCGCGGCCGCAACGCCGACTGGGCCGAGCGCGCGGTGCGCGAATCCGTCAGCCTCACCGCCGAGGAAGCGCTGCGGCTGAAGGTCATCGACGTCGTGGCGCCGGACGTCCCGACCCTGCTGGCGCAGCTGGACGGCCACAGCGTCAATGTGCTGGGCCAGCCGCGCCGCCTGCAGACGAAAGGCGCGCTGCTGGTCGAATTCGCGCCCGACTGGCGCACCAACGCGCTCGCCGCGATCGCCAATCCCAGCGTCGCCCTGCTCCTCATGACGGTCGGACTCTACGGCCTGGTATTCGAGTTCATGAACCCGGGCGCGGTGGCGCCGGGCGTGATCGGGGCGATCTGCCTGCTGCTGGGCCTGTACGCCCTGCAGCTGCTGCCGGTGAACTACGCCGGCCTGGCCCTGATCGTGCTCGGCCTGGCCTTCATGGGCGCGGAAGCCTTCCTGCCCAGCTTCGGCATCCTCGGCCTGGGCGGGATCGCCGCCTTCGTCGCCGGCGCACTGATGCTGATCGATACCGACTTGCCCGGCTACGGCATTCCGCCCGGCCTGGTCGGCACGCTGGCCACCGCCAGCGCCCTGCTGCTGTTCGGCACCGTGCGCCTGGCGCTCAGGACGCGCCGGCGCCCGGTAAGGAGTGGTGCCGCAAGCCTGATCGGGACGCTGTGCACGGTCGAACAGCTCGGTGAACGGCGCGCCAACGAGGCCTGGGTCAAGGTCGAGGGCGAACTGTGGCACGCCATCAGCAGCACCCCGCTGCGCCAGGCGCAGACCGTGCGCATCGTCGGCCGCAGCGGCCTGCGGCTCGAAGTGGTCCCTGTCGAGAACAGCTAGGAGAATGCAATGATCACCGGTATCGGCCTTGGCGTTGGCGTCCTGTTCTTCCTGCTGCTCGCGCTGCTGGTCACGTCGATCCGGGTCCTGCGCGAATACGAACGCGGCGTGGTGTTCCAGCTGGGCCGCTTCTGGGGCGTGAAGGGACCGGGCCTGATCATCCTGATCCCGGTGCTGCAGCAGATGGTGCGGGTCGACCTGCGCACCATCGTGCTCGACGTGCCGACCCAGGACGTGATCTCGCGCGACAACGTCTCGGTCAAGGTCAACGCCGTGATCTACTTCCGGGTGGTGGACCCGGAGCGCGCCATCATCCAGGTCGCCAACTTCATGGAAGCGACTAGCCAGCTGGCCCAGACCACCCTGCGCGCGGTGCTCGGCAAGCACGAGCTGGACGAGATGCTGGCCGAGCGCGAACGCCTCAACCTCGACATCCAGCAGGTGCTGGATGCCCAGACCGACGCCTGGGGCATCAAGGTGGCCAACGTCGAGATCAAGCACGTCGACCTGGACGAATCGATGATCCGGGCGATTGCGCGCCAGGCCGAGGCCGAGCGCGAGCGGCGCGCCAAGGTGATCCATGCGGAGGGCGAGCTGCAGGCCTCGGAAAAACTGCAGCAGGCCGCCTTCGTGCTGGCGCAGCAGGCCGGCGCAATGCAGCTGCGCTACCTGCAGACGCTGAGCACGATCGCGGGCGACAAATCGTCCACGATCGTGTTCCCCTTGCCGATCGACGTGCTGGCCGGCCTCGATGCGCGGGCGCGCAAGGAGGCCGGCTAGCAGGATCACGCGCTCAGTGCGCGTGGCCCCCGCCGGGCTCCTCGCAGTGATGCGGCTCCTCCCGGCACAGCGTCTCCCGCGCGGCCAGCGCCTGCCGGCGCGCCTCCAGCTGCTCCGGCGTCTGCGCCGGCGCCAGGATCTCCGGCACCGTGATCACCCGGCCGTTCCTGACCACGAAGCGCACGTCGGCGGCGGCGCGCAGGTCCGCCAGCGGATTGCCTCCCACCGCGATCAGGTCGGCCAGCTTGCCGCTTTCCACGGTGCCGAGATCGTCGCCCACCAACGCGATGCGCGCCGCGTCGCGCGTCACCGAGTACAGCGCCGTCAGGTTGCCCTGCACGATCGCCGCCCCGCGCATGTTCAGGTGCAGCGAGATGCCCGGCACCACCAGTGGCGAGTCAGTGCCGTTGGCAACCAGCGCACCGGCGGCGCGCACCTTGGCCTGCTGGGTGGCGTCGTTGATGATGCTGGCCAGCTGGGTCGCGGTGGGCGGCTGCGCGTTCTGCAGGCCCGGCACGAAGTTCGGCGGCACCAGGATGAAGCGCGGGTCGGTGACGATGCCCGGATCCAGCCCCGCCAGCGCGGAGGCCGAGAACAGGGTGTCGATCAGGTGGAAGTCGCCCTTGCCGTAGATGTCGGCCGCGTCCTGGTAGGTGATCGCGCGCGCGAAGGACTTCGACCAGCCGTAGCCCATGCGCTGCGTCGCCGACAGGTGGGTAGTGCCGCCCAGGCCCGTCGCCGCGCCCGGCTGCACCATGTGGGTGCCACTCGGCACGCGCAGGTCGAGCGCCCCTTGCGCGATCCGTTCCATGATCGGGATCGGCGCGCGCACGTAGCTCTTCAGGAAGTCCGCATCGAAGCGCTTGGCCTTGGCGATCTCGAGCTCGGCGATGAGCGGCGTGCGCAGGGTGCGCGCGAAGTGGTAGAACTGGCGGTTGCCCTCCCACAGCGGCGGCGAGACAAACATGCGCGGCCCCAGCAGGTTCCCGGCCTCGAGCGACTCGCGCATCTCCACGCTCTGGTGCAGCGGGCCACCCACCGACTGCGCCGTCGTGATCCCGTAGGACAGCATCAGCTGGGCGATCTGGCCGAACTGCCCGCCCTGGTACAGGGTCAGCGGGTGCAGGTGGGTCTCGATCAGGCCCGGCATCACGGTCAGGCCGCTGGCGTCGACCACGCGCACCCCGGCCGGGTGATCAGTCTGCGGTCCGACCGACACGATGCGGTTGCCCTGGATGACGATGTCGACGTTCTGGCGCAGGGAGCTAGCCACGCCATCCCACAGCGCCCCCGCACGGATCACGGTGCGCCCTTCCGGCACCGCCTGGCGATACTTCAGCCTGACCGGGATCTCGCGGGCGCCGCTGCCGTCGACGCGCACGGTGCGCACCCGCTCGGCCGACTTGTACAGGATGGTCCGCGAGTCGCCGCCCCAGGACGGCAGGTCGGCGATGTCCTCGGTGACGCGGCGCGCCTCGCCGGTCGGGGCGCCGTTCGGACCGACGGGAATCGCGTACAGGCGCGAGTCCATGATGAAGGCCACGCGGGTCCCGTCGGGCGAGAGCACGGCAGCGCCCTCGTCGCGCTCGGCGATCTGGCGCGGCGCCGACGCCACCGCATAGAAGGTGCCGGTGCGCGTGGCCAGGTCGATCACGCGCAGCTTGTTGTAGCCCTCGCGGAAGCGGTTGTTGATGCGCTCGTTGTCCACCACGATGATGCGCTGGCCGTCGGGCGTCCATTGCGGCGTGCTAACCTGGGTGCTCACCGAGGGCAGGATCACCTCGAAGGTCGAGGTGGCGCGGTTCCAGATCTCGAGCTGGCCCGACAAGGTGGTGTAGGCGATGCGCCCGCCGTCCGGCGACAGCTTCGGCAGCGCCATTGAGCGTCCCGGGATAGCGGCCAGCCGCGTGCGGGCACGGGTCGCCACGTCGACCTGGTCGACCGCCAGCTGGCCGGCATTGTTGCGCTCGGACGAGAAGTAGACCGCCTGCCCGTCCGCGGTCCATTGCGGGTTGACGTCGCGGTCGGGATCGTCCGTCAGCCGCACCGGCGCTTCGCCGATGCGCATGGTCCAGACGTCGTTCAGGGCCACGAAGGCGATGCTGCGTCCGTCCGGCGACAGGACCGGGGCGCTGATGCCCTTCACCTGGCGCGGCCTGAAGTTGTCGAAGTTGCGGTCCTTGCCTTCGCGGATGTCGGGCCGGCGCAGCCTCAGTTCGGCGCGAAAAGCCACATCGTTCGGATTGGCGCCGCTGGCGTCGCGGATGCGGATGTGCCCATCGGCCGTGTACAGGAAGCGCCCGTCCGGGAGGAAGCGCACCGGGAACGGGAAGATGTCCTCGTCGATCGTCACCGCCGCGCCGCCCACCACCAGCTGGCGCGCGGCGTTATGGTAGACCAGCGCGCTGCCGTCCGGGGTCCAGGCCGGGGCCGTGCCCGGCGCCACGACCGTCGGCGCGCCGCCGCCGATCGGGGCGGTGACGACGTTGGTGCCGTCGACATAGGCCAGGCGGCTGCCGTCCGGCGACACCACCGGATTGCTCTCGGCCCCGGGCCCGGTGGTCACCTGGGCCGGCGCGCCGCCGTTCACGTTCACGCGCCAGATCTTGTACTGGCCGTCGCCGCTGCGATCCGACGAGAACACCAGGCCGCTGCCGTCCGGCAGCCAGGCCGGTTCGCGATCATCAAACGGACCGGTGGTGTGCTCGCGCAGATTGCGTCCGTCCGGCGAGATCGTCCAGATATGGAAGTTCCCTTCCGGCGCGTAGTTCTGGAAGGCGATGCGCCTGCCATCGGGCGACCACACCGGCGCGGTCGGCTCGACGCGCCAATCGGTGATGCGGCGCGCCTGCCCGCCTTCGCGCGGAATGATCCACAGCGCGCCCTGGGCCGAGAACACGATCAGGCGGCCGTCCGGCGATGGCGCCGCCGCCATGTTGGTGCCTTCGCGCAGTTCGACCGTGAGGGTTTGTGTGGGGCCGCGCAGGTTGTTCAGCTCATCGACCCGGCCGCCGGGGAACTGGCAGGCCGACAGCAGGGCCGCGCCGACGGCGAACGCGAGCAGGGAAAGTCGGGGTTGGCGGAGCCGGCAGGGATGGTGAAAACTGCGGCGCAGGAAGCTGCGGGTAGTCATGTTTTCCTCCTGGATGGATTGCCAAAACGCACCAGAATGGTGCGGGCTTGACAGATCGATCCTCGGCCGGACATCTGACGAAATGCTGACAGATGAGTTCGCCTAGAAATGAAAGCGCCGCTAAACGCGGACCACCTGACCGCGCTCAATACTTGTGCGGGAACCCAACTCGCGAAAGTAAATCCGGTGCGCAAAAGCCATGTCTGATGATCATTTCCAACACTTTCCGCTCACGCTCCTGAGTGTTCTTCATTAATCAAATGACGCAGTGCACAAAACAGCAAGTAATGACACAATAGCGAAAAGTAATACTTAACTACTACTACTACGAGAGCGTCGAGTGAGAGACTTCAACGTATCGCTGAACCATCCCTTGCGGGTGCCGCTCGCCGCCGAACTCCACTCGCGCCCGTTCATGCGGCTCGACGCGCCCGAGGCCATCACCCACCTGGCGGTCTATCACGGCGGCCAGGCCGGTCCGCCGGGCCGCCATTCCCAGCACCAGCTGCTGGGAAGCTTGTGCGGCCACTTTGGCGTTGCCGCCCCCGGCCCGGGCAGCAACCACTTCTTCCACGACTTCGGCAGCTTCCGCCTGAAGTGGGAATGCCATACCGAGTTCGCCACCTACACGGTGACCACGCCGCTTCCGCCCGACATGGGGGCGTTCGAGGCCTTCTCGCACGTGCCGCTGTCCTTCCTGCCAGCCAGCTGGCTGGCCAGCCTGGAGGGCAGCCTGATGGCGGCGGCCCACGTCGCGCTGGTCAAGGGCGCCGCCGACGCCTCGCGCCTGCCCGCGGTGTTCGGGCGCAACAGCCTGGCCGGCTCCTCGGTCATGCAGGGCGCCGAGCTGTGGACCGATTTCGCGATCCAGTCGGATGGCTTCAGCCGCTTCGTGATCCGCGACCTCGGCATGCGCCACCTGCAGGGCGGACGCCTGGTGCAGCGGGTGCTGGAAATCGAAACCTACCGCATGATGGCCCTGCTCGGCCTGCCCGCCGCGCGCACCGTCGGCACCGAGCTGGACGCGATCGAAGCGGAGCTGTCCTCGCTGGCCAGCGCCATGGTGGCGACCGACATGGCGCCCGTCGAGCATGGCGCGCAGGACGAGCAGCGCCTGCTGGCGCAGATCACGCGGCTGGCGGCGCGCCTGGAAAAGCTGGTGCTCGACAACGGCTACCGCTTCTCGGCCTCGAAGGCCTATTTCGGCCTGGTCAAGGCGCGCATCGAGGAGCTGCGCGAAGTGCGCATCGAGGGCACGCCTACGGTGGAAGAATTCATGGAACGCCGCCTGGCGCCGGCCATGCAGACCTGCGCCGCGATCAGCGCGCGCCAGGACGCGCTGGCGCGCCGCATCGCCGACACCAACGACCTGCTGCGCACCCGGGTCGGCATCGTGCAGGAGCTGCAGAACCGGCGCATCCTGGAATCGATGAACGCGCGCGCGGCGCAGCAGTTGCGGCTGCAGCTGGCGGTTGAAGGACTGTCGGTGGCGGCGATTTCCTACTATCTGGTAGGGCTGCTCGGGTATGCGGGCAAGGCGGCCAAGGCGGCCGGGTTGCCGATCAATCCGGATCTGATGCTGGGGATTCTCGTACCGGTGGTGGCGGTTGGGGTGTGGGTGGCGCAGCGGCGGGTGCATCAGCGGATTGGGCGACGGGGGCATTAGGAGCGCGACCAATCCGTTCTTGTTCTACGTACATCGGCGCGCAGGTCCGAAGAATGGCTGGACATTGTGTAGCAATCGGCAGCACCTAGACTGGAAGAAGATGCCGCTGGCAAATCACGGGAAATATTGGCTGATACCGAGTTTTTGCAGAGACGACCGGCCCGCCTGTTATGTAGTGCAAGCGTCGGATAAATGTGCGGTGACAGCAGGGAACATGCGATTTTTAGCTCAATGCGCTCGAGCGCGCCACGGCGCCTGCGTAATCCGCCCCCGGCGAGCCTGGAAGCGTGAGATGCGGGATAATAGATGGGCGCTCAGTGCGCCGCCACCACCTCCTTGCGCCACCAGTCCTCGATCATCTGCTTCTCATGCGAGTACATCTCGTGGGTATAACGATTAACTCCCATCAGGTAATTTGGATTGGACAGCTTGGCCTCCCCGGTGCGCACTGTCTGCCCATCCTGCTCGATGGTGTAGCGCAAGTGCAGACGCGGCCAGTCGGCGCGACCCTTCAGCACGCGCACATCACGAATCGCCACGCGCGGGAACTCGTTCCCGGCCAAGTCGATATCGAGCATCTCGACCTTCAGGTTTTGCCCCGCCGGTAACTGTTTCGACAGGTGCGCGAAATGCTCGCTAAAGTGCCACTCCATGTTTTCCCGGTCGATAACCGAGCGCGGCACGTCCGCCATGTTTGCAGGATGGGCGAACGTCACGATCGCGTCGGCCGATGCATTCAATGAAACGATCGTCACCGCCACTGCCAGGGCGCCTTTGTAGATGAGCTTATTCATTACCAACCCCTTTGCGTGTTCCTATTCATCCAATCGATGAATATACGCTTATTTGGAGGCGTCAGTCTCATTCACAACGCCCGCGCTTTTAGAAGTCCTGCGAGAAGTTCATGAAGACCTGGTACTTTGGCGTGTTGAGCAGGTTATTACTGCACACCGTCACTCCAGGCGAAATCCTGGAGCTAACGGCGCTTTCTTATGCGCGAGATCGGCGAAAGTCTGTGTCAATGCAAGGACCAAGCATAGTGAGCTCAGCCTAGAACGTCGCAGGATCGCGTAGATGTCCGCTTCGGGGTCGATAGCAGACATAAAGCCTCAACGATCGAAGCTTCGACCGGTCCTGCTTCACTTCACCAACAAGTGCGGCCCAATCTCGGCTACCTTCTGCACTCCGGTCAGCACCATATTGGTCCGCAAATCCTTCTCCATGATCGCCAGCAGCCGTTCGACACCCGCCTGCCCCTGCGTGGCCAGCGCATACACAAACGCCCGCCCGATCAGCACCCCATCCGCGCCCAGCGCCAGCATCCGGAACACATCGGTCCCGGTGCGCACCCCGCCATCGGCGAAGATCGTCAGCTTGCCCTTCACTTCCGCCGCGATCGCCGGCAGCGCCTGGGCCGAGGACGGCGCCCCGTCCAGCTGGCGCCCGCCGTGGTTCGACACGACGATGCCGTCGGCCCCGAAGGCCACCGCGTCGCGCGCGTCTTCCGGGTCGAGGATGCCCTTGACGATGAACTTGCCCTTCCACTCGTCGCGGATCCACTGCAAGTCATTCCACGCGATGCCCGGATCGAAGTTCGCGCCCAGCCAGCCGATGTAGTCGGCCAGCCCGGTGGCGCTGCCCCGATAGGCGGAGATATTCCCGAGGTCGTGCGGACGCCCGAACACGCCGACATCAAGCGCCCAGCGCGGATGCGTCATCGCCTGCAGCACGCGCCGCAGCGGGCCGTTCGGGCCGCTCATGCCGCTGTGGGCGTCGCGGTAGCGCGCGCCCGGCACCGGCATGTCGACCGTGAACACCAGGTTGGTGGCGCCCAGCTCCCAGGCGCGCCGCATCACGTCGCGCATGAAGCCGCGGTCCTTCAGGACGTACAGCTGGAACCAGATCGGATTCGAGGCCTGGGCCGCCACTTCGGCCAGCGGGCACACCGACACGGTGGACTGGATGAAGGGGATGTTGCGCTTGCAGGCCGCGCGCACCGCCTGCACTTCGCCGCGGCACGCATACATGCCGGTCAGGCCGACCGGCGCCAGCGCGATCGGCAGGCCGTAATCCTGGCCGAAATACTGCACGCCCAGGTCCAGCTGCTCGGAGCCGCGCAGCACGCGCTGGCGCAGCTTGACCGCCTGCAGGTCGTCGACGTTGCTGCGCAGGGTCTGCTCGGCGCCGGCGCCGCCATCGAGGTAATGGAACAGGAAAGGCGGCAACCGGCGGCGTGCGGCTTCGCGGTAGTCTAGGGCGGACGAGATGATCATGGTCTGGCGGGTAGAGAACGAATCCGCACAGTCTACGCTGGCATGCGCATGAGCGTCCATATCCCGCTCTGCTCAACTGATGCTTCGATCAGCGCCTTGAGCGCAAGGGAGCGCTCGCGCTGTATTCACACGGCGCAGGATCCGCTCAAGCGCCTGATTAAATGTCCCGCCGCACACCCCGATTGTTGACACTGTCGGCATGGCGTCGAATACTCGGATGCGCTACCCTCGACGCCCAACCCCGGACACCATGGCACCCAAGACCTGTAACGACACCCTGCAGCGCAGCATCGCCCTCGGCATGCTGGCCCTCGCCTGTACCGCTTGCGCGACCACGAGCACGGCGCCCGCCGTCACCCAGCTCGCCGGCAAGCAGCTCGAACGACTCGACCGCGGTGTGGTCGCGATCCACACCCAGGACGGCAACTTCGTCAGCTGGCGCCTGCTCGGCCAGGAAGACGCGGCCACCAGCTTCAACCTCTACCGCGACGGCAAGCGCCTCAACGACGCGCCGCTGGCCGCCACCAACTTCGTCGACAAGGGCGCCGCAGCGGGCGCAAGCTACAGCGTGCGGGCCGTGCGCGGCAATGCCGAAGCCGGCGAGGACGCCAAACCGGTCGCCGCCTGGCAGCAGCCTTTCCTGACGATCCCCCTGCGCAAACCGGCCGACGGCGTCACCCCAGACGGCGTGGCCTACAGCTACCAGGTGAACGACGGCTCGGCGGCCGACCTCGATGGCGACGGCCGCTACGAACTGCTGGTCAAGTGGCAGCCGACCAATGCGAAGGACAATTCGCACAGCGGCCACACCGGCTCGACCTATATCGACGCCTACCGCCTCGACGGCAGCTTCATGTGGCGCATCGACCTGGGCAAGAACATTCGCGCCGGCGCCCACTACACCACCTTCCTCGCCTACGACTTCGACGGCGACGGCCGCGCCGAAGTGATGATGAAAACCGCCGACGGCAGCGTCGACGGCCACGGCAAAGTCATCGGGGATGCCAAGGCCGACTACCGCAACGACAAGGGCTTCATCCTGGCGGGGCCGGAATTCCTGACCGTGTTCGACGGCCGCAGCGGCGCCGCACTGGCCACCACCAACTATCTCCCGGCGCGCGGCGGCGACGGCGCCGCCTGGGGCGACAACCGCGGCAACCGGGTCGACCGCTTCCTCGGCGGCGTGGCCTACCTCGACGGCAAGCAACCGAGCGCGGTGTTCGCGCGCGGCTACTACACGCGCGCCGTGCTGGCGGCCTGGGACTGGCGCGACGGCAAGCTGACGCAGCGCTGGGTGTTCGACAGCGACACGTCCGGCAACGGCGAGGCCGCCGGCCAGGGTGCGCACTGGATGGCGGTGGCCGACGCCGACGGCGACGGCCGCGACGACATCGTCTACGGCGCCGCCACCATCGCCAGCAGCGGCAAGCTGATGTACTCGTCGAACCTGTGCCACGGCGACGCCCTCCACGTCACCAAGCACGACCCGAGCCTGCCGGGCCTGCAGGTCTTCATGGTGCACGAGTCGCCCAAGTGCTACCGGGGCAACGGCGCCGCGATGCGCGACGCCGCCACCGGCAAGGTCCTGTGGGGCATCCCGAGCACCATCGACGTCGGACGCGGCATCTGCATGGACATCGACGCCGCCCATCCGGGCAACGAATGCTGGGCCGCGATCGGCGGCATCACCAATCCGACCGGCGGCCTGTACAACGCCAAGGGCCAGCAGATCTCGGCGGTGCGCCCGCGCGCCTACAACTTCGGCCTCTGGTGGGACGGCGACCTGCTGCGCGAATCGCTCGACGGCACGAAGATCGAGAAGTGGAACCCGCAGGCCCAGCGCCTCGACCTGTTGCTGGATGCCGCGCCGCTGCGCGCCGCCTCCAACAACAGCACCAAGGCCAACCCCGTACTGTCGGCCGACCTGCTCGGCGACTGGCGCGAGGAAGTCGTCTGGCGCAGCAATACGGACGATGCCCTGCTGGTATTCAGCACCACCGTGCCGACCACGCACCGCCTGCCGACCCTGATGCACGACGCCCAGTACCGGGTGCAGGTGGCGGCCCAGAACGCCGGCTACAACCAGCCGCCCCACCCCAGCTTCTTCCTCGGCGAAGGCATGACCCCGCCGCAGGCAACTCACCAATCTCGATAAGCGCACTTCGACATGACTACTCGCTTCACCCTGTCCGCCATCGCCCTTGCAGCCCTGTTCGCCACTGGCGCCAACGCCGCCGAACGCCTCACCGTCACCGTCAGCCACACGCTGGACATCGCCCGGCCGGCCGAGACCATCGCCATCCCTTGGGCGAAAGTCAACGAGGCCCTGCCCCAGGCCCTGAACCAGCAGCTGGTGGTGAAGGACGCTTCAGGGCGCGTCCTGCCCTACCAGGTGACCAATATCGCTCCCACCGGCAAGGACCCGAAGATGATCGGCGCCGCCTATGGCGAGCTGCTGTTCCAGGTCGCCTTCAAGGCGGGCGAGAAGCGCACCACGGTCACCATCGAGAAGGGCAAGGCCACCAATCCGCCCTTCCCGGCCAAGACCTACGCGCGCTTCGTGCAGGAACGCCTCGACGACTTCGCCTGGGAGAACGACAAGCTGGCGCACCGCACCTATGGCCCGGCCCTGGCCGCTCCGGCACCCGCCGGCAGCGACAAGGAAGTGCTGGTCACCAGCGGCATGGACATCTGGTTCAAGCGCGTGCCCTACCCGATCGTCGATCGCTGGTACAACATCGGCCACGACCACTACCACGTCGACGAAGGCGAAGGCATCGACATGTACAACGTCGGCCCGACCCGCGGCGCGGGCGGCACCGGCATCTGGGATGGCAAGACGCTCTTTGTCGGCACCAACTACAAGACCTGGAAGATCCTGGCCAACGGCCCGGTACGCACCGTCTTCGAGCTGCACTACGACGGCTGGGATGCCCAGGGCACCAAGGTCTCGGAGGTCAAGCGCTTCACCGTCGACGCCGGCCGCTACTTCGACCGCATCGACAGCACCTTCACCTTCGCCGGCCCGGCCAGCCTGAACGCCGCCGTCGGCCTGAACAAGCGCCCCAGCGACAAGGGCCAGGAAGTGAAAGTCGATTTCAGCGAGAACAAGAAGGACGGCAGCCTGGTTCAATGGGTCACCCAGCGCAGCTTCGGCGACTTCGGGGTGGCCGTGATCGTCCCGAGCGCAACGAGCTTCGCCGCCGACGAACGCAACGGCCTGGTGATCGCACCGGTCACTTCCGGCCAGCCGCTGAGCTACCACGTGGGCGCCGCCTGGACCCGCGGCAGCCCCTTCGCCACCCAGCAGGACTGGCAGCGCCACGTGGCCGAGGAAGCGGCGCGCCTGCGTGCGCCGGTTGCAATCAGCTTCGCCAAAGGGAATTGAGCATGGCCCCGCTGTCCCGCCGGAGCTTCTTCAAGACCGGTGCGCTGGCCGCCGCGCTGCCCTTCGGCATGCGCGCCGCCGGCGCCGTCGCGGCGCCCGCCGCACCCGCTTCCCCGACCATCGCCGACCTGTCCTGGCTGGAGGGTGCGCCCTCGCTCATGACCGGCACCACCTTCGGCGTGCCCTGGCCGCGCGGCGCGCTGCGCAAGGACCAGGCCTTTGCCCTATCAAGCCCTGGCGGCGAACTGGCCTGCCAGAGCTGGCCGCTCGCCTACTGGCCGGATGGTTCGCTGAAGTGGACCGCCCACGCCCTGCCCGCACAGGGCGCCATGCCGGGACGACTGCAGCTCAAGCCCGGCAAGGCGCGCCTGCCGGCCCAGGCGCTGGCCATCAAGGAAAACCCGGACGCCATCGTGATCGACACCGGCGTCATCGAATGCGTCGTGCCGCGCCAGGGCGCCGACATCATTCGCAGCATCCGGCGTGGCAAGACCGACATTGCGCGCGCCGGCAAGCTGGTGGCGCTGAGCGACGACCAGCCCGATGGCACAGGTGGCAGCACGCGCCAGAGCGCCTACGAAAGCCGGCTCGCCAAGGTCACGCTCGAACAGCGCGGTCCGGTGCGCAGCGTGGTCAAACTCGAGGGCATGCACCGCGACGTCAAGGGCAGCCGCGCCTGGCTGCCCTTCACTGTGCGCCTGTACTTCTACGCCGGCGCCGAGTCGGTGCGCATCATGCACACCTTCGTCTTCGACGGCGACGAGCAGAAGGACTTCGTGCGCGGGATCGGCCTGCGCTTCGATGTGCCGATGACGGACGAAGAACACAACCGCCACGTGCGCTTCGGCGGCGAATTGCAGGATAACAGCGGCGGCCTGTGGGCCGAAGGCGTGCGCAACCTGACCGGCTTGCGCCGTGACCCGGGCGAGGCGGTGCGCAAGGCCCAGCTGGCGGGCCAGGGCGTGGCAGTCTCGGAGATCGCCGAGCGCGTGCGCAAGAACATGCAGTACGTGCCGGCCTGGGGTGACTACAGCCTGTCGCAACTCTCCGCCGACAGCTTCCGCATCCGCAAGCGCACCAAGGCCGGCCACGGCTGGATCGACGCGGCCTGGGGCCGGCGTGCGCCGGGCCTGGGCTACATCGGCGGCGCCTCCGGCGGCGTCGCCTTCGGCATGCGCGACTTCTGGCAACGCCACCCGACCCAGCTCGACATCCGCAACGCCCATACCGACGCGGCCCAGGTCACGCTCTGGATGTGGTCGCCCGACGCGCCGGCCATGGACCTGCGCTTCTACCACGACGGCATGGGCATGGACACCCACGCCGAAGAATTGCAGGCCCTCGACATCACCTACGAGGACTACGAGAAAGGCTTCGGCACCCCGGTCGGCGTCGCGCGCTCAAGCGAGCTGACCCTGTGGGCCCTTGACGCCACGCCGGCGCGCGAGCGCCTGGTGCAGATGGCTGCCCATGTCCAGACGCCGCCGCAGCTGGTGGCGGCGCCCGCCCACATCCTCGCCACCCGCGTGTTTGGCAACATGTGGTCCCTGCCCGACCGCTCCACGCCCGCAAAAGCGCATATCGAGGACCGGCTGGACGCCCACTTCGATTTCTACCGCAACGAAGTCGAGCAGCGCCGCTGGTACGGTTTCTGGGACCACGGCGACTTCCGCCACACCTACGACCTGGATCGCCACGAGTGGCGCTACGACGTCGGCGGCTATGCCTGGGCCAACTCGGAACTCTCGCCCGACCTGTGGCTGTGGTATTCCTTCCTGCGTACGGGCCGTGCCGACATCTTCCGCGTCGGCGAAGCCATGGTACGCCACACCAGCGACGTCGACACCTACCACCTGGGCCGCTTCGCCGGGCTCGGCACGCGCCACAACGTCCAGCACTGGGGCTGCAGCGCCAAGCAGGTACGCATCAGCACCGCCGTCTACCGCCGCATGTACTACTTCCTGACCGCCGACGAACGCATCGGCGACGTCATGCGCGAAACCCTGGATGCCGACCAGCGCCTGGAAGCGGTCGACCCGGTGCGCAAGCTCCCCAACCAGCCGCCCAAGGGACAGTTCCCGGTGCGGGCGAGCTTCGGCACCGACTGGGCCTCGCTGGTGGCCAACTGGCTCACCGAATGGGAACGCAGCGGCAGCACGAAGTACCGCGACCGCATCCTGACCGGCATGCGCGACATCGCCGCCATGCCGCACGGCTTCTTCAACGCCGAGCGCATGGGCTACGAGCTGGAGACCGGGCGCCTGCACAACATGATCGGCACCGACGTCAAGGCCTCGCACCTGAACGCGGTGTTCGGCGCCATCGAGATTTTTGATGAGCTGATCAACCTGACCGGCGACAAGGCTTTTGAAAAGGCCTGGATCGAGTACTGCGAACTGTACAACGCGCCCGCCGAGGAACAGCGCCGCAGGCTGGGCAAGACCCACGGCGGCACCGATGCCATCTACCAGGGCAACTCGCGCATGACGGCCTACGCGGCCTGGAAGCGCAAGGATCCCGAGCTGGCGCGGCGCGCCTGGAAGGAATTCGCCGCCGCCAACCGGCCGTATCCGCCCTTCACGCCGCGGCGCGTGGCCGGTCCGGCCGTGCTCAATCCGGTGAACGAAGTGCCATGGGTGACCACCAACGAAACGGCCCAATGGGGCCTGGCCGCGATCCAGAACCTGGCCCTGGTCGGCGACGCCCTGCCGGCGTCTTGAAAGGACAACATGCGATTGACCATGCTTGGCGCCGCCATCGGCGCCCTCCTGCTGGCGGGCTGCGCTTCCCAGCCCCAGGCGGACCAGGCGAAGCGCTTCGCCTTCGGCAGCGCGGCCCCTGCCGGCTACACGCCGGTTGCCGCCACCACCACCTACGACGCCGGCCGCGGCTACGGTTTCGAGCCGGGCGCGGCCCAGGGCAGCTATTTTTCGGTCGACCTCCCGGAAGGGAACTACCGCGTGACGGTCACCCTGGGCGATGACACCCAGCCGTCTACCACCACCATCAAGTCCGAACTGCGCCGCCTGGCGCTCGAGAACGTGCACACCGCGCCCGGCCAGAAGCTCGAGCGCAGCTTCATCGTCAACGTGCGCACCCCGCAGATCCCGGCGGCGAACGGCGTCGCTCCGGGCGAAGTCAAGCTCAACGTCCCGCGCGAAACCGTGAGCGAAGCCTGGGCCTGGGATAAGCGCCTGACCCTGGAATTCAACGGCGCCCGCCCGGCGGTGCGGACCGTGGAGATCACGCCGGTACAGGTGCCGACCCTGTTCCTGCTCGGCGACTCCACCGTCAGCGACCAGCCGGGCGAACCCTACAACAGCTGGGGCCAGATGCTGCCGCGCTTCCTGAAGCCCTCGGTGGCGGTGGCCAACTATGCGCAGTCGGGCGAGACCTACCGCGATTCGCTCTCCAAGCGCCGCATCGACAAGATCCTGAGCCAGATGAAGCCGGGCGACACGCTCCTGATGCAGTACGGGCACAACGACCAGAAGCAGATCGCTTCCGGCAAGGGCGGCCCCTTCACCACCTACAAGGCCGAGATCAAGACCCACGTCGAGATGGTGCGCGCGCGGGGCGGCTTGCCGGTCATCGTCTCGTCGATGGAACGGCGCCGCTTCGACCCGGCGGGTAGAATCCAGCTCACCCTGACCGACTACGCCGAAGCGGCGCGCCAGTCGGCCCGGGAGCTGAACGTGCCCTTCATCGACCTGCATGCGATGAGCCAGACCATGTATGCGGCGCTCGGCGTCGAGGGTTCGAAGGCCGCTTTCGCCCTGCCCGCGCCGGACCGCCTCGACAATACCCACCACAACAACTACGGCAGCTACGTGCTGGCCAAGGCCATCGTGCTCGGCATGCGCCAGGCGAAACTGCCGGTGGCAAGCCACGTGGTCGACGATTTTGCCTTCGACCCGGCCCGTCCCGACCCGGTCACCACCTTCGCCGTGCCGCCCAGCCCGGGCCGCAAGGCCGAGCGCCCGGCCGGCGACGAGAGCAACCGCGAGGTGCGCGTCTCCAGCACCGGGAGCGCCCAATGAAGCGCCGCGCCGCCCTCGGCGCGATCGCAGGCGCCGCCCTGCTGGCCGGCTGCGCGCCGCTGGTGCGCAGCGGGGAAAAGCAGGCCTACGTGTTCGCCTACTTCATCGGCAACGGCGCCGACGGCCTGCACCTGGCCGCCAGCACCGATGGTTACGAGTGGGAAGCGCTCGCAGGCGGCGCCAGCTTCCTCACGCCCACCGTGGGCGGCGCCAAACTGATGCGCGACCCGAGCCTGGTGCGCGGACCCGACGGCCTGTACCACATGGTCTGGACCAGCGGCTGGAACGACCGCGGCATCGGCTACGCCTCCTCGCCCGACCTGCTGAACTGGTCACCCCAGCGCGAGATCCCGGTAATGGGCCACGAGCCGACCGCGCTGAACGCCTGGGCGCCCGAGCTCTTCTACGACGCGAAACAGGGCCACTACCTGATCCTGTGGTCGTCCACGGTCCCGGGGCGCTTCCCGGAAACCGAGGGCAAGAGCGAGGAAAAGTACAACCACCGCATCTACGCCACCACGACGAAGGACTTCGTCAGCTTCACGCCGACCCGTCTGTATTACGACCCGGGCTTCTCGGTGATCGACGCCACCCTGGCGCACGCCTTCGGCAAGGATTGGCTGCTGGTGAAGGACGAGACCCGTTATCCGCCGATGAAGCACCTGCGGGTGGCGCAGGCATCCAGCTTCGAGGGACCGTTCGGGGCGCTGGGTGCGCCGATCACGCCGTCCGGCCTGTGGAGCGAGGGGCCGAGCGTGCTGCAGGTGGGCGACGAGGTGATCGTGTACTACGACGCCTATACGGCAGGGCACTACGGCGCGCTGCGCACGCGCGACATGGTGAACTGGGAAGATGTGACCGCGAAGCTGCGCTTCCCGGGCGCCGGCACCAAGCAGCGGGTGCGGCATGGGACGGCTTTTGCCGTGCCGATGACGTTGGTAGAAAAGATCAGGCTGGCAAAGCCTTGAATCGTAGGGTGGGCAGGTCTCCTGCCCACGCGGTGATAGTTAGCAGCAAGATTATCCGGCGCGATAACGGAGCCGTTAGTAATCACCGCGTGGGCGGCAGAGCCGCCCACCCTACAAAGGCCCCGGTTTATTGACGCGCGCCTTGGAACATCAGCCCGCTGTCATTCAAGCCGAACTTGTACTTCTTGTTCATCTCGATGATCTCGGCGCCGGCCAGCAGCGTCGGGCCGTAGCCGTGCGCCGCCTTCACGCTGGTCGGACGATAGGCGTAGAAGGCCGGGTCGAAGGCCATGCCGGTACCCACGCAGATGCCCTCGATCTGGCCAGCGGACGTCACCTTGCTGGCCACCGCATTCCAGGCCAGGTTCGCCATCGGGCCGTACATCTGGGCGTCGACGTAGCCGCGGTTGACCGCGCGTGCGATCGCATAGGTGTAGATCGCGGTCGCCGAGGTCTCCTGGTAGGTGTCGTTGCGGTCGATCAGCTGGTGCCAGAAGCCTTCCTTGGTCTGGTAGCCGGCCAGGCCCTTGATGTGGGCGCGCAGCTGCGCGAGCACCTGGTTGTAGCCCTTGTGGTCCTTCGGCAGCACTTCCAGCACCTCGACCATGGCCATCACCGCCCAGCCGTTGGCGCGCGCCCAGCGCAGCTCCGGATGGTCACGCATGCCTTCGACGTAGCCGTGCATGTAGATGCCCAGCTTCGGGTTGAACATGCGCTTCGAGAACTGCAGCACCTGGTTGACGGCGTCGTCGTAGTGCTTGCGGTTGCCCGTCACCTTGCCCAGGTAGGCCATGGTCGGCACGCCCATGAACATGTCGTCCAGCCAGATGGTGTCCGGCAGCGGACGCATCTTGCGACCGCCCTTGCCGTCCGGTCCGCCGCGCGCCAGGATGCCGTCCTTCAGGCGGTATTCGTGCTTGGTGACGAAGTCGCCGCAGATGCCGACCATCTGGCTGTAGTCGACTTTCGAGCCGCCCACCTGGGCCTTCAGGAAGCTGTGGCACAGGGCGCCGGCATCGTCCAGCGCGTGCGGATTCAGGAAGCTTTTGATCGGCGCGTGCGAGTTGGCGCGGTCCGCCTGCACCACCGGCAGGTAGGTCCTGGTCAGCTGCGACAGCAGCGCGTGGCGCTTCTGGGTGTAGTCGGTGTAGCGCTGGTCGCCGGTGGCCTGGCCGGCCGCCAGCATGCCCAGGTAGGTGACGCCCCATTCGTAGCTGGTCAGGCGGAAGTCGCCGGGTTTCAAGACCGCGTCCGGCTCGGCCTTGCTCAGGTCGGTGATCGGCGAATTGTCGCCCTTGTGGATCAGCTCAGCCGGCGTAGTGCGGTCCAGGTAGGCGAACACGCGGTCGAGCACGGCCTTGACCTCGTTTCCTTCCATCGGCTGGTAGCGGGTCGGGTACTTGACGTCCAGGGCGTGCAGCATTGCATCGGCCGCGGCCGGGCCTTTTTCCTGGGCCGCAGGCGCGTCCTGCGCGATCGCGCTCATGGCCGGGAACAGGCTCGCAACGAGCAGGCCGATCAGTGCACGGCGCGGCATGGGGGTGGTCATCTTGGGTGTCTCCTTTTTATTTCAGCTGGTGAATCGTCAGGTTATCGATGGTATGGCGCGACCAGGTGGTGCGAAATCCCATGTAGCCCTGGGTGAACGGGTGAGGGTCGCGATAGGAAAATACTTCGCGGCCGTCGAGCAGCATGCGGGTGCAGCCGCGGTAGACCGCGATCTCCACGCGATAGTCGCGGTTGGGCTGGAGCATCCAGTCTGCGCCGAGGCGCTCCGCGACCATCACGCGCTGGCCGCCGGCGTAGCGGCGCAGGCGGGTGGTCTCGTTGTGGTTGCCGCCGACGCCGGCATAATACATGTCGACGTCGTCGTAGTCCTCGAACTTGCCCGAGCGGGTGAACAGGTTCCTGTTGGCCGGATCGCGCGCCATCCAGAAGTGGTTCAGGTCGGACAGGCGGTCGTTCGGGCCGCCCGCCATCACCACGCGGCGGGTGTAGGCGATCAGGATGTCGCCGGATAGCGGCTTGTCGAGCCAGACGGTGGCGCCGGAGTCGACATCGATCACCAGGCGGCCGTCGCGGTTGCCGATGAAGTTGACCGGCTTGCGCGCATATTCGCTGACGTAGCCCTCCATCGAACCGTCAAAATTGTCCTGATGGAGCAAAGCGCCCTTCTCGCCCCAGCTCTCACAGGCCGCCTGCGCGCTGCCCGCGGCGAGCAGCAAGGTAGCGAACAATGCCTTCATCACTGGATACCCGTTGCCTTGTCGGAGAAATACGGACGCAGCGGATTGCCCGGCAGCGCCTTCAGGCCGGCGACGACGCGCTGGGCATTGAATTCGGCGCCGGCGGCATTGGTGTGGGTGCGCGCGTCCGAAAAGAAGGTGTCGACGCGCTCGGCGCCGATCTTGTGGTAGCCGTCGGTGACCAGCATGGTCAGGTCCATGAAGTGCGCGCCGCCCGCCTGGGCGACCTGGCGGCCCCAGTCGGCAAAGTTGGCGAAGTCGCGCTCCTGCTGCCACTTGTCGCGGTGCGGGATCGGCGAGGCGATCACCACCGTCACGCCCTTGGCCCTGGCGTCGGCAATGTAGCGGGCGGTGTACCAGCCGAAGCTGTGCACCTGCTCCTTGCTGCCGTCGGGACGGGTGTCCTCGACCGTCTCGGGGCCGATGCCGGGCGCCGAGGCGCGGTTCTTGTTGGCCGGGTCGCCGATGCGGCCGCCGTCGTTGTGGCCGAACTGGATCACCACCATATCGCCCTGCTTCATCTGGCCGAGCACGCGCTCCCAGCGCCCTTCGGTGAAGAAGGTGCGGCTGCTGCGCCCGCCGATGGCGGCGTTGACCACATTGATACGACGGGTGTCGAAGTATTGGGCGATGCGCTCGCCCCAGCCGATGGCGCCGTTCTGGCCGCCGCTCTTCACGGTCGAATCGCCCACCAGGAACAGGGTCGGCAGCCTGGCGTCCAGCGGCGCTTCCTCACGCACGGTACGCGCGTCGACCACCGGGCGCACGTCCTCGACCGGCTTGAGGAAGCTCGTCATGCGCGGATCGCCCAGGGCCTTCAGGCCGCCGACGACCAGCTGCGCATTGAGCGCCGCGCCGGCCCAGTTGGTGTGGATGCGCTCGTCCGGCACGGTGACCGGGAACATCTTCATCACGCCCTCGCGGCCCATCTCGTCGTAGCGGCGCGCCGCCAGCTCGTTCAGGTCGATGAAGCCCACCTTTTCCATGCGCGCGACCTGCTCGGCCCAGCCGGCATAGTCGCCCTTGTTGCGACGGACCTTCCCGGCATCCGGCCCTTCTTCAACCCAGGCCTTGCGCGGGATGAGCGACACCACCACCGGCGTCGCGCCCCTGGCGCGGATCTCGGCGATGTACTTGCGCAGGTAGCCGCCGTAGCTGTACACGGTTTCGCGCTTGCCCGTCAGGATGTTGTCGATCTCCTGGGACTCGCTGCCGATGCCGCGGATGCTGCCGCGGGCGCGCTTGTCGTCGTTGATCGCCGAGGCGTCGTTGTGACCGAACTGCATGAGGACGATGTCGCCCGGCTTCACGAAGGCCAGCGTGCGCTCCCAGTGGCCGGAGGTGACGTAGGTGCGGCTGGACAGGCCGCCGACCGCGCGGTTCACCACATTGACTTTGCCCGGATCGAACCAGGCGGCGAGCGGATTGCCCCATCCCCACTGCCCCTCCGCGCCCTTGCCCTGGCCGTCGTCATGGCCGTTGCGCACGGTGGAGTCGCCGATCAGGATGATCGAAGGCAGCGCAGGGTTGGCCGGCTCGGGCAGCTTGACCTGGGCGCGCGCCGGATCGGTATTGACGGCCGGCGCCGGGGCTTGCGCCTGCGCCACGCCGCAGGCCAGCAATAGGATCGCGCCGGCGCGGATCAAGGCGTCTAGGTATGACATCGCGGGGTCTCCATGTGTTATAGCTTTCCCTTGATTCTATGCGCCACCGCTCAACCCGGCAGTAAAGACGCAGAAAGAATCACCAGAATGATTAGATCTGAGCAACTCCTGCTGGGAGAATGAGCGGACAACATCACAATATGGAGACGCCCCATGCAAGTCCGCTTTGCCCCCGTCCTCTGCCTTGCCGCCGCGCTCACGCTGAGCCTCGATGCGTCCGCCCAGATCGGCAAGCGCTTCCCGTCCGAACGCAAGCTCGTCAAGGATCCGGTGACCGGCACCATGCTCACTTTCCTGACCAGCAAGCCACACGGCGACTCGAAGATCTACCCGACTCACCCGCAATGGACCTCGGACGGCAAGTGGCTGGTGTTCCGCTCGCGCCTGGCCGGCAGCGAAGCGGTGGCCGTAAACGAAGCAACCGGCGACCTGGTGCAGGTGACCGAGGGCGGCTACACCGGCATGCTGAATCTCGCGCAGAAGTCCATGAAGCTGTATTACATGCGCAAGGCGCCGGACAACGACAAGATCCTGCAGATCGTCGAGACCGACCTGGCGCGCGTCTTTGCCGACAGCGCCGCGGGCCGCATGCAGCCGGCCGCCAGCTACCAGCGCGTGACCGCCAACCTGCCTCCGGAACTGGAAGCCGGCGGCGACCTGGCCCTGGACGCGGACGAGGAATGGGTCTACTTCAAGGTCGGCCCGGGCCAGGCGGCCAAGCACCTGGCGCCCGGCACCAAGATCGAGCCTGCCTTCGGCCCGCGCAAGATGGGCGCCGGCCCGCAGGGCATCGCGCGCCTGAACGTCAAGACCGGCGAAGTCAAGCACGTGGTCTCGGTGCCCTTCCAGGTCGGCCACATCCAGGCCAACCTGTACAACCCGGGCGAGATCGTGTTCTGCTGGGAGACCGGCGGCAAGTCGCCGCAGCGCACCTGGACCGTGATGGCGGACGGCAGCGGCCTGCGCCCGCTGTACCCGGAAGCGCCCTACGAATGGGTGACGCACGAGGCGGTGATCTCGAAGGATGAAGTGGCAATGGCGATCATGGGCCACCGTCCGATCCCGGGCGCGGCCAAGGCAGTGGAAGGCCCCGCCACCGACGTCGGCGGCGCCAACCCGGGCCAGGACGACGGCTGGGGCCAGACCGGCACCCGCGAAAAGCCGACCGGCCTGGCGATCGTCAACCTGCGCACCCGGCAGATGCAAATCGTTGGACAGACCCCGTCCGGCAGCGGCCTGTGGCACGTGCATGGTTCCAGCGACGGCCGCTTCGCCGCCGGCGACGACTTCAGCCGCAGCGTCTACCTGATCGACCGCAAGACCCGCGAGATGATGATGCTCACCACCGGCCACAAGACCACCGCCGCCGACCACCCGCACCCGACCTTCAGCGCGGACGGCAGCAAGATCCAGATCCAGTCTGCCATGCTGTCGGAAGACGGCCGCTCGATGAACATCGTCGTGGTGCCGGTTCCCGACGCCTGGCTGAAGCGAAAGTGATCAGTCGATCGGCGTGATCGTGATGTTGCGCAGCTCGTAGGGCACGCCCTCGAGCTGGAAGCCGATCCGGCCGGCCGCCGGCTTCACCGCGCTGACGCGGTTCTGCGGCACGCCGTTGACGCTCACCTCGATCACGCCGTCGCGCGCCAGGATGTCGGCGCTGTTCCATTCGCCTGCCGGGCGCTCGCTGTCCTGTCCCGTATGGCCTTTGATGGCTGGGTAGGCGCCCGGCGCCGTCGTGAGCGGCTCGGCGAAGCCCGCCCCTGCCATCGGCAGGATGTCGCCGGCGAATCCGTGCTTGGTCTGCACCTGCAGGCTGAGCGGCCAGGCGCCATCCTTCGGACCGGACGCTACGTGCAGCAGCACGCCCGCGTTGCCGGGTTTACCCGGCCAGCGCCATTCGACGTGCATGCGATAGTTGACATAGCTGGCGCGGGTGGCGATGTAGCCGGCCGGCTTGCCGCTCACCTGGACGACGCCGTCGGCGCCGCGTGACCAGACGGTCGACGGGTCGACGCCCGGGGCGCTCACCAGTTCAAGTTCACCGGCGCCGTCGAACGGACGCACGCCCTGGGTGGCGCAGCCGGCCAGCAGGGCGAGGGATGCGAAAATACTGCAAAGTTCAGTTAGCTTTACCATAAGAGGATATTCCATGAATGAAAACAGGAGACGCACGATGACGCAGCTGGCTGCCGGCCTCGCGCTCACGACGTTTGGATCCTTGCCCGCCATCGCTGCAGGACCGCTGGTGCTGCCCCTGTGGCCGGAAGGCGTGCCCGACGCCAAACCCGGACTCGGGCCCAACAAGGTGGACGAGGATGGCCGCACTACCAACATCACCGAGCCGAGCTTGACCGTCTACCCGGCGGCGGTGGACCGGCCGAACGGCACCGCGGTCATCATCTGCCCGGGCGGCGGCTACGTTCGCCAGTCGACCCGGCGCGAGGGCGAGCAGTACGCGCATTGGCTCAGCACCCTGGGTATCACCAGCTTTGTCCTGACCTACCGCCAGCAGGAATTCGGCCACCCCGCGCCGCTGCGCGACGTGCTGCGCGCGGTGCGCCTGGTGCGCTCGCAGGCGGCGCGCTTCAAGGTCCAGCCGGACCGCATCGGCGTGATGGGCAGCTCGGCCGGCGGGCACCTGGCCGCCACGGCGGGCACCCTGTACGAGCATCCGCTCGGACGCACCGGCGCGGAACTGGACAAGCTGAGCGCGCGACCGGACTTCCTGATGCTGATGTACCCGGTGATCGCGATGGAGGGACCGGCGGTGCATGCGGGTTCGCGCAAGGCGCTGCTGGGGGCCTCGCCGTCCGCCGCAGACCTGGCATTGATGTCGCCTGAGCGCCAGGTGACGGCGCAAACGCCGCCCACGCTGCTGATCCACACCCAGGCCGACCAGGCGGTGCCGGTCGAGAACAGCATCCTGTTCTACCAGGCGCTCACCCGCCACAAGGTGCCGGCGGAGATGTATTTGTTCGAACAGGGGTCGCACGGGATGGGGATGCGGGATGGGCTGGGGACGGCATCCGGCTGGCCGCGGCGCGCGGAGGAGTGGTTGAAGATGCGTGGGTTGCTTGATCGCGCGAAGTGAGGCTACGCGAGTTAGGGTAGCGCTTGAACGTGGCCGCGCCCTCAGCACGTCATCCCCGCGCAGGCGGGGATCCAGGTTCTCTCTGCGCAGTCGAAACGCACGCAAACTTGGATTCCCGCCTTCGCGGGAATGACGGTCTTTAAGCTGACTCAAATAATCGAATTGGTGGCGGATCAAGCCAGGTGGAACACCTGCTTCAGCGGCCACTCCTTCGGCCGGTTCCCCGGCTCGACCTCCATCAAGTCCGCCATGTAGTCCCACCAGCGCTTCATCACCGGATGCTCCGGCAGCGGCCCGAGCTCGTGCCCCGGACGCAGCTTCATGACCGCGAACAGGTCCAGCGTCTCTTCGTCCAGGAAGATCGAATAATCGTGGATCCCTGCCCCCTGCAACAGCGCGGCCAGGTCCGGCCAGATCTCGTCGTGGCGGCGGCGGTATTCTTCCTCGTTGCCCGGCTTGAGTTTCATCCGGAATGCGCGAGTCGTGATGCTCATCTCTTCTCCTGCTTCTCTAAAAAAATGGCGTCCCCGAAGGGACGCCACAACCAGGATCAGACGATGCCGCTGCTGCTTGCGCCGGCCTTGGCCGGACGGGCGCTGGCGACGCGGTCGCGGTAGCCGCTGGCGCGGTAGGCGGCCACCGGATCGGCAGCGCCACCCGCGCGTACGCGGGCCATGGCCAGGATCGGGCCGACGTCGGTGCGGAAGGCGCGCTTCAGGCACTGGGCCGCCTGCAGCACGTCGTTCTGCTCCTGCAGCGAGGCCAGCTCGCTGCGGTCGACCAGGGCCGACTGCACGAACGAGCGCTGCACTTCCACCGCGCTGCTCATCAGGCTTTCGATCGGATCGGTCACGTTGTGCGACTGGTCCAGCATGTAGGCCGGCTTGAAGCCCGGGCCTTCGCGCAGGGCCGCATCGGCCAGCTCGTTAAAGACCAGGAACAGCTGGAACGGGTTGATCGAGCCCGAATCCAGGTCGTCGTCGCCGTACTTGCTGTCGTTGAAGTGGAAGCCGCCGAGCTTGCCGAACTGCGCCAGGCGCGCCACGATCATCTCGATGTTGGTATTCGGTGCATGGTGACCCAGGTCGACCAGGCACTTGGCCTTCGGGCCGAGGGTGGTGGCGCAGGCGAAGCTCGTGCCCCAGTCGGCGATGGTGGTGGCGTAAAACGCGGGCTCGAACAGCTTGTGCTCGATGAAGATGTTCCAGTCGTCCGGCAGCGCGGCGTAGATCTGGCGCATGCTTTCCAGGTAGCGTTCCAGCGCACCGCGCAGGTTGCTCTGTCCCGGGAAGTTGGCGCCGTCGCCGACCCAGACGGTCAGTGCCTTGGAACCGAGCGCCTGGCCCAGTTCGATGCATTCGATATTGTGGGCCACTGCCTGGGCGCGTGCCTGGGCGTTGTTGGCGGTCAGGCTGCCGTATTTATACGTGTGTTCCTGGCCGACCTGGTCCTGGAAGGTGTTCGAGTTGACGGCGTCGAAACCCAGGCCCAGTTCTTCCGCGACGCCGCGCAGTTCGGACGTGTCGCTCGGTTTGTCCCACGGGAAGTGCAGCGACACGGCCGGGGTGGCGCGGGTCAGCTGGTTGATCACGCCGCAGTCTTCCAGCTTCTCGACCACGTTGCGCGGCTCGCCGCGGCCCGGGAAGCGCGCGAAGCGCGTGCCGCCGGTGCCGGCGCCCCAGCTCGGGACCGCCACTTCGAAGGTCTGCGCCAGTGCGGTCAGTTTGTCGATGTCCAGGCCGCGGCGCGACAGCACGCCGCCCAGGGCGTCGTAGTCAGCCTGCAGATTGGCTTCCAGTTTGGCGTTCTGGTCTTGCACCAGGCCGGCGTCGATCAGGTGTTTCATGCGTGTCTCCTTCATGCTGCGCTAGTGGACGATATGCCCGCTGCGCAGCCTTCTATTTTAGCGGGTGAATGCCCCGGCGTTGCCGGCATCGACGTTCAGGATGTTGCCGGTGCTCTTGCCCGACTTGTCGCTGGCGAAGAAGTAGACGGCTTCGGCGATGTCTTCCGGCAGAACGCTCAGTTTCAGCATCGAGCGCTTGCGGTAGAACTCTTCGATGTCGTCGGTGCCGATCTTGTTCGATGCGGCGCGCTCTTCCTTCCACTTGCCGTCCCAGATGCGCGAACCCTTGATGACCGCGTCCGGGTTGACGACGTTGACGCGGATGCCGTGCTCGGCGCCTTCCAGCGCGATGCAGCGTGCCAGGTGCAGTTCGGCCGCCTTGGCGGTGCAGTAGGCCGATGCGCCGGCCGATGCGACCAGGCCGTTCTTGCTGCCCACGAAGACCATGCTGCCGCCCAGCTTCTGCTGCTTCATGATCTGGAAGGCGCTGCGGCTGACCAGGAAGTAGCCGGTGACCAGGATGTCCTGGTTGCGCTTCCAGATGTCGAGCGTGGTTTCGTCCAGCGGCGCGGCCGAGGCAATGCCGGCGTTCGACACCAGGAGGTCGACGCCACCGAAACGCAGGGCGGTATCGGCCAGCACCTGGGCGACGTCTTCCTCGCTGGTGATGTTGCCGCGCACGACAGCGACGTTGTCCTTGCCCGCCACCTTGCTCAGGTCCTGCTGGGCAGCGGCCAGGGCTTCGCTGTCGATGTCGGTCACCATCACGCAGGCGCCTTCCTGCAGCAGCTGGCGGGCGACCGCCTGGCCGATGCCGCCGGCGCCGCCGGTCACCAGGGCGATGCGGCCGGCCAGGCTCTTCGGCTTGGGCATGCGCTGCAGCTTGGCTTCCTCGAGCAGCCAGTATTCGATGTCGAAGGCTTCCTGCTCCGGCAGGCCGACGTAGCTGTCGACGCCGTTCGCGCCGCGCATCACGTTGATCGCGTTGACGTAGAACTCGCCGGCGATGCGGGCGGTTGCCTTGTCCTTGGCGAAGGACAGCATGCCGACGCCCGGGATCAGGTAGATGATCGGGTTGGCGTCGCGGATCTTCGGGCTGTTGGAACGCTTGCAGCGCTCGTAGTAGGCGGTGTAGTCGGCGCGGTAGTCGCTCAGTGCCTGGTCCAGGCCGGCGACTAGACGCTCGAAGTCCGGCGCTGCCGGATCGAAGTCCAGCACCATCGGGCGGATCTTGGTGCGCAGGAAGTGGTCAGGGCAGGAGGTGCCGAGGGCCGCCAGCGGCGCCAGGTCCTGCGAGTTGACGAATTCCAGCACGGCGTCGCTGTCGTCGAAGTGGCCCAGCTTGTACTCGTCCTGGCTGATCTTGCCGCGCAGGAGGGGCATCAGGCGGGCTGCCAGGGCGGCGCGCTCGGCCGAGGGTAGTGCCTGCTTGGCCTGGCCGCCGAACACCGGCTGCTGGATGTTCGCAGCCAGCCAATCCTCGGCGCGCTTGATGATCGCCAGCGTGGTTTCGTAGCACGACTTCGAGGTGTCGCCCCAGGTGAACAGGCCGTGGCCTTCCAGGATGATGCCCTTCAGTTCCGGGTTCTCTTGCGACACCTGTTCCAGCTTCAGGCCCAGGTCGTAGCCCGGACGCTGCCACGGCAGCCAGCCCAGTTCACCTTCGAAGATCTTGGCGGTCAGTTCGCGGCTGTTCTTGCAGGCGGCGATCGCGATGCACGAATCCGGGTGCATGTGGTCGACGTGCTTGTGGGCGATGTAGGCGTGCAGCGGGGTGTCGATGCTGGCCGCGCGCGGATTCAGGTTGAAGGTGCAGTGCGGCAGGTAGCCGACCATCTCGTCTTCGTGCTCCAGGCCGCGGTAGCGCCCTTTCAGGGCCTGCAGCTTGTCCATGTACAGGGTCGAGAAACCGTCCATCTTGATCGAACCCAGGTCGCCGCCCGAGCCCTTCACCCACAGCACCTCGACCTGCTGGCCCGAGAGCGGGTCGGTCATCGTGACCTTGGCCGAGGTATTACCGCCGCCGAAATTGGTAATGCGCAGGTCCGAACCCAGCAGGTTTGAACGGTACAGCAACAGTTCCGGCTCGCTCATGTTCGCGGCCACACCGTCGTCCCAGCGCGAAGTGATTGCTTCGCGTTGTTTCGTTTCGCTCATTGCGCCCATCAAGATATTCTCCAAGTTGATTGTTTTGTCATCGTCCGAGCGGACGATGCGTCTCTCTTCCAATGTCCTGCAACCGCCACGTTCTGCGGCATCGACAGACAGTAGAAAGCAGCCGGGCAAGGGGTGTCAACGCAGAAATAATCAACTTGCTGACCAAGTCCCAATCAATCATCGACTTGAGCGAATTGCGCGTTTGTGCGTTGCAGCGAAGGCAAATAATCAGGCCGTTGATCATTTGGTGATTGACGTTACGCCAGTGCTTGATTAATACTTTTGATACACACCGCGATTCCAGCAGGAACGACGGCCGGGCGCCGCAGGCACCCGACATATATGCCGCATTAAAAACAGACGGCTTTCGGAGGAGACAACATGGTGAATCACAAACGCCGCAAGCGTTTGCTGAAGCTGCTTGCCGAGCATCAGACGGCAACGGTCCAGCAGCTTGTCGAATGGCTCAACGCATCCCCCGCGACGGTTCGTCGCGACATCAGCTGGCTGGCTGGCCGCAACCTGCTCACCCGCACCCGCGGCGGCGCCGAGAACCTGCTGCCGAAGACGCGCCAGTTCTCGCTGACCAGCGAGACCTTCCAGAACAACATCCAATGCTTCGCTGCGCGCAAGCGTGCCATTGCCCGCCATGCGGCCGGCATGTGCACCGACGGCGAAACGATCATCATCAACGGTGGCACCACCACCTTCATGATGGCCGAGTTCCTGACCGACAAGCACCTGAAGATCCTCACGAATTCCTTCCTGATGGCCGAACGCCTGCTGGTCTCGAGCGAGAACGAGATCATCGTGCCGGGCGGCCGCGTGTACCGCGAGCAGAACGTCATCCTCTCGCCTTTCGATAACGACATCACCCAGCACCACTACGCCACCAAGATGTTCATGAGCGTGTACGGCCTGTCGCTGCTGGGCCTGATGGAAGCCGATCCGCTGCTGATCCAGGCCGAGAAGCGCCTGATCAGCCAGGCCGAGGAACTGGTCGTGCTGGCCGACAGCTCGAAGTTCGCACGCAAGGCCGGCCTGATCCTGTGCGGCCTGGACCGCGTGTCCACCGTCATCACCGATACCAATGCCTCCGACAAGGCCGTGCAGCTGCTCGAGCAGTACGGCGTGAAGGTGGTCACCGTCGAACCAGACGGCGATCCAATCGCCCAAAACGCCCCGCGCTACAGCGCGCCCTATGACTTGCAGTCCGCTGCCCTGATGGAGCTTTCCCATTGAAGATCAAGCCGTTCAAACACTTCCTGCTCGCGGCCGCCGCCGTCGGCATCCTCGCCGGCCTGGCCGGCTGCGGTGAAAAGAAGGCCGATCCGGCAGCGCCGCAACAGACCAGGATCGCGATGGTCGTGAAAAGCCTGGGCAACGGCTTCTTCGACGCCGCCCACACCGGCGCCAAGGAAGCCGCCAGCCAGATCGGCGGCGTCGAGGTGATCTACACCGGCCCGACCACGCCCAGCGCCGAAGGCCAGATCGAGATCATCAATTCCCTGATCAGCCAGAAGGTCGACGCCATCGTGGTCTCGGCCAACGATCCGAACGCCCTGGTGCCGATCACCAAGAAGGCGATGCAGCGCGGGATCAAGGTGATCTCCTTCGACAGCGGCCTGGCCCCCGGCGGGCGCCAGATGCAGCTGAACCCGTCGAACCCGGAAATGATCGGCGAGAAGCAGATCCAGATGGCCGCCAAGGAGATGAACGGCAAGGGCGAGCTGGCGATCCTGTCGGCCTCGGCCCAGGCGACCAACCAGAACCTCTGGATCGGCGTCATGAAGAAGACGCTGGAAAAGCCCGAATACAAGGACCTCAAGCTGGTGGCCACCGTCTACGGCGACGACCAGTCCGACAAGAGCTATCGCGAAGCCATCGGCCTGCTGCGCAGCCATCCGAACCTGAAGGCGATCATCGCCCCGACCACGGTCGGCATCGTCGCCGCCAGCAAGGCGGTCGCCGACGAAGGCCTGGTGGGCAAGGTGTTCGTCACCGGCCTGGGCCTGCCGTCCGAGATGGCCGGCCACGTCAAGAGCGGTGCGGTGCGCGAATTCGCGATCTGGAACCCGATCGACCTCGGCTACGCCGCCACCTATGCCGCCCACCAGTTCGTGACCGGCAAGGCCAAAGCGGAAGACGGCGCCAGCGTCTCGGTCGGCCGCCTCGGCAACGTGACCCTGGACGCCAACGGCGAAGCGGCCCTCGGCCCGCCGTTCACCTACAACGCCGAGAACGTCGAGCAGTTCGCCAAGCTGTTCTGACCGGCTTCGCCGCCGCGCGCGATGTGTTTTCCGCGCGGCGCCTTTTACCTTTAGCGACACCCGTATGCCAGTGACCCAACTTGCAAGCCCTCCCCTACCCGACGCAAATGCAGCATCCGACGCGCCGGTCCTGCAGCTGAGCGGCATCACCAAGCGCTTCAACGGCGTCCATGCGCTCAATGGCGTGCGCCTCTCGATCCGTCCGGGCGAAGTCATGGCCCTGATCGGCGAGAACGGCGCCGGCAAGTCGACCCTGGTCAAGACCCTGACCGGCATCCACCGCCCCGACGCCGGCAGCATCCTGCTCGACGGGAAGGAAGTCGCCTTCGGCAGCCCGCAGGAGGCCATGGCGGCCGGGATCACCGCGGTGCACCAGGAGACGGTCATGTTCGACGACCTGACCGTTGCCGAGAACATCTACGTGGGCCGCCACCCGACCCGCGGCCTTGCAAGGCGCATCGACTGGAAGAACATCGAAGACGCGGCCGAGCGCCTGTTCGCGCGCCTCGAAGTGGCCCTGCCGGTGCGTGCGCGCGTGCGCGACCTGTCGGTGGCCCAGCGCCACTTCGTCGAGATCGCGCGCGCCCTGTCGCAGGATGCGCGCGTGGTGATCATGGACGAGCCGACCGCCGCCCTGTCGCAGCGCGAGATCCGCGAGTTGTACCGCATCATCGACCAGCTGAAGGCCGCCGGAACCGCCGTCATCTTCATCTCGCACAAGTTCGACGAGATCTTCGAAGTCGCCGACTGCTACACGGTGCTGCGCGACGGCCAGTTCGTGGCCGAAGGGCGCCTGGCCGACATCAGCGAGCCGGAACTGGTGGCCCTGATGGTGGGCCGCGCCGTGCACCAGGCCTACCCGAAAGCCCAGGTCGAGATCGGCACGCCGCTGCTGGAAGTACGCGACCTGTGCCACCCGACCGAATTCCAGAACGTCAGCTTCACGCTGCGCAAAGGTGAAATCCTCGGCTTCTATGGCCTGGTGGGCGCCGGCCGCTCGGAAGTGATGCAGGCCCTGTTCGGCCTCACCGGCAATGTGCGCGGCAGCGTGCGCCTGGAAGGCAAGGACGCCGTGTTCGGCGCCCCGCGCGACGCCATCGCCGCCGGCCTGGCCTACGTGCCGGAAGACCGCCAGCACCACGGCGCGCACCTGAGCCAGCCGATCGCCCACAACATCACCCTGCCGATCCTGTCGCGCTTCGGCTTCTTCACCCGGGCCAAGCTTGAAACCCAAGTGGCGCGCCGCTTCGCCGAACAGCTCGAACTGAAGGCCCACCACCTGCAGCAGAACGTCGCCGAACTCTCGGGCGGCAACCAGCAGAAGGTGGTGTTGGGCAAGTGGCTGGCCACCGATCCGAAAGTCATCATCCTGGATGAGCCGACCAAGGGCATCGACATCGGCTCCAAGGCTGCGGTGCACCGCTTCATCAGCGAACTGGTGGAGCGCGGCCTGTCCGTGATCCTGGTGTCCTCAGAACTGCCCGAAGTGCTGGGCCTGGCCGATCGCGTGGTCGTGATGCGCCAGGGCCGCGTGGTGCGCGAGTTCGCGCGCCAGGACGCCACGCCCGAAACCGTGGTCGCGGCCGCATCCGGCGTCGAGCTCAACGCCGCAAACGAGGTGGCAGCATGAATAGCATGAGTAAAAACCCTTTTAAACACCGCGAGCCCCTGCTCGCCCTGATGGTGGTCGCGCTGGTGCTGCTGGTCGGCTTGCGCGCGCCGGTCTTCGTGAGCGCAGGCTCGCTCGCCAACCTGCTCACCGACAGCACCTTGCTGGTGATGCTGGCGCTGACCCAGATGCTGGTGATCGTCACGCGCGGCATCGACCTGTCGGTCGCGTCGACCCTGGCCCTGGCGGGCATGGTCGCGGCCATGCTGGCCAGCGCCAACCCCGGCCTGCCGCTGGTGGTCGTGATGCTGGCCGCCACCGCCACCGGCCTGGTGGCCGGCCTGCTGAACGGCTGGCTGATCGGCTACCTGCAGCTGCCGCCGATCGTCGTCACGCTGGGCAGCATGAGCGTGTACCGCGGCCTGGTGTTCGTGATCTCGGGCGGGACCTGGGTCTCGGCCCACCAGATGCCGGCCGGCTTCGTCGCCTTCCCGCTGCAGCGCCTGCTCGGCCTGCCGCATCTGGTGTGGATTGCCCTGGCCACCGTCCTGCTGATGGTCTTCGTCGCCCGCTACACGCGCTTCGGACGCGACCTGTACGCCATCGGCAATGCGCCGCACTGCGCCGCCTATATCGGCATTCCGACTGCGAAACGGCTGTTCTGGACCTATGGCCTGTCGGGCATGGTCGCCGGCCTGTGCGGCTACCTGTGGGTGGCGCGCTACGCGGTCGCCTATACCGAGATCGCCTACGGCTTCGAACTCACCGTGATCGCCGCCTGCGTGATCGGGGGCGTGAGCATCGCCGGCGGCGTCGGCTCGGTGCTGGGCGCCATGCTGGGCGCGCTGTTCCTGTCGGTGATCGGCAATGCGCTGCCGGTGCTGCAGGTCTCGCCCTTCTGGCAAAGCGCCCTGACCGGCGCCGTGATCCTGGTCGCCGTCCTGATGAATGCCCGCGGCAACCGCAACCGCAGCCGCCAGATCCTGCCGCTGCACAAGCTTGACAACCTGAGGAGCGCCGCGTGAACGCGACCACCATTGCACAAACCGAGGCGGCCAGCGAAGCCGCCGCCAGCACCTCGCGCTACACCATCCTGGACCGCGAAAAGCCGGCGCTGCGCCACCTGCTCGCACGTTGGGAAACCCTGCTGGCCGTGCTGCTGCTGGCGGTGTTCGTGACGGGCGGCGTGACCCTGCCGCACTTCCTCGATCCCTACAACCTGCTGGACGGCACTGCCAACTTCAGCGAGAAGGCCCTGATCGCACTGCCGATGGCCCTCCTGATCATCTGCCGCGAGATCGACATCTCGGTGGCCGGCACGCTGGCGCTGTCCTCGGTGGCGATGGGCCTGGCCCACCAGGCCGGCGCCCCGGCGGGCAGCCTGCTGTTCGTGGCGCTGGGCACCGGCCTGGTGTGCGGCTGGCTGAACGGCTTCCTGGTAACGAAATTCATGCTGCCCTCGATCGTCGTCACCATCGGCACCTTCTCGCTGTACCGCGGCCTGGGCAGCGTGGTGCTGGGCGACAAGGCCTTCACCAGCTACCCGGAAGCGATGACCAGCTGGGGCCAGGGCGTGTTCTTCGGCATGGTGCCGCGCTCCTTCGTGATCCTGCTCGCCTTCGCCCTGCTGTTCGCGCTGGTGCTGCACTGGACCTCGACCGGCCGTCGCATCTATGCCATCGGCAACAACCCGGACGCCGCGCGTTTCTCCGGCATCGCCGTCGACCGCTACCGCCTCGGCCTGTTCATGCTCACCGGCGCCATGGCGGGCCTGGCAGCCTTCCTGCTCACCGGCCGCATCGACAGCACCCGCCCGAACATCGCCACCGGCTGGGAACTGGAAATCATCACCATGGTGATCCTGGGCGGCGTCAGC
The DNA here is from genome assembly GCF_000427785.1 of Massilia alkalitolerans DSM 17462. GTDB lineage: Bacteria > Pseudomonadota > Gammaproteobacteria > Burkholderiales > Burkholderiaceae_D > Telluria > Telluria alkalitolerans. The sequence continues at coordinate 39,043 of NZ_ATYR01000034.1, forward strand.
ATCGCCGGCGGCGCCGGCACCATCGGCGGCGTGATGCTGGCCGTGCTGACCATGGGCGCCGTGACCTACGGCCTGGCCCTGGCCAACGTCCCCGGCATCTACATGACCATCGTGGTGGGCGTGCTGCTGCTGGCCACCATCGCCGTGTCGCGCCTGGTGCGCGGCAAGCCGACCCGTCACTGACCTAGGGAAGCACGCAATGCAAGCAAGGACGGGCGACGCCCTCATCGTTCTCGACATCGGCAAGACCAACGTCAAGCTGGCCCTGGTCGACGCCGCCGGCCGCCCCATCGCGGAAGCGCGCCGCCCGAACGCCATCCTGAACGATGGACCCTACCCGCACCACGACGTCGAGGGCATCTGGCAGTGGATGCTGGCGACTTGCCGCGGCTTCGCGAAACAGGCGCAGGTGTCCGCGATCGTCCCGGTGACCCACGGCGCCACCGCCGCCCTGGTCGACGATGCCGGCCTGGTGCTGCCGGTGCTCGACTACGAGACCGCCCTGCCCGGCCTGGACTACGCGTCGCTGCGCCCGGCCTACGCCGAGACCTATTCGCCCCTGCTGCCGGCCGGCCTGAACCTGGGCCGCCAGCTGGCCTGGCTCCAGCAGCGCCATCCCGAGCAGTTCGCACGCAGCCGCCACATCCTGATGTACCCGCAATACTGGGCCTGGCGCCTGTGCGGCGTCGCCGCGGGCGAGGCCACCTCGCTCGGCTGCCATACGGACCTGTGGGATCCGGTGCGCCAGGTGTATTCGTCGCTGCCCGCGCGCATGGGCTGGCTGGACAAGCTGCCGCCGATCGCCGCCCCGTCGGCCTCGCTCGGCACCCTGCTGCCGGAAGTCGCGCAAGCGACCGGCCTGGCGCCGGAATGCGAAGTCCTGTGCGGCATCCACGACAGCAATGCCTCGCTGGTGCGCTACCTCGGCATCGATGCAGCTACTGCGCCGCGTACGGTGCTCTCGACCGGCACCTGGGTGATCGCGGCCGCCTTCGGCACCAGCCTGGACGGCCTGCGCGAAGACGCCGACATGCTGGCCAATACCAATGCGCTGGGCCAGCCGGTGGCCTGCATGCGCTTCATGGGCGGGCGCGAATTCGGCGCCTTGGCGGGCGACCAGCCGGCCACCTGTTCCTATCTGCAGCTCGAGCAGATGGTGGCGCGCGGCAGCATGGCGATTCCCTGCTTTGCCGAGAGCGGCGGCCCGTTCGCCGGACGTGCCGGGCGCATCGAGGGCCTGGCGCCACGCGATGCGGGCGAGCGCTTTGCCCTGGCCACGCTGTACTGCGTGCTGATGACGGATTACTGCCTCGACGCGCTGGGCGCCCGCGGTCCGATCACGGTCGAAGGCAGCTTCACCGCAAATCCCTGGTTCGGCCCCCTCTTGGCAGGCCTGCGGCCGCAGCAGGCGCTGAGCTATTCGGACGACGCCAGCGGCACCACCTGCGGCGGCTGGCTGCTGCGCTACCGCGATGCGACGCCACCGGGCCTGAGCGTGCCGAAGCCGCCGCGTGCGCTGGCCGGGCTGGAAGCTTATCGCGCCAAGTGGCGTTCAGCACTGCAACAGGCCGAGGCGCCGCTCGCAGCCGGTTGAGCCATACCGCGGCTCATCACGATTCAAAAATGGCTGCCTGCCGCCATTTTTGAATCATGTCTCGCCGGTCTCGCTTGGCGGCGATACAGATTGTTTCGTGATGTGCTCGTCTTCTTCCTTGCAGGCCGCCGCAGGCGCCCTAGACTGAATCATCCCGGATGCGCATGGACGCATCCCGGCGTCCCAACGGCCCCACCACCGCGCCTGCAGGCGCGGCGCGCGTTCCGAAGGCCCAGCCCGCTTCGTGAAGGAATCATCATGCGCTCCCCCATCCTCATTGCCGCATCCCTGCTGCTGTTGGCCACCGGCGCGGATGCCCAAACCATGCCCTACCCGCCTGCGGACACGGCGCCGATCGCCTCGGTCCAGGTGAGTGCTCCCAGCAAGGCGGCACGGATCCGCGCCGCGGAGGCGGAAAAGATATCCGGCGCCTACGAGATGTCGAATGGCTGGTATCTGCGCGTGCTGACGTCTGCGCATTACATTGATGCCATCATCGACGATAACAAGCCGATCCGCCTGGCCGCGATCGCGCCTTACCGCTTCGCCTCGGGAGACGGCAACATCACCATGGACTTCAACCGTGGTTCCGATGGCGCGGACATGCGGATGAGCTATGTGCCCGACCTGCGCCTTGGGCTGCGTGTGGTACTCGAGTCGCGGCTCGCGCAGCGCTGAGCGCTCAACGCGGGCGCAACACGTAGGTCCGGCCCTTGACGGCGGTGAACGACAGCGTGTGCCCGACTTTATCCGGCGTGCTGCGCAGCCCCAGCCCTTCGACGATCACCGGCGCCGGCGTGCGGACCGTCGCGCGTCCGCCCACGCGGGAGGTAATGCGTGCCGACTTCAGGCGCCCCGCCTCCCAGTCGATGTCGACCACGTGGTTGCCGCGCCCGACCATTCCGCTCACCCGGCCGTCGCGCCAGCTGTCCGGCAGCGCCGGCAGCAGGTGCAGCTCGCCGTTCTGGCTCTGCAGCAGCATCTCGATCACACCCGCCGTGCCCGCGAAGTTGCCGTCGATCTGGAACGGCGGGTGAGCGTCGAACAGGTTGGCGTAGGCGCCGCCGTGCTTGTCGCCCGGCTTGGTCAGGCGCAGCAGCTTGCGAAACAGCGTGTAGGCGTGGTTGCCGTCGTACAGGCGCGCCCAGAAGTTCACCTTCCAGGCAAGGCTCCAGCCGGTGCCGTCGTCGCCGCGCAGCTCGAGGGTGCGGCGTGCGGCGGCGGCCAGTTCCGGCGTCGACAGGGGCGAGATCACGCGCGCCGGGTGCAGCGCATACAGGTGCGACACGTGGCGGTGATGTGGTTCGACCTCCTCGAAATCCTTGTGCCACTCCTGCAGCTGGCCCCGGGCGCCGACCTGGAACGGCAACAGCTTGGCGCGTGCATCCTCCAGCTGGCGGCGGAATGCGGCATCGACCCCGAGCACCTCGCTGGCGGCGGCGACGTTCTCGAACAGGTCGTGCGCAATCCCCAGGTCCATGGTGGAGGCGACGGTGACATTACCCTTGCGTCCTTCGCCGTAGTAGAAATCGTTCTCGGGCGAAGTCGAGGGCGCGGTGACCAGGCGGCCGTCGGCGTTCGGCTGCAGCCAGGCGAGCAGGAAGCGCGCCGCGTCCTTCATGATGGGATAGGCGCTTTCCAGGTAGCGGCGGTCGCCCGTGAACTGGTAGTGCTCCCATAGGTGCCGCGCCAGCCAGGGGCTGCCCATGGCCCAGTTGGCCCACTTGGGATCGCCCTTGCCGAGGTTCCCGACCGGATTGCTGGCAGCCCAGATGTCGGAATTGTGGTGTAGCGCCCAGCCGGGCGCGCGGTAGTAGGACGCCGCCGTCTCCTTGCCGGTGACGGCCAGGTTGCGGATCAGGTCGTCCAGCGGCGTGAACAGCTCGGCCAGGTTCGCGCTCTCTACCGGCCAGTAGTTCATCTGGACGTTGATGTTGGTGGTGTAGTTGCTGCTCCAGGGCGGCCTGAGCTCATGGTTCCAGATGCCCTGTAAATTGGCCGGCGCACCGCGCGTGCGCGAGGACGAAATCAGGAGGTAGCGACCGAACTGCACGTACAGCGCCTCAAGAGCCGGGTCGGCCCCGCCGTCCGTGTAGTCCTGCAGGCGGCGCTCCAGGGGCAGCGCGCTGCGGTCGTCCGCGCCGGGATTGATGACCAGGGACATGCGGTCGAACAGGCGGCGGAAATCCGCCACATGGGCCGCGCGCAGGGCGGCGGCATCACGCCGGGCTGCCCGTTCCAGGTGGGTGCGCGCCAGCGCTCCTTCGTCCTTGCCGGCGCTGTCCGGGCACTTGTCGAAGCCGTTGAAGCTGGTCGCCGCCGACACCAGCAGCGTCACTTCGGACGCGTCGCGGATGCGGATGCGCCCGTCCTGCTGCGCCACGGTGCCGTCGCGCACAACCGGCTTGACCAGCAGGGCGAAGCGCATGCCGCGGCAGCCGGCGGGGTCGTCCTGCACGATCGGTTCAGGGTTGTCACCCACGTAGTTCGGGTCCACCTGCGCGGGCGCCTTGCCGCCAAGGCGCAGCACGCCCTGCTCCACGGTGCTGCTGGAACGCAGCGGGCTCGCGGCCTGCAGGTCGAGGCTGATCCGGCGCGGCTGGTCCGCCTGCAGGCGCACGACGATGACCTGGTCGGGGTTGGAGGCGAACACCTCGCGCTGGTAGCGCACGCCGTTCGCCGTGAAGCTCGTGGTCTGGATGCCGTCGCGGATATCCAGCGCGCGCCGGTAGCCGGTGACCTCGCCGCCATTGAAATCCTGCCGCAGCTGCAGGTCGCCGAGCGGCAGGAAGCTTTGCGTATAAAGCCCCTGCATCTGGCGCGACAGCGCATAGGCTTGCGCGTAATCCTCCCTGGCCAGCGCCGCCCTCACCTTGCCGAGGGCAGCATACGCGCCGGGGTTGATGTTCTTGCCCACCGGCCCGCCACTCCAGAGCGTGGCCTCATTCAGCTGGAGCAGTTCCTCGCCCGGCCGGCCGAACACCATCGCCCCCAGCCGGCCGTTCCCGACCGGCAGGGCTTCGGTCCAGACGGCGGCCGGCTTGTCATAGTGCAGCGTCAGGGCGCCGCCGGGCTGGGCCCCGGCGGAGAAGCTCAGGCCGGCCGCTAGCGCGGCCAGGATCAGGCGAGATGGGGGCATCGGTATCGGCTCCGTTTTACTGCATGATTTCCAGGTCCACCCCGCCGCGCACCGCGCGCAGCTTGACCAGTTTCAGCGGCTCCAGCGCGTTTTCCTTGCGGCCGTCGGTCGTCACTGCCAGTGCAATGGTGTTCTCGCCGTTCGGGTTCAGGATACCCGGCGGGATCACGAAAGTGCGCTGCGGGCCGGTGTGGGCGATGAACTGCCCCATGTTCCAGCCGTTCACGAAGATCAGCGCCCGGTTCTCGCGCTCCGAACGCGGCTTGGTTGTATCGCCAATGGCCAGGCCCAGCTGCACGTCATGCCCTTTCGGCAGGTCCAGCTTGAAGCTGGTGCGCAGCCAGTAGGTGCCGGCTGCGGGCGGCGCATCGGTGGTGCGCGCCGCCTGCCAGCCCTTGGGCGAGGCCACCGGCAGATGCCAGCCCTGGCGCTCGCCGAACAGGCCGCCGTTGTTCATCGGGCCGCGCAGGCGGTCGACGATCTCCTCGCCGCCCTGGCGCCCCTGGATGCGCCAGGCGATCGGCACGCCGAAGCGCTGGCCGCCGCGCTTGGTCAGCGAGGCCGAGATCAGGCCGCGCGCCTCGCGGTGGTAGTCGTCGGCCATCAGGTTCCAGTTATGGCCGTTGTTGCGCACCATGACCGAGATGACGTGCTCGCCGGGTTTCAGGTCGCCGAGCGAGAGCTTGACGCTGTCGGTGGTCTCCGGGAAGGAGCGGCCGGTGTCGAGCTCGTGCTGGCCGATGAAGCGGCCGTCGATCCAGACCTGGATCAGGCCCGCGCCGCCGGCGCCGTAGAACAGTTCCAGCTGGTTCGCTTTCGGATCGGTGGCGGTGAAGCGCCCGCGGTACCAGACGTCGCCGTGGTGGAAGCCGTAGTCGCTCATCGACAGGGTCGGCTGGCCGCGTTCCGGCATGGTCCAGGTCTGGGCGGCCGATGGACGGCGGTCGGCCTGCACCCAGGCGCTGTCGTCGAAGCGCGGCGCGCTTTCCAGGCTGTCCATGCGGCGGGTCCAGGCCAGGCGCCCCAGGTCCGGCAGGTTCACCGCCTCCGGTCCCTTGACGGTGCCGGCACGCATGCTGCCGTCCGGCTGGCGCGTCAATGCCAGGTCCTGGCCGTTGAAGCTGGCGGCCTCGAAAGCGGGGCCCCAGATCTCGAACGTGCTGTCCTCGCCCGCGTCGCCGCGCATGGCGAGCTTGCCGCCGACGAGTTGGGCCGAGCGCACCAGCGCAGGGCTGAGCTGCAGCGCGCGGCCGGCGCCGGTCTCCTGGGTCCAGAAACGCAGGCTGGTCTGTTCGTCCGCCAGCAGGAGCAGCATCGGCGCCCTGCCGCCGCCCGAGATGCGCACCCGCGCCAGGCCGTCGTGCACGTAGTCCAGCACCAGGTCGCCCTTGGCCGCGTCCCAGCGCGACTTTACCTGTCCTGCCAGCACCTCGACGGTCGGCGCGCCGGTATAGCGCAGCACGGTCTGGCCCGCCTGCCCATCACGTCCGTGCAGCAGCGCGATATCGCGCTCGCCGTTGCGGAAATGGGTCTGCAGCTCGGAGGTCGAGTACACCAGGCGCTGGCGCTCCATGTCGTAGGAAGCCAGCAGCATGCGCGCATCCTGGCCGCGCAGCGTGGTGCCGAAGCTGTACTCGCCGTCGCGGGTGGCCAGCTTGACGCTGAAGGCTTCCTCGCCCTTGCCATCCGTGGGATTATGGGCGGCGAAGATCACGTGGGTGCCCAGGCGGCGGTTGACGTTGTGGTAGACCTTGACCTTGCCGTCCGCGGGCGCCAGCGCCGGGCCCTTGTCCATCTCGGCCAGCACCTGCTCGGCCGCCTGCACCAGCATGCCTTGCTGCTTGAGCGCATAGGCTTTCGGACGCAGGCCGCGGTCTTCCGAGATCGGGGCGCCGTAGTCGTAGGAGGTATACACCACCGGGCCGGCCAGCCAGCCCCAGGAGGTGCCGCCGAAAGTCATGTAGACGTTGTGGATCGTGATCCGGTTGATCAGGTTGGTGCCGTAGAACACGCGCTGGTAGCCGGTGCCCTGGCGCTCGGCGGTGCAGTTGTAGGTGCCGTTCGAACCCCAGTAGTCGAACCAGCCGCCGCCCAGCTCCGCAGCGAAGCCGGGCGTGCCCGGCGAGGTGAGCGAGCCGACCTTGCCGCTGCCCGTCGCGTAGATGCCCCAGTCCGGCGCCTTGTTGGCGCCCGCCGGGTTGGCGAACACGTCGCAGCTGCCGCCGGGGTAGCCATCAAAAGCATAGATATCGGTCGGGCCCTGGTTGGCCCAGGGGGCGCTGGAGTTCTTCGGCGCCCAGTCCGGCAGGCGGCCGGCCGCGTTGTGGAAGAAGGGTACGGTAATCCCGTCGGCACGCGCCTTGCGCGCCAGGTGCTCCATCTGGCGCACGTGCTTCGGCTCGACCTTGCCCAATTCGTTCTCGAGCTGGTAGGCGATCACGTTGCCGCCGCCGTCGCTGGCCTGGTGGCGCGCGATGATCGCATTAATCTGGGTCATCCACTCGTCGACGGCCGACAGGTAGACCGGATCGTCGGTGCGCGCTTCGGCGCGGCTGCGGAACATCCAGCCCGGATAGCCGCCGCCGGTCAGCTCGGCATTCACATAAGGGCCGGTGCGCGCGATCACGTACATGCCCTCCTCTTTCGCGATCTGCAGCGCGCGCTCGACGTTGCGGATGCCCGAGAAGTCGTACACGCCAGGCGCCGGCGAATGGTAGCCCCAGTCGAAGTAGAAGGCCACGCCGTTGAAGCCGAGCGCCTTCATCTTCTGGATCACGTCGCGCCACAGCGAAGGGTTGGGCAGGCGGAACGGGTGGATCTCGCCCGACCAGACCACGATGCGCTTGCCGTCGACCTTCAGCGAATACTGGTCCCAGGCGATCGTCTTCGGACGTCCCTTGGGCGCGGCGATTCTGTCGAAGGCCTTGGCGTCTTCACCCATGACCCCGAACGAGGATGCCATGGCGGCCGTCCCAAGCAGGCGGCTTTGCGCGCTCCAGGTCCGGCCGCCGTCCTGGCTGTCGGCGAACCAGGCGCGCTGGCCGTCGTCGCCGCGGGTGTACAGGCGCAGCGTCGCGCCCAGGCGCACCAGCCCTGCCGCCTTGATGCCCGTGCCCAGGCCGTTCAGGGTCGATTGCGGTTCGACGCGCCACGGCCCTTTCAGGTCGGCCGCCCGCGCCAGCACCAGGCGCCCGCTGGCCGCTTCGCGCGCCACCGCCACGAAGCCGTCGCCCTCAGGGGCGACGACGGTGTCGGTGTAGCCGTCCTCGAGGCCACGCATCGGCGCGGGCGCCGACAGATTGGCCAGCTGGGCGTCGGGGGTGAGGACGTGGCTGCCGCGCCCGATGGTGGCGACCAGGTGGAGCTGGCCGTCGGCGCCGCGCACCCAGTTCGGCGCGCGGACCTGGCTCGAGGCAATCCCGACTTCGCGCGCCGCTTCCCAGCGGCGCAGGTCCGTCGAGCTGGCCAGCCCGAGCGAACCCGGTGCTGCGCCGCCATAGGCCAGCACATAGCGGCCATCGGCATGACGCGCCAGGGTGGGGTCGCTCAGTTTGCCGGACGGCGGGGTCCAGGTCTCGGAGGCGAGCGAGACGAAATTGGCGCCGTCGTTCGACGACAGCAGGCTGAGCGTGTTCGCGGCGCCGGCGGTAAGCGCGGGCATCAAGACCACCTGGCCGGACTTGGACGCGGCCTGGGCGCTGGGCGTACCGGCCTGCTGGCCGGACCCTTGCGGAATGCCGAGCTCCTGGGCCGCGGCCGAACCGCCGAGTAGCCCCGCCACTGCCAATGCGAGGGCGCGCATGCGTCCTGCCTGTCTGTCACTGCTGGAATCAAACAACTTCATTGCTGTCTCCTTATTATATGCAGGACATTCTAGGTGCTCTTCCGTATACCGATCAACGCAACGGAGAAAGAATCAGGCAGCTGATCGTACGTAAGGACACATGGAGCCATTCGCTCAAGCGAATGAGTATTTCATGCAGGGGCACGCAGTTCTTGCCCGTTATGCAAAGATTGGGACCGCGGAGCCCGTCCCTGGCGCTCCGCCCGCCGCGACGCCGGCCGGATAACAAGGAAGTGCGCCGCACTGCCAAGACGAGACACCGCTACCCAATGAATTCGTTCTCCTCACTCGACACATTCGTCTTCCTCATCTATTTCGTGATCGTGGCCGGCTACGGCATCTGGATCTACCGGCGGCGCAACGGCTCCGGCAAGGAATCGCACGACTACTTCCTGGCCGAGGGCTCGCTGACCTGGTGGGCGATCGGCGCCTCGCTGATCGCCTCGAACATCTCGGCCGAGCAGTTCATCGGCATGAGCGGCTCGGGCTTCCGGATCGGCATGGCCATCGCCGTCTACGAGCTGATGGCGGCCGCCACCCTGATCATCGTGGCGGTGTTCTTCATGCCGGTCTACCTGAAGAACCGCATCTACACCATGCCGCAGTTCCTCGAGCAGCGCTACGGTCCCAAGGTGGCGACCGTGATGGCCTGGTTCTGGCTGGTCCTGTACATCGTCGTCAACCTGACCGCGATCCTGTACCTGGGCGCGCTGGCGATCAACAGCATGGTCGGCATCGGCGTGCTGCCGTGCATGCTGTTCCTGGCGGTGTTCGCCACCATCATCACCCTGGGCGGCATGAAGGTGATCGGCTACACCGACGTGATCCAGGTGTTCTGCCTGGTGATCGGCGGCCTGGTCACCACCTGGATCGCGCTCGACCTGGTGGCGCGCCTGTCGGGCAACGAAGGCGCCATGGTCGGCATCCGCGAGCTGTTCGCGCGCGCCGGTGGCCACTTCGACATGGTGCTCTCGCGCGACAACCCGAACTACATGGACCTGCCGGGCCTGTCGACCCTGATCGGCGGCATGTGGATCGTCAACCTGAGCTACTTCGGCTGCAACCAGTACATCACCCAGCGCGCCCTGGGCGCCAGCCTGCCGGTGGCGCGCAAGGGCCTGCTGTTCGCCGCCTTCCTGAAGCTCCTGATGCCGGTGATCGTGGTCCTGCCGGGCATCGCCGCGTATGCGCTCGACCAGGGCGGCATGCTGGGCGACTCGCTGCGCCCGAACGGCGAACTCAATCCCGACCGCGCCTACCCTACCCTGCTGACCCTGCTACCGGAAGGCCTGAAAGGCGTCGCCTTCGCCGCCCTGACCGCGGCCGTGGTGGCTTCGCTGGCCGGCAAGGCGAACAGCATCGCCACCATCTTCACGCTCGACATCTACCGTCCCAAGTTCCGCCCCGACGCCAGCGAGCGCCACATGGTCTGGATCGGCCGCATGACGGTGGTCGTCGCGATGGCGATCGCAGTGGCGATCGCGCCGCTGATGGGCATCGACAAGAAAGGCGGCTTCCAGTACATCCAGGAATACACCGGCTTCGTTTCGCCCGGCATCCTGGCCATGTTCCTGCTCGGCTTTTTCTGGCGCCGCACGACCGGGGCTGCTGCGATGTTCGCGGCGATTGCCAGCGTGGGCCTGTCGATCGTATTGAAATTCCTGCCGGACTTCGTCGACCTGTCCTTCCTGGCGCCGATCGGCTTCGCGGCCAACAACGGCAGCGGCGTCTACGAGATCCCGTTCCTGGACCGCACCCTGATCGTGTTCCTGATGATCGTGATTGGCATGGCCATCATCAGCCTGCTGGGCCGCCAGCCGGCATCGACCATCGTCAAGGTCGAGCGCAGCCTGTTCAAGGTGGAGCCGGGCTTCGCCTTCGGCTCGGCGGTGGTGTGCGCGATCCTGGTGATCATCTACGCGGCCTGGTGGTGAAAATGAAACGGCTGGCGGGCGTCCTGCTCGCCGCCCTCGCCCTTCCGGCAGGGGCGGCGGAGCGCTTCGACATCGCCATTACCGTCGACGACCTGCCGATGCATGGGCAGCTCCCGCCGGGCATGACCCGGCTCGGCATTGCCCACAGCACGCTCGATACCCTCAAGGCGCATGGCGTGCCGGAAGCCTTTGGCTTCGTCAATTCGGCCAAGATCGCCCGTGAACCGGGCAGCGAGGCGGTGCTCGACGCCTGGCGCGCGGCAGGCTACCCGCTGGGCAACCACACCGCCACTCACATGAACCTGGCGCGGGCCGAGTCCTTCGCCGCCTGGCGCGAGGACGTGATCGCCGGCGAGCCCGCGGTGGCCGAACGCATGCCGGGCCTCGAGTGGCGCTGGCTGCGCTTTCCCAACCTGGCGGCCGGTTCGCGCCTCGAGGAGGCCCTGGCCTTCCTGGGCCCGCGCGGCTACCGGGTGGCCGATGTCAGCGTCTCGTTCAGCGACTGGGACTATACGGACGCCTATGCCCGCTGCGTCGGCAAGAATGACGGGGCTACGATTGATGCCATGAAGCGCCAGTTCCTCGATGACGTCGACAAGGGCATCGTGCGCATGAAAGAGGATTCGCGCCGCGTGTTCGGGCGCGTGATCCCCCAGGTGTACCTGATGCACCTGGGCGGCTGGAGCGCCGTCACCCTGCCCGAGGTGATGAAACGGCTGGATGCGGCTGGCGCACGCTACGTGACGCTGGCCCAGGCGCATGCCGACCCGGTCTATGCAAAGCCTGGCGGCGGCAGCGTGATTACCCGTGTCGTGAAGGAACGCGGCATTTCGCTGTCCGGCGGCGAGGGCGCACCCGCCACGCCGCGTCTCGATCCCAAAACGCTCTGCCGCTGACCGCAGGGTGGGCGGCGTAGCCGCCCACCCTGCGAAAACGGCACACTGTCAGTCCGCCACAGGCTCCCCAAACTCCGGCGACCCATCCGCACGCCAACGAATCACCTGCGCCCGCGTATGCCGGTTCGGATCACGCAGCGGCTCGCCCACGATGTCGCGGTAATTACGTGCATGGTAGACCAGGATGTCGGTCTTGCCGTCCGGCGTCGTCGTGAAGCTGTTGTGTCCCGGCCCGTACTGTCCGTTGGCCGCGCTGCTGCGCATCACCGGCACCGGCGACTTGGTCCACGAACCTACATCCAGCAGATCGGCGTCCGCCGGCGCGCTGAGCAGCCCGAGCGCATAGTTGGCGTCGGTCGCACTGGCCGAGTACGTCATCCATACCCGGCCGTTCTTCACCAGGAAGGACGACGCCTCGTTGACCTCGTGGCCGATCTTCTCCCAGGCGTACTCCGGCCGCGTGAGCATGACCGCCGGCTGGCGGATCGCCAGCGGCCCGTCCATCTTCGCCAGGTAGATGTTGGTGCCCTTGCTGCCGTCCGGCGCGCGCTGGGTCCAGCTCAGGTAGCGCTGGCCGCGGTGCTCGAAGGTGGTCGCGTCGAGCGAGAAGCTCTCCCAGCCGGTCTTGAGCTGGCCGCGCTCGATCCACTCCCCTTCGAGCGGATTGGCGGACGCGTTCTCCAGCACGTACAGGCGGATTTCCCAGATCTTGTCGGCGCGGCCAGCGGTGAAGTAGATGTACCACTTGCCGTCAATGCGGTGCATCTCGGGCGCCCAGATGTGCGCGCCCATCTCGCCGCTGGCGTGCTTGCGCCACACCACCTTGGCGTCGGCGGCGCCCAGTTCGTTCAGGCTGCGCGCGCGGCGCACCTCGATGCGGTCGTACTCGGGCACGGTGGCGGTGTAGTAGTACCAGCCGTCCGGCTGCAGGGTGACGTGGGGATCGGCGCGCTGGCGCACCAGCGGGTTGGCGAAGCTGATTTCTGCGGCGGCGATCGGCTGGATGGCGAGCAGCGCCAGCATGGCGGCGGCGGCGAAAACGGCAGGACGGTTCATTGGGACCTCGACAAGTAAAAAAGCCAGTCATCGTGAGATGACTGGCAAATCGGAACAGGAGTCGTTACAAGGCGATCACAGTTTCATCGACACCGTGAAGTAGTAGCGGCGGCCCGCCCAGGCCAGTTCGTTCAGGCGGAAGCTGTCGCCGGCGTCGAGGCGCCGCACTTCGTCGGTCAGGTTCTTGCCTTCCAGCGCGAAGGTAATGTTGTCGTTGTAGCGATACTGCACCTTCGCATCCAGGTAGCCGGTCTTGGCTTCGAACACCGGATTGCCCGAGACGTCGTTACCGCCGGTGAAGAAGCGATCGCGGAAGCTGTAGGCCACGCGCGCATTGATCGGGCCCTTGTCGTACCACAGCGACAGGTTGTACGCGTTCTTCGACATGCCCGGGTAAGGCAGCACGGTGTTGTCGAGGACGTTCAGGCGCTCGGTGCCGGCCGCATACTTGTAGTTCATGCGGGTGTAGTTGGCGTCGACGCCGAAGCCGCTCAGCCAGCCCGGCAGGAAGGTCAGCGCGGTACGGCCGGCGATCTCGACACCCTTGGTGGTGGCGCCCTCGCCGTTCACGGCCTGGGTGACGTCGAACAGCTCGCCGTTCTTGAACAGGTCCACGCCGCGGGTCAGCACGCGCTCCATCACGTAGCTGGTGATGTCCTTCTTGAAGAAGGCCACGGACAGCTGGCTGTCGGCGCCCGGGTAGTACTCGAAGCTCAGGTCGGTGTTGGTCGAGCGGTAGGGCTTCAGGTCCGGATTGCCGGCGGTGCAGTCGTCGGTGCCGTCGCCGCCGAAGGCCGGATTGCCGCTGCCGCGGATACAGGTCGCGTTCGGCGCCAGCAGGTCCATCTTCGGACGCGCCATGGCCTTGGACCAGCCGACGCGGGTAACCAGCTTGTTGTCGATCAGCCAGGCCGCGCCGTTGAAGCTCGGCAGCACGTCGTTGTAGGTGTTCTCGACGGTCGCCACCGAGTTGCTGACGACGATGTCGCTGAAGGTGGTCGCGCCCGGAGCGGTCGCCTGGCGGATCGAGTAACGCGCCAGGCCGGTCGAGCGGTCGCGGGTACGGGTGTAGCGCACGCCGACGTTGCCTTCGACTTCCTTGCCCAGCACCTGGGTCGCGTAATCCAGGCGCAGGTAGGTCGCGGCGATGCGCTCGTCGATCATGAAGGCCGGGATCTGCGGGTACATGTTGCCGTCGCTGCCGGGCGCATTGCGCAGGTTGCCATGGTTGAAGTTCGTCGTATCGAAGAACTGGGTCGCGTTGGCGTACACCGGCGACATCCAGCCCGACGGCAGGCCGGAGACCTTGTCGTAGCCGTCGAAGAAGGTGCCTGGCGTGCGACCCTGCACGGCGGTGACCAGCGCAGCCATCTGGGCGGCGTTCAGGTAGCGGGTGCTGTGGCTGCGGTTGATGAAGGTCTGGGTATCGTTCGGACGCTGCGCCGAGCCGGTGTAGATCGGATCGAAGACCGCGGTCTGGTTGACGTTGGCGCTCAGCACGTTGATGTCGTCCGCGGTCGAGCTCAGGTTGGCGCCGTTGCTGGCCAGGTAGCCGCCGCCGTTGAACTGCTCGGACGAGGCCTTGCGCGCCTGGGCGCCGAACCAGACCTTGGTGAAGAACGGCGTGTCGAGGCGGTACTTGAGGTCGATCTTCGCCTGGTGTTCCTTGTTCTCGGTCTCGCTCGGACGGTACTGGAGCTGGGCCTGGACGTAGGAGCTCGGGCTATCCGGGCTGTAGCCGGCCGGGAAGGTGAAGCGCGGCAGACTGTCCGGACCCAGGGCCACCTTCAGGCCGGGTGCGTTCTGGGTCAGCACGATGCTGTTGCTGTTGCTGTCGTACAGCGACTTCGAGGTGCCGACCAGGCCGGTCACTTCGAGGCGGTCGCGCTTGAAGCTGAAGCCCGACGACAGGTAGCGCGAGTCGATGTCGAGCTGGAAGTCGCGCGCCGAAGTGCTGAAGGCGCCCTGCCCGCCCACGCCCGCCCCGAACAGGCAGGAGCCGACCACGTACTCGGTCACGTGGTGGTTGCTCACCACCATGCCAGGGGTCGCGCTGGTCGGCGCGGTGCAGGCGCCGGCGGTGGTCGGCACGCCGTTGGCGCCGTAGACCGGGGCGCGGCCGGTGTTGGCCAGGCGGCCCGCGTTGGCGAAGTCGGTGCCGAAGTTGCGGTCGTTCAGGCGCTGGCGCTGGGTATTGGCCTGGTAGGTCGCATAGGCATTGAATTCCTTGCTGAACGCGTACTGGGCGGTGACTTCACCCGAGGAGCGCTTGTGGTCGCGGGTCCAGAGGCCGTAGCGGGCGATGCCCGGCGAGTAGTCGAACCACTGGCTGCGGCAGGCGGTCTGCTGCGCGGCGGTGAGACCCGAGGTGGCGCAGGCGGCGGCGCTGCCCACGGCGGCAACTTTCGGGTCGATGCTGTTGACGGTCTTTTCCGGCGAGTTGTCCCAGTCCTGCAGGAAGCGCCACGAGGTGTTGCGCGCATAGTCGTTCTGGGTCAGCACCTTGTCGTAGACGAAGTTGGCCATCAGGCCCAGCTTGCCGTCGAAGTACTTGTCGGCCATGTACAGGTTGCCGCGCGGCTGGACGCCGCCGCGCGAGGTCGAGTGCTCGGCCGCGATGCTGGTGCCGATGGTCGGCTTCTTGAAGTCGAGCGGCTTGCGGGTGGTGATCTGCACGGTGCCACCCACGCCGCCTTCGGTCATGTCGGCGGTCAGGCCCTTGTAGACGTCGATCGAACCGATCAGCTCCGAGGCCAGCTCGCGCAGTTCGGCGCCGCGCCCGGCGCCGCCATTGGTGCCGAGCACCGACATGCCGTTGACCTCGACGCGGTTCAGGTCCGGCTCGACGCCGCGGATCGCCACCTGGGTGCCTTCGCCGAAATCGCGCGACAGCTGCACGCCGGTCACGCGCGACAGCGCTTCGCCCACGTTCTTGTCGGGGAACTGGCCGATGTCTTCGGCCACGATCGAATCCGACACGGTGCCGGCGTTCTTCTTGCGGGTGATGGCGGACGCCACCGACTGGCGGGTGCCGGCGATGTGGACGACCTGCGGTGCGGGCGCAGGTGCGGCGACGGCGGCGCCGGCGGTACCGGAAGCGGTCGCGCCGGCGCCGGACTGGCCCTGGGCGGTCGAGGTGGAAGCGGATGCGGCGGGCGCTGCCTGTGCTTGTGCGGTTTCCTGCGCCAGCGCGGCTTGTGCCGCCAGGAGGGTGATCACTGCGGCGACTGCGCGGGCGCAGCGGGTCGGATGCAGCACGGAGGTGCTGGTCATGGCTTGATTCATCGATGTCTCCATGGGCTCTGTAGTTTGAAATACGGCTTGGCCTTGAAAACATTCTATGTGCGCACGGTCGCGTTAATCCATTTAGGGTCGAAAGAATCACCGAACTGATCGAAATGGCAAAATTGCATCGGCAACCGATCAATACGGTGATCGTTTCGGATGCGACCGCCCGTAAACGCAGATGGCCGCCGCGAGTGCGGCGGCCATCCGGCCCTGCCACCCTACGTGATGATTAGCCGCCGAACTTGAAGTTCAGGCCCGCCATGTAGGTGCTGCCCGCATACGAGTCGGTGTACACGTTCGGGGTGCCGTCCGCGAACACCGAGTAGCCGCCGGTGTTGGAACCGGTGTGGGTCTTGCCCAGGTTGCGCCCTTCCAGGAAGAACTCGATGTTCTTGGTGAAGCGGTAGGCGATCTTGGCGTCCACGTAGCGGGTGCCGAGGCGGAACAGCGGCGCACCCGGGCTGTAGGTCGGGAAGCGCACGTTGGTCATGCCGACCACCGGGTAGTTGTTCACCGAGTTGGTGTTGCAGCCCGAGGTGCACGAGAAGGTGTCCGCCTTCACCTGCAGGCCGACGCGCATCGACAGGGCGCCGTCGTCGTACCACACCGAGGCGTTCCAGGAGTGGCGCGGCTCGCCGGCCACCGGCAGCAGTTCGCCGGTGATCAGGTCGCGCAGGCCGCCGCCGTTCAGGGTCGCCTTGTTGCGGGTGTAGTTCGCGTCCACGCCGGTATAGCGCAGGTACCACGGCAGCACCGAGAAGGCGACCTTGGCCGAGACCTCGAAGCCCTTGCGGGTGAACGGGATCTGGTTGGTCCAGCGGCGCTGGGTGAACACCAGGTCGGACAGCGACTTGCCGGTCTGCGGGTCGACCGCGTCGGAGCCCGCGAACGGCTTGACGTTGTCGACGGTTTCGATCAGGGTCGGCGCACCGGTGACGCCTTCCTGCTTGTAGACGGCGCCGGCCAGCATGATGTCGCGGTTGGCATACCATTCCAGCGACAGGTTCTGGTTATGGTTGGTCAGCGGCTTGATCTCCGGGTTGCCCATGACGTCGGTGCAGCGCATCGACGCTTCGTTGCCGTCGCCGTCGAGCTCGACCAGGTTGCGGCCGTCGTATTCGCAGGTGCCGTTCGGGATCAGGCGGCCCGCGGCCGGACGGGCGATGGTCTTGCCCCAGTTGTAGCGCAGGACCAGCTTGTCCGGAATAAGCCAGGTGTTCAGGTTGGCCGACGGCAGGTAGTCGGTGGTGCTCGCATTGATCGCGGTATCGCGGCGATAGACGCGGGTGCTGATGCCGTTCGCGTTGTTCGGGTCGAGCGGATTGTAGGCGGCGGTCGGCACGATCGAGCGGAAGGTCAGCTGGCCGCTGCCGATCACCTTGGTGCGCACCGCGCGCACGCCGACGTTGCCGTCGAAAACGATGCCGAAGGGCAGCGAGCGCTGGGTGAACGGCAGGCGATCCACCTCGAAGTTGGCCATCATGTAGCCCGCATCGACGGTCTCCACGATCGAGTTCACCGGCTGCTTGTACATCTGGCCGTCGCTGCCGATGCATTCCTTGATGCAGTCGAGGTTATAGTTCGGCACGCCCAGCAGTGCGTAGACCTTGTCGATGTCGAACTCGGTCCAGCCATTGGTCAGGTTGCCTGGACGGTCCGGATCGCCCGCATAGAACTGCGCGGTCGGCTGCTTGGTGTAGCCCTGGTTGAACAGCGAACGGTACTGCTCCGGCGAGATGACGATCGTGCCCTGGCGCGCGTTGCGCGGGTCGGTGCTCGGGTTATAGCCGTACTGGCATGGACGGCCGCCCGGCGCCAGCGAACCCGGCGTGTTTTCGCACACCTGGAAGGTGGTGCGCAGGTTGTTGGTGGAGACGTAGGTGCCGGGGATGTAGCCGGCCGTGCCGAAGGTGCCGACGGCATCCTGCACGGTCGGGCCGCCAGTGCCCCAGTGGTCGTAGCCGCTCTTGCGCCGGCTGTAGCCGACCTTGATCGAGGGGACGAAGGGGATGTACTCGTCGGTGTAGATGTCCAGGTCCAGCTTGGCCGTCTTTTCGAACGACTCGTTGATGCGCGGGTTCTGGAACGCCAGGGTGGTGGCGCCGTTCACGCGCGGCAGCTGGGCCGCAGTGTAGGCAGGTGCGCCCGGGGTGGTGAAGCTCGGTGCGACCGCGGCTTGCGCCGCCTGGTTGGCGAGCGTCAGCCAGCTGTTCGGGTCGCTCAGGTTCACCGAGCCGGCCGGCGTGTAGTTCCAGATACCGTTCGGCAACACGGTGGCCTTGGTGGTGCCGAGGTAGGCGCTCTGGCCCATGCGCTTTTCGTAGCGGTAGAAATCGGACTTGGAGTCGCCGATCAGGAACTCCGCGCGTACGATGCCCTTCTTGTAGGTACCGCCGGCCTGGGTGTAGCTGGACTTGGTGCCGGTGGTGATCGTGGTGTTGTCGACGCCGTAGACACCGTCCGAGAACTCGAAGCCGGTCACGTGGTGGTTGCCGTCCACGGTCACCGAGTTCGGGTTGACGTTGGACACCGCGCCGTTCAGGGCGCCGGTGCTGCGGTAGGTCAGCTCGCCCGGATAGAGGTAGTAGCCGGAGGCCGGGTTCAGGGCACGGGTGCCCCAGGCGCCGTTGGCCAGCTGGGTGGTCGAGATGGTGTCGACGAAAGGTGCGCCACTGAAGCCGTTCGGTCCGCGCACGGTGGCCGGATTCACGCCCACGCCGCCGTAGCCGAGGTTGGTGCTGTACGAGATCACGTCGCCCTTGCTGCGGCTATGCTTGGCATAGACGGTGAGCGCATCGTTGACCTTGAAGTCGAGGCGGATGTCGCCGCTGGTGCGGTCATCGTTCCAGCGGTTGACGAAGTAGCGGGTATTGCTCGGCACCCAGTCGTTCCACTGGCCCAGGCAGCTCAGCAGCGCCAGCTGGGTGATGTTCTGGGCATTGGTACGGCCGTTGTTGCCGGTCGCGATCTGGCTGGCCACGTTGGCCGGCAGCAGCGGGAATTTCTGGTAGCACTCGGCCTTGGTCTTGGCGGCGGCCGAACCTTCCAGCACATCCTTCGGCGTCATGCTGGTCCAGTTGCCCAGCGCCGCATTGCTGTACGGGACCGTGTAGAACGGCGTGGTCGAGGCCTCGTCGTTCATGTTCAGGGTATCGGGGCGCAGCGCAACCGTCTTCTCCGGCGAATTGTCGAAGTCCATCGGGCGGTACTGGCCGACCACGCCGCTGTTGCCGCCCTGGTTGATCGAGTGGGCTTCCTGGTTGACCTTGCTCTTCGAGAGGTTGACCAGCACGCCCAGGCGGTCGTTCATGAACTTCTTGGCGCCGATCAGGTTGAGGTTGGGGTTCTTCTTCTTGTTGAGCGAATTCTGCTGGGCCGCCACGCGGAAGGACAGGTAATCCTTCTTGAAGTCGAGGCCGTTGCGGGTCTGGATCCGCACGCCGCCGCCGAGCGAGCCTTCGGTCATGTCGGCGGTCGAGCCCTTGACCACGTCCACGCTCTTGATCAGGTCCGAGGAGAGCTGGCGCATCTCGACCGCGCGTCCGCCCGAGGTGTCGGCGCCGGCACTGATGCCGCCCAACATGTCGGCGCCGCCGGCCTGCTGCACACCCATGCCGTCCAGTTCCACGCGGGTCAGTTCCGGGCCATTGCCGCGGATCGACACGCTGATGCCTTCGCCGAATTCGCCGCGGTCGACCGCCACGCCGGCGATGCGCGAAATCGCGTCGGCGACGTTACGGTCCGGGAAAGCGCCGACGTCTTCGGCGATGATCGAATCCTGCGCGGTGGCGGCGTTCTTCTTGCGGGCGATCGCGCTGCGCTGCGATTCGCGCGAGCCGACCACCAGCACCGTCTCGACGGCGCCATCGGCCGCGGCTACCGGCGCCGTGGACGAGGTCGACGATGCCTGCGGCGTGGCCGCCTGCTGCGCGTATGCGCCAGTCGCGACCAGCGAAGCCAGTGCCATGGCGACTGCCTGACTGATGCGGTTTACGGGGAACCCATGCTTGGTATACGGTGCCATCTCTCCTCCTTGTTGTCTGTCTTATGTGATCGTTGTGCTCAACGATGAACGCAGTCGATTGTTATTGAATGAAATCAATACAACAACCGGCTTCGAACCATTTGCGCCAAACACTCACGGGCTTGAGCGGTTGGTGCGAAAGCGCCACATCTGCCGATGGGGACTGATGCCGTTTATGACATCGCAGGGCCGCGCAAAGTTATCGCTCGGGCGCAATCTGCTGGTGGCACAGCCACTTGCGGATCGGCGCTCCGCTGCGATACTGGCCATATGTGGCGGCCGATCGGATGCTGGTGCGCGGGATGGTCTCCCTGCTCCGCTTGCCGCGGTGTCCATCCAGTCCCAGGCGCACCGCCTTCACCGCGGCGGCCGGTCCGTCCGTGGTGATGCGGATGATGTCGCCCTCCACTCGCAGCGCGGAAAGCGCGCCGCCATCGAGGCCGATGCCGAGCCAGGGCAGCGCCAGCCCAGGGAGCTGCTCCACCTCGGCAGGCTCGCTCAGCGTGAGCAGGATCTGGTCCGGACCGGCGACGCGCGCGGAAACGGCGCGCAGCACGTCCCAGTGGCCATGGCGGCGCAGGTGCTCGAAGGCGACCGCATACAGCTCGCCGCGCATGTCGTGTCCTTCGCTGCTGTGATGCAGGAAATCGTGGGCGAAGGGAAAGTTGTAGGTCGGCCCCAGGCAGAAGTAGGCGCCGCCCTCCCCCAGGCTTTGCACGTGGCGCGCCAGGATCGCGCACGCGCCGCTTGATTCGGCATCGAAACTCGAGGGCTGGGAACTGAGCAGCCACACCGGCTCGCGCTGCTGGGTGATGGCGCGGATGCCCGCCTCGATCTCGGCGCGGACCTGCTCCTGCAGTTCGCCCAGGTGCGATTCACCCGCATCGCTCTCGCCCTGGGCCATGATGACCACCGGTACGACGTAGCGCTTGCCTTCGCGCCGCAGCGCCGCGTCAACCGCTTGCGCGGTGCGCATCAGGTTGCGAAAGCCGTGGTAGCGCGGCTGCGCATCGCGCGCCAGCTTGCGTATCTTCTGTCCGCCTTCGGCGACATTAAACAGCACGAACTCCTGCCCGGACAGGGCCGATTGTGCCAGGCGCAGCACCATGCTTTCGCCGGCCGTGCTGCCGTGGGTAGCGCTGCCCATCGCGCCGCGCAGGGGCGCCAGGCCGGTGACGGCGTCCGCCTCGAAGGAGCGGCCGCCGACCGTGGCCTGGCCCAGCCACACGTTGCCGGATGCCGTGCGCGGCATGCGCAGCCCCGCCGGATACTCCGAACGCAGCACGGAGGCAGCCTTCATGGCCTGGCCTTCCGCATTCGATTGGCCGTACTCGATCACGCCCAGCACGCGCGCCGCCTCTGCCCTGCCCGGCAGGATGGCGGCGCATCCGGCCGGCAGCATGGATGCCAGGGCGAGCAGGAAGGGACGGCGCCGCATGGCTCAGCTCCGGTAGTCGACCGGCAGCAGCAGTTCCGGGTAGCGCTCGCGCAGCGCGTCGATCGCGTTCAGGGTGCCGGAGAGGTGGGTGCGCACGCTGCGCTGCGCGCCCGCCGCGTCACCGCGCGCGATACGCTCCGCGATCTCGGCGTGCTGCGCCAGGATCGAGCGCGCCTTGCCGTTCATCGGCAGGTGCAGGCGGCGCAGGCGGTCCAGGTTGCCGCTGCGGCTGCGGTTCAGGGACCACAGGTCCGGCACGGCCGCCGCTTCGTACATGGCGCGGTGAAATTCCATGTCCACCGCCGTGAAGCCCGCCAGGTCGCCCGCTTCCAGGCAGGCGCGCTGGCGTGCGACCAGGCTTTGCAGCGTGCGCCCGAGCGCGGCATCGCCGCGCTGCGCCAGCGCATACACCATTTCCAGCTCCACCGACAGGCGCAGGAAGTGGGCCTGGCGCGCCTGCGCCAGGTCGATCCGGCGCACCTGCGTCTGGTGCTGCGGATAGATGTCGACCAGGTGTTCTTCCTCCAGGCGCAGCAGTGCCTCGCGCACCGGGCTGAGCGACAGCCCGTAGTACTCGCACAGCTGCGGGCGCGGCAGCACCGTGCCCGGCCCGACTGCCAGGCTGACGATCAGCTCGCGCAGGTGCTCGAACACCTGGACCGTCGCGTTGCGCGAGCGGTCGAGGCGAAACGGAATGCCGACAAGATTCATCGAAGCTGTCACCCCAATCAGGATTCCGGGAACTCGTAGAACTCGGCTTCGACGATCGCCAGCGCGGTCCGCGCGACGCGCTGGGCGCCAGTGTCGGTATTCGCCTGGTTCGCCACCTCGGTCAGCTGGATCGCGCCGGCATCGTCGGCCTGGCCGTCGAGGGCGATGCGCACCTGGCTGCCGCGCTGCCCCTTGAATGGCAGCGTGACGTAGCCGAGGCTCTTCGGCGTGGTGCCGCGCCAGACCTCGACGCCATCCACGAACACGCGCAGCGGATAGCTGCGCTCGCGCCAGCCGGCCAGCTTGAGCGTGACTTCGCGCAGCAACGCGGGGCGCGCCAGCTGGTAGGTGATCTCCGCCGCCTCGCCGGTCTTGCTGGTCCAGTTGGTGGTTTCGTCGTCGTCGAAGGAGTGCGCGGCCTGTTCGCCGTTGCTCGCTGCCTGCGCGGAGGCCACCGGCACCGCGATGCGCGAGACCGTGAAGGACGGCGTGCTTGGCGTCGGGCCGCGGTCCAGGCGCAGCGGCGGCGGCGCCGGCAGCGCGGCCAGGCCACCCTCGACCTTGACCGCTTTGGAGGCGAAGCTCAGCGTCGCCGGCGCCAGGCCATCGGCGCGGGCGCGCAAGGTGATTTTCCCGGGCTGTGTGGTGCTGCGCACGAACACCCGGTTCACGCCGCCCTCGACCGGCAGCGAACGCGCCAGCACATGGTTGCCTGGCCCCTGCGCGATGCCGCCGCGCCACTCGGCCGGGCCATCCAGTTCGAAGTGCACGGTGTCCAGCGCCACCGGGTTGCGGCGGCCCTTGGCGTCGACCGCCTCGACCTGCACCAGCGCCAGGTCGGCGCCGTCCGCGCGCAGGCCGTGCGGCGAAGGGATGTTTTTCAGGCGCAGCGCCACCGGCTTGCCTGCAGTGGCGAGAACCGTCTCGCACACCTGCTTGCCCTTGGCGTCGTAGCCGACCGCCTTCAGCTCGCCCTCTTCCCAGGCCACCTGGTCAAAGGTGAACAGGAAGCGTTCGCTTTGGCGTGCGCTGCCGACCTCCTTGCCGTTCAGGGTGAGTTTGACCGTCTCGGCGCTCGAGATCACGTGCACCGGCTTTACCGTGCCGGGCGCGTAGTTCCAGTGGCCGACGATGTGGGCGCGCGGGCGCTCGACGTCGACCCAGCCGTCCCACATCACCTGGTGCGCAAAGAAGGCATCCTTCGGGATGCGCATGGCGTCGACTTCGCCGCTGCGGCGGTAGTTCTCGGCGCCGCGGTGGTGGGTATTACTGTCCGAGAAGATGATGTTGACGCCGCCGCTCGAGACGCGCGTGCCGGTGCCCGGACGCTCGCGCCAGTAGTCGTACCAGCGGCGCACGGCCTCGATCGCGAAGCTGTCCTGATTATGATTATAAGACGGCGCGGGCTGGCCCTTGTGCGGCGGACCGTCGCCGTTCTTGTGGAAGGGAGGACTGAGCTCGTCCCAGAACTTGCGCGCGCCTTCGTCGCGGTTGTACTCCGTGGCCCACATCGGGTTGCGCGCGCTCTTATTGATGTACAACATTTCGCCGCCGTACTCGGCCACCTGCTGCAGCTGGCTGCTCAGCATCTCGCGGCTGCCGGCAGCGCGCCCGCCATGCGGGTCGTAGCGGTCGCGCAGTGCTTTCATCTCCGCCATGTGCTCGGCGCTCACGCCCTTGTTGCCGGACTCGTAGAACAGGATGCTCGGGTTGTTGCGGTAGTAGACGATGGCGTCGCGCATGGTTTCCACGCGCTGGCCCCAGCGGCGGCCGTCCACATCCTTCTCGGAGTCGCCGGCGGGCATGGCCTGCATCAGGCCAACGCGGTCGAGCGACTCCACATCCTGCTTCCACGGCGCGATGTGCATCCAGCGGATCAGGTTGGCGTTGCTCTCGACGGCCAGGCCATTGCTGTAGTCGCTCAGCCAGGCGGGCACCGACAAGCCGATCGCCGGCCATTCGTTCGAGGTACGCTGGGCATAGCCCTTCATCTGCAGCACGCGGTCGTTCAGCTTGATCACGCCATTGCCGAATTCGGTCTTGCGAAAACCGGTGCGGGTGGTGACGCGGTCCAGCGGCTTGCCGTCGACCTTCAGGGTCGTGACCACGTCGTACAGGTAGCCGTAGCCCCAGCTCCAGAAATGCAGCCCCTTCACATTCGCGCTGGCCTTGGCCACCGTAGTGGCGCCGGGCGCCAGGGTCTGGGCCGGCGCGGCGAAGCGCGCCACGGTCTTGCCGTCCTTGTCGCGTACTTCGACCTCGTAGGTGAAGCTGCGCGCCTGCTGCCCGTCATTGCGCACTTCTGATTCGGCGGCGATGGTGGCCGTGCGTCCCGGGATGTCGAAGTCGCGCGCATAGACGTAGACCCCGGTGGTACCCAGGTTCGAATACAGCGGCAGGGTCTGGTACAGCGGCTCGGTCACGTGCAGGCGCACGTTCTTCGGCAGGCCGCCGTAGTTGGCGTTGAAGTTGCGGTCGGCCCACTGGTAGCGCTGGCCGGTGGCCTGCTCCTTGTAGTCCCAGCGGTTGTCGGTGCGCACCGCGATCACGTTCTCGCCCTTCACCAGGGCACTGCCGATCTCGAAGCCGAAGGCGGTGACGCCGTTCTCGTGCAAGCCGATGCGGCGGCCGTTGACGAACACTTCGGCCGCCTGGCGCGCCCCCTCGAACTCGAGGAAGACCTTCTGGCCCGGCTTGAGGTCCTTGACGCTGAAGCGCTTGCGATACCACGCGACACCAGTCGAGTGGTCGACGATGTCCTTGGCAAAGGCGTCGTCCTCGTTCCAGGCGCGCGGCAGCGTGACGGGCTTCCAGGCCTTGTCGTCGAAGCCGGCCTGGGACGCGCCCGCCGGGTCGCCGACCATCAGCTTCCAGCCGGGGTTGAAGTCGTACTGGGCACGGTCGGCATGGGCCGGGGCGGCCGCGAGGAAGGCGGCCAGCGCAAAGGCGGACAAGTGCAAGGGAGCGGAACGGAACATCGAGGGTCTCCAGGACGGGAATCGGACGGCCTCGCCGGGCCGTTGAGCTAATATATTAGTAGCTTAGCGTGCTATTGTTCAGCATTTGCCGAATTACTCAAGATCGTGAGCGTTCGCTGACCGAACGTTGACACCCGCCGCGAATGCGCCGGTAATGGCGCATCCGTTTCAACCAGTCCAACAAGGCCTTCAGCATCATGAGCAAACCATTCAAACGCATCCTCTTCACCGGCGCCGGTGGCAATCTTGGGCGCCGCCTGCGCGAACGCCTGCACGAATTCGCCGACATCGTGCGCCTGGCCGACGTCGCCGACATCGGACCCGCAGGCCCGGGCGAGGAAGTGGTGCAGTGCGACCTCGCCGACCGCGAGCAGGTGATGCGCATGTGCGAAGGCGTGGACGCGATCCTGCACTTCGGCGGCGTCTCGACCGAGGTCGAATTCGCGCCCATCATGCAGGCCAACATCCTCGGCATGGTCAACCTGTACGAGGCCGTACACAAGCTGGGCATCCGGCGCGTGGTCTTCGCCAGCAGCAACCACACCATGGGCATGTACCAGACCAGCGAGCGGGTCGACGCCGGCATGCTGCCGCGCGCCGACGGCTACTACGGCCTGTCCAAGGTCTGGGGCGAGAACCTGTCGCGCTACTACTGGGACCGTTTCGGCATCGAGACCGTATGCCTGCGCATCGGCTTCTGCTTCCCGGAACCCGGCACCCACCGCCAGATGGTCACCTGGCTCAGCCTGGACGACCTGGTCGAACTGCTGCGCCGTTCCCTGGTCACGCCACGCGTCGGCCACACCATCGCCTTCGGCGTTTCAAGCAATCCGGGCAGCTGGTGGGACGACCGCCATTCGCGCCACCTGGCCTTCGTCGCCAAGGACAGCTCGGCGCAGTTCCTCGACAAGCTATCCACCGAGGTCACGTACCCGACGCCGGACGACCTCACCACCTTCCTGCAGGGCGGCCCCTTCCTGAACATCGGACCGAAGTACCCGTCATGAGGTCCCCTCATGCCCGCGCTGCCGGCCTGGTCGCGTTCGCGCTGCTGGTGGCGCTGCCGGCCGGCGCCGAAGTGCGCCTGCCCAGCGTGCTGTCCGACCACATGGTGCTGCAGCGCGCAGCCTGGGTGCCGGTCTGGGGCTGGGCGGCGCCGAACGAGGCGGTATCGGTGCGCTTCGGGAACCAGACGCTCGGCACGGTCGCCGATAGCGACGGACGCTGGCGCATCCACCTCGACCTGAGCCAGGCGCCGCCGACGCCCGGCGTGCTGTCGGTGCGCGGCGCGGGCAACGAGATCCTCGTCCAGGACGTGCTGGTCGGCGAAGTGTGGCTGGCCTCGGGCCAGTCGAACATGGAAAAGCCCTTCGGCGAAAAGAAGGGACAGCTGCCCACCTTCGGTTCCGAGGAAGCGCTCGCCGGCGCCGAGCAGCCCGAGATCCGCCTGTTCAAGGTGGCCAAGCTCAAGGCCGCCCAGCCGGGCGAGGACGTCAGCGGCGCCTGGGTGCGCAGCACGCCTGCCGCGCTCATTGGCACCCAGTTCTCGGCGGCCGCATACAGCTTCGGGCGTCGCCTCAGGCAGGAGCTGGGCACGCCGGTGGGCCTGATCGACGCCACCTGGGGCGGCACCCGGATCGAATCGTGGACGCCGCCGGACCTGCTCGGGCAGCTGGACTTGCCGCCCGCGGTCAAGGACAAGCCCGCCTCCCTGTACAACGGCATGATCGCCGGCCTGGCGCCCTTCAGGCTCAAGGGCGCGCTCTGGTACCAGGGGGAATCGAACATCCTCCACACCGACGACGGTCCCGCCTACACCGCGAAGATGGAAGCAATGATCCGGGGCTGGCGCCGCGCCTTCGGGCAGGATCTGCCCTTCTACTACGTGCAGCTGGCGCCGCACCTGTATTCCGTGGTGCGCAAGGACCAGGGTGTCGGGGGCCCGGAATCGCTGCCGCGCCTGCGCGAAGCCCAGCTTGATGCGCTGCGCATTCCGAATACCGGCATGATCGTCACCACCGACCTGGCCGACGACCTGCGCGACATCCATCCGCGCGACAAGCAGAGCGTCGGGCTGCGCCTGGCCAACCTGGCGCTGGCCGAGACTTACGAGCGGCCGGGTATCGCCGCCCATGGCCCGACCTACCGCGCGATCCGCGTCGCCGGCAGCCAGGCGACCCTCGGTTTCGACCATGCGCAGGGGCTGGCCGCCCGCGACGGCAAGCCGCTCGACTGGTTCGAGATCGCCGGCAGCGATGGCCGCTACCATCCCGCGACGGCCACGATCCGGGGCAGCGAGGTATTCGTGAGCAGCCCGTTCGTGAACCAACCCAAGTCCGTGCGCTTCGGCTGGCATGAGGCGGCCACGCCCAACCTGGTCAACGGCGCCGGCCTGCCGGCCGTCCCCTTCCGGTCGGGACACCCGATTCCGAAGAATCCCCCGCGGATATAAAAAAAGCGGCGCATCGCGCTAATGCCGTTCAGTTAAGGTAGCTTCTTGACCTTCCGGACGGCATAACGCTTCGGCGTTGCCTTGACGGCCCGGTCGCATTTGCGGCCGGGCCGTTCATCTTTCAGAAGGCTAACCAGCCTTTCCCGCAAATGCTTCATTGATGCGGGCAATTTTCCATATGATCTGGTCACGCCTGCCCAATGCAGCTCGAACTGGATCAGGTGGAAAGCACGGATGAAGCTGACCTCAGTTGGCTCGCATTTGACCGTCAGCGCAGCCTTGGCGATTTCAAGG
>NZ_KE386582.1:0-41783 GCF_000427785.1 Massilia alkalitolerans DSM 17462
GCCGGATACTCAGCGCATCCGCGCTCGCCAGCGCCTGTTCGATCCATTCAGTAGGAAGATGCTCACCCAACCTTGTCCAGTCGGGAGCTTCGAGATGATTTGCTAGAAAATGAAGAGTGTCATCGAACATGGCGACGAAGGTTAACAGCGATGCGCAACGTTTACAACGACAAAATAAAAATGCCGTTCAGTCTTAACTGAACGGCATTACGCCCCGGAGGGCGTCTTTCTGTTCTGGTAACAGTGACTCAGAAACGGTGGCGGATGCCGACCTGCAGTGCGCGGCCGTCTGCGCCCGGGGTTTCGGTGAAGCCGCCCGGGTTGCCCGAGGTGCCCGGCGAGTACTGTGCCAGGCCCTTGTTCTTGATGAAGGCCGCGACGGTGTACAGGTCGGTGCGCTTCGACAGGAAGTGGTCGTAGCCGATTGCGTACAGGTTGGCGTCGCTGTTGGTGACGGTGCGGTCGTTCTGGTGCGCGTACTGGGCCATGATGCGGCCGCTGCCGATCTTGTAGTGTGCGCCCACCTGGTAGCTGTTGGCGTCCTGCTGGGTGTTGTTGCGCAGCGCGTTCACGAAGATGGTGCGCAGCTGGCCCTGGACGGCCGCCGGGATGCCCTGCTGGGTCAGGACCGGGGTCACGCCCTGGTCCCAGCCGGCGGTGTAGTCGGCCATCAGCACCGAGTTGGTGTTGCGCTGGCTGTGGAAGCCGGCGAACAGTTTCCAGGTCTCGTTCAGCTGGTAGGAGCCGCCCACGGTGGTGGTGCGCAGGCTCGGACGGTTCTGCTGGTCGTAGCCGTGGTTGTAGCCGATGCCGACGTCGAAGCCGTTGGCGGTGTAGGTGATGGCGCCGGCGCGGAACTTGTTGTAGCGGCCCAGGTAGCCCGAACCCTTCGGACCGTACATCAGCGAGCCGCCGATGCCGTTCGGCAGGGCGATGCGGTACTGGATGGCTTCCTGCGAGCGGATGTCGGCGCCCAGCGCGGTGAAGCCCGCGGTGCCGCCGGTCACGTGGCCCCAGGTGCCGCCGGTGCCCGATTCGAAGGTGTCGGCCTTGTTGAAGACTTCATAGCCCGGGGTGTACATGCGGCCCAGCAGGACGGCGCCCACCGGGGTGATCAGGCCGACCATGGCGGTGCGGTCGAACAGGGCGCGTTCCTGGTTGACGGCCGGGCCGCCCGGCGGCTGGATCAGGGATTGCAGGCGACCCAGGATCGCCGGCGGGATGCCGTTCATGCCGCGCAGCAGGTAGGTGCCCGGATTGTCGTTCATCAGGGTCGGCTGCTGGGTGCCGGTGTCGAGCTCGACGCGTGCTTCGAGATTGAAGATTGCCTTGTAGCCGTTGCCGAGATCCTCGGTGCCTTTGAAACCGATGCGCGAACCGTCGGCGCCGCCGCTATAGATCTTGGTCGGGCCGCCCTTTTGCCACATGACGCCGGCGTCGGCGATACCGTAGATCTGCACGCTGGTCTGCGCGAAGGCCGGGATTGCGAAACAGGTGCCGAGCAGCGCGGCCAGGATACTTTTCTTCATTGGGTCTCCATTAATTTTGCGAACGAGCGTTTTGTTACGCGCCTTGCCAATATGCCATTGCTTCAGTGCACTGTACAGGCCCCGGATGCAGGAGGCCCCGGCGTCTTGACCGGCGTTGCTTAAAAACTACAAAAACAGGGCAAAAAAAGGGCGGGCATGGTTGCCCATGTCCGCCCCTTGGGAGGACAGGCCGCGGGCCTGTCCTCCGGATACGGCTTAGAACGAGTGATTCACGCCCACGTCGTAGTGGTTGACGGTCGACTGCAGGGCGTTGATGCCCTTCTTGCGCGACGCATCGACGTACAGGTAGGTGCGCTTCGACAGACTGTATTCATAGCCGAGCGACAGCTGCTTGACCTTCTGCAGGCCGTCGACGTCCTTCTGACCATAGCCGGCCAGGAACTTGCCCGGACCCATGGTGTAGTTGGCGCCCAGCACCCATGCGGTGGTGTTGGCGTTAGCGAAGCGGTTGTGTTCCTGGTCCTGCTTCGAGTACAGGCCCATCAGCTTCAGTTCCGGGGTGGCGGAGAACGAGGCGCCGATCGACCAGACCTTCGATTCGATGGCGTTGCGTTCGTAGCCGGCCATGAAGGCTGCCGGACCGTTGTTGTAGGTGCCGGTGATCGAGAACGGGTTGGCCGATGCTTCGGCGCCCACCGGGTACTGCGGGGCTGCCGGGGTGCCGCGGCCGATCACGGCCGGGCCGCCGCCGCCTTCCTTGGTGGCGATGGCGGCGTTCAGCTGGAAGCCGCTGGTGACCGGCGAGTTGTACCAAACCGCGTTCGAGAAGCGGTTGCTCGAATAGCCCTGCACGTCCAGCGGCTGCGAGCTGTAGCCGGCGACGGCCAGGTCGGTCCAGAAGCCAGCCGGGCTCGGCGAAGCGTGGAAGGGTTCGAAGGCGCCCACGGTTTCGTGGAACGGGGTCAGGCCGCGGCCGATGCGGACCATGCCGAAGTCGCCTTGCAGGCCGACGCGGGTCTGGCCCTGGAACAGCGGACGCTGGGTGCCGTTGTTGCCGATTTCATTGGTGCCGGTGTCCGGCTCGTAACGCATTTCCAGTTGGAACAGTGCCTTGAGGCCGTTACCCAGTTCTTCAGTGCCCTTGAAACCGAGGGTGTTCGAGGCGCGCTTGCCGATGTTGAGGCTTTCGCCGCTGCGCTTGATGACGCCTGCGTCGATGGTGCCGTAAATCTGGACCGAGGTTTGTGCGTGCACGGTGCCGGCAGCGAATGCGCCAAGCAGTGCTGCGGCCAGGAGGGAGTGTTTCATTGTGTTTCCTTTTTCTTAATTAATTCTCAGCTATCCCGGCATTGCGGCATGAAAAACTGAATGCCCGGATAACTGCACCTTAAATGCTTGACTCGTCAAGATTGTCGGTTTTGTCAATTATGAAGGGCGGGGTTGGTCGAAAGCCAATAAATCGAATCGTGCTGTTGTATTTTTGAAACGCAGATCACGAAGATGTAACAAATTGCTTCAAAGAAAGCATCGAGCTCATCTATTGGGTAGTTTGCGCCGCCTCAAGGAAGGCCGGGATTCGAGCGGAGCGGCAGCAATGACGCCGTAGACTCTGCGTCAAACCGAGGTGCGCGGCGACGGCAGGTCGGGAATCCTTGTATATTGGCAAGCTTTTTGGTGTGGGGCCGTCCTGCGGCAGCGCCTGTTCTTGCCATCGTTCGAGCGTGATTCCCGCTCCATTCCGCCCGACCGCGCTGGCCGATTTCATACCAAGACAAGCAACAATGGCGAACCGCGAAGAACTGGCGATCATCCGCAACGCACGTGCCGGGCAGGCCGCTGCCCAGCTCGAGCTGGGCAAGCTCTACCTGTTCGGCAGCGCCGGCCTGCCGCAGAGCCTGCCGACCGCGCTGCACTGGCTCGAGCGCGCTGCGCGGCAGGAATGCCAGCAGGCCTGGCAACTGATCGGCAACCATATTCCGCTCGCACTGGCCCAGCCCAGCGCCCAGGCCCTCGCCCCCTGGTACGAGCGCGCCTATGACGACGGCAGCGTGCATGCGGGGCTCGTGTTCGCGCAGCTGGTGCTGGGCGACGGCAGCGCCCCCAACCCCGACACCCCCGGATCCATCAAGGCCTTGCGTGCGCTCGAAGATGCCGCCCGCGCCGGCTTTCCCGATGCCCAATGGCTGCTGGCGCGCCGGCGCGATGCCGCACCCGGACGGCTGGCCGGCGTCGCTGCCGGTGCCGGTACTGCGCCGGCATCGGCCCAGACCTGGCTGCGGCGTGCGGCCGACAGCGGCGTCGCCGCAGCGCAGTCCGTGGTGCTCGAGCAGGCCTGGGACGCCGGGCGCTGGGACGACTACCTGGCGCGCGCGCTGCCGCTGGCGCGCACGCTCGTGCGTACGGCCGCCAGCCAGGATGGCGTGCAGCGGCTGGCGCCGGCCGACATCGCATTGCTGTCGCGCGTCGCGCGCCTGCTCGACGACAGCGCGTTCCACGAAAGCGGGCAAGGCGAACACGGACCGGTCCGGCATGGCATCACGCCTGCGCCGGGCGAGCCGCTGTGCTTCTGGGAGCTCGCCGCGGCCGAACACGAGCGCCACGCCCAGCTGGCGATGGGCTTGCGCTGCGCGCGCATGGGTGTCGACGGCCGCCGCATCGCCGGCGGCGGCGGCGCCGCCAATTTCAAGAAGGCGATCCGCTGGCTGACCCTGGCGGGCGAACAGGGCCTGGCCCAGGCCTGGTATGCCCTGTCGCGCATCTATATCAAGCCCGAGTTCTCGCAACGCAATGTCGCCGATGCCCAGCGCTACCTCGAGCGCGCGGCCGAGATGGGCTATCGCGACGCCCAGCTCGAATGCGGGCACAACGCCTGGCGGGCGCGCCGCGAGAACGAAAACAATGACGTCCGCGCCGCCTACTGGCTGCAGAAGGCGGCCGCCCAGGGTTGCGCCGAGGCGCTGGTGCTGCTGCGCAAGATCGCCCCGCGCCTGGACACGCCCCCCTATGTCGAGACCGGCAAGCTGCTGGCCGGGCACGAGGAAGCGCTGCAGGCGCACCCGCTGCTGCACGCGCGGCTGGAACTTGCGGCGCTGTTCAGCTTGTCACGGGCGGAAGCGCTGCTGCTGGACGTGTCCGCCGCCGACCAGGGCCACTGCCTGGTGATCGACATCCGCGCCAGCTACGGACGCAGCAAGCGCCGCCTGGTGCTGGTCGAGACGGCGCAGGAACGCCATGCGCTCGACCGCGTTGCGCGCCTGTTCGAAGGGATCGATTGCGGGCCGTCGGGGCCGGAAGGGAATTACCGGCAGCGGCTGTACCGGCTGCGGACCCTGGTTGGCATGCCTGCCAAAGGTGAGGACGAGGGAGATGGGGCGGCGGAGATCGGCCTGGCGGCCTGATCGCGAGGCATGTCCCGCTCGCAAGGCTTATGCTTCGTTCCGGTCACGGGGTCATGGATGCTGGAATGCGATTCCGCTTGGGCAGACTGAACTCCTTCGCTCCGTTATACGGGGCCTTGAATTCGACGCAGCCATTGCATGGGCGAATATCCTCGAGCGTTGCAATGCGCTGCTCGGTCAATTGCATCCGGCATAGATTGACCGAAAAATTATGGATGCTGCCGCCCTGGGTGGCTTCAGTCCGGAGTTTGCATTCGGCGTCGCGGAATGCGATCCATTTGCGCTGTGCAGCTTGCAAGCTGTGCGGCTTGGCAAGTGCCTTCATCAGCCCTGCATACACCAGGTTCAGGCGGTCGTCGGATTCCTTGGCCTCTCGGTTCATGCACAAGCTCATCTGCAACATGTTTCCGTCGCCACAATGCTCTTGCTTTTGCTGAGCAATATCTTCCTGTGAAGCTGGTACCTCGGCTGCATTCGCCTGAAAGAAGCAAGCGCACAGCAGGGCAAGCACCAGAAGGCGCAGCCACGTAACTCCCTGGAGGCCAGCAAGTTCCCACCTTCCTTGCGTCTTCATGCTTCGGAACCTTTTCTTTATCGTATCAGTGTCGCATTGTCACCAAAGTCTCGATGACGCAGCCACCGCGCAGCATTGCGTAGCCCATTTCTCCCGCAAGATGGTGCCAGGAATCTCCCCCGGAGTTGAAAGCGACAATCTCGTCGCCAGGTCGAAGCCTGGATTTGAAGCTGAGCCACTCGCCATGCATGAAAGCAAACGGGACCTTGGGAAGGTCCGCCCGCTTTTTCAGCATGGCAGTGGTCTTCTGCATTTCGTTCTTTTCGATCTCTGCGATCGTCAGGGGAGACGATACGGAGTAGGGAGAAGAAAACGTTCCGCACGATTTGAGTGCCGGCGCAGCCTCGGCCTGGGCGAAAGCGCTTGCGAAAAGGATGAGTAGTAATATGCGCATCGACTTCTCCGAATGTGCGCCGGGCCCCGGTCCGAGGTCGGCGCCAGACCCGTTTCAGACCTCGACTTCGCCCTCGAACACGGTCACCGCCGGACCGCTGAGATAGACCGGCTGGCCCACGCCCGCCCAAGCAATGCTGAGCTCGCCGCCGCGCGCCGACACGCGCACCGGCGAATCGAGCAGGCCGCGCCGGATGCCGGCCACCACGGCCGCGCAGGCCCCGGTGCCGCAGGCCAGGGTCTCGCCGGCGCCGCGTTCGAACACGCGTAACTTGACGTGGTGGCGGTCCAGCACCTGCATGAAGCCGGCGTTCACCCTCTTCGGGAAGCGCGCATGGGTTTCGATGGCCGGGCCCATGCTCTCCACCGGCGCGGTGTCGACATCCTCGACCACCTGCACCGCGTGCGGATTGCCCATCGAGACCACCGACACGAACACGGTCCTGCCACCCACCGCCAGCGGCCAGGTGCTGTCTTCACCCTCGGCCCGGCCATCCAGGCCGGCGGAATCAAAGGGCACCTCGGCCGGATCGAGTCGCGGCGCGCCCATGTCCACCGTCACGCTGCCGTCTTCTTCCAGGCGCGGGGCGATGATGCCCTTCATGGTCTCGACCCGGATGCTTTTCTCGCCCGATAAACCCTTGTCGCTGACGAAGCGGGCAAAGGCGCGCGCGCCGTTGCCGCACTGCTCGACCTCGCCGCCATCGCTGTTGAAGATGCGGTAGCGGAAATCGACGCCCTCGCTGGTCGGGCGCTCCACCACCAGGATCTGGTCGGCGCCGATGCCGAAACGTCGGTCGGCCAGCCGGCGCCATTCTTCGGTGCTCAAGTTCACGTCCTGGTGGATGGCGTCGACGACGATGAAGTCATTGCCCGCGCCGTGCATCTTGGTGAATTTCAGTTTCATAGGTTCAGTCCAGCTTAATCAAATCCGGAAAGGATTAGCGCAACTTAATCAGTCGTAGAACGACGGCTCGCCGGGCGGGCGGGTCTTGAAGCGCTTGTGGGTCCAGAAATATTCGGCCGGCGCCTCGCGCACGCGCTCCTCGATGAAGGCGTTCATGCGGCGGGTCGCCTCGACCATGTCGTCGCCCGGGTAATTTTCCCACGCCGGGTAGAAACGCACACGCCAGCCCTGGTAGTTCGGCAGGTAGGTGGCGACCACCGGAATCACCTTGGCGCCGGTGGTGGCCGCGATGCGGCCCAGCGCGGTGAGGGTGGCGGCCGGGATGCCGAAGAAGGGCACGAACTCGGCATCCTTCTCGCCGAAGTCCATGTCGGGCAGCATGAAGTAGGGGAGGCCGTCGCGCAGCGCGCGCAGGATCGGCTTGATGCCTTCCTTGCGCGTCACCAGGCGCACCGGGCCGTAGCGTTCGCGGCCATGGCGCAGCAACCTGTCGAAGGCTTCGTTCTTCTGCGGCACGTACATGCTGCACACCGGGATCACTCGCGAGGCCACGCCGGCCACGTCGAGGCAGACGAAGTGGGGGCACAGCAGGATGGTCGGGCCCGCTTCCATCTCGGCCTTCGGCACCCCTGGCTCGACCTGGATGTAGCTGCGCACGCGCGCTTCCGGCGCCCACCACAGGATCGAACGCTCGAAGATGCTGCGCGCGTAGGCGCGGAAATGCTGCTTCGCGATCGCGTGGCGTTCGCCCTCCGATTTCTCGGGCATGCACAGGCGCAGATTGGTCAGCGTGATGCGGCGGCGCTTGCCCATGATCAGGAACATCAGGCTGCCGACCGCT
Organism: Massilia alkalitolerans DSM 17462; assembly: GCF_000427785.1. Classification (GTDB taxonomy): domain Bacteria; phylum Pseudomonadota; class Gammaproteobacteria; order Burkholderiales; family Burkholderiaceae_D; genus Telluria; species Telluria alkalitolerans. The sequence continues at coordinate 7,604 of NZ_KE386582.1, forward strand.
TCGCCCAGGCGTCCGAGGATGGGCAGCGGCAGGAAGTGCAGCAGCCACAAAATACCGAGCAGGAGCCTCATGCCGCAGCCTCGCTTTCCGGACCGGCCACGCCTTCCGGCTGCTTGTAGCGGTTATAGCTCCAGAAGTACTGCGCGGGGCAGCGCGCGATCAGCTGCTCCATGGCGCGGTTGATCGAGGCCGCCTGGTCCGCTGCGCTGCCTTCCAGGCTGCCCTCGAAGGGCACGAAGCGCACCACGTAGCCGCGGCCGCGCGGCAGGCGCTCGGCATACACCAGCAGGATGTCGGCCTTGCCCAGCTGCGCTAATTTTGCAGGCAGGGTCATGGTGTAGGCGCTGCGGCCGAACCAGGGCGCCCACACGCCTTCGCCTTCCTGCGGCACCTGGTCGGGCAGCAGGCCGATCGGCTCGCCGGATTTCAGGGTCTTCGCCAAGATGCGCACGCCGGACAGGGTCGCCGGCGCCAGCTTGAGGTTGTGGCGCGCACGGGCGCCTTCGACCAGCGGTTTCAGCGCGCTCTTGCGCGGCGGGCGGTACATGACGGTGAGGGCGGTCTGCAGCGCGATCTGCTGGGCCGTCATCTCGAAGCAGCCCAGGTGTGGCGTCAGGAACACGATGCCCTTGCCGGCATCGAGGCGCTGCTGCACCAAGTCCCAATTCTCGACGCTGGCGTGGCGGGCCACGCGTTTCGGGTCGGCGCACCAGACGAAGGCCAGTTCGATGATGGCCTTGCCGGCTTCGGCGACGGCGGCGTTCAGGTGGTGTTCATAGCCGGCCTGGACCAGGTTGGCGCGCAGGCGCCGGCGGTACGAACCGGAAGCTAAATAGACGAGCCAGCCGAGGGCCGCGCCGAGGGCATGCAGAAACGGCAATGGAAATACCGATAGTGCACGGAATAAAAAAACTAACATGCGTATTGATCAGGGTTGAAAGAGCAGTGCTCGGTAGAGCAAAATTCTCGAAGGAAGCGTAAAATACCACTTTATGCAGGATCCGCCGAGTTAATAGACAACTTGCGAAGCGGAATATAAATGTCGCTAAAGCGTCGCAGGCAACCGTTGCTGCGGCATGTATACAACACAGCAGTAACCGGAGCCACCATGTCCAACGACTATCTCTTTACGTCCGAATCCGTTTCCGAAGGCCACCCCGACAAGGTCGCCGACCAGATTTCCGACAGCATTCTCGACGCCATCCTGGAACAGGATCCGCGCGCCCGCGTCGCCGCCGAAACCCTGTGCAACACCGGCCTGGTGGTGCTGGCGGGTGAAATCACCACCCACGCCAACGTCGACTACATCCAGGTCGCGCGCAACACCATCAAGCGCATCGGCTACGACAACACCGATTTCGGCATCGACTACAAGGGCTGCGCCGTGATGGTCTGCTACGACAAGCAGTCGCCGGACATCGCCCAGGGCGTGGACGAAGGCGCGGGCCTGGATCTGGACCAGGGCGCGGGCGACCAGGGCCTGATGTTCGGCTATGCCTGCGACGAGACCCCGGAACTGATGCCGGCCGCCATTTATTATTCGCACCGCCTGGTCGAGCGCCAGTCGCAGCTGCGCAAGGACGGCCGCCTGCCATGGCTGCGTCCGGACGCCAAGTCGCAGGTCACCCTGCGCTACGTCGACGGCCGCCCGGTCGCCGTCGACACCGTGGTCCTGTCGACCCAGCACCACCCGGACGTGACCCACTCGCAGATCGAGGAAGCGGTCATCGAAGAGATCATCAAGCCGGTCCTGCCGCGTGAATGGCTGGAAGGCACCAAGTTCCTGGTCAACCCGACCGGCCGCTTCGTCATCGGCGGTCCGCAGGGCGACTGCGGCCTGACCGGCCGCAAGATCATCGTCGACACCTACGGCGGCGCAGCCCCGCACGGCGGCGGCGCGTTCTCGGGCAAGGATCCGTCCAAGGTCGACCGCTCGGCAGCCTACGCCGCGCGCTACGTCGCCAAGAACATCGTGGCCGCCGGCCTGGCGCGCCAGTGCCAGGTGCAGGTCAGCTACGCGATCGGCGTGGCCCGTCCGATCAACATCACCGTGTACACCGAAGGCACCGGCCTCATCTCCGATGAAAAGATCGCCCAGCTGGTGATGGAACACTTCGACCTGCGCCCGAAGGGCATCGTCCAGATGCTCGACCTGCTGCGCCCGATCTACGCCAAGACTGCCGCCTACGGCCACTTCGGCCGCGAAGAGCCGGAGTTCACCTGGGAGCGCACCGACAAGGCGGCGCTGCTGCGCGCCGAAGCCGGCCTGTCCTAAACCCTGGCATCTCGCCCAAGACCTCGACGGTCGCGGGCGGGGCCGGTGAACAACAGTGGCGGCCCCATGGCGCCGCCACTCGTGGTAAACTCACCGATTCCGAGGAGCGTTGCGACGAAGATTCCCATCTTCGCCAGGCTCGGATATCAGCAACCGCGCTCACGTTACTTTTTTCAACCATTGAAAGGAGGGCGTGATGAGCGCCGTACTCAAAGACATCAACGATTTCCACGTTGCAGACATCTCCCTGGCATCCTGGGGCGAGAAGGAAATCCGCATTGCAGAAACCGAAATGCCGGGCCTGATGGCGATCCGCGAGGAATACGCCGCTGCCCAGCCGCTCAAGGGCGCGCGCATCGCCGGTTCGCTGCACATGACCATCCAGACCGCGGTCCTGATCCGCACCCTGGAAGCCCTGGGCGCGCAAGTGCGCTGGGCATCGTGCAACATCTACTCGACCCAGGACCACGCCGCCGCCGCCATCGCCTCGGTCGGCACCCCGGTGTTCGCCGTCAAGGGCGAAACCCTGGACGAGTACTGGGAATACACCCACCGCATCTTCGAATGGCCGGGCGATAACCACGCCAACATGATCCTGGACGACGGCGGCGACGCCACCCTGCTGCTGCACCTGGGCGTGCGCGCGGAAAAGGACATCTCGGTGCTGGACAAGCCGGGCTCGGAAGAAGAAATCTGCCTGTTCAACTCGATCAAGGGCCGCCTGGCACGTGATCCGGCCTGGTACTCGAAGCGCCTGCCGTGCATCCTCGGCGTGACCGAAGAGACCACCACCGGCGTGCACCGCCTGTACCAGATGCATCAGGAAGGCAAGCTGGCCTTCCCGGCGATCAACGTCAACGACTCGGTTACCAAGTCGAAGTTCGACAACCTGTACGGCTGCCGCGAATCGCTGGTGGACGGCATCAAGCGCGCGACCGACGTCATGGTCGCCGGCAAGATCGCCGTCATCGCCGGCTATGGCGACGTCGGCAAGGGCTCGGCCCAGGCCATGCGCGCGCTGTCGGCGCAAGTGTGGGTCACCGAGATCGATCCGATCTGCGCCCTGCAGGCCGCGATGGAAGGCTACCGCGTCGTGACCATGGACTATGCCGCCGAACACGGCGACATTTTCGTGACCTGCACCGGCAACTACCACGTCATCACCGAGCAGCACATGCTCAAGATGAAGGACCAGGCCATCGTCTGCAACATCGGCCACTTCGACAACGAGATCGAAGTCGCCGCGCTCAAGAAGTACGAGTGGGAAAACATCAAGCCGCAGGTCGACCACGTGATCTTCCCGGACGGCAAGCGCATCATCCTGCTGGCCGAAGGCCGCCTGGTGAACCTGGGCTGCGGCACCGGCCACCCGTCGTACGTGATGAGCTCCTCGTTCGCGAACCAGACCATCGCCCAGATCGAACTGTTCGCCAATACCGCCAAGTACCCGGTCGGCGTCTACACCCTGCCGAAGCACCTGGACGAGAAGGTCGCCCGCCTGCAGCTCAAAAAGCTCAACGCCCAGCTGACCACGCTGACCGAAGAGCAGGCCGCCTACATCTCGGTGAAGCAGGAAGGTCCGTACAAACCGGACCACTACCGTTATTAATCAATAGGTAGTCGATGCGGGCGCTGCGTTTTCCACAAACCAGCGCCCGTTTTTTCAACAGCCGGGCGTTTCGTCACCCGCAAGCGGTGGGAATGCCCGCGTACCACGAAAGTCGATACGATGCGCTTGCTCATTACCTGGCTGATCAATGCCGTGGCCCTGATGGCCCTGCCGTTCCTGATGTCTTCCGTCGCCGTCACCAATTTCACGACCGCGCTGATCGCTGCGCTCGTGCTCGGGCTGGTCAATACCCTGATCCGTCCCATCCTGGTGATCCTGACCCTGCCGGTAACGGTGGTGTCGCTGGGCCTGTTCATCCTCGTCATCAACGCCTTCCTGTTCTGGCTGGTGTCGCAGTGGATCGACGGGTTCAATGTTGCCGGATTCTGGTCCGCCTTCATTGCAGCGATTTTGTACAGCATCATTTCGTGGGCGCTTTCTACCTTGCTCCTCAAAGACAAAGATGGAAACTCCTAATTTCAGTATCGAGTTCTTCCCCCCGAAGACCGGGGAAGGCGCGGAAAAGCTGCGCGTCGTGCGCCAGAAGCTGGCCGAGCTGCAGCCCACCTATTTCTCGGTGACCTTCGGCGCAGGCGGCACCACCCAGCAGGGCACCTTGCAGACCGTGCTCGAGATCAAATCGGCCGGCCACGAAGCGGCCCCGCACCTGTCCTGCGTCGGCGGCACCCGCGAATCGCTGCGCGCCATCCTGCAGCAGTTCCAGGACAATGGCATCCGCCGCGTGGTGGCGTTGCGCGGCGACCTGCCGAGCGGCTATGGCGGCGGCGGCGAGTTCCGCTACGCCAATGAGCTGGTCGAGTTCATCCGCAAGGAAACCGGCGACTGGTTCCACATCGAAGTGGCGGCCTATCCGGAAATGCATCCGCAGGCCCGTTCGCCGCAGGACGACCTGCAGGCCTTCGCGCGCAAGATCCAGGCCGGCGCGAATTCCGCCATCACCCAGTATTTCTACAACGCGGACGCCTACTTCGATTTCATCGACAACGCCCGCAAGCTGGGCGTGGACGTGCCGGTGGTGCCGGGCATCATGCCGATCACCAACTACACGCAGCTGATGCGCTTCTCGGACATGTGCGGCGCCGAGATCCCGCGCTGGGTACGCAACAAGCTGGCCAGCTTCGGTGACGATACCGCCTCGATCAAGGCCTTCGGCCTGGACGTGGTGAGCAGCCTGTGCGAACGCCTGCTGGCGGGCGGCGCGCCGGGGCTGCATTTCTACAGCATGAATCAGGCCGCGGCGACCACCGCGATCTGGCAGCGGCTGGTGAAGTAAGCAGTTGTTTTCGTAGGGTGGGCGGCTATACCGAGGTAGCTGCATCAAGGTGTCGCAAATGCCGCCCACGCGTTCAAATCCCGATGCTGCAGCCCGCGCGTCCATTCTTCCACTGCTTGAACGCGTGGGCGGCGCCACCGTCCGGACCGATCACACGCATCGGGTGGAGCCGCCCACCCTACGGTTGAGTGCTCCGGACGCCAAGCGTCAGTCCAGTTCCGTCATGATCTGGTCGAGCGGGATGTCATACTCCCCGATCTCGAATTCGGCCAGCTGGCACGCATACGCGATGCCCAGCGTCCTCGGACGCGGCTGCGCCGCCAGCGTCCTGTCATAAAACCCGCCCCCATACCCCAGCCGGTAGCCGCGCACGTCGAAACCCAGGCAGGGCACCAGCAGCGCATCCGGTCGTTCCACCATCCGCAGCTCCGCCGGCACCGCCACCCCCAGGCTGTCCGCCACGGTCGGCTCGCCCGGCACCCATTCGGCAAATCCGAGCGCCGTATCGCGCGCCAGCACAACAGGCAAGGCCAGCCGTACGCCTGCGTCCGCCAATTCCGCGTAGGCTGGACGCAGGTCGGGTTCACCCGCCAGCGGCCAGTACACAGCCAATGAAACACCGGGATTGGCTTGCCACCATGCCAGCACGCGCGCCCCGATGCGGTCGTCCCAGGCAAGCTTGGTGGCGTGGTCAATGGCGCGGCGCCGCTCCTTGAGCGTCCGGCGCAACTGTGGCTTATCGAGCATGGCGCTTGCGCCTGCTTCTGGTAGTAGCCCGGGGGCACATGGTATTCTTGATTCGCCGGTCATGGTTTGAATGCAGCGTATATTGAGAGTTGTGGATGTTTCAATCGAGATTGACAACCGGCTCGCTGCCGGTCGCCCTTGCTGTTGTGTTTACATGGTGGACGCTGTCTTCCGGCACAGTCCACGCCCAATCTGCGCCGCAGGCCGTACCGCCGGTGCCATCCGGCGCACCGACCGTGCCGGGCGCACCCGGCGCCCCGCCGGCACAGGACAATCGTGTCGACGACGACACCTTCCTGCTGCTGCGCGAAGCCGCGCGCCAGAATGATGCGGCGCGCACCAATGCCCTCGCATCGCGCCTGCCGCCCGACTATCCGCTGGCGTCCTATGTCGACTATTATCGTCTGAAACCCCGGATGAGCGGCGCCGGCGCGAACGCCACGGCCGAGGAAATCCGCGAGGTGCTGCGCCGCCACGAGGGCACCGCCGCCGCCGAGCTGATGCGCAGTGAGTGGCTGCTCGAACTCGGGCGCCGCGGCGACTGGACGACCTTCGAGCGCGAAGTCGGCCAGCTGGCCGGCAGCAACCTGCAACTGCGCTGCTATACCTTGCTGGCGCGCGCCAGCCGCGGCGAAGCGGTGGCACAGGAAGCGCGCGCCGTGCTGCTCAGCCCGGCTAATTACGGCGAGGCCTGCGCCGCCCTGATCGCGCAACTGGCGCAAAGCCGCCAGTTCAGCGAAGACGACCTGCTGTGGCAACTGCGCCTGGCGGGAGAGGCCAACGCCACCGGTCCGGCGCGGCGCGCCGCCGCATTGCTCGGCGCCTCCGACACCCGCGCCGCACAGGCGGTGGACACGCCGGCGGTGGCGATGGCGCGCGGCATCGGCAAGACCCGCGCCGAGCGCGCCGTCTACCTGGTGGCGGTCGGCCGCATGGCGCGCACCAGCCTCAAGCTGGCCACGGTCGCCCTGGAAAAGAACAGCCCGCAATTGAGCGCGCAGGAACGCGCGACCGGCTGGGCCAGCATCGCGCACGCCGCCTCGATCGCCCTGTCGCCGGACGCCGCCACCTACTGGCAGCGCGCCAACGGCATCCAGCTCACCAATGAGCAATTGCAGTGGAAGACCCGCATCGCCCTGCGCCGCGGCGACTGGAAAACCGTGCGCGCCACCATCGAGGCGATGCCGCCAAATTTGCGCGCCGACAGCGCCTGGGTCTACTGGCTGGCGCGCGCCGACAAGCACGAGGGCCGCATGGCGGAGGCGAATGCCGGCTTCGAGCGCATCGCCAGCCAGCACCATTTCTACGGCCAGCTCGCGCTGGACGACCTCGGCCGCCAGGTGGTGGCGCCACCGCCGGCCCAGCCGATCAGCAACGAAGAACTGGCATCAAGCAATGCCAACCCGAGCCTGCAGCGCGCCCTGAAGTTCTACGCCCTGCGTCTGCGCGCCGACGGCAACCGCGAATGGAACTGGGCGCTGCGCGGCATGTCTGACCGTCAGTTGCTGGCTGCCGGCGAAATCGCTCGCCGCAACGATTTGCTCGACCGTACCGTCGAAACCTCGCTGCGCACCCGTACCGAGCTCGACTACGCACAGCGTTTCCCGGCGCCGCACTTCGACGTCCTGCACCCGACCGCGCAGGGCCTGGGCCTCGATAAAGCCTGGGTCTATGGCCTGATCCGCCAGGAATCGCGCTTCATTACCGATGCGCGTTCCGGCGTCGGCGCCTCCGGCCTGATGCAGGTGATGCCGGCCACCGGCAAGTGGGTGGCGGCCAAGATCGGGATGGACAATTTCGTGCACAGCATGCTGAACGACTTGCGGACCAATATCACGCTCGGCGCCAACTACATGAACATGGTGCTGGAGAACTTCGACGGCGACGAAATCCTCGCCACGGCCGCCTACAATGCCGGGCCCTCGCGCTCGCGCGCCTGGCGCGGCGTGCTGGAGCAGCCGATGGAAGGGGCGATCTTCGTCGAATCGATCCCGTTCTCCGAAACCCGCGGCTACGTGCGCAACGTGCTGGCCAACGCCACCAACTACGCCGCCATGTTCGAGAACAAGCCGCAGTCGATCCGGACGCGTTTGCGTCCCGTGCAGCCGCGCGAGCGGGCGTCCATCCTCCCCTGACGCACGGGGCCCTGGGCCCCAATGAAGGAGGCGGCCATGCGCGATGCGAACGTGGTGGTCATCGGCGGGACGGGTTTCATCGGCGGCCACCTGCTGGCGCGCCTGGCGGCGGAGGGCGTCGGCACGCTGGTCCCCGCGCGCCACTACGAAACCGCCAAGCAGCTCACCACCTTGCCCTACCTCGACCTGGAGGTGGCCGACATCCATGACGACGCCACGCTGCGCCGCCTGCTGGCGGGGCACGATGCCGTCATCAACCTGGTCGGCGTGCTGCATGGCGGCCATGGCGATCCCTATGGTCCGGTGTTCCGGCAACTGCACGTGGAGCTGCCGCGCCGCATCGTCTGGGCCTGCGCCGAGCTGGGCGTGCCGCGCTACCTGCACATGAGCGCCCTCGGCGCCAGCCACACGGGCGCCTCGATGTACCAGCGCTCCAAGGCCGACGGCGAGCTGGCCGCACGCAGCGAGCCGAATGTCGCCGCCACCATCTTCCGTCCCTCGATCGTGTTCGGGCCGGGCGACCATTTCCTTACCGTCTTCGCCAACCTGCAGCGCCGTTTCCCGGTGCTGCCGCTGGCCTGTGCGCAGTCGCGCCTGCAGCCGGTGTACGTGGAAGACGTGGCCGCCGCCTTCGCCGTGGCGCTGCGCGAGCCGCGAACGCGCGGCGCCGTCATCGAGCTCGGCGGCCCCCAGGTGTACACCCTGGCCGAGCTGGTACACCTGGCCGGGCGCTACGCCGGCCATGAACGCCACGTGCTGGCGCTGCCCGACTGGGCCGCGCGCCTGGAAGCCAGGCTGTTCGAGCTGCTGCCGGGCGACCCGATGATCAGCCGTGACAACCTCGATTCCATGAAAGTGGATAATGTGGTCGATCCGCTAACGCAAGCCTTGACAGCGGAGGCGCTCGGAATCAAGCTGACGTCGCTCGAGGCCGCCGCGCCGCACTACCTGGCGCCGGAAAGTAGCCTGGACCACTACCGCGAGCACGCAGGCCGCTGATTTCTCATACCGATTCACTACAGGACACCATGCAGACCATCGAACTCGACCCGACCCTGTCTTCCACCCTCGAGGCAGCCCGCCAGCCGGGCCTGACCCTCGTCATCGGTAACAAGAACGTGTCGTCGTGGTCGATGCGGCCCTGGGTGGCCGCGGTGGCGTTCGGGATTCCCTTCACCGAGATCCGCGTCCTGCTGGACAAGCCCGACACCGCCACCAACATCGCGCGCTATTCGCACGCGGGCCGGGTGCCGGTGCTGCTGGCCGGCGAAATGACGATCTGGGACAGCCTGGCCATCGTCGAATACCTGGCCGAGCAGTTCCCGGACAAGCACATGTGGCCGCAGGACGTCGCCGCGCGCGCGCTGGCGCGCTCGATCGTGGCCGAGATGCACTCGGGCTTCGGTGAGCTGCGCAGCGCCATGTCGATGAACATCCAGGCGCGCCTGCCGGGACGCGGCCGCACCCCGGGGGCGCAGGCCGACATCGGCCGCATCTGCGAAATCTGGGAAGACTGCCTGTCGCGCTTTGGCCACCACAGCTTCCTGTTCGGCGACTTCTCCATCGCCGACGCCTTCTACGCCCCGGTGGTGTGCCGCTTCAAGACCTATGGCGTGGCGCTGGCGCCGGCGCTGCAGGCCTATTGCGAGCGCGTGCTGGCCCACCCGGCGGTGGCGCGCTGGGTCGACGAAGCGATGCGCGAGATCGATCCGACCCCGCAGCACGACCTCGACCTGCCGCAGGAATGACGATGCGCAGCTATGTGGTGGGCGGGGCGGTGCGCGACGAGCTGCTGGGGCGTCCCGTCACCGACCGCGACCACGTGGTGGTCGGCGCCACTCCGCAACAGATGCTGGAGCTGGGCTTCCGCCCGGTCGGCAAGGATTTCCCGGTTTTCCTGCATCCCGACACGCACGAGGAATACGCGCTGGCACGCACCGAGCGCAAGACCGCGCCGGGCTATCACGGCTTCGTGTTCCACACCTCACCCGACGTCACCCTGGAAGACGACCTGGTGCGGCGCGACCTCACCATCAATGCCATGGCGCGCGCCGACGACGGCAGCATCGTCGACCCCTACAACGGCCAGGCCGACCTGCGTGAGCGCATCTTCCGCCACGTTTCAAACGCCTTCGCCGAGGACCCGGTGCGCATCCTGCGCCTGGCGCGCTTCGCCGCGCGCTTCCCGGACTTTCGCGTCCACGACTCCACCCTCGCGCTGATGCGCAGCATGGTCGACGCGGGGGAGGTCGACGCCCTGGTGCCCGAGCGGGTCTGGCAGGAGCTCTCGCGCGGGCTGATGGAAGAACGTCCGTCGCGCATGTTCGACGTGCTGCGCGACTGCGGGGCACTGGCGCGCATCCTGCCCGAACTCGACGTCCTGTGGGGCGTGCCGCAGCCGCAGCAGCACCATCCGGAAGTCGACACCGGCGTGCACATCATGCTGGTGATCGACTATGCGGCCTCGCAAAAGCATCCGCTCGAGCTGCGCTTTGCCGCCCTGGTGCACGACCTGGGCAAGGGCGTCTCGCCGAGCGAAACCTGGCCGGCCCACCACGGCCACGAATTCGAGGGCATGAAACTGGTCACGGCCGTGTGCAAGCGCCTGAAGGTGCCCAACGAATGCCGCGACCTGGCCCTGATGACGGCGCGCGAGCACGGCAACGTCAGCCGCGCCTTGCAGCTGCGGGCCAACACCATCGTCACCCTGTTCGAGCGCTGCGATGCCTTCCGCAAGCCGGAACGCTTCGCCCAGATGCTGCTGGCCTCCGAATGCGATGCGCGCGGACGCGGGCATGAGGAGCACCCGATGCGCTTCGAGGACTATCCGCAGCGGCCGTATTTGCTGCGCGCGCTGGAGGCGGCCCGCGCCGTGAACGCCGGCGAGGTCGCGGCGCGCTATGCCGAAAAACGCGACAAGATTCCCGAAGCGGTGCACGCGGCGCGGGTCTCGGCCGTGAAAGCGGCACTAAAGGTTTCGTAGCGTGGGCGGCTCGTAATCCGGGCCACTGGCCCGGATTACCCCACGCGGTGATCGTTACAGGCTCCGCTCTCGCGCCTGATGATCTCGCTGCAAACTATCACCGCGTGGGCGTTCGTAATTCAGGCCACTGGCCTGAATTACCCCGCCCACCCTACGGTGCACGACTGTTCCGCAAGCTTTTGCTATGCTCTCCGGATAACAACATGATGTAACGGAGGACAAGATGGTTGCCGTGCTGGCGCAGCGCGTAGCGAGCTTGAAACCGCGTCGCCGCCTGCAACTTGCCGGCCTGGCGGTGCTGGTGCTGGCCTTGCTGCTCGCCTTTTTCTATATCCGCTCGGAAGCGACCGATCCCGAGGTCCGCAACGACGTGATGCTCAACCTGCGCGAGCTGGAAAAGCTCGACGCCGAATGGGATGCCAACATCCTGCGCGCCCATATCGGCCGTGCACCGGCCACTGCGCAATTGACCACCCAGCTGCCGCGCATGCGCGAACTGCAGCAGCGCCTCGGCGAGGCGCTGCCGGAAGCCGCCAGCCCGGCCGTGAACACCGCCTATACCCAGCTGCGCGACGCCCTGCAGCGCAAGGAGCTGATCACCGCCCAGTTCGCGCGCCACAACCCGCCGCTGCGCGAGGCATTGAGCTTCCTGCCGCCGGCCGTGGCCGACCTCAAGACCGAGCTGGGCGGCATCGAGGGCGCGCTGGCGCCGGCGCGCCTGGTGGTCCGGCTGGACGCTTCCCTGAACGACCTGTTGAGCGAGATCCTGCGCTACAACGTCGCGCCCCGTCCGGCGCTGGCGGCGCGCATCGACGAGATCCTGGGCGACATCGCGGCCCAGGAGATCGCCTTCTCGCCGGCCGTGGTCGAGAAGATGGACGCCATCATCAAGGCCGCGCGCGTGATCCTGGAAAAGCGCCCGCTGGAAAACCGCCTGGAAGCCCAGATCGCTGCCTCCGGCGTGGGCGCCGCGCTCGACCGCCTGGGCCGCGAATTCGACCGCTCCTTCGACGCCAAGCTGGCGGTGCGCGAGCGCTACCGCAGCTACCTGTTCGCCTATTCGGCCGTCCTCCTGATGCTGCTGGCCTACGCCGGCATGCGGCTGCGGCGCAGCTACCGCATCATCGGCGAGGTCAACCACCGGCTGCAGGCGGCCAACGAGAACCTCGAGCACCGCGTGGCCGAACGCACCGCGGAGCTGGAGTCCCAGTCGAAGCAGCTCGAGCGCCTGGCCCAGCACGACAGCCTGACGGGCCTGATCAACTACCGCCAGCTGACCCGCCTGCTCGAGCGCGCGCTGGCCCGCGCCACCCGCCGCGATTCGGTGGTGGTGGTCATGTTCATCGACCTGGACGGCTTCAAGGCGGTGAACGACACCTACGGCCACGCCACCGGCGACCTGGTGCTGCAGATGGTTGCGCGCCGGGTACAGGAAAAGCTGCGCGCCGAGGACGCACTGGCGCGCCTGGGCGGCGACGAGTTCGTCATCATGCTGGAAGAGGTCGCCTCGCGCGAAGGCGCGCTGCGCGTGGCCCAGCTGGCGCTCGACCAGATCAAGTCGGTCACCGAGGCGGACGGCAATCCGGTCAGGATTTCGGCCAGCATCGGCATCTCGAGCGCGCGCGGCTCGCTGGGCGCAGCGCGCGGCTCGGCGGCGCTGCTGGCCGAGGCCGACAAGGCCATGTACGAGGCCAAGCAGGCCGGCAAGGGTGTGTTCGTTGTCAGTCCTTCATCGCAGTGGCTCGTTCCGGGCCAGGACGGCAAGCAATAGCAGAATCCGCTACAATCGCGACGTATGCTGCACTGCACAAAGTAAGGATGTTGGACATGCTGGACAATTCCCTGTTCCGTTGGCTGAAGGGCCTCGGCGGCCGCCGCAAGGACGGCCGCCCGACCGTGCTCGTCAAGGAACTGGGCGAACGTGACCGCCGCCGCATCCTGCGTCACTTCCTGGCGCTGGACGACAATGACCGCCTGCTGCGCTTCGGCAGCATCATCCCGGACGACGCCATTACCAAGTACGTCGAGAAGCTCGATTTCCGGCACGACATCGTGTTCGGCGTGGTGAACCGCGTGTTCCAGCTGGTGGGCGTGGGGCACCTGGCCTTCGCCAAGGCCGACAAGGACAAGCCGACGCAAAAGGAACGGGTGGCCGAGTTCGGCGTATCGGTCTCGAAGTCGGCGCGCGGGCAGGGCGTCGGCTCGCGCCTGTTCCAGCGCGCGGCGATCCACTGCCGCAATGCGGATGTGGACACCCTGTACATGCAGTGCCTGACCTCGAACCAGACCATGATGCACATCGCCAAGAAGGCGGGCATGGAAATCAAGCGCGAGTACGGCGAGGCGGATGCCTACCTGCAGCTGCCGCCGCCGAGCCCGGCGAGCGTGATGGCGGAGGCGCTGGAAGAGCAGTGGGCGGTGATCGATTACACGGTCAAGGCGAATGCCCGGGCGGCGGTGAAGTGGCTGACGCCGAAGAAGTAGGCTTTTTCGTAGGGTGGACGGCTTCGCCGTCCGCGCGTCCAACCATCCGCTGAGTAAGCGCTTCGCATCAGTTCATACGGGATTTGAACGCGCGGACGGGAGGACCCGTCCACCCTACTTTATCCCGCTACCGGCAGTGCGGTCGTCTCCTTGATCCTCTGCAGCGCAAAACTCGACTTCACATCCAGCACCGCCGGATGCTTGAGCAGTGTCCCCATCATGAAGCGCGAGAAGTGGTCCATGTCTTCCACGTGCACGCGCAGCAGGAAATCCATCTCACCCGTCATCGCATAGCAGGCCACCACTTCCGGCCAGGTGCCCACCGATATCGCGAAATCGTTGCGCGGCGAGGTCGCCGGCAGGCCCGGGGCGCCACGCGCGCCGCCCGCCACTTCGCTGTGCTTTTCCAGGCGTACGTTCACATAGGCCAGCAGCCCGAGCCCGATCTTGTCCGGATCGACGAGGGCCACATACTGGCGGATCACCCCCGCTTCTTCCAGGCGCTTGATGCGGCGCAGGCAGGGGGAAGGAGACAGGTTGACGCGCTCGGCCACGTCCTGGTTCGACAGGCGGCCATCGGTCTGCAGTACGGACAGGATCTTGCGGTCAGTCTTGTCGAGCTCGATTTTTGACATGTTTTCCTCGGTGGATTCGCGAACCCGGCAATTTTATTGCGCAAATCATCTGGTGGGGGGAATTGTTTGGAATTTAATGCCGATGGGGCAGGAATATACTGTGCGCATGATGGATCAGGCTGGCAGAACCCAGCCCCGCGCGATTAGATGGCCACCAAGAGCCGCAGCGCGCCCCGCATCCTGGCGACATTAACGGAGACACCGCATGAACGCACCCCTCGCGCGCGCCAACCTGGCGCTGCCGCAGCACGACATCACCCTCGACGACAAGTGGACGCTCGAACGCGGCCGTGCGTTCATGACCGGCACCCAGGCCCTGGTTCGCCTGCCGATGCTCCAGCGCGAGCGCGACCAGAAGGCCGGCCTGAACACCGCCGGCTACATCACCGGCTACCGCGGTTCGCCGGTCACCGCCGTCGACCAGACCGCGATGAAGGCGAAGAAGCACCTCGACGCCCACCACGTCAAGTTCCACCCGGGCATGAACGAAGACCTGGCGGCCACTGCCGTCTGGGGCACCCAGCAGACCAACCTGTACAAGGACGCCAAGTACGACGGCGTCTTCGCCATGTGGTACGGCAAGGGCCCGGGCGTGGACCGCTGCGGCGACGTTTTTAAACACGGTAATAACGCCGGTTCCTCGCAGCATGGCGGCGTGCTGGTGCTGGCCGGCGACGACCATGCGGCGAAATCCTCGTCCACCGCGCACCAGTCCGACCACATCCTGACCCACTGCGGCATCCCGGTCCTGTATCCCTCGTCGGTGCAGGAATACCTCGACTTCGGCCTGCACGCCTGGGCCATGAGCCGCTACACCGGCCTGTGGGTGTCGATGAAGTGCGTCACCGACATCATCGAGTCGGGCGCCGTGGTCGACCTGGACCCGGACCGCGTGCAGATCGTCACCCCCACCGACTTCGAATTGCCGCCGGACGGCCTGAACATCCGCTGGCCGGACGCCGTGCTGGACCAGGAAGTCCGCATGAGCAACTTCAAGTGGTACGCCGCGCTGGCCTATGCGCGCGCCAACAAACTGAATCGCATCATCTGGGACAGCAAGAAGCCGAAGATCGGCATCATCACCGCCGGCAAGAGCTATGTCGACACCCGCCAGGCGCTGGCCGACCTCGGCATCGACGAGCAGGCGGCCGCCGACATCGGCCTGCGCCTGTACAAGGTCGGCATGACCTGGCCGCTCGAATCCGAAGGCGTGCACGAGTTCGCGCGCGGCCTGGACGAGATCCTGGTGGTGGAAGAGAAGCGCCAGGTGATGGAATACGCGCTCAAGGAAGCCCTGTACAACCTGCCGGACGGCGAGCGTCCGCGCGTGGTCGGCAAGTTCGACGACACCGGCGAATGGAGCAACAAGGACCGCATGGGCCACGGCGACTGGCTGCTGCCGGCCACCTACGAGCTGAACCCGGCCCAGATCGCGCGCGCCATCGCCTCGCGCATCTCGCACTACTGCGCCGGCCACCCGGTCGAGCAGCGCGTGAAACAGCGCATCGCCTACCTGGAGCAGAAAGAGCTGGTGCTGAAGTCCATCCCGGCCAAGGCGAATCCGGAAACCGACCGCATCCCCTACTTCTGCTCGGGCTGCCCGCACAACAGTTCCACGAAAGTGCCGGAAGGCTCGCGCGCCATGGCCGGCATCGGCTGCCACTACATGGTGCTGTGGATGGACCGCGAAACCTCCACCTTCACCCACATGGGGGCGGAGGGCACGACCTGGATCGGCCAGTCCCCGTTCACCGACGAGAAGCACGTGTTCGTGAACCTGGGCGACGGCACCTATTTCCACTCCGGCATCCTGGCGATTCGCGCGGCGGTGGCCGCGAAGGTCAACATCACCTACAAGATTCTCTATAACGACGCTGTCGCGATGACCGGCGGCCAGAACGTCGACGGCCCGCTTGACCCGGGCATGATCACGCGCCAGATCGCCGCCGAAGGCGTGCGCCCGATCATCGTCGTCACCGACGAGCCGGAAAAATACCCGGACGATTACGCCTGGGCCGAAGGCGTCACCGTGCGCCACCGTTCCGAACTGATGGACGTGCAGAAGGAATTGCGCGAGATGCCGGGCGTGTCGGCCGTGATCTACGACCAGACCTGCGCCTCCGAAAAGCGTCGTCGCCGGAAAAAGGGCGAGTTCCCCGACCCGGCCAAGCGCGCCGTCATCAACGAAGCCGTGTGCGAAGGCTGCGGCGATTGCTCGGTGCAGTCGAACTGCCTGTCGGTCGAGCCGCTGGAAACGGAACTGGGCCGCAAGCGCCAGATCAACCAGTCCTCGTGCAACAAGGATTTCTCCTGCGTGTCCGGCTTCTGCCCGAGCTTCGTCACCGTCGAAGGCGGCGGCCTCAAAAAGCCAAAGAAAGCGGCGACCGCTGAAGCGGCGCCGCCAGCACTGCCGATGCCCGCCATCCCGTCGATCGCCGAACCCTTCGGCATCCTGATCGCCGGCGTCGGCGGCACCGGCGTGGTCACCGTCGGCCAGATCCTGGCGGTGGCGGCCCACGTGGAAGGCAAGGGCGCCGTGGTGCTCGACCAGTCCGGCCTGGCCCAGAAGGGCGGTCCGGTGATGTCGCACGTGCGCCTGGCCGAACACCAGGCCGACCTGCATTCGACCCGCGTCGGCACCGGCAGCGCGGATCTCGTGATCGGCTGCGACCAGATCGTCGCTGCCTCCCGCGACGCGCTCTCGCGCATGGGCGAGGGCCGCACCTGGGCCGCCGTCAACTCCACCGGCGCCACCACCGCGGCCTTCGTGAAGAACCCGGACTGGCAGTTCCCGGCCGAAGGTTCGAAGGGCGCCATCCTGCAGGCTTGCGGCGCCGACAACGTCGATTTCGTGGACGCCGGCAAGATCGCCACCGCCCTGATGGGCGACGCGATCGCGACCAATATGTTCATGCTGGGCTACGCCTTCCAGAAGGGCCGCGTGCCTCTGCAGGAAGCCTCGCTGCTCAAGGCGATCGAACTGAACGGCGTCTCGGTGCCCTTCAACAAAGCCGCCTTCAACTGGGGCCGCACCGCGGCCCACGACCTGGCCTCGGTGAAGAAACTGGCCACCCCGGCCCAGGTGATCGAGTTCAAGCGCAGCGAAAGCCTCGACGACCTGATTACCCGCCGCGTCGAGCTGCTCACCGCCTACCAGGACGCTGCCTACGCCGCCAAGTACAAGGCCTTCGTCGACCAGGTGCGCGCCGAGGAAGCCAAGCTGGGCAAGGGCAACCGCCTGGCCGAAGCCGTGGCGCGCTACTTCTACAAGCTGATGGCCTACAAGGACGAGTACGAAGTCGCCCGCCTGCATACCGACCCGATTTTCCGCGCCAAGATCGCCAACATGTTTGAAGGCGACATCAAGCTGAAATTCCACCTGGCGCCGCCGCTGCTGGCCAAGCACGACAAGGAAGGCCGCGCGCTCAAGAAGGAATACGGTTCGTGGATGATGGGCGCGTTCGGCGTGCTGGCCAAGCTGAAGCGCCTGCGCGGCACCCCGTTCGACGTGTTCGGCTACACCGCCGAGCGCCGCACCGAGCGTGCGCTGATCGGGCAATACCGCCAGACCGTGGAAGCGCTGCTGCCGCAACTCACCGCCGAGAACCTGGCGCAGGCGGTGGCGATCGCCAGCATCCCGGAAGACATCCGCGGTTACGGCCACGTGAAGGAGCGCCACCTGAAGGCCGCCAGGCAGAAGGAAGCGGCCCTGGTCGCGGCCTTCCACGCGCCGGCCGCCGGCACTTCGCGCGCCGCATAAGCGGGCAGCGCTTGACAGGAAAGAACAAGGCCGGAAAAACCGGCCTTGTTCGGCCGCCTCGTCGACTCTTGTTCTCCTGAAATTCCCTTTAGCATTTCTTGTTGTCCATCAGACCCAACTGTTACAGTTGGTTGCACTCCAGCCCAATTCGCGCGTCTATAATCGATTGCATGAGACCGCCATATGCACATGGTCGTTTGTCGACCGCTCCCCGCCTGATCGCGTCGCTGTGCGCCGCAGCCTTCGTCCTCGCCGGATGCGGCGGCGGCGGCGGTTCGCCCGGCGCCGGCCAGACTTCGCAGCAGCCGCCCCCGTCGACCACGCCGACCAACCCGACTCCGCCGACCGGCGGGGCATCGCCGGAAGACCTCAACCCGAATCTGCTGGGCGAAGCCTTCAGCACCTACTGGAACCTGTGCGCCAAGCCGCGCACCGGCCTGGACACCGAAGGCAAGCCCTTCCCGGACCGCCAGGGCACGCTGCTCGACGAGCTGAAGTTCCTGCGCGCCTGGTCGAACCAGTACTACCTCTGGTACAACGAGATTCCGAATACCTACCGGATGGCGGATTTCACCAACGCGATCGACTACTTCAACGTGCTCAAGACGCCGGCCCTGACCGCGTCGGGCCAGCCGAAGGACAAGTACCACTTCACCTATGCCACCGAGGAGTGGGAAAAGGAGCAAAACTCCGGAATCGAACTGGGCTATGGCGTGACCTGGAAGCGCAACAGCGCGACCGTCCCGCGCACCTGGCTGGTCGCGATGGTGGAGCCGGGTTCGCCGGCGGCGGCTGCGGGCCTGCGGCGCGGCGACATGCTGCTCAAGGTGGACGGCGTGGACTTCGTCAACGGCGGCACCGCCGACCAGGTCAACAGGATCAATGCCGGCCTGTTCCCCGAGACGGCCGGCGCGGCGCACCAGTTCACCCTGCAGCGCAGCGGCAGCACCTTCGACGTCTCGATGCTTGGCGCGGACGTGCGCATCGATCCGGTCAAGCACGTGCAGGTGCTCGATACACCGACAGGCAAGGTCGGCTACCTGAGCTTCGAGACCCACAACCAGGTGTCGGAGAAGGAGCTGGTGGACGCCTTCACCACCCTCAAGCAGGCCGCCGTGAGCGACCTGGTGCTCGACATGCGCTACAACGGCGGCGGCCTGCTGTACATCGCCAGCGAGCTGTCCTACATGATCGCCGGCCCCGAGCAGACCAGCGGCAAGATATTCGAGCGTCCGCAGTACAACGACAAGACGCCACAGCAGCCGGCCATCCCGTTCCGCAACACGGCCTACGGCTTCAGCTCGCCGAATCCGGTGCGCGCGGGCACGCCGCTGCCTTACCTGGGCCTGAAGCGCGTCACCGTCTTGACCACCTCGGGCACCTGCTCGGCCAGCGAAGCCGTGATCAACGGCCTGCGCGGCGCCGACGTCCAGGTCGACGTGATCGGTAGCACAACCTGCGGCAAGCCCTACGGCTTCACGCCGGTGCCGAACTGCGGCACCACCTACTTCTCGATCGAGTTCAAGGGCGTGAACAACAAGGGCTTCGGCGACTTCTCGGACGGCCTGGCGCCGACCTGCCAGGTGGCCGATGACCTGTCGCGTCCGCTCGGCGACCGCAGCGAAGGCCTGCTGGCCGCGGCCCTGACCTACCGCGAGACCGGCACCTGCCCGCCGGCCAGCCGCGCGCGCCAGGTGCCGATGGAGATCGTGCGCCATCCGGCCAAGGAAATCTCGATCTACACGAAGCCGCCGCAGTAAGCTGCGCGCGCAAAAAGAGCCCGGCCAGCACTGCTGCCGGGCTCTTTTCATTCTGGAAACAGGTCTATAATCGTCGGCTTTGTCACCCGCTTGATTGTGGAGTTTCCGATGATCCGTTCCGCCCTGCTGCTGGCCCTGCTGGCTGCCGTTCCCTTCGCCCATGCCGCCCCCGACCTGACCACCGTGTCGGAGCGCTCCGGCTTCCAAACCACCGGCCGCTACGATGAAGTCATGGAACTGTGTGCTGGCTTTCAAAAAGCCTATCCGAAGCAGGTGAAGTGCATCGAGTTCGGCCGCACGCCGGAGAACCGCCCCATGCTGGCGCTGGTCGTCTCGAACACCGGCGCCTTCACGCCGCAGGCGGCGAAGAAGCAGGGCCTGCCGGTGACCCTGATCCAGGGCGGCATCCACGCCGGCGAGATCGACGGCAAGGACGCTGGTTTCCTGGCCCTGCGCGAAACCCTCAACGGCAAGCTGGCCAAAGGAGCGTTGGACAAGCAGGTCCTGCTGTTCGTTCCGGTGTTTAACGTCGACGGCCACGAGCGCTTCGGCAAGTGGAACCGCCCGAACCAGCGCGGCCCGGTCGAGATGGGCTGGCGCACCACCGCCCAGAACTACAACCTCAACCGCGACTACGTGAAGGCCGACGCGCCCGAGATGCAGGCCATGCTCAAGCTGGTGAATGCCTGGGACCCGCTGACCTACGTCGACCTGCACGTGACCGACGGCGCCAAGTTCCAGCACGACGTCTCGATCCAGGTCGAGCCGGTGTACTCGGGCGATCCGGAATTCCGCAAGGCCGGCCTGGCCCTGCGCAGCAAGGTGATCGCCGACATCGCCAAGCAAGGCTCGATGCCGCAGTCCTACTACATGTCCTTCGCCAAGACCGACGACCCGCAATCGGGCTTCATCGACAGCGTCTCGGACCCGCGCTTCTCGACCGGATACTTCCCGCTGCGTAACCGCATGGCGATGCTGGTCGAGACCCATTCGTGGAAGGATTACCCGACCCGCGTGCGCGTCACCCACAATACCGTGATCTCGGTGCTCGAGCAGGTCGCGCAGAACGGCAAGGCCTGGCAGCAGGGTGCCCGGGCCGCGGACGCCCGCGCCGCCCAACTGGCCGGCACCCCGGTCGCGCTGACCTACCGCACCACCGACAAGACCGAGATGGTCGACTTCCAGGGCTACGAATACACCCGTACCCCGTCCGAGGTGTCGGGCATGCTGATGACCCGCTACGACGAAAGCAAGCCGCAGGTGTGGCGCGTGCCGCTGCGCGAGGAAGTGGTGCCGGAGCGCGTGGTCAGCGCACCGCGCGCGGGCTACATCGTGCCGGCCGCCTGGGCCGACATCGTGGCCAAGAAGCTGACCCAGCACGGCATCGGCTTCCGCAAGCTGGACAAGGCGATCGCCCAGGCGAGCGTCGAAACCTTCCGCGCCGACAAGGCGACCTTCGGCGCCACCTCGCTGGAATCGCACCAGCGCTTGAGCGTCGACGGCAACTGGAAGACGGAGCCACGCGCCGTCCTGGCAGGTTCGCTGTACGTGCCGGTGAACCAGCCGAAGGCGCGCCTGGTGGTCGCGATGCTGGAGCCGCAGGCGCCGGACTCGCTGCTGGCCTGGGGCTACTTCAACAACGCCTACGAGCGCAAGGAGTACATGGAAGAATACGTGGCCGAGGATGTGGCGCGCGAGCAGATGGCCGCCGACCCGGCGCTGGCCGCCGAGTTCAAGCGCCGCGTCGACACCGACCCGGCCTTCGCCAAGAACCCGCACGCGCGCCTGGACTTCTTCTACAAGCGCCATGCTTCGTGGGACGAGCGCCACAACCTCTACCCCGTCTACCGCACCGCCACCGCTCCCTGAGCGTCTAACAATTCCCGCCATGGCGGCGTTGCACCGTCTCGCCGTACTAGCGTACTGTCTTCGACGGTACGCCTTGCCCTGGCGGTTTTGTTAGACGCTCTTCGAGCGTCCCCGCCCGCGCCTGATCCGCACATACGATGCGGATCAAGCGCATGGCGTGCGCCGTCCCCCGGGCGGCGCCGATTCGCTAGACTGCCAGGGTCGCCGCCATTCTTCGCCCTGCAATGCGTGCCTGCCGTGTTTCCCTCCAGCCCGGCATCCGCGCCGCGATCGCGACGCTGCCCGTCGTCTTTCTCCTGTCCAGCCTGGTCACCGGTTTCGGTATCGGCCTGGCCGCCTTCCTGTTCCTCGGTATTGCACTCTGGCAGTGGCGCGCCAGCCGCGCGGCCCTGGTGAACGACTGGCCGGCCCTGCGGCTGGTAGCACTCGCGTTTGCCGTCTACGCCGCCTATGCGCTATTCCTGCACCTGGCGCGCGCCACCGGCTGGAACACGGTCGAGGCGCCCCTGCGGATGCTGCTCGCCCTGGCCATCGTGCCGGTACTGCGGGTGGCGCAGCTTGACGCGCGGCCGTGGTGGATTGGCGCCTGCGCCGGTGCGCTGGCCGCGGCCGCCCTGGCGGCCTGGGAACGCTGGGGCGCCGGCTTCGAACGTGCCGGCGGCTTCCTGAACCCCATCGTGTTCGGCAACCTGGCGCTGGTGCTGATTCTCGTGGCGCTGGCGTCGCTGCTGGACCCGCGGGTGCGCCGGCACTGGTGGTGGGCGGCGGCCGCCGCGCTGGCGGGGGCCGCCGCCTCGCTGCTGTCCGGCAGCCGCGGCGGCTGGCTGGCCCTGCCGCCGGCCTTCCTGCTGCTGTGGACCCAGCGCCGCCATATCCCGCGTGCCGTGCCGGGCGGCCTTGCGCTGGCGATCGGCGCGCTGGTCGTGCTGGCGTATGCGTTGCCGGCCACCGGGGTCAGGGCGCGGGTCGAGGTGGGCCTGAGCGACCTGCGCCTGTACGTGGACGGCAATCCCCTCCCGACCTCGCTGAGCATACGCCTCGAGCTATGGAAGGCAGCCGGCATGCTGGCCAGCGAGCATCTGCTGGCCAGCATCGACACAGCCGCCTACAAGGCGCAGATGCGGGACTGGATCGCCGAGGGCAGGCTCAGTCCGGCCGTGTTCGCGCCGCCGGAGCCGCCACACCTGCACAACGACGCCCTGCAAGCCCTGGTGACGCGGGGCCTGCCCGGACTGGCCTGCTGGCTGGCGATCATGCTGGCGCCGCTGTGCTGGTTCGGGCAGCGCCTGCGCCGTGCCGCCAGCGGGGAACAGGCGGCGCCGGCGCTGGCCGGCCTGCTGGTGGTGGTGAGCTATGCCATGGCGGGACTGAGCGAGGTGATGTTCTGGTCGATGAAGGCGAGCCTGCTGTATGCCATGCTGGTGTTCGCCTTCATGGCCTGCTGCCTGCAGGCCGCGGATCCGCCCTGCAGCAGGCTGCGCCGGCCTTCCCCTAGCGGCCCTCGTGACGGCGGCGCCGCTCGATCTTCACCAGCCCCTGGCGGTTCGCCTTCGGTCCCGGCGCAGCGTCCGCCGGACGTCCTTCGAGAAACGTGGGGCAAGGTCCCAGCCGGCCGGCCCAGCCGTCGGCCAGCGCCTGCCTGACGACGCGCCAGGCGCCTTTCCGGAAGCGCCCACGGCAAGCCAGCCATAGTCCCAGCCCGGTCAGTGTGGCGACGGCTCCCGCCAGCTGCGGCAAGCGCGCATGCCGGCGCGCCACCACCACCCGGTTGCGCAGGTTGTAGTAGTGGCGCGGGCCGATCGGCCCGGCACGCATCTTGCTGGCAGGAGCGCGCAGGTGGTCGACGACGCTGCCGGGCGCCAGCCACAGCGGCCAGCCGGCGCGCCGCAGGCGCAGGCAGTATTCGGTGTCGTCGTAGGACAGGAACAGGGTCGCATCGGGCAGGCCGCAGGCCGTGGCGGCGCGCGCCGACACCAGCAGGCCGACGAAGGAGGCGGTGTCGACCCTGACCAGCGCGCGGCAGTAGTCTGCGGGCGCGATCGCGCGTTCGATGCCGCTGAGCAGCTTGTAACGGCGCCGGTGCGCCAGCGCCAGTCCGCCGAACTCGAAGACCGCCGGCGCCACGGCGCCGGGCGCCGCCATGCTGCTTGCCTGTGCCAGCGCCTTGGCCAAGCGTTCCAGCGTGTCGGGGCGCGGCACCGCATCGTCGTCCAGCAGCCAGATCCAGTCGCAGCCGCCGACCAGGGCGTGGCGCATGCCGAGGGCGAAGCCGCCGGCGCCGCCCAGGTTGCTACGCGAACGCAGCACTTCCAGGCCGGGGCGGCGCGCCAGCACCGCGGCGGTCTCCGGTCCGCTGCCGTTGTCGACCACGATGACGTGGTCGGGAGGGCGGTGCTGGGACTGCAGCGCCGCCAGCACCTGCTGCAGCAGTTGCGGGCGGTCGCGGGTGACGACGACGGTGACGATCCGCATGGCCGGCTACAAGTGGCGCGCAAGCCGGCCCAGCATGCGGCGTACCGGCGCGCTGCTGCGTTGCGGATCGAACAGCAGCGCATGCAGCAGGCGGCTGTGGCGGAAGGCGAGGGCGGTCAGGCGCTTGCTGCGTTCCCGCTCGCGGATCAGGCGGCGCAGGGCGGCGCCATCCTGGAAGCCGGCCAGCTCGGGCCCCTGCAGCGCGACCCAGTCCAGGTGCATCATGTTGTTCATGCACTGGAAGCGCGACCCGCCCACCCAGGCATACTTGGGAAAGACCAGGCCGATCTGCCAGGGGTCGAGCAGCATCACCTCGTGGGCCATGAAGCGCGCGTGGTCGCGCAGCACCGCCTCCGACGTGTCGTTCAGCACGCGCGGGCAAGCATAGCCGCGGGCGCCGGCGAACTGGGTGCACAGGTGCTGCTCGACCGCGAAGCGGGCACGGAAGCGGCGCTCGAAGATCGACGAACCGGGCGGATGGGCGCGCTGTTCGTAATGGCGCGCATCAATCGCGTCCATCGGCGCGGCCGACCAGTAGGCCTGCAGCAGTTCGGTGGGGCCGAAATGGAACCAGTCGCTCAGGTGGTAGGGCAGGCGCTCGAACATGAGCGGGTCGAGGGTGAAGAAGGAACAGGCCAGCAGCCGTTCGCGTCCTCCGTCGCGGCGGCGCTGCTCGGCAGCGAAGTCGAGGAAGCCGGCATGTTCCAGGAAGCAGTCGGTGCGCAGCTTGACCGCGTAGGGCGTGCGCACGGCCGCCAGGCCGGCGCGCGTGCTGGCCAGTTGCCGGTTGGCGTTGTTGGCCTTGTCGTCGTCGAGCTTGAGCGGCGCCAGCGGGCCGGGGTCCGGGCTGAGCACCACGACGTCCACGCCCAGCTTGCGCGGCACGTCCGTGTCCTCCCAGGTCGACAGGACGATGCGGGCCCCCGGCAGCACTTGGCGCGTCAGGCGGATATTGCGCACGAAGGCGTCGCGCTCGCGCGTGACGTAAGGCTTGAACGCGCCCTGGAACACGAGGGTGATGTCGGAAGTCTTCATGGGGCGACAGGCGGCTGGTGCGACGTGGGCTCCGGCTGCGGCGCCGGCGCCGGAGCGGGCGCCAGTGCGTCGATGTAGCGGCGCAGCGGATGGTCCGGGCGGCGCGCTACCCGCTTCACGCCGAACAGGCCGTGGCGGTCGAATACGCGCCAGGTGTTGTTCCCGTCGGACATCCATTCGTAGCGCGCCAGCCAGGCCGCATCGTCGGCGCCGATGCGATCGACCAGGCGCCGCCGTATCCGGTGGAAGCCGCTACGGATCATCAGGTATTCGATGAGGCGGCGTGGAAAGTAGCGGGGATCGCCCGGGCGGCCGATCAGCGGATCGGCATAGCGCAGCACGCGCCAGAAGGCCCGGTCGAAGCGGTGCACCTCGGACAGCACGTAGGGACGGCCCCCGATGGGCGCGCCCAGCGCATGGGCTGCGGTGGCAAGCCAGACTTCCTCGCGCGGATAGGCGGCGCTGCCGTCGAGGTGGCGCTCGAGCAGGGCCGCCACCTCGAACAGCAGCGCCGCTTCGAAGCTGGCGCCCTCGACCTGGGACCCGACCAGGCTGGTGCTGCCGAGCCGCCGGCACAGGTTTGCCAGCGGCTGGTCGGCCAGCGCCGGCGCGGCGAAACGCCAGCGGCTGCCGGCGCGGATGGGCCGCGTGTGCAGGAAGTTGCCGCCACGTCCCAGCCAGGCGGCCAGGCCGGGCCGCACCAGCATGTCGTTCGAGGCATGCAGGCAGATGCGGCTGGCGTCGCCGGCGCGGCGGATCCAGGCGATATTGGCCAGGTGGGCCTGCAGGATGCCGCCCCAGCGCGTCGCATGGCGTGCGGGATTGAGCACAACGTTGCGGCAGCCGGCCGCCTGCAGCGCCGTATTCAGCTCGGGCAGGCTGAAGCGGGCATTGGCCGAGATGTGCAGCACGATGCGCGCTTCGGGGAAGAAGACGGCGAAGTTCCTGGCTTGTCCTGCGACTACCCCTGCCTGCGTGTGCACGGGGAGCGATATGTAGATCAAAACAGGCTCCGTGCGTTGTCGTGCAAGGCACTGTATTCCTGCGGCGTGCCGGCGAAGTGCACCTCGTGCGCACCGGTCTGGTGGTACATGATGCGCTTGCCCGATGAGATCAGCTGGTTGTACAGGGGCGCGACGTAGAGTTCGCCCCATTGGCGCAGGTAGCGGCCGCCATCGCCGAGGGCATGCTCGCAGCTGGCGCCGAAATCGGCGGCGCGCGCGAAGTAGTACAGCCCGGTGCTGCACAGCGGAGAGACGCGGCGCTTTTCGGTAGTCTCGGCAACCAGGGGGCAGAGCGAGGTGGCGGGGCGCACGAAGGACCAGTGCGCGCCCTCGCCGGCGAACACTTCCAGGTAGCCGTCGCTCGACTCCATGGCCTCGGGGAAGCGGTAATGCGGCCGGATGGTGTCGATGTTGAAGATGAGCAGGGCCTCGTTGCCGCCGGCGCCGGCAGCGTCCAGGCCGCGCAGCACGGTTTCGGCCTGGCCGCGCGTGCTCTCGCCGAGGCCGACCGCAAGGTAGTTGTCCAGGCCCAGCCTGTCGCATTCGCGCGCGATGAAGTCGTCGGCGCCGAAGGCATGGCGGTGGACGAACACGAAGCGCTCGCTGCCGAAGTAGTGTTCGAACGAGCGCAGGCAGCAGCCGAACAGCGTCTGCCCGTCGAGCGGCAGTTCGTACTTGGGGCGGGAATAGCCGGCGTCAAAGAAGCGGCGGCTCATTCCCGCCATCGGAATCACGATCATGCGCTCTCCATTCGAGGTAAACGCGGATGGCATTGGCCAGCAGGGCGCGCTGGCGTAGCGGGGCGTCGGCGTGCAGCGGCAGCATCGACAGGAACAGCAGCACCATGACCGGGTAGCAATCCCATGCGGTGGGCAGGCGGCCGGCGAAGGGCGTGGCCAGGAACAGCTCGCGGATCGGCCCGGTGCGCTGCGCCAGGACCCGGAAGCGCAGCGCGTGGCCGGGAGGCAGCCCATGCAGGGCTGAGCCGGTCGAGGAGCGCACCGGCGAGAGCGGCGACGCGCCCGCCTGGAGGCGCGTGCGGCCCTTGCCTTGCCCGTCCAGCTCCCCGCTCAGCTGCAGGTTCCGCGGTTCACCGAACTGTGCGCTGCCCGCACTGCTCATCTGCATGCCCAGGCGCTCGTCCTGTTCGTCGCCATGCCGGGCGTCTTCTTCCAGCACGAAGTGCCCGGCCACGATGTGGTCGTACAGCCCGAGCACCGAATGGGCGAGCTTGCCGATGTCGTAGCGCAGGTCGCCGAAGCGGGAGGGGCGGCCGCTGGCATCGGTCCCGCGCGGGTCGATGGTCTTGACGCGGCCGGCGCGAAAGTCGAACAGGATATTGCTGAAGCAGAAGTCGCCGTGCAGGAAGCTCGGTTCGGGAGGGCCGGCGTCGACCGCGGCGCTGGCCTGTTCGGCGATGACGCGCAGCGAGGGCGTGCGTACGCCGTTGAGGGCCCAGCCGGCGTCGAGGTCGCACCCGGCCGTGCTGGCATAGGCCTCGAGCCGCGACAGGGTCTTGTCGCGGTAGGCCTGGCGGATGGCGTCGAGCGGCGGCGGCTGTTCCAGCGGGACCGCCCGCGCGGTGCGCAGGAAGGCATCGGCGGCACGGAAGATGCGTGCCCAGACCCGCTCCGGCAGGCGTCCGAAGACGTAGAGCTCGTTCAGGGCGGCCAGGTGCAGGTATTCGAGCTGGTAGCCGCAGCCGCAGCCCTCGTCGGTGCGCCCGATGTAGGGCGCCAGGAAGGGCTTGACGGAGCGCGGCGCCCGTTCGAACCATTCGGCCTCGGCCGCGATCTTGCCGCTGTCGTCCCCGGTCTTGGTGACCACGCCGTCGGACACGCGCAACTGGTTGAAGTGGCGCTGGGTGGTGACGGTGCGCTTGGAATCGAAATAGGTGTGCACGTGGCCGAAATCGAGCCAGCGCGCGACCGGCCAGTGGTCCAGGCCGACCTGGCGCTCGTAGGCGACGACCGAGGCGATGAAATCTCCCCCTTCGGCCAGCAGTTCGCGCAGCCGCGCCGGATCGGAAAACGCGAACATGCCGGTCCAGATGCCGCCCGGCTGGCCGTGCCTGGGCACTTCGTGGTACCAGTCGTAGTACTCGTCGGTCTGGCCCACCGCCAGCCAGTCGCTGCCGCTGCGCGGCGGGTCGTCGATCAGGGTGTCGCCGTACAGGATTTCGATCGGCCCGCCGACGCCGTGCGTGGAGAGGAAGTCGTGCACTGCCCAGCCCAGCGCCGCGCCGGTTTCGGTACGGTAGAGCGTGATGCCGCAGGCTTGCAGGCAGGCGGCATCGGCCTCGTCGAGTGCGAAGTCGCCCGGCACCGTCATGACCACCTGCGCATGGCGGGCGCCATGGCGCTGCGCCTGGTAGGTGAACAGCCGCCGGTTGCCCACGGGAAGAAAGGCGGGCGGAATGCGGCCGAACTCGGCGTACAACTCGCTGTCGACGTAGGCGCCGGAAGTAATGAGCAGCATTTATGCCTCGCGCCGTTCGTCCGCCAGCAGGGCCGAGATGTCGGCGAGGGAATAGCGCAGGAATTCCGACGGCCGCACGGCCTTGTCGTCGACGTAGAAGCCTTGCGTGCCACACCACGGCTTGCCGACGTGGAGCTCGTCGCAGGGCACGCCATGGCGTGACAGCCATTCGACGATGAGGGGCAGCGTGTGCAGGTTGATCTTGCCGACGTTGCCGCTGTAGGTGCGCACGTTGCGGCTGGTGTTGATCACGATGTCGAAGCCGTCGCGCTGGTAGTCGCGCAGGCGGGCGATCAGGGCCAGGTTGGGAAGCGCATGCGCATAGCCCGCTTCTGTGCAGTAGGCGATGGTGTCGTCGAGGTCGATGATCAGGCGTTTCATGCGACCAGAATAGGCGGGGCCGGAAGCGGATTGATGATCCATGTCTATCGTGCGCACGGTGCCCACAAGCGCTCACAGGAGGTTGGCGTCGACTTCGCACAAGAGCCCGTGTTCGAGCCGGAAGAAGCGGCGGCAGTGGCGCTTGAGGGCCGCGATGTCGTGCGAGGCGAACACGAAGATGCGCACCGAGGAGATCAATGCTTCCATGCGGGTGGCGGCCTTGAGCTGGAACTCGGCGTCGCCGGCGCCGAAGATCTCGTCGACCAGCAGGATGTCCGGACTGGTCGAGGTGGCCACCGCGAACATCAGGCGCGTGGCCATGCCGGCCGAATAGGTGCGCACCGGCAGGTGCAGGAAGGGGCCGAGCTGGGTGAATTCCTCGATGTCGGGCAGGCGCGCGGCGATCTCGCGCTTGCCGATCCCGAGCAGCATCGCCATGCGCCGGATGTTTTCGTAACCGCTCAGTTCGCTTTCCATGCCGGCCCCCAGCTCGAACACGGTGGCCACCCGGCCCTCGCGCAGCACGCTGCCGGACGAGGGGCAGTACACCCCGGCCATGGTGCGCAGCAGGGTGCTCTTGCCGGCGCCGTTGTGGCCCAGCAGCCCGACGCTGTCGCCGTCGCGCAGCCGGAAGCTGGCGTCGCGTAGCGCGGTGACAAGCTGGATGCCGCTTCCCTCGGATTCGATGCGCCCGCCCGTCGAGACCCGCATCAGGTGCCGGCGCAGGGACTTGGCGCGTACGTCGTAGACCGGATACTGGACCGTCACGCGGTCGAATTCGAGGCGCGCCATGGTCAGATCCAGTAGGCGATGCGGTTGCGCTTGGCGTTGAACAGCCACAGGGTGAGGATCCAGCCGCCCAGGCACAGCAAGGCATTGGTCAGCACCACGAAGCCGGGCGGCGCCGCGCCCAGCAGCGGATAGCGCATCAGCTCGATCAGGTGGCTGAACGGATTGAACCAGATGAACTCCGCGCTGAAGGGCAGGTAGTCGGGCCGGTAGAACACCGGGCTGAGGAACATCAGCAGCGGCATGGCGGCGGCCAGTACGTATTCGAGGTCGCGGAAGCGCGCGCCAAGCATGCTGAGCAGCAGCGCCAGCCACAGCAGGTTGGCCGCCACCAGCAGCAGGCAGGGCAGGGCCAGCAGGGTATAGCGCGTGACGGGCACGTCGAACATCAGCACGACCGCGAGCAGCACCGGCAGGTTGTGCGCGAAGTTGATCAGGTGCTTGAGCACCATCTGGATGGGCGGCATCGACAATGGCATGCTGATGTTGCGGATCAGCGCCGCCTGCCGCCAGTAGGTGGTGCTGGATTCGAGGATACAGCCGCTGAGTAGTTGCCACAGGATCAGGCCGCAGGTGAGCGAAGGCACGAAGCTGGCGCGCTCCATGCGCAGCAGCTCGCTCCAGACGAGGCCGAGGCCGAGCGTGCCGGCGGCGGTGCCGAGCGTCATCCAGAACGGGCCGAGCACGCTGCGCCGGTAGCGCGCGCGCAGGTCGCTGGCCGCGATGAAGGCGATCACGTGCAGCAGCCCCCAGGCGTGGCGCAGGTCGGCCAGGGCAGGACCGCCCAGGACCTTGCGCACGCTGCCGTTCATGGTGGTCGTGGCGGTGGTTGACATGATGGGCGATTCTGGCCCGCCGTGTCCCCATGCGCCTGATCTTGCGCAATCGGGCGCGATACCGATGCAACTGCCGATCCTGTCATGCCGTCTGAATCTTCATGTGGCCGCGGGCCGGTTCCGGAGACGTCGATGGACAATTTTCTCAAGCAGTATGCGCGCATGCAAAAGACTTTCTATGACGACTCGCCCGCGGATGTCGAGGAGATCGTCGGCAACTACGACTACCACGAGAACTTTCCCTACGAGACCCACCTGCTGCACCTGTACGGCGACATCCGCAAGCCCGTGCTGGCCGACCCGCAATCGGCACGCGGCTTCGAGATCGGCTGCGGCGAAGGCCGCATGGTGCGGCGCATGTCGCGCCTGCTGGGCCAGGTCGACGGCGCCGACATCTCCAAAAAGATGGTGCGGGCGGCGCGCTCCCGCACCCCGAATTCCGAGATCTTCCTGAGCAGCGGCACCGACTGCGGCGAGGCCCCGTCCGGCGCCTACGATTTCGCCTACTGCGCCATCTCGATGCAGCACATCTGCGTGTACGACACGCGCGCCCGCATCCTCGACGACATCGTGCGCATCCTGCGTCCCGACGGCTGCGCCACGCTGCAGTTCTTCTTCTCGCGCTACTACCCCTATTGCCGCACCGCACCGCCGCCCATCAACGAGGCCTTCCTGGTCGACATCCACCACATCGACCGCCTGCACGCGCGCTGGACCGAGAACCGCTGGGACGCGGCCGGCACCAACAGCGCCTGCGACGTCGCCTTCGGCACCGACGACATCCCGCGCGTGCTGGAAGACTTCGGCCGCTGGTTCCGCCAGGCCGACGTCTGGTTCCACGACATCTCGCTGGGACGGCCGGACGGGCGCGGCGGCGGGCGCGAGCGCGTCCTGCCCGAGGTCCATCCCAACTGCCATGGATGGGACGACGCCTGGTTCACGCACATGGCCTTTTTCCACCTGCGCGGGCCGAAAAAATGACGCGGGCGCCGGTCCTGGCCAGCTGCTCGGTGGTGGCGTACGCCAATCCCCCCGAGCAGATCGAGCGCCTGCTGCGCGGGGTGAGCGGCAGCTGGCCGCGGCTGCTGACCTACCTGATCGAGAACTCCCCCGAAGACAGCCTGCGCAGCCTGGCGCCGCGCTACCAGGCCCTGTACTGGCACCAGCCGGACAATCCGGGCTTCGGCCGTTCGCACAACCGGGCGATGCGCGCCGCGATGGAGGCCGGCAGCCGCTACCACTTCGTCCTCAATCCCGATATGTATTTTTCTGAAGACAGCTTTCCGCGCCTGCTGGCCTACATGGAAAGCCAGGCCGACGTGGCCATGCTGTCCCCGCGCATCTGCTTTCCCGATGGCCGCCTGCAGCCGCTGTGCAAGCTCCTGCCGGCGCCGATCGGCCTGGCGACGCGGCGCTTCCTGCCCTGGCTGCACCGGCGCACGGGAGTCCAGCGCGACTACGAGATGCATGCGAGCGGTTACGACCGCATCATGGACGTGCCGGTCCTGTCCGGATGCTTCATGCTGATCCGCACCGATGCGCTGGCCAGGGCGGGGCTGTTCGACGAACGTTTCTTCCTGTATTTCGAGGACGTCGACCTGTCGCGGCGGCTGGCCCGTGTCGGACGCACGGTGTTCTATCCGCTCGTGACGGTGATGCACGAATATGGCCGCGGCTCCTACCGTGACTGGCGGCTGCTGTGCCATCACAGCGCTTCCGCGGTGCGCTACTTCAACAAATGGGGCTGGTGGTTCGACGAGGAGCGAGAGCGCGTCAATGCCCGCGCGCTAGGCAGTATCCTGCTCGAGAAGGAAAGAACGGGGATCGAAGCTGCCACGAACAACCCGCCGGTAACGTGACCGGATCGCGCGTCGATGGCCGTCATCCATGCGCTGGCTGTGGCATCCAGCAGCATGCCGAGACTACCCCGGTCTCCACCAACAACCCTTCGCTTGTAGAAAAAATGTCTGCAGCACTTATGCTGGTGGCATAACCTTGTTGCCGTTCGGATACATTCTCCATTGAGCAATTGCTAATTTGCAACGTCTGACATAGTCTCGCGAGACTGCGCGCCGGTTACAAAAAAAGACAAACTGCGCAGGTGAGAGAACCTAACGACCTGAAGAGACCCATGTCGCTCCGCGCGACAGGGCTTGTTCCGTCCTGCTCGATCGGGATGGAGGCATGTCACACGTGTTTCTGCGCCTGCCGGACGTCGCCGGCGTACCAATGCCCAGCACTGAAAGACGAATGCCATGTCCAAAACGACCCTGCCACAACGCTCCACCCTTGCCCTGACCATCGCCTTTGCTCTCGGAGGCTGTGGCGGCGGTGGAGGCGATTCGGCGCCGCCGGCCCCTCCCGGCCCGATTGCCCAGCCGCCGGCACCGAGCACGGCATTGACCGGCATCGTTGTCGACGGCTACCTGAGCGGCGCGACGGTTTGGCTCGACCAGAACAACAACGGCCAGCGCGACAACGGCGAGCCTTCTGCGGTCACTGACGCCGGCGGCAAGTTCAGCCTGACGGTCGCCGCAAGCATCGCCCAGGTCAATGGCCAGCGCCTACGGGTGGCCGGTGGCATGGACACCTCGACCAGCCTTGCGTTCAACTACACGATGAGCGCGATCGTCGAAGATGCGGCCAGCAAGCCATCGGTGACGGTCACACCCCTGACGACGATCGTCGAAGCCATGCTCGCTTCGAACGCCGCATCGAACGTGGCACAAGCGCGCGAGACCGTAGCGCGCGTGTTCGGCCTGTCCTCGGCGGCGGTGCTCGACAAGGACCCGCTGACGCTGGCAGCCACCGAGCCGACCCTGATCCAGAAGATGGTCGCTCTGCAGAAAGCCATGGAAGTCATGGCGCGCACCGAGAAGGCCGCTGCCGAGGCCGACGCGACCGCTGCCTATGGCCGGGTGGCCCAGGCAGTGGCCGCCGAAGTGGCGCGCACCGGTGCGTCCGGCACCGCAGCCTCGGTCAGCGTCCTGGTGCAGGGCGCCGTGAACAACCAGGACCGCCTGCTGATCAACCGCGCCGCTGCCCGCGGCACGGTAATGCTGGCGTCCGACGTGGCCAACCTGGTGGAAGCGAGCCTGGCGATCGGCATCGGCCGCGTGATGCAGGCGGCGCCGAATGCGACGGGCGTGGTGTTGCAGCCGCTGCTGGCGTTATATGTCGACCCCGTCATCCGTATCGTCGACGACGTGCAGAACCACGCCGAGACGGTGGCGGCCAAGATCAGCCAGGCGCCCGCCGGCCAGCCGCTGCGCCTGGCTACGGTGGCCGCGGAAGCCGGCCTGCCGCTGGTCACCGTGGGACTCGTGAACGCCACCAGCGCGCTGGCCGGCGTGCCGGCGGCGTCCGCCCAGACGCCCGCGGCGCTCGCCGGCGTGCTGCAGGCGATCCAGGCGCTGCCGGTCACGCAGCCGACACCGGCCCCGACCCCGGCGCCGACCGCAGCGCCTACCCAGTCACCGACCCCGGCACCGACCGCAGCGCCGACGCAGGCGCCAACGGCAGCACCGACGCAGGCACCGACGACGGCACCAACCGCAGCGCCGACGCCTGCGCCGACCGCAGCGCCAACGCCTGCGCCGACCGCAGCGCCAACGCCTGCGCCGACCGCAGCGCC
>NZ_KE386582.1:41878-64053 GCF_000427785.1 Massilia alkalitolerans DSM 17462
GCGCCGACGCCTGCGCCGACCGCAGCGCCAACGCCTGCACCGACCGCAGCGCCGACACCTGCGCCGACTGCGGCGCCGACGCCCGCCCCGACTGCGGCCCCGACGCCAGCCCCGACCGCCGCGCCAACCCCGGCCCCGACGGCTGCGCCGACTGCCGCGCCGACCAGTGCTCCGACCCCCGCCCCGACCGCCGCGCCGACCGCGCCGCCAACGGCCGCCCCGACCCTTCCGCCAACCGGCTTCCCGCGCGGCTAAGCGCACGGCAACGAACGCACTGAGGACAATCCAATGACCATCCAAATCAACGAAATTCCGCTCGACCCGACTGACTCCGGCAAGACCAAGACCGCTTGGGGTTCGCTGCTGATCGATCAATACTATTTTGTCATCGCCAACGGCACCGCCGCGGCGGAGAACTTCGATTTCGCGAGCGCCACGATCACGGCGGAGATGCGCGCGCTGATGACCCAGTACCAGCGCGGAATCGTGGTCAACATGGGCGCCGGCGACGACACCGTGGTCGGCTCGGACTATGCCGACACCATCGACGCCGGTGCGGGCAATAACCGGATCGACGGCGGCGCCAATATCGGCACTCCGCCGCACGGCGGCAAGGCGCGCGACATCCTCAACGTCTTTGTCGACAGCGCCGCGGCCGGCGCGGTAGTGGACGCGGTAGCGCTCAGCGCATCCGCTCTCGGGCCGGATGGCGATGCGTATGCCGACGGCTACCGCATCAAGATCGTCAACGGCGCCGATACCAACTACGTCAAGAACATCGAGCAGGTCAACGTGTTCCTGGCTTCGGGCGGCTATGTCAAAACGATCAGCCTGGCGCAAGACGTGCACGAGATCGGCGTGGCCGAGAAACCCGCCGACTACATGCACCTGGCCTGGGTCCAGGGCACCAGCTTCAATGACCGCTTCAGCATGGCCGACGTTTCGGCCGCCACCAAGGCCTTGATGGACACGCACGGACGCGGCATCTGGATCGACGCCGGCGCCGGCGACGATACGGCGCAGGGCAGCGCCTATGGCGACGACTTCACCATGGGCGCCGGCACCAATTACGTGGACGGCGGCGCCAACACCGGCTCGCCGCCATGGGGCGGCAAGGCCCAGGACGTGCTGCACGTCGTGGTGGCGAACCAGGCCGCGGCGGATGCCGTACAGGTGACGCAGCTGGTCTCCGGCTCGAGCGGTGCGGACGCCCAGGCCTTCATCGACGGGTATACCCACAAGGTGGTGGCGGGCAGCGAGACCGATTACCTCAAGGGCATCGAACGCATCAGCGTGCAGGTCGGGACCGCCGATGGCGGCAGAACCTGGGTGCGCGACATCCCCTTGGCCGTGGTGGCACACGAGGCCGACCTGTCCAGTTCCGGCATCGACTATTACCACCTGGCCTGGGTCTACGGCACCGCGGGCGCCGACGCCATCGACCTGTCCGGCGACACTGCGCTGCTGTCGGCGGCGCTCAAGACTGCGATCGGCGCGCGCGGGCGCGGCGTCTGGGTCGACGGCGGCGCCGGCGGCGATACGATCACCGGCACCGGCTATGCCGACAACTTCCGCAATGGCGCCGGCAACGCGAAGATCGACGGCGGCGCCAACGTTGGTGGCAAGGACGTCTTCGAGATCGCGGTGGCCAGCGCGGCCGAGATGAACGCCGTGCGCGTCGTCGCTTCGGACGACCCGGCCTACACCTGGATGGTCACCTACGGCGACGGCAAGACCGAGAAGGACTACCTGAAGAACATCGAGGCGATCTCGGTGCACGTGAGCGGCACTTCGACCGGTAAATGGATTCCGCTGGCCGTCCAGGTGAACGAGATCGCGGGCGGACAGGATGCGGCGAAGCAGATGCACCACGCCTGGGTCCAGGGAACCGAGCACAAGGACGGCTTCAATGCGTCCACCGACCTGTCGGCAGCGACCAAGGCCCTGATGGACCAGCACGGCCGCGGCGTCTGGGTCGACATGGGCGCCGGCGACGACAGCGCTACCGGCAGCGCCTACGGCGACGATTTCGACATGGGCGCCGGCGTCAACTACGTGGACGGCGGCGCCAACGCCGGCTCGCCGCCCTGGGGCGGTCTGGCCCAGGACGTGCTGCGCGTCACCGTGGCCAGCCAGGCCGCGGCGGACGCCGTGAAGGTGACGCAGCTGACAGCCGGCATGTCCGGCGCCGATGCCGAAGCATTCGACAAGGGCTATACGCACAAGGTCGCGGCAGGCGCCGAGACCGATTACCTGAAGGGCATCGAACGGGTCGTGGTGCAGATCGCCACCGCCAACGGCGGCAGCGCCTGGAGTCGCGACATTCCGCTGGTGGTGGTGGCGCAGGAGGCCGACCTGGCCGCGCCTGACGCTTCCAACCATTACCACCTGGCCTGGGTCAACGGTACGGAAGGCGCCGACAGTATCGACGCCAGCGCCGCGTCGACCCTGCTGTCCGCGCCGCTCAAGGCCGCCATGGTCAGCAAGGGCCGCGGCGTGTGGATCGACGGCGGCGCCGGCGACGACACGATCACCGGCAGCGCCTATGCCGACAACTTCCGCAATGGGACCGGCAGCGCCAGGATCGACGGCGGCGCCAATATCGGCGGCCAGGACGTGTTCGAGATCTCGGTCGCCAGCGCCGCCGAGATGGATGCGATCCGGGTCGAGGCCTCGGACGACGGCAACTACACCTGGATGGTGAGCTACGGCCCCGGCAGCACCCAGAAGGACTACCTGAAGAACGTGGAAGCGATTTCCGTCCATGTCAACGGCACCAGCACCGGCAAATGGATTCCGCTGGCGCTGCAGGTGCACGAAATCGCGGCCGGCTCCCAGGACCTGGCCCAGAACATGCACTTTGCCTGGGTCGAGGGAACCGGCGGGACCGACAGCTTCGACGCCGCTGCGGACCTGTCGGCCGGCACGCGCGCGCTGATGGACCAGCACGGCCGCGGCGTCTACGTGAACCTGAAAGGCGGCAATGACACGGTCGTCGGTTCCGCCTATGGCGACGATATCGACGCCGGCGCCGGTACCAACTACGTCGATGGCGGCGCGAATACCGGTACGCTGCCCTGGGGTGGCAAGGCGCAGGATGTGCTGCGCGTGACCGTGGCCAGCCAGGCCGCGGCCGACGCGGTGCAGGTCACCGCGCTGGCGGCCGGTGGCAGCGCCGAGGAAGCGGCGGCGTTCGCGGCCGGCTATACCCACAAGGTGAGCGCCGGCGCCGAGACCGACTACATCAAGGGTATCGAACGCGTCAGCATCCAGATCGCCAAGAGCGACGGCAGCAGCAGCTTTGCGCGCGACATCCCCCTGGTGGTGTCGGTGCAGGAAGCCAACCTGGCCGACAGCGAAATCGGCAACTATTCCCACCTGGCCTGGGTGAACGGCAC
The DNA here is from genome assembly GCF_000427785.1 of Massilia alkalitolerans DSM 17462. Lineage (GTDB taxonomy): Bacteria > Pseudomonadota > Gammaproteobacteria > Burkholderiales > Burkholderiaceae_D > Telluria > Telluria alkalitolerans. The sequence continues at coordinate 45,277 of NZ_KE386582.1, forward strand.
CGCGGGCGCCGACAGCATCGACATGAGCGCGGCCGGCATGCTGTCGAGCCCCCTGGCGGCGGCCATGGCAAACCACGGGCGCGGCGTCTGGATCGATGGTGGCGCTGGTAACGACACCATCGTCGGCAGCGCTTACGGCGACTTCATTCGCAATGGCGCCGGCAATTCGCGCGTGGACGGCGGCGCCAACGCCGGCCGCGACCCGGGCGGGCGCAAGGCCAGCGACGTGTTCCAGATCGAGGTGGACAGCGTCGCCGCGATGAATGCGGTGAAGGTGGTAGCCTCGGACGATCCGGGCTACACCTGGATGGTCACCTACGGTGCGAACAGCACCCAGAAGGACTACCTCAAGAACATCGAGGCGGTGTCGATCCACGTGCCCGGCACGGGAACCGGCAGGCACATTCCGCTGGCGCTCGAGGTACATGAAATCGCCGCCGGCGACAGCCCGGCCAACTACATGCACCTGGCCTGGGCCACCGGCACCGCCGGTGACGACAGCTTCAATGCGGCGGTCGACGTTTCGGCGCCGACCCGTGCGCTGATGGATGCGGCCGGGCGAGGCGTCTTCGTGGACACCGGCGCCGGCAATGACCGCATCGTCGGCAGCGCCTATGGCGACAACATCGTCGCCGGCGCCGGCATCAACCATGTCGACGGCGGCGCCAACCAGGGCACCAGCCCGGGTGGCGGCGCGGCGGCCGACGTGATCCAGATGTACGTGGCCGACCAGGCCGCGGCGGACGCCGTCACGGTCACGAAACTCGGTGCCGCCTCCAGCGGCGCCGACGCCGACGCCTTCGCCCTCGGCTACGAATACAAGGTCGCCAACGGCGCCATCGAAGTCGACTACGTCAAGAACATCGAGCAGGTCCATGTGCTGGTCTGGAACGACAAGGACGGCGACGGCTTCCAGGACGGCGGCCCGCAGGACGATCCCGCCAACGAGATCCGCTTCGCCCGTTCGATCCAGCTGGGCGAGCAGACCCTGCCGCCGGTCCGCGCCAACAGCGCCCCGACCTTCGCCGGGGCTCCGGCAGGCGTGGCGATCGACGCGGCCGGCGACGACTACACGACCCTGGGCGGCGCCGTGCTCCGCGATGGCAAGCTGCTCAGCTTCCGCATCATTGCCACCAATGACGGCGCGCCGAGCCAGGCCGTGCTGGCGCGTCACAACGCCGACGGCAGCATCGATACCTCGTTCGGCGGCAACGGCCGCGTCGATATCGCGGGCCTGCGCAGTTTCGCCAATACCGCGCCGGTGGAGCTGGCGGACGGCAAGGTGCTGGTCGTGGCCACTACCCCCGGCCAGCCCTACGACATGCAGGTGTTGCGCCTGAACGCCAACGGATCGCCGGATACGAGCTTCGGCAGCGACGGACGGACGCTCATCAAGGTCAGCACCGGCAACGACCAGCCGGTCAAGCTGATGGTCCAGGCCGACGGCAAGATCGTCGTGGCCGGCTGGACCAGCGCCGGCACGGCCGGCGACATGGCGCTGGCGCGCCTGAACGCGAACGGCAGCCTTGACACCAGCTTCAACCAGACCGGCTTCGCCACCCTGTCGATCGCGGCCACCAACGACACTGTCGCCGGGGCCACCCTGCAGCCGGACGGAAAGATCGTGCTGGTGGGCTATGCGACCGGCAGCGGGCGTCTGGACGTGGCCGTGGCGCGATTCAACCAGGACGGCACCCTCGACACCGGCTTCGGCACCGGCGGCCATGTGATGCTCCCGGTGAGCCCGGGAACCGATACCGGGCGCGACGTGATCGTGCAGGCCGACGGCAAGCTGCTGGTGGCCGGCACCATGCGCAGCGGCGACGGCAGCGGCGACGTGGACGGGCTGTTGTTGCGCCTGAATACGAACGGCTCGCTGGATACCAGCTTCGGCACCGGCGGCATGGTGAAGGCCCGCCTGAGCGACGGCAATGACCTCTACAACCGGGTCCAGGTCCAGTCCGACGGCAAGATCCTCGTCCTCGGCAGCACCGGCGAGCCGCTTGCGAGCAGCGTTGGCGGCGGCGAGCTGGCGCTGGTGCGCTACCACCAGGACGGCAGCCTCGACACCGCCTTCGGCGTCAACGGCGTCGCCAGGATACCGACGAACGGCGTCGGCGCCAACGCGGTCGGCCTGTCGCTCAGCGGCGGAAAGATCGTCGTGTTCGCAAACGCCTATACCAGCATGCAATTCGATGCCAACAGCCTGATCGCCCGCCTCGACGCGGACGGCAGGCTCGACCCGAGCTTCAATGCGGCGCCGGTGTCGACGCTCGATGGCGGCGTGGTGCGCTCCAACGGCGTGCAGCCACAGGTTCTCGATAGCAACGTCGCGGTCTACGACGCCGAACTGGCCGCGCGCGGCAATTATGGCGGCGCCAGGCTCACCCTGGAACGCCAGGGCGGCGCCAGCGCCGACGACCTGTTCTCCGGCAGCGGCGAAGTCCTCATCGCCGGCGGAATCCTGCGGGTCGCCGGAATCGCCATCGGCAGCGCATCGCAGGCCGGCGGCACCCTCGTGCTTTCCTTTAACAACCAGGCCAGCCAGGGCCTGGTGAACCGTGCGCTGCACGGGATCGCCTACGCCAACGCCGGCAGCAATCCGCCGGAGTCGGTCACCATCGACTGGCGTTTCAGCGACGGCAACGACGGCAGCCAGGGCAACGGCGGCGCGCTCGGGACGGTGGCCAGCACCCAGGTCCGCATCGGCATCAAGGTGAATGAAACCGCCGAAGGGCAGCCGGGACGCAGTACCAGCGGGCAGGAACTGGGCAAGATCACCTTCATGGCGAACGTGGACGGCAGCGCCCGCGCCGAGACCTTCGACGCCGCCACCGGCTTCTCGGCCGCGGCGCAAAGCCTGATGCAGCAATACCAGCGCGGGGCCACCTTCTCGATGGGCGCAGGCAACGATGTCGTCATCGGCACTGCCTACAGCGACGAATTCACCATGGGCAGCGGTGTGAACCGGGTCGACGGCGGCGCCAACGAAGGCGCCCATCCGTATGCCGGTACCGCAGGCTTCGACCGTCTCAACGTCTACGTCACCAGCGACCAGCAGGCTGGCGCCGTGCGCGTCATCAAACTCGAGGCTGGGGCGACCGGCGAGGATGCCGCCGCGTTCGCGGACGGCTATACCATCAAGGTCGTCAACGGCAACGAAATCAACTACGTCAAGAATGTCGAGTCGATCGTCATCTTCAAGCTGAACGACAGCAACGGCAACGGCCAGCAGGACCCTGGCGAAATGATGTCCTGGGTGCGCGAAATCAACGTGAAGCTGCGCGTGGACGAGGTGCGTCCGGAGAACGTGGGCGGCACGCCGCTGGGCGAGATCATGCACCATGCCAGGGCCTACGGCTGGGACATGGACAACCGCTTCGACGCCAACACCGACATCTCGGCCGCCACCCGGGCGCAGATGGACAGCTACCAGCGCGGCGTGTACGTCGACACCGGCGCCGGCAACGACACCGTCGTCGGTTCGGCCTATGGCGATAACTTCACCGTCGGTGCCGGAACCAACTGGATCGATGGCGGCGCCCAGGCCGGCAGCATGCCGCACGGCGGCGCCGCCCGCGACCAGCTGGAGGTCTACGTGGCGGACGCCGCGGCCGCCGCGCAGGTTCGTGCGGTAGCGCTCACCGCCGGCATGAGTGGCCAGGATGCCTTGGCCTTCGAGAAGGGCTATGCCTACAAGATCGTGGCGGGCGCCGAGACCGACTATGTGAAGAACATCGAGGTGGTCAATATCCATATCTGGAACGATGCCAACGGCAACGGCCAGCGCGATTACGGCAGCGAAGTCCAGTACAACCGCCGCATCTCGCTGGCCGTGCAGGTGGACGAGGTGAGCGCCAGCGCCACCAAGCCGGGCCAGGACAGCGGCGGCAGCCCGCTGTCGAACTACAGCCATTTCGCCTGGGCCTACGGTACGGCGGCGGACGACAGCTTCAGCGTCGCGGCCGACGTCAGCGCCTCCACCCAGGGACTGATGAACGAGTATGGACGCGGCGTGCACGTGGACATGGGGGCGGGCAACGACCGTGTCGTCGGATCGGCATTCGCCGACTACTTCGTGACCGGCAGCGGCATCAACAAGCTCGATGGCGGCGCCAACCTGGGCACCAACAGCGGTGGCTGGCCTGGTGCGGACGTTCTCCAGGTCCACGTCGCCGACGCGGCCGCGGCCGATGCGCTGCAGATCGTCGAGCTCACCGCGGGCATGGACAATGCCGATGCACAGGCTTTCGCCGAAGGCTACCGCTTCAAGATCGTTAACGGCGCGTTCTCGACCGACTATGTGAAGAACATCGAGCGGCTCGACATCCAGGTCTGGAACGACAAGAACGGCGACGGCCAGGCCCAGGGCGACGAACTGCAGCATGTACGCGGCGTGCAGATGGAGACATCCATCGGCGAGGTGCAGGTCAGCACCACCGATTCCACCAAGGATGCCTCCGGCAATCCGCTGGCCGGGAGCGTGCATTTCGCCTGGTTCCAGGGCTGGGCCGGTTCCGAGCAGCTCAGCGTGGCGGCCAACGTGACGGCAGCGACGCGCGCGCTGATGGACCAGTACAAGCGCGGCGTCTACGCCGACCTTGGGGCCGGCAACGACAGCTTCATCGGTTCGGCCTACGCCGACGATATCAACGCAGGCAGCGGTTTCAACCGCATCGACGGCGGCGCCAACATCGGTTCCGACCAGCAGGGCAACGCCGCGCGCGACTACCTGAGCGTCTATGTCGGCAGCGCCGCCGAAGGCGCAGCGGTGCGCGCGGTGCAGCTGACGTCAAGCGCGACCGGCGACGACCTGGCGGCCTTCAATGCCGGCTATGCCTTCAAGCTCGAGCGTGGCGCGGAATACGACTACCTCAAGGACATCGAGGCGGTCCGGATCTGGCACCGGAACGACAAGGACAACCAGACCAGTTTCGTGAAGCAGATCGACCTGGCGCCCACTGTCGGCGAGCAAAAGGTGAGCGCGACCGACCCGACCAAGACCGCCCAGGGCCACGACCTGGCAAACATGGGTAACCTGGCCTGGATCAATGGCACCGGCTTCGGCGAGACCGTGTCCGCGCCCGACCTGCTGTCTGCAGAGGTGAAAGCCCTGATGGCGAAGTATGAGGCCGGAGTCTACATCGATGCGCGCGGCGGCGGCGACACCGTGGTCGGGACCGCCTATGCCGACAGTTTCGTACTGGGCAAGGGCGTCAACTACCTCGACGGCGGTACCAACCTGGGCAGCTCCGGCCGTAGCCAGGCCGGGGACATCCTCGAGATCTACGTCGGCAGCGTGGCCGAGCGCGACGCGGTAAGCTTCACTGTACTTACTGGCGGCTTGGGCGGCGCCGATGCCGCGGCCTACGCCGCCGGCTACCAGTACAAGATCGTCGCCGCCGGAGAGACCGACTATGTCAAGGGCATCGAGCGCTACAACGTACAGGTCTGGAACGACAAGGACGGCGACGGCGAGCGCGACTATGCCAACGATGCCAGCACCGAAGTCGCCGATTCGGTTTGGGTGACGCTGGTAGGCTTTCCGACTTGACGGGAACGGTGGCGCAGCCACCGTCTCTTAAGGAAAACCCCTGGCAGCCGCTTGCGGCCGCCAGGGGTTTTTTTCATGGCCGAGCGGGAAACCGCTCAGCAGAGCTGCCCGCCGAAGGGGTCGCTGATGGTCTGGCTGGCGTAGTCGATACCGCTCATTTCGGCATACTGGGCCATGGTCCGCGCACTGCCCAGGCCATAGGCGCCGGGCAGGCCGTCGCCCATCAGGAGGCGGGTCAGGCGCTGTTTGGCGCGCTCGGTGAGATAGGCCGACTGGAAGGCGCGGCGCGCGTCGGTTTCGCCGTGCCAGTGATGGGTCTCGTAGGGCGTGCCCTCGGTCTTGTACAGGTGGTAGACCGGCGTGGTAAGCGGGTGGAAGATGTCCCAGCCGCGCGTGAAGGCGCGCACCGCCAGGCTTTGTTCCTCGCCATGGAAGTACAGGTAGGGATCGTAGGGCACCTCTTCCACGAAGCTGCCGGCCGCGAACAGGAAGCCGGCCGACACGTGGCAGCCCATCACCGGCTCGCTGGTGAACAGGTGCCGCGCCATGAAGCGCAGCACGGCGTCGCCCGGCGCCAGCGTCGTTTCCGGATGCGGGCGCAGCACCAGCGCGGTGCGGCCTTCGCTCGGGGTGTACTGCGGCACGCCGTCGACCATGTCGAAGCGGTAGGGATAGGTGCTGACGACCGGCTTGGCCGAGCGCTCGCGCAACTTCGCGTGCAGGCTGCGCAGCTGCTCGTCCCAGCCCGGCTCGAACAGGGTGTGCGAATCGACCTGCAGCAGGAAGGCTTCGCCGTCGTACAGCGAAAAGGCGGTGCTGCGTGCCCAGCTCACGCCCAGCGTGTCCTGCGGATGCAGGTGCACGTAGCGCACCTGGCGCGCGAAGGGCAGGGCTGCGATCGCGGCGCGCTGGTCTTCCACGTGCTGGTTGACCACGCCAAGCGACAGCAGCTCCGGACGGGCGGCCTTCGCTACCGCGTCGTTCAGGGTGAAGAACAGCATCGGGTCGAGGTAGGATGCGATGCTGATGAAGATGGTCTGGGAAGTGCTCGGTATCAAGTGGTACATCCTTTGAATGCATTGCCTTCGGCCGTGATGGCGCGCTGCACGGCCGAAGCGGGAAGGTTCATCAGCAGCCGCACCAGTTCCGGCTGGCGGTTGGTCGCGGTCTTCTGGTAGATCGACATCAGCTGCTTGCGCACGGTATCGTACTGCACGCCCAGGGTTTCGGCGATGCTCTTGAGCGGTATGCCGTCGGCCAGCAGCGAGGCCACGCGGCATTCGGCATGCGACAGGCCGAACGCCGCGGTGAGCAGATCGGAGTCGATCTCCTGGGCCGAGGTTGGGTGGTAGAAGAACAGCATCACCAGCGGACGCAGGCCGAAGCTGCCCAGGGTGCGTTCCGGCAGCAGCAAGGTGAAGAAGCCGTACAGGACGTCCGGCGCGGCGCCGGGTTCGCTGCTCATGTGCAGCGAACGGAAGGCCTTCCCCGTGTCGGCGCCGGCGCCGCCAGCGGTGCGCGCCCCGTGCTCGAGCTCCGCGCACTGGTCGAGGAAGGCGCGGCGGTAGGCTTGCGGCAGCACCAGGCGCTTGTCGTCCACCTGCACCAGGCTGGTCGAGCCGAGCAGGCAGCGCGCCGCCTCGTTCGCCAGCACCACCTCGCCGCCGGTGGTCAGGAGCATGACCGGCTGGCGCAGCTTGTCGACCAGTGCGTGCCCGACCAGGGCCTGGGCCGAGTACACGAACTGGGCCAGGCCCATGCGCGTGGCACGCTGCAGGTGCGGGCGCAGGCGGTCGAGGAAGGCCAGGGCGTCCGGCGGCATCGGGCCTTCGCCGGGACGCCGCAGGCAGGCCAGGAGCACGGTTGCTTCGCTGTTCTCGACCAGCTTGCAGGCTGTCAGGTAGCGCGCGCCGTGCGGGAGCAGGAACTCCTGGTAGAACGGGTCGCTGGCGACGAAGGCCTCGTCGAAGTGCTCGTGGCAGTGCAGCCACTCGTCCGCCCATTGCGTACGCATCAGCCCGACACGCGGATCGACGAACTGGTATTTCTGGATGTATTCCAGGTCGATCTGCGGCGCCATCGCGGCGCCGTCACTGTACGACAGGGCGCCATGGGTGGCGTCGAAAGCGAGCATGTGGATGGCGCGCCCGCCGACCGCCTCGTGCAGGCATTCGAGCACGCTGCGCCAGGCGGCCCGGTTGTCCAGCGTGTCGTAGATGAGGTTGACGGCGCGGTCGAACTGCGCCTGGGACAGATCCAAAATTTGCTCCGCTCAATAATTCCCATGCATCCTAACTGATGCAAAGAAGTATTGAAACTACTGGTTGTCCTGCCGCCTCGCCAAAATTTTAATATTGTTGTATTGATAATACAGAACGGCGCTCCGGATCAGAGAGCGCTGGATGATGGGGAACTCAGCAGGACGGTCCTGACCGCGTCTCCCGACGCCGGCGTGAGCTGGTAGACGCGGTCGTATTCGTCGTCGCCGATGTCGGCGCCGGGCGCGCCGCCGAACAGCCGCACCAGTTCCGGCAGGGTGTTCGAGTGACCCACCACCAGCACCGGCCCGGACAAGGCTTTCACCTTCTCGACCAGCGCCTTCGGCGCGCGCGGGTCATACAGCTGCACCTCGAGCCCGATGCGCTGGGCCAGCGGCTGGGCGGTCTGGCGCGTGCGCTGGGTCGGCGTACTGAACACGGCGGTGATGCCGGTGCGCGACAGGATGGTGGCAATCGCCTGGGCCCGCGCCTGGCCTTGCGGGGTCAGTTCCGGGTCCTGGCCCACGCTGGCCTTCTCGCCATGGCGCACGAGGTAGATCGCGCTCGGCTCGGCCAGCGCCGCGCCGGGGGCGAGGATGGCCAGGCTGAAGGACAGGCAGCGGAACAGGCGGGCGGACAGGCTCATGGGATCCTCTTGTCGATGGGGACGAAAAGCAGGCAGCGTAGCATGTCTTTGCCGGTTCATTCAGGCTTTCGCCGCTGAGCCAGGCGCGATGCTGCCGAGTTGTATTTTTGTCCGCACCGCACGCACGCATGGGCGCTGGCGCGACACGCTCTCCTTGCAGCGCTACTCTATGCCCGAGGCCGCCAGTCGATTGGCCTGCGGCTTCAGCGATGCGCTTTTCCAGAGGAGGATTAGAATTGGAGAATCGACAACTGCTGGCCACCGCAGTACTGGCGCTGGCCGCCGCCGGCGCGCAGGGCCAGGAAACCACGTGGCGGGTGGAATTTCTCGACGTCCTTGGCCGGAGCACGCACTGGAGTCCGGAACCGGACCCGCCGCCGCCTTTTACCCCCGTTACCCTGAGCGGACTGGTCAAAGGGGAGGACCGCAACCGCGACGGCTGGATCGACCGGTCCGAGTTAAGCGAGCTCAGGTTTGGCCATGACGGTGTTTCTGGAAACTATGCCACTTGCGGCACCTGGGGCGACAGCGGCAACAACTGCACCCTGAGCCGCTTCGTGTTTGCGCCCGAGGGACCGCTTGGGCCGAGCTTCGAGATGACGGGACAGTGGAACCAGGACCTGGGCGGCCGGATGGAAAGTATCGTGCGGACGGATACCGGTGCAGACTACAGCTACGCCTTCTACAGGAGCTCGTACGGCTCGTATTTCTGGACCGAGGACACGACGCTGCGGATCACCCAGGTGTCCGCAGTGCCCGAGCCGGCCGCCGGCATGATGCTGGCTGCCGGTCTGGCGGCCCTCATGGGAGCACGACGCCGGCGCCCCGGATGATCAGAGCTGCGTGAGCGAGATCGTGTTTGCCGCCGGCGTCGAGCACGGCTCCTCGTCGAAGGCGATGTCGCCGTTCGGATTCGCCACGCCGTCGGTCTTCAGGTCGACGAAGCCGAACAGGTCGCGGTCCTGCAGGTGCGAGGGCACCACGGTGGAGAGCGACGAGAACACGTTCTCGACGCGGCCCGGATGCTTCTTTTCCCAATCGCGCAGCATGGCCTTGATCTGCTTGCGCTGCAGGTTTTCCTGCGAGCCGCACAGGTCGCACGGGATGATCGGGAAGCCTTTGACTTCCGCATAGCGCTCGGTATCGGCTTCCTTCACGTAGGCGAGCGGGCGGATCACCATGTGCTTGCCGTCGTCCGAGACCAGCTTGGCCGGCATGCCCTTCAGCTTCCCGCCGAAGAACATGTTCAGGAAGAAGGTTTCGAGGATGTCGTCGCGGTGGTGGCCCAGGGCGATCTTGTTGCAGCCCAGCTCGTCCGCCACGCGGTACAGGATGCCGCGCCGCAGGCGCGAGCACAGTGAGCAGGTGGTCTTGCCTTCCGGGATCAGGCGCTTGACGATGCTGTAGGTGTCCTGGTTTTCGATATGGTACGGAATACCCAGCTTCTCGAGGTAGGCCGGCAGGATGTCGGCCGGGAAGTTCGGCTGCTTCTGGTCGAGGTTGACCGCGACGATGTCGAAATGGATCGGCGCGCGCTCGCGCAGGGTCATCAGGATGTCCAGCAGGGCGTAGCTGTCCTTGCCGCCCGACAGGCAGACCATCACCTTGTCGCCGTCCTCGATCATGTTGAAGTCGCCGATCGCCTGGCCCACCAGGCGGCACAGGCGCTTGTGCAGCTTGTTGTTCTCGAACGCCACCTTCTCCGCCTTCTTGGCGGCATCGGCGTTCATCTGGTCGAAATCCGCTTCGCTCATGCTTCTTCCTTCAGTTGGAACACTTCCACGCCCACGCCTTCGCAATCCGGGTAGACGTCCGGCTTCATGGTCGACACGCGCGCGGCGCGCACCCGCGGGTGGGTCAGCATCGCCTTGACCACGTCGTCGCACAGGGTTTCCTGCAGGTGGATGTGGCCTTTCGAGATGCGCTTGGCGATGGTCTCGCGCATGAAGTCGTAGTCGACCACTTCCGACAGCTGGTCGGCCTTCGGGGTCGACTGCTCGAGCGGGATGTACAGGTCGACATTGATCAGGACACGCTGTTCCGCCCGCTTCTCGAAGTCGTGCACGCCGATGTTGATCATGACTTCGTAATTGCGCAGGAACAGCCGGCGGCAGTCGCGCAAGCTCGGGTGGATCAGGGCGGATAACATGGTAAAGCCTTATTAGGAATGATGATTGTTTTCAGTCAGGAACATCACGTCTCGTGATAATGGCGCCAGGTGCTGGCCGCCATCGACCAGCAGGGTGGTGCCGGTCAGCGCGCGTGCGCCGGCGGCATACACCACCGCATCGGCGATGTCCTGGGGGGTCGAGGAACGGCCCAGCGGCGTCATGCGGTGCGCCTGCGCGAAGCCTTCCTCGCTCTGCTCGCCCGACACCATCGTGATGCCGGGCGCCACGCCGACCACGCGCACCGCGGGGGCCAGCGCCTGCGCCAGCATCGTGGTGGCCGCGTGCAGCGCCGCCTTCGACAGCGTGTACGACAGAAAATCCGGGTTGAGATTGTACAGTTTCTGGTCCAGCAGGTTGATCACCACGGACTGGGCGCCTGCCGGCGTGGCGGCGTGCAGGGCCTGCGCCAGCAGCAGCGGCGCGGTCAGGTTCGCACCCATATGCGTGGCGAGCAGGGCCGGCGAAAAACTGGTCGCACTGTCGTATTCGAACAACGATGCGTTATTGACCACGCAGCCGATCACGCCCAGTTCCGCCGCCACGCGGCCGGGCAGGGCGCGTACCGCGGCTTCATCGAGCAGGTCGCATTGAAACAGGGCGGCGCGCCGGCCGAGGGCGCGGATAGCTTGCGCTGTCTCCAGGGCCTCGCGCTCGGAATGGCGGTAGTGCACGGCGACGTCCCAGCCGGCGCCAGCCAGGCCGAGCGCGATCGCACGCCCTAGGCGGCGGCCGGCGCCGGTCACGAGCGCGAGCTTCGAAGCGGTGTGGGCGGATTGCGTCATCGATCGATCTTGTACTGAGGATGTGTGCTGAGGTTGAAAGATGCTGCTTGTTGGCCGTTTCGCTACAATGCCGGCATGTCCCTGCCCGCACCTACTCCCGACGCGCTCGCCGCGTCCCACTCCCTGCAACAACTGATCGCCGCCGAGATCGAACAGCTCGGTGGGGCGATGGCGTTTTCACGGTTCATGGAACTGGCGCTGTATGCACCCAGGCTCGGGTATTACAGCGGCGGCGCGTCCAAACTGGGGGCTAGCGGCGATTTCACGACCGCGCCCGAGATGTCGCCCCTGTTCGGGGCAGCCTTGGCGCGCGCGGCAGCCGCTATTATCGCCCAAAGCGCGCCCGATATCATCGAATTCGGCGCCGGCACTGGCAAGCTGGCGCGCGACGTGCTCACCGCGCTTGGCGAGATGGGCGTGCAGGTGCGCTCGTACACCATCATCGAATTGTCGGGCGAGCTGCGCGCGCGCCAGCAGGAAGCCCTGAAGGACCTGCCGGTGGTAACGTGGCTGGACGGCATGCCCGAATCGTTCAGCGGCGTGGTGCTGGCCAACGAGGTGCTCGATGCGATGCCGGTCGAACTGGTCATCCGCAAGGACGGCCGCTGGCAGCGCCAGATGGTCACCGTGGAAAACGGCGCCTTCGCCTTCGTCCAGCAGGCGCTGCCGCCGGCGCTTGCGGCCCAGGTGGCGCGCCAGGTTCCCGAGGCCGAGCACCTGCCGGACGGCTACGTCACCGAGATCCACCCGGTGGCCGAAGGCTTCATGGGCTCGCTGGCGACGATGATGAAGGGCGGGCGCGGCGCCGCCTTCCTGTTCGACTACGGTTTCCCGGCGCACGAGTACTACCTCGACCAGCGCATGGGCGGCACCCTGATGTGCCACTACCGCCACCATTCGCATCCGGATCCGTTCTACCTGCCGGGACTGCAGGACATCACCGCCCACGTGGACTTCACCGCGATGGCGCTGGCGTCGCAGGAAGCCGGCCTGCCGGTGCTGGCCTACATGAACCAGGCCTCCTTCCTGCTCGGCTGCGGCATCGGCGAGCTGCTGATGGAAACCGACCCGGCCGATGCGCTGCGCTTCCTGCCGCAATCGAAGGCGGTGCAGAAGCTGGTATCGCCGGCCGAGATGGGCGAGCTGTTCAAGGTGCTGGTGGTGGGGCAGGATGTGGACTTGCCAGACGCAATCGTGCGGGCGGACCGGGCCCACCGCCTGTAGAATTTTTGACATCTTGCGCTCTGGATACAAATCCGGCTAAGCTGTACAACCCGGAGCGTCCGCAGATGGTCAACGGAACAGCGCCGACGGAACCGCGCACCTGAAAGATTATGGCCAAGATCCATACCCACTATGACAACCTGAAGGTCGCGCGCGGCGCGCCGGCGGAAGTCATTCGTGCGGCATACAAGGCCCTCAGCCAGAAATACCATCCCGACAAGAATCCGGGCGACGAAAAAGCCGCCCGCATCATGGCGATCGTCAATACCGCCTACAACACCCTGTCCGACCCGGTGCGCCGCAAGGAGCACGACGAATGGATCGCCTCGGAAGAGTGGGAAGTCGAATGGCTGGAAAGCACCGGCGCCGAAGAGACGCCCGGTCGCCCGCCGCGGCCGGATGCCTGGGAGCCGAAGGTCCCGGACACGTCTGCGCGCCCGCGGCCGCGCCTGATGCGCGACCCGCGCTGGTGGCTGGGCCTGGCCACCTGCTTCGTGGCCGGCGCGGGCGCCGCCGTCTACCTGGTGGAGCCGCCGCGCGCCAAGCTGCCGCCGGTGCTGGCCTGGGCCGGCAAGCCCGATGCGAGCTCGAGCGCGGCTCCGAGCGTACCCGCTGACCGTCCCGACGAGCTCGGCGCCGACGCCAGCACCGAAGGCTGGGCGCGCCGCTTCGGCGGCGAAGGACCGGCGCCGCCACCCGAGATCAAGGCGCTCGCCGTGACCCAGCTGGTGGTGCCGGCGCAGGCGCCCGACTGCGGCACCGACCTGCAGACCCTGACCGCCCCCAGCGGCGACCCATGGCCGGCCGAGTCCGGCTACCTGCCGGGCTACCCGGTGGGCAACAGCGGCAGCGAAATGCAGTTCCTGATCGACAACAGCGCGAACGCCTCGCCGATCTTCGTCAAGCTCTATGACCTCGACCGCCGCTCGAACGTGCGCCACGCCTTCGTGCAGGCGCGCGCGACGTTCGTGATCGACAAGCTCAGCGCCGGAAAATACGAAGTCCGCTATCAGAACATCATCGTCGGCGACGGCAAGACCGAATGCCTGAACGGCCGCCGGGTACAACTGCGCCAGGCGGCCGCCTTCGCCCCCGGCGGCTGACGCCTGTCGTTTTTTCGCGCAATAAACAACTTTGCGCTGCGTCTTTACCCAATTTAAGTAATTTGTTCCCTGGCCGTAATATACTGGGCTGATGCAACGCCAATGCAGCGTTGCCGCACGCCCAACGCAGGCTGGACAAGAACCCATGAACGAACTGGAAGGCCTCACGGCCCTGATCATCGAGCCCCATTCGGGCATGCGCGCCAACATCCACAGCATGCTCAACATGTGTGGCCTGACGCGCATCGAGCACGCCAGTTCGTCCAACCTGGCGGTCAAGCATCTCGGCCTGCGCAGCTTCGACATGATCCTGTGCGAATACGACCTCGAGGGCGGCCAGGACGGCCAGCAGCTGCTCGAGGACGTGCGCCATCACAAGCTGATGCCCCTGTCGACCATGTTCTTCATGGTCACCGCCGAGGGCAACCACAGCAAGGTGGTCAGCGCCGCCGAGCTGGCGCCGACCGACTACATCCTCAAGCCTTTTACCGCCGACCGCCTGCTGGACCGCATCGCGCGCGCCCTCGACCGCCGCAGCGCCTTCATGCCGGTGTATACCCTGATGGAAGCCGGCGACCAGCGCGAAGCGATCGAAGCCTGCATCGAAGGCGAGCGCCTGCATCCGCGCTACGCGGTCGACTTCATGCGCCTGCGCGCCGAGCTGCACGTGTTCCTGGGCGAGCCGGACCAGGCCGAACCGATCTACCGCAAGCTCATCGACATGAAGGCGATCGCCTGGGCGCGCCTGGGCCTGGCCAAGACCCTGTTCCTGCGCCGCCAGTTCGACGAAGCCAAGGGGATGCTGGAAGAGCTGGTCGATACCAACCGCAACTTCGTCGACGCCTACGACTGGCTGGCGCGCACCCACGCGGCGGTGGGCGACCTGGGCAAGTCCCAGGCCGTTCTGAATGAGGCGGTGGCGGTGTCGCCGCATGCCGTGCGGCGCCTGCGCACGCTGGGCGAGACCGCCTTCGAGGCCGGCGATACCGCGGCGGCCGAGAAGGCGCTCAAGCAGGTGGTGGCCAAGGCCAAGTATTCCGAATTCCGCGACCCCGAGGACCACGTCAAGCTGGTGCGCACGCTGGTGAAGAAGGGCGACCCGGTGGCCGCGGCCTCGGTCATCCGCGACCTCGACCGCTCGATGGGCGGGCGTCCCACCACCGTGCTGTGCAGCGCGATTTCCTCGGCCCTGCTGCACGAATACACCGGCAACGAAGCGCGCCTGAACGACTCCCTGGCGGCTGCGCTGGCGGCCTGCGCCGAGGTGCCCGGATTGTCGTCCGAGCTCAAGCTGGAGCTGGCGCGCACCTGCCTCGAGAACAACATGGAAGAGGGCGGCGCCGAGCTGGTGCGCGAAGTCATGCGCAATGCCTCGAACGACGCCGCCATGCTGCGCGCGATGGGCGTGCTGGAAGGGGCGGGCTTTCCCGACCTGGCGCGCACGCTGGCGCAGGAAAGCCGCCAGCACGTGGTCGACCTGGTGGCCGACGGCGCGGCGCGCGCCCGCAGCGGCGACTACAAGGGCGCCGTGGGCATGATGCTGGAAGCCGCGGCCAAGCTGCCGAACAATCCGGCGGTGGCCTTCAACGCCGCGCTGGCGACCCTGCGCTGCCTCGAGCACGACGGCTGGGAGGACAAGCTCGGCCAGCAGGCCGTCAGCCTGATCGGCAACGTGCGCACGCTCGACCCGGGCAACCCGAAGCTGGGCGCCTTGTCGGCCCTGCACCACCAGGTACTCAGGAAATACGAACGCAACGCGCAGGGGCGCCCGGCCAGGCCGGGCCAGAAAAGTGCCCCTGCAGCCGCCCCCGCGGGGAAAGCAGCATAGGAAAGATGAGCCGCGATGGCAGCAATGTTTGACGCAATTCCGCCGGAAGGCGCGACCCGGCGCGTGCGCGCCGCCCTGATGCACAAGGTCTGCGGCGACGAAGAGATGTTCGCCCTCGGCGCCTCGATCGCCCGCGTGGTCGAGATGGCCTCGAGCGACGACCGGGGCACCCACGACCTGGCCTATTACGTGGTCTCGGACCCGGCGCTCACCCAGCGCATCCTGCGCCTGTCCAACACCATCCAGTACCGCACCCCGGGCGGCACCCCGGTGACGACGATCTCGCGCGCCATCTCGCTGCTCGGCTTCGACAACGTCAAGACCACGGCGCTGGCGATGCTGCTGGTCGATGCGCTCGACAGCTCGGAACATGCCGGCAGCGTGCGCATGGAGCTGGAAGCGGCCCTGTGCGCCAGCCTGGTGGGCCGCGAGATGGCGCGCCACAGCTTCTTCCAGGGCGCCGAGGAAGCGGCGATCTGCGCGCTGTTCAAGAACCTGGCCCCGCTGCTGGTGGCCAGCCACGAGCACGAGCGCTACCGCGAGATCGCAGCCCTGGTGGCAGGGGGCAAGCACACCGTGGGGCAGGCCTCGCAGATGATCCTTGGGGCAAGCTACGACGCGCTGTCGCAGGCGGTGCTGGCCGAATGGAAGATCCCGGACGTGATCGTGCGCGCCCAGGCCGCCCTGCCGCCCACCGCGGTGAGGGTGGCGGCCAACCGCGGCGAATGGATGCGCCAGGTGGCGGCCTTCGGCCTGGACGTGGCGCGCCTGCTGGCCCGGACCCACGAGCCGGCCGGCTCATCGGCGTCATTGGCGCTGCTGGGGCGCTACGGCGAGGCCCTCGACCTCGACCGCGACCGCATGGACGCGCTGCTGTCGGCGGTGCAGGACGGCATGCGCGGCCTGCTGGAGAGCATGAACATGCAGCCCACCCCAAGGAGCGAGGCGCAGGAGGGCGGCAAGGGCCTGCCGAACGTGTTGATGCTGGCCACGCTCGACGCCGGCGAGGAGGAGCAGGAGGGCCTTCATCCGAGCGGCAAGCCGAAGAACGCGCGCGACCTGTTGCTGGCCGGCGTGCAGGACGTGACCCAGATGCGCGCCTCGGGCAGCAAGGTCAACGACGTGGTGCTGGCGGTGCTCGAGACCCTGTACGGCGCGCTGGGCTTTCGCTTCGCCACCGTGTGCCTGAAGGATGCGAAGAGCGGCCAGTACCGGGCACGCGTGGTGCTGGGCGAGGATAGCGCGCGCCAGCAGGCCGGCTTCGCCTTCCCGGTGGCCTCGAACCGCGACCTGTTCCACCTGGCGATGGAGAACGACGCCGACCTGATGATCTCGGACGCCTCCAGCCCCAAGATCCGCGACCTGCTGCCGGAGTGGCACCGCAAGCTGCTGCCGGAGGCGCGCAGCTTCATCGTGCTGCCGCTGGTGGTGGGGAAGGTGCAGCTGGGGCTGTTCTACGCGGACCGCACGCTGACCGCGCCGGAGGGCGTGCCGCCGGACGAGACGGCGCTCATCAAGGCGCTCAAGGGACAGGTGCTGGCTGCGCTGGGACAAGGCTGACTGTGCCTGCACGTGTCTGCACACTGCTACAGCTGGTTTCACCATGAGGCTCGAGACCGGCATCCCGGCGCAGGCCGGGATCCAATTCCTTTGCGCAGTGACGGGCGCATTCGCGAAGCGCCACTAACACGCATACAAAATTGGGCTCCGGCCTTCGCCGGAGCGACGGTTTTGAGGGCGGTGGGCGAGGAAACATCGCCGCACAGGGTATCCCAAAAACGTTTTATTTCGACATCCCTGCAATTCCCGCAAAATCACCCTTGTGGTTTTGCATCCCGCCCGTTACAATCACGCCCCGAAGCAACGCTGCTATGCGAAGCCAGACAAAGTCTGATGAAACATAGTTGACACTACGTTGAGCTTGCTTCATACTCTGCGGTTCTTCGCGGTGGGGTGGCCGAGTGGTTAAAGGCAGCAGACTGTAAATCTGCCCTCTCTGAGTACGCTGGTTCGAATCCAGCCCCCACCACCAAAAAGAAAAGTCGAAGGAATTGAAAAGTTGTACCTCGCGGGTGTAGCTCAATGGTAGAGCAGAAGCCTTCCAAGCTTACGACGAGGGTTCGATTCCCTTCACCCGCTCCAGTTAGTGCGGTGTTTCTAACCGCAAAAAATAAGCCCTTGTAGCTCAGTGGTAGAGCACTCCCTTGGTAAGGGAGAGGCCACGTGTTCAATCCACGTCAAGGGCACCAGAATTTTGTACGGCAGTCCGTAGCGCTTGTCCGTCAGTCGTGCCTGGTAATTCTCAAAAAAATCGTTAGATCTTAGGAGTCTCAAATGGCAAAAGGTAAATTCGAACGGACCAAGCCGCACGTCAACGTCGGCACCATCGGTCACGTTGACCACGGTAAAACCACCCTGACGGCTGCAATCGCAACCGTTCTGTCGAAGAAGTTCGGCGGCGAAGCCAAGGCCTACGACCAGATCGACGCGGCTCCGGAAGAGAAAGCACGCGGCATCACCATCAACACCGCGCACGTCGAGTACGAAACCGCAAACCGTCACTACGCCCACGTTGACTGCCCAGGCCACGCCGACTACATCAAGAACATGATTACCGGTGCAGCGCAGATGGACGGCGCGATCCTGGTGTGCTCGGCCGCTGACGGCCCGATGCCGCAGACCCGCGAGCACATCCTGCTGGCGCGTCAGGTTGGCGTTCCGTACATCATCGTGTTCCTGAACAAGTGCGACCTGGTCGACGACGCAGAACTGCTGGAACTGGTCGAAATGGAAGTGCGCGAGCTCCTGTCGAAGTACGAGTTCCCGGGCGACGACCTGCCAATCATCAAGGGTTCGGCTCGTATGGCCCTGGAAGGCGCTGCTGGTCCGCTGGGCGAAGACGCGATCGTCGCACTGGCTGAAGCTCTGGACACCTACATCCCGACCCCGGAACGTGCCGTTGACGGCGCCTTCCTGATGCCGGTGGAAGACGTGTTCTCGATCTCGGGCCGCGGCACCGTGGTGACCGGTCGTGTCGAGCGCGGCATCATCAAGGTCGGCGAAGAGATCGAAATCGTCGGTATCATCGACACCGTGAAGACCACCTGCACCGGCGTGGAAATGTTCCGCAAGCTGCTGGACCAGGGTCAAGCTGGCGACAACGTCGGCCTGCTGCTGCGCGGCACCAAGCGTGAAGACGTCCAGCGTGGCC
>NZ_ATYR01000037.1 GCF_000427785.1 Massilia alkalitolerans DSM 17462
GAACGTACGGGTGTGCAGATCTACTTCGCCGACCCGCACAGCCCTTGGCAGCGAGGGTCAAACGAGAACACCAATGGTCTGCTGCGCCAATATATGCCCAAGGGCTCGGACCTGTCGATCTACTCCCAAGACGAGCTCGATGCCATCGCGCTATCGCTCAACACGCGCCCTCGAGAAACGCTCGGATGGAAGACTCCACTCGCCGTTTATACCGAGCATATGGTTCGGCTACAATTGCAGGCCGATTCGATTCATTAATCCGGTGTTGCAGTTGGTTCTTGAGACCGCCAAGTAATGTCATCTACGCAATTATTTTACCGAAATCGTTCGAAGGCCGCCGCCTAGAGAAGCCCAAAACCGCAAGCAAGTCCGCATAGCGCTATCCAAAAGCGCGGGCTGCGATGGCCGACAGCGCGCGAATAAAGGCATTTTGGACGATGGTAATCACGTGTTTGGTTTCTCCTGTAAAGTTAGGAGATTTTGGTATAAAACGTGAACGCGTAGAGCATACCGAAAGGTTATCGAAAAGAGCAAGTAGAGCTAAGGAAAAAGGAGGTATCGATGAGCACGGATAACGCTAAAAGCATCATGATGCAGACTCAAATTGAAGATGCATTCGAGCGCGCTGTTGTCAAGGCACGGGAACGCGTGTCACCGGTATACTCGACCCCTGAATCAATTCGGCAGGGCGAGGAGATCCTTGCGCAGGCTCGGATTGACGCCGCGAATAACCTTGCCAAACGCATCAAGAATGGCGATTTCATTTCCTTGGGACAGTTACGGGCAGCCTGGTCTGTAGAGCGCGCGGAGCTCGACGAAGCGCTAGTTGCCGACCGTATATTCGCCGTAACTGGTCCGTCAGGCGAAAACTATTATCCAGCCTTCTATACTGAACAGTCACTTGATCGATCTGCGATTGAGAAGGTGTCGAAAGCGTTAGGGTCCTTGCCGGGCGTAGTTAAACACTATTTCTTTACTACCAAGTCAACATTTTTAGGCGAGACCCCGCTTGAGGCGCTGCGGCGTCGAAAGGTCGAGCAAGTACTTGTTGCAGCAGCCGGCTACGCTGAGAGATAAAAAAGAGGAATTGAAAAATACGAAGTCATCTAGGAAACTATGAGTAACTAACAAAAACTGTTGGTGTTGCTACAACAGATGAGTGAGCAGGCAAGCAAGAGAAAGGCCTGGTGAGCGTCGGCGCGATGTTCATGACGGATGCGTAGCCTCCGAAAACGATGAAGCCATCCAAGTGTCCACTCAACAAGCCACGCCATCGACCGAGTAATCTTGCCCCGCTATTCCCGGACGCAGTCTGATGCTTAGTTAGCGTCAGTTTCCAGAGCCTGACACGGTCGCTCTTTTCTAAACATACGCGGCGATTTATAGCCCAGCGCCGAGTGAGGATGCACCTCGTTAAAATGCCGGAATGCGTCGGGCAGTTGGGCCAGTACGACGGTGCCGGTGCTGCGGTCCATGCTGCCCACGTAATCGCGTTTAAAGGTGTTCACGAAGCTCTCGGCCATGCCATTCGATTGCGGGCTGTTGACAGGCGTATGCACCGGCTTGATGCCCAGTTCATGGGCCAAGGCGTGCGTTTCGATTGCCCGGAAAGCGCCGCCATTGTCGCTCAGGAATTCAAGCGTAACCGCCCGCTCGTCCGTGCTTCCAAAGCGTGTTTCCACCGCCTCGATCATCATGTCGCGCACCGGTTCGCCGGGCAGCCCACGGCCGATCCAGGCACGCCAGGCGATGATCTCGCGGTCACAGCAATCCTTCATGAATACGCCCGTCACGACGTCGCCGTTGTCGCAGGCGATCTCGAAGCCGTCCGAGCACCAGCGCTGGTTCGATTCCTCGACGGCTACCTTGCCATCATGCGCGCGGCCGCTGTCCCGGCGCTTGGGCGACTTCGGCAGCAGCAAACCCAGGGCCTTCATCACGCGATACATGCGCTTGTGATTGACTGGTCGCAGGCCCATCAGGCTGCGCGTGCGGTTCACCAAGGCGCCGGCGCGGCGATAGCCGTACGTCGGCAATGCCGTGATCTCGGCACGCACGGCGTCGGCAATCATTGCGTCAGCGGCTGGATCAAGCCTGGCCAACGCACGACCATCGATCCAGTCTGCAGGACGCGCAAGGCGATCGATAACGTTCGAGCGCGCTACACCAAGGACAGCGCAGACTGGCTTCACTGGCCGTCCTTGTCCAATAAGGGTGAGCGCGCAATCCACTTTTTTTCGCGGGCTACCTCGATCGCTTCGCGCAAGATTTCCGCTTCCATCGTCTTCTTGCCGAGCATGCGCTGCAGTTGTGCGATCTGGGCGCGCGCGGCAGCCAGTTCGCTTGCCGGCACCACCGATTCGCCGGACTGGACGGCCACCAGGGCGTCTTCGCGCTCGAGCTTGCGCCAATTGAACAGCTGGCTGGCACTGATGCCGTGCTTGCGCGCTACCAGCGAAACGCTCATCCCCGGCTCGTACGTTTCCTTGACAGCGCAGCCTTTTCCTGCACTGACCAGCGACGGCGCCGCTCCTCCGACACCGTCACGACTTCGATGGTTTGCTTGTTCCTAGTCATATTCACAGTCGTATTCCTATCGGTAAGGATACCGCATCGACTGTGTTTGGTGAATCAGGGGGCTATCTTACGAGCCGTTTGCGTGACTCCACGTTGTAGCGTGCAATTCGTGCTGAGATTTCACGCCGGCGGAGCCAGGCCCGATGTGTTCGAGAAGCATATGCTCGATCAGCGTGCAGCTTCTGGACCTTTGCAGGCACGGCCTACCAGCACTTTTACTGCCGGGATTGACTCGACCAGCGGGATAACGAATCGAAGTCATGTACTTGTGCGTCAAGATCTGGGCCACTAGAGGAAGCCCACGCTCAGCCACCAGCAAATGATGTTTGCAGCCGAGTCGCGATTGGAGCCGTCGTAGCACCGCCTTGTGAATACGCGGCCAAATGCCGCCTCGCATCCATTCGTGAGGGCGACGCCAGCATGTTATATCACTGCCGCAGCCGAGTTCGCGCGGCAAGTACTCCAACAGTATTTCAGTTTTGAGAACAAACAGTATGCCGGTCAGGACTGCGCGATAATCGATCTGTGGCCGTCCGCCTTTCGGTGATCAACAATCGGCAGGAAGGTGAACTGCTATAAGCCTCTAGAGGCCTTTAGGAAGAAGTGCTCGGGTCATGGCACCAGTTCGTCTACTAATACGGACACCATTTTAGTGACCGAACTGAGCCTTCGCACGTCCACTATCGACCATTGCAAACCGTCACCGGATCGCTAAGTGCGACGCGCTACTGCCCATGCTGCTGCCAGGGCTCTTGCATCATCAAGAGCATGATGTCGACGAAGACCGCTTGCAAACGCTTTCTCACGAGTAAGTTCGAAAAGACCCTCACACGCAGCATCTTCAAAGGATGGAACCGCGAAGTCCCAATGCAGCCCGCTCGGTAGGAACGGGGTTAGCAACGTAATATCGTAACGTGGCGCATCACAAAAAAAGGTGACTTCAGGACCGCACAATGACAGGAAGGCAGCCAACCGTTCAGCACCTTCCATTGGTTTCAGCACAGGGCCGGTAAGCAGAGGTAGGACGTTGACCTGAACGAAAGGCGCACAAATTTCATATGACACTCCACCAAGTTCAAAATAAAGCTCATTTTCGCCAGCAACAAGACCAATCGATATTAGATATGGTTCTTCGAAGCTTGTAAACTCTGTGTCAAGAAAAATTATCAAGAATTGGCCTGGTTTCGAAAGACTAGTATGTGTAGTCTGTGATCGATGTCTAGAACTGGTTAGCTTAAGTGCACGGCGCCATAAAAACTATTAGCTTGAAGGCCTAATAATCTAGCGCATTGGTGAAAAAGTGCCTTCTCAGTTGAATCGTAGCAATATTCGGCAACGTCTCCTCTTGGCTTATTGTGTTGAAAAACTCCGTTCTAGTGTTAGCCTGAAAAGAAAGATCGGTAACTCGACTGTGCAGAACGGCCACCATGGCACGAACGCGGGTCAGTTGGACCTGCGATGCCAACGAAAACTGGCCATAAAAGCTGCTGCCCGACTTTTTCAACACATAGGCTGATTGCGGACGGTCGGCACGGCTAAGTGTACTCGCCTGTTGCCCACAAAGCACCTAGGCGGAATTGAATAATACAACGTCATCTAGGAAACTAAGAGCAACTAACAAAACCTCTTGATGCGCCTACAACAGATGAGTGAGCAGGCAAGCGAGAGAAAGGCTTGGTAAGCGTCGACGCGATGTTCATGACGAATGCGCAACCCTCGGAAACGATGAAACCATCCAAGTGTCCGCTCAACAATCCAACGCCACTGACCGAGCCGTTCGCGTGACTCCATACCTAGCGGAAAAACTGCGAAACCTAAAGCATTCTTTTTTCTCCGGAAGTATGTAACGACCAAAGTACTTCAAGCAATTTTGGGTCAAAAGTTCGCCTAGATATTTCAAATGAGATTGTACAAGCGCTGCTGCCGATATAATCGAAAACAGGCCAGCTTATACTAGGCCAATCTTCAGAATCGGATGAGTTCGCATCGATTACCTCTGCAATGGCAAGTGCTTTCCGAGCTTCGCTCAGCAAAGCTCGAAGCTGTAAGGTTGATAGCTCAGGAAGGTCTGACATTTGGCGAAGACAATCAATTGAGAGTGTATGACGCTTCGAGTTCGGCTTTTGGAGCGCATACGCTACTGCAGTTTTCAAAATGCGCAGTGCCGGCGCGGTCATACCATGAATGTCGAAACCAATATATAAAATTTCGCTTATCTTGTTCTCCAGACCTTGTAAGGAAGAAGGCTACAACACTTCAATTGTCTTCTAACTTTGGCTCAAATTAAAATCATACTCACAGATACTTTTGATCGAGCGAATACGTTATCAAAGAATTTGCTAACAAAGAATACTTAGCCTGGCCGGAGTGTTAATAGCTATCGACCATATAGCTGTGCTAGACCGCGGAATCGATAAAGTATTGAAGTTCTCGGGCCATTATCGATGTACTGCTTTTCGGATATTCATTGTCGTTGGCATCGTAGGCTATATCTGGCAGTGCCATACTTTGCATACGTTCTTCTACGGTCTCCGAAATTTTTTTACAAAATGTTTGTTCAGAGGCATGACGTAAGGCTCTCTTGAATGCACTACTCTCATGTGCAATTCCTTTAAGAACCTGAGTCAGTAATCTTGGTCGTGAGCCTATGTACTTTTCAATCATTATGAATAATTGGGCTATTTGAGCGTCGTTAGCAACTTCTTTAAAGCCACATATCTCATTCAATAGCTTATGCGCGTATTCGTGGATGCGTAATAACGTATGGACAGGTGCCCATTCATCTCTTTTGCATCCTATGAGAGAAGTTCTTAAGTGAGTGCTAAGGTTTGCAATTGAGAATCCCAAGATGTCTCTCGTTAGACTCCAATGTACTCGACTGCTATCGAAAGTGATTGTTGCTGTTTCTTCGCTTGCAATATTAAAAGCTGATATAGGAGAGTGCAAATTTGGTATCAGCAATCGCTTTTTATGCAATTCAGAATAGACCTCTCGCGTCAAGACCATGGTCGGCGCTAACGGAACTTGCATCGATGCAGCACTTGGTAACTCAAAATCATCTTCGTCGTTTTCTGAGGCAACCAGCACGCAGTAAACATAAAACCGATCGGTTACGCTTAAGCTTAAGTAATTCGTTGGTTCGCAGTCGTTGCGAATCTGTTGAAGCGTTCGTTCTATGTGGTCAACACGGCGGTTTAGCAACTGTGCTGTCGCAACAAGATCGGTCGGCTTATCGCATCTCGTCAGTTCTTTCGACTGTGAGGAGGTAGTCAGAATATTTAAGCTCTTGCGCAACATAAGCTAATCAGTTTTCGAAAACTGTATCTTTCGATGATAAAATAAAGAAGGTGCAGGTGCAGGTGCAGGTGCAGGTGCAGGTGCAGGTGCAGGTGCAGGTGCAGGTGCAGGTGCAGGTGCAGGTGCAGGTGCAGGTGCAGGTGCAGGTAATCTAATTTTCCTACTCTCTTGTCGATATGGCGCAATCGAATCTAAATAGCCGTTTTGATTTCGATCTCACTTGCGATGCTTTGTGAATTGCGGAAACTCGATGGCTGCTGAAGCACCGGACAAAACAATTAAAAAACGCTATTTGAAAAACCAGACAACGATTGGCTAGCACGTCATTTGTGTCGCGGCGCGCAGGACGAAGACGTACGTATCCAAGAAGATAACTATAGTATGAAGACTTGATGATACAGCACAGCGATGATTTCTCCAAACAACGTTTAGGAGAAGTCCTTGGATCCTGGTCTAGCTTTTGGAAAGATGTTGCGTAAGGTCCGTAAGGAAGCATGTCTCACGCAAGAGCAAGTCGCTCATGCAGCCGGCGTCGAACGAATCTACATTGGAATGATTGAGCGTGGCGAGCGGCAACCAACAGTCCGAGTAGTGTTCAAGCTTGCCAATGCTGTGAACAAAAAAGCAAGTGAGCTAATTGTATTAACGGAACAGATAGTTGATCAAAGTGAGGAATGAAGGGCGCAATCGTTTAGTTACATCGTCCTGTAGAGCTGATCCGTCTCCCTACGCAAGAGACAAGAATCTGGATACGAGCGGTTCGGGCGGGCCGTTAACTCGGAATGTTTTTTTAACAACGCTACAACGTTTGTGCTAGCTGTTAGACACAGGCCCACCGATAGAAACGTCTATCGATATGTTCTTAGGCGTTTTATAAGTCTTTGATTAAAAAAGGGAATAGTCGATAGGAACAGATTTTGTCTAGCGGAGCGTTCAATGATAAGGTTCGGTTGCATCTATTGCTTTGCGCGGCCCACCCACAGCTACCTCGGCCTGTCGCCGGGGCTCGACTTCGAAAGCCGGCTGTTCGCCAAGGTGAACGCGGCCGAGCTGTTGCGGCGCGAGCTGGCCAAGCCGGGCTACGTGCCCGAGCACATCGCCCTCGGCGTCAACACCGACGCCTACCAGCCCTGCGAGCGCGAGCTGCGTCTGACGCGCCAGGTGCTCGAGGTGCTGAGCGAATGCCGGCATCCGGTCGGGCTCATCACCAAGTCTTCCCTCATCGAGCGCGACATCGACCTGATCGCGCCGATGGCGGAAAAGAACCTGGCCTGCGCCGCCATCACCCTGACCACGCTCGATCCGGAGATCGCGCGCACGCTGGAGCCGCGCGCGGCAGCGCCGGCACGGCGCCTGCGTACCATCCGCACCCTTGCCGAGGCCGGCATTCCGGTCAGCGTGAGCGTGGCGCCCATCATTCCCTTCGTCACCGAACCGGAGATCGAGCGCATCCTGGAAGCAGCGCTTGAGGCCGGCGCCATCGGCGCGCATTACGTCGTCTTGCGCCTGCCGCATGAGGTCAATCCCTTGTTCCAGGAATGGCTGCAGGCGCATTTCCCGGAGCGGGCGCAGCGCGTCATGAACCGCGTGCGCGACCTGCGCGGCGGCAAGGATTACGACAGCGACTTCGGCAAGCGCATGCACGGGGAGGGCGTGTGGGCGGACCTGATCCGCCAGCGCTTCTCGAAAGCGGTGGACCGGCTTGGGATGGGGGAGTTTCGCGGGCGCTTCGGTAGGCTGGATGGGTCGCAGTTTCGCAAGCCGCTGGTGGTGCCGGCGCGCCCGTCGCCTGCCGCCGGCAAGGACGGCAGCGGAAATGCAGCCGGGCAGCTGGACCTGTTCTAGCCGGCTGCCCAATCCAGGCGAGCGGGTGGATTACTGCTTTTTCTGGATCTTGTTGTGCACGTCGTTCACCATCATCAGCGCCGCCGACCCATAGAGCTTGTGATACTCCGCTTCCATCAGCCCGCTGACGATGACCGGATCGGTGGCCACGTAGCGCTTGGCTTCCTCGATGTCCGGAGTCGCGATCACGAAGATGCCGCGGCGGCCTTCCTTGCCGTCCAGCGGTCCGGCGAACACCAGTTTCTTCTCGCTGGCCAGCTTGCCCATGTTGGCGAAGTGGCCCTCGAAGATCTTCGCGCGCTCGGCCTTGTCCTCGATGTTCTTGGGTCCCGTCTTGAGGATCACGAACACATAGGGGCGCATGCCGCGCTCGTCGGCACCGAGCGACTGGGCCAGCGCGGCATCGTATTGCGGCGCGGGTTCAGGCGCCCTGGTTTGCGCCACTGCAGGCTGCATCGCCAGTAGCAGCGAAGCGCACAAGCCCATCAGCATCTTTTTCGACATCCCTGTTCTCCTTGTTATATGGCGCGTGGCATCGACGCGCTCCGTATGGTCCAGCGATTCTAGCGGACTTCAGGCCGGGCAGGGCCGGTCTTCAGACCCACAGCCGGTAGATCCAGAAGGACTCGTCCTCGATGTAGCGGTCGGCGAATTCGGTCGGGGGAAAGCCGCAGATCTGCCGGGTGACGCGGCTCAGGTGGGCCTGGTCCGAGAAGCCCTCGTCCAGCGCCAGCGTGGCCCAGTCGAAGGGCTGGCCTGTCTCGTAGCGTTCGCGGGCGGCGAAGAACAGGCCTTCGGTGCGCACCAGCGATTGCCACTCGCGCAGCGAGCGCCCGCTGAAGGACTTGATGCGGCGTTCGACCTGGCGCGCGCTGTGCGTGCCGCGCCATTGGTGCGCCTGCCAGGCCAGGCGCTGCACCCAGTGCCGGCCCATCTGGCGCAGCGAGAACCGGCTGGTCTCGCCTCCCTGCGCCGCGCGCCAGCGCTTGCCGAGCTGCGCCTCCAGCACGCGCAGCACGGCGGCATCGTCGGGCGCGGCCAGCAGGGCATCGAGGAAGGGCTGCCAGCCGGCGCCGAGCACCGCGTGCGCCGGCAGGAAGCGGTCCTGGATGGCCGCGAGCTCGATGCCGAACAGGGCGGGGACGGCATCCGGCTGGAAGCAGGCCATGTAGCCGCGGCCGCTCGTCGGCGACCAGGTCGTTGCCGGGCGCGAATGGCTGCCGGAGATCATCATCTGCGCAGTGAAGGGATGCCAGCCCGTGTCCGGGTCCACCAAGCCCATCCCGGCCCCGTCGAACCAGGACAGCGTCACGATCGGCGAAGCGGGGAAGTGCGACAAGCGCTGGGCGTCGCTCAGTGCGAGGCGGGAGGTGTCGCGGCTGACCAGCGCCAGCATCGCGCCCTGCAGCGCCGGCGGCGCCAGGTAGAGGCGGTCATGCGGCGATTTACCCCCATTGCATATGCGCGGGCCGCGCGCCAGCCGGTCGGGGCAGGGGAGCAGGCAATCGTGACGATCGGGGGCCATGAGTCAGCAGTATAGGCAGGCGCCCGCGGGTTGTCGATGTCGTTTCCGTTCAAGACGCGGGGGGCGAAAGCGGCGAAGAATGTGGGACATGAATACGCCCGACACCTCCCGATGCCCCTTCCATGCGGATGGCACGCCGCCCGCTTCCGTCGATCCGGCGCCAACCCGGCATCCGCCCGGCGCCTGGCCGCCCGGTCCGCCATCCGGCCTGACCGGCTGGGGCCTGCTGGCGCGAATGGCGCGCGACCTGCCAGGCAGCCTGGCGAGCTGGCGCCAGGCGTATGGCGACCTGGTGCACCTGCGCATGTGGCCGGAGCACGAGGTCGTGGTCAGCGACCCGCAACTGGTGCGTGAGCTGCTGGTGAGCCGCCATGACGCGATCCAGCGCTGGGAGCGCGGGATCGAGATATTCGCTTATCTGCAGGGCGACAGCGTCCTGATCGCGGAGGGCAGCGTTTGGGCAGCGAAACGCCAGGCACTGCAGCCGGCATTTGCGCCGAAGTCGGTCAAGGCCTTCGTTCCGACGATCGCGGCGGCGGCTGACGTGGCAATGGCAGGCTGGCAGCCGGGAGAAGCGATGCCGATCGAAAGCGCGCTGACCTCGCTGGCGATGGACGTCATCATGCGCATGATGTTCTCGAGCGAGCTCGGCCTTGATGCGCGCGCGGTGGAGAGCGCGGTGCAAGAGGCGCTGGTGGCCGCCAACACCGAGATGTTCTGGCCTGCCAGCGCGCCCGACTGGCTGCCGTGGAAGCGCCGCAAGCGGCAGGTGCGTGCCATGCTGGCGCAGCTGATCGAGCGCCACGTCGACGCCCACCTGGCCTTGCCGCATGAGGCATGGCCACAGGACCTGCTGAGTCGCCTGCTGGCGTTGCACCGGCAGGACGCGGACGCCTGGCCCTTGTCGGCGGTGCGCGACGAATGCATGACGGCCTTCATTGCCGGACACGAGACCAGCGCGGCCAGCCTGGGCTGGTGGGCCTGGTGCATGGCGGCCAATCCGGCGGCGCAGGAGGCGGCGCGGCGCGAGGTCGATGCGGTGCTGCAGGGCGGCGTCCCCGACGAGGAGGCGCTGCCGCGGCTGGGCTACCTGGCCCAGACCCTGAACGAGGCGATGCGCCTGTACCCGGCCGCGCCGATCCTGATGAGCCGCCGTTCGACGCGCGCCTTCCTGCTTGGCGGCTGGACGATGCCGGCGCGGACGATGTTCATGGTTCCGGTGTTCCTGATGCACCGCGACCCGCGCTGGTTTCCGGAGCCGCAGGCCTTCCGGCCGGAGCGCTTCGGGGCGGATGCGCCGCCGATTCCGCGTGGGGCCTTCATGCCCTTCGGCACCGGGCCGCGGGTCTGCCTCGGACAGCACCTGGCGCTGGCGGAGATGACGGTGGTAGCGGCGATGCTGCTGCAGCGTTTCGTGCTGGCGAAGAGGGAGGGGATGGCGGAGCCGGAGGCGGTGTTGAATATTTCCTTGCGACCGAAAACCCCCTTGCTGCTCAAGGTCGAGCGCAGGACCTCCGCTTGACCATGAAACCTCAGCGCGCGGCCCTGGTGAATTCTTCCAGGTGGCGCTCGATCGCGTGCACGTGCTCGTCGTGCTTGCCGAGCTCGCGCAGGGCGCGCGCCAGTTCCAGCAGGTATTCGCTGTTCGGGCCGCTCGGGCCGCGCGCGGTGGCGATCTGGCGCGCGATGTCCTGCTCGCTCGCCGGGCCCAAATAGGCCGCATTCTCGTGGGTGGCGATGTAGACGATGCCTTCCGCCGTGCCGCCGTCCTCGAATGTCATCTCGGTGGCCAGGCGCAGGTAGCCGTTCTTCTCGCGGTGGTCGAGGTGGGCGAACTCCTCGGGCGTGACCAGGTAGGCCATGCCGTGGCAGGTGGCGCCCGCCTCGGGCACCAGGGTGGCCACGCGGCCCGGGGCGCTTTCCGTGCCGCGGTGGTCGTGCGAGCCTTGCCAGAAGCGGCGGTTCCAGCCTTCGATGGAGGCGGGGCGGCGTTCGATGAAGGGGAAGTCGGCCTTGAAGATCAGGGAACCGTAGCCGAACAGCCAGACGCTGTCGTGGCTGTCGAAGCGGTCCATCAGGCGGTTGATCTCGATGGTGTTGAGGGACATCGGTGGCAGGAAAAACGGGGATGCACGCTATTGTACGTGCAGCCCGCTTCAGGTGCAGGACACGCCTTGGTGTTTCGGCGTGCGGAACGCATACCAGGGGAAGGCGCGCCGCAGCGCGACCACGTCGCCGGCATCCTTGATGTCGTAGCCGGGCAGGTCCGCCGTCAAGGCCTGCCACTCGCTGCGCCGCAGCAGCTCGCGCAGCTTGCTGATGGGCGGCCGGTCGATCGCGTCCTTCAGGCAGACGAAGTAATACTGCTCGCGGATGACCGGGACGAAGGCAAGCCCGAACGCGGCCGCAGCCGCCTGGATGCCGAAGCCGGCATCGGCCACGCCTGAGGCGACGCTGGCGGCAACGGCGAGATGGGTCGGTTCGGCATTCTCGAAGCCATCGACCTCGCCGGGATGGGTGCCGGCCTTGGCCAGCAGCTGCTCGATGGTGATGCGGGTGCCGGAGCCGGGTTGGCGGTTCACGAAGCGCAGGTCCTTGCAGCGCAGGTCTTCCACGCCGTGGATGCCTTTCGGGTTCCCGGCAGCCACCATCAGGCCCTGCTGCCTGCCGACGAACCGGATCAGCTTGTGGCGGCCCGGCTTGAGCATGGACTTGAAGGCCTGGTGCGTCATGCTGCCGGGCGCGTGGTCTTCGCTCACATGGAAGCCCGCCAGCAGGCACTCGCCGCGCGACAGGGCGGCGATGCATTCGAGGCTGCCGCGGTATTGCAGGTCCAGGTAGAGCTTGGCGTCGCGCGCCATGAACTCCTTCAGGCGCGGCAGGGCCAGGTCATGGCTGGCGAACATGGGAATCACGTGTGCCTGCGGGTCGAAGGCGAGCGCGAATTCCCGCTCCATCTCGGCGATCAGGTTGTCGACCTGCGGTTGCACGCGCATCCGGGCGCGCCGTTCGGCGAACAGCAGCTTCTCCCCGAAGGGCGACAACCTAGCCCGCTTGCCCCGTTCCCAGACGATCAGGTCGGCCCGCAGCGCCGTCTCGAAGCGCTTCAGTTCACCCCAGATGTGGCGGTAGGACAGCCCGAGCTGCTCCGCCGCCGCGCCCACCGATCCACACGCATGGATGGCGCCCAGGATGTCGAACAAGGGATTGCCGAGCTGCTGCCCCGAGACTGCCGCATCGTCGAAGGTGTAAGACAGCTTGATGTGCAACATATGCAAACTTGTTCATATTGAAAGTTTTTCAGTATAGCTTAGGATGGCGCATCCACAACTTTCGATGGGCCGGTCAATCATGCGCTTCCTGAACAAACAGCTTGCCCTGCTGGGCTTCCTGCTGGCGACGACTGCGCCAGCCCTGGCCCAGCAGGCGATCCGGCTCTCGACCACCACCAGCACCGAGAACTCGGGCCTGCTGCAATACCTGCTGCCCAAGTTCGAGAGCAAGACCAATTACAGGGTCAGCGTGATCTCGGTCGGCACCGGCAAGGCCCTCGAGCTGGCCAAGAACGGCGACGTCGATGTGACCCTGGTCCATGCCCGCGCGGCGGAAGACAAGTTCGTCGCCGAAGGCCATGGCGTCAAGCGCCGCGACGTGATGTACAACGACTTCATCCTGGTCGGTCCGGTGAGCGACCCGGCCGGCATCAAGGGCAGCAAGGACGTGCTCGCGGCGATGAAGAAGATCGCCGCTAGCAAGGTGCGCTTTGTCTCGCGCGGCGACAACTCGGGCACCGACCAGATGGAAAGGGCCTACTGGAAGCAGGCCGGCGCCCAGCCGCAGGGCGCGGCCTATATCTCCGCCGGGCTGGGCATGGGCGAAGTGCTGAACATGGCGGCGGAAATGAAGGCCTATACCCTGACCGACCGCGCCACCTATGTCGCCTACCAGGCCAAGACCGGCCTGCAGATCGCGGTCGAGGGCGACCCGAAGATGTTCAACCCCTACGGCATCATCGCGGTGAATCCGGAGCGCCACAAGCACGTCAACTACAAGGGCGCGATGCAGCTGATCGAGTGGATCACTTCACCGGAAGGGCAGGGGCTGATCGCCTCGTTCAAGACGGGGGGCGAGCAGGTCTTCTATCCATCCGCGAAGGCGGCAAAGTGATGCGCGCGGCGGCCCAGGTTCACGCTGACGAAGCAGGCGCCTGGCTGCCGACGAAACCGTCGAGGAAGTCGATGAAGCTCTCCGCCGCCGGCGACAGCGAGCGCCCGGGGCGCGTGTAGAGGAAGAAGCGGCGCGTGAGCACCGGTTCCTCCAGTTGGCGCATGACGAGGCCGTAGAGCGCCGCCAGCGGCGCGGCGTAGGGCATGCATACCGTCACCCCGAGTCCGGCGGCGGCCATGGCCAGTGCGGTCGTCATGAAGGTGACCTCGTTGGCGGGCTTGAGCGGCGGCGCGTGCATCGATGCGTGCATGTCGTCCAGCAGGCGCTCGGTGAACTGGCCCTGCAGCGAAATCAGCGGGTAGCGCGCGACGTCCTTCCAGGTGACGCGCGCCTGCCTTTCCAGTTCGTGCCCTTTCGGGAACACCAGCGCGAAGGGCATCTCGAACAGCAGCCGCGCGTCGAGCGGCGGCGCGGGTTCGCGTTCCGGGCCGATGCCGATGTCGGCTTCGCCCGACAGCACCCGGTTGACCACGCTCTCCACGCCGGTGTCGCCCAGGCGCACCTCGATGTCGGGGTAGCGGGCGCGGTAGGCGGCGATCGCCTCCGGCATCAGGGTGCAGGACAGCAGCTGGGGCGCGGCGATGCGCACGATGCCTTTTTTCAGGCGCGTGTGGTCGGCCACATTCGCCAGGGCGCCGTCGAGGTCGTCGATCATCTGGCTGAACAGCGGGTAGAGTTCCTTGCCGATGTCGGTGAGCAGGGCGCGGCGCGTGCTGCGGTCGACCACCTTGGCGCCCAGGGTCTGCTCGAGCTCCTTGATCAAACCCGAAAGCGCCGATTGCGTGACGTGCATTGCCTGCGCGGCAAGCGTAAAGTTACCCGTCTTGGCCAGGGCCACGAATGCGCGCATCTGGCGCAAGGTCGGATTCATAAGCTTATCTAATAAATCGAGCGAAAAATACTGTTTGAATGATAGTACGTTTTGTTCTCTAATGGCGAAAAGCAAACACCAAGCAAAGGAAACGCCATGAAACTCGCCACCCTCAAGACCGGCGGCCGCGACGGCACGCTGGTCGTCGTCAGCCGCGACCTGGTCACCTGCCAGGCCGTCCCGAAGATCGCCCGCACGCTGCAGTGCGCGCTGGACAACTGGGATGAGGCGGCGCCGCAGCTCAGGAAAGTGTACGAGCGCCTGAACGCCGGCACTGCCGACAAGGCCGAGTCCTTCATCGAGGAAGAATGCCATTCGCCATTGCCGCGCGCCTACCAATGGTGCGACGGTTCGGCCTACATCAATCACGTCGAGCTGGTGCGCAAGGCGCGCGGCGCCGAGGTGCCGGAATCGTTCTACAGCGATCCGCTGATGTACCAGGGCGGCTCGGATTCCTTCGTCGGTCCGTGCGACCCGATCGCCGTGCTGTCGGAAGAGTGGGGCGTGGACCTGGAGGCCGAGGTGGCGGTCATCACCGGCGACGTGCCGATGGGCGCATCCGTGGAAGAAGCGGCCGCCGCGATCCGCCTGGTGATGCTGGTAAACGACGTCTCGCTGCGCAACCTGATCCCGAACGAACTGGCCAAGGGCTTCGGCTTCTACCAGTCGAAGCCGGCCAGCGCGTTTTCTCCAGTGGCGGTCACGCCGGACGAGCTGGGCGAGGCCTGGGTCGATTCCAAGCTGCACCTGCCGCTGCTGGTGACGCTCAACGACAGCCCCTTCGGCCGCCCGAACGCGGGCGAGGACATGACCTTCAGCTTCGCCCAGCTGATCGCGCACGCCGCCAGGACGCGCGAGCTGGGCGCGGGCAGCATCGTCGGTTCCGGCACGGTGTCGAACAAGCAGGGCAGCCTGCACGGCTCGAGCATCGAGAACGGCGGCGTCGGCTACTGCTGCCTGGCCGAGGTGCGCATGTACGAGACGATCGAGGGGGGCAAGCCGCACACGCCCTTCCTGGCGTATGGTGACACCGTGCGCATCGAGATGGTCGACAAGGACGGCGCCAGCATCTTCGGCGCGATCGACCAGGAAGTATGCCCTTATCACAGGAAAGCCTGAGAGGAGACCCGCATGAAGCTCTACACCTATTTTCGCAGCTCGGCCGCGTACCGGGTGCGCATCGCGCTCAACCTGAAGGGGCTGGACTACGAGGCGGTGCCGGTGCACCTGCTGCGCGAGGGCGGGCAGCACCTGATGGACAACTACCTGACCATCAATCCGAGCGGGCTGGTGCCGGCCCTGCAGGACGACCGCATGACGCTGACGCAGTCGATGGCCATCATCGAGTACCTGGACGAGCTGCACCCGATGGTGCCGCTCTTGCCGAAGGACGCGGTCGGCCGTGCCCGCGTGCGCGAGATGGCGCAGATCATCGCCTGCGACATCCACCCGGTGAACAACCTGCGCGTGCTGAAGTACCTGGTGAAGCACCTGGGGCTGTCGGAGGAAGCGAAGACCGACTGGTACCGCCACTGGGTGATCGAGGGGCTGCGCTCGCTGGAAGCGCACCTGGCGCGCAACCTGGGCACGGGCCGCTTCTGCCACGGCGACACGCCGACCATCGCCGACTGCTTCCTGGTGCCGCAGGTGTTCAATGCGCAGCGCTTCGATATCGACGTGGATGCGTATCCAACCATTGCGCGCATCAATGCGCTGTGTGTGGATTTGCCGGCGTTCAAGGCGGCGCATCCGTCGCAGCAGCCGGACGCGGAGTGAGCTGGCTGCGCTCGAGCTGATGTATCCGTAGGGCGGGCGGCTCTACCCGGGCAGGTGAGAAAACCTACCGCTGGCGCCGCCCACGCGTTCAACCAGCGCTTGACTAGCCGCGCCGGCAGCATCACCGTGATCTGGACGCGTGGGCGGCATTGACGCACCGGACTGATCGCGCTGCGGGGTGGAGCCGCCCACCCTACGAACATGTGTCAATGCCGCGTCTCCGACCGATCCGGCTCCGACGGCGACGAAATCTCATCCAGCGCCCCCTCCACCACCCCGGCCGACTTGGTCGCGCCGACGTCGAGCTCGTCCATCATCTGCGCCGCGCGCTGCACGGTTTCCTGCGCGGAGATCGTCTGCACATCGGGCCTCATCACTTCACGGATCGTTTGCATGGCTCCTCATGCTTGAGTGAGTGGAAGGCTGAAAATCATGCCTTGAAATGCCAAAGGCGGACGCTAGATTGACGCTGGGAATGCGCCAAGCCCTGGGCTACAATCCCGCCTCCTTGTGCCTTGCGATTTCGTCATGTCCAACCATCCAATTCCCGCCCCAATCATCGCCGCCCTCGACCGTGCCGACGCCTCCTGGCGCCCCATCCTCGAGGCCGGCCTGCAGGCGGTCGCCGCCGCCGACCCAAGCTATTTGCCGGCGCTGGCGGTCGAGGACTACCTCCCGACGGAAGGCCGTATCTTCGCCGCCTTCGCCCAGCCGCTGGACAAAGTGACGCATGTGCTGGTGGGGGAGGGGCCCTACCCACGCGCCGAGAGCGCGACCGGGGTCTGCTTCATGGATGGCGCCGTGGGTGAACTGTGGTCGGAAACCGGCCTGTCGAAACCGGTCAACCGCGCTACCTCGCTGCGCAACTTCATGAAGATGCTGCTGGTGGCAAATGGTCAACTCGATGCGGGCGACACCGGCGGCAGCGCGATGGTGCCGGTGGCCCAGGCTGCCCGTACGAACGGCTCCATCCAGACCCTGGCCCAGTTGCAGGACAACCTGATCGGACAGGGCTTCCTGCTGCTGAACGCGGCCCTGGTATTTCGCAAGCACGTCGCGCCGGCCATCGATGCACGCGCCTGGCAGCCTTTCCTGCAGACCGTGCTTGCCGCCCTGGCAAGCCAGCCTCAGCCGCCGACGCTGGTTCTGTGGGGAAAGATCGCCGAGCAGTTGAAAAAGCTGCCGGAAGCGGCGCGCCTGCCGCAGATCCATGCCGAGCATCCGTACAACCTGTCTTTCATCCAGCACGGGGGGATGCAGGCGCTGTTCGGGCCGATGGAATTGCTGCGTTTGCGATAACGGCCGGGAGGAGGAAAGGCCGATGGAGGTTTTGGGGGCCTCCAAGACAAGCCAGTCAGGATTTGCTATACTTGACTAAATCGATCAACTAATCGGCGTATTCGGCAGGCTCTCTCAACAGATTTGATTGTTGCGCTGCACCGATGGGTTGAAAAGAGGCAATATTTTACACTAACCGGGGTTCCGATGCGTCTGACCACCAAAGGCCGTTTTGCTGTTACCGCGATGATCGACCTCGCCCTGCGCCAGGGCAATGGTCCGGTCACGCTGTCGGGCATCAGCCAGCGCCAGGCCATTTCGCTGTCGTACCTGGAACAACTGTTCGGCAAGCTGCGCCGCCACCAGATCGTCGAGTCGATCCGCGGCCCGGGCGGCGGCTACAGCCTGGCCAGAACCGCCGACAAGGTGACGGTGGCCGACATCATCATCGCGGTCGACGAGCCGCTCGATGCCACCCAGTGTGGCGGCAAAGAAAATTGTCACGGCGCCGACGCTGCTTCCGGCACCCGTTGCATGACCCATGAACTGTGGACCACGCTGAACGCCAAGATGGTCGACTATCTCGATTCGGTCTCGCTGCAAGACCTGGTCGACCAGCAGAAGCAGAAAGAACAAAACGTCGTGGTGGTGCACCGTGTCCCCGCTAGCGCCGCCGTACAAAACTGAGTTGAAACCGGAGTGAACTGATGAACGCGCCTTTGGACAAAAAAACCGAGCAGAGCTTCGTGACTGCGCCGCATTTCCCGATCTACATGGATTACTCGGCGACCACTCCGATCGATCCGCGCGTGGCCGACAAGATGATCCCCTACCTGCGCGAGCAGTTCGGCAACCCCGCATCGCGCAGCCACATGTACGGCTGGAGCGCCGAAGCGGCGGTCGAGGAGGCACGCGCCAACGTGGCGGCCCTGGTCGGCGCCGACCCGCGCGAGATCATCTGGACCTCGGGCGCGACCGAATCGAACAACCTGGCCCTGAAGGGTGCCGCCCACTTCTACAAGACCAAGGGCAAGCACATCATCACGGTCAAGACCGAGCACAAGGCGGTGCTGGACACCGTGCGCGAACTGGAGCGCCAGGGTTTCGAGGCGACCTACCTCGAGCCGC
Source organism: Massilia alkalitolerans DSM 17462 (assembly GCF_000427785.1). Classification (GTDB taxonomy): domain Bacteria; phylum Pseudomonadota; class Gammaproteobacteria; order Burkholderiales; family Burkholderiaceae_D; genus Telluria; species Telluria alkalitolerans. Next base: position 18,525 of record NZ_ATYR01000037.1, read on the forward strand.
AGGATAACGGCCTGATCACCGTCGCCCAACTGGAAGCGGCGATCCGTCCGGATACCATCCTGGTTTCGGTCATGCTGGTGAATAACGAGATCGGCGTGATCCAGCCGATCGACGAGATCGGCGAACTGTGCCGCTCGAAGGGCATCATCTTCCACTGCGACGCCGCGCAGGCGACGGGCAAGGTCGAGATCGACCTGAACAAGACCAAGTGCGATCTGATGACCTTCACCGCGCACAAGACCTACGGCCCGAAGGGCGTCGGCGCCCTGTACGTGCGCCGCAAGCCGCGCGTGCGCCTCGAAGCGCAGATGCACGGCGGCGGCCACGAGCGCGGCCTGCGTTCGGGCACGCTGCCGACCCACCAGATCGTGGGCATGGGCGAAGCCTTCCGCCTCGCCAAGGAAGAGATGGCGTCGGAACTCGAGCGCGTGAAGGCGCTGCGCGACCGCCTGGCCAAGGGCCTGCTGGAGATCGAAGAGGTCTACATCAACGGCGACATGGACCACCGCGTGCCGCACAACCTGAACGTCTCGTTCAACTACGTCGAGGGCGAATCGCTGATCATGGCGATCAAGGACCTGGCCGTGTCCTCGGGTTCGGCCTGCACCTCGGCCTCGCTGGAGCCGTCCTACGTGCTGCGCGCACTGGGTCGCAGCGACGAGCTGGCGCACAGCTCGATCCGCTTCACCATCGGCCGCTTCACGACCGAGCACGACATCGACTTCGCGATCGAACTGCTGAAGTCGAAGGTCGGCAAACTGCGCGAACTGTCGCCGCTGTGGGACATGTTCAAGGAAGGGATCGATCTCAATTCGATCCAATGGGCAGCCCACTAATCATTACGGAATTCTAGGAGCACTACCATGGCATATTCGGACAAAGTACTGGACCACTACGAAAACCCGCGCAACGTCGGCGCCTTCGACAAGGGCGACGATGCGATCGGCACCGGCATGGTCGGCGCGCCGGCCTGCGGCGACGTGATGAAGCTGCAGATCAAGGTCAACGAGCAGGGCCTGATCGAGGACGCGAAGTTCAAGACCTATGGCTGCGGTTCGGCCATCGCCTCGAGCTCGCTCGTGACCGAATGGGTCAAGGGCAAGTCGCTGGACGAAGCGCTGGCGATCAAGAACACCCAGATCGCCGAAGAACTGGCGCTGCCGCCGGTGAAGATCCACTGCTCGATCCTGGCGGAAGACGCGATCAAGGCCGCCGTGGCCGACTACAAGAGCAAGCACGCCGAGAAGGCGTAATTAAGTTAGACAGACTGGAGCAAGCGTAATGGCAATCACCCTGACTGAAAAAGCCGCGAAGCACGTCAACCGTTACCTCGAGCGCCGGGGCAAGGGCATCGGCTTGCGCTTCGGTGTGCGTACCACCGGCTGCTCCGGCCTGGCCTACAAGCTCGAGTACGTCGACGATGCGACCCCGGACGACAACGTCTTCGAGTCGCACGGCGTCAAGGTCTTCGTCGACCCGAAGAGCCTGCCGTACATCGACGGCACCGAGCTGGATTTCGCGCGCGAAGGCCTGAACGAAGGTTTCCGCTTCAATAACCCGAACGTCAAGGACAACTGCGGCTGCGGCGAAAGCTTCCGCATCTAAGGATGAAGCAGAACCACTTCGAGCTGTTCCAGCTCCCTGCGACCTTCGCGGTCGACGGGGATGCCCTGGATGCGGCCTACCGCGAAATCCAGGGCCGCGTGCACCCGGACCGCTTCGTGAACGCCACCGACACCGAGAAGCGGGTCGCGATGCAGTGGGCCACGCGCGCCAACGAGGCCTATCAGACCCTGCGCAATCCGCAGAAGCGCGCGCAGTACCTCTGCGAGATCAACGGCGTCGACCTGCAGACCGAGTCGAACACGGCGATGCCTGCAAGCTTCCTGATGCAGCAGATGGAGTGGCGCGAAGCGCTCGACGATGCGCGCTCGTCGAAAGATGGGGGCGCGCTGGACGAGCTGGATGCGCAGGTGCGCCGCGAGCGCAAACAGATGCTGGAGCAGGTCGGCAAGCAGCTCGATGCCGGCGACTACCAGGCGGCGGCGCAGGGCGTGCGCGCGATGATGTTCCTCGATAAATTCGGGGAAGAGGTACAGTACGCGTTCGAAGCATTAGACGCGTAATCGATTTCGCATATGGTCGGGGTCGTTTGTGTCGATGGCACAAACGACCCCGACCACATAGCAGCACAGAAAAACAAACAGGTAACACGACCATGGCACTACTCCAAATCGCCGAACCCGGCATGTCCACCGCCCCGCACCAGCATCGCCTGGCGGTCGGCATCGACCTGGGCACCACCAACTCGCTGGTTGCCACCGTGCGCAGCGGCAGCCCGGAAGTGCTGAGCGACGAGGATGGCCGTTCGCTGCTGCCTTCGGTCGTGCGTTACCTCCCGAACGGCAACGCCAACATCGGCTACAAGGCCCAGGCACACCAGACCACCGACCCGAAGAACACGGTCGTCTCGGTCAAGCGTTTCATGGGCCGCGGCCTGAAGGACATCGCCTACGCCGAGAACCTGCCGTACGACTTCGTCGATGCCCCCGGCATGGTCCAGATCAACACCGTCGCCGGCGTGAAGAGCCCGGTCGAGACCTCGGCCCAGATCCTGGCTACGCTGCGCCAGCGCGCCGAGGATTCGCTGGGCGACGAGCTGGTCGGCGCCGTGATCACCGTGCCGGCGTATTTCGACGACGCCCAGCGCCAGGCCACCAAGGACGCGGCCCAGCTGGCCGGCATCAACGTGCTGCGCCTGCTGTCGGAACCGACCGCCGCAGCGATCGCCTATGGCCTCGACCACGGCAAGGAAGGCGTCTACGCCGTCTACGACCTGGGCGGCGGCACCTTCGACATCTCGATCCTCAAGCTCTCCAAGGGCGTGTTCGAGGTGCTGTCCACCGGCGGCGACTCGGCCCTGGGCGGCGACGACTTCGACCACCGCCTGTTCTGCTGGATCGTCGAGCAGGCCAAGCTGGCGCCGCTGTCCGACCAGGACACCGCCACCCTGATGGTCAAGGCGCGCCAGGCCAAGGAACTGCTGTCGACCAACGAGGAAACCACGATCGAGGCGATCCTGAAGTCGGGCGAGATCGTGCAGGTGACCATCAGCGCGCAGACCTTCGCCGACATCACCAGGCACCTGGTCGGCAAGACCATGAATGCGATCCGCAAGGCCATGCGCGACGCTGATGTTTCCGTCGAGGACGTCGACGGCGTCGTGATGGTCGGCGGCGCCACCCGCATGCCGCACGTGCGCCGCGCGGTGGGCGAGTTCTTCCACACCATTCCGCACGCGAACATCGACCCGGACAAGGTGGTGGCGCTGGGCGCCGCCGTCCAGGCCAACCTGCTGGCCGGTAACCGCGCCGAGGGCGACGACTGGCTGCTGCTGGACGTCACCCCGCTGTCGCTCGGCATCGAGACCATGGGTGGCCTGGTCGAGAAGATCATCCCGCGCAACTCGACCATCCCGTGCGCCCGCGCCCAGGAATTCACCACCTTCAAGGACGGCCAGACGGCCCTGGCGGTGCACGTGGTGCAGGGCGAGCGCGAGCTGGTGTCCGACTGCCGTTCGCTGGCGCGCTTCGAGCTGCGCGGCATCCCGCCGATGGCGGCCGGCGCGGCGCGCATCCGCGTGACCTACCAGGTCGACGCCGACGGCCTGCTATCGGTGTCGGCGCGCGAGACCCGCTCGGGCGTGGAAGCGTCCATCACCGTCAAGCCGTCCTACGGCCTGGGCGACGACGAAGTGGCGCGCATGCTGCAGGATTCCTACACCTCGGCCCAGGGCGACATGCAGATGCGCGCGCTGCGCGAAGAGCAGGTCGAGGCCGAGCGCATCCTGCTGGCGACCCAGTCGGCGCTGGATGCCGACGCCGAGCTGCTGGACGAGACCGAGCAGGATGACGTGGCCAGGCTGGTGCACGGCGTGCGCGATGCGATCCACCGTTCGAACGATGCGTCGATCGAAGCGGGGCAGCGCCAGGACGGGCTGCACGCGGCGGTGCAGGCGCTGGCCAAGGGCACGGAAGAGTTCGCGGCACGCCGGATGGACAAGAGCGTGCGCAAGGTCCTGGCGGGCAAGTCGCTGGACGAAGTTTAAAAGCTTAGCCGACCACAGGTGCCAATAAATGGCCTATAGCCTAAAGACCGTCATTCCCGCGCAGGCGGGAATCCAAGTACGTAGCGCAGCGTTAGCGCAAGCATAAATTGGGTTCCCGCCTACGCGGGAACGACGGGCAGGGCAGTCACATAGAAAAATTAACGAGGTAACCCAAGTGCCACAAATCGTCATCCTCCCCCACCCAGTCTTCTGCCCTGACGGCGCCGTGCTGGAATCCCCGGCCGGCAAGTCGATCTGCGACGTCCTGCTGGAAAACGACATCGAGATCGAACACGCCTGCGACCGCGTCTGCGCCTGCACCACTTGCCACGTGATCGTGCGCGAAGGCTTCGACTCGCTGAACGAGCAGGAAGAAAAAGAAGAAGACATGCTCGACAAGGCCTGGGGCCTGGAGCCGAATTCGCGCCTGTCCTGCCAGGCCATCGTCGCCGAGGAAGACCTGGTGGTCGAGATCCCGAAGTACACCATCAACCACGCCGCGGAAAAAAGCCACTGAACGGAGGCTGCCATGAAGTGGACTGAGGTCTCGGCCATTGCCGAGGCGTTGTACGAGAAGTACCCCGAGGTCGACCCCGCCACCGTGCGCTTCGTCGACCTGCACAACTGGGTCGTCGCCCTCGAAGGCTTCGACGATGACCGTTCGCGCGGCGGGGAACGCGTACTGGAAGCCATTCAGGCAGCATGGATCGATGAAGCACGCTAAGCAAACCAACCACACCCCCGCGGCGCTGCCGCCGGAAGTCCGCCCCGGCCAGTCGGTCGAGCTGCTGAAGGAACTCCACATCCTCACGCGCGACGGCAAGCTGAACCAGGACAGCCGCCGCAAGCTCAAGCAGGTCTACCACCTGTACAACTTCATCGAGCCCTTGCTGAATAGCGTGCTCGAAGAGAAGCAAAGCGTCTCCCTGGTCGACCACGGCGCCGGCAAGTCCTACCTCGGCTTCATCCTGTACGACCTGTTCTTCAAGGGACTCGAAGGCGGTTCGCACATCTACGGCATCGAGACCCGCGACGAGCTGGTAAGCAAATCGACCGAGCTGGCCGAGCGCCTGGGCTTCACGGGCATGTCCTTCCTGCCGCTGTCGGTGGCGGAATCGACAACGTCGAGCCAACTGCCGCCCACCATCGACATCGTCACCGCACTGCACGCCTGTAACACGGCCACCGACGACGCCATCGACTTCGCCCTGAAAAAGAAGGCGAAACACATGGTGCTGGTGCCGTGCTGCCAGGCCGAAGTCGCGAGCGTGCTGCGCAAGAACAAGGGCAAGGACCTGGGCCGCAGCGCGCTGACCGAGATCTGGCGCCACCCGATCCACACCCGCGAGTTCGGCAGCCAGATCACCAATGTCATGCGCTGCCTGCAGCTGGAAGCGCACGGCTACCAGGTGACCGTGACCGAGCTGGTGGGCTGGGAGCACTCGATGAAGAATGAGCTCATCGTCGCCACCTACAAGAACCTGCCGCGCCGCCGGCCGTCCGAACGCCTTCAGGAAGTGATGGCCGAACTGGGCCTCGACGAAATGAAGCAACGCTTCTATACCCCTGTAACTGCAGACTGAGAACGACATGAGCGACAAGCACCAGAAGTGGATCGACCTGCGCAGCGACACCGTCACCCAGCCGTCCGAGGCGATGCGCGCCGCGATGGCGGCAGCCGAGGTCGGCGACGACGTGTACGCCGACGACCCCTCGGTCAACCGCCTGCAGGAGTATGCGGCCGAGCTGTTCGGCTTTGAGGCCGGCATGTTCGCCCCCTCGGGCACCCAGACCAACCTGATCGCGCTGATGACCCACTGCGGCCGCGGCGACGAGTACCTGGTCGGCCAGGAAGCGCACACCTACAAGTACGAAGGCGGCGGCGCCGCGGTGCTGGGCTCGATCCAGCCGCAGCCGATCGTCAACCAGCCGGACGGCTCGATCCTGCTGTCGGACATCGAGGCCTGCATCAAGCCCGACGACATGCACTTCGCCCGTACTCGCCTGCTGGCGCTGGAAAACACCATCGGCGGCCGCGTGCTGCAGCAGGGATACGTCAAGGCGGCCACCGATCTCGCGCACTGCCGTGGCCTGGCCACCCACCTGGACGGCGCCCGCATCGCCAACGCGGCGGTGAAGCAGGGCATCAGCCTGCGTGAGGTGGTGCAAGGCTTCGATACCGTCTCGGTCTGCCTGTCGAAAGGACTGGGCGCGCCGGTCGGCTCCGTGCTGCTGGGTCCGAAGGCCTTCATCGAGCAGGGCAAGCGCTGGCGCAAGATGCTGGGCGGCGGCATGCGCCAGGCCGGCGTGCTGGCGGCAGCCGCGCAGTACGCGCTGGAGCACAACGTACAGCGCCTGGCGGACGACCACGACAACGCCGCCGCGCTGGCGCAGGGCCTGGCGCAGATCGAACAGCTGAACGTGGGCACCCCGCAGACCAACATCTTCTGGCTCGACATCCCGGCCGCCGCCTGCGAACCGCTGCGCCAGTACCTGGCGCGTGCGCAGATCCGCGCCTCGATCGGTCCGCGTACCCGCCTGGTGACGCACCTGGACGTGAGCGCTGCCGATGTTGCGCGCACCGTCGAGGTATTCCAAGCCTTCTTTGCCGACTGGCGCAGCCAATGAGCGACAAGATGAGCGAGGAGGGCATCCGCCTGGCCAAGCGCGTCGCCGCGCAGCTCGGCTGCTCGCGCGCCGAGGCGGAGCGTTACATCGCCAGCGGCGGGATCGAGGTGGACGGCGCCGTTGTCGAAGACCCCGCCAGCCGGGTCCTGCCTTCGCAGGACGTGCGCCTAATGCCGGGGGCGTCGAGCGAAGAAGCGCCGCCGGTGACCATCCTGCTGCACAAGCCGGCCGGCTTGAATTCCGGTGTCGGCGCGCGCGGCGAGCCGGCGCTCGGCTCCCTGCTGCCGGAATCGCTGGCGCAGGGGCACGGGCAGCCGCGCTTCCTCAAGCGACACCTGCACAAGCTCACCCTGACCTCGCCGCTGGAGACGGATGCGAGCGGGCTGGTGGTGTATACGCAGGACTTCCGGGTGGCGCGCAAGCTGGTGGACGATGCCGCGCGCATCGAGCAGGAATACATCGTCGACGTCGCCGGCAACATCAAGGAAGGCGGACTGGCGCTGCTGAACCACGGCTTGAGCTTCAACGGCAAGCCGCTGGCCCCGATGAAGGTGAGCTGGCAGAGCGAGCACCGGCTGCGCTTCGCACTGAAGGACGTGCGGCCGGGCTTGATCGACCACATGTGCCGCGAGGTCGGGCTGGAGATCGTCGAGATGCGCCGCATCCGCATCGGACGCGTGCCGATGGCCGGCCTGCAGGCCGGGCAGTGGCGCTACCTGCTCGACTACGAGCGCTTCTGATTTTTCGCTAGCGGTACGCATGCAAAATTGGATTCCGGCCTTCGCCGGAATGACGTGCTGAGGCAGTAGAGCCGTCATCCCGGCGCAGGCCGGGATCCAATTCCGTACCTCAGTGTGAGCCTGATTACTTGCCCGCACGCCGCCACAACTGCACCCCCACCGCCGCCACCAGCGCCGCCGCCCCGAGCGCCAGCGCCTTGTTGCCCGTCTGCTGCGGCCGGCGCTCCCCGCTATGGATCCCGCTGGCGCCATGCTGCGGCGCATACAGCGTTCCCACCGTATCCGGCGCGCGCTCCCCGCGCTTCGCCCAACCATCCAGGAAGCGGTTCATGCCGGCAGCGAGCAGGTTGGGCGCGATTGCATTGCTTAGCCTGAACAGGGAGGCCGGTGCGCCGACGGCGGTCGAGTCGCGCGGATGCCGCGCCAGGTCGACGATGGCTGCGGCGACCTTTTCAGGCGTGAGCGCGCCCGGCGGAATCGACAGCCTGGCGCCGGTGTAATTGGCCGCGTGGCGCATGCCCGGCGTGTCCACGAAAGTAGGGTACACGTCGCAGACGCGGATGTGCGGTCGCTTGACCAGCTCCGCGCGCAGGGCTTCGCTGAAGCCGCGCAGGCCATATTTACTGGCCGCGTAGGCCGCGGCGTAGGGCGAGGCGACGAAGCCGCCGGCCGAGATCATGTTGACCCAGATGCCGTGGTCCTGCTCGAGGAAGATCGGCATGACGGCATGGGCGTCGTTCATGTGGGTGAGGAGGTTGGTCTCGATGATGCGGCGGTGGTCGCTCATCGGCACCTCGGCATACTTGCCGACCACGCCGGCGCCGACGTTGCTGAACCAGAGGTCGATCCGGCCCAGGATCGACCGCGCCCTGTGTGCAAACGCCGCAACGGCGTCGGCATCAGTGGCATCCACGACCAGGGCTTCCGCCTGGCCGCCGGCTTGGCGGCAACGCCGGGCGATATCCTCGAGTCCTTCCTTCCCGCGCGCACCCAACACGAGCCGCGCACCCGCGCGCGCGAATGCGACTGCGGTCGCGGCTCCGATGCCGCTCGATGCGCCCATGATTACGACGCAGATGTTCGATAGCTTCATGCTTGCCTTTCTGCTGAATTCGAATTGAAGGCTTCGATTATTCCGCTGTTTTCGCCTTCGGCGCGTTCGAATGCACTGTGGCAAAAAATGTTGTAAAAAAGCAGCTAAAGGTATTTACTTGGGGTAATTATGCATATCAAATGATAGAATTAGTGACAAATACCATCCGACCCGCAGTGGGTTCTGTCCCTCTGTTCCCCAGTGATGCTGCAGCAATCGGCAGCTCGCTGTTGGCAACGTCCGCACTTCCAGTAAAGATACGCAATGCAGTGCCCCCCAAAGTTTCTCGTCTTACCCCTGTTGATGGCAATGAGCTGCGCCCCCGCGCACGCGGATGTGGAGAATTCGATGGCTTCGATCGACTTCTCACTGAGGTTCCCAGCCGCCCTGGCGAAGTTTTCTTCCTACGGGGATGTGGCCGGTTTCGGTGGTGCATCCGCCGCTAGCCGCTACGGGTCTGGAGTCAATCCAGCGTCCTTGGACTGGATGCCGCCGCCGGGTGTCCAGGCCGCCATCAGTCCCCAGTTGTCCCACGTACGCTTCGAACATGGGACCAGCCTGCGGATCGGGACCGTTTCAGGTACTGCCAGCAGCAGCGCGTACGGAACGTTCCAACCGTCGTATGCGCGGGTGACAAACAATGGCGGCACGTCCGGCGGCTTCCTGCTTACCGACGGCCACGTCGCCCAGGTCCAGTGGGGCAAGAAGCTCGGCAATGGGCTGGCAATCGGCGCCAACCTCAACCGTTCTGAGTTCAACACCAGGGCCGGCTTCGACGGCCTGCTAGTGGCCGACGACGACAGCGTCAGCAATAGTGTGCGTGGCGGCGTGTTGTGGGCGGCATCGCCACGACTGCTGGCCGGCCTGGTCGTGGACGTCTCGTCCGGACGTTCGGCGTCCATCCTGCTCGACCCGGCCTGTTCCTGTTTCGGCCGGTTTGACGCTCGCAGCCGCGCTGCCTCGGCACGCCTGGGCATGACGTACGAGTATGCGCCGCAATCCTCGATCTATGCCGATTACTTGCTTGGCCGCTATCGGAACGATGCGACGTCGATGGTCAGCCGTACGGCGATGCTGGGCGCCGAACACCTGATGTTGCCGGGCTTGTACCTGCGTGCCGGTGTCGCCTATGAGCTGCGGGGGGCGTGGGGCAGGTCCGTCGGTATCGGCTTCACGCCGTCGAAGAACCTGTCCATCGACTTCGCGCTACAGCGTGCCATGTTCCCTGAACTGCTTCCGGAATTCGGCCGGGCGACGCTGGCCAACCTTTCCATGAGTATTGCATTCTGACCCTGTGCGGTCTGGCTTGCCACGTTTATGCTGACTACCACACCAGGTCCGGGCGCCAATAGCCTGCCGGACCGCGGATTTGGCGCGCGCCGTTCGCGATGGTCGATGCGTTTCGCCGATTGCGAGCTCGAGCGCAGGTTCCTGCGCGCCTACCTGCTCGACGCGGTCCCGATGTGCCGGTGGGGGGTGATCCTGTCCGCCATGATGGCTCTGGCATTCATGTGGCAGGACACCGAAATTTCACAAGACGGGATTTACGCCACCTACATCCGGGTCGGCCTCATCATGCCCTTGTGCGCGCTCAGCTTGTTCGCCATGCGCCGCCCGGGCGCCCACAAATGGATCCAGGTCATCATCAGCGTGTTCCTGTTGCTGTACTCGGCATGTACGGCGGCGATCTTCGTCGTCTTCGAGCCGACCATCTACGGCATCTCGGGCGCGATTGCCGAAGGTAACTTTGTGATGATCATGCTGGCAGCGTTCACGATCACCTGCCTGCGCCTGCGCTGGGCCTTGTGCGTCGGGGTCGGCATCATCGCCATCTATGCCCTGGCGGTGTGGCAGTGGGGGACCGGGGACTATACCGAGTTCGTGCTGACCCACCTTTCCAACATCGTCATGGCCTTCTTGCTGGGCGCGCTGACCTGCGGCATGTTCGAATCGCTGCGGCGGCGCCAGTTCCTGACGCTCAGCCTGCTCGATAACGAGAAGGATCGCTACAAGAACCTGCTCTGCACGCTGGTTCCGCCGGCCATCGCCATGCGCATCGAGCGTGGCGAAACGCCGATTGCCGACTCGCATTCCGAGATCGCGGTCCTGTTCTCGGATTTTGTCGGGTTCACGAACCTGACCAGCCGGGTCGCGCCGCATCGCCTGGTCCAGCTGTTGAATGACCTGTTCTCCGAATTCGACGCCGCCGCGGAGCGGCTCGGCATCGAAAAGATCAAGACGATCGGCGACGGCTACATGGCTGCGTGCGGCGCGCCGGTGAGCGAGTCGATGCGTACGATCGCGCTGGTGAAGTTCGGGCTCGAGCTGGTGGCCATCACCGAGCAGATCTCCGAAAGACACGGGATCCCGATCGGCGTTCGCGTCGGCGTGCATGCCGGCAGCCTGATCGCGGGAGTGATCGGCAAGAGCCGGTTTGCCTACGACATGTGGGGCGAGACGGTCAACATGGCCAGCCGCATGGAGTCCTCGGGCATTCCCGGGCGGGTGCAAGTGTCCGAATCGGCATTCCTGCGCCTCGACGGCCGCTTTGTCGTCGAAGCAAGGCAAAACGTGCAGATCAAGGGAGGCGACAAGGTCTGCGCCTACCTGGTCAAGGAACTCGCAGCGTAGCCAGGCTAGCGTGCGGTTTTGGGCAGGGAGATCAGTCGCGTGCCGGCGAGGCGGTCATGCAGGAACTGACGGTCCTTGTCGAACAGCGCCGTCATCGCCCAGGCTGCGATCCCGACCAGCAGGGCGATCGCGATCTGCCCCTTGCCGTGCAGCCCGAAGGCCCAGCACACCAGCAGGGCCGGCAGGAACCAGCCCCAGGCCAGCAGGAAGCGCAGCGCGGCCGTCCCGAAGGGCAGCTTGTGATGGCCCAGCTTGACCACCTTGATGCGCCAGGTCTTCATGGCCAGCGTGTTGCCGGTGTTAATCCAGCACCACATGAAGTAGGCGGCCGTCACCAGGAACAGCCAGGCCTTCATGCCCTCCTTGGCCACCGGATGCTGGCTGTTCAGGGTCACCAGCATGTAGAAGGCGATCGCCAGCATCTCGACCGAGAACAGGAGCAGCGCTTCGTACAGCATCACGGTGACACGGCGCAGGATGGTCGGGGTGGCGACCGGCGCGGGCTTAGTTGCTGGCGGTGCCGATGTTGCTTGCATTGCTTGCATTGTTTGCACTCGAAGCGGTTGGGGCGGCGGGTGAGGGTGCGACAGGCGCCTGCGCAGGTGCGGCGGCCGGCGGCGTCGGCGTCACGGTGGCCGGCACCGTCGCGGCGCCCGTTGCCACCGCGGGCGCCGTCGGCGGCATGATGCAGGAGGTGCCGCGGCGCGTGGCGCCCGGCGGGCAGCTGGTCGGCGTGTCGATGATCGGCGAATGCGGCAGCGAGGGCGCACCCTGCGGCTTGTTGCCCGAGCGCGCCAGCCGGCGCTTTTCTTCCTCGGACAGCTGCTTGTAGCTTTCCCAGGTCGCCGCCTTCTTGCCGGGGTCGAGCTTGCGGGTCTTGCTGAAGTTTTCGCGCGCCAGGTTGCGCTGGGCCGGGGTCAGGCGCATCCACTGGCGCATGCGCTCGTGCACGCGTCCCTGCTCGTCCGGGCTCATCGAGGCGAAACGGGCCGACAGTTCGAGCCAGCGGCGCTTGCGGATGCCGTCCATGGCGTCCCATTCGGGCTGCAGGGGCTGGAGCGCGGTGCGTTGGCTGCGCGTCAGTTCGCGCCAGAGCGGTTTGTCGAGGGTCTTGGCGGGCGGCTTGGCGCCGGCTGCGACCGTCGGGGGATTGCCTGCGCCGCGCGCGGCCGGCGCGGTCGATTCGGATTTGTTGTAGACCGCCCAGGTCGCGGCCCCGGCAATCAAGACCGCTGCCGCAGTTGCAACAACGGCGATGCGGGGCTTCGGCGCGGTTTTCGTCATTGCTGGCGCTGTTGCGACTCCACGTAGGCGTTGAAACCCTGGTCGAGGTAGGCGGTCAGCGGCAGCTCGTCGGCGAGCACGGCGGCGTCGACCTCGGCCATGGCGGCCAGGCGCTCCTGCTGCTCGTACTGGTAGACGCCGCCCATGCCGATGACCAGCGCCAGCATCGGCGCCGCGACGGCAAAGCGCGCCAGTGCCGGGCCGGTAAACAGGCCCTTGAGGTCGAACAGCGGACGCGGGGCGGCCTGAACCTGGCGCGTCGCGTCGGCCTTCTTGCGCGACAAGGCGCGCGCACGCGCGGCGGCCAGCCGGTCGGTCGTCGAGGCCGGCAGCGCGTCGAGGTTCTCGTTCAGGGCATGGCGTATCTTGTACGCGAGGTTGATGTCGTCCGTGTTCATAGCTTGATTCCCTTGGCCTTGAGCGCCTCGGCGAGGGCGTGGGTGGCGCGCGAGCAGTGCGTCTTGACGCTTCCCTCGGAGCAACCCATCGCTTCGGCCGTCTCTGCCACGTCCATGTCCTGCCAGTAACGCATGAGGAAGGCTTCCCGTTGACGCGGTGGGAGCTTTTCTACCGCTTCTTCGATGATGCGCAGCGTTTGTGTGCGCTCATACTGGTCGGCGCTCGACTCCGCAGCGGCCGTTCCTTCCTCCGCTTCATAGGAAGAAAGTATATCAAATTCTTCATCGTCCCCATCCTGCCGGCTGAAGCCGGAGAATAGGCTGACCCAGGTGTTCCTGACCTTTTCGCGGCGGAAGTAATCAAGGATGGTCGTCTGCAGGATGCGCTGGAACAGCATCGGCAGCTCGGCGGCCGGCTTGTCGCCGTATTTCTCGGCCAGCTTGATCATCGCATCCTGCACGATGTCGAGCGCCGATTCGTCCTTGCGAACCGCATATACCGCCTGCTTGAACGCACGCCGTTCGACATTCTCGAGGAAGTCGTTGAGTTCTTTGTCTGTGGCCATGCGTGCTTGAAAGGGCGTTTGGTGCGAATGCCGTGAGGAAAACTATCGAATCCTAGCAAAAAACCATGTTCAACGCATCGAAATCGCGCAGTGCCCACTTATTGTGCAGGCATCCTCGATGACAAAAACTGCATGAAGTTAGTCGAAATGATTCGTTGTTGGGCTTGTCGTGCGTGGCTATTCTGGAATCAGGTTCACTCAACATGACTGGTTCACCATGCCGCTCGACTCGACCCGCCAGGATTTCGACATCCGCCCCTTCGTCAACCAGCCGCTCGGCGCGGAAGTGCTCGGCCTCGACCTTGCCCGCCCGCTCAGCATCGACGACTTCGACCGCCTGCATCGCGCCCACCTGGAGCACCACGTGCTGGTGTTCCGCGACCAGAGCTTCACCCCGCAGCAGCAGGTGGAGTTCAGCCGCCGCTTCGGCCGCCTGCAGATCCACGTGCTGCGCCAGTTCCAGCTGGCCGGGCATCCCGAAGTGCTGGTGATCTCCAATATCCGCGAGAACGGCCAGCCGATCGGCCTGGGCGACGCCGGCCATCTCTGGCACTCGGACCTGTCGTACAAGGAAGTGCCGAGCCTGGGCTCGTTGCTGCATGCGCAGGAGCTGCCCTCGGAGGGCGGCGACACCCTGTTCGCCAACCAGCACGCCGCCTACGACGCGCTGCCGGGCAAGCTCAAGCGCGAGATCGCCGGCCTGCGCGCCGAGCACAGCTACCTGGCCAAGTACGAGGAGCTGCGTCAGCGCAACCCGTGGCGCCCGAAGCTGACCCAGGAGCAGATCGATGAAGTGGTGCCGGCCGTGCACCCGGTCGTGCGCACCCATCCGGAGACGGCGCGCCGCGCCCTGTTCGTCAGCGAGCATTTCACCACCCGCATCCTCGATATCCCGGAAGCGCGCAGCCGCGAGCTGCTGGGTGGGCTGTTCGAGCACAGCACCCGGCCGGAATTCGTCTACCGCCACCAGTGGAAACCCAAGGACATGGTGTTCTGGGACAACCGCTCCGTGATGCACCTGGCCACGCCTTTCCCGCAAGACCAGCGCCGCAAGCTGTACCGCACCACCATCGAGGGCGATGTCCCGTTCTGAACCAAGGAAAACCATGTTACTGAAGATGAAACTCGTGGCCGCGGCCGCGGCGCTGGCCCTGGGCGCGTCCTCGACGGCGCAGGCAGAAGGCAAGATCCGCATCGCCGAGCAGTTCGGCATCGTCTACATGCTGCTGAACGTGGCCCAGGACCAGAAGCTGATCGAGAAGCACGGCAAGAAGCAGGGCGTCGAAATCGACGTCGATTGGGTCAAGCTGTCGGGCGGATCAGCCGTCAACGATGCGCTGCTCTCCGGCTCGATCGACGTGGCCGGCGCCGGTCTCGGGCCGCTGTTTACCATCTGGGACCGCACCAGCGGACGCCAGAACGTGCGCGCCGTCGCCTCGCTCGGCAACTTCCCGTATTACCTGGTCAGCACCAACCCGGCGGTGAAGACCATCGCCGACTTCAGCCAGAAGGACCGGATCGCGCTGCCGGCCGTCACCGTGTCGGTGCAGGCGCGCATCCTGCAGATGGCCGCCGCCAAGCAGTGGGGCAAGGCGGAATTCAAGAAGCTCGACCCGATCACCCAGACCGTGCCGCACCCGGATGCCGCGGCCGCCATCATTGCCGGCAAGACGGAACTGAACGCCCACTTCGCCAATCCGCCCTTCCAGGACCAGGAACTGGCCGGCAATCCGCAGGCGCACATCGTGCTGAATTCCTATGACGTGCTCGGCGGGCCGAGCTCGGCCACCGTACTGTATGCCACCGAGAAGTACGTCAAGGAGAACCCGAAGACCTACCGCGCCTTCATCGATGCGCTGGTGGAGGCGGCGCAGCTGGCTTCCGCCAACCCGGAAGCGGCGGCCGACGCCTACCTGCGCGTCAACAAGGGCAACATCGACCGGGCCCTGCTGCTCAAGGTGATCAGGAATCCGCAGGTGCAGTTCAAGGTGGCGCCGCAGAATACGCTCGGCCTTGCCCAATTTTTGCACGAGGTGGGCGCCATCAAGACCAGGCCGGCGAGCTGGCGCGACTATTTCTTCGTGCACCCCGCGCTGGATAAGGGGAGCTGACATGAGTCCACTGAACCTGGTCCCGCCGCCCGAGCCCTTGCTGCGCGCCGAGCACGTCACGCTCGCATACCGGGGCGAGCGCGGCATCGTGCGCGCCACCGAAAATGTCAGCTTCGACGTCCACCGGGGCGATCGTTTCGTGCTGTTGGGGCCTTCGGGCTGCGGCAAGTCGACCCTGCTGAAGGCGGTGGGCGGCTTCATCGCGCCGCAGGCGGGCAGCCTGACCCTGGCGGGCAAGGCGATTACGCGGCCGGGGCCGGACCGGGTCGTGGTGTTCCAGGAGTTCGACCAGCTGCCGCCCTGGAAGACGGTGCGCGAGAACGTGATGTTCCCGATGCTTGCCAATGGCGTCAAGCGCAAGGAAGCCGACCAGCGCGCGCGTCACTGGCTCGGCAAGGTCGGGCTGGCGCGCTTTGCCGATGCCTACCCGCACACGCTGTCGGGCGGGATGAAGGCGCGCGTGGCGATCGCGCGGGCGCTGGCGATGCAGCCGGCCATCCTGCTGATGGACGAGCCTTTTGCGGCGCTCGATGCGCTCACGCGCCGGACCATGCAGGAAGAGCTGCAGGCGCTGTGGGACGAGATCGGTTTTACGATGCTGTTCGTAACGCACTCGATCGAAGAGGCGCTGGTGGTGGGCAATCGCATCCTGCTGCTGTCGCCGCACCCGGGGCGGGTGAGGGCGGAATTGAACAGTCATCAGTTCAGTTTGGCCAGCGCGGGCAGCCGCGAATTTCAGGCGGCGACGCAGCGGATTCATGGTTTGTTATTCGGTGCGCAGGAGCCGGTTGAACGCGCGGACGGCGAAGCCGTCCATCCTACAGTCCACGCTAATTAATACGTCTTGAATCATGGTCACACCTCCGATCCGTCCCGAGTACGTTCTCGAAGCTTTGCCGGCTGCCGCCACGCCGGTTTTTGACCAATCGGTAAAATTTTCGCTGCCGGACCTCGGCTGGCTGCGCAAAATCGGCATGCTGCTGGTCATCGCCCTGATCTGGGAAGCCCTGGCGCGCTGGTTCGACAACGACCTGTTGCTGCCCGGCGCCATCCAGACGGGTAAAGCCTTCGCCGACGGCCTGGCCTCGGGCGAACTGTGGGGCTATGTGAGCGTCTCGCTGCAGGTGCTGACCCAGGGCTTCACCCTCGGCGTGGTCGGCGCCTTCCTGCTGACCTGGCTCGCGGTGTCGAGCAAGGTCGGGCGCGAGCTGATCGATACCCTGGCCTCGATGTTCAACCCGCTGCCGGCGATCGCACTGCTGCCGCTGGCGCTACTGTGGTTCGGCCTGGGCAAGGGCAGCCTATTGATGGTGCTGGTCCATTCCGTACTGTGGCCGCTGACCCTGAGCGCCACCGCGGGCTTTCGCTCGGTGCCGGACACGCTGCGCATGGCCGGCCGCAACTATGGCCTGGGCGGCTTGCGCATGGTGCTGCAGATCCTGATCCCGGCCGCGCTGCCCGCGATCCTGTCGGGACTGAAGATCGGCTGGGCTTTTGCATGGCGCACCCTGATCGCCGCCGAGCTGGTGTTCGGCAGCACCTCGGGGCAGGGCGGACTGGGCTGGTATATCTTCCAGAGCCGTAACGAACTCTTCACCGACAAGGTCTTCGCCGGCCTCGCCGCCGTCATCCTCATCGGCCTGGCCGTGGAACACCTCGTGTTCCAGACCCTCGAACGCGTGACTGTTCGACGCTGGGGCATGCAGCGGTAAAACCATCCGCATCGCACCATCCAGGTGCACCATTCTGGTCGAGCAAAAATAATCACGCTTTTGGCTTGACCAAAATGGTGCAACGCAGTAATGTGTTTAAACGCTTTGCACCCCCGAAGCTCTCCGGTCACCCGGTGAAGGCCCACAAGCCATCTCCGGATTGACGCGCTTTCATTTGTAGGCAGTTTGCTCCGACCCGCGCCACAAGCGCGAGAGATGCGTATAAACGCTACAGACACTCAAGCCGAACGAGTTGCGCCCAGCGCCCGTGCGTAAGGACCCTACGGTGTCCCGAACCACAGTCGCGACCGCAGAGAGAAGGGAAGCATGAGGGTCGTTGCGCACATCGCATTTCGTTAGGAACGGGCATCCGATCAAACTCCCATTGGGTCTTGAAAGGAATGAACATGAATAACGAAGGATCAGCCCAGATCACTGGCGCTGAAATAGTGGTGCGTTGTCTCGCGGAAGAGGGCGTCAAGCACGTCTTCGGTTATCCCGGCGGGGCAGTCCTCTACATCTACGACGCCATCTTCAAGCAGGACAAGTTCCAGCACGTCCTCGTCCGCCACGAACAGGCCGCGGTCCACGCCGCAGACGCCTATTCGCGCAGCTCCAACACCGTCGGCGTTGCCCTCGTGACCTCCGGTCCGGGCGTGACCAATGCCGTCACCGGCCTGTCCACGGCCTACATGGATTCGATCCCGATGGTCGTCATTTCCGGCCAGGTGCCGAGCCATGCGATCGGCCAGGATGCCTTCCAGGAATGCGACACCGTCGGCATCACCCGCCCGGTGGTCAAGCACAACTTCCTGGTAAAGGATGTCCGCGAACTGGCATCGACCATCAAGAAAGCCTTCTTCATCGCCCGCACCGGCCGTCCCGGTCCCGTGCTGGTCGATATCCCGAAGGACATCACGATGCACAAGTGCGCCTTCGAGTATCCCCGCGAGATCGAGATGCGCTCGTACAAGCCGGTGGACAAGGGCCACGCCGGCCAGATCCGCAAGGCCGTCCAGCTCCTGCAGGGCGCCGAGCGCCCGATGATCTATGCGGGCGGCGGCGTCATCCTGGCCAATGCATCGAACGAACTGAACCGCCTGGTCGACAAGACCGGCTTCCCGGTCACCAACACGCTGATGGGCCTGGGCGCCTCGCGCTCCTCGAGCCCGCACTTCGTGGGCATGCCGGGCATGCACGGCACGTATGAGGCCAACATGGCGATGCAGCACTGCGACGTGCTGATCGCGATCGGCGCGCGTTTCGACGACCGCGTGATCGGCAACCCCAAGCACTTCGCCACCCACCCGCGCAAGATCATCCATATCGACATCGACCCCTCGTCGATCTCGAAGCGCGTCAAGGTCGATATCCCGATCGTCGGCAACGTCAAGGACGTGCTGGTCGAGCTGCTGTCGCAGCTGGACGCCAGCCAGGCCGCGACCAATACCAATGCGCTGCAGGCATGGTGGAAGCAGATCGCCGAATGGCGCGGCAAGGATTGTCTGGCCTATACGGGCTCGAACGAACTGATCAAGCCGCAATCGGTCATCGAGCAGTTGTACAAGGTCACGGACGGCGACGCCTTCATCACCTCGGACGTCGGCCAGCACCAGATGTGGGCGGCGCAGTACTACGGCTTCGACAAGCCGCGCCGCTGGATCAATTCGGGCGGCCTGGGTACCATGGGTGTCGGCCTGCCGTACGCGATGGGCGTGCAGATGGCCAACCCGGATGCAACCGTCGCCTGCGTCACCGGCGAAGGCTCGATCCAGATGTGCATCCAGGAGCTCGCCACCTGCAAGCAGTACCACCTGACGCCGAAGATCATCCTGCTGAACAACCGCTTCCTCGGCATGGTCCGCCAGTGGCAGCAGATCGACTACGGTTCGCGCTACTCCGAGTCCTACATGGACTCGCTGCCGGACTTCGAAAAGCTGGCCGAGGCCTACGGCCACGTCGGCATGCGCATCGAGAAGCCGGGCGACGTCGAGGGTTCGCTGCGCGAAGCCTTCGCCATGAAGGACCGCCTGGTGTTCATGAACTTCATCACCGACCAGAGCGAGAACGTCTGGCCGATGGTCAAGGCCGGCAAGGGCCTGAACGAAATGCTGCTCGGCTCGGAGGACCTGTAATGCGACACATCATTTCCGTCCTCCTCGAGAACGAAGCCGGCGCGCTGTCGCGCGTGGTCGGGCTGTTCTCGGCACGCGGCTACAACATCGAGACCCTGACCGTGGCGCCGACCGAAGACGCGACCCTGTCGCGCATGACCATCGTCACCAGCGGCTCGGACGACATCATCGAGCAGATCACCAAGCACCTGAATCGCCTGATCGAGGTGGTGAAGGTGGTCGACCTCACCGAAGGCCAGCACATCGAACGCGAGCTGATGTTGATTAAAGTGCGCGCGGTCGGCAAGGAGCGCGAAGAGATGAAGCGCACCGCCGACATCTTCCGCGGCCGGATCATCGACGTGACCGAAAAGACCTACACGATCGAACTGACCGGCGCCAAGAGCAAGCTCGACGCCTTCATCGACGCCATCGACCGTGCCTCGATCCTGGAAACCGTCCGTACCGGCGGCTCGGGCATCGGCCGCGGCGAACGCATCCTCAAAGTCTGAAGTCGTAGCTCAACGACATACACGTATTCACACATTTAAAAATTATTAAGGAATGACCATGAAAGTTTTCTACGACAAAGACTGCGACCTCTCCCTCATCAAAGGCAAGAACGTCGCCATCATCGGCTACGGCTCGCAGGGCCACGCCCACGCCCAGAACCTGAGCGAATCCGGCGTCAATGTCACCGTCGGCCTGCGCCGCGGCGGCGCGTCCTGGAACAAGGTCGAAGCGGCCGGCCTGAAGGTCGCCGAGGTCGATGAAGCGGTCAAGAGCGCCGACGTCATCATGATCCTGCTGCCGGACGAGAACATCGCCGAGGTCTACAAGAACAGCGTCGAGCCGAACGCCAAGCAGGGCGCCGTGCTGGCCTTCGCCCACGGCTTCAACGTCCACTACGGCCAGGTCGTGCCGCGCGCCGACCTCGACGTGATCATGGTGGCGCCGAAGGCCCCGGGCCACACCGTGCGCGGCACCTACCGCCAGGGCGGCGGCGTGCCGCACCTGGTCGCGGTCTACCAGGACAAATCCGGCTCGGCACGCGACATCGCGCTGTCCTACGCCATGGCCAACGGCGGCGGCCGCGCCGGCATCATCGAAACCAATTTCCGCGAAGAGACCGAGACCGACCTGTTCGGCGAGCAGGCCGTGCTGTGCGGCGGTACCGTCGAGCTGATCAAGGCCGGCTTCGAGACCCTGGTGGAAGCGGGCTATGCACCGGAGATGGCCTACTTCGAGTGCCTGCACGAACTGAAGCTGATCGTCGACCTGATCTACGAAGGCGGCATTGCCAACATGAACTACTCGATCTCGAACAATGCCGAGTACGGCGAGTACGTCACCGGCCCGAAAGTGGTCACCTCGGCAACCAAGGATGCGATGCGCCAGTGCCTGAAGGACATCCAGACCGGCGAATACGCGAAGAGCTTCATCCTCGAGAACAAGGCCGGCGCCCCGACCCTGATCTCGCGCCGCCGCCTGACCTCGGAGCACCAGATCGAGGAAGTCGGCGCCAAGCTGCGCGCGATGATGCCGTGGATTGCCAAGAACAAGCTGGTTGATCAGTCGAAGAACTAAGCATTGCCGGTGTTTCGTAGGGTGGGCGGCTATGCCGCCCACCCTACAATTAAAGACAGTTGCAACGGTTCATTACAAAACTACGAAGGAAGTTGTGAACCCGGTATCGTATAAATGACACGGACATCCGTCGTTATTTACTGTACTGGAGAACAACAATGAAACTTTCCAAATCGCTCGTCGCCGCCGCACTGGTGCTGGCTTTCCACACCCAGGTCCAGGCGCAGACCGTCCCGTCCACCGCCGGCACGCTGGTGGTGGTCCCGGCCTTCGGCGAAGTGAAGCATGCCAACGACCAGGCCACCGTCACCTTCGCCGTCGAAGAGCATGACAAGGACAAGAATGCCGCTGCGGCGCGCGTGAACCGCAAGATGAAGGAGGGTACCGAGATCGTGCGCCGCGCCGATCCGAAGGCCGAGCTGAAGACGATGGGCTACTACACCTATCCGGTGTATCCGGAAGTGCCGCCGATGCAACCGGCGCTGCGCACGCCGGTGAAGCCGGTGCCGGTCGCCTGGCGCGTCGGCCAGTACCTGGAGGTGAAGACCACCAGCCTGGCAGACCTGCCGAAGACCGCCGCCGCAGCCCAGAAAGTTCTGCAGATCAACAACGTGAGCTTCGGACTCAGCCCGGAACTGGAAAAGCGCCTCGATGACCAGCGCATCGCTGCCACCTACCGCAACCTGAATGAACGCATTGCCTCGATCGCCAATGCGATGGGCCGCAAGCCGGCCGAGGCCATGCTCGACACCGTCGATTTCGAGGGCTCGGGCAACTATGCGGGCGATGGCCAGGGGGCGCCGGCGCCGATGATGATGCGGGCCAGCGCCATGAAGGAAGCGGCCGACCAGATGCCGGAACCGAGCTTTGAACCGGGAGAAACCACGCTCCAGATGCGTCTTGTAGGAAAGGTGCGCTTCAAGTGAATGCTCGCACAACAGTGATCAGTCGCTAATAAGGGGTTCACGCCTTTATAATGCTGACAACAGCATTATTTTTTGACGGATCACTATGCCCAATTTCCCACGACGCCGAGTACCTGGAGCCGCGCCCAAGGCGCCACGATTTTCCCGCTTGAAACGCTTCGGGCGCAGGGCGGAAGACCGTGTCCAGGGCGAGCGCGGCCGCGGCATCTACTTGCTGCCGAACGCGTTCACGACCGGCGCGCTGTTCTGCGGCTTCTACGCGATCGTCATGGCGATGAACCAGCGCTTCGAGCACGCCTGCTGGGCGGTGTTCATCGCCATGGTCCTCGACGGGCTGGACGGGCGCATTGCGCGCCTGACCAACACCCAGTCGGAGTTCGGCGCGCAGTACGACTCGCTGTCGGACATGGTGTCCTTCGGGGCCGCGCCGGCGCTGGTGATCTATGAATGGTCGCTGCGCGGGCTGGGCAAGCTGGGCTGGATCGCGGCCTTCATCTATTGCGCGGGCGCCGCGCTGCGCCTGGCGCGCTTCAACACCAACATCGAGGTGGTGGACAAGCGCTTCTTCCAGGGGCTGCCGAGTCCGGCGGCTGCGGCGCTGATCGTCGGCTTCATCATGATGATGACCGACCCGGACATCAACGTCAGCTCGCGCCAGGTGGACTGGGTGAGCTGGGGCCTGGCGGTGTTCGCCGGCCTGACGATGGTGTCGAACGTACCGTTTTACAGCTTCAAGGACGTGAACTTCCGCAAGTCGGTGCCGTTCATCGTGGTGTTCCTGATTGCCCTCGGCTTCGCGCTGCTGGCGATCGACCCACCGAAAGTCCTGTGGCCGATTTTTGTGATTTACGGCTTGTCGGGATATGCCGTGTTCGCCTGGCGCGCAGCCAAGGGCAAGCCGGTGAGCATCATCCCGCTCGACGACGAGCCGGACGACAGCGTGCGCCGCTAGCGCGGACCTTCGGGTCGGGGCAGGGCGCCCGCTAAACTTGTTTAGCAATGGAGCCCGTAATGCCAGATCCGAACCGCCTGATTATTTTCGACACCACCCTGCGCGACGGCGAGCAATCGCCCGGCGCATCCATGACACGCGACGAGAAGGTGCGCATCGCGCGCCAGCTCGAGCGCCTGCGGGTGGACGTCATCGAAGCCGGCTTTGCCGCCGCCTCGCCGGGCGACTTCGAAGCCATCCGCGCGATCTCCAGCGCGGTGCGCGAATCCACCATCTGTTCCCTGTCGCGCGCCAACGACCGCGACATCGCCCGCGCCGCCGAGGCGCTGGCGCCTGCCGCACGCAAGCGCATCCACACATTCATCGCCACTTCGCCCCTGCACATGCAGGTGAAGCTGCGCATGGAGCCGGAGCAGGTGCTGGAACAGGCCAAGCTCGCCATTCGCTACGCGCGCAATCACACCGACGACATCGAGTTTTCGCCCGAAGACGGCAGCCGCTCGGAAGAGGATTTCCTGTGCCGCGTGCTGGAGGCCGTGATCGCCGAGGGCGCGACCACCATCAACTTCCCCGACACGGTCGGCTACGCCGTGCCCGAGGAATTCGGCCGTCGCATCCTGCGCCTGCGCGAGCGCGTGCCCAATTCCGACAAGGCCATCTGGTCGGTGCACTGCCATAACGACCTGGGCCTGGCCGTGGCGAACTCGCTGGCCGGCGTCACCATCGGCGGCGCACGCCAGATCGAATGCACGATCAACGGCCTGGGCGAGCGGGCCGGGAACACCTCGCTGGAAGAAGTCGTGATGGCGCTGCGCACCCGCCACGACTACTTCAACCTCACGGTGGGTGTGGACACCACGCAGATCGTGCCGGCCTCGAAGATGGTCTCGCAGATCACCGGCTTCGCGGTGCAGCCGAACAAGGCGGTGGTGGGTGCGAACGCGTTTGCCCATGCCTCGGGCATCCACCAGGACGGCATCCTGAAGGCGCGCGAGACCTACGAGATCATGCGCGCCGAAGACGTGGGCTGGACCACCAACAAGATCGTGCTGGGCAAACTCTCGGGCCGCAACGCCTTCAAGTCGCGCCTGCAGGAACTGGGCATCGCGCTGGAATCGGAGCTTGAAGTGAACGCGGCCTTCGCCCGCTTCAAGGAGCTGGCGGACCGCAAGGCCGAGATCTTTGACGAGGACATCATGGCGCTGGCATCCAGCGCGGACCATGAGCAGGCCGGCGAGACCTACCGCCTGGTGTCGCTGTCGCAGCGCTCCGAGACCGGCGCGCTGCCGCATGCGACGGTCGTGTTCGCGGTGGACGGCAAGGAAGTGTCGGCCGAGTCCTCGGGCGACGGACCGGTGGATGCGGTGATCACGGCGATCGAGAGCGTGGTGAAAAGCGGGGCGGAGCAGGTGCTGTTTTCGATCAATGCGATCAGCAACGGGCCGCAATCGCAGGGCGAGGTCACCATCCGCCTGTCGCACTCGGGGCGCATCGTCAATGGCGTGGGGGCGGATCCGGACATCATCGTGGCCTCGGCCAAGGCGTATTTGTCGGGGCTGAACAAGCTGCATTCGAAAGTTGAGCGAGTAAATCCGCAGGGGGTGTAAGGAGACTTCTCGTCTTCGCACCCAAACTTGGAGTGAACAATGCCAGTGGCATTGTTCACGCCTTTGCGGGAATGACGGCTTATCGGCTAGTGGTCAAAGTTGACGTCTGCAGTATTCGCTAGCTTAAAAACCGTCGTTCCCGCGCAGGCGCGAACCCAATTCCGCAGCAGAGCCAAGAACAAGAGCATGCACCACTAACTGCTCACCACCCCATCCGATCCCTTGGCTCGTACATCGGATCGGGTCCATTGAGCATCTGCCGTACGATGCCGTCCTGGTCGAAGTGCACATGCATCATGGAATTCCACACGCCCGCCTCCTTGTACCGGTACGACCACACCTCGTAGCCCTTCATCGCCACATGGGACTTCTCGGCCGGCCGCCCAATCGTGCGCAATACATCTTCCTTTGTGGCCCCGTCCACCTTGATGGTGGCGAACTTTTCCCCGGTGAGCACCTGCTCGTAGGACACCAGCCGCCCATCCGCGCCGATGCGCGCCATCCAGGTGAACTGGCCCATCGGCCCGGTCGCGTACTCGAAGATGCGGTCGTTGCCGGCGCCATAGATGCTGGTGGGCCGCCCCATCTTCTTCTGCACCAGGTCTTCCGGGTCGCCGATGGTGGGCGTCTCGCGCAGCATTCCGGCGCAGCCGCCGAGCAAGACGAGCGCCACGAATGTTGTAAATCTGATCAATTTGTTCATCATTTGGCCCTCCAAACGCGCCAACATCCCCAAAATCTGCCTTCTGGACGATGCAAACAGTGGCCCCATGCCCCGTTTTCCCCTATACTGGCGGGTCTGTCCATTTTGGGCAGGCGATTCGTCAATCACGGTGCGCTGGGTTTCGACTCATGCACCGCATGTGAAAGGTAACATCATGACCGTAGAAAACATCAACAAAGCCGCGATTATCGCGGACAACGCACGTGGCCAGAACGATACCGGTTCGCCGGAAGTCCAGGTTGCACTGCTGACCGCACGCATCAACGAGCTGAACGGCCACTTCAAGGCACACCAGAAAGATCACCACTCGCGTCGTGGCCTGATCATGATGGTCAACCGTCGCAAGAGCCTGCTGGCTTACCTGAAGCGCAAAGACGCAAACCGTTATCGCGACCTGATCGCCAAGCTCGGCCTGCGTAAGTAATCGTTGGTCAAGACGATTTAGTCACGAAATGCCTGCGCCAGATACCTGTCGCGGGCATTTTTTGTTTGTGCTGTTTTGTTGTTTTTGCAGTAATGGCGGGAAAGCTTTCCCGTCTGTGGTGAGGTGAACGACAGCTCCTGAAAATCTGTCGGCAAATAGAAAGGGATTACCCATGTTTAATAAAGTTTCGAAAACCTTCCAGTACGGTCAACACACGGTCACCTTGGAGACGGGTGAAATCGCGCGCCAGGCAAGCGGCGCCGTCGTCGTGTCGGTCGAAGACACCGTCATCCTGGCCACCGTGGTCGCCAAGAAGGACGCCAAGCCGGGCCAGGACTTCTTCCCGCTGACCGTCGACTACATGGAGAAAACCTACGCAGCCGGCAAGATCCCTGGCGGCTTCTTCAAGCGCGAAGGCCGTCCTTCGGAAAAGGAAACCCTGACCTCGCGCCTGATCGACCGTCCGATCCGCCCGCTGTTCCCGGAAGGCTACCTGAACGAAGTCCAGGTCATCATCCACGTCCTGTCGGTCAATCCTGAGATCGATCCGGACATCCCGGCCATGATCGGCGCCTCGGCTGCGCTGTGCATCGCCGGCATCCCGTTCAACGGCCCGATCGGCGCAGCGCGCGTCGGCTACGCGAACGGCCAGTACATCCTGAACCCGACCACCACCCAGCTCAAGACCTCGCAGATGGACCTGGTCGTGGCAGGCACCGAAACCGCCGTGCTGATGGTGGAATCGGAAGCGCAGCAACTGTCGGAAGAAATCATGCTGGGCGCGGTCGTCTTCGGCCACGACCAGATGCGCGCCGTCATCGACGCGATCCACGACCTGGTGGCCGAAGGCGGCAAGCCGGAAGTCGAGTGGAGCCCGGCGCCGAAGAACGAAGAACTGATCGCCCGCGTGAACGACCTGGCCGCAGCAAGCATCCGCGACGCTTACCAGACCCGCGAAAAGTCGCTGCGCCAGCAGAAGCTGAAGTCGATTTCGGCTGAAGTGATGGCAGGCCTGGCAACCCAGGGCGTCGAAGCAGATAGCGCCGAAGTCGGCAACATCCTGTTTGACATGGAAGCCAAGGTCGTGCGTACCCAGATCCTGGACGGCGAGCCGCGTATCGACGGCCGCGACACCCGCACCGTGCGTCCGATCGCGATCCGCACCGGCGTGCTGCCGCGTACCCACGGTTCGGCCCTGTTCACCCGCGGTGAAACCCAGGCGCTGGTCGTGGCCACCCTCGGCACCGCGCGCGACAGCCAGAAGATCGACGCGCTGATGGGCGAGTACACCGACGACTTCATGATGCACTACAACATGCCTCCGTTCGCCACCGGCGAAACCGGTCGCGTGGGCACCCCGAAGCGCCGCGAAGTCGGCCACGGCCGCCTGGCCAAGCGCGCGCTGGTCGCTGCGCTGCCGTCGGCGGACGAGTTCAGCTACTCGGTGCGCCTGGTCTCGGAGATCACCGAGTCGAACGGTTCCTCGTCGATGGCATCGGTGTGCGGCGGCTGCCTGGCACTGATGGACGCCGGCGTGCCGATGAAGGCGCACGTCGCCGGCATCGCCATGGGCCTGATCAAGGAAGGCGGCAAGTTCGCCGTCCTGACCGACATCCTGGGTGACGAAGACCACCTGGGCGACATGGACTTCAAGGTGGCCGGTACCCCGGCAGGCATCACCGCGCTGCAGATGGACATCAAGATCCAGGGCATCACCAAGGAAATCATGCAGGTGGCGCTGGCGCAAGCCAAGGAAGCCCGCCAGCACATCCTGGCCGAGATGCAGAAGGCCGTGCCG
Source organism: Massilia alkalitolerans DSM 17462 (assembly GCF_000427785.1). Taxonomy (GTDB): domain Bacteria; phylum Pseudomonadota; class Gammaproteobacteria; order Burkholderiales; family Burkholderiaceae_D; genus Telluria; species Telluria alkalitolerans. Next base: position 45,928 of record NZ_ATYR01000037.1, read on the forward strand.
AGCGTGAAGACCGAACTGTCGGACTTCGCACCGCGCCTGATCACCATCCGCATCAACCCGGAAAAGATCCGTGACGTGATCGGCAAGGGCGGCGCTGTCATCCGCGCGCTGACCGAAGAAACCGGCACCCAGATCGACATCACCGACGAAGGCGTCGTGACCATCGCGTCGGTCGACGCTGCCGCCGGCCAGGAAGCCAAGCGCCGCATCGAAGAGCTGACCGCATCGGTCGAAGTGGGCAAGACCTACGACGGCACCGTGCTCAAGCTGCTGGACTTCGGCGCGATCGTCCAGGTCATGCCGGGCAAGGACGGCCTGCTGCACATCTCGCAGATCGCCAACGAGCGCGTCAACGCCGTGGCCGACTACCTGAAGGAAGGCCAGCAAGTGCGCGTGAAGGTCCTCGAGACCGACGAGCGCGGCCGCCTGAAGCTGTCGATGAAGGCTGCTGATCCGGTGGAAGGCGCGGCGCAGTAAGCTTCGCGGCTTCTAGCCAACAAAAACCGCCAGTGCGTGAGCCTGGCGGTTTTTTTGTGCGAAAACTAGCGAGTGGGGCGCTCTGCAGGTTTGGTCGTAACTGGTTTTGTGGCTGGTTGGTGGACCGGATGTGACTTGTCCCAAACGTAGGGATCTCCCGGCTCTCGGCATTCCGTATCGTCGCTGATCCCTATGTCGATGAGGAATAGATAGGGCGGCTCGCGTGTCCAGCAGCCTTCCGCACACTTGAACCGGAACGTCATCCCCAATTTCTTAGGGACGTGCAATGTCTGTTGCTGACGATACGGTGGCGTGAACATGGCCGCGTACAAGCGTTGCTTGCCTTCAGGGCTCAAATCGAACCATCTGCTTTCATGTAGTTCGTACGGTTCCCAGCGGCCTGCCTTGAACTGGTTCTGGAGATTCTCGAGCATGGCGACAGCTTCGTCGAATGGCAGTTTTTGCAGCATCGGCGAAGTGGAAAGTATCGACGCCACGTTGTGTTCGAAGGTCAATGCGGCGAATTTTGTCGGCGGCAGCGTGAACCCGTGGACAGGGTCTGTGAAGTGAATGATGACGGCCGGTTCAGTCACCCACGTTGCTCCGAATCCGAGGTCGCTTGGATCTTCTGCTGGAAGGTTCGATCGCTCCACGACTGGATACGTCGAGTTCTGTACGACCTCTTCGAAGGTTTGACCGAGACGGAACGACAGGACGGTCGGCTCGGGCGTGCGGTAATGCCACCACAGGCCAGCGCCAGCAACGCCAGCTAGTATGAGACGGCGATAGCCCGGCTTCACGCTACGCCTCCGCCCTCGGCAACTGCCTGGATCGATTCCTCGACCCGGCGCCGCTCGGAACTGTTCAGGAGCTTGTCGAAGCGTTCGGCCGCGCCGAGCACGAATTTCATGCGTTCCTCGACTACCCACAATTTCGCGTACTTGTCCTTGGAGAACCACGAGCTTACGCCGGCCCTGGCTTTGCATTGGGCCGACAAGGTCAGCTGGATCTCCTGGTAGTCGCCAGTTGGAAATCCAGTCGCCCAAGCAAACTGATTCATGGCGAGAAGGGCTTGCATGGTCTTCTCTTCGTACATGATCTTCTGCAGGATGTTCACCTGTTCGTGCTGCGCCAGCAGCCTGACACCCTCATGCAGCCGGCCTGCATTGACCCGTTCGAACCCTTGACCAATTTCTTGAAAAGGTTCGCCGAACGGCAGGGTGGCCCTGTCCACCTCCCAATGGACCGGATACTTGTCGTTTTTCCTGTTTGCGAGGTACTGCTTAAATTCCTGCCATCCGCGCGCCATGAAAAAGCGGTGCAATGGATAGATGTCGAGAAACAGATGCATATTGCCGTGCCCGAGCCGGCGGACCATTTTGTGCGCGCCAACCTCCGTCCCCATCTGCATCAGCGTTGCCGCTTCGGCCCCAGCAACCCCAGCCTGTGCAAAGGACCGCTGAATCCGCTCCCGTTCGCTGCGATTGCGCTCAATGACGTCGGTCGAATGCAGCAGGCCGCATCCGACCTGTTTGGAAGCAAATGCGGCGAGCCCAGCCCACTGGAACCGATTGTCGGCCAGCCACAGCTTGGCGTAAGCCGCATTGATGCGCTGGTTCCGCTTCCTCGGGTCCGCGATGAAGGCCCCATTCTCCTTCAACAGGTCCTCGGCCTCCACCTGGAAGCTTGCCCACAGGTGCTCGGGGCTCAGCACGTAGGCGGCAATCCCGTGCTTCACCGTCGCGCACGAGCCGACATAATGGTGCGTCCTGCACTCCTCGACCCGCTGGTAGTTCCCGTAAACGCGCACGCCATGGAACTCGTGCTTCTGGAAGAAAGGATTGGGCTTGCCGGCGACGTAGGTGCTGGGCATGGGAATCCTCGAGGGATAGTCCAGGTCGCCGAGCTGCGTGGCCCAGGGTCAGGCGGTGCCGCCTTCGACCGACCACTCGAGCACCGCGGCGCGCTCCGCTGCGCTCAGTGGCCGCGTTGCGCCGTTCCCGTTGGTCCTTCCTTCGATCACGCCATTGAGGAGCCGAAGACGATAGGGGCGGTGGGTGTACGGCTCTTGCGTCCTCGGGTCCAGCAGCACGAACGGAATGCCATCCGATGGCGCTGCGCTGCCTGCGGATGTGTTGAGCTTTGCTGCAGCCAGCGCCGCCGCTTCGGCCTGGGCCGCGTGCCGCTCGCCATCGAACTCCTGGTAGGCGAAGGTCTGCGCGGCCTGCACGCGCGGCGGCGGGTCGCACTTACACACGCACAGGTCGTCGCTGAGCGCGAACTCGCGGCCTTCGAAGGTTTCGCTCAGCCGGGGACCATCCAGCACGATGATCCCCTCGGTGTCGCACGCGGGACACCAGCACTTGTCTCCTTCGAGCGCCATCGGAATGCCGTCGATCGTGTCCAGGTTGTTGGCGGAGATGACCTTGCCGTCGGCGGTTGTGGGAGCGCCGAGCGTGATGTAGAAACGCCGCATAGCTGTCCTTTAAGCAGATTGATCAGTCAGTGGCGACTTATCCGACCAATGTAGCCAAGGACGAGCCTAGTCTCGTTGTGGGCCCACAAGACAGCTGGCTGTTGCGCCACCGGCCTTGCCTGGCAGTGCCTGATTTGGACGGTTCCCAGCGGAAACACATTCCAATTTGAGCCGGCACAAGGGGTGCCGTAAGCATGATCCGAAAATCCTAAGTTGATTTCCTACCGTTCGGGCAAAAGCATGCGCTCCCTGATTCCCCTGATCTGCCTGTCCGTGTGCCTCCACGCCTGCGGCGGCAACACCTCGGTTGCCCTCTACTTCGAATGGGGCTCCTGCGACTTCAACCGTCAACGCTGGGAGCAGGCGGACCGGACCGGACGCGGCTGCATGATGTCCTCTTTCCTCGACAAGTATCATCCGGTAGGGATGTCCGTGGTGGAGATCAAATTATGGCTGGGCGAGCCCAGCACCTATGCCGACTTCGAGGATCCGGCCTACCTGGTCGCCCAGTCCGGATCGAACGGCAGCGCAGGCAGGGATCAGCTGCTGGTATTCAGGATCGACCGGATCACCGGCCGCTGTGTCGAGGTCGCGTTATGGCCGGCACAGTAACAGTGCCATGCACGACGCTGCGAGGCCGCGAGAACACATCGCCCAGCGGCGTCTCCACCCACCGGAAGAATGCCGCGCCGGCCAGCAGGCTGGCGATCCACGCGACCAGCATCCCGACGGCTTGCGCATGCGCCTGCTCTGGCACGAAGCCGGCAAACGCGGCGTTCACGACCAGGCAAACGGGGAAGTGGACCAGGAAGACCGAAAACGAGATCTTGCCGGCGTAATGGATGACAGCCAGCCCACTGCCGGCACGTGAAGCGGGTCGATAGCGGCCAAACAGGAACAGCAGGCAAGCCACCGCCAGGGCCAGCGCAATGCGGCTCCGGAAGTCCAGCAGCAGGGCAATGCCGGGCAAGAGCAGCAGCGCGGCCAGGAGCAGAGCGAGGGCGCGCGGCCGGCGGCCAGGGGCGCCCGCCCACCATGCGAGCGCCCCCAGTCCGTAGCTGCCGAAGAAGTAGGGCGCCCATACGTCCCAATCCGCGTCGCGGTTGAAGTGCAGCAGCGAGGCCGCGACGCCCACCGCCGCCAGGCCCGGCATCAGCCACGGCCGCGCCCATCCTCCCGGGCGGCCGGACAGCCACGCGAGCAGCGTCAGCAGCGCATACAGCTGGAAATCGATCGCGACATACCAGGCGCCGGCGGACAGCGATTCAATGCCGAGCACACCGTGCAGCAACAATGCGTGCGCACCCAGCTGGGCCAGGGTCGGCGGCGGCGAAATCGAGTCGTGGTGCATCCAGCTGCCGGCCCAGGCGGATGCGAGGACGGCCAGCAGCATCGCCGCAATGAAGGGCGGAGCCAGTTTCAGGTAGCGGCGCTGGATGAGCTGCAGGGGATGCTTCTTTCCCGGCAGGCCATCGGGCGACAGCGATTTCGCAGCCAGGAAGCCGCCGATGACCAGGAAGACCTGGACCGCGATCCGGGCGTGGTCGTAGAGCCAGTCGACCAGCGAGGGCAGGATGCGCCGCGCGTGGTCGGACATCGGCCCATAGAAGGCCAGGTGGTGCAGCACGATCAGCTGGGCCGCGCCGCCTTTCAGCAGATCGATGAGAACAAACTGCTTGTTGCGTTCCCGATTCTCCGCGGGCATCTTGCCCAATGCTTCTCTTATCACGCGACCCAGTTTTCTCCGACAAAGGGGGCGCATTCTAGCCGAAATGCATATGTCACAGTCGACACATTTCAAATGTGCAATTAACATTGCGATTGTGAAAACTCGGCGCGCTTGCGGTGCTTCCTTCCCTTTGCCGGGGCGAAGAAGCGCCCGCCGCACCGCACAACAGTGCCGTAACCATATTGCAATAAGTGTTATAGTCGATTATTTACTTAACGATGGGATCGCACGCCTGTGTTCCGCGTAGCGCCCACTTGAAATCAACCATCCAATTCTAGGAATCGAACAGATGACCACGAAGGATTACGCCGCCCGCATCAGCCAGCTCATCCAGGAACACCAGGCCGACATCGGCGCGGAGTGGATTGCGCAGCTGGAAGCGCTGATCGTGCGCGGAACCGCCAGCTCGAAGGAGCAACTGCGCAGCCATTGCCAGCAGTTCCTGGCGACGCTCGCCGTCGCCGCCCGTGCGGGCGAACTGGACAACATCGAGCACCGCTCGTGGGACGAGGTGCGCGACCTGCTGGCCGAGATCTCGGCGACCCGCGCCAAGTCGGGCTCGACCCCGAGCGAAACCGCCACCTTCGTCTTCTCGCTGAAGCAGCCGCTGTTCATCCAGCTGGGCAATGCCTTCGCCGGCGACGCCGAGGGGCTGGCCGCCGCCTCCTGGACTATCAGCACGCTGCTCGACAAGCTGGGCCTGTACACCATCGAAGTGTTCCAGAAGACCAAGGACCAAATCATCGTGCGCCAGCAGCAGGAGCTGCTGGAGCTGTCGACCCCGGTCGTCAAGCTGTGGAACGGCATCCTGGCGCTGCCGCTGATCGGCACCCTGGACTCGGCCCGCACCCAGGTGGTGATGGAAAACATCTTGCAGAAGATCGTCGACACCGGCGCCATCATCGCCATCATCGACATCACCGGCGTTCCCACCGTCGACACCCTGGTGGCCCAGCACCTGATGAAGACCATTGCCGCCGCCCGCCTGATGGGCGCCGACTGCATCATCAGCGGCATCCGCCCGCAGATCGCCCAGACCATCGTGCACCTCGGCGTGAACCTGGAAGACGTGATCACCAAGGCCACCCTGGCCGACGCCTTCCTGGTCGCGCTCGAGCGCACCGGCACCTCGGTCATCGCCAAGGCGTAAGCGCGGATAGGCACAGAACATGGAACGCATTCCTATTTTGCGCATGGGCGACCTGCTGCTCGTAACGATCCAGGTCGACATGCACGACCGCCTTGCCATGCAGTTGCAGGACGACCTCACCGAGCGCATCGTGAGCGACGGCGCCAAGGGTGTCCTGATCGACATCTCGGCCCTCGACCTGGTCGATTCCTTCATCGGCCGCATGATCAGCAATACCGCCGCCATGGCGCGCGTGCTCGATGCCCGGACGGTCGTCGTCGGCATGCAGCCGGCGGTGGCGATCACCCTCGTCGAACTGGGCCTGACGCTGCACGGCGTCAAGACCGCCCTCAACGTCGAGAAGGGCATGGCCTTGCTGGGAAAGAGCTATAAATAATGAACGGCGCGCATACCGACGCAGTCCTGTTCGAGACCGCGCTGCTGGATAGCCACCGCCAGCACCGCACCGCACGCGTGACACTGCGCCTGCGATCGGACGAGGACGTTGTAGGCCTGCGTAAGCAGGTGCGCGAGCGCGCGGTGGCCATTGCCTTGTCCCTGGTCGACCAGACCAAGCTGGTCACGGCCGCAAGCGAGCTGGCACGTAACACGATCAAGTACGGAGGCGGCGGCGAAGTCCACCTCGACAACCTGGACGACGGCATCCGCAAGGGCATCGGCCTGCTGTTCATCGACGCCGGCCCCGGCATTCCGGACATCGGGACCGCGCTGCGCGACGGCTTCACCACCGGCGGGGGTCTCGGCCTCGGCCTGGGCGGCTCCAAGCGCCTGGCGGATGAATTCGACATCGAAAGCCGTCCCGGAGAGGGCACTGCCGTGCTGGTGGTGAAATGGAAGCGCTGATCAGTTCACTCACGCAGCAGGAAGTCTTCGCGATCAACCATGCGAGCGATGTGGCGGCGGTGCGGCGCAGCGGCCAGAAGCTGGCCGATGCGCTCGGCTTCAACGAGACCCGCGCCGGCCAGCTGGCGCTGATCATCACCGAAGCCGCCACCAACATCCTCAAGCATGCGGGCGAGGGCGAGATCCACGTCGGGCCGGCCCAATCAAGCGCCGGCGTGGGCGTCGACGTGCTCGCCATCGACAAGGGACCCGGCATCCCCGACCTGGATGCCAGCCTGATCGACGGCGTGTCCACCACGGGAACGTCCGGTACCGGGCTGGGCGCGCTCAGCCGCCTGGCCGACGAGTTCGATGCCTACACGCAGCCGGGCCAGGGTTCCGCCTTCTTCATGCGCATCTGGCGCGACGTGCCGGCGCCCGAGCCGTGCGGCGTCGAGATCGGCGCGCTGTGGACGCCGATGGCCGGCGAAGAGGAGTGCGGCGACGGCTGGGGCGTGCGCTGCGACAGCCGCGGCGCGTCCCTGCTTGCCGTCGACGGCCTGGGCCACGGGCCGGAGGCGGCGCGCGCCGCCGCGGCGGCGGTCCGCGTCCTCGAGGCCCGCAAGGGCGGCCAGGCCGGGGAGCTGATGCACGCCGCCCACGACGCGCTGCGCCCGACGCGCGGCGCGGCGCTGGCGACCGCCCGCATCGACTTCGATGCGAGCGAGCTGCGCTTCGCCGGCGTGGGCAACATCGGCGGCTGCGTGATCGACGGCAGCCGGCGCGCGCTGGTGTCGCACAACGGGATCGTCGGCCACAATATGCGCAAGGTGCAGGAATTCGCGCTGCCTTTCCCGAAGGGGGCGCTGTGCATCATGCACTCGGACGGCATCCAGACCCAGTGGGACCTGGACAAGTATCCCGGCCTGGCCGGGCGCAGCCCGGCGCTGGTCGCGGCCATCCTGATGCGCGATTTCATCCGCCGCCGCGACGACGCCATGGTGCTGGTCGTGCGCCGGCATGGGAGCTGACATGAGCCTGCACCGTATCCTCAACGTGGCACTGGACAGCGACCAGGACGTGGTCGTGGTGCGCCAGCGGGCGCGCCAGGTATCGGAGCTGCTCGGCTTCTCGCAGCAGGACCAGGTGCGCGTGGCCACCGCGGTGTCCGAGATCGCCCGGGCCGCGTGCCACCTGGGCTCGGGCGGGCGCGCCGCCTTCCTGCTGGGCCGTAACTTCGGGCGCCAGTACCTGGAGGTCACGATCAACCCCGGCGCCGGCGAGCGCCGCTCCGCGGCCACGCCGGCGGGACGCGACGCGGGCTTGAGCCGCACGCTGCCGGAACTGGCCGTGATCAGCGCGCACCGCCTCATGGATTCCTGCGAGGTCGAGCCGGAGCAGGGCATGGTCACCGCGGTCACCATGCGCAAGGCGCTGCCGCCGCAGGCCATCGTCGATAGCGCGCGCCTGGCCGAGATCAGCAGCCGCCTGGCCGGCAGTCCGGTCTCGAACACGCTGCAGGAACTGCAGCTGCAGAACCACGAGCTGCTGGGCACCCTGGCCGAGCTGCGCGAGCGCCAGGAAGACCTGCTGTCGCTGACGCGCGAACTGGAAGACACCAACCGCGGCATCGTCGCGCTGTACGCCGAGATCGAGGACAAGGCCGAACGCCTGCGCCGCGCCGACGAGATGAAGTCGCGCTTCCTGTCGAATACCAGCCACGAACTGCGCACCCCGCTGTCCTCGATCCGCGCCCTGGCCCAGCTGCTGCTGGACCGCATGGACGGCGACCTGACGACCGAGCAGGAGCGCCAGGTGCAGTTCATCGCCAAGGCCGCCAACGACCTGTCCGAGCTCGTCAACGACCTGCTCGACCTGGCCAAGATCGAGGCCGGCAAGGTCGAGGTCCAGCTGGCGCCGGTGGTCATCGACAACCTGTTCCGCGCGTTGAAAGGCATGATGCGGCCGCTGGTCGACGAAGGCCGGGTGGAACTGATCTTCGAGCCTTCCGATTTCACGGAAGCCTTCGATTCGGACGAGGGCAAGATCTCGCAGATCCTGCGTAATTTCATTTCCAACGCGCTCAAGTTCACCGAGCGCGGCGCGGTACGCGTCTCGGCCACCTACGATGCGCAGCAAGACACGATCGCATTTGCGGTCCTCGATACCGGGATCGGCATCAGCCCGGAAAACCTGCAACTGATTTTTGAAGAGTTCAGCCAGATCGAGCATCCGCTCCAGCGGCGCAGCAAGGGCACCGGCCTGGGCCTGCCGCTGTGCCGCAAGCTGGCCGAACTGCTGCATGGAGGCGTCGACGTGCAGAGCACGGAAGGCAGCGGCTCGACCTTCACGCTGACCTTGCCGCGGCGCTTTCCGCAGCCCAGCCACGATGGAACCGAATCATGAAAGCCAATTCCACCCTGATCCTCAACGTTGACGACAACGACGGCGCCCGCTACGCCAAGAACCGCATCCTGCAGGGGGCAGGTTTCGAGGTGGTGGAGGCGACCAACGGCACCGACGCGCTGGAGATCGTCAAGCGCTTGAACCCGGCGTTGGTGCTGCTCGACGTGAAGCTCCCGGACATCAACGGCATCGAAGTCTGCCGCCGCATCAAGGCCAATCCCGAGAGCGCCATGGTGCTGGTGCTGCAGACCTCGGCGGCGCTGACCGGGCGCGCCGACAAGATCCGCGGGCTGGAAGGGGGCGCCGACAACTACCTGGCGGCGCCGATCGAGGCCGACGAGCTGATCGCCAACGTGAATGCGCTGCTGCGCATGCACCAGACCCAGGTCCAGCTGCGCGACAGCGAAGAGCGTTTTCGCCAGATCACCGACAACATCGATGACGTGTTCTGGATGTTCGCCGTGCCGGAAGGCGACCTGGAGTACGTCAGCCCGGCATATTCGGACGTCTGGGGCGGCAGCCTGGATGCGCTGCGCCAGCGGCCCGGGAGCTGGCTGGACGCCGTGCATCCGGAAGACCGCGAGCGCATCGCGCAGCGCTGGCGCCAGCTGCAGCAGGCGCCGCACTACGACGACGAGTTCCGCATCCTCGGACCGGACGGGCGCACGCAGTGGGTGCGCGACCGTCTGTTTGCGGTCCGCAACGCGCGTGGCGAAGTGTACCGGGTGGCGCGCGTGACCAGCGACATCACCGCGCGCAAGGAGATGGAAGCGCTGCTGCGCGCGGCCGACCGCAACAAGAACCAGTTCCTGGCCACGCTGGCCCACGAGCTGCGCAACCCGCTCAGCCCGATCCGCAACGCGGCCGCGCTGCTGGGCGCGAACAGCGACGGCAATACCGAGCGCCAGGCGCGCGCGCGCGAAGTCATCACGCGCCAGGTCGACCACCTGGCCCACCTGGTGGACGACCTGCTCGACGTCGCCCGCATTTCCGAAGGCAAGATCGTGCTGCGCACCGAAGAGGTAGACCTGGGCGCCGTGGTCGCCCAGGCGATCGAGACCGCCGGGCCACTGATCGCGGCGCGCGGCCACCACCTGGACGTGCAGTTGCCGGAACAGCAGGTGTGGGTAATGGGCGACCCGGTGCGCCTGGCCCAGTCGGTGGGCAACCTGCTGCACAATGCGGCCAAGTTCACGCCGAAGGGCGGCGAGCTGTCGGTGCGCGTTTCCCTGCTCGAGAACGAACGGGTGCAGATCGCGGTGCGCGACAACGGCATCGGCATCGCCGAGGACAACCTGCCGCGCATCTTCGGCATGTTCGCCCAGGTGGACGTGCCGCCGGACCGCGCCCCGGAAGGCCTGGGCATCGGCCTTTCCCTGGTGTCGCACCTGATCGAGCTGCATGGGGGACGCCTGTCGGCCCAGAGCCCGGGCATCGGCATGGGCAGCACCTTCACGGTCGACCTGCCGCTGCTGCGCGTCAGCGCGGATACGGCCGGCCTGGATCATTGCGAGGCCTCCAAGCAGGGCGGCAGCGGCATGCGCGTGTTGCTGGTGGACGACAACGTCGACGCCATGGAGATGATGGGCTTCCTGCTGGCCGAGATGGGCTACGAAACCTGCACCACCTCGGACGCCGCCGAAATCGAGGGGCTGGCGCTGCGCCACAAGCCGCAGGTGATCGTGCTCGACATCGGCCTGCCGGGCATCGACGGCTACGAAGTGGCGCGCCGCATCAAGAAGAACCCGGCGCTGGCGCACATCCGCCTGGTGGCCCACACCGGCTACGGCTCGCCGGAAGACCGTCGGCGCGCGATGGAGGCCGGCTTCGACGCCCACCTGGTCAAGCCGGCCGAGCTGCCGGACCTGGAAAAAGCGCTGAAAGGGTAGAATAGCGCCCTTTTGAGAAACGACCTTCTCCGTCGGGGGAGGACTACGACCGGGCCGGCCCGGCTTTTTGAGAGGATGGCCGAATGGCTTGGATATTGTTGTTGTTGGCGGGACTCTTCGAAGTGGTGTGGGCGGTGGCCATGAAGCAGTCGCATGGCTTCACCCGGCTCTGGCCCAGCATCATCACCCTGGTCGGCAGCATCGCCAGTTTCCTGCTGCTGTCCTGGGCAATGCGCAGCATTCCCCTGGGCACCGCCTATACCATCTGGACCGGGATCGGCGCCGTCGGCGCCTTTGTGGTCGGGGTCGCAGTGCTCGGGGAGCAGCTCAACACCATGCGCGTGGTGGCGGCGGTGCTGATCGTGTCGGGGCTGGTGTTGATGAAGCTGGCTGGAGATTGAAAAATCTATGGTCCCCCTCCTTTTTGCAAGCTGATTTTGTATGATGTAGTTGGCTTGCTCAAATCTATCCGGCGTCATGTTGGAGACTTGCTCCGCGCCACGATGAGAGTTCGCGCCTGATGGGTCCTAAGAAAGCCCGCGGCTTGATGAGCCGATTTTTTAGCCAGGTTATCCGTCAGGCCTGTGTGCCGTTCANGTCATCCAGTATCAGCGTCGCAAAACCAGGTAGATGGTTNGGTACAGCAAGCTCGGGAGGCCGTCACAGCGATGTGACGGCCTCTTGCATTTTGTATTCGGTATGGTGTGCCGCCATGGCCCAGGCTGTGCGGGCCAGCTTGTTCGCTAGTGCGCACGCCACGACGTTGGAGTGTCGTCGCTCCAGCATGGAGCGGACCCACTGCGCCAGACGATCGGAANGGCGGTCCAGGCCGCGCATGTAAGATCGCGCGCACTGCACCAGCAGGCGTCGGATATTCTTGTCGCCGCGTTTGCTGATGCCCAGCAGATTCGCTCGTCCACCAGTACTGTGCTGCTGTGGCACCAGCCCGAGCGAGGCGGCGAAGTCGCGGCCGCAACCATACTGTTTGCCATCGCCCA
>NZ_ATYR01000038.1 GCF_000427785.1 Massilia alkalitolerans DSM 17462
CAACATGGCCGAGCTGACAGTGGGTTTGGCGCAGTACTTTGCGTTCTACAACGCCGAGCGTCCGCATCAGGCGCTGGGCTATGAGACGCCGGACCATGTCTACATTGCTGGTGTTGGGGGAGGCGCGCTGATCGTCGACAAGTTTAGCAACGCGGACCAGGCGCCGGAGAAAAACGGCGAAACGGGGCAGCGCCGGACAGCTGCGAAAGTGGAAATGGACACAGCTTAAACTAGCCGGCTCAGTGTCTTGACTGATGGGTCCACTTTAGGGACATGCGAATTTAGAGACCACAGTAACTTATTATGATAGTGATAGTGGATGTACATCATTGCGAAATAAGAGCTTACGCAAATTACAAAACCAATGGACTGAAGACTTTACCAATTATGGTGTGAGATTGGCAACTTCGATTGCTCTTAGCGATCTACGCAACGCAACAAATCTTGCGAACGCAAGTCGGGTGAAATCGCGCCTCGTCAACGAACTAAAGCTTGTTGATGAGCAGCAGATTATTCATCTACTCTCTCCACAGGGACAAACTTTCATTGTCGCTTGTCTAGACTCAAAGAAACCATCTTGGGAGGGACACGAGAGATTCGTTTCTGAGTCTAAAAGATGCAGTTTTTTTAATCGATGCTGCATGTGCAGACAAGCGGTTATTTTCCGTGAGGCTTTACCGTTTATCGCTCGACGAGTCGATGACTTAATTCGGCTGAAATCAAGACTCAATGTAATTGAGTGGACCAGTAACTATGGTGACGAATTAGCCGCTTGGGAACAGATCTTAAATCAGTGGAATCCACAAGAGCAGGTGTTAGACGCCAAGGTGCTTGCGAAAAATGATGTTTATGCTCTGCCATTGACCATGCGAGGTAGTAATGAATAGAAAAATCGTACCGCTGCAAGATGATCTACAGAAAGCCATTGATGTTGTGGCGTCTCGCGCTCTTGAGGTCGACAGCGATGAGGACCAGTTAATTCTTGCTGACTTAGGGCCTAACCAAGACATTATTGCCGAAGAAGATGCAGAAGAGATCCCGGCAGTTCTTGCATTGCGCAAAATACCAGTTGAACAGTGGAAAAACATTAAGGTTAGTTCAGAGAGTATTTTCGGCGACAAGCTCTGGAGTTTCCTTTCATATCCACACGTGGATAAAAGATCTGTTCGTTTAAACTTTGATTTCGACAACCAAAATGGTATCAACCTAACCAGACCGGAATATAATCACTGGGAAAATATTGTCAAAGCTCTAATCTTTTATAACATCCCTCATTTTGCTGTTTCAAATTATGCGCGATCGTACGGGTCTTTAGGCTCGAAGCGAACAAAATTCGGTCGGCTTATCGCTCTTTTCCAAAAAGAGCAGTTGTATATGGGAAATCTAGGCAGTCCGACGTTCAGGACTATCAATGATTTAAATAGGGAAACGATCGCCGGGTATATAGCAGGGTTGCCAACAGCAGGAATCAAATGGGAATTAGCCTCTGCCATTCAACTTTGGCAGAAAGTATCGACTGGTTGCCTCCTGCCAGATGAGTACTCGATTACTTCACCACTTGTTACAAAAGAGCAGATCGCTAAACTCAGAGCTGAGTACGAAGATGAAAGTGCACCGTTCCTGCCTATTGCCCTTGACGATTATTCAAACATTGTTAATCACTGTGTAGGGTTAGTAAATGTATATAGTAAAGACATAACTTGGCTGTATGAAACGTACTATCGCTCAATCATCGGCGGTTGGAAGCATTCAGACCGAGGGACTACAAACCCGGTATGTTACTCCCCTGGAAGCGAGGCTGGGGTTAAAGCTTTTATTGACTATCAACCTGTGCTGGTTGATGGAAAACCTTGGTGGTCCTTAAAGATCCAGGAACGAGCAAACCCAAAAGGCGCAAACAAATCTTCCACGAGTTATGTATCGCTACCAGCAATACTTAGTTTGATCGTTTCGTTGCTCGATGCGTGTTGCGTAACGATACTCGCTACCACCGGTATGCGTCGCTCAGAAGTCATGGGACTTCTTAGTGGTTGCGTTGAAGAAGATGAAAGCGGCTTTTGGTTACGTTACACTGTTTTCAAAACATCAATCGCCTCGCAAGGCGACGCCAAAAGAATCCCAATTCCTGCATTAACTGCAAAAGCCATTGCTATTGTTGAGTTGATTTGTGGTGAGTCGCGAAATTACGGTAAGCATAATAAGCTTTTTTCATCCGTCACCCGACAGTTCTTCGGGGGAGAGACTCATGCGGCTTATCCTGAGCGAGCAGTTAAACGAGTGTGTGAAGCGGTCGGTGCTGATGAAAGGATACACCCGCATAGGTTCAGAAAAACACTAGCGATGTATCTTATATATCAGGATTCTAAGAACATCGAGATTATTCGACACTTGTTTTCGCACGCAAGTTTGAAAATGACTTTGCGTTACATTATATCGTTGCCAGGAGTCAACGATGAGATGAAGAAGATCATTGTGGAGCAAAATCTTGAAATTTTGGTTGAAATCTTAGAGGGTGCTGCAACTGGGCGTCTTGGTGGCGAAGCCGGTAATCGTCTGCGCAAATCTGTAGAAGGTTCGCCTCGTTTAATCGCAAAGCTCCAAGACAAAGGGCGAGAAGCGCTAGTCCAGTATGTAGAGTCGATGCTCGACGAGGGCGTTAAAATGCTGCATAGGACGAATTTAGCGATTTGCATGAAAACGCCAGGCTATTATGAAACTGCACCGTGTGATGGAAAGAACGACGACCCCACTACAAAGTTGCATCCAAATTTATTTGCATGTGACCCGTTCAACTGTCGTTTTGCCGCATTTGTCGAAGCAAATGTTCCGTCATTGAAGAATGAGATTTTATTTCACCAAAAATATCTTGCTCATCCTCTAAGCAGTAGTGCACAAAAGACTTTTTCGCAAAGACGCATTCAAGATGCAAAAAAGCGCCTATCTGAAGTAGGGGTGTCTGATGGCTCGACGGAGATGGAGGCGGCATAAATGGCAAACGAAGAAAACCTCGAGAAGGTTTATAAGGCAATTGCAAGTCTAAAAGCAAAAGGGATGCAAAGATTAAATGTTGAACTAGTTCGAAAAATAGCTGGTGTCGCTAGGTCAACTATTTACCTTAAAGATGAAGATTGGAAAGAAGTCAGAGATGTTATTGCTGGAAAAGATTCCGAAAGGCTGGCAGCCACTGCGCTTGACGTTAATATCAAAAGTGCATCTGCTTTAGCAATTGAAGAATTAGAAAAACGGCTCACTGAAGCAGAAAGTGAATTAACAAGGATAACGTCAGTTGCTGATAAAGTGTATCCTGAGTTGATTGATGAAATCCAGCGCTGGTTTGTCGCTGCTTCTGAAACACTAAATAATAAAAAGAAGAAAGTTCATGATGCGGCGGAACTTTTGAAATTGAAAGCCGAGTGCGAGAGGCTGCGGAAAGAAAACGCATCTATGTTAGCGCAACTTGAAAGTCCGACTAATATGCGGATGCTTTCACACAAAAAAACCATTATACTGAAAGACGGCTTGACTGCAGGCGAGTTCTTCGGATCTTTCATGAATCAACTCCAGTCGATAACTTCGCATTATCTGTTGCCAGGTCGTCCTGCAGCAAGTTATATTTTGTGTAGCTTAAATTCGAACTTCAGAGATGAGTGGATCCATAACCATGAGCCGAAGTCAACTGGACTAAATTTGTACATAAACTCAGTCGCGGGTACTAGCGATACAAGACTTTTTTTCTTACAACAGATTCGAGCGATGCTTTCGGGAGAAATCCACTGTGTGTTGATGAGAGATCAACTCATGAAGGACGTCGGCAAAAATTCCCGGCATACTGATGAGTCTGCGAAATCAAGATTCAATACAGAATTTTTCGAGCACCCTAGTTTTGATGAGCCATTTGACTCTTTCATAATTATTTAAATGAGTAATGCATCGCTTCTTAGTGATTTCATCGAGGCACGAGATGTTGCCGGTGACTGGGATTTATATGTTTCAAAAGATCGTCTTCGAGTATCACGTGCATTGCTTGTAAGAGAAGCGTCTGTCTCGCGTTCAAGTTTATATAAAGATTCCCAGGTCGTGTCCATTCTTTGGCATCTAGAGGAAAGATTGCGAAAGAAGGGAATACTAGTTTGTTCAGACAATGACTTGACGTTAGACGACGTTCAGCAACTGTCAACTTTGGATAGTCTCAATAAACGTTTGACTAATCTTAAAGAAGGAATTACTCAACTGGATTGCACAATTGAGTTGGTTGCGCAGCACCTTAAACTATATCAAATGAAATAATGGTCAATGTCTTCTTCGCTAAAGGTTCGCGACGCAATTCGCAAGATGATCCATTAGACATCTCTACTCCAATTTTTCTTGACAATTCGCATCGGGTAATTGAAGCGCCGTCTTTGTGGGCAATTAAACTCGCGTCAAAATACTCAAGAAGTAAGGCAACGCTGCATACATATTCTCAGTTGATGCAAAGGTATTTGCGTTGGCTTGAGGACTCTGGGTATGGAGCCCATCAATGGATGGCTGTTGATCAAGAGATCTTCGAAGAATATATCGAGTTTCTTTGCCAGAGTAAAATAATTGCAGAAACCGCAACCTATTATTGCGCAAGAATTGCCTCATTCTATAAGTGGGCAACTAGCAATGGCTACGAAAATTATTTTAGTTGGGATGTTGAAGAGTGTGATGCTCTTGTTAAAATTAACCTCAAAGACCAACTCTTGTTAGGACATGTCAAATCACATGTGGAAGTAGAAAAACTTCCATTTACTACTCCGATTGGACGTCCTGCGCTGCATGAAAAAGAAGTTGAAAAGTTTGTGACCGAGCGTAACCATCGAGCGGCTCTTTTCTTACTGGATGATGTGGTATATAAGATTATCGCTACAATTATCCGGATAACGGGTCTTCGACCTAGGGATCTTTTTCAGATACCTTATCGAGGGAATAAAGAGAATTTCGGCTTCGTCCCTTATGATATAGACGAAATACCTTCAGACTTAAAACGTAAAGATATTCGATTCTATTTTCGTTCTAAGGGTAAGAATAGGTCAATTGAATTCCCTGGAGCTTTGTGGGAATTGATTTGCCGAGTCTATATTCCATTGCGAAGAGAGCGGGCCGAAATCCATTATGAAAAGAATGGGGTAAGCCCACGAAACAATCAGCTCTTTTTAAGTAGTGATGGAGTTGTTGTTACGCCTTATATGCTTCGATACAATTTTGCGAAAGTCGTGCCGGTTGATCGCATGGAAGATGGTGCTGAACAAAAAGATAGTAGACATGCTGTCGTGTTTCATGGGCGAAAGTACACCCCTAGAATGCTGCGGCATTCTTGTGCTACCTATTTCGTTTATGAACGCTTGAAAAAAGAAGGAAGAGTTGGAAAGGAATACGTGTACGATCCGGTAATTGATGAGGATCTTCGGAAGATGCTTGGCCATGAGGATGTCGGGACAACTTACAAATACTACGTTCATCTTGTGAACAGGTTTCATCACGATGATCTGTTGGCAGACCTTAAAAAATCTCACGTTAATCAAGGTTTGAACGCGCTTCTTGATGCTATCGATTATTGAAGACCGTTATCAAGTTTACTTGAATCGAGCTCTTATCAGCAGGGCGCTAGATTTTATATTGTTGACTTTGGACGAGAGCAACATACATCTTAAAGAAGTACACTCGATGTAAATGATCTTAATTAGGCGATAGTCGGGCTTGATGTTGAGTTCCTCTATGAGTAGTTTACACTGTGAGTGCTCGTCATTACACAAAAGGAGCCTTAGTCGAAGGGCCCAAGTCGGCCTCCGATTACATTACGCGTTCAACAATCTCACATAGCCTTAACAAAGAGGAGAGCGAGTTTTTCGAACTCGAGCGTTGTTTGCGATCCAGTAACAGCGCTTGCATTCCGAAAGCGCGAGGTCCTTCAACGTCAGCTTCGAGGGTATCGCCAACCATTAAAACATCACAAGGCAAGCAGCGCAGCTGCCGGCAAGCATGTGCATAAATCGCTGGATTAGGCTTGATTGCGCCTGCGTCGAAACTCCAAACATAAGCGTCAAAAACTGGGGGAAGCACCGACAAGACCGGTTCGGCGTACTCTTTGGCAAGATTGGAACAGAGCCCTAGTTTGTATCCACGGTTTTTTAGGTCATAAAGTGCTGGTAGCGTGTCTACAAATGGCAAGATAGATTCGAGCTCAACAACCAACTCTTGTTTTAGTTGCTCACGTTCGTCATCTGTTAATGCGATTCCCAATAACTCACCAGCTTCAAGCAGTCCAATAGGCTGGCCCATAAGTATTTCAGCGTCCTTGGAATTGGGCATTCTACCCTGGCCCGCGCCGATTTTGATAAGTTGGCGAAAGGGCGCACGCTTGTTAGAGATGGTCACAAGCGTACCGTAGACATCAAACAGAATGACCTTTACCGCGCTTCTGTTGAATTTTTCCATTTGTTTTCAGCAATGAAGTTAAGCTTGAAAATATACAGCGGGCATACGTCATATTCATGGCGAGCTCAAATAAAGCCGGTAGACAGTGGTAAATCACACACATACGCGAAGTTCGTCAACAAGACACGAGGATGACGATGAAGTTATTAGTTTTATCTGATCTCCACCTAGAGGTATGGTGCGATCAAGTGCCTAAAATCGATATATCGCTCAGCCAGCCAGATGTCGTCATTCTTGCCGGTGACATTCACACAAAATTTCGTGCACCTTCATGGGCTTCAGAAATATTCTCGGGATTACCTGTGGTTTACGTAGCTGGCAACCATGAGTTTTATGGGGAAACAATCGAAAAAACGGGTGAGGCAATTGCCCGAGAATGCATCTGTTACCCTAATATACACTATCTTAACTGTGGCGAATACATTTATAGTGGAGTTCGGTTTTTAGGTGCGACTTTATGGACTGACTTTGCTCTATTTAATCCTGATCGCAGGTGGAGTGCCATGCTTGACGCCAGGACTGCAATGAATGATTACCAACGTATTAAGGTCGCGTCTGCAGGATATAGGAAGTTACATCCACAAGATACTGCTCGCCTACATGCCGCACAACGAGCATGGCTTAAAGGAAAACTTGATGAGCCGTTCACGGGGCCGACCATCGTCGTTACCCACATGGCGCCTTCAATGTGCTCGATTTCATCTAAATACGTAGCGGATCCACTTTCTGCTGCATTCGCTTCAAACATGGAAGACTTGATAGTGAAGGCTGACGTCTGGATACATGGTCATACGCATAATAGCTCGAATTATGACGTGGAAGGATGTCGTGTCGTATCTAATCCTCTGGGATATCCAATGCAGAATGGCCATCCTGAGAACGAAGAGTTTGATCCAAACTTCATTGTTCATTTAAAACGCTAACGTCAGGATGTCTATACCACATCAAGTGGACTTACAGTGTCCAGTGCATTGATCTTGCCCAGCTTTTCCCGGACACAGCCACCGGCCGGTGTGAGTCTGCCTGACGCAGCCCAGCTACGCCTTCGGCTGGAATAGTTGGCTCTTTGCCTCATCTGCAACCAGCGGAATATAGCCGAGTGAGCCCTAATACCACGACAATTCAACCCTGCATCCAAGCTTGTCCATTTCGACGAGATCACGTGTCTGCCAAGGACCCCGCCGTTGAAAAGACTCAGGGTCTAGGACCCGTCGATAGTCTCAGCTGTGGCATAGTCATGGCTGTCATCCTTACGCCTATAGGCGGCCCCATGCAGGATCGCGACAAGGCACTGTCTTTTCGCTGCACTTCACCTCGCTTAACATGAGCAAGGCGCAATACTTGATTGCTCTGCTGTGCGCAAGATGCCATTGCCCAGTACCGGGATCTGCCCGCCTTGCAGTACCGCGCGTCGACGTAGGAGGGGAAACTGCCGCCTTCGGTCCGCCGAAACGCGCCGATATCTTCGAATCGCTTTGTTCCGATTCTCCGCCCTTGGTTAATGTGCGCTTAATCGGCATCCACCATTCTGTCCCACAGACCGACTGGAGATGATGATGATAAAGCGTCTAACCATCCTGCAGATTAACGATCTGCACGGCTGCGTCGAGCCACATCCTGAACTCGTCCGAAGTGCGCAGGGCGACCAGTTCCAAACTCTCGGCGGACTCGCACGTATTGCTGCGCCGGTGAAACAAATCCGTACCGGTATGCAGGATGGAGTACTGCTTCTCGACAACGGCGACACCTTCCATCGAACCTATCTTGCGGTACAGTCAAATGGGGAAGCGCTTGCCCCGCTCATGAACGCCTTTAAGCCGGATGCGATGACGGTGCACTGGGAGTTCGCATATGGCCCGGACCAGGTACAACGGCTGGCGAACATGCTGAGCTATCCAATCCTTGCCATCAATTGCTTTCGGGTCGACGGCGAACTGTTTTTTCAACCGTACCTGATTCGCGAAAGAAGCGGCTTGCGTGTCGCGGTGATCGCCATCGCTTGTCATATCGTCGACAAGACGATGCCGCGCGCGTTTAGCGAAGGCTTGCGCTTCAGTGTTGGCCGCGAAGAGCTTCCAGAATGGATTCGTCATGTACGTGAGCATGAGCGTGCTGATCTGGTCGTTATACTCTCGCATCTCGGTTTTCCGCAGGACGTGAAACTTGCCTCCGAAGTAGACGGCATCGATATCCTGGTTAGCGGTCATACCCACAACCGGATGGAAGCGCCCGTCATGGAAAATGGCGCCATCATTTTTCAGTCCGGGTGCCATGGCTCGTTCATCGGCCGGCTCAATCTGGACATCGATGATGGTGAGATCGTGCGGCACCATCACCAGCTGATCGCGGTCGACGAACGCTTCGCTCCTGACAGAGAAGTGCAACAGCAGGTCGATACTGCGATGGCCCCGTATCGGACCATACTTTCTCAGATCGTTGGGCATACAAATGTAGCGCTGACTCGTTATCAGTCACTGCAATGTTCGATGGACGATCTGCTGCTCGACGCTATCGCACTGGCCGCCGGCACCGAAATCGCATTCTCGAATGGCTGGCGTTATGGTGCGCCAATCCCGCCTGGCCCGATTATCATCAATGATCTGTGGAATATTATTCCGACAAATCCAGCGGTCGAGACGGTGGAATTGACGGGCGAGGAAATTCGCGTCATGTTGGAAGAGAACCTGGAGCGCACCTTTTCGTCCGATCCTTTCCAACAGATGGGTGGATACGTGAAGCGCTGCCGCGGCGTCCGGCTGTATGTGAAGATCGAGAACCCGGTCGGGAGCCGCGTCGATCGCCTGTTCGTACTTGGTGCACCCGTCGATCCCGACCGCCGCTACACGGCGGCATTCGTGACCGACCAGGGCGTCCCCATGAAATTCGGATGCAATCGCACAGTGCTCGACACGCGCGCCATTGAAGCGCTTCAGCGCTACCTGGCGCTCTCGACAGCCGGAAGTTGCAGCAATGGTTCGGTAACCGCAGTATAGCGGTTCAGGTTGACGTGCGCGATGCTTCTCATGCGAAGCATACAATAGAGGGGGGCTCGCTCCATGAACACGGTACATGGTGTGGACGCCTTATCTCATCAAACTCTGGAGGGAAAATGGACAAGAATGGTCATTCGCAGGGACGTCGCACGATCGCGATGCTGGCACTCGGACTGGCCTGTTTCGTCAGCGGGGGCAGCGTGCTCGCTGCCGATGCGCTGTTCGTCTATGGTCCAGGTGGACCAGCGCCGGCAATGAAGGAAGCCGCTGCAGCCTTCCAGCGGCAGCATGGCGTGCAGGTCGAAGTGACTTCCGGGCCCACGCCGAGCTGGATCGACAAGGCCAGGCAGAACGCCGACGTCATCTACAGCGGTTCAGAGACCATGATGACCGACTTCGTGGTGGCGATGGAGGGCCGTATCGACGAGAAGACGATCACGCCCCTGTACCTTCGTCCGATGTCGATCTTGGTGAGGCCCGGGAATCCGAAGCGCATTACCGGTTTCCAGGACCTGCTCAAGCCGGGCACGAAGATCCTGGTCGTCAACGGCGCTGGCCAGAACGGCGTCTGGGAGGACATCGCCGGCCGCAAAGGCGATATCGGCACCGTGCGCCAATTGCGCCGCAATATCGTCAGCTATGCACCGAACAGCGCGGTGGCCCGCACGACCTGGACGGAAAAGACCGACATCGACGTCTGGCTGATCTGGAATATTTGGCAGGTAGCAAACCCTAAGTTGGCCGACACGGTGCCGATCGAGCCGGACTATGCGATCTACCGGGACACCGGAGTCGCCTTGTCGCTGCAAGGCATGAAGAAGCCGCTGGCCAGGCAGTTCGTCGACTTCCTGCAATCGAAGGAGGGCGCACGGATCTTTGCCAAGTGGGGATGGAAAACCTGATTGTTATCCGGTGCGACAAGGACGGCGCGGCAAGTGCCGCGTCCTGTGTCCGAGTATCCGACCAGGCATAGTTATCGCGAGCTCAGCTTGAGAGGCGTACATGACGCCGTTCGATGCAGATCGCTGTGGTCCGCGCGTCTGTTCAACACGACGCTTCTCTGGACACTACCCCTGCACCAGGGGGTAACCGAGAAAAGGAGAGTCCCCACAAGGCCTCTGGGTTTGCTTACAGGATGAGCAGCGTACATTAGCCTTCAGCGTTCATCGGTAAATCAAACGCGCGCCGGAGTACACAACTTGACAAGGAAAATCACGAATTTTGCAAAGGGGAACGGTACATGCCGTTCTCCTAAACTGGTCTAAGATCGGCTGTAAGGCCTCATCCGGCCCTGTTTGTTTTAGCAATCAAGCGTATCCCGGACTGGCGATAAAGCTGTTCAGTCTTCAACCCTGAAATGGAGGCTCCGATGTTTCCTGCAACAACTGAAAAAGCCGAACGCAATACGTCAGTGGCCGCTATGCAGCGCTTCGACCAGCAGTTACGAGAGAATATCGCGCGACTCAAGGGGGCAGACAAGCAGGCGATAGAGCAGCGCTTGAGAGAACTTGATCGTGAGTGGAATGTCGAGAGGGCGATCGAGGTCGAGGCGCCGAGCATGATTCTGCTCGGCCTGGCACTGGGCAGCCTGAGCAATCGAAAATGGTTCGCGGTGTCTGCGATGGCGGCGAGCATGGTCATTCTGCACAACCTGCAGGGCTGGTACCCGCTATTGCCCGTCTTTCGTGCCGCAGGACTGCGTACCGCCGAGGAAATCGAGCAGGAACGCATGGCATTGAAGGCATTGCTAGGCGAAAAATCCACGCTGGCAACCACAGTTCATTAAGGAGCCCATCATGTTCACAGCCACCGCGACGCAAGTATCTGGCCACACCTCCGCGCATCTGAACGAGCACATTCGTCACGCAACGGAGGAACGGATCGCCGAATACGAAGGCAACGACAAGAAGGCCCTGATCACCCGTCGCCTCAAGGAACTCGAGCACGAGTGGGATGTCGAGCGTACCCTTCAGACCAATTTTGCTACCCTCTCGCTCATCGGTCTCGCGCTCGCACTCAAGAGCGACAAGCGCTGGCTGGTACTGGCAGCCGGTGTTCCTGCCTTCATGGTGCAGCACGCGCTGCAAGGCTGGTGTCCGCCGCTTCCCGTGCTGCGCCGCCTGGGTGTGCGCACGGCGAGGGAAATCGCCGAGGAGCGCTTTGCACTGAAGTCGCTGCGCGGCGACTTCGATGAGGTCGAGCGCTCGCAGGATCCGGACGCGATCGTCCGCGCGGTTCGCGCCTAGATTTTGGGTAAACCATCGAAAAAAGGAGAAGCGATGATTTTTCGCCAGTTATTCGAGCCGCTGTCGAGCACCTACACTTATCTTCTCGGCTGCGAGGAGACCGGTCAGGCAATACTGATCGACCCGGTCATTGTGAGCATGGAGCGCGACCTCGCCGAGATCGCGAAACTGGGGATGAAGCTTGCGTATACGGTCGATACGCACATCCACGCCGACCACATCACCGCTGCACTCGAACTGAAGCGGCGTGCCGGCAGCAGCATCGCCGCTCCTGCGTATGACCGCCTTCCTTGCACCGATGTCGGCATCGAGGAAGGGGTACCGTTCCAGGTCGGGAGCGTACTGCTGCAACCGTTGCATACGCCCGGCCATACCGATGGCCACTTCGCCTACCTGTTAGGCGACCGCGTGTTCACCGGCGACGCGCTGTTGATCGACGGCTGTGGCCGAACCGACTTCCAGAACGGCAGCGCCGATGCCCTATACGACAGCGTGGCCAACAAACTGTTCGCCTTGCCGCCCGATACGCTGGTGTACCCGGCGCACGACTACCAGGACCGCAGGGTGTCGACCATCGAGCAGGAGCGCAAGCGCAATCCACGCCTGAAGCAGGGCACCGACCTGGCGCGCTTCAGGGAGATCATGGGGGGGCTGAACCTACCGTATCCGAAGTTTATCGACCATGCCGTCCCCGGGAACCGGCGCTGCGGGGTATGTCCGGATGATTTGCCCGAGCACCTAGGAGAATATTGTCGGGAAATGACAGAGAGCCCCCAAGGGTGAGATGGTGTGCTGCCGGTGCCCCGCACTGAAGTTTGTACCACCAGTTAATTATTGTAAAGAACAGGGAAAACATGAAAGCCAATGTCGGAAAATTCGACGCGCGTCTGCGTGTTATCGTTGGCGCCACCGCCGTGGGCCTTGCCGCTACGGGCCTCGTCGGCCGGTGGGGGTGGCTCGGAGCCGTGCCGGTGCTGTCGGGCTTGATTCGCTTTTGCCCCACGTACGCAATACTTGGAGTTGACTCTTGCAATCTGTCGCTAGGCGCCATGAAGCCTATGCGCATCGGCGGCGCCGAGCGGGCGGAATAGTACGCCGCACCGCTTGCCGACCGACATGGGACACCGTCACGCTTGAGCTGGAAACTCCAATAAGCGAGCACCTGTATTATGCCGTCCGGGCTTGGTAATGGTGCATCGCCCTCGATAGCAACGGAGTTCCCACGGTTATTTTATGTATCTGTTTCGCTCCAAACGAGATCTTGCTATGGAAAATAAACCGCTTCCAGCCTATCAAAATATTAAGAAATCCATGGTCGCCACAACCTTGATAGGTATAGGCTTGATGGCGGCGGTGGATGAGATCATATTTCACCAGATCCTCAGCTGGCATCATTTTTATGATCGGGCAACACCTGCAATTGGCTAGGTCTCTGATGGTTTGCTTCATTCCACTGAATTGATTTTCTTGATCTCGGGTTCTTTCATGTTATCGAACTTGCGGTCCCAGCATGTTTTTTCTTCGCGTGCAGGGTGGGCAGGGTTGTTCTTGGGCTTGGGCACATTTCAGCTATTCGATGGATTGATTAATCACAAAGTTCTTCGGTTGCATCAGATTCGATATGGAGTCGATAACTTGTTGACCTATGACGTTGTATGGAATTCTGCTGGGGCGGTACTGCTGCTAGTCGGCCTTGTGATGGCAATGCGCGTACGTTCGTCTGCCGCCGCTCGGTGAAGTAAATGCACGCATACCGTACGGTCGAGCACGCGACATTGCGCGCCCACGATCATGCAAGCGGCCCACAATCTTATGGGGTAATTTTCTTACTGGGGGCTCTGTTACTACTTTATTTCGCAGCTGTTATTAAAACAAGAACTTCGGCCTCCACATGGACCATGTGGCGCACAACCAGCTTTTCAGTCGGGATTATTCTCCTTGGAATTCCCCTGTCGCCCGCCGTTATTTCTTATGCCCATTCAGACCTCCGCGGGCACATGGTTCAGCATTTGCTGTTGGGCATGTTTGCACCGCTGGCGCTCGTTCTCGGCGCCCCCGGGACCCTACTGCTGCGATCGATACGCACGGAGGTAGCCAGGCGATTGGTCGCCCTGCTCGATACCAGGCCGGTACGGTTTCTCATTCATCCTGTCACCGCGGTCGTGTTGGACATGGGAGCCATGTGCCTACTCTATCTGAGCCCTCTTTACGTGATAAGCACGACCAATCCGACGATCCACTTTTTGGTTCACCTCCATTTCGTATTGTCTGGTTACCTCTATACCTGGTCTATCGCCGGACCCGACCCTGCGCCCCATCGACCTAGCCTTGTTCTGCGCCTCGGGGTGCTTTTCATTGGCACCGCTGTTCACGCAACCCTGTCCAAGTCAATGTACGCGTATGGCTTTCCGCGAGGAACTGGACGCGACATATCAGAAATAGAAGCATCGGCAAAACTGATGTACTACGGGGGCGATGTTGCCGAAATACTGCTCACGATCGCATTCTTTGCGATTTGGTTTCGCAAGGAGCGCGGCCGCTCGGTATCACTCCAGGCAAAAAGCGCTTGATATGTAGCGCGGGTATATTTCCCGTGCAGTAGCGCTATGCCCACCTCATCGCTCATTCGGCTCCACCCTGGGACAATTTGTCCGCTTGCGGATGGGGAGTTAATTGCGTAATCTTTGTTGACAGCTGAGCAATGAGCTCGGCACTTGCCTTTTTCCGCCGCTGCGAATGCCGTCGTGCTTAGTTTTTCGATGTCACCTGAGCCGATATCATTGCAGTGTCTCAAAGCACAGCGGATTGTCGTCTTCAGCTACTGAGGCTTGTCGGGCGGCGAGAAAAGGCGCGCCAAATTCATGAAAGAACACCATGTTTGAGCTTCCGACTGCTTTGTTGCTGGCACGTGTGCAATTTGCGTTCACAGTCAGCTTCCATTTCCTTTTTCCAGCAATAACGATTGGACTTGCAAGCTACCTGGCCGTGCTCGAAGGACTATGGCTAAGGACGGGCAGATCGGAGTACATGGACTTGTTTAAGTACTGGGTAAAGATCTTTGCACTCGTCTTTGCCATGGGAGTCGTGTCCGGCATCGTGATGTCTTACCAGTTCGGCACCAACTGGGCTGTTTTCTCCGACCGAGCGGGCCCGGTGATCGGCCCATTGATGGCCTATGAAGTGTTGACCGCTTTCTTTCTAGAAGCCGGTTTCCTCGGAGTAATGTTGTTCGGTATGCATCGTGTCGGCAAGAAGCTGCACTTCCTTGCCACTCTCATGGTTGCCTTGGGTACCTTCTTCTCGGCTTTCTGGATCCTGTCGGTCAATAGCTGGATGCAGACCCCGTCCGGGTTCGCAATCAACACCGCCGGCCAGTTCATTCCCAACGGAAGCTGGTTGGAAATCATTTTCAACCCCAGTTTTCCGTACCGCCTCGCGCATACGGTGTCCGCCGCTTATCTCACCACGGCGTTTATCGTCGGCAGTATCGGCGCCTTTCATTTATTGAAAAACAGCGGCAACCCACGGGCCCGAATCATGTTTTCGATGGCGATGTGGATGGCCGCGATTGTCGCGCCGCTGCAGATTATTATTGGAGACATGCACGGCTTGAATACGCTCGAGCATCAGCCTGCCAAAGTCATGGCGATGGAAGGTCATTTCCAGAGTCACAAGGACGGTGCGCCTTTGATCCTCTTTGGCATTCCGAATTCGGCGTTAAACCGGGTGGATTACGCCATCGAAATTCCCAAGGCCTCGTCCTTGATTCTGAAACACGATCTGCATGCGCCGTTGGCGGGCCTCGATACGGTTCCCCTCGAGAACCGCCCACCTGTCGGCATCGTGTTCTGGTCATTCCGGATCATGGTGGGGCTTGGCTTTTTGATGGCCGGTCTCGGGCTATTGAGTTTATATGCCCGCTATCGGGGCAGATTGTACGTATCACGTCCGCTACTAAGATTTGCCGTAGCGATGGGGCCGTCGGGTCTGATTGCCGTACTGGCAGGCTGGGTGACAACCGAGGTTGGCCGCCAGCCCTGGACGGTATATGGCCTGATGCGCACTGCCGAGTCGGCATCGCCGCTTGCGGCTCCCGCCGTTGCGGCCTCGCTGGCCGCCTTTGTGGTCATTTATTTTCTGGTGTTTGGGGCTGGCGTGCTTTACATAATCAAGCTCCTGTCCAAGGCGCTTGTCTCCCATGAGCCTGAGCTGCCGGACTTGCCCGTACGAACGGCTGGCATCACGCCGGCGCCGGCCATTGCGCATACTTCCACCCACATCCCGAGCTGAGTGTTCCATGAATCTTGATCTGACAATCGTTTGGGCATTCATCATTGCTTTCTCGGTCTTCGTGTACGTGGTGATGGACGGGTTCGACCTGGGAATCGGCATTCTTTTTCCCTGCTTTCGGGTTGGCGTCGATCGCGACACGGCGATGAACAGTATTGCGCCTGTGTGGGACGGAAATGAAACCTGGCTCGTGCTGGGCGGGGGCGGCCTGCTTGCCGCCTTCCCCCTGGCTTACGGAGTGATCCTCTCGGGCTTGTATGCCCCCATCATTGCCATGCTGCTGGCGTTGGTTTTCCGGGGCGTGGCATTCGAAGCGCGATGGCGAGATCCCGCGCACCGTCCGGCATGGGATCTTGCATTCACAGGAGGATCATTCGTTGCGGCGTTTTCGCAGGGAGTCATCCTGGGCGCGCTGCTGCAGGGGATGAAACTCAGCGAACGCGCATACGGCGGCGGCTGGTGGGACTGGCTTACGCCCTTTTCGATACTGACGGGGATAAGCGTTGTCGTGGCCTATGCCTTGCTCGGCTCGACGTGGCTTATCTTCAAGACGGAAGGGAGCCTGAAGCAGCGCGCCACTCGTCTTGCCTGGAAAACAGGCGCCGGCACCCTGGCAGCCGTCGTGCTCGTGAGTGTCGCAACGCCATTCCTGCAAGGTGCGTATTTCGATCGCTGGTTCGCCTATCCGAACGTTCTGCTGGTCGCACAGGTGCCCTTGCTGGTCGCGCTTGCCAGCTATGCCTTCTATCGCAGTATGAAGTCCGGCCGGGAACTGGCGCCTTTCCTGCTGGCCCTGTTTGTTTTCTTTCTTTGCTTCCTTGGGCTTGGAATCAGCATATTTCCTTATATCGTACCTGGCGCCCTGACGATCTGGGATGCAGCGACCGATCCGAGCAGCCAAGCTTTCATGCTGGTCGGCACGGTCATCATCATGCCGATGATCCTTGCG
Organism: Massilia alkalitolerans DSM 17462; assembly: GCF_000427785.1. Taxonomy (GTDB): domain Bacteria; phylum Pseudomonadota; class Gammaproteobacteria; order Burkholderiales; family Burkholderiaceae_D; genus Telluria; species Telluria alkalitolerans. The sequence goes on from NZ_ATYR01000038.1 coordinate 16,938, forward strand.
TACACGGCGTGGGCATATTGGGTTTTCCGCGGAAAAGTCGACAGCCAGGGATACCACTGATGAAATGGCCGAGGAGCGGGCGAAAGGATCAGGAAGGAAGGCCGGCGCCACTTGTCGTCCGTTTGCTCTGGATGGTGGGGATATGGGCCGTCAGCGTCGGCGTACTCGCGGTACTCGCCTTGCTAATTCGTTTTGTGCTGAAGAGCGCATAGTGCGCACGAGCTTGTCGGACTTCTGCCAAGCCTCTTCGGGTGCGCCATTCGTCAGCTGAGCAGGGTATGCTGAGCCGGTCGATCGTAATCATTGGAAATCCACAGCGCATGGAAAAATCCCCAGCCCCGCCCGCAGGGCAGGCTGTTTTGTCAGCGCCGCACTCCGTGCGGCGTCCATTGCTGGCAAGACTGCCAAAGCAGTGGTTTCTGTTCTTGCTTTCCTGTACGGTGCTGTTGCCCGCGTGGGGTCACACCCGACTGCTGGGCAGTGTTCCAGAGCAGGGAGCGCTTGTCCATTCACCGCCAGCAGCGGTCGTACTCGTGTTCTCCGCTCCGCCCGAAGCCCGCTTTAACCGGATCGAGCTGCGCCGCGGGGGGCGGTGGCAAGCCCTGGTGACCCAACAGGATGGCGCGCGCCTGCGTGCCGCGTTACCTGCGCTCGATCCCGGACCCTACAGGGTAAGATGGCGGGTACTGTCTCGCGACGGGCACTCCCAAGATGGGAAACTGGACTTTACAGTTCGCTGAGGCGCTCGGGGCCCATCCCCACGTGCTGGACGGGGCGCTGGGGCGGGCGCTGGCATACTTCGGCCTCGCCCTGTGTTTTGGCATCCGGGTGTGGCCGGACCTGGTCCGCGGTGTCGACCTGAAATCATTGGTGGGCTTGCGCATATCGGCAGCCGCTTGCGGGCTCGTGGGGATGCTAATCGCGCTCAACGCGACCGCAGTCGAGCTGGCCGCGCCGTTCGGACCACAGGGGCAGGACCTGGGGATTGCAACGCTGGCCGAGCTCCACACAGTGCTCCTCGGCACCACCTTCGGCAACGCGTGGCTGGCTTACGCCGCATGCCTCGTGCTGGGGACGGTCTTCGGGAATTACCGCCCGCTCGCATGGGCAACGGTTCTCGGGATGGGCCTTGCGCTCGCGCTCGCAGGCCACGCTGGCGAATATGGCTGGTCGGGGCCCGCGCTCTGGATCGACCTGCTGCACCTGGCGTTTGCGCTGATGTGGCTTGGTGCACTCGCGCTGCTGGTGGCGGGCCGGCTGGGGAAGACATGGGCGCCGGAGCGGGACGCCCTGTTGCGCTTTTCCCGTATCGCCCTGCCCATGTTCGGCGCCATCCTGTTGACCGGGCTGGTGCGCTTGTACGTGCAATACGAGGAGCAGGGCGCCTATCTCGGCGGCGCCTACCTCCTGATGCTGGGCTTGAAGCTCGGCGCCGTGCTCGGTGTTGTCGTGACGGCGGCCGGGCTGCGGCGGCAGCTGCGCGACAGTGGCGACCGGTCGTGGGAGCGGCGCTACAACGATGGACTCAGTTCCGAGGTATTCTTTGCGGCACTGGTCGTGTTTGCGACATCGCTGCTTACTCAGCTCCCACCGACTTAGCCGAGTCCTGGTCGATGCGGACGCTTTCGCCATGGTGCGCCTCGAGGGTGCGGCCGATCAGTTCCGCTTCCCTTTGCGGTTGCAGGTGGACCAGCATCAGCATCGCGTCCGCGCGTTCGAGCGCTCGCCTCATCTGGGGCTTCACGTCTGTCTTGCGCAGGTGCCCATACAGCCCGCCGAGCGCGGCGCCGACGATGACGCCGATATCCGGCCCCAGGAACTGCACGATGGCCATCCACCCCGAGGTGTTCAGGCCGGGGAACAGGATGAGTCCCAGCGTGAACGCGGCGGACAGCAGCAGGCCGGCCAGCGCGCCGCGCCCGGCCCAGGAAAACCATCCGTCGCGGTAGGGCTGGGCCTGGCCGGAGAAAAATTGTTTTGCTGCGTCTTCCGAGACCGCCACGTCCATCAGGTCGCGCGGAACTCCGAGGCGGAGGCAGGCCCACATGGCATCGTGCGCTTGCCGCTCGTCGCAGAAGAATGCCGATACGGTGAACGATGCCTGTTCTTCGGCAGCACGGCTGGGCGATGCTGGTTTCATTGCGGCGCTCCTGTAGTCGGGTGCGGTCGGGAGCCTGCGGGCGGTGCGGCGGCGAGCGTCTGCCGGCGCACCCCAGCGACGAATGCCGCGTCGACCGGGGGCGCCTTGTTCTTGCCGAGTTCGTTGCGGATGAAGTTGATCACTGCGGCAATTTCTCTATCGCTCAGTTTGTCCGCCCACCCGGGCATGACGCCATCGTAATCCTGGCCTTCCACCGTCAGGGGACCGCGCAGGCCGTGCAATACCATCCAGGTAGGAACGGTGGGGTCGCCCAGCACGTAGGAAGAATCTGCCAGGGGAGGGAAGGCTCCGGGAATCCCGGAGCCGGACGCCTGGTGGCAGTTCGCGCATCGTTCAGCGTAGATCGCCGCGCCAGATATTGTCTGCTGTGCTAAGCGGGGATCCTTGCGCATCGTATCGAACGCTTCGGTAAAGCCGAGATGCGGCGCGGGACCCAGGCTGCCGTAGTGCCGGCTGAAATACACGCCGCCGGTGATCAAGGCAAACACGAGCAATGCATAGAACCAGCGCGGACCGGGATCGACACCCTCGTCCGGGTCGTCTGACTCGCGCATGACAGCCTCGTGGATGTCCAGCGTGGACGCTTCCCCTTCGATCGCCGGCGCCTCCCGCGGCTTGTCCTCATTGTTCATCATCATCCTCCCGACTACCGGATGCGTCGTGGGCTGGCGCCGGATAATCGTGCTTCAGTGCGAGCAGATAGGCGACCAGCGCCTTGGCGTCGGGGGTGGCGACGATGACGCCCGAGGCCGGCGCGAACCGGGGCGGCAGGGCCAGCACCTGATCGCCCGGCGCTGCCGACTCCTTGTGTTGGAACAGGAAAGGATGGGAGGGCATGATCGACCAGGGCACCACGGCGCGCGGCTGGTACAGGTGAAGCAGCTGCCACTGCGGATCAGGCAGGCGGATTCCGACATTGAACAGGTCGGGACCGGTCCGCATCGTTCCCATCAAATGGGGGCTGTCGTACACATAGTCTGCCGGCACCGAGGAGCGGGTGCCCCAGCCGCGCGCGACATCGACCGTGAAGTGGCGGTCGCGCAACTGCTGGCTATGGCAGTACACGCAGCCGTTCGCAATGTAAACTTCGCGCCCGCGCAGCTCCTGGGAAGTATAGGGCCGCAGCCCGGCGGGGTGCGGCACCTCGGCCATCAGGGTGGTCGGCAGGATGATCAGGATGATCAGGGCAAAGATCACGGCCGCCAGTGCGCCGAGCAGTAGTACCGAAATACGGGTCATCTGGCGCGTCCCCCGTTAGTCTTGTGGAAGGCCCGGCATGGGGCGACATCGCTTGGCTGAGTCACGTTCACTTTTTCACCAGCACCGGACGAATGAAGAAAAAGGCCGGCTGATCGATCTCGGCGCCGCGTTTTCTGCGCACGAGCATGAACGCGTGGACCGCAAAGACCAGGTGACCGGCTGTGAGGATGACGGCGGCCACGCTGCGCGCCGCCAGCCAGGGCCTGGCCGCCAGCACCGATGCCTTGAACGGTATCGACGGGTCGAGCAAGGCCAGGCCCTGCAGCACGCCACCGGCGCCGAGCGCGACCACATACAGCACCATTCCGCCGACGACCAACAGCAGGTGAGCGCGAATCAGCATGGCACTCGGCCATTCGCGCCCGGTCAAGCGGGGCAGGATGTAGTACATGCCGCCGAACAGGCTCATGGTGACGAACATGTACACGCCGAGGTGCGAGTGGGCGATGGTCCAGTGCGTGAAGTGCGTCACCCGGTTGACGCTGACCAGCGCCGTCATGATGCCCTGCAGGGACACTGCGGTGTACGACATGGCGGCCAGCACGAGGAAGGTCAGGGTCGGGGAGTAGCGCATGGCGCCGAAGCGGCCGACGATCGTCATGTGCTGGTTGATCCCGACGGCGACGACCGGGATCACCATCAGGATGCTGGCGACGATCGAGGTGGCGATCATCCAGGAAGGCATCGGGCCGCCGATGAGGTGATGCATGCCGTTGAGCGAATAGAACAGCGCCAGCCCCCAGAAGCCCACCAGCGACAGCCAGTAGGAATAGATCGGGCGCCCGATGATTTTCGGCAGCAGGTAATAGATCAGGCCGAGGTTGACCGTCGTGAGCCACAGGCCGAGTGCGTTGTGGGCATAGAACCAGTTGATCGCGGCCGAATCGATCCCGGTGTAATGCGGCAGGTTCCCGGCGACGAAGATGATGAGGAACCAGGGATAGGAAGCGGCCACATACCAGACGGACACGTACAGGTGCTTGACCTGGCGCGCAGCCAGCGTGCGCCAGATCGACGCCCCGACCAGCAGGGCGCCGGCGATGAGGAAAGGGTCGGCGGTGGTGCGGTCGAATTCGAGCCACTCCAGGCCGTCGCTGCGGCCGGAAAGCAGGCCGATCAGCCCGATCAGGACACCCAGCGTCCAGACCAGGATGCCCGCGCCGGCCAGGCGCGGCCAGTGCAGGACGGTGCAGGACAGGCGCGGAATGATCCAGAGCGACACCGAAAACATGGCAGTCGAGGCCCACCCATAGATCATCACGTTCAGGTGGGCCGGGCGCACCCGCCCGAAAGTCATGGCGGCCGGTTGGGAAAGCCAGTCGGGGAAATCGAATTTGAAGCTTGCAATATCGCCCAGCAAGGAGCCGGCAAGCAGCCAGAACAGGGCCAGCGCGAATCCCAGAAGCACGGGCGCGCGGCTGGACGCATCGAAGCGGGCGGCATTGCGCACGGACATGCGCATCTCGCTATGGGGCTGGCTGCTGTCGCGCCGGGTTGCCGCGTCTACCGGGTGGGGCCCACCCGGCTCGGAAGAGGCCGCGCTCATAGCCATTGCTTCCAGGCCGGCTGGGATTCCTGATCGGGCAGTCCGTATGCTGCCACGCGCTCGCACGCCTGTGTTGGCGTTTCCCACGGGCGCAACTGGTTCAGCTCTCCGTCTTCGAAGATGACGTAGGCGGTCGCTTCGGGCGCATCGAAATATCCGTTCACGCTAGCCCAGAGCAGCAGGAACACGGCGGGTAGACCGATGATGAGGCCGAGGACGACGACGGCGGGCGAGTTCGCAAACATAAGTTCCTTGGTCTAGTAATGTTCAACCAGCGTTTGCAGGCTCCACTGCCATGGAGCCATGCTGCCATGCTGCCAAGGGCCGTGTGGCCAATATAAGGCTGCGACCATGGTTGCCGCCCGCGAATCAGGCCACGCCATGGAACACGAGGGCCACATCCGACTGGCGCAAGCGATATCGTGCCAGCGCTTACCATGATAAAAATATCATCATCAGTATCCCTAGTCGCGCACGATTGCGTCAGTGACCGATTCGATTGCTTGCCATCGCTACTCGAATCAGCGCTCAAGCGCAGCGATGCGTATCCGTGCGCGGGACAACGATGGTTTTCCTGTACGATTATTTCACCTGCCGAACCGGCAGACAGCCCGAGCCACCTACGATCCGGGGCTTGCTTGAATTATCGGCAATCTGGAGGCAACACAGTCTAGCCACAGTCGACTGATTCGACCGCTTGCGAACACACCGTCACTGACTGTGTACGGCACCCTGGAGTCAAGCAGCGCTTCGAGAAGTCGTATTCGAAGAAAAGCCAAGCCTATGCCGAAGATAACGAATCGTACGGTTTTCATGGCGTTAATGGCATCCATTGCGTTCGAAGCGCTGCAACCTGCTTACGCGCAATCGGACAGCGCAACGGGAGCGGTGATCGCGGCACGTGGCGGATCCAAAGGTGCGCTTGCCTGCGTGGCCTGTCACGGCAGTGCCGGTGAGGGCAATCCAGCGGCGGGCTTTCCCCGGCTGGCCGGCCTGAATCCGCGCTACATCGAAGAGCAGCTGAGTAATTTCGCGCGCGACTATCGACCGAATGGCGTCATGAGCCCGATCGCGGCAAGGCTGACTCCATCCGAGAAGACGGCGCTGGCGCTGTTCTATGGCTCACTGCCCTGGGCGCCCGTGGCTGGCGCCCCCGGGGCCGGGCAGGGCATGGCGCGCGATGCCGGCGGCTCTCTGATCATGCGCGGGCGCTGGGAGCAGAACATACCCGCATGCATACAGTGCCATGGGCCCGCAGCGCAGGGGGTTGGCGCCGTGTTCCCGCCCTTGAGAGGCCAGTCCGCGGCCTACATCGCGGCACAGTTGCGAGCATTCAAGACCGGCAAGCGCCCTGGCGGACCCGGCAATCTCATGGGGGCGGTAGCAAAGCGCTTGTCGGATGCGGACGTGATCGCCATTGCCAATCACTTCGGTCTTGCCGGCCAGGCGCAGGGAACGGACCCCGGAAGGAGCATGAAATGAAGATGCGTAAGCTTGGATTGCAGCTGGCAATCCTGTGCGTGGCCGCAAGCGCGGTGGGGCAAACCGCAAAACAAGTGGCCGGCAGCAAGGACGGGCCTCCCGAACCGGCGGCGCCGGCCGAATCGATGGCGCCGAAGAAGCCGGTCCCGTTCTCGCCGCCGCCCGCCGACAGCATTCCGAATGACGAATTCGGCAAGGTCGTCAGGCAAGGTCAGCAGATTTTTGTGAATACGCAGCAGAACGCCCGCCAGTTTGTCGGCAACAGTCTGAATTGTGTGAACTGCCACCTCGACGCCGGGCGCAAGGCTGACTCGAGTCCCTTGTGGGGCGCCTATATCTCGTATCCGGCCTACCGAAGCAAGAATGGCCACGTCAACACACTGGCCGAGCGGATACAGGGATGCTTCCGCTACAGCATGAACGGCAAGGCTCCCCCACTCGGCGACCCAACCTTGATCGCACTGGAAACCTATGCCTACTGGCTCGCAACCGGGGCGCCGGTGCGCATGAACGTCAAGGGACGGGGTTATCCGAAACTACCTAAGCCGGCGATGCCGCCTGACATCGCGCGCGGTGCCAAGGTCTATGGACAGAACTGCGCAGTGTGCCACGGTCCCAATGGCGAAGGCCAGGTCAGTGGCGGCAAGACGGTCTTTCCCCCACTCTGGGGGCCAAAGTCCTTCAACTGGGGTGCCGGCATGCACGACATCAAGAACGCCGCCGGCTTCATCAAGGCCAACATGCCGCTCGGACAGGGCGGGAAGCTCAGCGACCAGGAGGCTTGGGATGTCGCGATCTTCATGAACAGCCACGAGCGGCCCCAGGATCCGCGCTTCAAGGGATCGGTCGCCGAAACGCGCAAGAAATACCATGATGAACCTACTTCACTGTACGGGATTGAAGTGAATGGTTACGTTCTTGGGAGCAAGTCTGTGGCCCCAGGGAAACCCGCTCCGTAAGAACGGCTGTGGCTACCCGCTCGCTCGTCGAGGACTGCATCGAGCAGGAGACCTGCCTCTTGTTTCGGCGTCAGTTCCAATCAAAACACATCAGTCAAGCGGTTTTGTGCCGGCGGCTTTCTGATCAACGACGCCAGGGATATCTTTCGTCGGTCTCGGGAATTTACCCTTTAGATCATCCACGCCTGATTGCGGCCTGGCGAGCGCGCGGAGGTCGGCACGCTGCTCACGCTTCTTGGCCGTATCGACGTTCAGTTGCTTGTCGCGCGCCTCGCCCAGGCCAGGCATGATTTCTCCATCGCGGTTGAACGACCAAGCAAGCATGGCTTCACCCAGCGGCATTTTGTCGCCTGGCATGCCCTGATTTCCCGTATGCCAGACATGCCAAGTCTTGCCGTAGCTGTTCATTTTCTTCTTCATCAGGGCATGTTCGGCGGCTTCTGGCAGGCCTGGCGCAATCAGCTGGCCGGACAGGATTTCTCCGTTATGCGGATGCCAGTATTTCCGTTCCTCCTGCGGCAGGGTATTGAACAGCTTTTCCGAGATAATATATTCGACACCGTTCATGTTGGCGGTTCTCGTATTGCCATCGAAGAGGACACACTGCGCGAAGTCCTCGTTCACTTGACTGCAGTAGTGGTGGGCCTCCATCTGCATTTCTGGCTTGTCCTTCATTGGATGGAATCCATCCAGATACACATCGAATCCTTTGAGAGGTGCATTACTCTGCAAGATCTTCGCGCCAGCCTCGAGCATCTTGGTATCGCCGTATTTTGCCTCGCCCGCCGGAGTGGTCTTCGGTGCTGAGCCGGTCTGCGACGTCATGCATCCGCTCCCAAGTCCAGCGAGACAAACTACCGCAGCCACATATGCGTTCAATTTCATTTCGAGCTCCTCACGTATAAATATTTCTGTAAATGATTTTCCTTCGGATAGCAGCGTAGCGGTCAACCAAATTGGCGCCGAACAATTGATGATGTACGTTGAATAGGGAATCTGCTGCGAAGCCAGCGCTCGCTTAAGGATTGGTATTACGCTAACACGCTTTATATGCTGGGTGGCGCACGTAAGCGCTGCCGCGCTCGTGCTGTGTTCAGGATGCCGAAGCTGGTTGCGACGTCAGTTAGCTTGCTCGCGGTGGTCGTCTGATGTGGCACGGGCTAGCCAGGAATTGCATGTTCCTGACCGCTGCGAGCCAATCGTGCAGCACCAGCACAGGCGCTGACGCACGACCTACCCGACACCCGCGTCAGTTGTCAGTAGAGGTAGGGCAGCAGTTTCCTGACCGTTGCCTGGTAGGCCGGATAGTCGGGATAACGCTCCAGCAACCACTTTTCCTCGCGTGTGGCTTTGAGGTCGAAGAATACGCCCAGCAGCAAGGTTAAGCCGAGCCGCAGAGGACTCGATGTGAACAGGGAGATCCCAAGCGCGGCCAGCAGCAGGCCGAAGTAGATCGGGTGCCGCACCAGGCGGTAGGCCCCGCTTGTGACGAGTCGGGCGGTAGGCAAGGGCCGTGGGAAAGGAGTGAGCGATTTTCCAAGTGAGACGGCACTACTGCCAAGAATGGCGATTCCGCCCAGCACAGCGGCCGCTCCCAGGATGCGGAACAGCGCCGGGGCAGGCCAGGCCGGCCCAACCCGGGGCATCAACAGGAACAGTACCAGCAGCAAGGCCTGGATCAGCACCCAGGCTTCGCCGCGACTGCCGAAACCGTCTCGATTCACGTCATCTCCGGTTTTCCGCGGGAGGCGAGCGTGGGCCGAGCCGTACCGCTCGCCACCCAAGGCTCAGGCTTGTGACGTCTGCGGCCGAGCCAGCCATTCGCGTCCTTTAAGCATGCACTCCCAGTAGAGTGGCGGAAGGATGTCCTTTTTCAGGTGCCAGGCCAGGCGCGACGGTCTGGTGCCGTCGATCAGCCAGGGCGGGAAGCTCGGCGCAAGCTTGCCGCCATAGCTGAACTCGGCCAGGACGATCTTGCCGCGTTCCACGGTCAGCGGGCAGGAACCGTAACCGTCGTAGCTCGCCGTCCCCAGGGCCTTGCCCAGCTGGGCGAGGAGGTTGTGCGCCACTACCGGTGCCTGCTTGCGTGTAGCAGCGGCGGTCTTGGCGTTGGTGGTATTGCACGCGTCCCCAAGTCCAAATATGTTGTCGTAGCGACGGTGGCGCAAGCTGGCAGGATCGACGTCGACCCATCCGGCAGCGTCGGCCAAGGGGCTGCTGCGAAGGAAATCGGGAGCGACCTGGGGCGGCACCACATGGATCAGGTCGAAGTCCCTGACGACCGTCTGCTTGACCCCGTCGGCCCCTGTCTGGGTGAAAGTAGCGCGCTTGCTTTCGCCGTCGATCGCGGTCAGGTTCTCGCCGAAGTTGAGCCTGATTCCGTAGGCCTGCACGTATTCCATGAGTGCCGGCACATAGTCCGCGACACCGAACAGCACTGCGCCGGCGGAGCAGAAGTCGATATCGATTTCGTCAAGCACACCTGCACGTTTCCAGTGGTCCGCCGACAGATACATCGCTTTCTGGGGCGCTCCGGCGCACTTGATCGGCATGGCGGGTTGGGTGAACAGGACGCGGCCGCGCCGCAACTGCTGCACTAGTTTCCAGGTATATGGCGCCAGGTCGAAGCGGTAGTTCGACGTGACGCCATTGCGGCCAAGCGCATCGGTCAGGCCCTCGATGCCTTGCCAGTCGAGCTTCAAGCCGGGGCACACCACGAGGCTGCGGTAACCCACCTCGCTGCCGTCGGCAAGCACCACTGCGTTGCGTTCCGGTGCGAACTCGGCGGCCGCAACCTTGATCCAGCGAACCCCGCGCGGCATGACCGAAGCCATGTCATGCGCGGTATCGCCGGCCTTGAAAATTCCGGCCCCGACCATGGTCCAGCCGGGCTGGTAAAAGTGGGTGGTGGCAGGTTCGACGATTGCGATGTCGATGCCGGGAAGGCGCGCCTGCAGACTGGCCGCGACTGCAATCCCGGCCGCGCCGCCGCCGACGATGAGCACCTCATGTGATCCGGACATATCTGCCTCCATTTATTTTTTTTCCAGGCGCGGTGCGAGTGCGCCGAGATCGTAGCCGGCCTGCGAGGCTGCCTCCAACAGCCTGGAGGGGGATTCCTCGCCCGCACGGGATAGCGCCCACATCGACGTCGAGCGCCGCCCGGTGCGGCAATAGCCGAGTACCGGCTTTGGCAATTCGGCCATCAGTAGCTTGAACGCAACCGCATGGGTGTCGGTGACATTGTCCGGTGCCGCAGGAAGATACCTTGCTTCCATGCCGAACCGTGCAGCTTCCTGTTCGATCTGGCTGAACGCAGGCTGGTCCGGTCCTTCGCCATCTGGCCGGTTGCAGATTATTGAACGAAAACCGTCTTGTGCCAAGGCGGGAATGTCCTCAAGTTGAACCTGTTGCGAGACCGCGAGGTCCGGGCTGAGCTGCTTGAATTTCATAGGATCTCCTGGATGGTATATTTTGCCGTCTGACGAACTGTGCTTACGAGCTGACGGCCGCCAGAAGGAGCGCCGCTGCCCGGCCATGCGGATCAAGGAACGTTATAAATTTTCTTTTTAGCAATTTCTCGCCTGCAGCAATTCAGGTGCCAACCATAAGCATACGCCTGACTCCCGATCCGGGACGCACACGTAATGTCCCCGATCGCCGGCACAAGTGACAATATACTTGAAAATATTTCGAAACGCGATATACTATAAAAATGTATTTTGAATGGTGAATAGGATGCTGACAAAGGTTGAAGAAGGAGGGCTGTGTCCTGCTGACGGCATCGATATCGAATCGATGCGGCGTGCCGCGGAGCAGGCTTGTGGCCTGTTGAAGGCGCTGGGCAATCCCGACCGCCTGCTTCTGCTTTGCCAGATGACCCAGGGAGAGTTCTGTGTCAGCGAGCTGGAAGCCTTGACCGGCATTCGCCAGCCCACACTCTCGCAACAGTTAGGCGTTCTGCGAGACGAACAGCTGGTTCGCACCCGCCGCGAGGGCAAGCAGATCTATTACAGCATAGCGAGCAGGGAAGCGATGGCGGTGATGGAAGTTTTGTACGAGCTGTACTGTAAAACGATGAAGGAGAGTAAATCATGACCATCAACTGGAGCGAGTTCACGCCGTGGGCGTCGCTGTTTGGCGGCTTGCTGATCGGTCTGTCGGCTGCGCTATTTGTACTGTTCAACGGCCGGATTGCCGGCATTAGCGGCGTGCTTGGTGGTTTACTAGCTCCGCTGCGCGGCGACATTGCCTGGCGTGTGGCGTTTCTAGGGGGGCTGCTCGGTGCGCCTTTGGTGTACGGGATGTTTGCCACCCTGCCTGAGGCCCGCATCGAAGCCGGCACCGGGACCCTGATTGTCGCCGGGTTGCTGGTCGGACTGGGAACGCGCTATGGGGCCGGCTGCACCAGCGGCCACGGCGTATGCGGACTGTCGAGGCGTTCGCCGCGTTCCCTGGTCGCCACGGCAAGCTTCATGCTGGCCGGCTTCGTCACCGTGTATGTCGTACGCCACCTGATGGCTTAAGGAGGGAATTCTCATGCAGATCGTAATGGCATTGATCGTCGGGCTTGTCTTCGGTATCGGCTTGCTCGTGTCAGGTATGGCCGACCCTGCGAAAGTCCTGAATTTTCTCGACCTTGCTGGTGACTGGGATCCTTCTCTGGCATTCGTCATGGGTGGCGCGATCGTAGTTGGCTTGATCGCATTCCACTTTGCCGCCGGGCGCAAAAAGTCGCTGCTCGGCGAGGCGATGCGCTTGCCGACCGCCACGCAGATCGACCGGCGGCTGGTGTTCGGCGGCCTGACCTTTGGGGTAGGCTGGGGCCTGGCGGGCTATTGCCCGGGACCGGCGCTAGTCTCGCTGGTCGGCGGCGGCGAGAAGCCGCTCATCTTTACCGGCGCACTGCTGGCCGGGATGGCGATCTTCGAGCTGCTGCAGCGCCTGCCAGCTGCCCCGGGCAAGCAACGTGCGTAACCGCAGCGCCACGGTGAGGGCCACGTCATGCTGATCAGTCTGGGACTTGGTCTGGTGGTCGGCGTGGTGCTCGCGCTCACTGGTGCCGGCGGCGGCATTCTGGCTGTGCCGCTACTCGTCTTTGGCATGCAGATGGGGGTTGCCCAGGCCGGTCCGATCGGCCTGCTGGCAGTAGGCATGGCGGCTGCGCTAGGGGCCGTCCTGGGCCTGAAGTCCGGCATCGTGCGCTACCGGGCCGCGATTCTGATATCGGCGACCGGCATGCTGTTGTCGCCGGTCGGTTTGTGGCTTGCGCACCGTATCGATAATCGCTGGTTGAGCGTACTGTTCGCACTCGTCCTCTTGTTCGTGGCTTTCAAAACCTTTAGACGCGCCACCGGCAAAACGTCTGTCCAGCGAAACACTGCCGACCTCGAGCAGCCATGCATGCGTGACAGCGGCACAGGCCGCTTTGTCTGGACTGCGCGTTGCGCGCGTTCGCTTGCCCTGTCCGGCACGGTCGCGGGCTTGCTGTCCGGCCTGCTCGGTGTTGGCGGCGGCTTCGTAATGGTGCCTGCGCTGCAGCGGTATACCAACCTGGATATGCAATCGACCGTGGCGACTTCACTTGCGGTGATCGCCCTGGTGTCGGTGACCGGCGTTGCATCAAGTGCGTTTGCCGGCTCGATGACTTGGGCGGTGGCCCTACCGTTTGCCGCGGGGGCACTGGCCGGCATGCTGGGCGGCCGCATTGTATCGGACCGGCTCGCCGGTCCGCAGTTGCAGATCGGTTTTGCCGCTGTGTCGGCACTCGTCGCGGTGGGCATGATCGCCAAGGTACTGTACCGATAATCTTAGCCGCCCATGCGGCGCTTATCCTATTCAAGGAGAACTGCCATGAATCTCAGACCGATTCAGTTGTTTGACGCCGAGTCTTCGACCTTTACCTATATTCTCACGACCCAGGCTGGTGCCGAGGCAGTGCTGATCGACCCCGTCGACGAGCACTGGGAGCGCGACCTGGCGCACCTGCGGCGCCTCGGCCTGAAGCTGGCTTACGTCCTTGAGACGCATGCCCATGCGGATCACGTCACGTCGGCCGGCAAACTGCGCGAGCTGACCGGCGCGAAGGCTGCGGTCCCGAGCGGCTGCGGTATTCCTCCTGCCGACGTCCAGTTGAATGACGGCGATGTGCTCCGCTTCGGCAGCGAAGAAATCCTAGTCTTGCACACACCCGGCCATACCGGCGGGAGCATGAGCTATGTGTGGCGCAATAACGTGTTCACCGGCGACACGCTTTTGATCAACGGTTGCGGTCGTACGGATTTCCAGAGCGGCAGTGCCGACGCCTTGTTCGACAGCGTGACGAAAAAGCTCTTTTCGCTTCCAGACGACATGTTGATGTGGCCGGGGCACGACTACAAGGGGCAGGTGGTATCGACGATCGGTTGGGAGAAGCAGAACAACGCGCGCCTGGCCAACCGCAGCCGTGAGGAGTTCGTCCAGTTGATGGGCGAGTTGAACCTGCCAAAACCGAAACGGATCGACGTCGCCGTGCCGGCGAACCAAAACCTCGGTTTGCCGCATAGCGTCTGACGCATGAACAAGGATTGTGATGACAGAAGATACAGCTGCAAAGGTGGCAAGCCTGTGGGACCAGCGATACGGCACACCCGAATTTCTCTTCGGGACGGCGCCCAACGACTACCTGGCCAGTCAGGGGCACCTGCTCCGGCCGGGGATGCGGGCGCTGGCGGTCGCGGACGGCGAGGGCCGGAATAGTGTCTGGCTCGCACGCCAGGGCCTGAGCGTAGACGCGTTCGATCTCTCGCCGGTGGCCGTCGGGAAGGCCAGGCAGCTCGCCAGCGATGCACAGGTGGCAGTTGACTTTCACATTGCCGATTGCGATGCCTGGAGCTGGGAGCCGGCATCTTACGATGTGGTCGCGGCGATCTTCGTTCAGTTTGCCGACCCACGCATGCGGGCCCGACTGTTCGCAAACATCATCGCCACGTTGAAGCCGGGCGGCATCCTGATTTTGCAGGGATATACGCCCATGCAACTCGACTACAAGACGGGCGGTCCTGGAGTGTTGGAGAACCTTTATACCGAGGAAATACTACGCGCGGAACTCGGCTCACTGGACATCGTCGAGCTCCTGAATTACGAGGCAAACCTGGCCGAGGGAACGCAACATGCGGGGCGTTCGGCACTCATCGGCCTGGTCGGCAGAAAAGCCCTGTAGTCGCGACGTGGGGCAGCCTGCCGGCCTGCGCCAACAACGCACTTTTATAAGAACGATTGATGGAGACAAGCATGGAAGCATCCCAACCGAATCCGGGCGCCGTCTACAAGGAGGCGCCCGGCTATTTTCGGCGTCTAACGGGCGTTGACTGGATGTTCGGCGCCGGCCTGTTGGCCGCCGCGCTGTTTGCGCTGAACCGTTATGCCGCTTTCATGGATGGCTACGAGCGCGCGATCCTGTTGCTGACCGCGCCGACGCTGGCCGCGCTCGGCTGGCACTGGAAGCCGGTGCGCTGGCTGTTCCCGCTGTCTGCGCTCCTGTCCTTATGGGCCGTGTCGCTTTACGACGGTTCACTGGCAGCGGCGGAACAGAATTTCTTCCTGAAATACATGCTGTCGAGCCAGTCGGCCATCCTCTGGATGAGCGTGCTGTTCGTGTTCTCGACCGTGTTCTACTGGATCGGGATGCTGGCGCGCTCGCATGCCAGCAGTGCGCTGGGCTCGCGTTTGTGCTGGGCCGCCGTGGTGCTGGGTTTCACCGGCATGGCGGTGCGCTGGTTCGAGTCCTACCTGATGGGAGCGGATATCGGACACATTCCGGTGTCGAACCTGTACGAAGTTTTCATCCTGTTCGCGCTGATCACCGCGCTGTTCCACCTGTATTACGAAGAGCGCTACGCCACGCTCCAGCTGGGCGCCTTCGTCCTGCTGATCATCGCCGCCGCGGTCGTCTTCCTCCTCTGGTATACGGTGTCACGCGATGCCGCCCAGATACAGCCGCTGGTGCCGGCCCTGCAGAGCTGGTGGATGAAGATCCACGTGCCGGCCAACTTCATCGGCTACGGCACCTTCGCGCTGGCCGCAATGGTCGGATGCGCTTACCTGCTGAAATCGCACGGCATCCTGGCCGACCGCCTGCCTTCGCTGGAGGTGCTGGACGACGTGATGCATAAATCGATCTCGGTCGGCTTCGCCTTCTTCACCGTCGCCACCATCCTGGGCGCGCTCTGGGCAGCGGAGGCCTGGGGTGGCTACTGGTCCTGGGACCCGAAGGAGACCTGGGCGCTGATCGTCTGGCTCAACTACGCGGCCTGGCTGCACCTGCGCCTGATGAACGGACTACGCGGCCGCGTGGCTGCATGGTGGTCGGTGGTTGGCCTGCTGGTGACTACCTTCGCATTCATTGGCGTAAACATGTTCCTGTCGGGGCTGCACTCGTATGGGGAGCTGTGAACCATCCGGGTTTTGTAGAAGCTCGATCGCTTGAGAGTTCAGCCTGGGTCAGCAAAATCAGGTGGCGGGATTGAGCCGAGGATGGGTCTCTTCACCCCAGCGGAAGAGGACGGCGCCCGAGACTAGCATGGACAGGGCGACGAACCAGAATGCACTCTCGATGCGTCCACCCAGCGCAGCTGCAGCGCCAAGACCGAGCGCTCCGATACCGTAGCCCAGGTCACGCCAAAAGCGGTAGATGCCGATGGCCGATGCACGCCAGTTGGGGTGGGCAATGTCGGCTACCGCTGCGCTCAGGTTCGGGTACAGCATTGCCATGCCCAGGCCTGCGATGGCGGCGGATGCGCTCCACCATAACGAACCCGTGCCCAGCGGCATCAACGCCACGCCTGCGCCACACACCCACATGCCCCACGAGTTGAGCAAATGCCGGCCCACGCGGTCGGACAGCCGGCCGGTAATGAACTGCGCCGCGCCCCAGGTGAAACCGTAGACGCCCACTATCCAGCCGATGCCCGGCAGGCTCATCCCTTGTTGATGCAGGTAGACGGGCCAGAAAACCCAGACCAGGGCATCGACAAATTTCTCAACCAGGCCGGCCTGGCACATGGCCGCCATGCGCCGGTCGCGCCAGCTCATCAAGGCGAACATCTCGGCCGTCGTGGGATGCTCGCTGACCGCCTCTGGATACCGGGGCCTGAGCACAAGCGCGCTTGGACCAGCGTGGCGTTTGACCTCGTCTCGAGCCCATGGCAGCGTTTCGGCAATCAGCATCCATGACAGGACGGTGGCCAGGCCGATAACGGCCATGCCGAACCACAGCAAGGCCCCGCGCGGGCTGAATATAGACGCGAGGTAACCCGTGGCGATTCCGGCAATGGCCAGGCCCACATACCCCGAGAATTCATTGAGCCCGATGACCAGGCCACGCTGGTCGGCACGGGTAAAGTCGAGTTTGGCCGTTTGCGTCATCGACCACGTCAGCCCCTGGTTGATGCCCAGGAGGACGGTGGCGAAGACTACCCACGACCAGCTGGTAGCGAAGTAGATGAGCGCCGGGATGGGCAATGCGACCAGCCAGCCCATCAGCAACACTCTTTTACGCCCGAAGGTCTCGGCCAGGCGCCCGGCGGCGAAGTTCATCGCTCCCTTGACGAAGCCAAACGCGACGACGAAGGCAACCAGCAACATGAACGAGCCGCGCGGCACGCCGAACTCCGTCTCGGCCAATGCTGGTACGACGTTGCGCATCATCCCGATTGTCATGCCCACAAGTAGTACCTGCAGCAGCTGATGCAGGAATTGACCGAGGTTGTCGCGGATACCGAACTTCATAGTCGATACTCAGACGATGCTGTTTTTGGCACCACGCCTTGAAGGTTGGCCTCGATGATGCGGGAAATGTCTGCTGACTGAGGCGGAATCCCGGCGGTCAATGCGGCGACAAACGCCTCCCGCGACATTGATAACATCGGATTGAAGCGCTTCTCAAAACCAATGGTCGACGCCGGCTTGCCGGATATTCCTGCGCCGCAGGTACTACCCGCTTGGTGACCCGGGTAAATTTCCAGGTCAGGCGGCAGCGATAGCAGCCGTGAGTGCAGCGTGTCATACAGCTGCGTCGCCATCTCGCGTTCTTGACCTGCCAGGTCCGGACGGCCAACTGCGCCGACAAACAAGGTGTCACCAATGACGACAAACCACGGCTCGTCTCCGCGTCGCAGGTCTCGTACAGCCAAGCAGACGCTGTCTAGGGTATGCCCTGGTGTGTGCATAACGTCGACCACGACGTTTCCGGCCTCTAGGCGCTGCCCATCGCGCAGCGGTGAGAAGGGGAATCCCACGCGCAGATGGTTGCTCTCAGGAAGGTAATACTTTCCGCCAACACGCTGCGCGAGTTCCCGGCCGCCCAAGTAGTCGTCTGCATGTACGTGAGTGTCGATGACATGGACGATGATCGCTCCAGCGCGCTGCGATTCTTCGATGAACCAGTCCTCGTCCCCAGCAACAACGTCGACGGCTACAGCTTTCTGTAGGCCGGCGCAGCCAAAGAGGTACGAAAGTGTGGTGTTGATCGCCGGCCGTTGAAGAAAAAACATGATTGTCTCCTGGGTCAGATCATAAGGGGCTTGTCGGCCTACGCAGTCCATTGAGTAAGCTTGTCCATCGTGCTACGATGCGCTCCTGCAATAGGGTCGCCAGTGGTAAATTCAGTGTCATTTGCAGTAGGCCACGGGCAGACCATGGGTCCGCCACTCGGGCACACCGTCAGTGAGGTGAAAGGCCTGATAACCGTGCTTGCGCAGCAACTCGACCGCGTCCTTGGCCATCAGACAGAACGGTCCCCGGCAGTAGGCCACCACGGGCACATCCAAGGGTAGTTCGGCAATGCGCTTTTTCAACTCGTCTACAGGCAGGGAGCGTGCGTGGGGCAGATGAGCTGCAACGTATTCATCGGCCGGGCGGACGTCCAGCACCAGAAGCTCGCCAGCAGCTGCCCGGCGCAGAATGTCGGGACGGCTGAGACCTTGCAGGTCGTCGGCGTGTTCAACGATCGAGCCCAGGGCCATCTGGAGCTCCACCAGGCGCTCTTCGGCTTCCGAACGCAGATTGACCCATAGGTCGGCAACGCTAGTGCTGGCTAGCCGGTAAAGCACGTACTTGCCATCCTTTCGTGTGTCCACCAGGCCCGCAATACGCAAGTCCCTCAGGTGAGCACTGGCGAGCTTCACGCTGATTTCGCCTTGGGCCGCCAGCATCTCGACGGACTTCTCGCCTTGGCACAGCAACTCGATGAGTTCTAGACGTTTGGGGTTGGCGAGGGCCTTGCCGATGCGGGCGACTTGCTCGTAAAGGTGGTTTTTGAGTTCTCTCATATCGTCATTCTAAGATTCTTTAGAATGATAGACAAGTTGCTCAGCTTCCAACTGGAGCTCAAAGAGTTACCGGTTTTACTTGTGCAGGAATTTCCTGAAGAATATGCTGCTGGCACGATTCCCGGCTCAAACAACCCCATGCATTCCTCCATCCGTCATATCACGCTCGTCATTTCGCTTGCAGCTGCGATTTCGGGCTGCAATACCCTGGGCGTCCTCGCGCGCACCGAACCGGGCGCCGCACGTGAAGCTGCCACGGTATTCGGCAAGTGGGTCGACGCCGGCGGCGATGCTGCTATGGCCACTACCTGGTCGCGCAAGGTCGCTCCTGGCGTGTCGATCCAGGAGATCGAAGAAGCCTTCACAAGCGTCGCTGCAGAAGACAACCTCCGACCGGTTGGCGAATTGTTTCTCTCTAACGAACTGGCGCTGCGCACCGGACAGGCCCAGAAGTTCCTCAAAGTCTATTCGTACTGCGATCCCGATACCGCACGGTCGATCGTCGATTTCAGTCCGGCGATGGCGGCCTTCCTGCCATGCCGGATTGCCGTTGTGGAGCAGGAGAATGGGCTCTGGATCTACGCGATGGACATGGACATCCTGATCAAACTGGGGCGGCCGATGCCACCGGAACTCCATGCGAGAGTGACGCGGGTGCGTGCGACCATGCTGAAAATGCTTGATCGCGCTGCGAATGGAGAGTTCTAATCCTGCTCGTTTTCTTAGTGGTGCAGACAAGATGTGACGCTGTTTGCCGCTTTGCAGCATCGAAATATCTTGCACAGTATGTATCTTAATGGTTATATGCTTATAAATACATAAGCTCATAAGTAAAGCGCACCACAGGCATGGATGTTGATCTCGACAACGAGGAGATGGCAGAAGTATTCGAGCAAGTGTCGAATTACTTCAGCCTGCTCTCTGAACCAACACGTTTGAAGATCCTGCACGCCCTGTGCAATGGCGAGCGGTCCGTTGGGGCGATCGTGACGCAGCTCGGGGCCAACCAGGCGAACGTGTCGCGCCAGCTGAACATGCTGTACCGTGCCCGCATCCTGGGGCGCCGCAGGGATGGCGCGCAGGTGTACTACCGAATCGAAGATCAGAACACCATCGCCTTGTGTCGCACCGTGTGTAATCACATGGCAGAGAAGGTCAAGAAAAGCCGCCAGATAGACCAGGTAGCGATCGAGAATTTCATGACGGGTAGCTAAGGAGCCGTACGGCAGGCAGATCGGCGCCTCTTCACTCATTTTATGCTCATATGCGCATATAGGCATATGCGCATGCGGTTATTTTTATTGTTCATCGCAAGGATGGAGTAGATGGGTAACCCGATTCGGAAGTTCGGCCGTGTACTGAAGGCGCCAGAAAATTTTGTCGAGCGCTCTCTGATCAATGACATCAACGAGCATGGCCTGAACGAGGAGCGGCGTGGCTTCCTGCGCCGCAGCTTTCTCGCAGCCAGTGCTGCAATGGCAAGTGGTGGAGCCCTGGCCCAGGCGGCCGAGGGCGATCCGAACATCCTGACGCTGCCCGAGCATGCGCGCACGCTCGGCAAGCCGGTCGCCTCGGCGCCTTACGGGATGCCGTCCCAGTTCGAGGCCAATCTGCAGCGCCGGGAATCTCCCGGGCTGACCCGCGTCTCGGCCGCTTCCGTGGCCTTTACTCCATTGCAGGGCCTGTTTGGCATCATTACGCCATCAGGCCTGCACTTCGAACGCCACCATCAGGGATGGCACGACATCGACCCGAGCAAGCACCGCTTCATGATCAACGGCCTGGTCAAGCAGGCGAAGGTCTACACGATGGATGACTTAATGCGCATGCCATCGGTGTCGCGCATGCACTTCATCGAGTGCGGGGCGAATACCGCCATGGAGTGGGGCAACGTGGCCGTCCCGTCGGTGCAGTATTCGCACGGCATGCTGAGCTGCAGCGAGTTCACGGGCGTGCCGCTTTCGGTGCTGCTGGAAGATTGCGGCTACGACAAGCGCAAGGCCAAGGTCGTGCTGGCCGAAGGGGCGGACGGTTCGTCGATGACGCGCACCATTCCAATCGACAGGGCGCTCGACGACGTGATCGTCGCCTGGGCCATGAATGGCGAAATGCTGCGTCCCGAGAACGGCTACCCGCTGCGCCTGGTCGTTCCGGGTATCCAGGGTGTTTCCTGGGTCAAGTGGCTGCGTCGTATCGAAGTCGGCGACCAGCCGTATGCGACGAAGGACGAGGCGATCCATTACATGGACGCCATGCCCGACGGCAGCTATCGCCAGTACACGTCGATCCAGGAATGCAAATCGGTGATCACCACGCCATCGGCCGGCCAGCGCCTGCTGGACACTGGCTTCTACAACATCACTGGCCTGGCCTGGTCCGGACGCGGCAAGGTCAAGCGGGTCGACGTCTCGGTCGACGGCGGACGCAACTGGCGCACGGCACGGCTGGAGACGCCGGTGCTGAGCAAATGCCTGACCCGCTTCAACATCGACTGGGATTGGAGCGGGGCGCCGGCAATCCTCCAATCGCGTGCAATCGACGATACAGGCTACGTTCAGCCGAAGATTAACGAGCTGCGCTCAGTGCGCGGCACGCGCTCGATTTATCACAACAATGCGATCCAGTCCTGGCAAGTGGCGCAATCGGGGGAGGTGTCGAATGTCCAGGTCTATTAAGCTCGCGGCGGGTGCGCTGCTGGCGGCCGCGGCTGCCGCCGTGTTCGCCGGTCCCCAGGCCTTGCCGGGGCGTCCCGCGACGCCCAAGGAGGTGGCGGCATGGGATATCGACGTGCGGCCCGACTTCAAGGGCTTGCCGAAAGGCTCCGGGACCGTGGCGGCGGGCCAGGTCGTATGGGAGGGCAAGTGTGCGTCCTGCCACGGCACCTTCGGCGAATCCAACGAGGTATTCACGCCGCTGGTGGGCGGCACGACGGCGGACGACGTCAAGACCGGCCGGGTGGCCGCGCTCGCCAACGGCCGCCAGCCGCAGAAGACCACTTTGATGAAAGTGGCGACGGTCTCGACGCTCTGGGACTACATCAACCGCGCCATGCCCTGGACCGCCCCGAAGTCGCTCACCACCGACGAAGTCTACGCGGTGACCGCCTACCTCTTGAACATGGGCGAGATCATTCCCGAGGACTTCGTGCTCTCCGATAAAACGATGGCGCAGGCCCAGGCGCGCATGCCTAACCGCAATGGCATGGTGACCAAGCACGGGATGTGGGACGTCAAGGGCAAGCCCGATGTGCGCAGCGTGGCCTGCATGAAGGACTGCCCGGTCGATCCGGCGCCCCATTCGACCCTGCCCGAAGCGGCGCGCAATGCCCACGGCAACCTGGCCTTGCAGACCCGCGGTTTCGGCGCTACCCGCGGCGTCGATACCACCCGTCCCGCGCCGGCCACCCGCGCTGCCGCCAGTTCGGCTGCGGCGCCGGCGGCAGCGGCAGCGCCGGCAGCACTGGCGAAGGCCGCGGCCGGCTCCGTGCCGACCGCCCTGCTGCAGGCGAACGCCTGCCTGGCCTGCCATGGCATCGACAATAAGGTCATGGGGCCGAGCTTCGCCGCTGTGCGCGCCAAGTACAAGGACGATGCCGGCGCCTCCGTGCGGCTGACCGAAAGGATCAGGCAGGGCAGCAGCGGCGTTTGGGGGGCAGTCCCGATGCCTCCCCAGGCCCATGTGAAGGAGGAGGATCTCAAGGTCCTGGTGGGCTGGATTCTGGCCCCGCAATAACCGGTACGGCGGCAAGCCGTACCGTTAACAATACTTAAGGGAGACGTAGCAATATGAAACATGTCGTAAGCGGACTCATCCTGTCGATCGCCTGCGTTGGGGCGATGGCGGCCGAGCACCAGGTCAAGATGCTCAACACCGGCAAGGACGGCACCATGGTCTTCGAGCCGGGCTTCCTGAAGGTCGCCAAGGGCGATACCGTCAAGTTCATCAAGGTCGATGCGTCGCACAACAGCGCTTCGGTCGTCACCCCGCCCGGCGCCGCCGCGTGGAAAGGCAAGCCGGACGAGGAAATCTCGGTCAAGCTCGACCAGGAAGGCGTCTACGTCTATGTGTGCGAGCCGCACAAGATGATGGCCATGGCAGGGGNGATCCAAGTCGGCAAGCCGGTCAACCTTGTGGAGGCGAAGAAGGGGGCGGACGCCCTCTCGAAGTCCTTCGTCATGAGCAAGGATCGGCTCGACAAGTACATGACGCAGGTGAAGTGAGCATGCATGCCGCTCCGGCGGCTGGGCGTTTTCAACAATTGGAGGATGGTATGAATCAACAGCGACGCAATGTCATGCGCATCAGCGCGATCCTGGGGGCCGCGTTTGCCGCGGGGGTGCTGAAACCAGCTGACGTGTTCGCAGCCGAATGGAGCCAGAAAGTCTTCGACGCCAAGAGCCTCGAGGCGGCGGTGAAGGAACTGGGCGGCGACAAGTTCACGGTCAGTCCCGATGTGTCGATCACCGGGCCGGACATCGCCGAGAACGGCGCCGTGGTGCCGGTATCGATCGCCAGCAAGGCGCCGAATACCGACTTCATGGCGGTTCTGGTGGAAAAGAATCCAAGCACCATGTCGGCCAGCTTCAATATCCCGACGGGCACCGAAGCGGCCGTTACCACGCGGGTCAAGATGGGAGCAACCTCGAACGTGCACGCGCTGGTGCGTGCCGACGGCAAGTGGCTGGTCGCCACCAAGGAAATCAAGGTCACGCTCGGCGGCTGCGGCGGCTGATCAATCAAGCTTATTGAAAGGAAAGAACATGGCAGACCCAATGCGTATCCGCGCCACCCTTGCCGGCGACACGGTTGAGGTGAAGGTCTTGATGCGGCACGACATGGAAACCGGACAACGCAAGGACGCGTCCGGCAAAGTGATTCCGGCCCATTACATCAAGACGCTCGTGGCGAAAGTCAAGGACAAGGTCGTGCTGGACGCGAACTTCGGTCCCTCGGTTTCGAAGGACCCGTTCCTGGCCTTCAAGTTCAAGGGCGCCGCGAAGGGCGACAAGGTCAGCGTGACCTGGGTCGACAGTGCGGGCGACACCCGTACCGACGAAGGCACCATCAGCTGAAGCACGACGCGCCCCGCGCCGGGGCGCATGCATGCGCGGCGCCAGACCGCGCAGACATATCAAGAGGAGACAGCCATGACCAGGATGCGTTCCGGTTTCGTCGCAGCGTCGCTGCTCGTGCTATGCGCCACGGCGCTGGCGCAATCGTCAGCAACCGACGAAATCGCCAAATACCGCCAAATGCTGGCGGATGGCAATCCCGCCGAGCTGTGGGAAATGCGCGGTGAAGAATTGTGGAAGAAGAAAGCGGGCCCGAAGAATGTATCGCTAGAGCGATGCGACTTCGGCAAGGGGCCGGGCGTGCTGAAGGGGGCGTATGCCGAACTGCCGCGCTACTTCAGGGACGTCGACAAGGTCATGGATCTCGAACAACGCCTGCTGCACTGCCGGATGACTTTGCAAGGGCTCAGCATGGCCGATGCCACGAAGACGCCGTTTGGCTCGACCGGCAAGCAGTCGGACATCGAAGCGCTGGTGGCCTACATCACGGCCGAGTCGCGCGGCGCCACGATGGCGGTGTCGACCAGGCATCCGAAGGAAAAGCAGGCGTACGAAACGGGCAAGCAGCTGTTCTTCTATCGTGGGGGCGCACACGACTTCGCCTGTGCCACCTGCCACTCCACCTCGGGCCAGCGCATCCGCCTGCAGGAACTGCCGAACATCCTGGAGAAGGCGAATGCACAGGCGGCTTACACCACCTGGCCTGCGTATCGCGTTTCCCAGGGCGAGGTACGCACCATGCAGCATCGCCTGAACGACTGTTTCCGGCAGCAGCGTTTCCCCGAGCCGATGTATGCATCCGAGGCGATCACCGCGATCACAATGTTCCTTGCGAAAAACGCAGACGGCGGCGTGTACGCCGGTCCGGCACTGAAACGATAGGAGGCCAGCATGACACCACTGAAAACCACGCTGATNATGTTCCTTGCGAAAAACGCAGACGGCGGCGTGTACGCCGGTCCGGCACTGAAACGATAGGAGGCCAGCATGACACCACTGAAAACCACGCTGATGGTCGTGCTGGGAGNCNCTGCCGCCGGCTGCGCAACCGTCGCAGCCGAGCCCGATTACCGGCAGGCCGCGCTCGCTTTGCTGAAGCAGGACTTCCGTTCGAAGGGNCCGGCGACGCTGGAGCGCGTNANCANCCAGGACGAAGCCCAGCAGCTNTGCAGCCAGTATCCGCAGGANCGCCCGGCCGAGGTCGCGGCNCGGATCGAAGCNACGCAGATGAAGAANATCCGCCAGCCNGCCGACGGCAAGTACCTNGGCGACTGGAAAGAGGGCGAGAAGNTCGCCCAGAACGGNCGNGGCATGCAGTCNTCCGACANGGTCGGCGGCATCAANGGCGGNAACTGCTACGCCTGCCACCAGATNTCGAAGCANGANATNTCGTTCGGNAANATCGGGCCGAGCCTNTACAACTACGGCAANATCCGCGGCAGCAGCGACGAGATGCTCAANTACACNTGGGGAAAAATCTATAACGCNCAGGCGTNTACGGCCTGCTCCAACATGCCGCGTTTCGGCCANAGCGGCATNNTGACCGAGGCCCAGNTCAAGGATGTGATGGCATTGCTGNTGGATCCNGCNTCGCCNGTCAACCAGTGAACCACGCCGGNTGGCATCCGGATGCCNGCCGGCNAACAGTATCAAGGACATAGCATGGGTATGAATCGGCGCGAATTCGCGCAACTGCTCGGGATTGCCGCCGCCGGCGGCATGCTGCTCGGCNCGCGCGGCGCCATGGCGGCGCCGTCNCCNGGCGCNCTGTACGACCTGCCGCGCTTCGGCAACGTCCACTTCCTGCANTTCACCGACTGNCACGCGCAGCTGATGCCNGTCNATTTTCGCGAGCCNAGCGTNAANATCGGACTCGGGCCGGCNGCGGGGCGCATGCCGCACCTGGTCGGCGAAGCCCTGCTCAAGGNNAGCGGNNTNGCGCCNCACACGCCGCAGGCACATGCCTTCACGGCACTCGACTTCGAACGGGCGGCGCGCACCTACGGCAAGGTCGGCGGCTTCGCCCACTTGGCCACCCTCGTCAAGAAGATGAAGGCCGAGCGCCCCGGCGCGCTGCTGCTCGATGGCGGCGACACCTGGCAGGGCTCCGGCACGGCGCTCTGGACCAANGGNCAGGACATGGTCGACGCCGGCCTGCTGCTGGGNGTCGACGTCATGACNGCGCACTGGGAAATGACGCTNGGCGACAAGCGGGTNCAGGAAATNGTNGGCAAGGACTTCAAGGGCAAGGTNGATTTCGTGGCCCAGAACGTCAANACCAACGACTTCGGCGANCCNGTNTTCCCGCCCTACGTGATCAAGGAAATGAACGGCGTGCCGGTGGCCATNATCGGCCAGGCCTTCCCGTACACCCCGATNGCCAACCCGCGCTACNTGGTTCCCGACTGGAGCTTCGGCATCCAGGANGANAACATGCAGAAGATGGTGGACGAGNCCCGNGCCAAGGGNGCGAAAGCGGTGGTCGTGCTGTCCCACAACGGGATGGACGTCGACCTGAAGATGGCNTCGCGCGTGCGCGGNATCGACGCCATCATGGGNGGGCATACGCACGANGGCATTCCGGTGCCGGTCNTCGTCAGNAANGGNGGCGGCAAGACCCTGGTGACNAACGCCGGCAGCAACGGCAAGTTCCTGGGTGTGCTCGACTTCGATGTGCGCGGCGGNAAGGTGCAGGCNTTCCAGTACCGNNTGCTGCCGGTGTTTTCCAATTTCCTNCCGGCCGACCGCGANATGGCNGCCCTGNTNGCNAAGNTCCGCAAGCCNTATGAAGCCCGTCTGAACGAAAAGCTGGCGGTNACNGAAGGCACGCTCTACCGGCGCGGCAACTTCAACGGNACCTTCGANCANNTGATNNTCGATGCNCTGATGGCGGTCAAGGGTGCNGATATGGCNTTCTCNCCNGGCTTCCGCTGGGGCACCACGCTGCTGCCNGACAGCCCGATCCTGATGGAACACCTGATGGACCAGACCGCCACGACGTACTCGCATTCCACGCTNACCGCNATGACNGGCGCNACCATCAAGACCGTGCTGGANGACGTGGCCGACAACCTGTTCAANCCCGATCCCTACTACCAGCAGGGCGGCGACATGGTGNGGGTGGGNGGGATGANCTACGCGATNGATCCCANNGCGCCGATGGGCTCGCGCATCAGCGACATGCGNCTGGGCGGNAAGCTGCTCGANGCGGGGAAGACCTACAAGGTGGCCGGCTGGGCNCCGGTGGCGGAAGGCGCTTCCGGCGAGCCGGTGTGGGANGTGGTGGCGCAATGGCTGCGTTCGGAGAAAGTCGTCAAGCCGCGCAAGCTGAATACGCCGCGCCTNGTTGGCGTGCAGGGCAATCCAGGCATCATGGCNTGAGGAGGCGAGGATGGCGANGATAATCCGGAAGATCAGGGCACTGNCGGCCGCGCTGGCATTGTTGGCCTGCGCGCACGCCTNGGCGGTCGAGGCGAGTGCGGTGCCNAAGAACAAGCANACCATCGCGGGGCGCTACCTCGATGCACGCGAGGCCTACGCNATGAAGCGCGAGCTGGGCCCGCGNGCCTATTTCGTCGACGTNCGNACCCGCTNCGAAGTCGCCTACGTCGGCCTGCCGACCGTGGTGGATGCCAATATTCCCTATGTCGAACACCCGGAGGACGCCCCNTGGGACGACAAGGCNGGNCGNTTCAAGCTCGATGTCAACAGCGACTTCGGCCCGGAACTGGCGCGCCGNCTGCANNCGGCCGGACTCGGCAAGGATGCNCCNGTGCTCNTGATNTGCCGNTCGGGCGACCGCAGCGCACGCGCGGCNAACCTNCTGAGCCAACTGGGCTACACATCGGTGTACACGGTCGTCGACGGCTTCGAAGGAGACGCCGTGGCATCGGGTGAGAAGCGTGGCCAGCGGATCCTGAACGGCTGGAANAACGCCGGNCTGCCGTGGTCCTACGANTTGGGCAAGACNCGTGCTTACTTCCCGGCCTACTGAGCGTGCAGGGNTNGTGCNGCGNGCCATTGTGCACACGGCGCTGCTGGCGGCGTGCGTGGCCGGTANTGGNGCGNCAGCNCAGCACACGGCTTTACCTGCCTCGGGCGATCTGGCCGCNGACGGCCNCGATGCCGCCCAGCGCCGCGTACCGNTCGTGATNCTGTTCTCGCTGCCTGACTGCAGCTACTGCGAAACNGTGCGGCGCAACTANCTTCTGCCTCTGTCCCGGGAAGGTGTGCCGGGCCNGCGTCCGNTCATACGCGAAGCCGGCNTGGCGTCGACNGCGCCATTGCGCGGCTTCGATAAGCAGGCCAGCAGCGGCAANGCATTGGCGNCNCGCTACGGTATCCGGGTGGCGCCCAGCGTGGCCATNCTCGACGGCCANGGCAAACTGCTGGNGCCTGTGCTCGAGGGCGGGGACGTCGCCGGNATGTACGGCGCCTATCTCGACGAAGCCTTGGCCGGCGCGCGCCGCGCGCTGGCCGCATCCAANAACAGGAGAACCGAATGAGACTGCGCATCCTNGGCGGCGNGCTGCTGCTGGCGCTGAACGCCGGCTCCGCCGCGGCGCAGGCGCCTGCGCCTGCCACCTACACCGTCACCNTGATGAGTCCNGANCTGGCCNTGCGNATGGCCCAGGCCGCGCTGGCTGCATGCCGCCAGGCCGGCTACCAGGTGGCGGTGGCGGTGGCCGACCGCGGCGGNCAAGTGCAGGTANTGCTNCGCGACCGCCTGGCGGGNAGCCATACGGTGGACGCNGCGGCCGACAAGGCCTGGACNGCNGCCAGTTTCAAGATGGGCACCACGGCGCTNGCGCTGTCCACCANGGAGGGCGCCGAGGCNAGCGGGATCCGGCACATCCGCCGCGTGCTGGCCGTCGGCGGCGGCATTCCNGTCGAGGNCAACGGTGCATTGGTGGGCGCGATNGGCGTCTCCGGCGCTCCNGGTGGCGCCGCCGACGACACCTGCGCACGCGCGGGNATCGCGGCGGTGGCCGAGGACCTGAATTTCTGACNCGNTTCTTGACATGCGCCACNGTGCGCAGAAGGACCTGAACATGCAGTCGATTCGTATCGCNGCGGCACTCNCGCACANGNTGTGGNGCCTCCTGCTGGTGTTGTCCGCCGNGTCCTGGCTGGCGGNCGGNGCCGNNGCGGCGCCGCTTCCGGTGCTGCAGCCCATCAAGGTCAGCGCACACGCGTACATGTTCAGGGGGCACTCCGGCATGGCCGACAACGCCAACGCCGGCTTCATGTCGAACGCCGGTTTNGTGGTTACCGGGGATGGCGTGGTCGTCTTCGACGCGCTCGGNACGCCGGCCCTGGGCGAGGCGATGGTGCNGGCCATTCGCGGCGTGACGAANCANCCNATCCGCCGCGTCATCGTNAGCCACTACCANGCNGATCATTTCTACGGNCTGCAGGCATTCAAGGCGGNGGGTGCCGAGATCTGGGCGCACGAGCAGGGCCGCGCNTACCTGGCCTCGNACACGGCCGCNCNGCGCCTGGCGCAGCGCAANGAANCNCTCAAGCCGTGGGTCGANGGCCGCACGCGCCTGCTGCCGGCGGACCGCTGGCTCNCTTTCCCGNGAGGCANGCCGATCGCGTTNGAGATGGGCGGACTGCACTTCCAAGTGATCGACACCAGCGGCGCCCATGCACCGGACGACATCATGTTGGCCGTCGTCGAAGACCGCTTGCTCTTCGCGGGCGACCTGTTCTTCACCGGGCGGCTGCCCTTCGTGGGCGATGCCGACAGCCGCGTGTGGCTGGGCGCNCTCGANCGCATGCTGGCGCTGGCCCCGGCCGTGGTNGTGCCCGGCCANGGCGATGTNTCGCGCNATCCGGGCAAGGACCTCGCGCTGACNCGCTCCTACCTGATNTTCCTGCGCAAGGTGATGGGCGAGGCGGTCGCGGAGCTGGCGACCTTCGACGAAGCCTATGCGAAGGTCGACTGGAGCGCGTACGCAGGCTATCCTGCATTTGCGCAGGCCAACCGCATCAACGCCTACGGNACCTTCCTGCTCATGGAGCGGGANAGCCTGCAGCAGAAGTAACGCCGCNTACCAATCAAAGGAGACGATATGAAACTGTTCCGTGTAATCGCTGCCATGCTGTTCCTGNGNNTTGCCGTGAGCGCCGGCGCCGCNGGGCGGCCNGAGAANGTCGTGTACCACATCAGCGACGCGAGCAACGCCATGCAGGCGCTCGGNAATATCCGTAANCACTTGAANGCCAGTCCGAACGCCAGCATCGTCGTGGTCACNCATGGCGCCGGGATCGACTTCCTGCTCGAGGACGCCAAGGACAAGAACGGCAATCCCTACGACGCGGTGGTCCAGGAACTCGCGAACCGCAAGGTCCAGTTCCGGGTATGCAATAACACCCTCGAGGGGCGCAA
>NZ_ATYR01000039.1 GCF_000427785.1 Massilia alkalitolerans DSM 17462
TTGATCCACCGCCGTGCTCCTTGGAGAACACGTGAAGCCGTTGAACTGGCCACGCTGGAATGGGTTTCCTGGTTCAACCACCACCGCTTGCTGGAGCCGCTCGGTTATATACCGCCAGCGGAAGCTGAGGCAAACTATTACAAGCAGTTGAGCAGTCAGGCTGTTCCGGCCTGACTCACACTAACCGGCCTCCACGAAAGCCGGGGCGATTCACCCCAGGCGACTACTGACCGGTAGAGTGTGGTCGCGTTGACGGCGCATCAGCTTGTACAGTACCGCTATAGGCACGACGCCCAAGGCAGACCGCGTGAGGTCACCAGGAGTTCAGGAGGCGGCGAATCTCGTCCTGTACTTCTGATGTACTGATACCGGTGTCGCCGTTAGTTTGGATAACGTGACCGCGGGACGAATCTGGCCAGCCAGAGGGGTCATCATCCAATGCGAACCAACGGTCAGGCTTTCGAATTTGGACGTCCGATGCAACTTGTTTTCCACGAGGCCAGGCGTCGAAGTAGCCCAAGTTCTCAGGATTGTAGGTCGCACCAATGACGCGCTCCTGGAGGGCTTCAGGAAGCACCTGTCGGGTAACGTCTAATCCAAATTCTGCCACCCATGGTGTGCTCAAGACAATGGAGACGTCGCAATGGGGAGCCAGCAATTCCTCAAGGATTGGAATCCATTCGAAGAGCCCACGCCCCTCTGCTTGCATATGGATTCCAAAGTCGCGGCTAAGGTAGACCTGGTCTGAGTGCAGAACACCATCGAAATCTAGGTAGCAAATTTTGGTCATGTCGGGCTATCTTCATTCCGATTACATGCATTGCTGTCCTGGGCTGCCGAGGCAGGTACCGGCCAGCCCAAAATTGCTGCGGCTCGGCGAATAACCCATTTCATCTCGTCGTCTGAGCCCCATCCAGTCTTCATCGCGCGAACGCAGTACTGGTCAAGGATTGCTTGTTCCGACATGTGTGACCTCTTGCCCAGCTTACATTCTCTCGACTTGGCCACGAATTGCTGGGCCAGGTCTTCGCAAATATCCCACCTCCGGTACAACTCCTGGGGCGTATACCCGGGAAGATAGAAACGACCTCCAGAGGCAACCAGAGGCAGCTTCGCCTGGTATCCCGCTACTGAGCTATGTATTTGCGGCCGAGGGAAGTCGTCGGGTATCGAGTAGTCTGGACTGGTCAATGACGCACCTTCAAGGGGTTGATGTTTGCACTTGGCAATTGATGAAGAAGATTCATATTGTCGCCTTCGATACCGGCAGCCTAACGAACTAGCGCTTCCGTAGACTCGAGCGGAACGCTTTCACCGCATGCGGAAGCGGTTCCAAATCGTGCTGCTCAATTAGCTCAAGAGGGGTTCGATTGCCGAGCGTCTCGGCCGCTGTCGTAAAGAACCTGAACTTTTGCACACCATTGCATGCGCCAAGAGAACCCGACACTGCGTACAGGGTCTTAGTATCGAATCGAGGGTCGGCAAAGAAGGAAGGTATGTATGAGTCTCCGCCCAGGTAATGAACCTCTTGGGGCATCTCGAAAATTTCACGGCTAGCCAGCTTTTCGACCAGAGCTTCTTTGCTCATGCCGGTCCTCCTGAGGAACTCGTCGTCACGGATAAGAGTCCCACTGTCGATGAGCCGCCCCCCAGCAGTGACAATCGCACGGTCAAGCTTCCACTGATGATGTGCACGCTCAGCCGCCGCAGTGCGAGCCTTTCTTGGAAGGAGAAGCACCCGCTGGGCAAACTCAATAAATTCGTTTTCGTCCCTCTTCGTCAACTCAGCGGTAGCCCGAGTGTAGGCCCGCATGACGTCGCGCTCAGACAGCTCTGAACGCTCGCTTTCAGGAGTATCGAGGAAGGCAGTCAGAGCCGACTTATACAGAACGTACGAGGACAAAAAGAGCGGCGATGACATACGTCTGTCCCTAAAAGCGGAAGGCTAGAAAGACCTGGAAGCAGGTGCTATACAAACCGCAGCTATCGGTAATACTTGATGCTGACGACCAAGTTGGAAGCGCCCTGCTGACGGCACAGTCCTGAGTATAGACTCAAATCATGTGACCGTAAAGTATGTGACCTCAAAAGCTGTGACCTCATAGGGCGTGGACATCTGCGAACTGTTGAGAGAACCTCACGCCCATATGTTCATTCCTAAAACCGAAGCGGAAGTACGCGCGACACTTTCAGAGTCTCTCAAGCGGCACAGGGCGCTAAGAAAACTGTCGCAGGAAGACCTCGCAACCGTCGCCGGCGTGAATCGCACTTTTGTAAGTCAAATCGAGAGGCAGCAGAAGAACGTCTCAATCGATAGCTTGAGACGTTTAGCCAACGCTCTTCAGTGTGAGGTATATCATCTCCTCGGTGGGCCAACGAAAATCGATGAAGAGTGACCTGGCGAGCCTTGGTGCCCATCGCACTGCTAAGTGAACGGACTTTGTGGTTGCGCTGAGGTTATGGTGAACTGAAACCGATGCGCCTGGCGGGGACTCCGGAGCAATTGGTTCACTTGGATGTCTACATCGACTTTGCAACCATACCCACGGCGACGGCAAGGCAGACAAAAGCAAAAGCAACTCTCAAGTGAGACGGCGCCAATCGTGATGAGAGTAGCGTGCCCATCCCCATTCCCAGCACGGCTCCCCCAGTAAAAGGCAGACCCACACCCAAGTCGAACTTCCCGGCCGACACACTGGTGGCCACGCCTGCAAGGGAGATGAGAGCAATCACTGCCAGAGTAGTAGCAACAATAGACCGGACCTCAAGGTCGGTGTAGCGCTGCAATGCCGGCACCATCACAAAACCGCCTCCTACTCCAAGCAGTCCGGAGAGAACCCCAGCGATACCACCGAACAGTACAAGCGCACGGGCACATTTAGAAGTCCAGATGAATCGGCCGCTCTCGGTGCTCCGGATGCAAGGACGCTGTGTGTTCTTTACATCCACTCGGGAAGAATTTTGTCCAAGGCCTTTGAGGCTGTTATAGGCAACCCACACCAGAACCCCTGCAAATATGATGCTCAGCACTTTCGTATCTAGCCGCTGCGCTAACCACACCCCGAGGGGCGTCAGCACGATGCCGCTAACGGCAATCAGCATGGCGGCCCTGTAGCGAACAATCTTCGCACGCAGCCCAACGATGGCGCCAACGGCTGCCGCGGTTCCCACAGCAAGCAACCCAACAGGCCCTGCTTGGCTAACTGTTAGATGAAGACCAAATACCAGCATCGGGACAGCCAGAATGCCTCCCCCCGCACCGGTTAGCCCCATGATGATGCCAACGAGAAGCCCCAGTGCGACCGTTAGAAGCATCAGCCGCGCTCCGGCCGGGCCCGCACTGCAACCTTGGATTTAGCTCGCTCTAGGATTTCAAATGCGGCCATGCCAGCAAGCATTGCGATGCAGAACACAACAGGCTTGGCTCCTCCATACGCAAGCGAAGCCAAGGCAGGTCCCGGACAAAATCCCGCCAGCCCCCAGCCCACACCGAAGGTTAGTCCGCCGACTACTAGCCGGCGGTCAATCTTGGTAGAGGTCGGGAGCGAAATGGCATTACCCAGGACTGACTTCGGTCGCTTCAGTATGAAGGGGAAGGCAAATGCACCAACTAGCAACGCCCCACCCATGACGAAAGCAAGTGAGGGGTCCCATGCTCCAGCCAGGTCTA
Source organism: Massilia alkalitolerans DSM 17462 (assembly GCF_000427785.1). Classification (GTDB taxonomy): domain Bacteria; phylum Pseudomonadota; class Gammaproteobacteria; order Burkholderiales; family Burkholderiaceae_D; genus Telluria; species Telluria alkalitolerans. The sequence goes on from NZ_ATYR01000039.1 coordinate 3,671, forward strand.
AAAAACCAAGGACTTTAGATGGGTCTGTCATGCCCGAGGCAGTCAAGCCTAAGCCAAAAAACAGGCCGGCCAACAATGCGCTTACTGATTTCATTTTGAGCTCCTCATCCAAGCAAATGGCGAACAATATAAACGGTAACGAAACCAGCGAACATGAACGCGACAGTGGCCGCTAACGACCGAGGTGAGCGTCGAGAAAGGCCGCAGATGCCGTGTCCACTTGTACAACCTGAGCCATACCGGGTCCCCACGCCCACGAGCAGGCCGGCAATGATAAGAGTCCAGTAGCCTGCATCGATTTGCACCGCAGGCAGCCGCGCTACGAGAGCGAACATGAGCGGAGAAATCACCAACCCTGCAACGAAGGCAAAGCGCCAAGAAATGTCGCCTCGCTGTGGACGCAAGAGTCCTCCAACGATGCCGCTGATACCGGCAATTCGTCCGTTGAGCATCAACAATAACGCGCTCGCAAGTCCAATTACGATGCCTCCAGCGAGCGACGTCCATGGCGTAAAGTGGGTCCAGTCGATAGTCATTTTTCGCCCCCCGTCTTGGGGCAGTACAGTTGATACAGCACCTGCAGCACAGCTAGAGCCTCGGCACTCGCGATGCTGTAGTAGATTTGCTTACCTTCGCGGCGGGTACACACCAACTCCTCAGCACGCAGAACTGTTAATTGCTGCGAGAGCGTTGGTTGGCGTATGCCAGTCACGGTTTCTAGTTCGCTTACAGCGAACTCGCCCTGTGTCATCTGGCACAGCAAGAGCAGGCGGTCTGGGTTGGACAGAACCTTAAGCAGGTTGCACGCTGCCCCAGCTGCAGCGCGGAGTTGGACCAGGTCAATCGTTGGTGTCGCCATGTTTGAGTCCATTCGAGATAAGCTTCAGAACAAACTATATCACAATATAATATATTGTGTGATATATTGATGTTGACTGTCCTTCAGTTCACCATCCACCCAAGGAGCCATCATGATATTCAGACAACTCTATGAGCCGCTGTCGAGCACCTACACTTATCTTCTTGGTGACGAAGACACTGGTCAAGCCATCCTCATTGACCCGGTCATCGCAACAATACATCGTGATTTGGCAGAAGTGCGTCGGCTCGGCTTGACCTTGGCCTATACCGTCGATACCCACATACATGCTGACCACGTTACCGCGGCGCTTGAAATGAAACGGACCGTTGGCAGCAAAATCGCTGCCCCCGCTTGGGACAGGTTGCCTTGCGTGGACTTCGGCATCGAAGAGGGAACGCCTTTTCAAGTTGGCGGCATCAACCTGCACCCTCTACACACCCCAGGTCATACTGATGGCCACTTTGCATTTCTCTCTGCGGGCAGGGTCTTCACAGGTGACGCGCTGCTCATCGACGGCTGCGGCAGAACAGACTTCCAGAACGGTAGCGCCGACGCTTTGTACAAGAGCGTGCGTGAGAAATTGTTCTCCCTTCCGGACGAAACCTTGGTCTATCCGGCACATGACTACAAAGAGCGCTTTGTCTCATCCATCGCTCAAGAAAAGGCGCGTAACCCAAGGCTGGGAGGAGACAGGACTCTTGATGAATTCAAAACCATCATGGCGAGCCTGAACTTACCGTACCCCAAGTTCATCGACTATGCCGTGCCAGGCAACCGTCAATGCGGTGTTTGCCCACCCAACTTACCCGAGAACCTCGCCCAGTATTGCCAGCAGATGTCAGCTAGCCCTCAAGGCTGAGCGAACTACAACCGCGGAGAACGACATGGAAAATTTCAAGCAAATTGAAGACGGTATATTCTTAGGCCCTCAGCCGAGCGAAGGTGACTTGGCAGAGGCCAAGCGACAAGGAATTGCAACAGTGATTGACCTACGCTTGCCATCTGAGACGGCAACGCCGAATGCGAACCTGGTGCGAATGCACGAGCTCAATTACGTGAACGTGCCAGTCGACAAAGCAGCTCTGTCGACAGGCCAAATTGCTTCTCTTGAGCAAGCCATTGCTCAGACCGAAGGACCACACCTGGTTCACTGCGCTACCGGCGCAAGAGGCGCTCTTTTGCTTGCCCTTAGTCGAGCCAAACAACACGGTTGGACTGCCGAGCGCACGCTCGAGGAAGCTGCATCAATGGGCTTCAACCTGGAGGGCTCAGATGCGTTTGTGCAGTTCGTGAAAGAGGAAAGGAAGGCATGAACCTCGAATATAAAGGGCGCCTGCTGAGCAGCATGGCTGAAAGGTAGCCCCCGCCTTCGAATCTTTTACCGGTCCCCTACCATTCACTGCCTCGACATGTTCGACAGGAGGAGCAGCCTGGCGACGAAGCATATTTACTGTCCAGTTCTGGCTTACACCCTTCCCGCCCAACTGCCAGCGACAAGCAAATGGCTACCGGTCAGCGGCTAACGGTACCTCTTGGCTTTGGACGCAGGTCCCCGTAGCCCCGGGCAACGGGGACGTCAGAAGCCAAGGTGTACGTTGCCCATTCCCGGCCTAGGCAAGAAACTGTGCTCGTTGGCCAGCGAATTTATCATGTGTCGCTATACATGTCAGGTCAACAATACAGGGACAGACATGCAAGACTTTTTAATCGACTTAGCGGCGGTCATCATCATCTGCTCGCCTATGGTCGCAGTCATAGCATTCGGCATTTATAAAGGAGACTTCTCAAGAGTTAGCGAACCTCTTCCGCCTCCGGACGAGCTTGAGTTGCGTAGACGAGCGAACGAAACCATGCTCCGCCACGAGAGAAGAGCCATGTATGAACGTAGCTATATCCAGTCCAAGTGCGACAGTGAACTAGCAAAAAAGTGATTCAAGCCCCTTAAGCAGCAGCCTAAGGGGCTTTGTTCTTGTAACGTTCATATGCCGGCTGATGCGCCGTCCTGCCGGCGCTAGGTCGAGCGCAGTGCAGCATGACACTCCGGTATCGAAATGCTCTCACGCGCTGCTCTTTGTCTTAGTGGTCGGCCTTCTCGCTTTCATCGGTCTCGAAATCGGACGCCGAGTCATGCAACAACACGGCGAACAGATGCTTTCTTTGGATTCACAACAACGACAACCATCGCCGTGAGACAATATCCTCAGAGAAACTTCCTCCCTCGCTATGATTTCGTCCGACCACTTACGGAAGCTGAAGCCCGCGCCATTTTTCGTGATACCTGGCTTGGCTACAGAACACGGCCAAGCTATTGCACGCATGTGCTGGACTTTAGTCTTCGCAGCCTACCTATACTTCAGTCAGCAATTTAGAGGAACTCCGCAGTACTCAGCAGCGTGTACGCTTGCGGTAATCCACTTTGTCTTCGCTGTCTCGGCTTGGCTTCTCATAAGAACAAAGGTTGGGGGTGCTCCCCTGCGCTTTCTCACTATGACAGTAGACCAAGCGCTGTTTGCAACTACGCTCTACCTCACGGGCGAGATAGCAGCGCCGTTCGTTCTGATGCCCGTATTGTTGACGTTTGGAAGCGGCCTCCGATACGGCAGAACCTATGCTGTTTTCTCCTCAACAATCAGCTCAGTGTTGACATGCGCTGCACTGATGTTCTCTCCCTACTGGGAACAATACCCCACTATCCGCCTTGGGTTGGCCGTTGCCACTATTGTGCTTCCGCTGTATCTCTTCCGCTTAACGGACGCGCTTGGTCTGGAAATGCGTACTGACTCCCTGACGCAGTTGCGAAACCGAATTGGCTTCGACGAACTCCTCGACGAGCTTTGTGAGGGTGCTATCTCTGCAGAGCACGAACGTGCTGTTGTCTTCATTGATTTGGACGGCTTTAAGAAGATTAACGACGTGCAGGGACACGACGGCGGGGACCTCGTACTCAAACATGTAGCCCATTGGCTGAACGTGGAGCTAGGGCCACTAGGTACTCCTGCACGGTTCGGCGGCGATGAATTTGCCGTTATCGTCAGCAAGCGATTCGCTCGCATGGATTTAGAGGCAGCCCTTACACGATTCCTTAAGCGCGCAGAAGCTGTAGGCGAGCTTGTTGAGAGTCCACTTGGCGCGAGTATCGGTGTCTACTATCTCGAGCCGGCTTCCGCGATAACGTCTCGATTTGCGTGCAAGGCTGCTGACCAATTGATGTATAGGGCAAAAAAGCTAGGCAAGAATCAGTTCGTCATCTCGACTAACCAGAACTTCTCCGCAGAAGGTTACCTGGTTGACCTGCCTACCCCACCTGTCCCGGTCGAGGAAACCGCCCTAGCTGCGACTACGTCGGTGCCTGCGGACTACAGGCTCGATAACGTAGTTCGGTTGCACTTGTAGTGCCTCCTCCTGCGCCAGAGTAACGCCTCTACGGACGCTACTTAAGACGTGGTGTGAATCGACGAATTCACGGATGAAAACGCGGGAGCCGTCGAACGGCTTCGCAACTTGACATCATCGGCATTTTTGACGATGATGTACGCATGCGATACCCAGGTGGCAAAGGCAAGACCTTCCAACACGTCATCAATTTGATGCCGGTTCACGATGTCTATATCGAGACCCACCTTGGTGGGGGCGCTGTTATGCGTCACAAAAAGCCAGCTCGAGTGAACATCGGAATCGAAGCAGACGCTTCAGTGCTGGCGGCGTGGCCAAAGATGCTGGACCAAGATGTCCAGCTGGTACACGCTCAAGCCGAAGACTTCCTCGCGCACTACCCCTTTACTGGACGCGAGCTTCTGTATGTAGACCCTCCCTACTTGCCAGAGACCCGGCGCCGCGCCAAGGTGTACCGCTGCGACTATGGTGTCGCGGACCATGAGCGTCTGCTACGCATTTTGGCCAGCCTGCCTTGCATGGTCCTGATATCAGGCTACGACAATTCTTTGTACGACGAACTCCTCCCAGGGTGGAGCAAACATACTTTCCAGGCTAAGACGCATGTCGACGTGCGTACCGAAACCCTTTGGTTCAACTACGCTAGTCCAACAGTCCTCCACGACAACCGGTACTTAGGTACCACCTTTCGCGAGCGTCAAGACAGCAAGCGGCGCCTAGCGCGCTTAAAGAGTAAAGTGGACGCAATGGACCCGTGCGAACGAGCTGCGTTTGCATCATGGCTACACGAAGCCTACCCTCAACACGGAACCACACCATGACACAAACAGCGACAATTTATTCCAAGGTTGGGTCGTTGTGCGTTGAGTTGCCATCTCCAAACAGCGAGGTTATGCCAGGTGTCCTGTGGGGCGCTATCGACGCCTTTCCTACTCCTGCCTATTGGGTCTATCAAGTTGTGCATCGACGCGTGTCTGGAGGCCCGCCGAAGTACCGGCTTGGACGCACTCTTGCGGAGGAAGTAGGCGCCTGCCTGCTCGGCGGACACGGCATTCCTGCAGCGGTCGGATTAGCCGCGTTTGAGCAGCTGCGCGCACACGGCGCATTTGCTGAGCATGCACCGTCACATGCCCAACTATTGGAGTGGCTTGCCCAGCCAATCATGGTCGGCGGCAAAGAGGTTCGCTACCGCTTCGCAAACCAAAAATCCAGATACCTTGCGGAAGCGCTGTCTGCTATCCACGGGGCTCCGGCAATACAGTCCGGACGTGCCCTCCGAGAGTGGCTGCGAGAGCTGCCAGGTATTGGCTATAAAACTGCGTCGTGGGTGGCGAGAAATTGGTTGGACGCCGATGACGTAGCTATCCTGGATGTGCACATTCTCCGTTTCGGTCAAGCCGTCGGACTGTTCTCCTCGACCCTCACGGTCGAACGCCACTACCTGGAGTTGGAGAGACTGTTCTTGAATCTTTGCTGCTGCATCGATGTGCGTCCATCTGAGCTCGATGCAGTGGTGTGGCACGAGATGGCAACATCTCCACTGACGGTCAAGAAACTGATGAGCGAACTCAATGGCGTACCTACTAAAGCGCGCCCACCACGACGTGCAACAAAGGCTGACCAGCAGCTCATACTAGTCTAGCACTAGCGGACTTGGGCACCGACGACCGCTAGCCCAACTCCATGTAGTTGCCCAGCAGGAGAGATTGGCGCCAAGTACAGATTTCCGGTCATACCAAGCGGACAGAAACCAAGTCCCAGCGTCTCTGTAACCAGCGACAGATAACCCAGGAGCACTCCTGCATCTCGCCATACGAGACTCTCTGCACCCTCATACTTGGCTGCGGTTTTTCCCGGCTCTGCGACCAGTCCCACTAGAACTGCTTCGCTTGTTGGGAGGATGTTTGCGGCCTTTTCACGAGCGCTCTGTGCAAGTTCTTCCGTACCTGGTACGCCAACGAGGGCATGTTCGAGTGGCTCGTACCGCTCCCAAGGCATCCCGGCTGAACGTTGGCATACCACATGGATGGGATGCATTGCTCCAGCTGAGGGGTAAGGGCGAAACTCCTGGTCAAACCCGAATTCGGATGAGCGAAGACTATGGGTTCGACAAGTGAGCCATAAAAGCGCTCCGAGCTCAGACACCGGAAGTGCATCCAGCAAGCGTCGAGACTGGCGTTCCTGAAGCACTTGCGCAATGTCGACGTTGGGCCGGGCAGCCGCGGGCTCAAGCCCGGTTACCGCCCCACGCGGCCACTTGAAAGGCTCATAGTAGCCCGGTGTGGCGCGGGGTTTCGGCTCACAAAAGCTTTCCTGCATATTCGAGGTCATACATGGACTGATTGTACTTGTTGCAGCCTCGACAATTCCCACATGGCAGATTAGCCTTATGGCAGCTATGCGCCCAAGCAAGGATTGCAGCAGGCACCTCGGCCGTCCTGACCAGCTCTTGCGTAGTCATGCCAATTGCCGGTGCCTCGACGCGTAAAGTGCCTTCCTGGTAGCTCAGAAGGTCGTCCATTAGACGAACGAACTCTGTTGTGCCATCTCGGTGTCCTTCGTCTGAACTCACGCTTCCGATAAGAAGCGTTGTAGCGCCCAAGCCAATCGCCTTCATGGCAGCCAGGGTGACAAGTAACTGGTTCCTGTACGGCCACCAGTCGCTTGCCGGCGCTGCCGCATCGGGCTTGGAACCTGCCATGTCGCCAGAGCCGAGCGAGCGACAGTCCACGGTCACAATATGGTGTTCGATTCCAAGCTGCGCGCACACCGCAGCCGACGCCTTTTTCTCGGCCTCAGCTGCCTTCTGCCCATAGTCGACCGTGATGGCAATCTGTGGACGCTTCCACCATGCAATCGAGATGGAGTCCATGCCACCGGAGAGGAGAAGCGCGGTCTTCAAATCTCAGCCGCCTTCCATAGGGTCGCATAGAGCGCAGTAGTGTAGTTCTTGCAAATGATGCAGTCTGACCCTTCTGCCATTTTCAAGCTTTCCGTGCTTTCGCGTTCGCTGTAGACCACAACCGGCTTACCCAAAGCACGGGCGTAGCCAACTTCGTATAACGTGCCCGCATCCAGGCCGTCTACGATAGCAAAGACAATATCCGAGTTTTTGATGGCATCAAGGTCCTGCTGCACAACCTGCTGCGCATTTCCATAGCCAATGTCGTGAACTGGTGAGAACACTTTCAGGCCACTCTCGAGCAGGTTACGCCGGGCTTCTTCGACCATCCAGACTTGGGGCAGGTCGAAAAACGGACCAGCTAGGTAAACCTGGCGTTTCACGCCTCCCAAGAAAGCCGCTGACGGCTGAACTGGTGGCGGTGCGTAGCCGTTCAACGCATCACGCGGCGGTAGGCTCATTCGTTCGCAATAGTAAGCGGTCGCGCGCGAGGCGCGCTCGGCCGCAGCCAATGGCGTACAGCCATCGTTCATCCAAGCGAGAGCAAAATGTGCGACAAAACAGTCGCCTGAACCAATCTTCCAGACGTTACCGGTCCGGTATGCTGGCACTGTCTGAACTTCGTTATTTGCCCATACGAGGGCGCCGGCCGGCCCCATTTTGATGATGACGACTTCGGCACCTTGCTGCTGCGCTAGCATCCGGGCGCAGTCTTCCAAGGGTTGACCAAATGCATTCGCCATCGCCTGGGCTTCGTAGGCATTTAACACCAAGGCAAGATGATTTGCGGTCGAACCGTTTGCGCCGAACGGTATCGCTGTTCCCATATTCTGAGGGTCGTAGACAGCCCAGTCGGCGTTGACAACCGCATCTCCGTCCAAAATCCCAAACCGGACTACCTTAGCTTCGTTAACGATAATGGCTGGTTCTGGGGTTGCTGGCCGCCCGTGGATGCTTGGCTGAGCCGAGTCGTGCATGTACCGGAAGCGTGTGAGTGTCTCGGCACGCTTTTCCACCACTTGGAGGTTGTCGTACCAGACGACGTCCGCCTTGAACTGCGTGCCGCTCTCCTCGGTGAAGTATGAATGCAACGTTACGTCAGCATCCATCTTGGCCAAGGCAACGGCCGCGCGGCCAGCCGAACCAAAAAGCTCATTCCAATTCGGACGCACACAATACTCGCCGTACACGCCTCCCACCACATGAATCGTCATATTAGATAGCTTCAATCTCAACCATAATTTGGGCGCCGTTGATGGACACAACAGTCGCCTTGAAGAGAGTGCCACCCAAGAGGCACTCACGAAGTTTGTTGACCAGGCCCCCTGCCAAACCACCAACAAGGGTTCCGTTTTTGGAAACCGCCACCGCCTGCGCACCGTTTATGTTCACAACGCTGACATCAAGGACATCGCCTTGCCGCACGGTCTGAATTGCCCCTGGTTGGGGAGTTGCAATCTGTGTACTGAAGCGTAGCCGACTGCATGAAACATCGTTATCGGGAGTCCAAGAACCTCCACCACCACTACCTGACATACCATTCCTTTGTGAAGAGCTAACTCGTCATTGGCCAAACCTTAGTCCGCTTCCAGAGTCGCAAGCTCATGCAGCGACTCCGCCAGAACTGGTGGCCCCATTGCCGCCATGAATCTTACTCCGCTGTTACCATCTTGACAATTTCGCCCCATGAGATTTACTTCACGATAGCTTCACCTGCGAAAGCTCAAGACTGATGAAGCTAACCTTCTCGACATCGAACGTATCATGCTCAATTGGGATTCTCATCGAAGAGCAATGTATTCTATTGTGCGTCAGAATCGCTTTTGCAAGGTATGTCGAGGAAATAGAATTAAAATATTCCGCTCTTGAGCTCTTCGACAATCGAACAACCCCATTTGCATAGAATTGACCGTCGAGCATACAGTATGCAGGCGCGATGGTGATGGCATCATCCTGAACTTGATAACGATTATATGCGCATGTGCATCCTACATGTAGCGTGGAGCCATAAGCTCGAGAAATGACGTGCCCGCTACTGCATACGCATCACCTTCTACGCAAAAAAGTCCGCTGACTTTTGCCAAAGGACTTTTGAAATGGTATTTGAACGTTGCGCTAGTCAGTCACGCAAATAGACACCGCACGTTACGTTATAAGCGCCCAAACAAAAAGCCTGCTTTCGCAGGCTTTTCTTAACGGGCTACAAATTTTCTTGCAGCTTCAACGTTTCGCTGAGAGCGCTTAGTGTCCTCTCTTACCTTCGTAAACGTTTCCACCTGCATTGTCCTTGAAAAGTGAGTCAATTGAGCATCATCAATCGCCCTCATCTTCACTTTGCCTAGTTGTAGGCCTTGGTTCTGTGGCATATATTCCTCCTTCAAATAGCATGTATAGCGACTGAGTTAAAAATCTCTCAAGTTTGTGCTCATCCTGGAGTAAGGAAGAGGTGCCGGCGACAAAGTCAAAACGCCGTTCAAGAAACCAGAGTCATTTCGGTCTACAAACCACGCCGTTTGTGAGTCAAAAATTACCCACATCGGTCGATTATCATACACTCCTGCGGTTGCGTCAAGGACAGCGCGTACCTGCACTTGCTTGTTCGCCCACTGTGCCCGTGTAGCGTACTCTACTATCCAAACGAACTGAGCCATAGGTAGGCTCATCACTCCTTCGACCAAGTTAGCATCGAATTCTGACGCCCGGCTTCGCATGAAAGATGAGAGCGATGCCGAAGTTGTTAAAAAGTAACGAATTACGCAATCACTCTCTTCAGGGAAGTCGAAGACACCTGCCATGCCAGGCAGGTCCTCGGCAAAGCGCTGGACTGAGTTTGCAGGATAGAAGACCTTGTCCGGTAGAGGTACAACAACGGTGTCTATGTCGTCAATGCAGTAAGCCAGGCCATCCGTAGGACTACCCTTCCCGACCGCGACGTAAGGTAGCCAGTTGTCATCGACGGCAAGAAAGGCGCTTACATTGTCCCATGCGTACGAAACTTCCGCTGTAGACGAGATTGACGTCAAGGCTTCTTGCCCCATCAACACCACTGCATGCTCTTGGGAGGCCATATGTGCGTACAACGGGAACCCGGACTCCAGGTAAGCGTGGACCTGGCGGAAAAAGTGTTCAGTCTCTAACGGGTCAGTAACATCCCGAGCCAAAGTCCAGGGAAACATGCCGGCGTTTCTGAAAACCATCTCCGCATCTGCCACAGTTAGGCCAGAAGAAGGAAAGAGACCGCCAGTGTCTTGGATGTTTGCCATTCGCGTGACGTCATGCGTCAGGAACTCAGCATATTTTCGGTATCGATTGCTGTTGTGTCGAAGAATGGACCAACACGCGGTATGGGCACATACCGAGATGTCCGTATGCTGGTTCATCCACGGGAACCCACACACCTTGAGCTTATAGCCCATCACGTGAGTTACAAACTCAGAGTAAACCATTTGTCCAGGGCTTGCACGCCGCGCCTTTGGTGCAAGCACAGTACGACCAATCGTCGAGTCTTCCAGGTCAATCGGCCGAACCACCATAAACCCGAGATAGCACTCCTGGAGCTCAGCTTCACCGAACGAGAATCCGAGTCCAGCACTTATAAATCCTGGGTCCTGCGAAAAAAAATGTAGGCGCACGCATTCACGTTCATAGCGAGCGCCCTGGCGCGCGTAAAAATTGTAGTAAGTGCTTCGATAGTCCTTATCGACGTACTTCTCCTCAACCACGATGCCTTTGACCGCAGCGGTCAGCCCTTGTGCAAGCACCCCGACGACATGCGCAGCTTTATAATTGTCGCCAAGCCCGTCGAGTTGTGCGTAGTCAGCAGGACCGTTGATTGCAATCCAATAATACATTTAGTCAAATCCAAACGCAGAGGGGAAAGTAAGGAGGCGTACGCATTTTCATGATTTTAGGGTTTTGCTCAAAACGCGTATCCTGCATTAAGGTCTTCGTTGCTTGGATATGAACCGCAGAGACTGAGTGCGCAGCGTATCTATTTTCTGCAAGCGGCTTGTCATAACTCCATTTTCTCGCAGCATCAAGAAAAGCAAAAGTATATCTTCCTCCGCGACCGAACTCGTCATCATAGGAATATTCACCGATGTTGCAAGCGTTGATAACGATTATACCCTCTGCGCATCCTGTAACTGCTGCATCAAACGCGGCACGTGCTTGACGCGGATGGGGAAATGCTGGAGCCTCGGTAACTGATTCGAAGGTAGCCTGCGATTTCTGCATTTTTTGCTCTACGACTTCTCTGCAGCAATCTAAGACTATAGTTTGTTTTTTAGCAGCATCGAGCTTCTTGGATTCCAAGCATTCGGATTCATTCAACTGAAGTAACGTGTCGCCTTTAGTCTCCGAATATGCTCCATGACCAGAAAAAGCAATCAAGGCGTAATCGACTGTACCCTTGACCCTCGCCAATTCCGCAGTTACCTCGCTCAAGCGAGGGCCAATCATTACCTTCACTTCGTGCGAAAGCCAATTCCCACCAAGCGGGCTAGACAAAAAGCTTTGCCATCCTACGATGTCGCTTTCAACACCAGGAAGGAAACCTTCAGAATCGGCCTCCCCAGCATATCCTATGATTAACGCGTAACGTTTCATTTCTTTTCTTCTCCGGAGGATGTCGATATCTTATGCTTTCCAACTGAGGCGATGAGCGACGGAATCCACTTTTCCAAAGCCCCTGCTGCCACACTTAGAAACATTAAAAACATCACCTCGTTATCAGGATTGACCAGTCCCCCGAACAACAACTTAGCCTTGACAGCAAACACGGCAACCATCGCAGCAATTCCGCCAACGATGACGCGCATGCACGCCTCCCAGTAATGAAGACGCTGCTTCGCCCCAAAATCAAAAGACGTCTTTCCCATTCGGAAAACGATAGAAAGCAAAGCCCCAACAAATCCCAGCTCAACGTACACCAAGTAAGCGCCCAGGCCTGCCATCAGCTCTACCTGATTGAGATTGCAAACGAGCGCAACAACGGCTAGTACCAGCAACAGAGCGCCGGTAGTGATAGCAGCGGCGGATAAATACCACTCGCGCGACTGCTCATTCTGGCGTCGCTCAAGGTAGGCCTTGGCTGCCTCGTACGCAGCCTTCGCTGCAGAGTACTCGTTTTCAAGTGTGCGAGCTATGCCCTCGCAAATTAAACGCTTGAATCCAATTTTGTCGTGCCGCGAAAGGAAAATATGCGGCGAGTTTTCGACGTTCGAGGCTTCCGAAATGAGCCGGGCGTACTTTGCCTTGTCAGTTGGAGGTTTGGCGTCGTATTTATCTGACGTTTTGTAATCACAACATTCGGACTTGTTAATAAAAACAATAAAATCGTCAGTTTCCAGGACACGCTCGAGCACATCTAAATCTGCCCATTGCTGCGAGAGTTGCAATTCGTTAGCGGTATCGCTCATGATAAATTTTGTTTTTCTACTTTTAACGTCAAGGACGGATTAGCTTGCTTCAAAAGGTCGTTGCCTTGCCAAGGCCACCGACGTGCTCGGCTAGTCACCGAGCATACAACTGAGAGTCCGTGCACGCACAGGGCGTCGCTAGCTTGAATTCACGCCAGCGACCTTATTGGGTGTACGAACATGAAATAGCAGGCTCAGCTAAATGAGTTTTTTGTGCACTAGTCGATGGTAGTGCTGACCCAGAGCAGTCAGCTCACAACTGCGACTCTCCATTGCAGCATTCCACATATGGTCGACACCGACTGGAACCACCAGGCCATGCCGAGTGAATTTTTGTAAAAGGGAGAACATCTCAGTATGCTCAGCAATTGGACCCGGCATGCCTTCGTCGCGGCCTTTCATTTCGGGCTCATATGTTGGGTCAAGAGCGAAGCGGCTCTTTGGCTCAGGGAAAAATGCAGTAATGCGCAAGAGCTGTTCAATATTTAATTTAGGCTTGACCGAGCGGAACGAGAAAAATCGCTTGATGTTTGTCTTAAAAACTGGACGCTGCTCCCAGTCACCGAGGCTCTGGTCGATATGTGCGTATACAGCGCCCGGGGTGATACGCCCGATTAAATCTGATGCGGCGCCTTCTAAGGCATCGACAAAGAGATGGGTAAACAAGCCTCCGCTGCCAGTCTCGCTAGCATATTGGTCTGCAGTTGACGCGGTAAGCAACGTCATCCCTTCGCTGATTAACGAAGTATCGGGCTTTAAAGAATCAGCCCCTGCAGCTCCAGAGAAGCAACTATCTAAGACAATTATTTTATTGCGTGCCTTACATTTATGAGCCAGATTCAAAACCGCTGACAAGGCGAGACCATCACTGCCAGCCTCAGAGTCGCTCGGGATTAGATAGGCGTCCGAGGCATCAGCATAACCATGACCAGCGAAATAGAACAACACTGCTTCGCCATCATAATTAAAGAGTTCTTCTACAGATTTTCTCAAGCTCTTGCAGGAAAGCGCTGAGTCCTTACTGCTCGCTGTTTTTACCAGGCAGTCAAAGTTCTTGGCATTTCCATACTCATCACGGCTAAGCACGCGGTCGACATTAATGGCATCGTTGACGCAGCCTGCTAACTTCGACTGATGTTCGTAATAATCAATGCCAACAATAAGTGCGCGCCGCTGTCTCACTGTCACTCCTCAGCCAATTTGGCTCTTGAGATTATCCCAAGTCCAGCTATGCATAGTGGCGAACCAGCCTGCCCCTTCAGGCAGCACACATTGCCTGTCGCGATACGCCCCGATAAAAATCAACCGCTTCCCGGATTCCTTCGCGATTTTAACCTCTTCCGTAACGCCTATTGCTCGATTCGTGTATTGGCCGCAAAGGACAAGGACGATATCTACATTATTCATTCGCCTACGGACCTTCTCCTTCCAGTCTCCTGTCAAGTGCTCTTTGACGGATGCGTCGACGAAATCAAACGGACTATCTGGAAGCTTTGCCTGGCCAGCGAGCATATGCTTCGCACCACTGTCGTGGTCGTAATCAAAACTAATAAAAACACGTTTCCTTGGCATCCCATTCCCCGTATATCTTTAATTATTTTAGCGGCCCAAGTCGGAACGCAATTTCCGGTAAAATTCGCTGGTTGTAGTTCGCATGGACTGATTAAACGATTCCGTCGTATAATTCTTTCGTACAATTGTCGCTCGCGACCGGCCGGCCATCTGCTTTACTGCATTGGCGTATTTATCCAATTCCAGTATTGATTTAATATAAGGCCACTTCTGGAGAAACTCCGGAAGCGCAACGTTACCACTTGCAAAAGTTGCGAGTGGAAAGTCCTTTTCAGTTGCAATGCCGATTTCCCACGGCACCCATTGGGAATTAGCGGTGTAAGGCGACACAACTGCGAGCAAACTGTCGCAGTTGTCCATCTCTCTACGAACATGCTCCGCGAGTTCGGGACCTTGGTGCGTTCCAATCATCGGGTCGACGACATCAAGATAGGTCGATATACCATGCTGATAATTTAGATGTCGTGCGATTTCTCCGGCCTTCAAAGCGTCTGCCTGCTGGTGCGAGATAAAGACTTTCATACGAAAGGGAACCAAAAGTTAAGGGTAGGCAATTTTAGCACTGTGCATGGCGCCTACCTATTTTTTTCGTGGCCTGCGGCTACATGCCCAACAGAAACATCGACTTCTTCGACTTTCCATAGTAGCAACACCAAGAATAGGTAAGGTGGAATGCACTTAGCATCATGTCAGTCGCCGATGTGCAGGGCTAACAAAAGTAGCTACACGAGGCTTCGACAATTGTGGAGACGTTTCATGCAGACTTACCTTATTACTCCATGCGGCGAAGCCACCCTAATTTCTGCGGCGCCTAGAACTCGCGCTGAGGCAACTACGCTCATCTTGCAGCACGCGTCTCGGCCAATCGCGCTTGGAGCCTTCCGCATCGTCGCAATCGATGAGTTCGAGCTCTCGCTGGATGAGTCCTGCCAGGCAGAAGTTTTCAGCGTTGGACTGCGATGCTATGAAGGGGGAAGATGGGGCCTGGTTGAAGCATCAGCTGCCGCCATTCGTCAGGCTGGCGATTTTCCCCCATGACGGTCGATGTGCAACTTTGGCTCAAGGCGCTCAGGGACTGCTGGCCAGAGAGCAATGCTGAGTTCTCCTGCACGCTCGAGCAAGTCGACGACTTCCATGTAATACAGTTTTTCGATGGCGCGCGCCTGCTATCGTCAGTCACCTGGAATGGACCAGACGACGATATCGCCTATCGAATGCCAGACACGCTTGAGCTTCCTGAGCATCGATGGGGCGATGCCATACTAGCGGACATCACCCAGCTCTACGAAGTCGTGCGAGCCTTGAACTTGCTCTCTTTTCGAAAGTAAAGATGGTCCAAAGTCTCGAGATGGAGGACAAGCGTGTCCCCATCCGACGTCATTTCGCCATAGGCATACCATTGGATGGTCTCATCGGGGCCCAGATTCGCTAGGTCTGCAAGAGTCCTGGCGTGTGCCCGCGGAGGAGTCTTCGAATCGTAGGCCTCACCGCGGTAGTGCACCTCGACAGGCCGTGGACCGGCCTTTTTTGCTTCGATATCCTTCAGCATGGCTTGAGACTCCGAACGTAGTACGAAGCCCGTCGAGGTAACTTTGCCTACGCCATTCTTCGAATGGAAGATGCGTTTGTCTGACTTGGAACGCTCATAGTGGGCACTCCAAAACGCGCTCTCGTACGTCAAGCCCTTTTGGTCAAACAACTGCAAGGGATAGCTACTCGCGGTCTCCTTAAGAAGCTTGCCAAGCGCAACTTTATCAAGATTTCGCTTTTTTCCCTCGTCGAAGCACCACTTACTAATCTTGTTTTTCGACTCAACTATGACTTCCAGGACACTGGAGGTAAAGGTTGCAGACCCATATTCCTCTCCAGCACGATGCCGGCGTACTCGTATCTCTTCGTCACCAAGGACTGCGCCGTCACCTCCAGCGGGAGCTGCCACAATGCGCGGTTTTGGCCTGGCTACAAACTTCTCTGGGAAGCGAAAATCTTGGTCTGGAATTCGCTTACCTAACTTGCCGCTCGCTGGCTCTGCAACCACATCAAGGGGCGTCCCGTCGCACATGCCCTTATGACCATCATTTCTAGTCACAAAAAAATGCGGGGCTTTACCTATCTTGCCGTCGGTGTAGATGTTTCGCGCAAAGTAGGTACACAGGCAGAAAGCACACCTGAAGCCTGAAATTACTGACCCGGTGCGGAGATACTCGTCGCGGCAGTGAGATGCGGTTACTTCTTCGTTATCTGAATTCAGGGCGATATACGGCATACAGGCAGCAGTAAAAGGATGTGACCATTCTTGCACAAACTGGTTCCACAATGCAACTTTCTACGGTGCTGAGCTGGCAATAATTCATTGCGGTGATAGTTTCAGAAAGCAAAACGTGCGCAGGTCACACATGAGGTGCGATAGCCTAGCGGCTCTCCAGTCTGCTGAGTGACAAGATAGACCTCCGATGAAACTAGCATTGGCCTTACTTTTGACTATTCCCGCGACTACAGGCGCTCTTGCGCAGACGCTTAAATCGGTACCACGTGAGTTTCAGGGCGAATGGAACATGGAGCGTTCTGCCTGCGGTAACGCTCTGAACGACTCGGTGCTGCAGCTGCGGAGTAACAAAATCTCCTACTACGAGAGCTCAGGCCCAGTGCGTGCAGTTGTTAAACGTGGCCGTGAGCTGGCACTTATAGCAGAGCTATCTGGAGAAGGAGAGACCCGTGTGCATGCAGCTCAGTTCCGCCTGTCACGTGACGGCCGAACCCTCACGGATGAGTTGAGTACGCCGCCACTTTTACGTTACCGTTGCCCAGCGCAGCGCCGCTAGCGAGAGGAGCTTTCCCTCCAACATAACCGGAGATTGAGGCGACCTCTTCATCTTGGCCTATCTTAGGCCTCTGCCCCAGCCAGCGCGGTCTGTTCTTTCATCCACTTCTCGAGCAGCTTCCGAAACGCACGTGCCATGGGTTCGTCCTCGCTGAAGTACATACCTGGAGCGGAGTCTTAAAAACGGTACTCACGCAGCTCGTTCCAGCCTTCAACATCGAGGGCAGGTAGCTGGCACGTTGTAGTATTATTAAGACGTGTCGTCGGTTAGAGCTAGCTCCCTTGAGCAACCGGTGAGCAACCGGTCCAACCTTTAGTGACGACTAGTAAGCTATCGCATCGATATCGGTCATCGCACATAAAGCGACTGGATACATTAGACAGGGGGTTGAACGCCAAATTTGTCGTTCCCCACTGCAACTTATCCGTTTCCAGACTGCGGCGATTTCACATGGAAATGCGCCGTAAGTGCTCAGATATGGGTGCTTAGAGCGGGTTAGCACCCAAATATGCACTGAGCAGTAGAGAGCTTAAATTGTCGCGCTGCTCACGTGGAAGGTAGGAGTTTACCGGTTGTATCTACGCTAGAGATTCGCTGCGCCCATCCAATCGAGCACGTCATTTAGCATGACAGGCTTCACTAGGAACCTGTCGAAGCCGGCGTCACTCGCATTCTGCCTATCGTCTTCCTGACCATATCCTGTTAGCGCAATGAATGTTGAGAGCTCAGTCGCTGGATGAGCGCGAAGGCGACGAGCTAGCTCGTACCCATCCATACCTGGCAGCCCGATATCGAGGAAAAGAATCGCAGGCGATACTTCGCGTGCAAGCTTCAACGCTTCTTCTGGACTATGAGCGACGAAGACGTCGTGACCGATTGCTTCAAGTAGCAGATGCAACGTTTCAGCGGCGTCCTTGTTATCGTCAACGACTAGCACTGTCGTTCCTGCAGTGCCTGGCCGGACGCAGTTTTCTCTACTCGGGCCGCTCGGTATCTCACTGCTTAAGACGCGAGGAAGCCAGACAGTAAATCGGCTGCCTTGCTCAGGCCCATCGCTATGCGCAGCGACTCTGCCGCCCTGCATTTCGACTAAGCTTTTCACAAGTGCTAAACCAAGTCCCAGTCCACCTTGAGCGCGGTCTGACGACCTCTCTGCTTGGGTGAACAGGGTGAAGATATCAGGTAGCAAACTCGGTGCAATGCCAATCCCGTTGTCTCCTATGACTACCTGTACGTGCTCACTGTCGGCGATAACGTGCAACACGATTTGTCCATGTTGGGGCGTGTACTTCGCTGCATTGTTAAGAATGTTCGAGAAGGCCTGAATCAGACGAGTACGGTCTCCCCTCACCAACAAATCAACATTCGGTAGTTGCACAACAAGCTCATGCTCCTTCGCTTCAACGAGCGGGCGAACCTGCTCGACAGCTACCTCCAGCACACTGCCGAGACTGAGCGTCTCAAGCTGCAACGTGACCAAGCCTCGTGTCACACGAGACACGTCCAGCAAGTCATCCACTAACTCAGTCATGTGCTCAACTTGACGAGTTATGACCTCGCTACTCCTGCGAACAAGCGCTTCATTCTTAGGGCTGATTCTGAGCAACGCGGATGCACTAGCAATGGGCGCAAGTGGATTACGCAGCTCGTGTGCCAGCATAGCCAGGAACTCGTCCTTTCGACGGTTGGCGGCTCGTAGCTCACTCTCGCTCTTCTGCAGAGCTTGGTGAACCTTTACCGAGTCTGTAACGTCACTTCCTTCGACGAAAATACCAGTGATGTTCCCACGATAGTCATACGTTGGCTGGTAGATGAAGTTTACGAAACGCTCCTCAAGCACACCTTGAGGCTGCCGCTGCAACCTCACTGGTACTTCGTTGCCAAAATACGGCCGACCAGTCGCATACACTTCGTCTAGTAGTTCAAAGAATCCCTGGCCACTAAGCTCAGGAAGAGCCTCGCGTATTGCTTTACCGATAGGGTCTCGATGGCCAACGAGTCGCAGATAGGCCTCATTTGCAATGTCGAAGACGTGAGTCGGTCCTCGCAGGACAGCAATGATGCCTGGGGCTTGTTGGAACAGCTGCCGCAGACGGGTGAGCTCTTGAGCACGATGCTGCTCCGCCAGCACTTGCCCGGTCGTCTCAGTGCAGGCACAAAACATACCCCCTACTTGGCCATCTTCGTCACGTACTGGAGAGTAAGAGAAAGTAAACCAAGTTTTTTCATCGTGCCCGTTGCGGTTCATCGAGAACGGCAAGTTTTCGTAATAGACGGCGTGTCCTTCCAGAGCCTGCTCAATGATTGGCAAAATGTCAGTCCAAATCTCAGACCAGATTTCCTGAAACCGGCCACCCAGCGCTGAGGGATGCTTGTTCCCGAGGATATGCGCGTAGGCATCGTTGTAGAGAAAGCCCAGCTCTGCTCCCCAAGCAATAAACATGGGAAATTTTGAGTTCAGCATCATACTGACGACAGCGCGCAGCGACTGTGGCCAAGACTCCGGGCCGCCGAGAGGCGAATTTGACCAGTCGTGGTCTCGCATCATGGCTCCCATATCCCCGCCGTTCGCCAGGAATGTATGTGCCGGAACTATAGGCAACCCCATGCTATCGGTACCTTTGACAAAACTGTGAATTTAGACCGAGAAGTATAGAGGAATACCGTTCTACTCATACGGCCGTGCCCAAGAATTTGCGAAATTTGAGGCGGGCGCTAGCTAGCCCAATCATGCGCGGATAGTCCCTGCTGGTCTGAGTCGAGATTGGGCCGAGTCGTGTCGTGCGGCTGAAGTCCTCAGCCACTAGATGAGATTCGGAGCCGGCCGAGCCTACTGTGGACAGTGTTCAGCATGCTTGCTAGAAAACGAACAGGCGACGCTGCCACATATAACTCGTGTGGCTACATAAGTGAGCCGTTCCTACCTCAAGAGCAGACACAGGTTACGGTATCCGCAAAAAAATCGTCCAACAAAAATTCTAGGTATAAAAATGCAATCTTCTCAAGAACATGAAACGGTCCTCGACACGACGTCTTTCAAGGCGATACCTGAAAAGGCTGTGGTGCAAGATGCGTTGCTGAAAAACTCACAGGGCTACCTGGCTGCGTGCAAGCTGTTACAGCCCTGCTTCCCAATGCCTGCCTTCTCCGCAGCATATGAGGGTTTCTCCCAACTTTGTCATGCTCTATATGAGCATTACGACGTACAAGTGGGAACTGATAGCGCGATGCAGGTTGTTTGCAGGGAACTTGGAATGAACGACTCTGACAGGTCTTTTGTTCGTACGATGCAGGAGCGGCGCAGCCAAACATCCTATCAATACCCAGATTCGTCGGCCCTTGTTTATGGAACTGAAACGTTAATACGCCTGATTGAGACATACGTTCCGGTAGCGCGCGACATTCTAAAACTATCAAGATAGCGCGACGTCACGGCTCCTGGCCGACTCAGCGGCTGAGTACTTGTGTAACCGTGAAGGACGGCTCAGGCGGGACTCGGCCGGGCCAGGTCAATCTCGACATCTTAACTAAAAGCCAAAGCTGTACACAAACACTCTGATTACGCGTAAACAAACTTGACTTCCCTCGGCTAAGCAAAGCACTACAAGATAAGGGCAGCAAGCTGACCCTTAGGCCGGCGATATCAATACTAGAGCTGTACGCCGCCGAGCAAACTCTCTGCGTGCTGTGAGAACGAGTTCTCCGCCGAACTAGACAGCAGCGAACAGTAGCGTCTAAGCTCTCCGGTAACACGTGCGACATTTCAGCCCGCAGCTGAAGAACACGACCATACGCGAGAACGAACCCATGACAGCTCCCTTAACAGACGCAACAATCGCTGCACTAGCTCAACTCGTAGACGACTCGAAACCTGGTGATGAGCGTAGAGTGCCCAGTCACTCCGATATCGAGTTCTTCGTCCAACGAAACAGCTTGACGCCTGGAGACCCTAAGGCGCAAGGCCAAACGGTCGGAAAAGCTAAACGGGTTCGCGCCATCCTCTACTGGGCCATAGACAATAACGTCAGTAGCGGGTCTAAATTTGTCTCGGAGCTTATTGCGAAGGTGAAGACAAGCGGCGGCTTCCGAGAGCAATCTCCGAACTATGTGGGACAAGAAGCGATTCATAACGCGGTTGCTGCGTTCGATGCCGAGGGCTTCACCTTATCTTCTGATGGTGACCTACGGGCTAAAGTCCTCGAGAGCTTGTCCGGAAGAGAACTCACGAAGGCCTTGATGGCGTACGCGCGTCGGGCTCAGAAGGGAGTGGAAGACGCGGCCCTTTTGTCAGGAACTGGTAAAGACCTGCTGGAGGCAACAGCAGCCCACATCATCCAAAGCCGGTGGGGACAGTATCCAACCAATGTCAACTTTCAGGCTCTGCTAGGCCAGGCCTACATGGCAATCGGGCTGACGGTACCTGAGCAGCAGCCGGCGCCGGGAGAACCACCGACCAAAGCACTGGAACGCTCAATGTTCCAAGCAGCATGCGCGGTGAACAAGCTTCGCAACAAGGAAGGTACAGGTCACGGCCGCCCGTGGCTCCCGACGCTAACAAAGACTGAAGCTATTGCGGCCATCGAATTGGTCGGTACCATTGCCGGGTTCATGTTAGGTAAATTTCAGGAGAATTGTTAGTGGTGTTGGCCGAGAGGACACTGTTCTACGGCGGCCGCTCGGACCGTTGCTTCGGCGCCCAAAATCACCGGAACGCCTTATACCGTGGACCGAAGCGTTGGCTAGCAACTTCGGTTGCGACCACATCATCTTGAACTCTTGTCATCATTACGTTCTTAGCGGCCGATACGTCGCCCCCAAGATGCTAAGCCTAGTATTGGTTCACTGTACAGAACCACTAACGTAGTACTTGCTCAATCTCTGACGTGTGAAACTGGCAATACCTGCACTAAGATTTTGCGGCAACGGAACCAAATGTGATACGATTGGAACTAAATTGGTTCCAATTTGTGAAAGGATTCTTGCATGGGAATCGCTGACTTCATGTTCGGCCCTAAGCAGCAGCAACTGCTAACTACTCTGCTTCTCCACCCTGACCAGGCGTACTCGTTTAATGACCTGCTACGTAAGTCAGGTGCCGGCCGTGGCTCAGGACAGCGCGAGCTCAACCGATTGATTGACGCTGGCGTAGCCAAGGATGAACGTGTCAGCAACCTACGCCAGGTAAGCATCAACCCTGACTTCCCCCTTTACGAGGAACTCCGTTCCATATGCTTCAAGACTTTCGGGTTGAAGGAGCGATTGAGCGACGCGCTCCTCCCTGTCGCGGATACGGTATCGTTAGCATTCATCTTTGGCTCTGTCGCGAACAAGACAGACCACGCTAACAGTGATATCGATTTGCTACTTGTCAGCGATACCGATGGGCTAGTGTTGAACGGAATTTTTGCGAAAGTGGAACAAGAGCTATCTCGCCCGATTCATCTTCTACAGTACGGGATTGAAGAGTGGGAGACCGCAAAACAACAGCCTTTCTTGCAGAAGATATTAGAGGGAAACAAGATTATGGTGATTTCCAATGATTGAACGTCCGGACGAATTTATCAATCTGCTGAAGAATCGAACGTTCAAAGAAGCAGACCGCGACGAGGCTGAACTGCAGCAGTATTTGGCCGTCGCCATGAGCACACTTAAAGATTCGAAAAATGCGAGCATCAATGCACATAGCCGCTACATGCTCGCTTATGAGGGTCTGCACAGCTTAGCGACAGCGACCCTACTTCACTTTTCTGTACGTCCTGGTGATGTGCCTGGACATCGCTCTACAGCGTTCAGTAAGTTCTGTGACGTGCTTGAACTGGACTTGGCAATGCGCAAGGTCGTAATGGACGCACACGACCGTAGAAATGAGAAGACTTATCGCTCGCCCATTCCGCCGCTGACCCACAAGGAGGCCGAAGCTTTAATCACGGTGCTTGAGTTTACGCTTCCGAAAACTACTGCTTTGATTGCATCTGCTGCATCGAAGTCTGAATAGACACAATCTCGGGCGAAGAGCTTTTCGCCTGCGGTAGTATAGCTTCGGCTGAGATGATTCAAACGAACTGAAATACTATCGTTCCAACAGCTGCAGCCTCGTACCCACTCTGCTCAAGAATGTCGAAATTTTCATCCGTCATTTGCATTAGCCTCGTCGGAAAAGATGAAGCAACCGCAACCTGCTCCTTGGTTGTCCAAGGGCCGTCAAGACAGGTGATGTCAAACTGCTTGGCAAACTCATGAGCGGCTGACCTATACGTACGTAAGCAATGTTACCTGGCACAATGTGTTTGACACAGTTGGTAGGCGCAAATGACTATTAAATCTATGGCAAATGAAGAGTTGGATTTATCCGTTTTGTATGAAGGTAGGTTGCGAGCACTCGAGAGCGCTACTACCCTACACGCCGACGCGGCTTTGCTGTTGGCAAGAAATCGATATTCAACTTCGTTCTTTATTGCAAATATAGCAACTGAAGAGCTAGGGAAATATGCACTGATGGTAAATGCGTCGTGCCTTCTTGCACAAGGCGAAATTAAATGGAGCGTATTTTGGAAGAACTTCCGGTCTCATAAAGCGAAGACACACGCTTTGCTAATTTTGGAAAGTCTGCACGATTTTGTCTGTGGAATCGCTTCTGAGTTTCCAGAGCGTTCATTGCATAAAGATTATGCCAATCTACAAGATGATGTGAAAATGAAGTCGCTCTACTGTGACTTCAGTATAGGCAAGGGTTTTATAGCACCGACAAGTATCATTAAAAAAGAGATTTGTGAAATTGCAAACGATTTGTTGACAGAACGTTTGCATATGGTCACTTCGTTCGAGCAGCAAATTGCGTCAAATTTTACTGTAGAGAAGATGCGCAGCATTAGTCTGAAGGCTTTAAAATATTAGGGCGTTAAGCACAATGGTTTCTCTGAATAATTTACAAAATATCTAACTATAGCAAGGCTAAGCATAGTGCCTACGACTCTAATCCATTTGGATAGATATTCATAGATTACAGCTTTGCCCCTGGGAGCCGCATGCGTCAGGGGTGCCTTTTTCAAAAGTTTGGCAATTCCGGATGGGAAACAACTCAAGTTGAGGCGCACCGGCAACCAATTCTGACCTTTTGAAGGCAACCAATACCAACCTCAGCCGCATAATTAAGGAGGGCTTTGTCTCAAACCGGTCATGGCTTCAACAAGGCGTTTCTCACTGTTTCGCCAACGCGCTTCACCGGCGCCGAAATGCCTTAACCGTTTCCTCAGCGACATAGCTATTTTAGCCTGCAAGAGAGATTCTCAAGGGCGCGTATAAATGCTGACGCTACACGGGCTGTTGAGTCGGGCATTCGTCTGATTACGACGTGCTACGTAGGCCGACAGATGACAAAATACTTAGATATTGATGAGCTAGCAACACTGCTGGGAAGAAGCAGTCGCAGCATCAAACGCGACATGGCACGAAATCCGAGTGCAGTGCCGCCAAAAATGCATGTTCCCGGGTCTGCTCTGCTACGCTGGAGAGCTCATGAAGTGGAGAATTGGATAGTCGAGACCGGCTGGACTTCGAGGGCGCCCTGTGGATAACTTGAAAAACCGAAAAACGGCCTGCAGAGCGTGGCGTAAGACCAACGCGTTTGTGTTACCGTATGAAGGTCGTAAAGCAACACCAAACCAAACCAAAGGCAACACCAGCCCCGCTCACGCGGGGCGCCGGTAACGCAACAGGGTGGGGGTGCCGATTCTGATTTGTAATCATCAGGTGGCGGGTTCGAGTCCTGCAGTCGGCACCAGAAATTAGCAGTGAAAACAATGGCTTACGTTCAGAGAACGTAAGCCATTTGTCTTTGTGATCCGCAAAAAGTACACTTTCGGTACACTCAGCAATTACAGAGGCTTCATGGCAACCATCGTTCCTACCCCTTCCGGCACCTACAAAGCGCTTGTGCGCATGAAGGGGTGGCCTACTACTTCCAAGACTTTCCGACTCAAACGCGATGCGGTTGACTGGGCCCGCAGGACTGAGGATGAGATGGTTCGTGGAGTCTACATCTCACGTAGCGGGTCCGAGCGCATGACCGCCCAGGAAGCGCTCCAACGCTATCTAGCGGAAGTCACGCCAACGAAGAAGCCGACCACCCAACGTAGCGAAAACATCACTGCAGGGCACCTTACAGCGTTTCTGGGGAAGTATTCCATGGCAGCGTTAAGCAGCGAGCTGGTTGCCTCCTACCGCGACCATCGCTTAGCCGCTGGTAAGTCAAACAACACCGTACGCATTGAGCTGGCAATGCTCAGCAACCTCTTCACCGTCGCTATCCAGGAATGGGGGCTTGGCCTATCCCACAATCCTGTGTCTGCGATTCGCAAACCGAGTCCTGGAAAAGGTCGAGACCGCCGCTTGAACACGGATGAAGAGAGGCGTCTGCTTAACGCCGTTGAGCAGCACAGCAATCCAATGCTGAGCTGGGTGGTCCAGATAGCGATCGAGACGGGGATGCGTCAGTCCGAGATCTTGAATCTCCGCGTCTCAGATGTCGATCTGCGCAGCCGCGTAGTCCGCTTGTCAGATACAAAAAACGACTCTGCCCGCACAGTACCCTTAACGGCAAGTGCGACAGCAACCCTCAAGAAAGCACTCGCAAATCCCCTCAGGCCACAAGACACTGCTCTGGTGTTCTTTGGCGAGCCAGGTAAGGACGGGGCACGGCGGCCATACCAGTTTGCAAAAATCTGGAGCGATATAAAAGCCGATTTGGGCATCGTCGACCTGCACTTTCACGACTTACGCCACGAAGCAGTCAGCCGTCTAGTTGAAGGCGGTTTGAGCGACCAGGAAGTCGCCGCGATTAGCGGGCATAAGTCGATGCAGATGCTCCGACGATACACGCATCTACGAGCCGAGGATCTGGTAGCCAAGCTCGACGCCATAAAGACCCTCACACCGGCTCAACGACCCACAACACACGCAAACGAAGAACCATAAAGCTTCTTCGCCAAATATACTTTACTTGCCGTAACATTTACGGTAACTTACGCATATAGTGTGGATGGGATTAAGTTTCCCCGTCGTCTAACATATCTGCAGTAACCTGGCCGGGCTTATGTCCTTGCCGTACCCAAATTTCTAGTCGTTCCTGACTGTCGCACTAAGGCTTCGCATTGCATATCGGTTGTCATACCGACGAATCAGTGCGAACGCCGTCTTCACTCACCTCGCCCTACACAACAACTCTGCTCTTACTGCAGAGTGCTTCTGCTCGGGCACTTTAGGAACACGAAAATGGAAATGGAACAAGTCCTGCTGAGTAAATATGGTCCTTTACTCACTCTGTGCCAGTTGGCAGAACTTCTTGATCGCAGTCCACAAGGATTACGAATCTCACTAAACAGCAACACTCCCCTCTCGCGGTTTTTGAAACCTAGACGCCTCAAAATCGGCCGGCGCGTATATTTCCGCAGCAACCACATTGCCGAACTTCTGAACGGCCAAATGCCAGCGGAGCAATAGGAATGGGCCGTCAAAGAACCGTAAACGATGCAGAGTTTTGGCGTTCGCCACGAGTTGCCGATCGCACGCAAGAAGACAAAGCCACTTTGCTTTATCTGCTCACATCACCGTACTCAAACATCATTGGCGTCTACCAGATCGTCCCACGTATCGCCGCGGCCGAGATGGGCTGGACAGCCGACCAACTAGTTACAATTCTGAAACGCTTAGTTGAATCAAAACTAATCTTGTATGACACTAAATCAGGATTCGTCTGGGTAAAGATCTGGTGGGACCATAACTCGGCGAAGATGGCTGTTGCCACTACTCTACGGTCGAACACTTTAAAACAAATTGACACTATCCCCATCGATTGGCGCGACAAGTACCTGGAAGATTTCCTTCCTAGGCTTCCACCAAAAGAAAACAAGCCTGGACAAGCGGACTCCAATCTACGGAAGCAGTTTGAAGACGCTCTAGCATCGCACGGATATAGGGTAACCATACCCTATCGGCAGGGTATCGATAGCCCGGCCGGTAACACTAACTCTAACATTAACTCTATATCTAACACTAACACTAACCCCGAGCCCCCGACCACAAGCAATCTAATTTGGGACTTTCCTAACCTAGAGGCTAGCGCATTGTCGACGCTCCAACAGGTGATCCTCCAGCTCCCGCCTGAAATCCAGCAAGATGCTCTAGATGAAATTTCGGCAAAGATGAAAGCCGGTACCGTTCGCAGTCCCATCGGGCTTGCTCGATACTTCGCGTCTCACCCTTCCAGTTTTTCTCTAACGGAGGGACACACCGCGCGATTAGACCGCGAGAAGCGAGCACAAGTCAAAGCAGAGCTCAGGGCACAAGCACAGCGTCATGTGGATGAACTCTCTCAACTAGACGGAAACTTGATGGAGCTCAGTGAAGAACAATTGCTTAAGGCCCATCAGAATCTTCCGGAAGGAATCGTCCGTCGTTTGCTTAACAGGCGTGCTCAACTAACTTCCACGGTTAGTGACGATAACGAAGAGGGCTAACCTGCCAGGCATCACTAGCTGCTTGAGGCTGCGCACTGCTGGCTCAGCTTTACTTCCGCATTTCGCGTATGCGCGGAGGTGAAGCTCCACACGTAACGATGCAGGAGAGCTGAATACTTCATAAGAGACATCACGACGGTGCACAGCTAACAAATTCTTTACCGTGAAATATGAAAAGACTGACGAACCAGAGACCTATTTCTGAGGCCGAGCGCCAGTGGATGGATGAACAAGGTGATTATGGTAGGCGTTGTTTTGCATACTCTAGCGACATGGCGCCTAAGAACAACGTCTTTTCCCTTGCGCATTATCGAGATACTACGATCACAATTTGTTTGCCTCCCCTAAACTTAGATAATCAAGCAGATGATTAGTCGACAGGAAAAGCGGCGGAATCAGGTTCACGCCATGCGGGCCAACTTTGCGCTTGAAGGCATATATCCAGATGCTCAAGATCTAGCTATGCAGGAAGCCTACATCATGGGTCATGCGTCAATTTTTGACATGTTAGAACATGCTAGAGCATTCGCTGCCCGCCATAGTCAACCCGCTGTCTCTTCAAGCGAACCGTACTAAGGCACGTTTGCAGAGGTTCTTGGTATTACCAAGAACTGTAGAGACTAGCGCAGGATAGGCTTTCGCCACCACTTGTAATACAAATGGACGAAAGCGAACGGTAGCCATCATTGTCATGAAGAGAGTTTATTGTTATGGAAGAGCATGGGAAATCAGCGACTGCAAAAAAAAACGAGTCGTAACGAGCTTTGAAATCGGGCAGCTAAAGGAGCCGTGGGATGAGTACTGCAAGGCGAATGGCGTAAGTTCGGGCGAAGCACTTTGCCGGGTAATCCAGAAGCTCACAGGGGCTGACAAGCTGAAACTTCCTGAGTCCTCCACCCGAAGCGAAGCGAAAGTGACCAAGCCAGCTGATGCGTTTACGACGCACGAGGGTATCGAAAAAAAACGTCATCGAATTTATCTGTCGCTAACGGCATCTGAGCTTAAAGCAGTCGAGACACGCGCTAGGGCTGATGGCTTCGATAAGTCCACCGCATGGACTGTTGCACTGATTCGAGCAAGTTTGACGGGCCAGCCACAGTTCGGCACTCAGGAAATCGATATTCTTGGGGAGTCAAATCGCCAGCTGCTCTTGATTGGTCGCAACTTAAATCAGGTTGCACGCGCCTTGAATTCCACACGAGGAAAGTCGGTGGACCAGTACGATACGGAGTTTGTGGAAGCTTTAGCCAAGAGCGTCAAGATACATGTGAAGAAGGTCGGCAACGCACTGCGCGCCGCGGCATACCGCTGGACCTTAGAGTAGCTCTTGTCGGTTTCTCAACTAGTGTCTTCGCTGAGGCGCTACGCAACGGTAGACATGTGCGCGCTGTCGAGTTCGCATAGTCGTGTAGAGACGTAGATCCGAGGGGTAAATGCAGCCAAGTTCACAGCCGAGGTTGCCATGTGGCTAGCACACGTCTCCGCAGAGTAGCGGTGGACAGTGGGTTGCCGCACGATGAGCTTCATGTACATCCCACCCTACTCGAGTTACGTTAGCCTACGATCCATAGTCAATCTTCGTAACTCGAGAAAAAATAAGGTCAACTCGAGTTGACGCATGGTCGAGTTAGGTACATAATAAAAACGCTCCCTTAAGCCTGAAGACTTAAGGGAGCGCTGGCACAGGCGAACCTATGCGTCTAGGAACCGACATGGTAAGCCATTGAGCCAGACCTTTCAACCTAAGTAAGAAGGTTTAACATGTCTAAATTGACTCCGACCAACGGGCACCTCATCATGGGCACGCCGCTTGACGACCATCGTTTCCTTGGACGCTTGATGGCAGCACAACTTTTTCAGATCGCACCTGACCCCCGTCATAGCGAAAACAAGAAGAAGTTGGATACTTCCAAGGAGCTACAGGATATGCTCAGTGTCCGCGAGGAAGTACAGCGAATGTTCGAAGGAGCTAAACGCAAAAATGTGCCTGCTTATGCAGACTATATTGTTGAGCTGAAAAACGGTGCAGATGGCATTACCCCACCGATTACTTTGTACGTCGAGCAAAAGCTAGAAATGGAGGAGCGCGAGGATGGGTCTTATTTGATCCAGATTCCGTGGGATCAAAAGCTTGTTGCAATCGATGGGGAGACCCAGCTTGCAGCACGTCATGAAGCTGCAAATATTGATCCCGAAACAAAACAATTGTTCGTCCCTGTTTACATTTGTCATGGCCGTGATAAGGCGTGGGCACGCCAGGCATTCCATGATCTGAATACGCTTGGGGTTCGTCCTAACGCAGCGGTAAGTTTAGGTATGGATGCGCGCGATCCTATTACCAGGGTGACACGCGAATTGGAGAGGCAAGTACCCTTCCTGCGAGATCGAGTGAATAAGGTGCGTCGTCAGTTACGCTCAACAGACCCGCATATTCTTACCATTACTTCCTTGCGAAACGCTTGTGTCACATTCGCAAAAGGAATTAACGGCGTCCAGTACGGCAGTCGTCCAGTCCCGCTTAACGAGTCGGACCTACCGAAGATCGAAAAGGCTGCCGTGGAGTGGTTTAGTGCTGTTACTGATTCTATTGGTCCCGCACTTGAAGACCGAGAAAATAAATTGGCGGGAGCACCTGCCGTGTTCGCAGCTATTGGAGCATTGGGCTCTGGCTTGCATCAAATCGATGACGATGATACACGCAGAGCTAACGCAAAAGCGTTAGCTCTCGAGTTGAAACGAATTGACTGGACACGTAGCTCTAAATGGGCAGGTATCGCAGGAAAGATTAGCCCAAAGGGAGTACTTTCGGTTGGCGGAGCAAAAGAAACCGCTTACGCTGTGTATTCGGCTTTAGCTGACGAAATGAGCCCAGCCTATAACACAATTCGTCCGACGCTGGCGGCGAAAGTTCATTTGGATGATTCAGCCGCGTAACATATGACATGGAAGAGACCTTTTGGTCTCTTCCAAAAAAGAGCTTCTAAGACAACTAATTCGTTATTTGACTGAATTAAAACTTCTCATTTACTGCTTTGCCATCAGTGACGGGCGATTGTCTTCAAAATTCACAGCCGGCAAAAGTAACGGGCCAGATGTCGACCGCGAAGTTACATTTAATGTCATTTCGCGAATTGCGCCATAAAGTATGGTGGCGCCATTGACGACAATTAGATCTTTTCGCTTTTCGAACTCAGTATCTTTTGGCAACCATTTGAACAAGCCAGAAACGGCAACATTCAATTTGTATGGGGCTATTTTTCCTTCAGTATTTTCTATTCGCAGTCTTACCGAAACTAGCATCGAACTTCCGATAGTCGCCTCAGACTCATCGTCATCGTCATAGTCAGCATGTCCGACTTCGCATTGAAGACGAACATTTTGAAAATCAAAGTCAATTGCCGGAATAGGATTCCCATGCTCATCTCTAGCGCACTCAATCGAAATCTCTTCGAAAGCAATGCCTTTTGGCTGAAGTGGCGAAACCTTCATTATGCGTATTCCGGCATAGTCAAAAATTCTTGGTTAGAAGCTTTCATTCCATTCATAGCCCAAGTTCCATAGCTTGCCCAAGAGCGTTTTGTAGCTTCTTTCGCTGCACTTATCGCTACTGCGATTTCTCTTCCATTGGCGGCGCCAGCCGGGATGAACTCTACGCAAATGTTACTTTGAACCTCATCTTTTTCAGTAACTACCGGGTCGATCTTAACTCCATGCCGGAGTGCTAACTTGGCTGCTACTCCAGGGAGCTCTCTCGAAGCCCACAGTAGGTTCTCCATTGCATCCGAAGGAGGAGTCTCGTCATTTTCATACTTGCAAAACGCTACAGGACCGCCACCGAAAAGCTTCCCCGCTGCTTCTTGAGTAATACGGAGCTGTTTGCGAATAGCTGCAATTTCCGCACCCGTAAGCTTTCCCTGTGCAAATCTCTCCGCAGCACGCATTGCCCTCGCGTTTAATTTGAGATCTTCAGTCGTAGCAATATCTAATCCACACGCATCGCACCAATGTGACCGATGCATCACCTCGACAATTGACGTGCCAAATTCTTGTTGCAGTTTTTTAACTTCAAGCGTGAGGTGGCCTTCCTCGCAAACTGGGCAGATATTATTTTTCATAAAGCACCATATCAGTAGATTGACTCATGCATTGATGCGATGAGGAGCATTTTGCCAGAAGCTGTTTTGCACATCTTGATATATAGCTTGTTCTCAACTTTTTCAAATTCATTTATCTGTCGGACGACTTCGAGACAATATGCGTCACACGGATACCAGCGTGCGGCTTCGCTCACTCGCACTCCTTCCCGCTGACTCGCCATGCACCAAGCCGAATTTAGGTAATGTTTATCAGACAACAGCTCCACGAACTCAGCGATGTCTGCTTTCTCTAAGCAGAGTTTCTGTAAGTCTCGAGAGCAATCAGTTGTAATGATATTGATAGCGTGGTCGTTACCTTCGCTAAACTGCCGTCCCAGTTGCTTGATTTCGTCCAAATTCCATACTTTTGAAGAAATCCTCCTTGAAGCAATGTCTGCCAAGTTTTCGCCGTTGACCGGAGGAGGCCATGGGAGATGAGGGAGGACACGAACGAACGCGTTCGCATGGCCCTGAGGTCGCAAATTTACCATAGTGGTAGTTTTTCGCAAGCGGTGTTACACATTGTTGTGGCCGCCGCTCGTTGATTCGGGGCACCAAATATACCTTTGATGATGCATCATTGTCACGCATAGGATGGAGTACAGCCTCTACTACTAACTGTTGCAGGTCAGCAACAAGTTCAGCTACATAAGTGAACGTAGATGCCAACGAAGGGCAGCAGCTACACGATCGACCTAGGCACGTGCTAGTTCTGCTCAAAGTACTAATTCAGTACATCGCTCAGTTCTTGGGGGCTCCGCGAGATTTCGCTAACTTACTGATCCTAAAGTACTTTTTCTTGTGCTACTTTACGGTACAATTCGCTTTGTAATCAAAGACATATCGTTTTGTTTGCTAATTTGTAATCATCAGGTGGCGGGTTCGAGTCCTGCAGTCGGCACCAAGATCTCATGCAGAAAGCCCAGCCATTTGGCTGGGCTTTTTGTTTTCCGGTCTTGTTGTCGAAACAGGACAATTGCGGGTCAATCGTGCGAGTTTGCTCAACAATACATGGCTATAATCGCTCTGTTTAACTTCTCCCACTACGACCGATGAGCTCCCACATCCAGCTTCGCAACAACGTGCGCATTTCCGGAAATGGTGCAGCGACCATGGTATTTGCGCATGGGTTCGGATGTGACCAGACCATGTGGCGCTTCCTCGCGCCGGCCTACCAGGACCGCTTCCGTACCATCTCCTTCGACCTGGTCGGCAGCGGCGGCTCGGACCTCGCCGCCTACGACCGCGAGAAATACGGCAGCCTGCACGGCTATGCCGACGACCTGCTTGAGATCCTCGATGCCTTCGCCACCGGTCCCGTGGTGTTCGTCGGACACTCGGTCAGCACCATGATCGGCCTGCTGGCCACCATCAA
Source organism: Massilia alkalitolerans DSM 17462 (assembly GCF_000427785.1). GTDB lineage: Bacteria > Pseudomonadota > Gammaproteobacteria > Burkholderiales > Burkholderiaceae_D > Telluria > Telluria alkalitolerans. Next base: position 36,667 of record NZ_ATYR01000039.1, read on the forward strand.
GGCGCCGGAAAAGTTCGTGGCGCAAGTCATGGTGGGCCCCTCGCCGTGCTACATCAACGACGGTGACTACACCGGCGGCTTCAGCCACGAGGACATCGACGAACTGCTGGAAACGATGGATGCGAATTACCTCGGCTGGTCGAGCAGCATGGCGCCGGCCATCATGGGCGCGCCCAACCGGCCCGACCTGCGCGAGGAACTGACCAGCAGCTTCTGCCGCAACGACCCCGATATCGCCAAGCACTTGGCCCGCGTGACCTTCACTTCCGACCACCGTGCCGACGTGCCGAAGTCGACAGTCCCGGCCCTGATCCTGCAGTGCAGCGACGACCTGGTCGCGCCGGTCGCCGTCGGCCAGTTCCTGCACCGGCACCTGCCGGCCAGCACCCTGCACATCATCGAAAACGTCGGCCACTGCCCGCACATGAGCGCACCTACCGCGAGCTCGAACGCCATCGATCAATTTCTCGCGCAAACCCTGCGCTGAATGCAGTGTCACCAGACCTTCTTGCGGGCGAACTCCTGTTCGACCATGCGGCCTGCGCGCTGGTCCTCACCAGGGCCGACGGCGCCATCCTGCGTGCCAACAGCACGGCATGTACCTGGCTGGGCTACACCCTGGAAGAACTGGTCGGCGCCAAGTCCATGCGCGACCTCCTGCCCATCGGTGCGCGCTTGTTCTATCACACGCACTGCCAGCCGATCCTCCAGGTGCAGGGTTCGGTGGCCGAGATCCAGGTCGATCTGCTTACCCGCGACAAGCAGCGCCTGCCGGTACTGATCAATATCGTGCGGCAGCAGGACGGCGACCGGATCGTCGACCACTGGGCATTTTTCAAGGCCTCCGACCGCAAGGCTTACGAGCGCGAGCTGCTGAACGCCCGCAAGGCGGCGGAAGCCGCGCTGGAAGCGCGCCATAGCGCCGAAGAGGAACTCAAGCGGCTCAACGCCCAGCTGTCGGCCGCCGACCGGCGCAAGGACGAATTCCTGGCGACGCTGTCGCACGAGCTGCGCAATCCGCTCGCGCCCATGCGCAGTACGCTCGACGTGCTCACGCTGAAGTTCGCCCGCGGCGCCGACGCTCGCCTGCTGCAGGCCTTCGACCGCCAGCTGCGCCACCTGACACGGCTGGTGGACGACCTGATGGAAGTGTCGCGCATCACGCAGGGGCGCATGCAGCTGCGCCGCACCGCGGTCGAGCTGTCCGCACTGGTGTCGGGCGCGGCCCAGGACCTGGCCCCGACCATGGAAGCGGCAGGCCATACGCTGCGGCTGTCGATTGCGCCGCCGCCGGTCACCGTGGACGGCGACCCGACGCGCCTGTTCCAGGTCGTCCTGAACCTGCTCACCAATGCGGCCAAGTACACGCCGGAGGGCGGCCTGATCGAACTCCAGCTTGCCTGCGACGGGGACATGGCCGAGATCCGGGTAAGCGACAACGGCATCGGCATCCCGGCCGAAGCGCTTGCCAATATCTTCAACATGTTTTCGCAGCTCGAACCCGCGCTGGAGCGCTCAAGGGGCGGACTCGGCATCGGCCTTGCCCTGGTGCGCGGCATCGTGGAACTTCATGGCGGCAGCATCGCGGCGGACAGCGCCGGCCCGGGCAAGGGCAGCACGTTCAGCGTGCGCCTGCCGCTGTCGCTGGCGGTCGCCCGCCCCGTGGAGGCTGCCCCGACCGGCGCCCTCCCGGCCCGGGTACGGGTGCTGGTCGTGGACGACAACGAGGATGCGGCGCAGATGCTGGCGATGGCGCTCGAATACTCGGGCTGCGAGATCCGCGTCGCCCATTCGGCCGCCCAGGCGCTGGAACTGATCCCGGTCTTCGCGCCCGCGGCGGCGCTGCTGGACATCGGCCTGCCGGACATGAACGGCTACGAATTGGCCCGCCGCATACGCCAGCTGCCGACCGGCGCGCAGGCCATGCTCATCGCCACCACCGGATGGGGCCAGCAGAAAGACCGCGAACGCGCCTTCGAGGCCGGCTTCGACCACCATATCACCAAGCCGATCGACTTCGAGCTGCTGCAGCCCTTGCTGCAAGGGCTCGCGGCGGACGATACCTGATGGACCGCTTGGCCGGTCAGGCGACGTTGCCCCCCGCATCACGGTAGGCCGAAAGAAAGCGATCGAAGCTGACGTAGCGTTGCGGCGGGTAATGGTTGCGCTGTCCCGGTCCTTTCGGCAGCGCGGCCCAGATGCGCGCCACCTTCGGCATGACCTCCGCGACCGCGCCCTGCTTGATCGCGTCGATGACGCCCAGGCTGCGCAGGATCTCCACCGCAATCAGGTCTTGCGTACGCGGCGAAAAATCCCGCAGTCCGAGCTTGGCGCCATGATGCTGCCAGGTGGGACGGGTGATCTGGTACATGCCAGCGGCGGTGGACTTGCCGCCGATACCCGGGCCCGGATGGGTCGACATGTCGGTGAAGCGCCAGCGGTCGTCCGACCTTCCCTTCAGCGCGCCATACCTGAAATCATAGCCGCCGCCTTCGGCTGCCGCGATCGCCTTCAGGAAGGCGGCGACGTTCGGATGGGTGAGATGCTCCTCGTTCTCCGCCAGGAGCGCTTCGGCGCGACGAGGATCGGGGTGCCGCGTCCAGCGTCGCCGTGCGTTTTGAGATGGACATGATTTCCTCCCAACGAGTGCTTGCAAGCGCCGGCGCCGTACGGGCTCACCGGCTCTGAACTCATCATAGGAAAGGAGCGTGCCCGGCAGTTGAGGGGGCGCAGACAGACACCGCTTCGCACCCACATTCCTTGCGCAAACACCTTGCAGTCGAGTACAAGAATCTGGCAGGAAATTCAGCCGCCGAGCAAGAAAAAGGCCGCTTCACCGGCGGCCTCTGTATCAGGAACTGGCCTGTTCGACCAATCCCCTGTTCTGTACCCGGCTCAGCTTCGGATGCACGATCGGAATCGTCAGCATCGTGCTGGCCACCGCCATCAGGAGCAGCGCGGTAAAGGTCTCGCTGGTGATGATCTGCTTGTCGAGCAGGATGTTGGCGAAGATGATCTCGATCAGGCCCTTGGTCTGCAGCAGCCATCCGATGATGGAGGCCTCGCCCTTTTTCCAGCCCAACGCCCGCCCTGCGATATGCGCGCCGGCGAGCTTGCCGCCTACCGAGGCCAGCAGCAGCAGCCCGGCCACGAAGAACACCGGATAACTGCCCACGTCCCACTTCGTGCGCAGGCCGGTGCTCAGGAAGAACACCGGCATCAAGACCAGCAGCACGTTCTTGAACAGCCCGTCCAGTTTCTCCTGCTCGAACCAGTCCGCGTCCATCACCACGCCGGCCAGGAAAGCGCCCACCATGTAGTGCAGGCCGGCCCAGTCGGCGCCGAGGCTGCAGGCGATCAGCCAGATCAGGGCGACATACCAGCGGTCCCTTGCGGGCAGGCGCAGCATCAGCCGGCGGAACAGGATGGTCAGCACGCCGAAGGCCAGCAGGAAGCCGAGCTGGCGCCCCACGCGTTCCCAGTCCAGCATGATCAGCGCCAGCACGCCCCAGATGGCGACGTCGTCCAGGCTCGCATAGCGCAGGATGCGCTGGCCCATCGGCTGGCGCAGGATGTCGAGCTTTTCCATCAGGAGCACCAGCACCGGCAGCGCCGTCACCGCGCAGGCCATGCCAATGCCCAGCACGAACTGCCAGGGGGCGCCGCTGGGACCGATCCAGCCTTCGTAGGCGAGCAGCAGCAGGGCTGCGCCGCAGCCGAACAACAGCGGCACGCTCAGCGACAGGCCGGCCGTGGTCACGCTCTCGCGGCGGTACCGCCACACCTTCTTCAGGTCGAGCTCGATCCCGGCCAGCATCACGAACAGCATCACGCCCCACCAGGCAATGCCGTTCAGCGTCTTCACCACGTCCGGGTTGAAGACGAAGCGGTGGTACTCGGGATAGACCGCACCCAGGATGCCGGGTCCCAGCAGGATGCCCATGATGATCTGGACGACAGCCAGCGGCGCGAAATAATCGGTCTTGCCAAGCCGCCACACCAGGTAGGGTGCAACGAAAATGAGCAGCATCGCGATCAGGAAAATCTCGGTGGTATTCATGGTCTCTCCAGGCCTGTCCTTGTCTCTTGCATTGCGCAAGGCGGACATTGTAGTGTGCTGAACGCAGGCAACGACTGGAAACGATACCACACCATTCGGCTGCGGGGACATGGGGTGTCGCCTATTTTTTGCGCATCTTTTCTTATCTTGGCGACATTGAAAATGTGCCAGAATCCTGATTGCAATATTTGTTTGACCCCGATTTCACCCGGTGCTATAGTCGGGCAAAGCCAGTGGTAACGTTTCCAACTTTACCAAAAAAACGGCACATAACGGAGACACGATGTTCACACCACGCACTCTGGCGACGGCCTGCGCATGGCTCGCCGCTGCCATGACGCCTGCCGCCCAAGCGCATGCCGCGTCGGTGGCGGGGAGCCCCAGGGCGGAAGTGATCCACTGGTGGACCTCGGGCGGCGAATCGGCCGCGGTCAAGCAGGTCGCCCAGGCCTACCGCGATGCCGGCGGCGTGTGGATCGACACCGCGATCGCCGGCGGCGACCAGTCCCGTGCCGTGACCATCAACCGCATCGTCGGCGGCAATCCTCCCACCGCGGCCCAGTTCAACACCTCCAAGCAGTTCCTCGACGTGATCGAAGCGGGAATGCTGAACAACGTCGACGGCGTCGCGCGCGCCCAGAACTGGGACCAGATGCTGCCCACCCCGATCATCGACGTGATCAAGGTGCAGGGCCACTACTACGCGGTGCCGCTGAACATCCACATGCAGACCTGGTTCTGGTATTCGAAGGCCGCTTTCAAAAAGGCCGGCATCGCGAAGGAGCCAGGCAGCATGAGCGAGTTCTTCGACGCGCTCGACAAGCTCAAGGCCGCCGGCATCATTCCCCTCGCCCACGGCGGCCAGTCCTGGCAGGAGACCGTGCTGTTCTCGGCGATCCTGGCCAATATGGGCGGCAAGGAGCTGTACCTCAAGGCCATCCGCGACCGCGACCAGGCCACCCTGCTCTCGCCGCAGTTCCGCCAGGTGCTGCTGGCCTTCAAGCGCCTGAAATCCTATGTCGATGCCGGCTCGCCGGGGCGCAACTGGAACGACGCCACCGCCCTGGTCATCAGTGGCAAGGCGGGTTTCCAGGTGATGGGCGACTGGGCCAAGGGCGAGTTCACCAATGCGGGACAAAGCGCGGGCCAGCACTACGGCTGCATGGCCGGGTTCACCCCGGCGACGCCCTACCTGATCCAGGGCGACGTGTTCGTCTTCCCGCGCACCGACAAGGGCCAGGCCGTCAAGGCGCAGCAGCTGCTCGCCAACGTGGTGTCGCAACCCGGCCTGCAGGTAGGCTTCAGCAAGCTGAAAGGCTCGATCCCGGTGCGCACCGACGTCGATGCGGCCGAACTCGACCTGTGCGCCCAGAAGGGCATCGAGATCATGAAGGACCGCGCGCGCCAGGCCGGCGTCACCGAAGTCTACCTGACGCCGGACCAGAACGGCGCCATGCAGGACGTCCTGACCGCCTACTGGAACACGAACATGCCGGTCGAACGCGCCCAGAAGAGCATCGCCAACGCACTCAAATACTGACATGCTCACCTTGCGCGCCCACCGGATCAGTCCCCACCTTGCCCTGCTGCCGATGGCGCTGACGGTGCTGGTCGCCTACGTCGGCGCGGCGCTGTGGACCTTGCGCACCTCGTTCACCGCCTCGCGCACCTTCCCCTCGGATAACTTCATCGGCGCCGCCCAGTATGTGCGTCTGTTCGACAACGAGCGCTGGCTGATCTCGCTGAACAACCTGGCCGTGTATGGCGCGCTGTTCATCGTCGCCTGCATGGTGCTCGGCTTCCTGCTGGCCGCCTTCATCGACCAGAACGTCAGCGGCGAAGGTTTTCTCCGCACGGTCTTCCTGTATCCGTATGCGATGTCTTTTGTCGCCACGGGTCTCGTGTGGCAGTGGATGCTGGCGCCCGGGGCCGGCATCGAGGGCGCGGTGCGGCAGCTGGGATTCCCGGGCTTCAGCTTCGACTGGATCATCGACCAGGAGATGGTCATCTACACCATCGTCATCGCCGCCGTCTGGCAGGCCTCGGGCCTGGTGATGGCGATGATGCTGGCCGGCCTGCGCGGCGTCGACCCGGAGATCTACAAGGCGGCGCGCCTGGACGGCATCCCGGCCTGGCGCGTCTACCTGCAGATCGTGCTGCCGATGCTGGGGCCGACGATCGCCACCGTGTTCCTGCTGCTGTGCACCGCCGTCGTGAAACTGTACGACGCGGTGGTGGCGATGACCGGCGGCGGTCCGGGCACCGCCAGCGAGGTGCCGGCCAAGTTCATCATGGACCATTTGTTCCTGCGTTCGAACATCGGCCTGGCCTCGGCCGGCGCCGTCACCCTGCTCATCCCGGTGCTGGCCCTGCTGGCGCCCTATGCCTACGCACGCAGCCGGAGGAAACGCGCATGAGCGACACTGTTCTCGAGGCCCCCGCTCCCGTGATGAGCTTTACCGCCCCAGCCGCGCGCCGCAAGCGCCTGTCGCCGGCGCGCATCGGCGTCTACGCCTTCCTCTTCAGCGCCGCGCTGTACTTCCTGCTGCCGCTGTACGTCATGATCATCACCTCCTTCAAGTCGATGGACGAGATCAGGAACGGCAACGTGTTCGCCCTGCCCCTGCTCGCCACCGTCGAGCCGTGGAAGAACGCCTGGAGCCAGGTCAGCGGCGGCTTCTGGAATTCGGTGGCGATCACAGTGCCCAGCACGGTCATCCCGATCCTGCTGGGCGCCATCAACGGCTACGCGCTGTCATTCTGGAAGCCGCGCGGCGCGAATGTACTGTTCGGCGTGCTGCTGGCCGGCGCCTTCATTCCGGTGCAGGTGATGATCTATCCGCTGGTGTGGATGATAGCGCGCGCCGGCGTGTTCGGTTCGCTGCCGGCCATCGTGCTGGTGCACGTCATCTTCGGCATGCCGATCATGACCCTGCTGTTCCGGAACTACTACGCCTCGGTGCCGCACGAGCTGTTCCAGGCCGCGCGCATCGACGGCGGCGGCTTCTGGCGCATCTTCCTGCAGGTGATGCTGCCGATGTCGCTGCCCATCGTCGTGGTCGCCGCCATCATGCAGGTCACCGGCGTGTGGAACGACTACATCCTCGGCCTGGTGTTCGCGGGCCGCGACAATGCGCCGATGACGGTGCAGCTGAATAACGTGATCAACACCACCACCGGCACCCGCCTGTACAACGTCAACATGGCCGCGACCATCCTGACGGCCGCGCTGCCGCTGGGGATCTATTTCATCTCGGGACGCTGGTTCGTGCGCGGCATCGCCGCCGGTGCCGTCAAAGGATAAACGAGCATGTCGAACGTCCATCTCCGCAAGCTGTGCATCACCCGCGGCAGCAACCAGGTCATCCGCGACCTCGACCTGCAGGTCGAGCCGGGCGAGTTCCTGGTCCTGCTCGGGCCTTCCGGCTGCGGCAAGTCCACCCTGCTGCACAGCATCGCCGGCCTGATCGACCTGGCCGAAGGCTCGATCGAGATCGGCGGGCGCGACATGAGCTACGCCGACCCGAGCGAGCGCGGGATCGGCATGGTTTTCCAGTCGTATGCGCTGTACCCGACCATGACGGTCGAGAAGAACATGTCCTTCGGCCTGCGCATCTCCGGCGCACCCAAGGCCGAGATCGGGCGCCGCGTGCAGAAGGCGGCCGCGATGCTGCAACTGGAGTCGCTGCTGGACCGCAAACCTGCCCAGCTCTCGGGTGGCCAGCGCCAGCGCGTGGCGATCGGCCGCGCCCTGGTGCGCGAAGCCGGGGTCTACCTGTTCGACGAGCCGCTCTCGAACCTGGACGCCAAGCTGCGCGCGGAACTGCGCCGCGAACTCAAGATGCTGCACCAGGCGCTCGGTTCGACCATGATCTACGTGACCCACGACCAGGCCGAGGCGATGACCCTGGCCACCCGCATCGTCGTGATGCAGGGCGGCCGCATCCAGCAGATCGGCACGCCGAGCGAAGTCTACGAGCGTCCAGCCAACCGTTTCGTGGCGGGCTTCCTCGGCTCGCCGTCGATGAACTTCGTCGACGGTCGGCTCGAGGGCGAACTGGATGTGCAGCGCCACTTCAGCGCGGGCATGCTGGCCCTGAACCTGGCGCCGGACTGCGTGGCGCCCTCCGGCGCGGTGACGCTGGCGGTGCGGCCGGAAGACATCCACCTGGTGCCGGACGGTTCGCTGCAGGCCTTGGTCACGCTGGTCGAGCCGATGGGCAACCACCAGGTCGTCTGGCTGGACTGCGGCGGCCACCAGCTCTCGAGCATCGTGCACGACCCGCGGCCGCTGGCCACCGGGCAGGCGGTGCGCTTCGACATCGACGCGGCACGGGTCTCGCTGTTCGATCCAACAAGCGGCAAGCGCCTTTAAGACAGGTGCCAGTGTCAGATGAATGCAGTATGCTTCGGTGTTTATCGAATAACTAAACAACAGGATAGGGATCCTCAGTGGCAACCATCAAGGACGTAGCGCGTCTCGCCGGCGTCGGCCTCGGCACCGCCTCGCGCGTGGTCAGCGGCAAGGGCTCGGTGTCGCCTGCCACGCTGGAACGCGTGCGCAAGGCGATCGACGAGCTGGGCTTTCGTCCCTCGCACGCGGCGCGCGCCCTGCTGTCCGGCACCAGCCGGATGGTCGGCGTCTACATCCCGGTCCTGAGCGGCACCTTCTATACCCCGATCCTGCAGATCATCGACACCGAATTGCGCGCCGCCGGCCTGCACATGGTGGTGGCCTTCGGCGTCGGCCTGGGCGACGCGCGGCGCCAGGCCATCGAGGGCATCGAGTTCCTGGTCGAGCGCGGCTGCGACGGCATCGTCATGATGACCAGCGCCCTCAGCGACGAGGACCTGGCCAACCTGGGCGGCAAGCAGAAGCAGATCGTCGCGCTGAACCACGAGTTCAAGCAGATTCCCGAGCAGTGCTTCACGGTCGACCACGTGCTGGGCGGGCGCCTGGCTGCGCGCACCCTGCTCGACTACAAGCACCGCGACATCGCCGTGATTGCCGGCCCGGCGGCGCTGGCCGACAACGTGGCCCGCATCGACGGCTTCATGCGCGAACTGGAAGCCGAGGGTATCGACACCAGGAAGGTCTGGATGATGGAAAGCGATTTCTCGCCCCAGGGCGGCTGTCAAGCAGATTCCCGAGCAGTGCTTCACGGTCGACCACGTGCTGGGCGGGCGCCTGG
>NZ_ATYR01000040.1 GCF_000427785.1 Massilia alkalitolerans DSM 17462
TGCGGGCGGCGGGACCGGTCATTTAACCCGTCCTTTCCCTGTTCTTTGAACAGGGAAAGCCATTTGTAACCCGTCTTGCGACTGATTCCAAATGCCTGGCACAGGGCGCTGACGTTGGCTTCTGGTGCGCTTGCCAGCACCACAAATTCGAGACGAGAGGCCATCCGGGAACACTCCTTCCAAGGCATCGCACGCTCCAGTTATTGGTCGTGCGCTGATCATAAAAGGTGTTACCTATGTCTCTAGACGACTGTTACCTATGTCCCTGTGCCATACAGGGTCTCCCGCCCACGCGGTGATAGTTAGCAGCAAGATCATCGAGCACGAAACCGGAGCCGATAGCGATCACCGCGTGGGCGTAGGTCAGGCCACTGGCCTGACCTACCCTGCCCACCCTACAAAAGCCGGCTCTTCAATATCTTGCCGCTCGGCGCTGCCGGCAGTGCATCCATGAACACGATGCGCGACGGCCGCTTGTAGGGCGCGAGCCGCGCGCGCAGCCAGTCCTGCAGCGCGGCCGCATCGACTTCCCCCGCTTTCTCCACGAAGGCCACCACCTCTTCCTCGCCGCCGGCAAGCGGCCGGCCGACCACCGCCGACTGCAGCACGGCCGGGTGGCTGTTGAGCGCCGTCTCCACTTCCAGTGGATAGACATTGAAACCCGAGCGGATGATGAGCTCCTTCAGGCGCCCGGCAATGAACAGCGCGCCGTCCTCGCCCCGGTTCGCGACGTCGCCGGTCGCCAGCCAGCCGCCGGGTCGCAGGGTGGCGCTTGTCTGCGCCGGATCACGGTAGTAGCCCGCCATCACGTTCGGCCCGCGCACCCACAGCTCGCCCGTCGCCGCGTCGATGCGCACCTCGACCCCGGGTATCGGATGGCCCACCGAGGTGTCGCCGCGCGGAGCGTCCAGGCGGGTCTGGGACACGGTCGGGCCGCTCTCGGTCAGGCCGTAGCCGTTGTGCAGGGGCAGCCCGAACACGCGTTCGACCTCGCGCTTGAGGGACGGGTCCAGCGGCGAGCCGCCGGCGTAGCAGAAGCGCAGGCGCGAAGGCAGAGGAAATTCGGCCGGTTCGCCCCCGGCGAGCGCCAGCAGGCGCGCATACATGGCCGGGACACCCTGCACGATGCTCAGCTCGCCGGCCCGGATCTGCGCCAGCAGCGCCTCGGCGGAAAAACGCGGCATCAGGTGCAGGCAGGCGCCTGCGTACAACGTGCCGAGCATGACCGAGCTGAGGCCATACACGTGCGAGATCGGCAGCACGCCGCTGGCATGGTCGGAGGGCTGCAGGCCGCGCAGGAGGCTCGAGGTGGCGGCGACGAACAGCAGGTTGGCATGGGTCAGCATGACGCCCTTGGGCTGGCCGGTGGTGCCGGTGGTATAGACCAGGGCCGCCACCTGGGCGCCATCCGGCCGCACGGGCTCCGGCACGGCGGTCGTGTCCGGTGCGCCCGTCGTCACGCCCTCGCTGGTGGCCGTGAGCACGCAGCGCGAGGTGCAATGGGCGCGGATCGCCGCCAGTTCGCCCGCGCTCAGGCGGGCATTCGCCGTCACGCTCCAGGCGTCGATGCTGGCGATCGCGAAGATCAGGACCACTTGCGCCACGCAGTTCTCGCTGACCAGCATGACGCGGTCGCCAGGGCGCACGCCCAGTTCGCGCAGCATGCTGGCCTGGCGTCCGACTTCACGGCGCAGCGCGCCGTAGGTCCAGCTGCGGCCGTCCTCGACCAGGGCGGGTGCGTCGGCGGGATGGCGGAGCAGGATGTCGCTGATGCGCGTGGGGAGGGAGGCGGGATCGATCATGGGGCCTGCTTTATACCCGCTCATCCGCAGTGACGCAAGCTAGAAGACCGGTGGCGCGAATGCGTCCGCAATCTCCACCAGCTCCCCGGTGCCGTGCGCATCGTAGCCGGGCAGGGCGGCCACCAGCTTGTGGTAGGCCGGCGTACGCATCAGCTCCAGCAACTGGCGCATGGCGGGCTCCTCCACTGCATCGCGGCGCACCGCGAAGTAGTACACCTCGTTCACCAGCGGCATGAAATCCAGCTTGAACTGGGCGCTCGCCGCGCGCATGCCGATACCTGCGTCGGCCATGCCGCTGGCGATGTAGGCCGCTACTGCGGAATGGGTGAACTCGGCGTTGTTGAAGCCCTGGATGGCATCGGGCGCAGGGCCGTCGGCGGCGAGCATCATCTCGAGCAGCATGCGGGTGCCCGAGCCGGCCTGACGGTTCACGAAGCGCACGCCGGGGCGCGCCAGGTCGCTCAGCGAATGCAGGCCGAGTGGATTGCCGCGCGCCGTGATCAGGCCCTGCTCGCGGCCGGCGACGCGCACCAGGCAGTGCTGCTCGGGGTCGAGCCAGCGCAGGTACCAGCTTGCGGTCGGCGCCTGGAAGCGGCCGAGCGGGACGTGGAAACCGGCCAGGTCGCATTCGCGCCGCGCCAGCGCGGCCACCGCATCGGTGCTGGTGCGGTAGCGCGAGTCGAGCGGCAGGGCGTCGCGGTCGATGCAGCCCAGCAGCGCGGCGACCGCGAAGCCATGGCTGGCGTCCATGCGCAGCGCGCGGGTACGGCTGGCCGTGATGCGCACCAGCTCCGCTTCCAGTTCCGAGGCCAGGCTTTGCAGCGTGGGCGACAGGCGCGCCGCGATACGGCGGTCGGCCCAGACCAGTTTCTGCGCCAGCGGCGTGAGCTGGGTGCCGCGTCCGCGCCCGGTCTGCAGCAGCTGTTCGCCGAACAAGGTCTCGGCCGTGCGCAGCAAACCCCAGGCATAGCGGTAGGACAGCTTGACTGATTTGGCGGCCTGGGCGATCGAACCGGTGTCCTGGATCGACAGCAGCAGGCCGAGCAGGTCGGCGGTGTCGAGCGGCGGTTCGCCCTTGACGCTGATCTCCCAGTGCGGGCGGATGTGAACGGTAAGCATATGCTAAAAATAGCCTATTTCTTGCCTAAAAACATCATGATACGCTCCGCAAAACAATAAAAAATGACAGATTAATATGCTTTTTAAAGCATATTTCAATACTTAAAACAATTGGAGGGGACATGGCTGGACTCAGTTTTCTAGACAAGGAACACACCATCGCAGGCCCGGGTTTCAACCGCTGGCTGGTACCGCCGGCGGCGCTCGCGATTCACCTGTGCATCGGCATGGCCTATGGCTTTTCGGTGTTCTGGCTGCCGCTGTCGAAAGCGATCGGCATCACCGAATCGGTCGTCTGCCCGGCCGAGATGAGCTTCATGCAGCAGATCTTCGCCACCACCTGCGACTGGCAGATCTCGATGCTGGGCTGGATGTACACCCTGTTCTTCGTGTTCCTTGGCCTGGCTGCATGGCTGTTCGGCGGCTGGCTCGAGCATGCGGGCCGCGCAAGGCGGGCCTGGTGTCGGCGCTGTGCTGGTGCGGCGGCCTGGTGATATCAAGCATCGGCGTCTACACGCACCAGATCTGGCTGATGTGGATCGGCTCCGGCGTCATCGGCGGCATCGGGCTGGGCCTCGGCTACATCTCGCCGGTCTCGACCCTCATCAAGTGGTTCCCGGACCGGCGCGGCATGGCAACCGGCATGGCGATCATGGGCTTCGGCGGCGGCGCCATGATCGGCGCGCCACTGGCCGACAAGCTGATGAAGTACTTCGCCACCCCGACCTCGGTCGGCGTGTGGGAGACCTTCCTGGCCCTGGCCGCGATCTATTTCGTGTTCATGGTCGCCGGCGCGCTGACCTACCGCGTGCCCGCCAACGGCTGGAAACCGGAGGGCTGGACCCCGCCGGCAAAGGCCGCCACGACGATGATCACGGCGCGCCACGTGCACGCCAGCCGCGTCTGGGGCATCCCGCAGTTCTGGCTGATCTGGGGCGTGCTGTTCCTGAACGTCTCGGCGGGCATCGGGATCCTGGGCATGGCTTCGCCACTGTTGCAGGAAGTATTCGGTGGGCGCCTGATCGGCGTCGACGCCGGCTTCAACGAGCTCGACGCCGCGCAGAAAGGCCAGATCGCGGCCATCGCCGCCGGCTTCACCGGCCTGCTGTCCCTGTTTAACATCGGCGGCCGCTTCGCCTGGGCATCGTGCTCCGACTACATCGGGCGCAAGGCGACCTATTTCGTGTTCCTGATCCTCGGCTTCTTCCTGTACGCCTCGATTCCTTCGATGGCGCACAATGGACAGCTGGCCTTGTTCGTCGGCTTCATCTGCATCATCCTGTCGATGTACGGCGGCGGCTTCGCGACCGTGCCGGCCTACCTGGCCGACCTGTTCGGCACCCAGATGGTCGGCGCCATCCACGGCCGCCTGCTCACGGCCTGGGCTGCGGCGGGCGTGCTCGGTCCGATCCTGATCAACTACATCCGCGAGTACCAGATCGCCCATGGCGTGCCCAAGGCCCAGGCCTATGACGTGACCATGTATGTGCTCGCCGGCCTGGTGGTGGTCGGCATCGTGCTGAACGCGATGATCCGCCCGCTGGCCGACAAGCACTTCATGACCGATGCCGAGCTGGCGGCGGAGAAGAAGCTGGCGCAGGAACGCGACCTGAGCGCCTCGAGCGGCATGCGCGGCGGCGCGGTCGCCATCGGCGCCGCCAACCCGGCGCTGGCCACCTTCGCCTGGGCGGCGGTCGGCATTCCGCTCCTGATCGGCGTGTGGATCACGCTGCAGAAGGCGGTGGTGCTGTTCCAGTAAGCCGGCAGGCGTGGACGGCCATGCCGTCCACGCCTTGCAGTACCATTTACTTATTCCCCGACGAATCACTACTGGGACCCATCATGAACCACCCTGTCATTCCGATCGCCGTAGCAGGCGCCAGCCGCCAGCGCAAGCGCGAAGCTCCCAAGGGCCGCCGCGTCGACCCACAGGCACTCAGCGAGGTGCAGGCACTGCTGGGCCAGGAATCGCGCCGGCCTGACCTGCTCATCGAGCATCTTCACAAGATCCAGGACCATTTCGGCTGCCTCGGCAGCCACCACCTGGCCGCGCTGGCGCAGGAGATGCGCCTGGCGCAGGCCGAGGTCTACGAGGTTGCCACCTTCTATCACCATTTCGACGTGGTGAAGGAGGGCGAGGAAGCGCCCGCCGCGCTGACGGTACGCGTCTGCGCCGGCTTGTCCTGCGAAATGGCGGGGGCGCGCGAACTGCTGGACAGGATGCCGGCGCTGCTGGGGCGGGAAGTGCGGGTGCTCGAGGCGCCATGCGTGGGCCGCTGTGAGCAGGCGCCGGTGGCGGTGGTGGGGCAGCGCGCGGTGCCGCATGCGAGCCTGGAAACCGTGCTGGCCAAGGTCAGCGCGGGTGAAACGGTTGCGACGATCGGGGCGTACGTAGACTACGCCGCATATCGCGAAGCCGGCGGTTACGCGCTGCTGCGCAATTGCGTGGCCGGCCAGCATGAAGTGGAACAGGTCATCCAGACATTGGAAGCCTCCGGCCTGCGCGGATTGGGGGGGGCCGGCTTCCCGCTGGGCCGCAAGTGGCGCATCGTGCGCGCAGAAACCGGCCCGCGCCTGATGGCCATCAACATCGACGAAGGCGAGCCCGGCACCTTCAAGGACCGCGTCTACCTCGAACGCGACCCGCACCGCTTCCTGGAAGGCGCCCTGGTCGCCGCCTGGGCGGTCGGCATCGAGGCCATCTACATCTACCTGCGTGACGAGTACCACGGCTGCCGCGCCATGCTGGAAGCCGAGCTGGACAAGCTGCGCCTCGATCCGCCGGTGCCGGGCATGCCGCCGATTCATCTGCGCCGCGGCGCCGGCGCCTACATCTGCGGCGAAGAGTCCGCGATGATCGAATCGATCGAAGGCAAGCGCGGCATGCCGCGCCTGCGTCCGCCCTACGTGGCCCAGGTCGGCCTGTTCGGGCGCCCGACGCTGGAACACAATTTCGAGTCGCTGCACTGGGTGCGCGAGATCCTCGAGCGCGGCGGCGAGTGGTTCGCCGGCCACGGGCGCAACGGCCGCCGCGGCCTGCGCTCCTTTTCGGTCTCGGGCCGGGTGCGCGAACCGGGCGTCAAGCTGGCCCCGGCCGGCATCACGATCACGGAACTCATCGACGAATACTGCGGCGGCATGCAGGACGGCCACGATTTCTATGCCTACCTGCCGGGCGGCGCCTCGGGCGGCATCCTGCCGGCATCGATGGGCGACATCCCGCTCGACTTCGATACGCTGCAGCCCTACGGCTGCTTCATCGGCTCGGCCGCGGTGGTGGTGCTGTCGAACCGGGACAGCGCGGTGGCGGCCGCGCGCAACACCCTGGCCTTCTTCAAGGACGAGTCCTGCGGCCAGTGCACGCCCTGCCGCAACGGCACTGCCAAGGCGCTCGATCTGATCAAGCAGCCGCAATGGGATACCGGCCTGCTGGGCGAGCTGTCGCAAGTGATGCGCGACGCCTCGATCTGCGGCCTGGGCCAGGCCGCGCCGAACCCGATCGACTGCGTCATCAAGTATTTTCCTCACGAGCTGGTGCAACCATGAACGCTCCCATCCCTACCGTTTCCTTCGAACTGAACGGCCGCACGGTCGATGCGCTGCCGCACGAGACCCTGATCGACGTGGCCGCGCGCGAAGGCATCGAGGTGCCGCGCCTGTGCTACAAGGAAGGCATGGAGGCAGTCGGTAACTGCCGCTCCTGCATGGTCGAGATCGACGGCGAGCGCGTGCTCGCGCCATCGTGCTGCCGCAATCCGGCGCCGGGCATGAAGGTCACGACCGACAGCCCGCGCGCACTGGCCGCCCAGAAGATGGTGCTCGAGCTCTTGCTGTCCGACATGCCCGAGGCCGAGTACACCCGCAAGAACGAAGTCGACCTGTGGGCTGAAAAGCTCGGCATCAAGAAGCCGCGTTTCGTCCCGACCCGCCGCCAGCCGCAGGCGGACCGGACCCACGCCGCCATCACCGTCAACCTCGACGCCTGCATCCAGTGCACGCGCTGCGTGCGCGCCTGCCGCGACGAGCAGGTCAACGATGTGATCGGCCTGGCCTTCCGCGGGCAAGAGACCAGGATCGTGTTCGACCAGGACGACCCTCTTGGCGCAAGCACCTGCGTGGCCTGCGGCGAATGCGTGCAGGCCTGCCCGACCGGCGCCCTGATGCCGGCGCGCGAGGTGGCCCTCGACATTCCCGACAAGCAGGTCGATTCGGTCTGCCCCTACTGCGGCGTCGGCTGCCAGCTGACCTACAACGTGAAGGACAACAAGATCCTGTACGTGGAGGGGCGCAAGGGTCCTGCCAACCTGGGCCGCCTGTGCGTCAAGGGCCGCTACGGCTTCGACTACGCGCACCACCCGCATCGCCTGACCAGGCCATTGATCCGCCGCGAAGGCGTACCCAAGTCGGGCGACTTCACGATGGATCCGGACCGCGTGCTGGAGGTGTTCCGCGAAGCGAGCTGGGAAGAAGCCCTGGCGCTGGCTGGCGGCAGGCTTGCCGGCATCCGCGATGCGCACGGTGGCGCGGCCCTGGCCGGCTTCGGTTCGGCCAAGGGCAGCAACGAGGAAGCCTACCTGTTCCAGAAGCTGGTGCGTACCGGGTTCAAGACCAACAACGTCGACCACTGCACCCGCCTGTGCCACGCCTCCTCGGTATCGGCCCTGTTGGAAGGGATCGGCTCGGGTGCGGTATCGAACCCGGTGATGGACGTGACGCGCGCCGAGGTGATCGTCGTGATCGGCGCCAACCCGACCGTCAACCACCCGGTGGCGGCGACCTGGATCAAGAACGCGGTCAAGGCCGGGGCCAAGCTGGTCGTGATGGACCCGCGCCGCTCCGAGCTGGCGCGCCACGCGCACCGCTACCTGCAGTTCAAGCCCGACACCGACGTCGCGCTGCTCAACGCGATGATGCACGTGATCGTCAGCGAAAAGCTGGTCGACCAGGACTTCATCGCCAGCCGCACCATTGGTTATGCCGAGCTGGAAGCCAATGTGGCCGAGTACAGCCCGGAAGCGATGGCGCCGATCTGCGGTATCGATGCCGACACCATCCGCTACGTGGCGCGCCTGTACGCCACCTCGAAAGGCTCGATGATCCTGTGGGGCATGGGCGTGTCGCAGCACGTGCACGGCACGGATAACGCGCGCTGCCTGATCGCGCTCAGCTTGATGACGGGCCAGATCGGGCGTCCCGGCACCGGCCTGCATCCGCTGCGCGGCCAGAACAATGTTCAAGGAGCGTCCGACGCCGGCCTGATTCCGATGATGCTGCCTGACTACCAGCGCGTGGACAATCCGGCCGCGCGCGCGCGTTTCGAGCAGGCCTGGGGCGCCACCCTCGACCCGAAGCCGGGCCTGACCGTCGTCGAGATCATGGACGCCATCGATGCCGGCCAGATCCGCGGCATGTACATCATGGGCGAGAACCCGGCCATGTCCGACCCCGACGCCAACCATGCGCGCGCCGCGCTGGCGGCGCTGGAACACCTGGTGGTGCAGGACATCTTCCTGACCGAGACGGCCTACCTGGCGGACGTGATCCTGCCGGCATCGAGCTTCCCGGAAAAGACCGGCACCTTCACCAATACCGACCGCCTGGTCCAGCTGGGCCGCCAGGCGATCGACCCGCCGGGCGAGGCGAAACAGGACCTGTGGATCATCCAGCAGATGGCGAAGCGCCTCGGCTTGAGCTGGAACTATGGCCACGTATCGGAAGTGTTCGACGAGATGCGCCACACCATGGCCAGCATCGGCGGCATTACCTGGGAACGCCTGGAGCGCAACGGCGCGGTGGTGTATCCGTGCATGAACGAGGGCGACATGGGCCAGCCGGTGGTGTTCACCGAACTGTTCCCGCGCGAAGGCGGCAGGGCGCGTTTCGTCCCGGCCGACATCATCCCGGCCGACGAGCGGCCCGATGCCGACTACCCGATGGTCCTGATCACGGGCCGCCAGCTCGAGCACTGGCATACCGGCAGCATGACGCGGCGCGCCACGGTGCTCGATGCGATCGAGCCCGATCCGGTGGCGCTGGTGCATCCGATCGATCTGGAACGACTGGGCATCCAGCCGGGCCAGCCCGTCACGATCGCCTCGCGCCGCGGCGAAGTGGTGCTGTACGCACGGGCCGACGACAGTTCGCCGGTGGGCGCGATCTTCGTGCCCTTCTGTTATTACGAGGCGGCGATCAACCGCCTGACCAACGCGGCGCTCGATCCTTTCGGAAAGATTCCGGAATTCAAGTATTGCGCGATCAAGGTAACGCCCGGCGGCGAAGTCGCGCCGCAGGGAAGCTACGGTGGCGGCCAAATCCTCGAAGGCATGGCACAATTGGCAACATGAACTGCCCAGACCCATTCCCGGCCGCGCGCTACCGTCCCGAGTTGTCCGACGCGCGCGCCAGCCTGACGCACGAGGTCACGGCCCTGGACGAACGCGGCCGCGCTTCGACCATCCACATTCCCGCCGAGCGCCCGCTCACCGTGTACGTGGACAAGCGCGAGATCGTCACCCTGATGACCCTGGGCGGCGCGCCCGAAGCCCTGACCCTGGGCTACCTGCGCAACCAGCGCCTGGTGCGCACGCTCGAGGACATCGTTTCGATCCAGGTCGACTGGTCGGTCGATGCGGTGGCGGTCGTCACCCGCAACGGCATTCTTGATATCGAGGAGCGCACCGCGAAGAAGGTCGTCACCACCGGCTGCGGGCAGGGTTCGGTGTTCGGCGGGCTGATGGATGAAGTCGATCAAATCACGCTGCCAGAGGATGCGCGCCTGCCGCAATCGGTTGTCTACCGCATCGTCGAGCTGATTCGCACCCAGCAGTCGGTGTACAAGCAGGCCGGCTCGGTGCACGGCTGCGCGCTGTTCTCGCACGATGGGGAACTGCTGTACTTCGTCGAGGACGTCGGCCGCCACAATGCGGTGGATGCCATTGCCGGCCTGATGTGGCTCGACGGCCTGGAGGGCGGGGACAAGGTGTTCTACACCACCGGGCGCCTGACCTCCGAGATGGTGATCAAGGGCGCCCAGATGGGCATTCCCTTTCTGCTGTCGCGCTCCGGCACCACCCAGATGGGCCACATGGTGGCGCAGCGGGTCGGCATGTCGCTGCTGGCGCGCTGCTCCGGCAAGCACTTCTTGCTGCTGGCCGGGCACGAGCGCCTGGTGTTCGAGCCGGAGCTGCTGGAACCCCTGAACGCTCCCTACCATACCGCACGGCCGGCCTGATGTCCCTGCTGGACGCAACGATGCACGCCTTCGCGCTGCTGTTCAGTGGCGACGAGGCGCTGTGGCGCATCGTCTGGGTCTCGCTCAAGACCAGCATCCTCGGGCTGCTGCTGGCGGCCCCGCCGGCGGTCTTCCTCGGCTACGTCATCGCCATGCACCGCTTCCCGGGACGGCGCATCGCCATCTGGCTGGCCCAGGCCGCGCTGTCGCTGCCCACCGTCCTGATCGGCCTGCTGCTCTACCTGCTGCTGTCGCGGCGCGGCCCGATGGGCGGTCTCGAATGGCTGTTCACCCAGGAAGGCGTGATCCTCGGCCAGATGGTGATCGGGCTGCCGGTCCTGCTGGCCTTCACGCTGGCGGCGGTGCAGGCGGCCGACCCGCGCTATGCCGAGACGGCGATCGCCCATGGCGCATCCCGCTGGCGCGTGATGGTCACGGTGCTGCACGAGGCGCGCTACGGCGTAATGGCCGCCGTCATCAGCGGCTTCGGCCGCGTGATCTCGGAAGTCGGCTGCGCCCTGATGGTGGGCGGGAATATCGAAGGGCAGACGCGCACCATCACCACCGCCATCGCGCTGGAAACCAGCAAGGGCGAGTTCGCGCAAGGGATCGCGCTTGGCATCGTGCTGGTCTCGCTGGCGCTCCTGATGAACGGCGCGCTGGTGCTGCTGCAAGGCGAGGCCCACACGGCGGGAGGACGCCGGTGACCCCGCTCTTGACCCTGCATGGCCTGCGCAAGCGCCACGGCGAGCGCACCCTGTTCGAGATCGAGCAGCTGGCCATCGAGGCGGGAACGGCCTACGTGCTGACCGGCGTGAACGGGGCCGGCAAGTCGACGCTGCTGCGCATGCTGGCCGGCCTGGAACGCGTTGACGCCTGCACGGTCGACTTCGACGGCCGCAGCATGCCGCTGCATCCCTATCCGCAAGCGCTACGGCGCGCCATCGTGTTCGTGCACCAGCATCCGATCATGTTCTCGACCAGCGTTGCCCACAACATCGCCTATGGCCTGCTGGCGCGCGGCGAGAGCCGGCGCAGCGCGGCGCCCAGGGTCGAGGAGGCGATGGCCTGGGCCGGCGTGGCGCACCTGCGCGACACCGATCCTGCACGCCTGTCGGGCGGCGAAAAGCAGCGCGTGGCCCTGGCCCGGGCCCGGGTGTTGCAGCCGCGCCTGTTGCTGCTCGACGAACCCACGGCCAACCTCGACGGCCCGGCGCGCGAGCAGGTCATCGACCTGATCCCTACCTTGCTGGAGCAGGGCAGCAGCGTCGTGATGGCCTGCCACGACCGCGACCTGATCGGGCTGCCCGGCATCCACCGCCTCAAGCTGCGCGACGGGCGCCTGGAATACCGCTGAACCCCGCGGAAGCCCCGCTGGTGCGATATACCGACTACCGTGTGATATGTTAACGCTGCTATGGCCTTCCACCTCGACAAAAACCTGTTCGACAAGGTCCCCGCCGGCATCGTGGTGCACGACAGCCGCTCGGCGGTCATTGCGGCCAATGCCATGGCCCAGCGGCTGATTGGCGAAGACATGACGGAGATTCGCGGCCGCCATGTGGATCATCCGGGCTGGTCGTTCGTCTCCCCGGGCGGCGGCGCGATCGACGTCGAAGACTTGCCCGCGAGCCGCGTGCTGCGCGAGCGCGCACCGGTGACCGACCTGGTGGTCGGCGTGAACCGTCCCGGCGCCGCCGTGACCTGGGTAATCTGCAATGCCTATCCGGTGTTCGACGGGGCCGGGGAGATCGCTTCCGTCGTCGTCTGCTTTACCGATTGCAGCGAACTGGTGGCTACCCAGCAGGCGCTGGAACACTCGCAGCGGCGCCTGCAACTGGTTCTGCGTGGGATGAACGACGGCTACTGGGACTGGGACCTCGACCGGCAAACGATTTTCTATTCCGAGCGCTGGTGGGAAATGCTCGGCCGTGTCCCCGGCGCACAGCCCGACGATGTCGACACATGGCAGCGGCTGCTGCATCCGGAAGACCGCGAGCGCGTCAACGGTTTTCTCGCGGACCTGCTGGCCGGCCCGGAGGTAAGCTATGCGATCGAGTTCCGGCTATGGCACCGCGACGGGCATCCGGTCCCGGTGCTCAGCCGCGGATTTGTCCTGCGCGACGCCGCCGGACGCGCAATGCGCATCTCCGGCGCCAACACCGACCTCAGCGAGCGCCAGCGGCTCGAGCGGCAGCTGCAGCAGAATGCCGACCACGACTACTTGACCGGCTTGCCGAATCGGCGCTACCTGCTGCGTGAGCTCGAGCGCCGGCGCATGCACGCCGCGGCGGCCGGCACGGCGAGCGCGGTCCTGCTCATCGACCTGGACAATTTCAAGTTGCTCAACGACACCGAAGGACACCCCTTTGGCGACCGCCTGCTGCAGGAAGTCGGCCAGCGCCTGCAAGCCGCGCTCGGACCAGGCGATTTCGTGGGCAGGCTCGGGGGCGACGAGTTCGTCGTGCTGCTCGACTGCGCCGCGTCTCCCGAGCTCTCGTGCGCCGCGCTGGCCCGGCAGGGTTGCCGGCGGCTGGGCCAACTGCTGGGCCGCCCCTACGCGATCGAGGAGCGTCACTTTTCGATCACCCCCAGCATCGGCGCCGTGCTGGTCGATCGCGGGGACACGGACGCCGACCTGCTGCTGCAGCAGGCCGATATCGCCCTGTATGCGGCCAAGTCAGCGGGGCGCAACGCCATCCGTTTCTTCGATCCCGCCATGCAGCGGCTGATCGACGAGCGCGCCCGGCTCCAGGACGAACTGGCGCAAGCGGTGGCGCGCGGCGAATTCGTCCTGTACTACCAGCCCCAGTTCGATGCCGACCAGAAGATCCTTGGCGCCGAAGCGCTGCTGCGCTGGCAGCATCCGATGCGCGGGATCCTGGCGCCGGGCAGCTTCATCCCGCTGGCGGAAACCTCGGACCTGATCGTCAGGCTTGGCGACATCGTCCTGCGCCAGGCGAGCGAGCGCCTTGCGGCTTGGGCGGCGGTACCGGCGCTCGCCAGGCTGGGCGTCGCGGTCAACGTCAGCGCACGCCAGATGCACGACGAGGATTTCGTTGCGCGCTCGCTGGCGATCGTGCGCGCTGCAGGCGCCGATCCGGCCAAGCTGTCGATGGAGCTGACCGAGTCCCTGCTGGCCACCGATATCGAGGCGACCATCGAGAAAATGCACAGCTTGCGGCGGGACGGGGTGCGTTTCTCGATCGACGATTTCGGCACCGGGTTTTCCTCGCTGAGCTACATCCAGCGTTTCCCACTGAGCAGCCTGAAGATCGACCAGTCTTTTGTCGCGAGCTGTGTCGAGAATCCCCGCTCGGCAGGCATCGTCGAGATCGTCATTGGCCTTGCGTCCAAGCTGGGCCTCGAACATATCGCGGAAGGGGTGGAGACGGCGGCGCAGCTCGAACACCTGAAGTCGCTCGGTTGCCGCGCTTTCCAGGGCTACCTGCTTGGCGCCCCGATGCCAGTGAAGGAGTTCGAGGCATTGGTGCTGGCCTGCGGGTGACAAGACCCCTTTCCAATCGGCACGCCGAAGCCAGCCTGAGGATTCGCCCAGCACTGCCGACGGCTGCCGCGTGCGACGGACTTACGCCAGCTTCAAGCACGCCACCTTGTCGAGCGCCTCGCGCAGGCCGTGGGCAGCGGCTGATGCGGATCCGCCAACCCAGCCGCGCGCATACGCGCCGTCGTGCGCGTGTCCATGGTTTTCGAGCTCGGGCAGCAGCCGGCTCGCCACCGCCAGGTCGTTCAGGTGGCCGAGCCGGTCCTGCACGCGGGACAGGCACTTGATATAGGCCTTGACCTCCTTTTTCGGCAGCAGGTCACGGAAGAATTCGGCCGCATAGCGCGCCTTCTTGGCGGCGATGCGCACCCGGTGCCGGGCCGGTGCATCTTTTTCATCGAGTGCTCCGATGCGCCTGCGCAGGCGCTTTTGCGCCTTGCGGATGAGCGGCACCAGGCCGTCCAGGGCCGGCCGTGCCAGCGGGTCGTCCTGTGGCAGGCCGGCGCCAGGGCGCCACTGGCGGCCGTGCAGCCAGCCGTTCATCTGCAGCATCAGCTGGGTATACCGCTTCGAATGCAGGGTGGGCAGCAGGTTCTTGTGCAGGGCGCGCGCATGGTCCTGCGCGGCCGCCTGCAGGGCGTGGGTAGCGATGCCGGTGATCGTGGGCAGGGTGGTGCCGGCCAGTACGTCCCAGTCGCGCGTGGCGCCCAGTTCGCTCGCCAGCCAGTCGAGTTCTTCCCGGAGTCCGGGCGGCAGCGGAGCCAGTTCGTGGAACATGTCAAGCAGGGCGCGCAGGCGGCGCAGGCCGACGCGCATCTGGTGCAGGCTCTCGCCGTCCTGGGCCAGCACGCCCGGGACGTTGGCCTCGATTTGCGTCATGCAGTTCAGGCCGATGCATTGCAGCGCGTCTTCCATGCGCATCTTGCGCTTCAGGCGCACCCGCGCGGCTTTCACCGGCGCCGGGGCCTCGTCTTTTACCAGTTTTACTGTGGATTCGGTGTTCATCGGGCGTCCTGATGTGCTCATGTGGAGCACATCATACCCGCCTCGAGTTTGGGAGCCGCCCGATTGTTACATCAGGATCACGTCGTATTGTTCCTGGTGGTAACCCTTCTCCACCTGCAGCGAAATCCGCTTGCCGATGAAGTCCCCCAGCATGGCCAGGTGCTGCGATTCCTCTTCCAGGAACAGGTCGATCACTTCCTGCGAGGCGACGATGCGGAACTCGCGCGGGTTGAACTGCTTGGCTTCGCGCAGCAGTTCGCGCAGGATCTCGTAGCAGATCGTGCGCGAGGTTTTCACCTGTCCCTTGCCGGCGCAGGCCGGGCAGGGTTCGCACAGGATGTGTGCCAGCGATTCGCGCGTGCGCTTGCGGGTCATCTCGACCAGGCCGAGGGCCGAGAAGCCGCTCACCGAAACCTTGGTGCGGTCGCGCGCCAGGGTCTTCTTGAGTTCCGCGAGCACGGCGTTGCGATGCTCGTTGTTCTCCATGTCGATGAAGTCGAGGATGATGATGCCACCCAGGTTGCGCAGGCGCAGCTGGCGTGCGATGGCGTGGGCCGCTTCCAGGTTGGTCTTGAAGATGGTGTCGGCGAAGTTGCGTCCGCCGACGTAGCCGCCGGTGTTGACGTCGATGGTGGTCATCGCCTCGGTCTGGTCGACGATCAGGTAGCCGCCGCTCTTCAGGTCGACGCGGCGGCCCAGCGCGCGCAGGATTTCTTCCTCCACGCCGTAGAGGTCGAACAGCGGGCGCTCGCCGGTGTAGTGGGTGAGGCGCGACAGCACGCTCGGGGTGTAGACCTGCGCGAACTCGACCAGCATGTTGTAGTTCTCGCGCGAGTCGACCTGGATGGTCGCGGTCTCGTCGTGCACGAAGTCGCGCAGCACGCGCTGGGCCAGGTTCAGGTCCTGGTAGAGCAGGGAAGTCGGCGGCCGGGTGCGCGCGCCCTGCTGGACCGCGGCCCAGGTCTTGCGCAGGTAGTCGACGTCGGCCGCCAGGTCGGCGTCCGAGGCTTCCTCGGCCTGGGTGCGCACGATGTAGCCGCCCCTTTCATCCTTCGGCAGCAGGTCCGTCAGACGGCTGCGCAGGTGTTCGCGGTCGGCTTCCTTCTCGATCTTCTGCGAGATGCCGATGTGATGGTCCTGCGGCAGGTAGACCAGCATGCGGCCGGCAATCGAGATCTGGGTCGACAGGCGCGCACCCTTGGTGCCGATCGGGTCCTTGATGACCTGCACGGTCAGCACCTGGCCGTCGAACAGCAGCTTTTCGATCGGCGTGGGCGCGGCCAGGGCGCCGTTGGGTCCTTCGTGGTTGCGCGCTTCCCAGATATCGGCGACGTGCAGGAAGGCCGCGCGCTCCAGGCCGATGTCGATGAAGGCCGACTGCATGCCCGGCAGGACGCGCACGACCTTGCCGAGATAGACATTCCCCGCCAATCCGCGCGTGAGGGTGCGCTCGATGTGCAGTTCCTGCACAGCGCCCTGCAGGATCAGCGCCACGCGCGTTTCCTGCGGGGTGATGTTGATGAGGATGTCTTCGTTCATGGCCGGCCGTGCAGTATTGTTCAGAGCGACATCATACACGGGCGGCGTCGTTCGCAGGGCGGGCGGTGCGCCGCCGGCCCGACGGAAACCGGGAGGTTCAGATGTGGTAGCCGGCTTTGCGAAGGAGATTGGCGGTCTCGAAGATCGGCAGGCCCATGATCCCAGAATGGCTGCCTTCGATGTGCTCGACGAACAGCGCGGCCAGGCCCTGGATGCCGTAGCCGCCCGCCTTGTCGTAGGGTTCGGTCGTGGCGCAGTAAGCCCGGATCTGGGCCGGGGTGAGCGTAGCGAAGCGCACGTTCGACACCTGGGTGACCTGTTCCGCCACCCGCTCGGCATGCACCGCCACCGAGGTCAGCACCTGGTGGGTGCGGCCGGACAAGCGCTCGAGCATGGCCACGGCTTCCTTGTTGTCGGCCGGCTTGCCGAGGATCTCGCCGTCGATGGTGACGGTGGTGTCGGCGGTCAGGATGGGGCGCAGCGGCTGGCGGCGCTGCTGCAGGATGTTCCAGGCGAACGCGCCTTTCTCCTTGGCGACGCGCGCCACGTAGGCGTGCGGATCTTCTCCAGGCAGCACGTCTTCGCTGACGTCCACGCCGCGCGCCGGGTCGCTGCGCAGCATCAGCAGCTCGAATTCCACGCCGACCTGGCGCAGCAGTTCGCGCCTGCGCGGGCTCTTCGAGGCGAGGTAGATTTTCTTGTCGGTGAGTTTCATCGTCAAACCCGGTGATACGGGTGATTCTGGGTGATCGACCAGGCACGGTACAACTGTTCCGCCAGCATGACGCGCACGATTCCGTGCGGTAGCGTCATGCTGGAGATGCGGATCATGCCTTCGGCGCGCGCCTTCAGTTCGGGATCGAGCCCGTCGGCGCCGCCGATCAGGAAGGCGGTATCGCGTCCGTCCTGCTGCCAGTTTTCCAGCATCTGCGACAGGCCGACGCTGGTCAGGTCCTTGCCGCGCTCGTCCAGCGCGATGATGCGCACGCCTTTCGGCAGAACAGCCTCGATGCGCTCGCGCTCGAGGGCCATCGCGGTGGCGGCGGTCTTGCTGCCGGAGCGCTCGACCGGCTTGATTTCCTTGAGCACGATGCGCAGCTCGGGCGGCATGCGCTTCGTGTATTCGCCGAACCCGGATTCGATCCAGGCCGGCATCTTGTGCCCGACTGCGGCAATGATCAGCTGCATAAAAGGCTTACTCTGCAGCCTTCTTCACGCGGCGGATCACTTTTTTCACCGGCTCGGCGTCGGCTGCGGCGGCTTTCGGCGCACGCTTCGGCGGCTTGGCCTTGGTGGCTTCGACGGCGGCGACTTCGCTCTTGCTCGGTGCGACCTTCACGGTCTTGCCGGTCGGGACCTTCTTGGCGGCCGGCTTCTTGGCGGCAGTGCTCTTGGCGGCGGTCTTGGCGGCGGCCTTGCGCGCGGCCGGGCTGCGCTCGTTGACCGGCTTGGCTTCCGGCTCGTCCTTGTTGGCGGCCAGGTGCTTCGATTTGGTCTTCGATTCGGCAGCTTCCGCCGCTTCCGGCGTCGACTTGCGCTTGGCCGCGCCCAGCTTGACAGGTTTTTCGCCCCAGATTTCTTCCAGGCGGTAGTACTGGCGGATGGCCGGCTGCATGATGTGGACGATCATGTCGCCCAGGTCGACCAGCACCCATTCGCCGGTGTCTTCGCCTTCCATGCCGATCACGTCGCCGCCTGCTGCCTTGACCTTGTCGCGTACCGAAGCGGCCAGTGCCTTGGTCTGGCGGTTCGAGGTGCCCGAGACGACCGCGATGCGGTCGAACAGGCTGGTCAGGTGCGTCGTGTCGAACAGGACGATCTCCTGGCCCTTGACGTCTTCAAGGGCGTCAACGACGAGGGTTTGCAGTTTCTTGATATCCATTAGCTTTTATATAAGTTATGTTGTTGAATATAGTCTAGCACTTGCGGCGGAACGAGCGCGCCAAGGTCGGTGCCTCGGTCCGCGCCAGTCCGCAAGGTGTTTCGGACTTGGGTGGCGGAAATATCAACCGCCAAAGTGTGAGCCAGGCAAACCTTGCCATGCGGCGTGGCGCGCACTTCCGCGGGTGTCGCCAGCCGCCCCGCGAGTGCCGATGCCACACCAGGGGGCAGCTTGTCCTGGTCCAGTTCATAGCCCGGGCGTGCCGCCACGCCCAGGTTCGCGAGCGTGAACAATTCCTTCCAGTCGCGCCAGGTGTCGAGCTTCTGCAACTGGTCGGCACCCATCAGGAAGACGATCGAGGCGGCCTCGCCGAGTTCGGCGCGCAGCCCGCGCAGGGTCTCGACCGTGTAGGTGGCGCTGCCGCGTTCGATTTCCTGCAGGTCGATCGTCACGGCGAACGCCTGGCCGCAGAAAGCCAGTTCGAGCATCTTGACGCGCTGGGAATCGCTGGCCTGCAGGGCGCTCTTCTGCCACGGCCGCGCAGGCAGGATGCGCAGCTGGTCCGGCTGAAGGAGTTCGGCAAACAGCGCGGCCAGCGCGACGTGGCCGTGGTGTACCGGGTCGAAGCTGCCACCCAGCAGGGCAATGCATCGGCTCACGAATGTGGTCCCGCTGCCAGCCAGTCGCGGTGGACGAGGAAGTCGGTATACAAGGCCGCTTCCGGGCTGCCCGGTTCCGGGCGCCAGTCGTAGCGCCATTTCACGATCGGCGGCATCGACATCAGGATCGCCTCGGTGCGGCCGCCCGATTGCAGGCCGAACAGGGTGCCGCGGTCCCATACCAGGTTGAACTCGACATAGCGTCCGCGGCGGTAGGCCTGGAAGTCGCGTTCGCGCTCGCCGTAGGGCATATCCTTGCGGCGCTGCAGGATCGGCAGGTAGGCGTCCAGGAAGCCGTCGCCGACCTTGCGCACCATGTCGAACGCATCGTCGAAACCGGTCTCGTTGAAGTCGTCGAAGAAGATGCCGCCCACGCCGCGCGGCTCCTTGCGGTGCTTCAGGTAGAAGTACTCGTCGCACCACTTCTTGAAGCGCGGGTGCAGGTCTTCTCCATAGGGCGCCAGCGCGTCGTGGCAGACCTGGTGGAAGTGGCGGGCATCATCCTGGTTGCCGTAATAGGGCGTCAGGTCCATGCCGCCGCCGAACCACCAGACCGGGTCTTTTCCTTCCGCCGTGGCTTCGAAGAAGCGCACGTTCATGTGCACGGTCGGGGCGTAGGGGTTGCGCGGGTGCAGCACCAGCGACACGCCCATCGCTTCCCAGGCCCGGCCCGCCAGCTCCGGACGCGCGGCCATGGCCGAGGGCGGCAGACTGGCGCCGGTCACGTGCGAGAAGTTGCAGCCGCCGCGTTCGAACACATTGCCTTCCTCGATCAGGCGCGAGATGCCGCCGCCGCCTTCCGGGCGCTCCCAGGTATCGACCAGGAAGGGTTTGCCGTCGATGTCTTCCAGGGTGCCGACGATACGGGACTGGAGGTCGAGCAGCCAGGTCTTGATGGCGGACGGGTCGGGGATGGTCATGCGTTCAGGGTGGGCGGCGAAAAATGGGCAGATTGTACACCTGCGCCGGGCGGTGTACTTATTCTTGTGGTGAATGCGAAGCGAGTGGGATGCTATGGAATTGGGTTCCGGCCTTCGCCGGAACGACGGTTTTACAGTTAGCGGTACAAGCCAGAACAACGTCATCCCGGCGAAGGCCGGGATCCAGTTTTGCATGCAAACCCGCAGCGCTTACTTCAACCCGCGCCAGCCGATGTCGCGGCGGTACTGGGCGCCGTTGAAGTGAATCTTCTCCACCGTCTCGTAGGCCTGCTTCTGCGCCATCTTGACGCTGTCGCCCAGGCCGACCACGCACAGCACGCGTCCGCCGCTGGTCTGCAGGCTGCCGCCCACCTGCTGGGTGCCGGCATGGAAGGTAACGCATTCCGGGGTTTCGGCCGGGATGCCGTCGATGACGTCGCCCTTGCGCGGGCTGTCAGGATAGCCGCTGGCGGCCATCACGACGCCCACCGCGGTGCGGCGGTCCCATTCCAGCTCGACCGCATCGAGGGTGCCGTTGCAGGCGTGGTCCAGCACGGTGGCGAAATCGCTCTTCAGGCGCGCCATGATCGGCTGCGTTTCCGGGTCGCCCATGCGGCAGTTGAATTCCAGTGTGCGCGGGTTGCCTTCGGCGTCGATCATCAGGCCGGCGTACAGGAAGCCGGTGAAGACGATGCCATCCCTGGCCATGCCCTGGATGGTCGGGTTGATGATCTCGCGCATCACGCGCGCGTGCATCGACGGGGTCACGATCGGAGCAGGGGAATAGGCGCCCATGCCGCCGGTGTTCGGGCCTTCGTCGGCGTCCTTCAGGCGCTTGTGGTCCTGGCTGGTCGCCAGCGGCAGCACGTTCTTGCCGTCGCACATGACGATGAAGCTGGCTTCCTCGCCGGCCAGGAATTCCTCGATCACGATGCGGGCGCCGGCGTCGCCGAAGGCGTTATCGGACAGCATGTGGTCGACCGCGGCGTGCGCTTCGTCCAGGCTCATCGCCACCACCACGCCCTTGCCGGCCGCCAGGCCGTCGGCCTTGATGACGATCGGGGCGCCGTTGGCGTCGACGTAGGCGTGCGCCTGCGCCGCATCCGAGAAGCTCTGGTATTTCGCAGTCGGGATGCCGTGGCGCTGCATGAAGGCCTTGGCGAAGTCCTTCGAGCTTTCCAGCTGCGCCGCTTCTTTCGTCGGTCCGAAGATCTTCAGGCCGCGGGTGCGGAACAGGTTGACGATGCCGGCGGCAAGCGGCGCTTCCGGGCCGACCAGGGTCAGGGCGACGCCTTCGGCCACGACGAAGTCGGCGAGAAGCGCGGGATCGGTGATCTCGACGTTGACCAGGCGTGCGTCGAGGGCGGTGCCGCCGTTGCCCGGGGCGACGAAGACGGTCTGGATACGCTCCGATTGGGCCAGTTTCCAGGACAGGGCGTGTTCACGGCCGCCAGAGCCGACTACGAGGATTTTCATACGGGCGCGTTCCTACTTGGTTGCTACGGGGGATCCGGCTGGCGTGCCAGCCGGTTTTCAACAGCTTACAGGCTGCTGCTTACTCGTCGATGACAGCGTTGGTGTAGACATCCTGGACGTCGTCCAGGTTTTCCAGCGCGTCGAGGATCTTCTGCATCTTGACGGCGTCTTCGCCGGTCAGCACGGTCTCGTTGTCCGGCTTCATGATGACTTCCGAGACCTCGGCCTTGAAGCCGGCCTTTTCCAGCGCTTCCTTCACGCCGGCGTAGGCGAACGGGTCGCACAGCACTTCGAAGCCGCCTTCCTCGTCCTGCACCACGTCGTCGGCGCCGGCTTCGAGTGCGGCTTCCATCAGCCCGTCCTCGTTCACACCCGGCGCGAACTGGAACTGGCCGACGTGCTTGAACATGAAGGCCACCGAACCCTCGGTGCCCATGTTGCCGCCGTACTTGTTGAAGGCGTGGCGCACTTCGGCCACGGTACGCACGCGGTTGTCCGTCAGGCAGTCGACGATGATCGCGGCGCCGCCGATGCCGTAGCCTTCGTAGCGGATCTCTTCGTAGTTGACGCCTTCGAGTTCGCCGGCGCCGCGCTGGATCGCGCGCGTGACGTTATCCTTCGGCATGTTGGCGTCGGCCGCCTTCTCGACCGCCAGGCGCAGGCGCGGGTTCGAGTTGACGTCGCTGCCGCCCATGCGCGCGGCCACGGTGATCTCCTTGATCAGGCGCGTCCAGATCTTGCCGCGCTTGGCGTCGGTAGCGGCTTTCTTATGCTTGATGTTGGCCCATTTGCTGTGTCCAGCCATTTCCAAAGTTCCTTAGACGGTATGGAACCTGCGGGGTTCCTGTATGCAAGAGTGGCCGACATTTTAGCATAGGCCCCCCTTGCAAAATCGCCCAGGCTGGTGAGCAAACTGTCATGGAAACAACAGCCAGGTGCCTCCGGCCACCATCGCCGCCCCGGCCACGCAGCCGGCCAGCGGGCCTTCCTCGAGCCGCAGTTCGGCCAGCACCAGCAGCCCTGCCGCCGCGACCAGGGCGGGATTGCCCGGACCGCCGCCCAGCAGCAGGAGAACCAGCAGCCAGCAGCAGCCGAGGCAGGTGCGTCCGTGCTCCGCGCCCTGCCACAGCGCGCCCAGGGCGCCGCCGCGCCAGTCAACCAGCACGCCCGCCAGCGGCACCCGGCAGTGCTGCAGGCAGGCGTGCTTGGCGGGGGTCCACTGCCAGGCCCCGGCGGCGACCAGCGCCAGGCCCAGGGCCGGCTGGGGCGCCGCCAGCGCGGCGTCGAGCAGGCCGGCGTCGTGCAGGGCCCAATGCAGCAGGGTGAGCAGGGCCGCGAAACCGGTCCAGGCCAGCAGGCAGCCGGTCGCGAACAGGGCGGTTGCCAGGCGCGGCCAGCGCACGCCTGCGCGGCGGCGCGCGACGCGCAGGTAGACGAACAGCGCGCCCGCCGCGGCCGGCAGCATCAGGGCCACGCACAGGCCGGCCCACATCGCGAACAGCAGCATCAGTTCGGTGGCGCGCAGCGGCGCCGGCGGGGGCCGGTCGGGGGCGCCGGCCAGGGAAAGGGGCAGCGCCCCGCCCTGGAAGACGAACGGGGCGAGGCTGGCGCAGGCGAGCAGGACCATCCAGGCCAGGCCCAGCGCGACCGGCCGCCCGAGGCGTTCATCGATGCCGGACAGGCTCATTGGCGGCTCCCGCGGTGGGCGGGCAGGGCGGCTGCGTGCACGAAGCTTGCGTCCGCCCGGTGCCGGCCCGCGCGATGGTTTGACGAGTTCGTCATTCGGTCTCTCCTCGATATGGTTGATGTGCGCTGTTCGACAGCGCCGCACCGGCCGCGTTCTGGGGCGCCGTCCGGCCCGCCTCCAGCGAGCCCGGCCGAAGCCTCGTACAATCGTCGGATGAACGAAAGCATCCCCGCCAACCCTGCTGCTCCTTTACCACGCGCCGCCCTCGTCGCCGGCCTGTCGATCGCCGTCGCAGGCGCCGTCCTGTTTTCCACGAAAGCCATCGTGGCCAAACTGCTGTATCGCTACCACATCGATGCAGTTACTTTGATCGCGTTCAGAATGCTGTTCTCGCTTCCGGTGTTTGCCGCCGTTGCGCTCTGGAAGATGCGGACCCAGCCGCCGCTGTCGAAGCAGGACCGCTGGCGCATCGTCGTGCTGGGCCTGCTCGGCTACTACCTGTCGAGCTACCTCGACTTCCTCGGCCTGCAGCACATCTCGGTGGGGCTCGAGCGGCTGATCCTGTTCCTGACCCCGACCTTCGTGCTGCTGGCGAACGTGATGATCTTCAAGCGGCGCGTCAAGGGAGCGGAATGGGCGGCGCTGGGACTGGCCTATTGCGGCATCGTGCTGGTGTTCGTGCACGACCTGGCCGGCGGTTCGGGCAGCACCATCCTGGGTTCGCTGCTGGTGCTGGGCTCGGCGATCTCGTATGCCGTCTACCTGCTCGGCACCGGCGAGATGGTCAGACGCATCGGCTCGCTGCGCCTGGTGGCCTACGCGATGTGCGTGTCGAGCGCGGCCTGCATCGCCCAGTTCTTCCTGCTGCGCCCGGCGAGCATGCTGGTGCAGCCGGCCGAGGTTTACTGGCTCTCGCTGGTGAATGGGGTATTCTGTACGATCTTCCCCGTGTTCATGACCATGGCCGCGGTCCAGCGCATCGGCGCCGCGACCGCCTCGCAGGCCGGGATGATCGGTCCGGTATCGACGCTGTTCCTCGGCGCGCTGATCCTCGGCGAGCCGGTAACAGGCGTGCAGCTGGCCGGCACCGGTCTCGTGCTGGTGGGGATCTATTCTCTCTCGCTGAAAAAATGACGACAATGACCAAGCCACGCATTGCACTGATCGCGCACGACAGGAAGAAGGACGACATGATCACCCTCGCCAGGGAGTACCTTGACTTCCTCAAGGGCTGCTCGCTCTCGGCCACCGGCACCACCGGCGGGCGCCTGGCCAACGAGCTCGGACTCACGGTCGAGCGCAAGCATTCCGGCCCGGTCGGCGGCGACCTGCAGATCGGCGCCCAGCTGGTGCAGGGCGAGATCGACTGCGTGATCTTCCTGCGCGACCCGATGACGCCGCAGCCGCACGAACCCGACATCAACGCCCTGGTACGCGCCTGCGACGTGCACAACATCGCCTGCGCCACCAACGTCTCGACGGCGCGCCTGGTGCTGTCGCAACTGCTGCGCGCCCGCGCGCACGCCTGAGGAGCCGCATCTGGAGAATCCCATGCTGGTCAAAGCCATCCGCATCGCCGCCACTGGCGGACCCGAAGTGCTCGAGTACGTGGACGTCGACGTCGGCGAGTCCGGGCCGGGCGAGGCGCGCGTGCGCCACCACGCCATCGGCCTGAACTACATCGATACCTATTACCGCAGCGGCCTGTACAAGATGGCCCTGCCGTCCGGCCTGGGCCAGGAAGGCGCCGGCGTGGTCGAGGCGGTGGGCGAGGGCGTCACCCACATTCAGCCGGGCGACCGTGTCGCCTATGCCGGCGGCCCGGCAGGCGCCTACAGCGAGGCGCGCGTCATGCCGGCCAACATGCTGGTGCGCCTGCCGGATGCGATTTCCTTCGAGACTGGCGCCGCCATGATGCTGCAGGGCCTGACGGTGCAATACCTGTTCCGCCAGACCTACCAGCTGCAGCCCGGCCAGACCATCCTGTTCCATGCGGCGGCGGGCGGCGTCGGGCTGATCGCCTGCCAGTGGGCGAAGGCGCTTGGCGTGAAGCTGATCGGCACCGTCGGCTCCGAGGAAAAGGCGGAACTGGCGCGCGCCCACGGGGCGGCCCACGTCATCAACTACAACACCGAGGACGTGGTGCAGCGCGTGCTGGAGATTACCGATGGCGCCAGGGTGCCGGTGGTCTACGACTCGGTCGGCAAGGACACCTTCATCCGTTCGCTCGACTGCCTGCAGCCGCGCGGCCTGATGGTCAGCTTCGGCAACGCCTCGGGTGCGGTGCCGCCCTTCGCGCTTTCCGAGCTGGCCTCGCGCGGCTCGCTCTACATCACGCGTCCGACGCTATTTGCCTATGCCGCCACCCGGCC
The DNA here is from genome assembly GCF_000427785.1 of Massilia alkalitolerans DSM 17462. Lineage (GTDB taxonomy): Bacteria > Pseudomonadota > Gammaproteobacteria > Burkholderiales > Burkholderiaceae_D > Telluria > Telluria alkalitolerans. The sequence continues at coordinate 25,198 of NZ_ATYR01000040.1, forward strand.
CGCGCTCGAGGCGATGGCGGCGGAATTGTTCGAGATGGTGGAAAGCGGGAAGATCAGAATCGAGGTCAAGCAGCGCTTCATGCTGGCAGATGCAGCCGAGGCGCACCGGGCGCTGGAAGGGCGCCGCACGACCGGCTCGACGGTGCTGCTGCCATGAGGGACACGGACAAGGAAGAAAGCGGCGCGCCGAAGTTCGGGCGCCTGTTGATCGTGCTGGCGTTCGCGCTGCTGCTGGTCGTGGCGCTCACCTTCGGTTCGGAAGCCTACTTCTCGTAGGGGTGGACGGCAGAGTCGTCCACCCTATGGTTTGCTAGCCGTTCTGCTGCTTCAGTTCCACCCTGCGCGCCACGCCCGACGGTCCCGGGAAGCCTTCAAAGGCGCTCTGCACCAGTGCCGGCATCAGCGCCGGCGTCGACAGCTCGCGGCTCATGTTGTGCACGGTGACGTCGAACAGGCGCTTGCCGTCGCTGGCCGACTTGATCCCGACCTGCAGTTCGCGGCGGTAGCGGTGCTCGATCGAGACCTGGTAGGCCGGGCTCCAGAACGGATCGTAGAACGGGCTGCTGTAGAAACCGCCCCAGTACGGACGGTGCAGGCCGCGGTAGCCGAAGCGCCGCGCCGGATGGTAGTAGGGGCGGTAGAACGGCGAGGCGAACGGGTGGGCGAAGGGCGTGATCGGCTCGACCACGCGCACCGGCACTTCGGTGGTGGTGAAGCGCATCGATACCGTCAGCGCCGGCTTGCCGCCTGCGGCATCGCGGAAGCCCAGGCGCGCCAGCTGGCCGCGCACCAGGTCCTGGTAGGCGCGGTATTCCAGCGTGTCGTCGGCTGCCGGCGGCGCTTCGAACACGTAGCTCTTGTCCTCGATCTGCGCCGGCCACTGGTGAAAGGTGGTGACATCGCTGCGGATCGTGGTGGCGCACCCGGTCAGCAGCATCGTGAGCGCCGCTCCGGCGACGATCATCAGGCGTTTCATTGCTTTCTCCCTCGTGAATACGGACTTTTCCTATGCTCTAGATTACCTTCTGTTCAGCAAGTCCGACAATTAATTTACACGCGGTTACGGCATGCACATTCTGATACACGGGAAACGTGGCGGGTGCGGCGAAATCTTGTTGGTAGAATAAGCACTTCAGTACGATCCACAACCCTTGCCTTTTGCGGACTTCCTATGCGCACCGATACGCCCCAGACGATTTACCGGAGTGACTATACCCCGCCGAGCTACCTGGTGGAAACTGTTGAGCTTGGCTTCGACCTCGATCCTGCCCGTACCGTCGTCGCCAACCGCATGACGGTGCGCCGCAACCCCGACAGCGCCCAGCGCGAGATCGAACTCTACGGGGAGGACATCGAACTGGTGGCGCTGCGCCTGAACGGCCGGCAGCTGGAAGACCGCGACTACGCGATCAACGGCAACCTGCTCACCATCCCGAACGCGCCCGAAGAAGCCACCCTCGAGATCGAGACCGTCTGCGTGCCGGAGCAGAACACCACGCTGAGCGGCCTGTACACCTCGAACGGCAACTTCTTCACCCAGTGCGAGGCCGAAGGCTTCCGCCGCATCACCTATTTCCCGGACCGCCCGGACGTGATGGCGAAGTACACGGTCATGCTGCGCGCCGACAAGGAACGCTATCCGGTGCTGCTCTCCAACGGCAACCTGCTGGAAGAAGGCGAGCTGGGCGACGGCCGCCACTACGCCAAGTGGGAAGACCCGTTCAAGAAGCCGTCCTACCTGTTCGCGCTGGTCGCCGCGCGCCTGGTCTGCCAGGAAGAGACCTTCCGCCTGGCCGACGGCCGCGACGCCCTGCTGCAGGTATGGGTCGAAGAGGGCAACCTCGACAAGACCGACTACGCGATGCAGTCGCTCAAGCACAGCATCCGCTGGGACGAGGAGCGCTACGGGCTGGAACTCGACCTCGACCGCTTCATGATCGTCGCCACCAGCGACTTCAACATGGGCGCGATGGAAAACAAGGGCCTGAACATCTTCAACACCAAGTTCGTGCTGGCCAACCCGCGCGTGGCCACCGACATCGACTTCCAGGGCATCGAGGCGGTGGTGGCGCACGAGTACTTCCACAACTGGACCGGCAACCGCGTCACCTGCCGCGACTGGTTCCAGCTTTCGCTCAAGGAAGGCCTGACGGTGTTCCGCGACCAGGAATTCACCGCCGACATGATCGGCACCGAGACCGGCCGCGCCGTCACCCGCATCGACCAGGTGCGTACCCTGCGCCAGGCCCAGTTCCCGGAGGACGCCGGACCGATGGCCCACCCGGTGCGCCCGGACTCTTTTGTCGAGATCAACAATTTTTATACCGTCACCGTGTATGAGAAGGGCGCCGAAGTGGTGCGCATGTACCAGACCCTGCTGGGCCGCGAAGGCTTCCGCAAGGGCATGGACCTGTACTTCCAGCGCCATGACGAGCAGGCCGTCACCTGCGACGACTTCCGCAAGGCGATGGCCGACGCCAATGGCCGCGACCTGACGCAGTTCGAGCGCTGGTACGACCAGGCCGGCACCCCGGTGCTGCGCTTCGAGGCGCGCTACGACGAAGGCGCGCAGACCTACGGCATCACGCTGTTCCAGTCCTGCCCGCCGACCCCGGGTCAGCCGGAGAAGCGTCCCTTCCACATCCCGGTGGCGGTCGGCCTGCTCGACCGCGAGGGCAATGACATGCCGCTGACGCTGGACGGCAAGGAGCTGGGCACCACCACCGTGCTCGAACTGACGGAAAACGAGCAGACCTTCGTGTTCACCGGTGTGAAAGAGCAGCCGACCCCTTCGGTCCTGCGCGACTTCTCGGCGCCGGTGATCCTGCAGCACGGCTACAGCGACAGCGAGCTGCTGCACCTGTTCAGCCACGACAGCGACCCGGTCAACCGCTGGGAAGCCGGACAGCGCCTGGCGATGGGCCGCCTGCTCAAGCTCACCGGCGAGGCGCCGGTGTCCAGCCGCCTGAGCCTGGACGACACCTTCATCGAGGCGATGCGCAAGATGCTGCTTGATGAGTCGCTCGACCCGGCCTTCCGCGAGCAGGCGCTGCTGCTGCCGACCGAAACCATGATCGCCGAGCAGCTCGATACCGTCGATCCGCTGGCCGTGCACATGGCGCGCCAGTTCATGCGCGCCAACATCGGCGCACGCCTGCGGGACGAACTGCTGGCCCAGTACGAGGCCAACCAGACCCCCGGCCCCTACAGCCCGGATGCGCAGTCCGCCGGCAAGCGCGCCCTCAAGAACCTGGCGCTGTCCTACCTGAACGCGGCGCCGGACGACGAGACCATCGCGGTGGCCCTGCGCCAGTGCCAGGGCGCCGACAACATGACCGACCGGGCCGCCGCCCTCGGCGCCCTGATCCATGCCCGGGCGCCGCAAGCGGAAGCCGAGCTGGCGCGCTTCTACGACGAGTTCCAGGGCGAGGCCCTGGTGGTCGACAAGTGGTTCGCCATGCAAGCCGCGGCGCCGACCACCGACATCGCCAAGGTGCGCGAGCTGATGCGCCACCCGGCCTTCAACCTGCGCAACCCGAACCGCGCGCGCAGCCTGGTCGCGACCTATTGCATGAACAACCCGGTCGAGTTCCACGCCCCGAACGGCAGCGGCTACCTGTTCTGGGCCGAGCACGTGACCTTGCTCGACGCCCTCAACCCCCAGGTCGCCGCCCGCCTGGCGCGCGCCATGGACCGCTGGCGCCGCTATACGCCGGCACTGCAGCAGCACATGAAGACCGCGCTGCAGCAGGTGGCGGGGCAGCAGCGGCTGTCGAACGATGTGCGCGAGATCGTCACCAAAGCGCTCGCTAATTAAAAGAATTTAAACCAAACCAAAGGAAGTCCATGAAACGCGTAAGTCTGACGCAGTACCTGGTCGAGGAACAGCGCCTCCACCAGACCATCAACGCCGAGCTGCGCCTCCTGATCGAGGTCGTGGCGCGCGCCTGCAAGCGCATCAGCTATTCGGTCAGCAAGGGTGCGCTCGGCGAGGTGCTGGGCAGCGCCGAGACCGAGAACATCCAGGGCGAAGTCCAGAAGAAGCTCGACGTGATCTCGAACGAGATCCTGCTCGAAGCGAACGAGTGGGGCGGTCACCTGGCGGCGATGGCGTCGGAAGAGATGGAAACCATCCGCCAGATCCCGAGCCGCTACCCGAAGGGCGAGTTCCTGCTGATGTACGATCCGCTGGACGGCTCGTCCAACATCGACGTCAACGTCTCGATCGGCACCATCTTCTCGGTGCTCAAGGCCCCGGAAGGCATGAAGGACCCGACCGAGCAGGACTTCCTGCAGCCGGGCACCCAGCAGGTCGCGGCCGGCTACGCCGTCTACGGCCCGCAGACCATGCTGGTGCTCACCACCGGCAACGGCGTGCAGTGCTTCACCCTGGACCGCGAAATGGGTTCCTGGGTGCTGACCCAGAGCGACATGCAGATCCCGGAAACCACCAAGGAATTCGCGATCAACATGTCGAACAAGCGCCACTGGCATGCGCCGGTGCAACGCTACGTGGACGAAATGCTCGCGGGCTCCACCGGCCCGCGCGGCAAGGACTTCAACATGCGCTGGATCGCCTCGATGGTGGCCGACGTGCACCGCATCCTGAACCGCGGCGGCATCTTCATGTACCCGGCCGACATGCGCGATTCCAGCTCGCCGGGCAAACTGCGCCTGATGTACGAAGCCAATCCGATGGCCATGATCGTCGAGCAGGCCGGCGGCGCGGCCACCGACGGCAAGGGGCGCATCATGGAGATCCAGCCGACCAAGCTGCACCAGCGCGTGCCGGTGTTCCTCGGTTCGAAGAGCGAGGTCGAACTGGTCACCCGCTATCACGCGGAGTGAGGCAGCGGAATTTGACCATCTGGTAAAAAATGCGGCGGACTTCGATACACACTAGCAAGTTTGCCGCATTGTTTGCTAAAATATGGTTCTTTCACCAGTCCGGCTTCCGCTGGACGGCGGCAGGTGAGAGCCAGGTTTCGCCGCTGTAGCTCAGTCGGTAGAGCAGCGCATTCGTAATGCGAAGGTCACCAGTTCGATTCCGGTCAGCGGCACCAAGAATTAGTAGTCAGATCAAAGGGTTACAAGCTTCGGCGTGTAACCCTTTTTTCTTTTTTACGGCCTCCATCCGATTGTGTAACCGCTGTGTAACCCAGCTTCGTGTACGTTTTTGTCTATTCGCCCTGAGGCGGTACTTGGTCTTTGCTCATGCCCCAATTGTGGCGGTACGATAGCGCCATGACTAGCTACTCTGCTCCCTCTGTCCACGTGTGCCCCGGCTGTGATGCTTTCTTTCTTCGCCGGCGGCTTCGCACCATCAATTTCTTCGGCATGCGCGACTGGTCCGATGGCGCACCAAGCATGTGGTGGCGGCAGGAGCCCTTGGTCCAGTGTGAAGCTTGCGCGGCGCTGTTCTGGCTGGACGATATCGAGCCTGTCGGAATCATGCCCGACGCGGCGAGACCCATTGGTCGGTTGACGAGGGCTTGGCTGCGATGGCGGGGCGACCCAGCAGGGCAACTTCAGGCTCACGAAGAATGGACCAAGGCCATGAAGTCATGGGGACACGCGCAGCATGTCGGCCGCGTCAATTTTGACGACGTGGTGTATGTGTTGTCGCGCTCGAAGGGCGTGGGCAGGGACCGGTTGCTCTGGCTCAGGAATCGCATCTGGTGGGGTTTGAACGACCGCTACCGCAGCCGATCCGATGGGTCCCCTGTCCCCGACGCGCCGAGCTGGCCAGCGGCCGCAGAGCGGTCTAACATGGAGGTCATCCTGGACATTCTGCGGGATGGCGAGCAGCAGCCGGGTAGCATGATCCAGCAAGGGGAGCTGCTGCGGTTGCTGGGCCGTTTCGACGAAGCGATCGCTCTGCTCAAGGCTGTGCCGGCGGACGGACATAGCGAGGTCCGAGCGGTGAAGATCGAAAGACTGGCGCGAAGCGGTGACACGCAAGTGCGGGAGCTAAGCGCTCCGACTTGGTAAGGCTATGCTACCGCGCTCCGCGCCACTACCGACTCAGGGCTGGACGAGCGGCTCCAAAACACTAACATCGGTAGCCCCAGCTTGCGTGCCGATACAGGAATTATTCGGACGGTCCTTTGCGGCCGGCCAGGCCTCGCGTACTCGGGTTGTCATAGTGCGGCGCGGACTTGTTGACTCGTGAACACAGGTTTCGCCCGAACGTCTGACTGGTGTGTTCACTCTTCTGTAAGTGCTACTCGTGCATATTGCGGGCGTCGGCGACACTTCTCGTAAGTCGGTTGGGGCGGCTCCGGCGCCAGATTTTGCGGGAGATATAGCAGTTATCGCGCCCTCCCTCTCGCCGGACGGTAGCCATCCTGGTGGAGTAGGGAGTATCAAGACAGGTTTGTACCTTAGCATCTCACTGGCGAGTTCAGGGTGCCCGACCCGAACAAATAGCAAGGCGAAGCCCGGCGGGCCTATATAAGCCAAAAGTAGGGCGAGCGCAAGCAACCACGCGAAGGCGCGGCGGGTCAACGGTTTTGGGAAATTTGGGCGCCAGTGGGCGCGATGGGGAAGGTGTGTAGCGGGGGAGTGGTTGGACTGAGAAAGACGTCGAGGCCCATCGCTGTCGCCGTCGCCATCTCCGTCGTCATCGTCCCCGGAACCGCTTGCATCGTCTGCACCTGGTGCGGCAGTACCAGCAGAAGTGGTGGTAGACGCCATTTCCTTGGCCTTTTGTTTTAACTCTGGACCAGCGAACCCAGCTTTCTTTTTGTATGCAGCCGACGCCCGGCTAATTCTGTAATCAGCATAAATTGCTGCGATAGCGTCGCCCGACGGCGTATAACGGATCTCTGGATCACGGCCGAGATTGCCGACGGCAATGACTTTGTTGACAATAGCCATAATATTCCTTTCAGTGGGTAGTGCTGAGCCATTCTAATGACATTTGAGCTATGACTGAAAAAATCGTGGCGATGAATTAGGTGCTCCATAAAGGCGCTACTGGGCAAAGGCGCCGTACCATGCCAGCGTGGACCAGAAGTGCTCCTCGACCAAGGGCGTAGCAAGGGGCTGCTAGCGCTGGCGGAACTCGATGACGAAGTTATTGCCGTCGAACACCGTCACCTTCCCGACCACGTTCTCCTTGATGTAGAACTCCTTCTTGAGGCTTGCCGCCTCCTCCCCGCGCTCAACGACCTCGGGCCGGTTCGTTTTGGCGATGACCAGCCTGACGTCTAGGTCCTCGTCATGGGCCTTCCGCAGGTGCTCCGTGAGTAGGTTCTTCCCGGGCGCGTTCAGGTGCCAGCGAGAGAGCCGATCAGTGTAGGTGAGCACGCGATTCGCGAGCTTGGGCTTGTGAGCCCAGCAGCTGATCACCATCGATCCCGCCGACCAATCGGTTTCGCCTATATGTACGCCGAAGAAAATTTTGAGGATCGAACCTATAAGGCAGCGCGAGACGGGGGTATCGCTTTGGTCTCCCCCCGGTGGGGTGGGGGGAGGCTAGTATGCTCGCCTGACCTCGCCACAGTACCTCTAGGGCGACCATTGGATCAAGCCGGAGGCAGTAAGCGGCCTGACAGCGCCCAAGCGGCCTTGTACTTGTAACCGATTCTGTCGGCCATGCCCGCGTCATGCAGCTGTCCAAGAGCGCGAATCGTGGCCTTGTCAGGCAAGCCAGCCAACTCGGCCATGGCACGGCCCGATCTGGAGCGCATGTTTGATCGGCAGCGAGCGAAGCAGACATGGAGCCAACCGACTCATGTGTACGAACTCCATCGCGCGCGTGCGAAGCCTACGGTCAGGACACAATGGTCTTCCAAGGGCATTTTTGTGAGTGGTCACTAACCAGCACTGCGTTGAACTAGCTCTACCTTCTCATAACATTCTCTCCAAGGTAGAGAAGGCTGAAACCCGCATGGATACTAGGTTTTAGAAGATTTATATGTATATCTTCTCTCCTTCTCCACCCCCCCGCCCTTTGTGAAAAATTCAACCGCTATCTGCATTGAGCACGCTGTCATTCGATTGATGTGGATATTCATGCTCGAAATCACGCAAACCCACTGTTTATGCGGGTTACAAGGAATTCGGTGCGTGGACATTGTGTGGATGTTCGTGGAAGTTGGGGATCTTCAAAAGTAAGGGCTAAATGGCAGTGAATAACAAACATGACCAGAATGCGTCCTTCCTTGGCTTTCATAAAATGGCTTTCACCCTAGTTGGTAACCCTAACTCCGCCCCCCTCTGGCACACGGGTTAGCCGGGCGCCTATAGATCTCCGAGTGCCTGATAAAACTCAATAGTTTCTTAAATTGCAATAAAAGGGTGCGCTGAGCCGTGCTGAGCGTCCGCAATTGACCAAGACCGGCTAAAGCACCATCACATTGTCTAAGGCTTTTGATTGTAAGCAGGACACTATTGTTGTATTTGGGCCATTTGTGATTTTGTGTGTATATCTCGAGGATACCAGCTATATACAATTGGAAAATTTCATTTGGTTAACACGACTGCGGCCGGCAGATTGGCGTTTAGAGCGCTTTCGATGGTCGCACGATAAAACACATAAGCAATGACCACTCCTTCAACTGCGGCAGAAGAACAACAGGTGTTAATTGATGTGTGCGTCGAGGGATGGCGCTTTGCCAGGATTTTCGAGCGCGCCGTTCTAAAGCTGCCACCCTCGGAATCTCCTCGTCATATCAACCAAGCCCGCTATTTCCTCAAGAAAGTTGACGACGGGCTGGAACGCTTCGGTCTACACATCGTCAACCTCACCGGACAAGCCTACGACCCTGGCATGGCTGTCTCCGCATTGAACATTGGCGACTTCGGGGCGGATGATGTCCTGTATATCGAACAAGTAGTTGAGCCCGTCGTGATGGGGCCAGAAGGTCTTGTCCGCGGTGGTACCGTGATCCTAGCGAAAGCCCCTTAACCGTGAAGAACTACATCGGCATTGACCTCGGAACGACGAACAGCGCCATCAGCACGTACGACGGTGAAACCTTGCGGCTTTTTAAGAGCCCAGATCAGAATGACGTTACCCCGTCGGCCATCTTCATCGACAAGCGAGGCAATAAGTATGTCGGTAAGCGCGCTTACGACAACGCCGCCCGCGCGCCCGAGAACGCCGCCACCCTGTTCAAGCGCCTGATCGGCACCAGCACGCCAATCCGTCTGCCAGCCGTCGATCTCGAAATGACTCCGGAAGAGTGCAGCGCCGAGATCCTGCGCGTGCTCTTTGGCTACCTGCCCGAAGAAGTCCGAAACAATCCAGACACCGGCACCGTCATCACCGTCCCTGCAGCCTTCAACCAGATGCAGAAGGACGCCACCATGGCCGCCGCTGAGATGGCTGGTCTCGGGCGCGTCGCGCTGATGCAGGAGCCGGTTGCAGCCGTCATGAGCGTCATGCGCCAGCGCGCAAGCGATGGCATGTTCCTCGTTTATGACCTGGGCGGCGGTACGCTCGATATCGCGATCGCGGAGAGCATCAACGGCCGCGTGAGCCTGCTGGCGCACGGCGGGATTGCGATGTGTGGCGGACGCGATTTCGATCGTCTCCTGCTTGACCGCGTCATCAAGCCCTGGCTGCACAAGAACTTCGATCTGCCTGAGGATTTTTCCACTGACAAGCGCTACGCGATCTTGCGCCACATGGCCACCTGGGCGGCCGAGAAGGCCAAGATCGAGCTGTCGTCCGGCGAAGAGGCGATCATTACGCTCGATGACAGCGAACTGCGCGTGCGCGACGAAAGCGGCACCGACATCTATCTGGACATCGCGATTACTCGCACTACATTCGACAGCTTGATCGCCGAGAAGGTCGAGGAATCGGTCGGCGCAGCGCGCGACACAATGGAAAAATCTGGCCTGAGCCCACACGACATTGGCCGTATTGTGTTCGTGGGCGGCCCTACCCAGTACAAGCCGCTGCGCGACAAGGTGGCGTTCGAGCTTGGCATCGCCGCCTCGACGGACGTGAATCCGATGACCGCTGTCGCCGAGGGCGCCGCCCTGTTCGCCGAATCAATCGACTGGTCGAGCCACAACCGCTCCCGCAAGAGTGGCCGCGGTGCACTGGCCACGGGCGGGCAGCTGGCACTGTCCTTCAATTTCCAGGCTCGCACACCCGACCACCGCGCGAAAGTTGTCGCCAAGCTGGGTTCTGGCGCTGCCGATGGCATGGCGTTCCAGATCGACAGCCTCGATAATGGCTGGTCATCGGGCCGGATGGCGCTGCGCGACGGTGTTATCGTCGACGTCACGCTCAGCAAACCTGGCGAGAATGTCTTCAAGATATTCGTTTACGACGCCGCCGGTGGCGGCATCTCCCTGCCGCACGACCGTATTGTCATTGCCCGTACCGCAGCCCAGATCGATGCTATTCCGGCGTCGCACTCGATCGCAGTCGAAGTACTGGACAAGGTCGGTGGCCGCACCATCCTAGACTTCCTTGTGAGGGAAGGCGATCAGTTGCCCAAACGTGGCAAGAAGACCTTCAAAGCTGGCGAAGCGCTTGCCGCCGGCAGCCGAGGCTCGCTCAAGTTCAAGGTTTGGGAAGGAGAGATTGACCATCCTGTCTCTGACAACCGTTTCGTCGGGATGTTCGAGATCAAGGGCACAGATATCGCCGACGGTGCGATCGCCAGAGGGGCTGACCTAATCTGCGATTACGAAGTACTCGACTCCGGTAACATCATTCTCGACGTGACTGTCCCGTCCATTGGTGGCACCTTCCATAGTGGGCGCAACTTCTATTCACGTGACGAAGGGCAGGTCGACTACACGAAGGCCGCTAAACGTATCGAAGAGGAGGCCGAGCGGGTGAGCACTCGCGTGCAAGAGATCGTAGATAAGGTCAGCGACCCGCGACTTGAACAAGCGCAGGAACGCCTCGCGCGAGTCCAGAAAGACGGCACTCGGGATGCCGATCCGGAAGCGGCAAAGCAGGCAATGGACGATGTGCAGGAGGCGAAGCGGCTCTTGGCTCTCGCGCGCAAGGCCAACCAAGAATCGATCCGTCAAATCGACCTCGACAAGGTGATCGACTTCTTCGACTCGCACCTGCGTAACGACGCCCGTCCGACCGAGACCAGTGCTTTCGACAACCTCTCAAGAACCGCCCGCCGTGCCATCGACAAGGCCGGACCGGAATTTGACGGCCTCTTGGACGAGATGCGCTCGAAGAACATCGAAATCCTGTGGCGCCAGGACTGGTTCATTGTCGATAAATTCAAATGGCTAGCGCAGAGCGCACACCGGTTCCCGGACGCGAGCGAACACGCAGCCCAATGCGCTAAGGGCAGGCGTGCGCTGGAATCTGGTGACATCGACTCACTGCGCCAGATCGTGCTCGAACTCGATGCGAGCCGATTCAACACCGGAAGCGAAGACGACATGATGATCAGTTCGAACATCCTGGCCGGGTAATCGTGCTGCTCGAGAACTGGTTACCAATCGGTTTCGTGCTGCCCGGTGGCGCTTCATGCGGCCGTGTGCTGCACGGCGGAGCCGACTGGCAGATCATCGCCACCGACCACGGCACCGCCTTGCTGGCCGCCGCATCGCTGGCTCAGCGCTGGCACGCTGCCGGCATCGTGACGGATGAGCAGATCAAGACGGCTACGTTTGGCGATGCTGAGTATGGCGTGATCGAATGCGCCAATGATGCTGTGTTGGCGCCGCTCTCGCGCTGCAGAACGCCAGACAGCCAGAAGGAAGCACTTGCCCTTGCGCGGGCATTGCAGTTGACACGCGCGTGCGACCTCACCGTTTCCTTGCATGACGCGCTGTATGTGGCGCAAATCGAGCGCCTGTTGCCTGCGTATGGCCTCGATTTTCAAGACGACAGGCTAGTTCTCGGCAGATGGCTCTCCGGGGGCGTGGGCATTAACGTAGCGTCGATCGACCGCTTGTGTGGTCTATCGTCCTGGTTGAGGCCGAAGGATGTGGAAGAAATTATCGAGGCCGCAGGACTTACCGCCAGTGGCGAGACCCGACGTCTGCACCGTAGTACTGATGTCGGGATCGACGCTCAAGGACATGAGCAGGACATAGAAGAGGGCACTGCGCTAAACAGTGGTTCTATGAGCCGCAGTGCGTCGAAATATGCGACACCATTTGTCCTCGCTGGTCGCCCGCGTCTCGCTGCATTCTTCAACGAGCACATCATCGACATCGTTGCCAACAAGGAGCGCTACCGATTGCTCGGCATCGACTCCCCATCGGCATTGATTCTGCATGGCCCACCTGGCTGCGGCAAGACCTTCGCCGTGGAGGAGCTTGTGAAGTACCTTGACTGGCCGTGCTTCGAGATCGACGCATCGAGCGTTGCCAGCCCTTACATCCACGAGACCAGTAGGAAGGTTGCGGAGGTATTCGATAAGGCGGTGAACAGTGCGCCGTCGGTTCTGGTGATCGACGAGATGGAAGCCTTCCTCGCTGACCGGGCGGCTGCCGGCAGTTCTAGCCATCACCGGGTGGAGGAGGTGGCCGAATTCTTGCGCCGAATTCCTGAGGCCATCAAAAATGGCGTGCTGATCATCGGTATGACCAATCGTCCTGACATGATCGATCCGGCCGTTCTGCGCCGCGGGCGGTTCGACCACATCATCGAAGTGGATTATGCGAGCGCCGAAGAGGTCGAAGGCCTTTTGCTGCACCTGCTAGAGCCGCTGCCAAAGGATGAAACCGTGAACCCGGTCGCCCTTGCTTCCTCGCTGGCCAGGCGACCATTGTCTGACGTTACCTTCGTGGTGCGCGAGGGCGCGCGACTGGCAGCAAGGGCAGGGAAGAACTACCTGCGCCAGCAGCACCTGCTCGACGCGCTTGAGCTCTGCCCATCCCGAGTAGAAGCGTCCGGCGAGCGCAAAATCGGTTTTACCTGACGTATGAGTTGAAGTGGCATCCACATGAAGAATACAAACAAGGGCTTTGCCGGTCTCGGCAACAAGGTTTCCGATGTATCGGACGTCGACGCCGCGCGGAGCACCGTTCCGGCGACCCCGTCAGCGCCGCAGTCGGAACCACTGGCCAAGCCCGCCCAGCCAGACACGAACGCTTCGGCCACTTCGGTGCCACCTTTCCAGCCGCGCAAGACGCACGAAACAGCACTAAAAGACGACTCTAAAGCGACGAAAACGGCTGCCTATTTCTGGGGAACGGTTGCTGTCATCGTTTTGGCGTTTTGGGTCTTGGGCGACGGATCAAGCAGTCGTTCACCTGAGCGCATAGAGCTGTCGTCCACTGACACGTCGAACTCGCCCACAACCGAGGAAATCGGCCATACACCAGCGCCAGCCCCGGAACCTGTCGAGTCCAATCCTAGCCGTCCGGAGAGCAAGCCGGCAGTAGCGCAAGGCGCTGTTCTGAACGTGCCGGAAATTCGGTGGTGCAAGCGACGCCAGATCGAACTCGAGTCGATCCAAGGCATCCTGGACGGGGAGCGCCAGAGCGAGGTTGCAGCCTTCAATAGCATGGTCGAGGACTACAACTCTCGCTGTTCGAACTTCCGCTACCGCCGCGGCAACGTCGAACAGGTGGAACGCGAATTTGCCTCTGAAAGTGCCATTATCAAGAAAGAAGCCCAATCGGTTTGGGTGCGCACAGTTCTGGGGCTGGATAAGGAGGACGACGCGGATCTGGATCTGGAACCGGAGATGGACTCGGAGCCTGACGACCGTAGCGCTTCCCGCGCGCCCGCAAAGCCCAGTGTGCAGAACAGCACCCTGACGATAGATTCGCTCAACTCTGATGAGCGTGAATCGCTTGAGAGTGCTTGTTCTAGCGCGAAAGTACTGGAAGGTCCTGCCGCTTTTGCACGCTGCCAGAAAGGGCAACTCGCCAAGCTCGCATCATCTCCCCGCAACATCGACCTGTCGGCTTTGAATCGCGACGAGCTCGAATCGATAGAAAGTTCATGCTCGCAACAGAAGGTGCTCTACGGCCCTGCCGCTTACAACAAGTGTCTTGTTACGAAGCTGGCCGCCTGGAAGACTGCGCCCCACAATATCGATCTTTCCGCCTTGAATCGCGACGAATACGATTCGATTCAAAGCTCATGTTCTCAACAAAAAGTGCTGTACGGCCCCGCCGCCTATAACCAGTGCCTATCGTCGAAGTTGGCCGCCTGGAAGACCGCTCCTCGCAACATCGACCTGTCCACATTGAACCCGGACGAGCGTGACTCGATAGAGAGCGCATGCTCAACGCCTCGCGTGCTCGAAGGCCCAGCCGCCTACAACCGGTGCCTGACAAAAAAGCTCAAACAGTTGCAATCATGACGTCTACCACCCAACTTCACACCAATCCGTTCAACCTGCTGGAAGTTAGCTCCAGGGACAATCGGCACGCCATTGTCGAGAAGGCGGAGGAGCGGGCGCTGCATCTCGATCACGACCTATGCCAGCAAGCCCGGGCGGAATTGACCAACCCGAAATCCCGCCTCCTGGCAGAAATGGCATGGCTGCCCGGCATTGCACCCTCCACAGCGCAGAAGCTGCTCGTCAACCTTGCTCGCGCCCCGATGGACATTCGCACCGCAGGGCGCCTCCCAGCGCTGGCTAAAGCGAATCTGTTTGCGGCCGCTGCCGAACTGGTCGGGGAAACGTATGACTCTCGGCTAGTTACCGAATTCATCCTCGACTTTGCTAATGTGGTCGAGGAAGTCGATCTTGAGGTCGTCCTACGCGATATTAACGAGGACCGTGCCATCGCCGGCTTCCCAGAGATCAAGGGCGCGGAATTCCTCAAGGAAGGGCTGACCGCACGCAGGAAGGCTTATCGCGGCGCCCTGAAAGGGCTGCTCGACTCGTTCGAGTCGGACAAGCTAATTACCATCATGACGGACGTGGTGGCGCTGGCCACTGAAGATGGAGACACCCACGCGCCATCGCTGATCGACGAACTGGTGGATGCGTACGAGGTTGAGACCCAGGCCTTCCTCGCCCAGGAAGCGGAGAACATTGATAAGCTGATTGATCGCATTCAACAGGCGGCCGCGCGCGGAGCGCATGCGGTTGATCCACTACTAGAGAAGCTGGAGCAGGTTGCTCGTAACTGGGATAGCGTCGCCCAGCCGATCCAGGTCAGCGCTAAATCGCGCGGAACAGATCACGAGCCGAGCACGGAAGTCGCTCGATCCATGCGATCACTTGGCATCGACTTATTCAACGAACATGAGATGCTCGAGCAGGCACAGCGCATGACAGCCCTGCTGCAAGAGCTGTTTGCCGAATTACCTGAAGTTGTCGAGCGCCTCGAAGCCGATGCCGAAACGCTTGACGACTTGCGCGAACAAGCTCGCCAGGCGGAAAGCTCGCGCGCGCAGTATGCCCGAGACATTACCTTCTCAGCCAAGATTGGCATGCTGGTCAAGAATGAGCTATCGATCAGCCCCGAAGGGATCCAGTGGAAGGGTTCTACCTATCCGCTTGAGGACATCACGCGGATTCGCTACGGCAGCATCTCAAACTCGGTCAATGGTATCCCGACCGGCACGAACTATACGATCGGCTTTGGCACCTTGCGCAGATCAGAAGTGATTGAACTGCGCAAGGCTCCCACGTACACCGGGTTTGTCTCAACCTTGTGGAAGGCTGTCGGTCCTCAGATTATGATCGATCTGCTGCAGAAGCTGCGATCCGGCGAGCAGTATAGATTCGGTTCCATAACGGTCAAGGATGATGGCGTAATCCTGTACCGGCACCGTTTCCTGGTGTCGAACGAACAGGTAAGCGTTGGCTGGGACGACATTGAGGTTTGGAGTGCAAACGGCCAGTTCGTCATCGGCAAGAAGGGCGACAAGAAAGTGTATGGGATGAGCAGCTATATCGAGGAATGGAATACGCACGCACTGGAGCAAATGGTGCGGTTCGGCTTCAAGAAGGGCGTGCGCCGCCTGAGCGACGTATTGTCAGATTAGAAGCATTGGAACATCATGCCCTTCGGCGCAGCTTGAACCGTACTTCGAGCCGGTCGCGCGACTCCACACTGTAGCTTGTGATCCGTGCTGGGATACCACGCCAGCGGAGCCAGACTTGCTGTGCCCGAGAAGCATACGCTCGATTAGCGTACAGTTTGCCTGGACGTTTGCGAGCGCGGCGCGACAGCCCGTTAACAGCTGGGATCGACTCTACGAGGGATGAGCAGGCGCGAATCATGGACCTGTGCGCCTGAGATTTTGGCTACTAGAGGTAGCTCACGTTGATCTTCCTGTAGGTGATATTTGTAGCCGAGCTTGCCGCGATCAGTTAGATTTTGGCCACTATGGCGCCTATCAGCCGGTATTGGCACGCTAGCAGCGTTGACACTGGCTCGGTGACATGATCTGGTCATGCTCGCAAAGGCGCCCTAATACCGCTTCATGGACACGCTGCCAAACGCCTGTTTGCATCTATTCGTGAAGGCGTCGCCAGCGCGTCACATTGCTGTCGGAGCTGAGTTCACGAAGGTATTCCAGTATTGAGGACGAACAGGATGCCGGTCAGCGCTTCGCGGTTATTGATACGAGGCCATCCGCCTCTTGGTGATCGACGATGAGTAGAGAGATGTGCTGCTATAAGTGAGCAAAGGTCTTTGGGCGGAAGTGCTTGGGCAACGGCATCAATCTGTCTGCGAACACGGCCATATTAGTACCAAGAGTACGGTCGTGTACGTCCACTATTGAACCGAAGCCGACATGGCTTTATGACCGGCAGTCCTCTGCTGCGCTGCAGATGGTCAGGATTCCACCGGAAAGTAGAATCGACCAAAGCGCACTAACTTTACCGCTGGAACGTTGTCCACACGGCCCCCTGCACCTTGCCTTATGTTCTTGGCCGAGTCGGCAATCCCGTGAGTCCCGCTTTCCGAAGAAGCTCCTAGATTCTCTCTTTACGCTGTTTCGCTTCCATCAGTCTTTGTGAAAGGTGCGCATCGCTGAGTCTTTCCAGGATAGCCTCGATGGCTTCAGACTTTGGCAGTCTCGCTTGGTAATGTCGCCCCTGATGAGCGGCATGCCGAACACGCTCTGCTTCTGAAGCAAATACCATGCAGAACTTGGCGTACGCACGCATCAACCAAGTGATAGGACCTTCTACCGCTGCAAGAACGGTGGCTACATCCGGATCAACAGGTCGCGGTCCACCCATCCCTTGGACAACTTTGTCGATACGCGCTTGCTCGGCATGGCAGATGCCCCTTCGGGTCGTGAGATAGCCCCTTGAAGTACCAGACACAGTCAATGCTGTATCCTTACGGATAGGAATAAGACTGTGAGTATGACTAGAAACAACCAAACCATCGAAGTCGTGACGGTGTCCGAAGAGCGACGCCGCCGTTGGTCAGTGCAGGAAAAGGCTGCGCTGGTTAAGGAAACGTACGAGCCGGGCATGAGCGTGTCGCTGGTGGCCCGCAAGCACGGCATCAGTGCCAGCCAGCTGTTCAACTGGCGCAAGCTCGAGCGGGAAGGCGCCCTGGTGGCGGTGCAATCAGGTGAATCGGTCGTGCCAGCGAGTGAGTTGGCGGCGGCGCGCGCCCAGATCGCGCAACTGCAGCGCATGCTGGGCAAGAAGACGATGGAGGCGGAGATCCTGCGCGAAGCGGTCGAGCTGGCTCGCGAAAAAAAGTGGATTGCGCGCTCACCCTTATTGGACAAGGACGGGCAGTAAAGCCTGTCTGCGTTGTCCTTGGTGTAGCGCGCTCGCACGTGATTGACCTTCTTGCCCGACCCGCGGACTGGGTCGACAAGCGCACCGTGGCCAGGCTCGACCCGGTCGCCGACGCGATGATTGCCGACGCGGTACGCGCCGAGATCACGGCGCTGCCGACCTATGGTTACCGTCGTGCTGGCGCCCTGGTGAACCGTACGCGAAGCCTGATGGGCCTGCGTCCAGTGAACCACAAGCGCATGTACCGCGTGATGAAGGAGCAGGGTTTGCTGCTGCCGAAATCGCCTAGGCGTAGTGACAGCGGCCGCCCTCACGACGGCAAAGTGATGGTCGAAGAGTCGAACCAGCGCTGGTGCTCGGATGGCTTCGAGATCGCCTGCGACAACGGCGAGGTGGTGACTGGCGTGTTCATGAAGGACTGCTGCGACCGCGAGATTATCGCCTGGCGTGCCTGGATCGGACGTGGCCTGCCCGGTGAGCCGGTGCGCGACATGATGATTGAGGCCGTGGAAGCACGTTTCGGCAGCACCGACGAGCGGGCGATCACAGTGGAATTCTTGAGCGACAATGGCGGCGCTTTCCGGGCTATCGAAACGCACGCTTTGGCCCATCAACTGGGCATCAGGCCGGTGCATACGCCAGTGAACAGCCCGCAGTCGAACGGCATGGCAGAGAGCTTCGTGAACACGTTTAAACGAGATTACGTCGGCGGCATGGACCGCAGCAGCGGCGCTGTCGTGCTGACTCAGTTGCCCGACGCATTCAAGCATTTCAACGAGGTGCATCCGCATTCAGCGCTCGGCTACAAATCGCCGCGGATGTTTAGGAAAGAGCGACGCCGTCAGGCTCTGGAAACTGACGCTAACTAAGCATCAGGCTGTGTCCGGGAAAAGCGGGGCAAGATCAG
>NZ_ATYR01000041.1 GCF_000427785.1 Massilia alkalitolerans DSM 17462
TTCCTGGCGCGCCAGAACAACCCGGCGCTCCCGGCCCCCTCGCAGTTGTCGCTGCGGCGGCAACTGAACGCCGTCAAACGCGACCAGTTTCCCTGGATGCTCGAGGTGACCAAGAACGCGCCGCAGATGGCGATCATCCAGCTCGGCCAGGCCTTCGAGAATTTTTTTTCGAAACGGGCCCGCTACCCGCAGTTTCGCCGCAAGGGCCGCGACGACCGCTTTACCTTGTCGAACGACCAGTTCGCCGTGGAGGGCCGACGCATCCGCATCCCGAAGCTGGGTTGGNTCCGCATGCGCGAAGNCCTGCGCTTCACGGGGCGCATCNTTTCGGCCNCCATCGNGCGCCGCGCCNGNCANTGGTACGCCAGCNTCACCGTCGACACCCTTGAGGATCAACCCTTGCCAACTGCCGAGAACCAAGGCGCGGTCGGGGTCGACCTGGGAATATCGACGCTGGCGACGCTATCAACAGGCGAGAAGTGGCCCGGCCCGAAGGCGCTGCGCGCCCTGCTTGCACGGCTGCGCCGCCTGTCGCGGGCGCTGTCGCGCAAAGTCAAGGGGGCAAGCAACCGCCGCAAGGCCAAGGACAGGCTGGCCAGCTTGCACGCCCGGATCGCGAACGTCCGCGCCGATTTCCTGCACAAGCTCACCACAAGCATCACGCGCCGCTTCCATACCATCGGGATCGAGAACCTGAACGTGAAGGGCATGCTGGCCAACCGGCACCTGTCGCGCGCGGTGGCCGACATGGGATTTTCCGAACTGCGCCGCCAGCTGGAATACAAGGCCGGCTGGCGCAGTGGCCAGGTGGTGGTCGCGGACCGCTGGTACCCGAGCAGCAAGCTGTGCTCGTCCTGTGGGCGCCTGCTGGAAGCACTCGCCTTGGGAACGCGGCAATGGACCTGTGCAGGCTGTGGTACGCAGCACGACCGCGACGTGAATGCGGCCATCAATTTGAAAAGTGTGGCGGTGAGTTCCACCGTCTCTGCCTGTGGAGGGGACCGCACTGGTCCGGCGCGCCAGCGCGGGACGAAACCGGCCCCGGCGAAGCAGGAATCCAACAGCATGGCAGCTTTGAATAACAAGGGCTAGCTTTGCTTAAGTTTGGAGGAACGGATAGCCTTCGGAGAGCAGCTTGAGCGTGCTGTCGAAGACCCTGGTGTGCGGCACGCCCTGCTCGACGGGAACGTGGAGGGAGGCATTGTCGGAGAAAGACACTGTGGACTCCTGGCTCGGGTTCAGGCAGGGCCAATGTAGCATGCGACTAGCCGCGCACGATTCGCCCTACGCCATCGCCACTGGCGCGGTGGCCATGTGCCGCGGCAAATAGATCGTCACCGTCGTCCCTTTGCCGGGCTCGCTCGCCAGGCGGATGTCGCCGCTGCTCTGGCGCGCGAAGCCGTGCGCCATCGACAGGCCCAGGCCGGTGCCCTTGCCCTCGGGCTTGGTGGTGAAGAACGGTTCGAAGGCGTGCTCCATCACATCCTGCGGCATGCCGTGCCCGCTGTCGGCGACCGCCACCGTGACGTAGTCGCCCGGCGCCAGCACGGCGTCGCCCTCCACGTGCGCGTTGTTCAGCGCCAGCACGATGCGCCCGTTGCCTTCCATCGCGTCGCGCGCGTTGATCACCAGGTTGAGCAGCACGTTCTCGAGCTGGTTCGGGTCCACCAGCACCGGCCAGAGATCGGGCGGGATGCGTTTTTCCAGGACGATCTGGTCGCCGGCCGCGCGCAGCACCAGGCTGTCCATGCGCTCCAGCAGATTGTCCACGTGGACCTCGAGCGGGTGCAGCGGCTGGCGCCGCGCAAAGGCGAGCAACTGGCCGGCCAGCTTGGCGCCGCGCTCGACCGCGTCGAGGATGCTGAGCAGGCGTTTGCGATGGCTGGCGTCGGCGCGCAGGATCAGCTGCACATTGGCGCTGATGATGTGCAGGATGTTGTTGAAGTCGTGCGCCACGCCGCCGGTGAGCTTGCCCACCGCTTCCAGTTTCTGGGCCCGGGCGAGAAGCTGGCGCGCCTCGTCCAGGCCCTGCTGGCGCTGGTGCTCGCGCGCTTCCGCTTCCTTGCGCTGCGTGATGTCGCGCACGAAGGCAGTGGCGCCGAAGCCTTCGTCGGTCGGCATCACCGCCACCGTCACTTCGGTCGCGATGCGGCGCCCGTCGTGCCCGGCTACCTGCAGTTCGGTCGGCGCACCCTGCATTGCGCACTGCCCGCTGCGCGCGAAAGACTCGAAACCGCTGCGGAAGGACGCGCGGCTTTCCTCGGGCAGCAGTTCTTCGACCCGGCGGCCGATGGCCTGGCCGGCGCTCCAGCCGAACAGGCGGCTGGCCTGGGCGTTCCAGTCGGTGATGCAGCCCCGGGCATCGACGGCCACGAAGGCGTCGGGCGCGTTCTCGAGGATGACCTGGATGCGTTTCTGCTCGCTGGCGATGCGGTCGTGCGACTGGCGCAGCTCCAGCGTCATGCCGTGCGCCAGCTGCAGCGCGCGGCGCCGTTCGCTGGCCAGCAGCCAGACTACCAGGCTGATCAGGAAGCTCAGGCCGATGCCGGTGACCGCCACCAGCTGCGGGCGCTTGGTGTCGAGGCTCTGTTCGAGGGCGGCGCTGGAGCGCATGCTGATGGTCCAGGTGCGCCCGCCCGGGACGATCTGGGCGCTGGCGCGCAGGCGCGCCGGGTGGCTGGATGCGTTCGGCGAACGGTACAGCAGGCTGGCGTCGCCGGCCGGCTCGCCGTCGTGGATCTCGACCTCGAGGTCGGTTGAATGGGCGCCGCCGAGTCCCTGCATCAGGTCGTCCATGCGGAAGGGGGCGTAGACCCAGCCGACGATGGCCCGGCGACGCTGGTCGACGGTGCCGGCCAGCTCGCCGTCGCGGTACACCGGCAGGTACATCAGGGTGCCCGCCTGCTGGCGGCCCGGCCCCTCGTGCCCCACCTCTTCCTGGACCAGCACCACCTTGCCGCTGAGGGCCGCCTGGCCGGTGTCGCGCGCGCGCGCCATCGCGGCGCGGCGCACCGGTTCGCTGAACATGTCGAAGCCGAAGGCGCGCAGGTTGCGCCCGCCAAAGGGCTCGATGTGGGTGATCGCGGTATATACCTCGCGCGGATCTTCCGGGCGCACCGCGTAGCCGGGATGGCCCTGGCGCCGCATGGCCGCCTCGTGCGCCTTCAGCTGCCGGTGCGGGATGATGGTGGCGATGCCGAGCGCCTCCATGCCGGGGAAGGACTGGTCCAGGCGCAGCAACTGGTAATACTCGGCCCAGTCGTGCCGGTCGAGCTCGACCGAGCCGCGCAGGAAGCCGCGCGCGCCGCGCAGCACCTGTTCGTACACCGCCATGCGGCGGCTGACGCTGTAGGCCATGTCGCGGGTACGGTAGTCGAAGGTCTCGAGCAGCTGCGCTTCGGCGGCGCGCTTGGCGCTGCTCCAGGCGCTGAACGTGACCAGCAGGGTCACCAGCAGCACCAGCATGGCCAGCAGCAGCGGCATCTGTCCGGAACCGGGCAGGGGAATGCGGCTGGGCTGGACGGCTGGCTGGGACTGCGGCATGTGGTCGTACGCGCGAAGGGCGCCGTGGGGCAGGTTGATCGGAAACGCGCGGAAGCAGGTAGGATACGCATCCTTGCTGTGTTGGGGCGCACGCCACCGTGCGCGTGCGGCAATATGTATTATCTCCTAAAATTAACCTGATGCAACTTTCGAAACGTGTGAACCCCCGCGCTTTACCCTCCCGGCATGCGGCTGCCTGAGCCGTCGGAGCTGCTGCGCCGCCACTGGCCGCTCGCGGCCCTGGCGGCCGGCGGGCTGCTGGTGCTGCTGTGGGGCATGTTGTGGCCACTGCGCGGCGACAGCCACGAGCTGCCGCTGGAAGTGCGGCGCGGCCAGCAAGCGCCCGCGGCGGTGCGCCTGACCCTGGGCGTGCAGGACGTGCTGCTGCTGAGGAACGGCACCGGAGCGCCGCTGGTGTTCGGCCCGGTGCAGCTGGCGCCCGGGGGCGAGTTCAGGCTCCCGGTGGAAGAGGCGGGCGAGCAGGACATCCCCTGTCCGGCGCTGCCCGGCGGGGTGCTGCGGGTGCGGGTGGTGCCGATGCCGGATCCGGGCATGGACAGGTTGCGCTGGCGGCTGGCCAACCTCGGGCATGCGATCCGCAGCATGCCGCTGCAGGGGCCCGATTGAAGGCGCCCTGTGCGCGCCCAATCGTGCTCCCGTTTTGCCTGCGATTCTGTCATCATGGACATCATGTCCACGATTTCCATGCCCTTGTTCCCGCTCAGTACGGTGCTGTTTCCGGACGGGGTGCTGCCGCTGCAGGTGTTCGAGGTCCGCTACCTCGACATGATCAGCCGCTGCCTCACCGAAGACGCACCCTTCGGCGTGGTCTTGCTCACGCATGGGCATGAGGTGCGCCAGCCCGATGGCGAGCCGGAGCGCTTCGCCGCCGCCGGCACCATCGCTTCCGTCACCGAAACCACCACCACCTCGCCCGGACTGCTGCAGGTACTCTGCCGCGGCGGCTCGCGCTTCACGGTGGTGACCGCCGAACAGCGCCTGAACGGGCTGTGGATGGCCGAGGCCGAGCTGGTCGAGGACGACCACGACGTCAAGGTGCCGTCCGAACTGCAGGGCGCGTCCGACGCGCTCGACCGCGTGCTGTCCTCGCTGCACGACGTACCGCGCCACCGCTGGCCGGTGCAGCCGCCGTTCCGCCTCGACGACTGCGGCTGGGTGGCGAACCGGTGGTGCGAACTGCTGCCGCTGCCCAACCAGCAGAAGCACCACATGCTCATGCTCGACAACCCCGTGATCCGCCTGGAGCTGCTGCACGACGTCCTGGACGAGCACGGTCTCATTACTTCGTAGCTTATTTTCGTGGTTTATGTGCTGGCATGAAATTCTCGGACGACCTCCTGATCGCATACATCAACGGTGAGCTGGCCGAGCCGGCGCGCGCGGCGGTCGAGCGGGCCATGCGCGCCGATCCGGTGCTGGCCGCCCGCATCGCCCAGCATCGCCGCGAAAGCGGCGAACGCTCCGCCGGCCGCTCCCACATCTTCAGCGTCTCGAACGGCCACGGCGGACACCACCAGGGACGCGCCCGGGCGCCGGGCGGGGCCAAGGTGGTCCATCTCGACGCCGTCCGCCCCGGACGCGGCGCGCCGCTGGCGCCGCCGTCCCTGCCGGCCCGCACCGAATGGACGCCGCGCCACTGGCTGGCCGTCGGCGCCGCGCTCCTGGCCGGCGCCCTCGGCGGCGCCCTCGGCTGGCAGGAACTGCGGCCCGACCCCGGGCTAGTGATGCTCGAAGCCAGCGATGGCGCCCTGGTGGCGCGCGGCCGCCTGGTCGACGCCCTCGGCGGCCAGCTGGCCAGCCCCGGCCCCACGGAAACCGGGGTGCGCATCGGCGTCACCTTCGTGTCGAAAGACGGCAGCTACTGCCGCAGTTTCGTGGTCGACACCACGGCAGGCCTGGCCTGCCGCGGCAACGGGCGCTGGACCATCCCGGTGCTGGCCCAGCCGCAGCCGGGCACCGCCTGGCTCGACGGCAGCACCCTGCCGCCGTCGGTACAGGCCGCCATCGACGCCCGCATCGTCGGCGCCACCCTCGATCCGGCCGCCGAACGCGCGGCCCAGCAGCGTGGCTGGACACCCTGAGCCTTTATCCGATGCCTTCCACCGTTCTCGAAAACTGCCCCGAAAACAGGACTTTATATACAGTGAGGTGGATTTCAGGTATCGTGTAGCCCGCTAAAGTGCCTCTACGTCCGCCCAGTCCAGGCTTGTTGCCTGGGCGCTTCGCGGCCCATGCGGACCGGTTTGCCGGCCCGCCGTCCCTCTGGAAGCTACCCGCGCGGGCCGATTTTTGCCTGCGGGCGCAGCCGTAGAGCTAACGAAATACTGTCCAACAAGAATATGTCTGATATCCAGAATACTCCCGTGAGCGCCGATTCCGACGACATCACCCTGGCCGCACCGGTCGAGCAGGTCAAGGCGGACGAAGCGCCGACCGTGCGCTTCACCGACCTCGGCCTGGCGCCGGAAATCCTGCGCGCGCTGACCGACCAGGGCTACGAGTACCCGACCCCGATCCAGGCCAAGGCGATCCCGCTGGTGCTGCAGGGCCGCGACGTCATGGGCGCCGCCCAGACCGGCACCGGCAAGACCGCCGGCTTCTCGCTGCCGATCATCCAGCTCCTGATGGCGCATGCCAACAGCAGCATGTCGCCGGCGCGCCACCCGGTGCGCGCCCTGGTCCTGACCCCGACCCGCGAACTGGCGGTGCAGGTGGCCGACAACGTCAAGGCCTACGCCAAGCACACCCCGCTGCGTTCCACCGTCGTGTTCGGCGGCATGGACATGAAGGGCCAGACCACCATCCTGAAGGGCGGCGTCGAGATCGTCATCGCCACCCCGGGCCGCCTGCTCGACCACATCGAGCAGAAGAACGTCAGCCTGGGCCAGGTGCAGATGCTGGTGATGGACGAAGCCGACCGCATGCTCGACATGGGCTTCCTGCCCGACCTGCAGCGCATCATCAACCTGCTGCCGAAGCAGCGCCAGAACCTGATGTTCTCGGCCACCTTCTCGCCGGAGATCAAGAAGCTGGCCAACAGCTTCCTGAACAGCCCGGTGCTGATCGAAGTCGCGCGCAGCAATGCCACCGCCGACAAGGTCACGCAGATCGTCTACAAGGTCGACGAGGAACTCAAGCGCGACGTGGTCGAGCACATCATCCGCGAGCGCAACCTGAAGCAGGTGATCGTGTTCTCGAACACCAAGATCGGCGCCTCGCGCCTGTCGACCCATCTCGAGAAGAAGGGCATCAAGGCCTCGGCGATCCACGGCGACAAGACCCAGCAGGAGCGCATGGCCGCCCTCGACGCCTTCAAGCAGGGCACGATCGAAGTGCTGGTGGCGACCGACGTGGCCGCGCGCGGCCTCGACATCTCGGACCTGCCCTGCGTGATCAACTACGACCTGCCGTACAACGCCGAGGACTACGTGCACCGCATCGGCCGTACCGGCCGCGCCGGCGCCTCGGGCGACGCGCTTTCGGTGTTCTCGGACAAGGACGAGCGCCTGCTGGCCGACATCGAGAAGCTGATCAAGCAGACCGTCCCGCGCGGCGAGCTGCCGGGCTTCGTGGCGCCGTCGGCGCGTCCGCGCGAAGGCGGCCGTCCCGAGTTCGCCCGCGACGGCGAGCGCCGCGGCCGCCGCGACGAAGGCGCCGCGCGTGGCGGCGAGCGCGGCGAACGTCCGCCGCGCAGCAGCGGCTACAGCCCGACGCCGCGCCGCGAGAAAGTCGATCCGTGGTTCCTCAAGCCCTACGAGCCGTCGAGCGCGGCGCGCAAGGAAGTCGTGACGCCGACACAGGCGCAATCCAAGCCGGGCAAGCAGAAGCTGGCTTTCCTGCTGGGTGGCGGGCCGCGTTCGAATTGATGTCGTGGGGGTAATTCAGGCCAGTGGCCTGGATTACCATCCTGCCTTCACGCCGCGCGGCGCGCACGCAGCGCCGCATGCACCCGGTCCAGCAGGTCCTGGTGCTGGTAGGGCTTGGCCAGCACGTCCAGTGACTTGTCGCGCGCCCCGCGCGCCGGCAGTTCGTCCATGTAGCCGGTGGTCACCAGCACCGGCATTCCCGGCTTGTTGGCATGCACCTGCTCGATCAGCTGCAGCCCGTTCATCCCGCCCGGCATGATCACGTCGGTGAACAGCAAATCCACCTTTTCCGTTTCAAGCAGCTCGAGCGCGCGCTCGCCGCTCGACGCCGACAGCACGTCGTAGTCGGCCGCCGCCAGCATGGCTTCGGCCAGCTCGCGCACGTCCTCATTGTCTTCCACCACCAGGATGCGGCACTTGCGGCCCGCTTCGTGCGCGTCCGTACCGGCGTCGGTGCCACCATCCTCGTGCCGCGACTGCTGCGCCACCGGGAAGATCATGCGCACCTGGGTGCCGCGTCCCGGTTCGCTGTCGATGTCGAGCCGTCCCTGCGACTGCTGCACGAAGCCGTGCACCATCGCCAGGCCCAGGCCCGTGCCCAGGCCCTTGGTGGTGAAGAAGGGCTCGGTGGCGCGCTTGAGCACGTCCGGCGGCATGCCTTCGCCCCCGTCCTGGATGCAGATGGCGACATATTCGCCCGGCGGCAGCCGGTTGGCGACGCGCCGTGCTTCCTCGACCACCGCCGTGCCCACCGTGACCACGCCGCCTTGCGGCATGGCGTCGCGCGCATTGATGACGACGTTGAGCAGCGCCATTTCCAGGTAGGTCGGGTCGATCGAGCAGGACGGCAGGCCGGGGCGCAGGTCGAGGCGCAGTTCGACCTTGTCGCCGAGCGTGCGCACCAGCATGTCGGAAAAATCGACCACCAGCGCGTTCAGGCTGACGCGCTTGTGCTCGAGGCGCTGCTTGCGCGCAAAGCTCAGCAGTTGCTGGGTGAGTTTGCCGGCCTGCAGGGTAGCGCGCTGGGCACGCCGGATCGGCTCGGCCGCCGCGGGGATCTTCCCGGCGCTCAGGAGGGCCAGTTCGAGGTTGCCGTTGATGACCTGCAGCAGGTTGTTGAAGTCGTGCGCCATCCCGGCCGACAGCTGTCCGATGGCTTCCATCTTCTGCGCCTGCAGGTTCGACTCGAGCGTGCTGCGGCGTTCGGTGACGTCCATCTGCGAGGCGAAGAAGTACAGCAGCTTGCCGTCCTGGTCGAAGATCGGGCCGATGAACAGGGCGTTCCAGAAAGGCTCGCCGTCGGCCTTGTAGTTGATGAGATCGACCGCCACCGCGCGCTGCTCGCGCAGGGCATTGCGCACTTCGGCGACCGTGCTTCGGTCAGTGTCGGGCCCCTGCAGGAAGCGGCAGTTGCGGCCCATTACATCCTTCTCTTCGTAGCCGGTGAGGTCGAAGAAGGCGCCGTTGGCGAACACGATCGGATTGTCGTCCTGGTTGGGATCGGTGATGATCATGGGCATGCGCGTCATCTCGACGGCGGCGAAGAAGATGTTGCTGCGCTCGTCCAGCCCGCGGTGGCCGATATAGCCGGCCTGCCAGTGATTGACGCCCGGGCCGCCGGTCGGCGTAATGGCATTGCCCTCGACCTCGCCGACGGCCTGCACGCCCATGCTCTGGCCATTCCCCTGCATGTCCAGGGGTTTCGAGAGGTGATCTTCCTTGTCCGATCCAGTTGCCATGTGTGTCCCGATGTGCGGCGACATGCCGCTGCGCCAGCCGCCGCACGAGGGCGGCCGGCTCGAGTTCACTGTAGCGGGGCAGGGGACGGCATTCCGTACGTGACCGCACACAGCACCGGCAACAAGGCGCCGGTCTGCGCCAGATCAACGCGCGGCCTGGGCCGTGCCGTCGGTGATGATGATCTCGCCGATGCCGATGCCGAGCTTGCGCGAATCGCCCGGGTGGCCGCGCTCCTCCGGCGACACCGGCTGCGGCACCTCGATGACCAGGGTACGGGCGCTGCCGTCGGTGTCGAAATGCAGGCCGATTTCCTGCTGGTGCCAGCCGACCTTGAATTCCCGGGTCTGGCCGCCGACGTGGATCTTGAAAGGCATGTTGGCATTCACGTCGTAGGCGCGCGCCGTCAGCACCACGCCGGCGCGGCGCGGCAGCGGCTGCGCGAACTCGATCACCACCCGTTTTGCATCCGACCAGCGGCCCCAGGGCTCGAGGTGCGACAGGCCTTCGACGCCAGTGACGACGCGCGGATCCGGCGGGAGCGACAGTTTCACATGGCTGAGCTTCGGCTCGGGCTCCGGCAGGCGCAGCACCGTGTACCAGGGCGTGCGCAGGACGGTGGTGGCGATGTTGTCCGGCACCTGGTACTCGCCCAGCAGCAGCATCCACTTCTTGTTCAAGGGCAACTGGTATTCGGCGACCGGGCCGAAGTCGATCACCATGGTCGTGGTGTCCGGGTGGTCGATATGGAATTGCGCGCGCAGCATCATGCTCAGGTCGACGCCCGCCACCACCACCTGGCTGCGCTCGGCCGGCGGCACGTGCTCGTACACCCATTTGGCCGCCAGGTCGGTCTTGCTCGGCGGGCGCAGGTTCTCGAAGTGATTGTGGATGCCCCGGTTGCTGGCTGCGTAGGCTGCCGGCAGGAGCAGGCACAGGAACAGCAGCGGTGCCGCGCGCAGGCGCATCGCCCAGGCGAGCAGCACGAGCAACTGCAGTCCGACGAGGATGCGCAGGGCCTTGTCCGTCACGTTGAGGTGATGGATGTCCGGGCCGTCCACCACGTTCGTCGTGTAGCCCTGCAGCATGAACAGCGCCGCGGCCAGGGTCGCCCCCAGCGCCACGACCAGTGTCCAGCGCAGCCAGGGACGCTCGCGCCCTTCCGGCAGCCGTGCGTCCCGGGACAGCGCCGCCGCGGCCACGACGACCAGCAGCGGGAACACGAAGCTGTAGTAGCGCAGGTGCAGGCGCAGGCCTTCGCGGCTGCCCTCGACGTGCAGGCCGGCGGTGTACATGACCGTCAGGCCGGCGGCAGCGCCGAGCATGAGCAGGATGTACAGGTGCAGCAGGCGCCGGTTGGCGTCTTCCCGGTCGGCGCCCGCGGCGCGCGGACGCACGACCTGCGTGATCAGGGCGTAGGCCAGCATGGCCAGCGGCAGGCCGTAGATCAGGGCCAGCGTCATCAGGTGGCCGCGCGCGCTGACCAGGGCCGCCCCCAGCAAGGTCAAGCCGTCGGTGCCCAGCCTGGTCGACTCGTAGAAGGGGCCGAATATGCTGAGACCGGCATCGCCGGCGAACAGCCAGCCGAGGCTGAACTTGACGACGAAGGTGCACAGGGTCGCCGCGGCCGCCATGGCGATGCCGCGCAGGAGCCAGGGGCCGCCACGCAGCCAGCTGGCCGCCAGCAGGAAGGGGACCAGGGCCGGCAGCAGGAACACCGCATGCACCTTGACCAGGCTCATCAGGCCGAGCACGGCGCCGCTCGCCAGCGCATGCGCGCCTGGCCGCCAGTCGCTGCCCTTCAGCGCCACCCAGCTCAGCACGCAGAAGCCGAAGTAGTACATCGATTCCGGCATGAAGTAGACGGTGAAGGAATTCAGCGGCGCGAGCGTGCTCAGCACCGCGACGCCGGCGGCCGCCGGAGCGCTCGTGTAGCGGCGCGCGATCAGGTAGATGAAAGGCGCGCCGCCCACGAAGAAGGCGAGGTTGCCGATCCGGGCGCAGTCGAGGAAGCCGTCGCCGCAGGCGCTGCTGGCGCCGAACAGCCATAGATACAGATACGAAGGCAGCATCGAATCCGCCAGCGGCATCAGGCGCGCGAACTTGCTGTAATACCATTCGTCGGCGAAGACGCTCGGCTGCAGGCCGGCGTTGCGCTGGTAGAGGAGCCAGGCGATGCCGGCCAGGGCGAAGCTCAGGGCCAGGGGCCAGACAAGGCGTTTTGTTCGGGTATCGTGTGGAGTCATGGTCTCGTTTCAATGCGCATCCGGGTCAGCGAAATCCCCAGCAGGCGCGTATCCGTCGAATTCCCCAGCTCGCTCGGCCGCTGCGGCTGCGGCACCTCGATCACCAGGCTCTGCTGGCGCCCGTCGGTATCCAGGTCGAGCACGACTTCGCGGGCTTCCCAGGGCAGGCGGAATTCGAGCGCGGCATCCCCCACGCGCAGTACGAAGGGCGCGTTGATGTTGGCGCCGAAGGCGCCTGCGGTCAGCACGACTGTCAGGCGCGCCGGCAGGGGACGGTCGAAACGCAGCTCGACGCGCTTGCCATCCGACCAGCGGCCCCAGGCTTCCACATTCGACAGGCCGTCGGCCCCCACCACCAGCTGGCCGGGGCCGGGGGCGACATTGAAGGCGTATTCGCCCACCAGGCTACGCTCGGGACGCGGCAGCTTGACGATCGTGAAGGCCTCGTTGGTGACCGTCGGCACCATCCCTTGCGGCAGCGGATGGCGGCCCACCGCGACCAGCCAGCGGGTCTGCGAGCCGATGCGATAGGCCTCGATCGGGCTGCCGTCGGGCATGTCGAGCAGGGTCATCTCGGGGTAGTCGATGTGGAACTGGGTGCGGAACAAGTCGGCGCCGTTGGCGACGATCATGGTCGCGCCGCGCTCCTCCAGCGGAATCAGCGCGCGCGCGGCCATGCCGGCGCGGTCCGCAGGCGGCGCAGCCTTCAGGTGCACGAGGTAATGCTGGTGCACGTCGCGGTTGGTGATGAGCAGCGCCAGCGGCAAGGCCAGTGCCAGCCCGCCCCAGGCCGCGGCGCGGCGCGAGCGCAGCCACAGCGCCAGCAGCAGGGCCTGGACGATGAACAGGGCGGTGACCGCGAGGCCATGCCTGGCCAGCGCCGTGTATTCCGGGCTGTCGGTGAGGCGCGGGTCGAAGCCGGACAGGCGGAACCAGGCCGCCGCCAGCAGGACCGCCAGCACCAGCACGATCAGTCCCGGCACCAGGAGGCGGCGGCCTGCCTGCTGGCTTGCGTCCTTGCCGGCGGCAGCGGTAGCGGCAGCGGCGACCAGCAGCAGGGGCAGGGCGAAACTGTAGTAGCGCGAATGCAGGCGCAGGCCCTCCGTCGGTCCCTCGTGGGCGATCGAGGCCGTGTACAGGACGGCCAGGCCGAGCGCCGAGCCGAGTGCGAGCACGGTGAAGACGACCAGCGGGCCGCGCGGATTGTCGGCGCGCCAGGTGTCGCGGCTGAACAGGGCGTGCAGCAGCGCCGCCAGGGGGATGGCCAGCAGCGCCGTCAAGGCCATCGCATGGCCGCGCGCGCTGACCGTGATCGGGACCAGGCGCGACAGCAGGCTGTGCTGCGACGCCGAGCTGGCGCCGGCCCCGTAGAAGGCGCCGAACAGGGTCAGGCCGGCCTCGCCCGCCAGCAGCCAGCCGAGCAGCAGTTTCACGGTCGCGGCGGCGACAAGCGCCAGCGCCGCCGCGCCCAGGCCGCGCGCGATCCAGGCGCCGCCCTTGTCACCCGCAGCGCGCACGCGGCTGGCGTACACGAGGTAGAGGCACAGCGCCGGCAGCAGGAAGATTGCGTGCACCTTCACCAGGCTCATCAGGCCCAGCACGAGGCCGGCAAGCAGCGCATGCAGCCACGGGTGCCAGGCCAGGCCGCAGAGCGCGACCCAGGCCAGCACCGCGAAGCCGAAGAAGTACATCGACTCCGGCATGAAGAAGCTGGTGTACAGATTCAGCGGCAGCAGCAGGGACAGCAGGGCGATGGCGCAGGCCAGCGGCGCCGGCATCACGCGCCGCGCGACCAGGTAGAGGAAGGGGGCGGCGCCGACGTGGAACAGGATGTTGCCGATGCGGGCGCAGTCGAGGAAGCCGGGGCCGCAGCTGCTGCTGGCGCCGAACACCAGCAGGTAGAGCCAGGACGGCAGCGTGGCCTCGGACAGCGGCATCAGGCGCGCCATCTTGCTGTAGTACCACTCGTCGGCGAAGACGCCGGGCGACAGGCCGAGCGTGCGCTGCAGCAGGTACCAGCCCACCAGCGCCATGCCGGCAGCCAGGACCAGGGAAGGTATGCGTGTGTTCCGGGTGCTTGCCGTGGTGTTCACTTGAAGATCCAGTATTTGCCGAGCAGGAAGCCGTTCACCGCCACCAGCGGCAGCGACAGGATCTTGCCGAGCAGGGGATTGCCCGCCAGCGCCTGGGCCAGTGCCACGCAGCCCAGGGTCAGCCCGTAGTTCACGGCGACCAGGCACAGGTAGCGCGCGAAGCGCGCGGGATTGGCCGAGGCGTTGAAGGTGACGCCCGAGTGGAAGGCGAAGTTGACCAGCAGCCCGGCCGCGAAGCCGGCGCTGGCGGCGGCCGTGTGGTGGAAGCCCGCCCCCAGCAGCAGCTGCATCAGGCCGATGTCGACCAGCGCGCACAGCACGCCGCCGGTGACGTAGACGGCGAACTGGCGCGACGCCAGTTTTGAAGCGATCCTGGCTGGGCTCATGGCTTGCTGCGGTACAGGGTCTTCTTGTGCAGCGGCCGGCGCGGCACCGAGGCGACGTCGTGCGAGATGAAGGCGAGGATCAGCTGCACGCCCATGATCACCGGCAGCGCGGCCAGCATCACGGTGCCGGCCGGGGTCGCGACGCCATCCTGGGCCGAGGCGATCCAGTGCGTCAGGCCGTAGATGGTGCCGAACAGGGTCAGCAGGATCCCGAGCGGCAGCTCGATCGAGGCCACCGACATGTTGCGCAGGTAGTAGTTGTAGAAGATGCGCTTGCCGAAGTTGCGCACGTGCTTGGTGAAGAATTCGGTGACGACCCGCGAGATCTTGAGGTTGCTGACCTCGTCGCCGTAGACGGCGTCCATCGGCACGTCGGCCACCACCGCGCCCAGGATGTTCAGGCGGAACAGCATGTCCGACTCGAAGAAGTAGCGCTTGCTGATCTTGTCGAAGGGGAGGAAGCGCGCGCAGTCGGCGTGGATCGCGGTGTAGCCGTTGGTCGGGTCGAACAGGTCCCAGTAGCCCGAGGACAGCTTGGTCATCAGGGACAGGGCCGCGTTGCCGAACAGGCGCATCGGCGGCATCGCGCCCAGGCGTTCCAGGTTGAAGAAGCGGTTGCCCTTGGTGTAGTCGGCCTCGCCCGCCAGGATCGGCGCGATGAAGTTCGGGATCAGCGCGCCGTCCATCTGGCCGTCGCCGTCGATCTTGACCATCACCTTGGCGCCGTCGGCGATGGCGGCGCGGTAGCCGGTCATGACGGCGCCACCCACGCCCTGGTTCTCGGCGTGTTCCAGCACCACCACGCGCGGGTCGCGGCAGTGTTCGCGGACAAAGGCGCCGCTGCCGTCCGGGCACTTGTCGTCCACCACGTAGATGCGGCTGACCTCGGGCCCGATGCCCTCGATCACGCCCAGGATGTGGCGGGTGACCTTGTAGCTGGGGATCACGACCGCGACCGCGTCGGGCACGCCGATCGGCGCAATGGCCTGCGTGGTGGCGGGAGAAAGCTTCGTGGTGCTGGCGTCAATGGCGTTCATGGCTTGCTGGGGTGTTGGCGTACGCTGACATCGCGCAGGAAGAAGGCGAGGAGGCGCGGGTCGCCCGGACCGGGGGAGGCGGGCGAGGCATGTTCGAGTTCGATGTCGAGGGTGGCGGCGCGCGCCTGCTCGGGCAGCGCCAGCGGGCCGGCCTGGTCGAGCGCATGCCAGCCGAGGTCCTGGCCGTTCACGATGACGCGGGTCTGGCGGTTCGGCGCCAGGTAGTTGCCGGTGATGAGCAGGGCCTGCACGGCGGCGCCGTCGACGTTCACGCGCAGGCGCGAGCGCGCGCCGAGCGACCAGGCGCCGTCCCAGCCGGGACCGTTTGCTTCCAGGTTGCTCCAGCCCGACACCAGGGCCACGGCCTCGCCGGCGCGCAGCGCGTCGAACCCGAAGCTGCGCTGGACGTAGCTCCCTGCGACACAGCGCAGGGGCCCGTCGATGTAGCGCCAGCCGCGCGTGCTCGCCACCTGCGGCAGGTCGGGCGCCAGGCTGGCGCCGCGGCCGCACAGCTGCTCGTCGAGGTGGGCGTTGGACGCATGCACCAGGGTTTTCAGCTCCCTGCCGTCAGCGCCGCGCAGCACGTAGACCCTGTCGGTCTGGATGTAGTTGTCGTGGTGGCCGGCGCGCTCGGCGAAGATCTCGGGCTCCGGATGGTAAAGCTGCGGTGCGCGCGCCAGAACCAGCTCGGCGGTGGGGCTGAAGTGGACGTAGTTGTATTCGGATGCGTGGTCCACCGCCGCCGCCTGGCCGGCCGCCAGCAGCACCAGGGCCAGCTGCGGCCAGCGCGGCAGGCGGCGCAGCAGCACCAGCAGCGCGAAGACCAGCGGCATCGCGGCCCAGAAGGCGTAGCGCATGGGGCCCACGGCGCCCGAGTTCCAGTTCAGCACGGCCAGCGCGGGCAGGGCCAGCGCCAGCGTGAGCAGCGCACTAAGTGCCAGCACCCCGCGCGCGCGGCCATCCATGCGCGGCAGCAGCAGGAGCAGGAGCAGCAGCAGGGCGGGAACGCCGACGATCATGCCCTGGTTCAGGTCGAAGTAGAAGGACAGCAGGCGCGTCGCGCCGACCAGGCCCGGGTCGGAGAACAGCTTGGCGATGATGTTGGGGACGCCGAACTGCCACAGGTTGAACAGCGGCGGCAGCGCGAACACGGCCATGCCGCCAGCCAGGCCGAGGATGTTGCTGCGGGTGAGCTGGGCGCGCAGGTTGGCCCGCAGTCCTGCCAATCCGCCCTGCTGGCGCTCATACTCGAGCCAGAGCTTGAACAGGGGCGCGAACACGAAGAAGAACAGGATGGTCGGGTTCTGCTGCCCGGCCAGCCCGGCCAGCACGCTGCCGGCCAGCGGGGCGCCGCTGGTATAGAACAGCAGGCCGGCGAGCAGCAGGGCCGCGCTCACGCATTCCGGGCTGGTCCAGTGCAGGTAGAGGGCGCCGCCGCACAGCATGAACAGTCCGAGGCCGAGCCAGGCCTTGGGCTCGGACCCGAAGAAGCGGCGCAGCGCCAGTCCCAGCACGAAGACGGCCGCCAGGTTGACCGCCTGGAAGGCCTTGAAGGGCGGCATGCCGAGCGCCTCGAACAGCTTGAAGGGGGCGGCCGCCAGCAGCGAATAGCCGAAGTAATGGACCGGGAACACATCGCCGTCGCGCCCGCGCACGAAGGCCGCGTACAGCTGCTGGCTGCCTTCGCGCATGCCGCGCTCGAGCAGGTCGAATGGTTCGGTGTACATGCCGGGCAGCAGGGTGCGCACGCGTGCGATATCTTCCAGGCGGATGTCCGGCGAGCCGTGGTCGGCGATCGCCACGGTGGCGACCGTGTACTCGACCACGTCACCGCCGAAATAGGGCTCGTACATCCAGAGCAGGCCGCACAGGCTGAGTGCGACCAGCAGCGGGAAGCGCCAGCGCTCAAGCATGGCCGTTATCCGTGCCGGGCAGCACGCGGTACCACTGCTGGCGCACCAGGCCGTCGAGCACCTGCCGGGCGCTCTGGTCCCAGGTCAGCCAGGGCATGCCGGTCGACTGCGGTGCCTTGCCCTCGCGCTGCAAGGCCAGCCATGCCTGGATCGCGTCGGCCAGGTCTTGCGGCGCCAGGCCGTCGAAGTAATAGGCGTGTTCTCCCGCCACTTCGCGGAACACCGGCAGGCTGCGCGCGATGATCGGGATGCCGTGCTGGGCCGCTTCGATCAGCGGCAGGCCGAAGCCTTCGCCTTCGGACGGCGACAGCAGTGCCGAGGAAGCGGCGTAGAGCTTGAGCAGCATCTCGTCCGAGATGCCGTTCATCCAGAACAGGCGCGTCGATTTTTCCGGATGCGCGGCCATGCGTTCGCACAGCTTTTCCATCATCCAGCCCTGCTTGCCGACGACGACGAGGTTGACGTCCTCGCCGCGCTCCCACAGCAGCTCGAAGGCGTCCAGCGCCTGGGTGTGGCCCTTGCGCGGCTCCACGGTGCCGACCATGATGAAGCTGGGGCGCTGCGCCAGTGCGTCCAGCACCTGCGCGGCGTCTGGTGGCAGGCCGAAGCTGGGCGCGCTGGCATCGATGTCGGCGCCCAGGTGGAAGTGGCCGAGCCGCAATGGCGCGCGGCGGGTCAGGCCCTGGCGCTCGATCCAGCCGGCCAGTTCGTCGGCCACGGCGCGCGAGATGCACAGCACCCCGTCCGACACCTTGTGCACGGTGCGCAGGAAGTCGCCGAAGTACTGCTCGGTGCCGAAGGGGAAGACGTCCGGACGCAGCATCGGCAGGATGTCGAACACCACGAAATAGATGCCGATGCCGCGCGCGCGCATCGCCTGCAGCAGGCTCTCGTTCTGCGAGGTGCCGTTGGTGAACAGGTCGAGGCCGAAGAAGATGTCGCCGGGACGCAGGTCGACCGGGGCGTCTTCCAGCAGCAGGCTGGTCTCGCCTACCATGTTCAGGCCGAACTGGCGCGCGTACTGGTAGCTGCGGTTGCCGCCGTGCGAATACACCGGCTCGACCCGGAAGCCAGGCGGCGGATCGGCGATCATCGACAGGAGGATGCTGCGCACCACGCGCTGGATGCCGGTCTTGAGATCGGACTGCACCACGGCGGAGACGTCCACCAGCAGCTGGCGCGGCGCCGTGGGCGCATGGTTGAAGGCGATGGCCGACGCCAGCGCCGGTAGCTCGGCGTCCGGGCATTGCGGCGCGCAAGCCCGTACCAGCTTGCGGTAGGCGGCCTGCGGGCTGCGCTGTGCGAACTCTTCGATGGCGGCGAAGTACAGCTTGCCGACGTGGGCGGGCGCATGCTCGCGTTCCATGTGGGCCAGGGCGCGTTCCGAGAAGCCGGCGCGCAGCTTCGCATCGCCGTGCAGGCGCGCCAGCGCATCGGCCAGCTCCGATGTCTCGAAGCCATCCTGCAGCTTCAGCAGCAGCGCGTCGCTGATCGAAGCGGTCGAGCCGTGGGCGTTGACGATGGTCGGGATACCGTACAGCAGGCAGTCGAGCACCGAGGCCGATGTCTCGCCGCGGGTCGAGGCGCGCAGCTGTACTGCGCAGTCGCTGGCGGCGAGGTAGTCGGCATAGGTGGCGGCATCGACGAAGCCGGCAATCCGGATGCGGCCGGCGGCTTCGCTGGCGGCGATCTTGCGCAGCAGGCCAGCGCCGTACAGGCCGGGGTCGTTCTCGCCGACGAAGACCAGGCGGCAGCGCGGGTCGTGCGCCAGTGGCGAGGCGAGATACGCGTCGAGCAGCTCTTCATTGAGCTTGGTGCGGCCCAGCATGCCGAAGGTGGTGACGAGGTAGTCGCCGTCCTGGACGCCCAGGCGCGCACGCGCCGCCGCGCGCGCGGCCGGCGTGGCCGAGTCCTCGGGACGGCCGCGCAGCAGCGGGATGGTGTGCCAGCTTCGTGCCGCGTCCGCGCCGTACCACTCAGTTGCCAGTTCCTTGGAAAAATCGGAGTGGACGATCACGCCGGTGGCGTTGTCGAGCACGCCCTTGTTGAGCGGGTACTTCCAGATCGATGGGTTGCGGCCTTCCCTGCGATGGCTGAGCAGGCCCGTGTAGCCGTGCGATTCGTACAGCGCCTTGATGAAACCCTGCGGCAGGTAGGCTTCGCGTTCCAGGTTGTCGAGCACGCCCGACAGGAAGAAGTCGTGCAGCACCACGATGCCCGGCACCTCGCGGATCAGCTCGAACATGTGCTGGTGCGCGTGCGAATTGCCGACGTGGTAGACCACACGCTCGAAACCATGCGCATGGGCGCGCAGCCAGTCGGGGCCGTGCAGCGGGAAACCGTCCAGGCGCGCGTCGAGCACCGTGTCCTGGTCGACGACCAGGGTGATGTCGTAGTACTGCGCAAGGATCGGCACCAGCTCGGCGCTGTAGTCGGCGATGCCGGATTTGACCGGCGGCAGCGGCGAGACGTAGGCCAGCTTCGGACGGCTGGTCCCGGCACGGGTGCTGCGTTCGGCGGCGGTGGCGTCCAGTTCGACCAGCAGGGCGGCTGCGTCGAGCCCTTGCGGCGCACGGTAGAGCACCGGGAAGGGCAGGGGCGCCACGCTGCGCTCGGCCGCGCGCGGCACCAGCACCACGTCGGGCGACAGGCTGGCCAGCGCATGTTCGCGCAGGGCCGGCTGCAGGCGCGCGTTACCTGTCAGGTCGAGCGCACGCACGCGGCCCGGGAAGCCCAGGCGCAGGTCTTCGAGCAGGCCAGGCTGGTCCAGGGGCGCGGCGATCCACAGCTCGCGTGTGCCGGCGGCAGCGGCAAGCGCCTGAGCAATGTTCAACGCGGCCGGCTCGATGCCGTCCCGCGCGTGGAGAAAGTCGATGACGATACGCATATCTTTTATTGTCCTGCCCGGTTTCCAGCCTGGCCGCGGGCGCGCTGCAGGTCGCCCAGCACCGCGCGCACCGAGACCGGCAAGCCCTTGAGTTCTTCGGGGACCGCCGCGGCGCCAGGGGCCGCCGGCTCCGGTGCGGCCTGCTTGATGGCGGCGAGCGAGCTGCTGACCTTCTGGCCGAGCGCGGGGTAGCGCAGCAGCACCGGGATCAGGAGGCGGCGCATGCGCTCATTTTTGGTCACCCGGGTGACGACGCGGCGCGCCAGGCCGGGACGGCGCAGCGCACGCACCACGCGCCCAAGCGCGCGTAGCGGCGCGGTGATCTTCCACGAGGTGCTGGCATAGGTGGCGGTCAGGCGCGCTTCCATGTCCTGCGCCCACACGGTCAGGTGGTGGCCGCTCAGCTGCGATGCGGCCAGCGCATCCTGCAGCGCCAGGATCTGGGCGTCGGCGTCGCGCTTTTGCTGCTCGGCCTGTTCCGCGAGCGCGGATGCGTGGTGCAGCTCCGCCAGCGCCTGCTGGTGCGCCTGCTGCGCCAGCATCGCGGCCTGGTGGGCCTGTTCCATCGAACGTGCCGCGCGCTCCGAGATGTCGCGCGCTTCCTGCTCGGATGCCTTGAGCGCCGTCGAGAGCCGTTTGGCGGCGGCCCAGGACTTGTCGAGGTGGTGCGAGATGTAGTCGTCGAACACGTTCGGCTGGATGCCGAAGTGCTGCGCCAGTTCGCTGTGTTCTTCCGCCACGTAGTAGCGGTTCAGGCCATCGAACCACACGAAGCGGTAGCGCTGGCTGGTCACCATGTGCTCCCAGGAGGCGTGGTTGGTCTCGCGGCTGTTCGGCAGCGTGGCCTCGATCACCAGCACCCAGGGACGCCAGCGTGCGAAATCCATCCCCTTCAGCACTTCGCCCTCGAAGCCTTCGACGTCGATCTTCAGGAAGTGGACTTGCCGGCCCTGCACGTATTCTTCGCACACCGAGGCCAGGGTGCGCACCGGCACGCTCAGCTCGACCACCTGGTGGCCTTCCGAACGGTGCAGCTCGGCCACCGCCTGGTCGGGCGAGGCCCAGCCGCGCACCTGGGGCGTGTCGTACAGGGTCAGTTCGCCATTCTCGCTGCCGGCGGCGATCGCCAGGTTGACGTCGCCCGGGCGCTGCTCGAGGAAGGCCTGGTGGAAGGAGGGCAGCGGCTCGATGCTGATGCCGCGCCAGCCGGCATCGTAGAAGGCCTTGGTGACCGAATGCTCTTCGGGATCGTTGGCGCCGACGTCGATGTAGAAGCCGTTCTCGACCTGTCCGAGCGCGCGCCACAGCAGCACGTCCTCGGCGTTCTGGGAGTAGGAAATGAAACTCATGTGCTCAATGGGGAACGTTGGATATCGACGGCCGGGTCGAGCCAGGCCGAGCCCTCGAAGTGGGGGCGGCGCATGTTCATCACGGTGAAC
Organism: Massilia alkalitolerans DSM 17462; assembly: GCF_000427785.1. Lineage (GTDB taxonomy): Bacteria > Pseudomonadota > Gammaproteobacteria > Burkholderiales > Burkholderiaceae_D > Telluria > Telluria alkalitolerans. Next base: position 21,169 of record NZ_ATYR01000041.1, read on the forward strand.
ACCAGCGCCAGGTCGCGCCATTCGTAGTTGTTCACCAGGTGGGTCTCGGTGCTGACGATCGCGGTCGCCACCGAATAGGTGCCGGGGCCGAGGTTCATCGGGAAGGCGAAGCGGTAGCTCACTTCCTCCCCTGGCGCGACGTCCTCGAGCGGCAGCCCCTTGAGGTGGGTATTGGTGCCGTACATCGGCTGGCCGAGGCGGTCCTTGATCATGTAGCCGAGCACCATGCGCGGGATCGGGGCCTTGACCTTCACCTTGACCTCGAGCGTCACGGCCGCGCCGACGTCGACCACTTCGACGCGCTCACCCAGCTCGTCGCGCAGGGCGATGTCGCTGACCGTAGCCTCGCCGGTGCCCGAGATGGTCTGGACCTTGCCGTCGCCGGTCTCGTTCAGGCGCACCGTATCGTTCTCGCGCTCCGCGATCATGGCATTGTAATAATCCATGATCTCTTCCGGCTTGCCCTGTTTCGCCAGGCGGCCGCCGTCGAGCAGGATGGCGCGGTCGCACACCGACTGGATCGCCTGCTTGTCGTGCGACACCAGCAGCAGGGTGGTGCCCTCCTTGCGGAACTGGCGGATGCGGTCGAAGGACTTGTGCTGGAAGTAGGCGTCGCCCACCGACAGCGCTTCGTCGACGATCAGGATGTCGGGGCGCCGCGCCGTCGCGACCGAGAAGGCCACGCGCATCTGCATGCCGCTCGAGTAAACGCGCACCGGCTGGTCCATGTAGTCGCCGATGTCGGCGAAGGCCTCGATCTGCGGCATCAGCGCGCCGATCTCGTCCACCGTCATGCCCAGCAGCTGGCCGGCCATGTAGACGTTCTGGCGGCCAGTGAAATCCGGGTGGAAGCCCATGCCCAGTTCCAGCAGGGCGGCTACGCGGCCTTCCATCCAGACGCTGCCGGTGGTCGGCTGGGTGGTGCCGGTGATGAGCTTCAATAGCGTGCTCTTGCCCGCGCCGTTGATGCCGATCAGGCCCACGGCCTCGCCCGGCGAGACCTGGAAGTTGATGTCAGTGAGCACCCACTTGAGCTTGTGGCGCGGGCCGCGCAGCGGCAGCAGCCATTCGCCCAGGCGCGACCAGCGCGTGGGGTACTGCTTGTAGGCCTTGCCCAGGTTTTGAACGACGATGCTGCCCATCAGAGTTCATCCACCATTTCGCCGGAGCGCTTGCGGAACAGGCGCAGGCCCAGGATGCACAGCAGCAGCGCCAGCAAGGCTGCCGGAATCAGCGAGTTCCAGTCGGGCAGGCGGCCTTCGACCAGGATCGCCTGGTGCGCCCCCACCACGGCCGCCATCGGGTTGTAGACCAGGATCGGCTGCGCCGCTTCCGGCAGGATCGAGGCCGGGTAGACGATCGGCGTGAGCCAGAACCAGAACTGCATCGCAATGGTGACGAACTGGCCGACGTCGCGGAAGAACACGTTCAGGATGCCGCTCACCATGCCCAGGCCGATGGCCAGCAGGATCTGCAGCAGCAGCACCGGGATGATGGCGAAGAACACGGCCCCCGGGAAATTGCCCGAGGCGAGCAGGTAGACCAAGAACAGGCCGAAGATGACACCGAAGTTCACCAGGGCGTTGAGCACGACGATAATCGGCAGGCAGATGCGCGGGAAGCTGATCTTCTTGAGCAGGTTGGCCTGCTCGAGGAACATGTTCTGCCCGCGCGCGATGATCTCGGCGAACAGGCCCCAGGTCAGGACGCCGGCGCACAGGTAGATGGAATAGGCGGCGCCGGAGGCGTTGCCCGGCAGCTTGGCACGCATGACCTCGGAAAAGATCACGGTGTACACGAGGATCATGGCGAGCGGGCTGAGCACCGACCAGACGGCGCCCAGCATCGCGTTCACGTATTTCGACTGGAATTCGCGCTTGACGCTGCCCAGCACGAAACCGCGGTAGGCCCACAGGCCGCGCAGCATCAGTGGAGAAATCATGGGGCGGACCGCTCTGGCAGCGCCCCAATCGGGTACGTCAATGTGAGTTGCATAAGGATTGGCTGAGCCGGATGAGCCGAAAATTATACTTCATCCAATCGCCAATCCATTGTTACAGATGTAACACCTTGTCTAAAATCAACTCAATTTGTCATGGTTTGGCGCGTGTTCAGCTACCCAGGTTGGTAAAAATCCCGACAGCCATCTCTGCCCAGCAATACAGGAAGCCCAGGCCGATCAGGCCGGCAGCGATCACGCGGCTTTTCGTGCTGCGGATGTTACGCAGTGCAACGCTGAGAACCAGGCCGGTGAGCGCCAGCAGGATGCCGGCGGCGACGAAGTCGAAGCCGGTCCAGTTCACCTCGGTGGTGAACTGCATGGCGACGAGCGGGATCATCAGGATGGCCGCCGTCACCAGGGCCACGGTCAGCAGGCTCTTGCCCAGGCCGGGTTTGACTTCCATGCCCTTGCCGGTCATCGTGCTCATTATCGTCTCCTGAACAACAGTGTAATGACGTTAATGTAGCACGCGACGCCCGTAGGGTGGGCGGCTCCACCAGGCGATGTGAACACTCGGGGTGCTTGCGCCGCCCACGCGTTCAAACCAGGCCAATGCCGCCCGTGCGCCGGGTCAAGGAATGCTCACGACCCCTGCACCAGCTTCTGCAAGGCCTCCGGCTTCACGATGATCAAGCGATGCGCATCCTTCTGCACGATCCCCTGCTGCGCCAGCGCCGTCAGCGCCCGCGTCACGGTCTCGCGGCTGGTGTTGATCATGTTGGCGATGTCCTGGTGGGTCGGCAGGTTCTCGACCACGGCAGGGACGCCCGGTTCGTCCTGCTTGTTCTTCTGCATCAGCACCAGGTAGGTGTAGATGCGCTTGGCGGTATTGTTAATACTCAGCAGCGAGCGGAATTCCGAATCGCGCTGGATCTTCTGGGCCAGGTGCTTGAGCATCTGGTTCGCCACCGAAGGCGAATGCGAGAACAGGTGCATGGCGGTGGCGGCAGGCAGGAAGGCCACCAGCACGTCCGACATCGCCACCACCGAGGCCGAGCGGGTCGAATTATTGATCAGGGCAATCTCGCCGAAAAAGTCGCCCGGCGCCAGCATGCGCAGGCCGATCGAGCGACCGTCTTCGGTCACGTCGATGACCTGCAGCTGGCCCGACAGCAGGAACAGCAGGCCGTCGCCATGGCCGCCTTTCTGCAGCACGATTTCACGCTTTTTGTAATGGCGGAAGCGCAGGTCCTGCTTGACCCGGATGAGCTCTTCGTCGGACAGGCCGGCCAGCAGTGGAATCTTGCGCAGGTGAATCTGGATCTGGCGCTCTTCCGGCGCGGGGGAATCGTTCTCGGCAGCAGTACGGCGGGCGGGCAGGGGTTTGGCGGTCGCGTTCATGTTGCGTTCTGGTCAAGCTTGGAAGAAGGTCACGTAGAGTTGGGCCGCAGCGGCCGCGAAGACCGTGCCGGCAGTATTGGCGGCGATGTCGCGCCAGCAGAAACGGCGGTCCGGCACCAGGCTCTGCAGGCATTCGATCAGCCAGCCCGCGATAAGCAGGCCCAGCAGCCAGAAAAGGGCCTCGACATGGCTCTCGGCGATGCGCAGCGCCAGCATGGCCAGCACGGCGAAGCTGGCGAAGTGGAGGAATTTATCGTTCGGTAAAGGTGGCAACCAGCGGTTCGGCACCAGGCAGCCCGCGCACACGGCGCTCGCGACCACGCCCAACAACACCATATCTCCCACCACGATCCAAGGGCCTTTCCAGAATTCCCGACAAACGTGATTCTATACGGTCGAGCCTGCTTAGGGTGGGTTTCGGAACGGCAAGGGGGCGGGCCGGCTGATGTGGGAATTTCTACAAGGCCGGAACCGCCACCGCCTGCGGCCTGCGGCGCTTGAGCCAGCGGCGCGCCGCGCGCAGCGCCGGCGCCTCGATCAGGTGCCAGCTGAGCATGGCCAGCGGCAGCACCACGGCCAGCGTCGCCAGTGTCAGCTCCCGGTGACCCACCGGCGGCAGCACTTCGCGCAGCACGATGATCACCGGCCAGTGCCAGATATAGATGCCATACGAGTAGTCGTGGCGCTGCACGTGCGCCGTCCATGGCAGGGACTGCGAGCCGACGCACATGGCCAGCGTCACCGCCACCAGTGCGATGCCGAACCAGGTGAGCGGACTCGGGGTGAGGGCGGCGGACCTGGTCCAGTTGAGCAGCAGCAGGGCCAGCGCGCAGGCCACGTGGCGCCAGCCGATGCGCAGGTCCGGGGCCAGGGTCTGCAAGAGCATTCCGACCAGGAACAGCGACCACATCCGCACCTCCCAGACGTAGCCGCTCGCCACTTGTGGGAACAGGTTGGCGGCGAGCAGCAGGAACAGGGCGGCGCCGCGCATCCAGCTGCGCAGGGGCAGGGCCGCGGCCAGGCCGACCAGGGCCACCATCACATACATGCGGCCTTCCCAGTACAGGGTCCACAGCGGGCCGTTCAGGTCCTGGCCGCCCAGCACGCCGGCGATGCGCAGTTCCTCGGCCGGGATGTCGTAGACCAGCCCATGCAGCACCGTGTTGCCGAAGATGAAGCGCCATGGCGCAGGGTCGAGCAGGCCGCGCCACCCGGGCGCGGAAAAGAACACCACCGCGACGCAGGTCGACACCAGGAGACAGGCGAACAGGCCGGGCACGATGCGCGCCACGCGGCGCAGGGCGAAGCGGCCCAGGTGCGGGTCGCCCATCCAGCTGCGCGCGATGAACATGCCGCTGATGACGAAGAACACGCCGACCGCGAGCGCGCCCAGGTCGCCGTTCGGCGCCAGCAGCCGGGTCAGGGGATCGGGGTGCGGCGCGACCCGGTTCATCATCCAGGTGTGGTACACCACCACCAGCAGCGCACAGACCAGGCGCACCAGGTTGAAACCGTTGTCGTGGGAGCTGATGGCCGCTTCGAGGCTGCGCTGTTGTCGTTGATATGGCATGGCGAAAAATCAGGAGGCGGGGCCGCGGTTCACGGCAGCTGCCACTGCCAGCTGAACTGGAGCTGGCGGTTGTCGTACTGGAAGATCGAGATGTTCTCGCGGTTGCGCACGCCCCGCGCTTCCAGGATCAGGCTGTGGTCCTTGCGCAGCTGCCAGGACAGCACCGCGCGCAGGATCTGGGTGCGCTGGGCGCGCACCTGGTCGATCAGCAGTTCGGGCGAATAGGGGGCAGCGCTGTTCCATTGCTGGCGCGTCCAGGACAATTCTCCATTCAGGTCCCAGCCCAGCGGCTTGCGCAGGGACAGCGTGAGGTAGCTGCCGTGACGATTGCCGCCCGGGCGCTCGCCGCGTGCGCGGTCGCTCAGCGCGCCCAGGGTGGCATAGGCGCCCAGGGTGCCGGCCTGGTGGGTCAGCAGGACGCGCGCCTCCAGGACGTTCGAATCGAAGTTGCGCAGGTTCTGGTAGTCGGTACGGGTGGCGCTGCCGGTCAGGTACAGCTGGGTGCGCGGCGGCAGGGGCAGCGGCGGCGCCAACCTTGCCTGCAGCTGCATCTGTTTCTGGTACAGCCGGCCGCCCATGGTGGTGGCCCCTACCGAGCCGGTGGTGCGCAGGGTCCAGGCACCGAAGCGCCAGGGCGACTCGATGCCGGTGTACAGCCCGCCGGTGTCGTAGGCGCGCAGCCGGTCGTAGCGGCGCTGCTGCACCTGCACGAAGCCCAGGCTGCCGTTGGAACCGATGCCGCGCACATAGTCGGTGCCCAGCGTGGTATAGCCGTCGCGCTGCGGCCGGAAATCCTCCAGCAGCGGCAGCTCGATGTCGCCGTCCGGGCCGGTGACGATGAAGGTCGAGTTGCTGGCGCCCTGGTTGACGTTGTCGTCGATGCCGCGGCCGATGGTCACGCTGGTGGCGCTGGCCGGCGCGGCCGGCCTGCAGCCGCTGTCGCGCGCCTCGTTGAGCAGCTCGAGGATCTCGCGCGTCGGCGAAAAGCGGGTCTCGATGGTGGCGAACAGGCGCTCGGCCTCGCCGGCGTTGCCGAGGCCGCACTGGATCAGGGCCAGGTCGATCAGGGCGCCGGCGTGCTCGGGCACTTGCCCGATCAGGCGCCGCAGGGTGTTCGAGGCATCGGTCTTGCGCCCTTCGGCCAGCGCCTGCAGGGCGTCCTGGTAGAGCGCCTCGTGCGAGGCATCGAGTCCGGGCGCCGGTGCGGCATCCGGGACGATGTGCTGGGCCCGCGCATGCGCGGGCAGGCAGGCCAGCGCCAGGGCCAGGGCCAGGAAGGAGGGCAGCAACAGGCCCGGGGTGCTCATGCGCCGCCTCCGCTGCCGGGAAGCACGGCTGCCTGCTCGCGCGCGACGGCCGTGCCGCGCTGGTTCATGCTGGTGTCGAGGGTATACAAAGGCGTTGGTTTTTCTTTACCGCGCAGCAGGCGTTCGCCCAGGGCGAGGAAGCGGTGCCGGCGCGCGCGTTCGACGGTGCCGGGACCGATGATGGTGTTGTGAGGGAAATCGCGGGCTACCTGTTCGAGCCGGGCCGCCGTGTTGACCCCGTCGCCGACCGCAGTATAAATGCTGCGGAACGTCGTGCCAAAGTCGCCGGCCATCGCCGGCCCGCTTTCGACGCCGATCCGTACCCGCAGCGGCTTGTGGCCGGCGCGCTCGCGCGCCGCGCTCAGCACCGCGACGCGGCGCGTGATCTCGCGCGCGGCGTCGAGCGCCAGGTCGGCGTGCTGCTCCAGCGGCAGCGGCGCGCCCCAGAAGGCCATCATGCCGTCGCCGGTGTACTTGTCGAGCGTGCCCTGGTGCGCGATCACGGGGCCGGTCAGGCAGTCGAGGAAGTCGCGCGTCAGGCGCGCCGCTTCGGCCACCGGCAGCGCCTCGACCTGGCCGGTATAGCCTTCCATGTCGGCCACCAGGGTGGTCACGTCGCGCTGGCGCGGCCGCAGCGGATCCTGTTCCTCGCTGCGCAGCAGTTCCTCGACCACGGCCGGGGCCACGTACTGGCGCAAGGTCTGCAGCAGCTGGCGCGAGCGGCGCTGCGCCACCTGCCACTGGTAGGGCACGGCGACCGCCAGCATGAACAGGTTGGTGGCCAGCGGCCCCACCGGCGCGAAGCCGGGATCGTGCCTGCTTGCCGCATGGGCCAGCGCCAGCCACAGGATCGAGCTGGCCGCGAGCAGCCCGACGCTGGCGGCGGCCGACAGGCGCGGGAACAGCAGCATGCAGCCGGCGACCGAGGCCAGCGCGAACAGGCAGGCGATCAGGCGACCCGGCCAGGGAGCCGGCGCGGCGCCTTGCTGGCGGTCGAGCAGGGCCGACAGGATGGTGGCCTGGACGCCCAGGCCCGGGCGGCTGGCGGCCAGTGGCGTGGCGACCCGGTCGGCCATGCCGAGCGAGGACGAGCCGACCACCACCAGGCGTCCGCCGGCGCTGGACGGCACGATGCGCTGCGCCAGGATGTCGGCGGCGCTGACCACGGTGTAGGCCGACCAGTCGCGCGTGTAGGGCACGCGCAGCATGCCGGTGTCCTCGAGCCCGAGGGGGCCTTTGCCGGCGCAGCAGTTGACCAGGGCCAGCGCCAGCGCAGGGTAGTGGCGGCCCTCGAAGCTGGTCACCAGCGGCACGCGGCGCAGCGCGCCGTCCGGATCGGGGATGAAGCCGATCGCGCCGACGTGGGGCGCCTCGGCGAGCTCCGGGTAGTTGCCGAGGTAACCGTTGGCCGGCACGCCGCCGCGGTAGGCATCGGTGGCGCCGCCGAGCCGGCCGCTGCGCAGCGGGTACTCGCGCGGACCGGCGGCCGGAAAAGTAAAGGCCTGGGCCGGCACCACCGGGCCATGCCGGGCCAGCAGCGCGAGACGGCGGTCGCCGGCGCTGTCGCCCGCCTCCGGCAGGACGATGTCGAGCGCGACGCCGCGCGCTTCGTAGCGGGTCAGCAGGATCTCGACCAGGTCGGCCAGGCGTTCGCGCGGCCAGGGCCAGGACCCGGCCTCGGTGAGCGAGGCTTCGTCGATGTCGACCACCAGGATGCGCGGCTCGGGAGCGCTGCTCACCTGCAGGCGCAGGAAGACGTCGCGCAGCCGCTCGTTTGCCAGGAACAGGGGGTCTGCCCAAGGAAGGGGAAACGATGCAGGACCGTTGTGCGAAAGCGACATCTGCAGGAGCTGCCCGTATTGCGACCACAGGGTCACCAGGAAGGCCAGCGCAGCAATGACCCAGCTTCCACGGGGTCGGGCTTGGAATCTCGGTTCAGCCACGCGCAGCAGTGTACAGGTGTACTTTCAGTTAAAGAATGGGGGAGTATAACGCGCACAGTTGCTCCTGTGCATTGTTTTTTTTGAAATTCGACAAGATGTAATCTACACGAAGAAAGCCATCCTTTCCGATAAAATGTGACCCTCGTCACGGAAGAGTGCGGCAGGCCGAGGGTAACATCGGAAGAGAAAAGGGGACTATCTTGCAAAAAATCATACTAAGTGCACTGTTGATGTGCGCAGCGCACACTGCACAGGCAGCCGATGCCGGCAAGATCATCTTCGTTGCCGGCAGTGCCCAGGTCGGCGACAACAGTGCACGCGAAGGCGGCGCCGTCCAGGAAGGCCAGCTGCTGAGCACCGGCGGCGACGGCTTCATCTACGTGAAGACGGTCGACAACGGCCTGTTCATCCTGCGCCCCAATACCAGGGCGCGGATCGTCACCTACCACATCGACCAGAAGAACCCGGCCAATACCCGCATCAAGCTCGAGCTGCTCAGCGGCGTCGCGCGCAGCAAATCGGGCGAGGCAGTGAAGCTGGCGCGCCAGAACTTCCGATTCAACACGCCGGTCGCGGCGATCGGCGTGCGCGGCACCGACTTCACCGTGTTCACCGACGACGACACCTCGCGCGTGGCCGTGATTTCCGGCGGCGTGGTGGTCAGCGGCTTTAGCGGCGCCTGCCGGCCCGATGGCGCCGGTCCTTGCGAAGGCGAGGCCAGCCGCGAGCTGAGCGCCGCCCAGCGCGGCCAGCTGGTGCAGGTGCAGCGCGGCCAGGCCGCCCAGGTCCTGCAGAGCAGCCCGCTGTCGCCGGACCAGGTCTCGCCGCCGCGCCGCGACGAGCCGCTTGCCAAGAGCGGGACGGGATCGGCGCCGGCCCAGTCCGCCAGCGTGGAAGCGATGAAGAATGCGGGCCTGAACTCCGTCATCGAGAAGCTGGTCACCTCGACCCCCGCGCTGCCCTTCGTTCCGACGCCGGACAAGCCGGCTCCGGCAAAGGAAGAGCCGGAGCCAGTGGTGAACATGCCCGCTCCGGTGATCGAGACGCCGTCCACGCTGCCGGAGCGGGTCGCCGTTTGGGGCCGCTGGCAACCCATCGGGGGCAGCTACGGCAAGCTGAATCTGTCGGAAGCACGCCAGGACAAGGAATTGCTGGGGATGGCAGGGTATTTTGCGCTGCTGCGTTCCTCGGGCAAGGATTATGTTGCGCCGAATAACGGGACGGTCGGTTTTGGCTTGCGCGACAGCGAAGCCGTGGTCACCACCGAATATGGGTACGGAAACAACGTGGCGGAGCATGCCACCTTGTCCAACGGCAGCCTCATGGTCGATTTCGGCAAGCGGACTTTCCAGACCGGGATGGACGTGAATACCTCGACCGACGTCGTGCGCGTGAGTGCCGATGGAACGGTGACGAATGAGGGCCGGCTGTACGGCAACGCCGCCGAGGGACGTCACCGCATCATGAATGTCCAGGGTCTGCTCACGAACGAGCGCGGCGGTACGGCGACCACCATCTTCGACGGCCGGCTGGACGAGAAGCGGACCGTCAGCGGCGGCGCGACCTGGCGTTGACGGCCTGGTTTTCATGATAAATAAACACCCCGGTAAATCCGGGGTTTTATTTTTTATTGTCGCGATTTCTGAAGCGCAATGATATTGCGCAGTCCTTATGCATATATTTAATTCCCTTATGCAAACCCGGTCAATTACCCATAGTGCGTAATCGCGATCGCATTTGTATAAATTTTGTCGATTTCCGGCAAAACTTTGTCCTTTTGTGATGGCCATCACATATCGCTCTGTTCCGCATCTGTCATCATGCGCTCCGTTGATCTTACATGCGTGCAATCCGCACTCTGCAAGCTTGATCCAACACTTGATTGATCGATCTTTCTTTTTGGAGCAATACATGGCAATCGTCACCGCACACGTCGCAGCTGTTCAGCAACTGTACGTCGCATACTTCAACCGTCCGGCTGACTACGCTGGCCTGGATTACTGGACCAACGTCGTTGCAGGCCAGAAGGGCTCGACCGCCCTGGTGTCGGCTGCTTTCGCCGCTGAAGCCGAATACAAGACCGAATACGCTGGCCTGTCGAACGCCGACATCGTCAACAAGATCTACATGAACCTGTTCGGCCGTCCTGCAGAAGACGCTGGCAAGGCATTCTGGGCTGCTGCCCTGGACAGCAAAGCCACCACCATCGACAAGGTCGTCGCTGACGTCGTCAAAGGTGCGCAAGGTTCGGACGCACGTGCCTACGAAAACAAAGTTTCGGGCGCAACCACCTTCACCGCACAACTGGACACCAAGCTGGAGCAGGACGGCTACAGCGGCGCCGCCGCCAACGCCCTGGCCAAGGCCTACGTCACCAGCATCACCAACGACGCATCGCTGGAAGCAGCCGTCGCTCCGGTGAACCTGGCTACCACCGTGTCGAAAGTCGTCGTCGCCGGCACCCCGTTCACCGTCGCTGGCGCCCTGGCAAACCTGGCAGCTGCACAGAAGGCCAAGGCTGACTTCCTGGTCACCGCCGATGGCGACAGCAAAGCCGACACCAGCGCTACCGACGCCACCCTGAAAGCTTCGGTCGATGCCAAGGCTGCTACCGTGCAGACCCTGCTGGGCACCCCGGCAGCCGGCGATGCAGTGGAAACCATCTACGCAAACGGCTCGGCTTCGGTGCGCGCTGCGCTGATCGCTGACCAGCAGACCGCCAACGCCAAGGCCCTGGTCGACGCACAAGCTGCCGTCACCAAGGCAACCGGCGACATCGGCAAGGTTGCTGGCCTGCAGTCGGCTATCGCTAACGCGACCGCCGCTGTGACCGCACAGACCGCCGCTGTGAACACCCAGAAAGCCGCCAACATCGACCTGGCTGCTAAACTGGCTGCTTACAACACCGCCAACACCACCACCCTGACCGTCGCCGAAGACGGCACCGTGGCTGGCCTGATCACCGTCAACGCCACCACCGGCGCCCTGCAACTGGCATCGGGCGTGACCGAAGCCAAGAACGCCGGCGTGACCGCTCTGCTGAACGCATCGATCGCCAAGGAAGCCTCGGACGCGAACGTGACCAAAGCCAACACCCTGGTCACCACCACCCAGAACACCGTCGACTACCTGGACACCAGCGATGCCGAGCAGGCTGAACTGGCTGCCATCAAGGCCCAGTTCAAGGACGTGACCGTCGCTACCGGCAGCATGCCGACCGAAGCCCAGATCGCCGAGCAACTGGCAATCTTCAAGGCCAAGGACACCGCCGATTCGACCGTGTACGAAACCTTCAAGGGCCTGGTGGACGCGTTCTACGAGCAGACCACCGCCGAGAACCCGCTGGCTGCAGCCCTGACCTCCGCTAACGCACAGGTCAAGACCGCCAACGACAACATCACGGCCTTCACCAAAGCCCTGGCTGAACTGAAGACCGCCGAAGGCCTGGTGACCCAGAGCAACGCTCTGCAAGCTGCAATCGATACCTCGGCTGGCGTGTTCGCTTCGCGTAACTACACCATCCAGAACGTCGATGCCGCGACCGAAATCGGTTCGTCGAACTCGGACATCTTCATGGCCGGCAAAGTGGACTCGACCATCAACCTGTTCAACCTGCAAGGCACCGACTCGCTGTACATCGGCTCGCAGTTCACCATGGTCAAAGGCGCCCTGACCACCGGCAACAACGCCGTCCTGGAAGCCTTCGTGAACCAGGTTGGTTCGGACACCGTCATCAAGCTGGAAAAGACCGCCTTCGGTTCGGCTGCAGCTACTCCGGAAGTCGTGACCATCACCCTGGTCGGCGTGGACGCTACCACCATCCAGCTGAACAACGGCATCATCACCTCGGTCGCTCCGACCGTCTAAGTAATATGCCTGGGTTTCCAGGCTGATTGCTGACGCAGAACCCCGCCTTCGCAAGAAGGCGGGGTTTTTCTTTTTGGTATTAGCACCGACGCGCCGGCACCACAATCTTGTGTATCTAATAACGCAAAAATGTGATGTGCATCACAAATTTTTGTCTTTATCGTTCATAATGTATGGCGATTCATTTCCCGTAGGAAGTATCTAAAGTGCACTGAGCTTTGCACACCTTACACATGACGAAATTCTTAGACGAAAAAACTGAAATCGGCCGCGCCCTGCTGTCATTCAAGCGCACCTTCTGGACGATCGGCGTCTTCAGCGCCATCATCAACCTGTTGATGCTGGTGCCGTCGCTGTACATGCTGCAGGTGTACGACCGGGTCCTGGCCAGCCGCAACGAGATCACGCTCCTGATGCTGACCCTGCTGATGCTGGGCGCCTACCTGTTCATGGGCGGGCTGGAGGTGATCCGCTCCTTCGTGCTGGTGCGCGTCGGCGCGCGCTTCGACATGGTGCTCAACAAACGCATCTATACCGCGTCCTTCGAGCAGAACCTCAAGCAGGCCGGCGGCAACGCGGGCCAGGCCTTGAACGACCTGACCAACCTGCGGCAGTTCCTGACCGGCAATGCGCTGTTCGCCTTCTTCGACGCGCCCTGGTTCCCGATCTACCTGATCGTCATCTTCATGTTCGATCCCTGGCTGGGCCTGTTCGCACTGGCCGGCACGATCGTGCTGGTGGTGCTGGCCTACGTCAACGAGCGCGTGACCAAGCAGCCCCTGACGGAAGCGAACACGATGGCGATCTCGGCCAGTACGCTGGCGACCAACAACCTGCGCAATGCCGAGGTGATCGAGTCGATGGGCATGCTGCCGAACCTGATCAGCCGCTGGTTCAAGATGCACGGCAAGTTCCTCAACCTGCAGGCCGACGCCAGCCAGAAGGCCGGCAGCATCGGCGCCGTGACCAAGTTCGTGCAGACCTCGCTGCAATCGCTGGTGCTGGGCCTGGGCGCCCTGCTGGTGCTGGAGCAGAAGATCACCCCGGGCATGATGATTGCCGCCTCGATCCTGGTCGGCCGTACCCTGGCCCCGGTGCAGCAGGTGATCGGGGTCTGGAAGACCTGGTCGAGCACCCGCAGCGCCTACGATCGCCTGACCAAGCTGCTCGACGCCAATCCTGCGCGTCCGGCCGGCATGGCCCTGCCGGCGCCGAAAGGCATCCTGACCCTGGAAGGCGTGACCGCCGCGCCGCCGGGCACGCGCGCCCCGATCGTCAAGAACGTGTCCTTCGGCATCGTTCCGGGCGACGTCCTGGGTATCCTCGGACCGAGCGGTTCGGGCAAGTCGACCCTGGCGCGCCTGCTGGTGGGCGTGTGGCCGGCGATGATGGGCAAGGTGCGCCTGGACGGCGCCGACATCTACAGCTGGAACAAGGCGGAACTGGGGCCGCACCTCGGCTACCTGCCGCAGGACATCGAGCTGTTCGGCGGCACCGTCAGCGAGAACATCGCCCGCTTCGGCGAAGTGGATGCCGAAAAAGTGGTGCAGGCGGCCAAGCGCGCCGGCGTGCACGACATGATCCTGCACTTCCCGGAAGGCTACGACACCCAGCTGGGCGACGGCGGCGCCGGCCTGTCCGGCGGCCAGAAGCAGCGCATCGGCCTGGCGCGCGCCATGTACGGCGACCCCTCGCTGATCGTGCTGGACGAGCCGAACTCGAACCTCGACGATGCCGGTGAACAGGCGCTGGTGGCCGCGGTCACCGACCTGCGCCAGCGCGGCAAGACCATCATCCTGATCACCCACCGCACCAGCATCATCGGCGCCACCACCAAATTGCTCCTGATGCGCGAGGGCGCGGTCCACATGTTCGGCCCCACCGGCCAGGTGCTGGCGGCCCTGCAGGAAGCCAATGCCAAGGCATTGCAGGCCGCGCAGGCCGCGGTGGCCGCCAAGACCCAGCAGGCCGGCGCCAGCCCGCAAGACCAGGCGGCAACTATCGGAGAAGCGAAACAATGAAGTTGTTAAAGAACGAAACGACGGAAGTCATTTCCCACGACGCCACCCCGCTGGCGGTGAACACCGATGCCAAGGCCTACAGCCGGCTCGGCTGGATCATCGTCCTGCTGGGCGTGGGCGGCTTCCTCCTGTGGGCGCTGCTGGCGCCGCTGGACAAGGGCGTGCCGCTGAGCGGACACGTGGCCAAGGAATCGAATCGCCAGTCGGTGCAGCACCAGAGCGGCGGCACGGTGCAGGAAATCCTGGTGCGCAACGGCGACATCGTCAAGGCCGGCCAGGTGCTGGTGCGCATGAACTCGGTGATGGCCAGGGCCGGCGTCGAGACCACCGAAAGCCAGTACCTGTCGGCGCTGGCCAACGAAGCGCGCCTGTCGGCCGAGCGCGACGGCCTGAACACGATCGCTTTCCCGGCCGAGCTGGAAAAGCGCCGCAACGAGCCGCAGGTGGCCGGCTTGATCAGCCTGCAGAACGCGCTGCTGGCCTCGCGCAAGGCCTCGCTGCAGAGCGAACTGGCTGCGCTGGACGAGAACATCGCCGGCCTCAAGCTGCAGATCCAGGGCCTCGAGGAATCGCGCGAGAGCAAGAAGGAGCAGGTCACTTTCCTGAAGGAGCAGCTGGCCGGCATGCGCGACCTGGCGAAGGAAGGCTACGTCGCCCGCAACCGCCTGCTCGAGCTGGAGCGCACCTATGCCCAGCTGGGCGGCTCGATTTCGGAAGACATCGGCAATATCGGCCGTGCGCGCCGCCAGGTGACCGAACTGACCCTGCGCAAGGCCCAGCGCCTGCAGGATTACCAGAAGGAAGTGCGCACCCAGCTGTCCGAAGTGCAGCGCGAGGCGCAGGGCCAGGGCGCGCGCCTGCAGGCGCAGCGCTTCGAGCTGTCGAACGTCGAAGTCAAGGCGCCGGTCGGCGGCACCGTGGTGGGCCTGGCGGTGTTCACCAACGGCGGCGTGGTGCAGCCCGGTTTCAAGATGATGGAAATCGTGCCGACCGACGACCCGCTGGTGGTCGAGGGCCAGCTGCCGGTCAACCTGGTGGACAAGGTCCATCCGGGCCTGAAGGTCGAACTGATGTTCTCGGCGTTCAATGCCAACCGCACGCCGCACATCGAAGGCGAGGTCGAGACCGTCGCGGCCGACCGTACCGTCGACGAGCGTACCGGCATGGCCTTCTACGTGGTGCGCGTCAAGGTGTCGCCGGCGGGCGCGAAGATGGTCGCCCACCACAAGATGGACATCCGTCCCGGCATGCCGGTGGAACTGTTCGTCAAGACCGGCGAGCGCACGATGATGAACTACCTGCTCAAGCCGCTGATGGACCGTGCCCAGTCGTCGATGAGCGAGGATTGACCATGCAGAACGTGAAGAAGATCCGGCCGGGCCTGGCGCTGCGTGCTGGCGTGCTCGGGGTGCTGCTGGCGGGCAGCGCCGGCGGCGCCGGCGCGGTGTCGCTGACCCAGGCCTACGAGGCGGCCATCAAGCACGACCCGGTATTCCGCATGCGCTTCTACGAGAACGAATCCGGCAAGGAAAACCGGATCATCGGCCGCTCCTTCCTGCTGCCCCAGGTCTCGGGCAGCTATTCCTACGGCAAGAACGTGGCCGACCAGGACTACCTCCAGTTCGGCATTCCGCAGCACCAGAGCCCGCGCTACACCAGCCGCTCGGGCGTGGTCCAGCTGCGCCAGCCGCTGTTCAGCATGGAAGGCATCGCGCGCTACCGCCAGGGCAAGGCCCAGTCGGCCCAGAGCGAGGAGGCCTACGAGGCCGCCATCGACGAGGTGTCGGTGCGGGTGGTGAGCGCCTACCTGGACGTGCTGTTCGCGCAGGACCAGCTGGCGCTGGCCAAGGTGCAGCGCGACGCCAGCCTGGAGCTGAAAAAGCTCAACCAGCGCCTGCTGGAAAGGGGCGAGGGCACCAAGACCGACATGCTGGAAACCCAGGCCCGCCTGGACCTGGCCGAAGCGCAGGTGATTGAAGCGCAGGACAACGTGACCGCGACCCGCAATACGCTCGAAGGCGTGATCGGCATGGATCCGGGCGAGTTGGACCGCCTGGGCGAGCAGTTCCGTCCGATCGCGCTGGAGCCGGTCGCGTTCGAAGACTGGCGCAAGCTGGCGCTAGCGCGCAACAACCAGCTGGCGGCGGCCCGCCTGGCGGTCGAAACCGCCCGCCTGGACATCGACCGCGTGCGCGCGGGACACTACCCGCGCGTGGACTTCGTGGCCACCTACAACAGGAGCGACAGCGAATCGCTGACCAACCTGAACCAGCAGCAGGTCAACCGCCAGCTCGGCGTGCAGGTGAACATTCCCCTGTACCAGGGCGGGGCGATCAGCGCCAGCACGCGCCAGGCCGCGGCAGCCTATGGCCGGGCCCAGGCCGAACTGGATGCCCGCACCAATGAAATCACGGTCGAGCTGCGCAAGGCCCACAGCCTCGTCACCAGCAGTGCGCGCAAGGTCGACGCGCTGAGCAAGGCGGTCGAGTCGGGCAAGCTCCTGATGACTGCCACCGAGCAGAGCATCAAGGGCGGCGTGCGCATCAACCTCGACCTGCTCAATGCCCAGCAGCAGCTGTTCACCAGCCAGCGCGACCTGGCGCAAGCGCGCTACGCCTACCTGATCGCGCTGATGCGCTTGCGCGCGGCGGCAGGCGTACTGCAGGCCGATTCGGTGCGCGAGATCGCAGCCCACTTCCGCTAAACATCAGCGGAAGCCTGATCGCGATCGATCACCGCCAGGGCGGTGCCCCGATGTCTCTTTTTAAGAGAGGAAGCGTGTTTTTGTTGCGGAAGGTAAACTTTCCCGCGTACACTAAAAGTTGTTTTATGAATTTCGAATAACTTGTACGGGAATTACATGGCATCGCAATATGAAGCTGCAGTCGCGTCTTTCTACCTGGCCTATTACGGTCGTCCGGCTGATCCCGCCGGGCTTGCATTCTGGGCGGGGCACCTCGAACGGGCTGGCGGTGACTTCAGCCTGATCATCCAGGCCTTGTCCACATCCGCCGAAGCGACTGCCCGCTTCGCCAATACCACGCCGGCACAACGCCTGGACCAGATTTATCAAGAGCTGTTCGGCCGTAAGCCGGACGCAGCCGGCCTGGAGTTCTGGTCCAAGGCCATCGACGCTGGCGCGGTTTCGCTGCCGGATGCGGTTCTGGCGGTGATGCAGGGCGCCCAGGGTGTCGACCTGTCGCTGAACCAGGCGCGCAAGGGCGCGGCCGAGGCCTTCACCGCGCGGATTGCGCAGTCGGGGGGCGGCTATGACGGCATGGCCGCGACCGAGGTGGGGCGGCTGCTCGTGCAAGCAGTGGGGATCCACACCAAGACCGCAGACTTGCAGGCGATGGTGGATGCGGCCGCGCGCCTGGCGCAGGCCGCCACCGATGCGCCGGTGGTGATCCAGGCGCTGGCCGCTGACGGTAAGCTGAGCGCTCTGCTGGATCTGCCAAAGGCGGTGGCCAACCCGGTGGCGCTGATGCAGACGCTGGCCGAAACTGCACGCATCGCAGCCGGCAATCCGGTCACCCTCGACGCACTGTTGCGCGGCGGTAGCATGGAACACGTCCTGACCGTGATGCCGCAGAGTGCGACCCTGGAGCAGGTAGTGGCCGCGCTGGAGCAAGGCGGCCTGCCGGCCGCCATCGACGTGGTATATCCGCCTGAGCCGGAACCGCAGTTCACGGTGAGCATCGGTCTGGCCGATCAGTCTCCCGCATTCAGCGAGATGCCCGGCGCCGACAACGGTAGCAACGCGCAAGTCATCAACAGCGACATGCGTTTTTCGGGCATTGGCGCGGTGAGCTCCGCGACGGTGACGATCACCAATACCAAACCTGGCGACGAACTCGTGTTTGTGGACACGGCCAGGATCCAAGGTAAGGTGACCATCGACGATCACGGCAACAAGGTGTTGACACTGAGCGGCAAGCCCGGCCAATCGCCGGCGAATGCCGATTTCGAGGCTGCTCTTGAAACTGTCAAGTTCAATAACACCTCGGACACTCCGGATACCACGACGCGGAACATCGCGTTCAAGGTGAGCGATGGTTCGGCTACTTCTGCGGCAGCAACCGATACGCTCACCGTTAAAGCAACGAACGACACCTCAGCCGGTTCGGTCACGATCGCCGGCACGGCCGCCGAAGACCAGGTNCTCACCGCCGCCAACACGATCACCGATGCCGATGGCCTGGGCGTGATCAGCTACACCTGGCAGCGCGCCGCTACCGTGAACGGCGCGTACAGCGATATCGCCGGCGCTACCAACCAGACCTACACCCTGGGCGATGCCGACGTCGGCAAGTTCGTCCGGGTGCTCGCTTCGTACACCGACGCC
>NZ_ATYR01000042.1 GCF_000427785.1 Massilia alkalitolerans DSM 17462
TGAACAGGCCCTTAACGGTCAGGCAGAACTGGACCGCCGCCTCGCTGTACTTCGGACTGCGGCCCCGCTTGCCGCTCGCACTGCCGTGCCAGCACATGTCCTTGTCCAGCCAGATCAGCAGCGAGCCGCGGGCTTTCAATGCCGCGTTGTAGTCTTTCCAGTTGGTCGTTCGGTACTTCAGCTTTACGGGAGCAATCATGCCGTCAGTTTACCCGTGCTGCGCCTCGGCCGCTGATGGGCCGATTTGTGCAACAAAGCCCTTATCGAGGTACAGTGAAGCATCACGGCACTCATTCTCCTTCGAGATATCGAATCGCTCAATGAGGTGATGGACCAACTCATTACGCAGGTCGACAAGTTCAGCCAAGGAGGCCGTGGTCTCTTCATAGGCTACAGACGACAAGGAAAAGCTGTAGCTGATTTCAACCATGGGAACAATTACATGGGTGGGTTCGGCTTCGTCCTCTTGATCCATCTGGTTCACAAGCGCGGTGGACAGATGCTCGCCAGTAAACTGTTTGATGAGGGTACCTAAGGTCTTTGTTCGCATCTCCGCCGCTCGTCTCTCTCGTGCGGCTAGAAGCTCTTCAGGTGGACCTTTCAAGTTCATGCTGGCAAGCATAGCCTTCAATAAGCGCTCATATTGCTGCAAACGTAGCATGCACCGGCCCAGTTTTCGCTGTACGTCTTTTTGCGCCTGTTCCAAGTTGGTTTTCAAGGCGCTTACCATTTGAACTGAGCCATGTCAGGTGGGGTCTCCGTTACTGTACGGTTGGAGCTTGTCCGCTCTTGGCCGATAGCGGACTTATTGTAGCGTCCGCTAACGACCCAAAGCGGACTTCACAAGTGGAGCGCCAGGCCTAGTGACCGACTAGCACATCATGACCGTCATGTTTGTCGTGGACACCGAATTTGTCGACCAAGGTGGCACTTGCTTCGTTGAGGCCCTGCACTTCTACTTGCGCACCAAGCCTGCGGAATTTGAACACAACCTTATCCAATGCGCTGATCGCAGTGATGTCCCAGAAATGTGCATCGGTAAGATCGATGTGTACTTTCTCCACGGCCTCGATGTAGTCGAACGAATGAACAAGCTGATCTGAGGAAGCGAAGAAGACCTGTCCTGACACGCGGTAGCGGCGAGTGCGACCAGTATCATCAATCTGCGAGCTAACATCCAACAGCCGGCTGACCTTTTGAGCGAAGAAAATACCGGACAGAAGGACGCCAGTCAGAACGCCTTTCGCCAGGTCATGGGTTGCCACGGTAACGGCGACCGTGGCAAGCATCACGATGTTGGAGCTGACCGGGTGCTCACGCAAATGGCTGATCGAGCCCCAATTGAATGTTCCGATCGACACCATGATCATCACCGCGACAAGCGCTGCCATCGGAATTTGCCTGACCCATTCTCCAAGAAACACTACCAGGATGAGGAGCACAACGCCGGCCGTTAGGGTCGAAAGTCGACCGCGCCCACCGGATTTCACGTTGATGACCGACTGACCAATCATCGCGCATCCCGCCATGCCTCCAATGAAACCGGTCGCAATGTTTGCAACGCCTTGGCCTACGCATTCTCGGTTTTTGTCGCTTTTGGTGTCAGTGAGATCGTCAACGATCGTGGCTGTCATCAGCGACTCGAGCAGCCCTACGACCATTAAGGTCGCCGAGTATGGAAGGATAATCTGGAAGGTTTCGAGATTGAGGGGCACGTTCGGGATCAGGAAAGACGGCAGGCTGTCCGGGAGCTGTCCCATGTCGCCGACGGTGCGTATATCCAGGCCGAGTGCGATCGAAGCCACCGTCAGCACGACGATTGCAACCAGCGGAGACGGGATAGCGCGCGTTACATACGGCAAGCCGTAGATGATGGCTAGGCCGGCTGCAGCAACGGCGTACACGTGCCAGGAAACATTCGTCAGCTCGGGCAACTGGGCCAGGAAGATCAGGATGGCAAGTGCATTCACGAAGCCGGTTACGACCGAGCGTGAGACAAAGCGCATCAGCCGGCCAAGCTTGATCCATCCCGCAGCAATTTGAAGAGCACCAGCAAGGATCGTCGCTGCAAGCAGGTAGTCGAGGCCATGTGTTTTTACTAGGGTAACCATGACAAGGGCCATTGCTCCAGTGGCGGCCGAAATCATGCCAGGACGTCCACCGAAGAACGCAATCAGGGTCGCGATGGAGAATGAAGCATACAGGCCAACTTTCGGGTCAACGCCGGCAATAATGGAAAAGGCAATCGCTTCTGGAATGAGTGCGAGTGCGACAACAAGACCTGCAAGTAAGTCATTGCGAACGTTAGAAAACCAGTCTTGGCGAATTGTTTGTACAAACATAAATTTACCTTCTTCTCAGGCGGATATCGCTGAGTACAGATGAATGAGCACGCTACGCGAATGCGTACGCACAGGGGATCTGGAACGAGCATTGAGAGCGCGATGTCAAAGGCGACATCGGTCTACCTGTCGATGAGAAGGTGTCTTACGGAGGAGTAACAGAGCAGAAATAACCGCGCGGCAATCCTACGCCTGAGTAGGAAGGCTCATCTCGACCGAGACATGGACCAGTGCAATCAGCGGCGTGTTTCGCGCGCGAGATCGTGTCGGATGTACGGAAGTGATAGGTCATAGCCCGCTATTTTGCACTGCAACATAGGCGTAGTCAAGGCAGGCCTGAATGTTCGGTAATGGCCGTAGGCGGCTGTTCAACCCAGCATAGCAGGCCACCAGGGCGGAAAAATCGCGGACTGTCCAAAGGGCAGGAAACGACCCAAAGAAGAAATTTAATGGACAAATGTCATCAAGCCGTAAAAAAGATTCGATATGTTTGGAAGCGTAGTATCTTCTACCCTGTCAATCGGAGCGAGCATGGCTGACGACTCAACTTTCAATGTGCTGTTTTTTGTGTACCGGTAACTCATCGCGCAGCATCATTGCCGAGGCGATTCTCAATGAGATTGGCGCCGACCGGTTTCGGGCCTTCAGCGCTGGCAGCCATCCTGCAGGATCTGTTCATCCATTAGCGCTTGAAGCAATTGAGCGACTACGCTTCCCGATTCAAAACCTTCGCAGCAAGAGCTGGGACGAATTTGCTGCTATCAACGCACCACATATGCACTTCGTGATCACGGTATGTGACAGGGCTGCTGGTGAGGTATGTCCGCGCTGGCCGGGGCATCCGATCACAGCTCACTGGAGCTTCGAAGATCCCGCGACGTTTTTAGGCGGTGAGAACGAGCACCGGCAGCTGTTCAGCAAGGTGTGCCGTGAAATCAAAAACCGCCTGGACATCTTTGCGATGTTGCCCTTTGAGAAGCTTTCACGCATGGCCATTGAGGAAGAGCTGATCGCAATCGCCCGCCAGGATGCAAGCCTTGAGAACGCTTCGCGTTGATAGACGATGACAAGTAAAGTCTACAGCGTGCTCTTCCTTTGTACGGGCAATTCGTCGCGCAGCATCATGTCGGAAGCCCTATTGACTGTGCTGGGCAGAGGGCGTTTCAAGGCATATTCAGCGGGAAGCCGTCCGACCGGTGTCGTCAACCCATTAGCAATCGAGCAAATAAGGCGGTTCGATCCCGCCTTCCCAGTAGCAGCGATGCACAGCAAGGGCTGGCTCGAATTCGCGCAACCAGGTGCGCCGCACATGGACTTCATCATTACCGTGTGCGACAGCGCAGCTGGAGAAGCGTGCCCACATTGGCCGGGGCACCCGACGACGGCGCATTGGGGCTACCCGGACCCGGCGCAAGTTTCTGGTAACGACAGGGAAAAACAAGAAGCCTTCAGGCAAGTCTTCCTGCAGATCAAAAAGCGAGTCGAACAGTTCGTTTCGCTGCCCCTGGACTGGCTTGAGGACGATTCAGTGCGCCGCGAAGCCGTCCGGGCAATCGCTGCGAGCACCCTGTGACGCCAAGTTCTAGCCCGTCGAGAGAACGACTCCTTGCTGTAATAGCCTCAATTCCAATATACTAGAAATATCAAATAGAAGGATACATGTCATGGACACCAAACCGGCTATCGCTGCCTTGGCTGCACTTGCCCAGGAATCGCGACTCGCTACATACCGTCTGCTGGTCCAGGCTGGTCCTGCCGGGCTACCAGCGACCAGGATCGCCGAGGCGCTCAATGTGCCGCCATCCTCGCTTTCTTTCCACCTGAAGGAGTTGTCGCACGCTGGACTGTTGCTCTCGCGCCAGGATGGGCGCTTCATCATCTATTCCGCAAATTTCGACACGATGAATGCCTTGCTGGGCTTCCTCAGCGAGAACTGCTGCGGCGGCAATCCCTGCACGCCACTAGCCAATGCTTCCTGCGACAACGCTGACGCCGCTTTAACAAACTGATCCACTATTTCTACAAAGGCTTTCCGTGAACGTACTTTTCCTTTGCACCGGCAACTCCTGCCGCTCGCTCATCAGTGAAGCAGTCTTCAACCATATCGCTCCTGCCGGCGTGCACGCCATCAGTGCGGGCAGCCAGCCAATTGGCAAGCTGAACGAGAAAGCAGTCGCACTGCTGGCTAGCAAAGGCATCTCCACGGAGGGTTACTACAGCAAATCGTGGAATGACTTGCCGGTTACTCCGGACGTCGTCGTCACCGTGTGTGCCAGTGCCGCCGGTGAAACATGCCCGGTCTACCTCGGCCCGGTCCTGCGCACGCACTGGGGCGTGGAAGATCCTGGACACGTTGTTGGCACGGAAGAGGAAATTAACACTGCATTCGAACAAGCCTACGCTACGCTGCGTGCACGGATCGAGGCCTTCCTCGCATTGCCGCTGGAAGACCTGAAGGGCAACCGGGAACGATTCAAGGCTGAGCTCGACCGCATCGGCCTTATTGGCGCCTGAACACGCCTGGTCTCATGAGGCCGGGCATGTACCCGGCCTTTTTTCGTGGTGAACCACGACCCTCAAAGGATTTCCGTGCTGATCGCTTTTCTCATTTTTCTGGTAACCCTGACCTTCGTTATCTGGCAACCGCGCGGCCTCGGCATTGGCTGGAGCGCATCAGCAGGCGCAGTCGTGGCCCTGCTCGCCGGCGTCATCCAGGTGAGCGACATCCCCGTCGTCTGGAACATCGTCTGGAACGCCACTGGGGCTTTTGTAGCAGTCATCATCATTAGCCTGTTGCTGGACAAGGCCGGTTTCTTCGAATGGGCAGCCTTGCACGTGGCCCGCTGGGGCAAGGGCAATGGCCGGCGCCTGTTCGTCCTGCTCGTCCTGCTGGGTGCGGCAGTGGCTGCGCTGTTTGCCAATGACGGCGCCGCGCTGATCCTGACGCCAATCGTCATCGCCATGCTGGTGGCCCTGCGCTTCTCCGCACGCGCAACGCTTGCCTTCGTCATGGCTGCAGGCTTCATCGCCGATACCGCCAGCCTGCCGCTGGTGGTGTCGAACCTCGTCAACATCGTATCGGCCGACTACTTCGGCATCACTTTTGCGCGCTACGCTGCGGTCATGGTGCCGGTCAACCTGGTGTCGGTTGCAGCCACGCTCGCTGCCCTGGTCTGGTTCTTCCGCAAGGACATACCGGTCGACTATGACCTGGCCCAGCTCAAGCGTCCGGAAGAGGCGATTCATGACCGCGCCACCTTCGTTACGGGTTGGTGGGTACTAGCAATGCTGCTGGTCGGATTCTTCTGGCTGGACGATGTCGGCATCCCGATCAGCGCTGTCGCCGCGGTGGGAGCAGTAGTGTTGCTGGCTGTCGCTGCACGTGGCCACCGGATCTCGACGCGCGAAGTGCTGCGCGGTGCGCCATGGCAGGTGGTCGTGTTCTCGCTGGGGATGTACCTGGTGGTCTACGGACTGCGCAACGCTGGTATGACCGACTACCTGACGGCACTGCTGGACCGCTGCGCTGAATATGGCGTGTGGGGTGCGGCGCTCGGTACCGGCTTTATTACGGCTATCTTGTCGTCCATCATGAACAACATGCCGACCGTGCTCGTGGGCGCACTGGCGATCGATGCCACTGCTACAACCGGCGTGGTACGTGAAGCGATGGTGTATGCCAACGTGATCGGCGCCGACCTGGGACCGAAGATCACCCCAATCGGCAGCCTGGCGACGCTGCTATGGCTACACGTGCTGTCGGCGAAGAATATCCAGATTTCGTGGGGATACTACTTCCGCGTGGGCATCCTGCTGACGCTGCCGATCCTCTTCGTCACCCTGTGTGCGCTTGCCGTTCGCCTGAGCTGAAAAGGAATTAGCATGGACGTCACGATTTTCCATAACCCAGCGTGTGGCACCTCGCGCAACACGCTCGGCCTGATCCGCAATGCCGGGATCGAACCGACCGTGATTGAGTACCTGGACAATCCGCCGGACCGTGCGACCCTGGATGACCTGATCCAGCGAGCCGGGCTGACGGTGCGCGGCGCGGCTCGCGAGAAAGGTACGCCCTTCCTCGAGCTCGGCCTGGACGACCCGGCCGTGACGGACGAGCAGCTGCTCGATGCGATGCTCGCCCATCCGATCCTGATCAATCGCCCGTTTGTCGTCACGCCGCTTGGCGTGCGGCTGTGCCGGCCGTCGGAAGTCGTGCTCGACATTCTTCCAGCGCAGCAGCAGGGCACATTTACGAAAGAAGACGGCGAGCCCGTTGTGGACGCTGATGGAAAGCGAATCAAATGAACAAGATCCCGAATCTCCCCAATATCAAGCCGGAACTGCTGGACCAGCCGACGCTGGAGAAGCTCGCGCAGGTCGGCGACATGAGCCATCCACCGCGCATTCTCATGCTGTATGGCTCCTTGCGCGACCGCTCGTTCAGCCGCTTCCTGACTTACGAGGCCGCCCGAATCCTGGAACACTTCGGGGCCGAGGTGAAGATCTTCGATCCAATGGAGCTGCCCATGGTAGGCAGCGTGCCAGAGACGCACCCGAAGGTGGTCGAGCTGCGCGAGTTGTGCATGTGGTCGGAAGGCCAGGTGTGGTGCAGTCCAGAGCGTCATGGTGCAATCACAGCTGTGCTCAAGAACCAGATCGACTGGATTCCGCTGGAAATGGGATCCCTACGACCAAGCCAAGGGCGCACCCTCGCGGTTATGCAGGTATGCGGCGGGTCACAGTCATTCAATGTGGTCAATACCCTGCGTCTGCTTGGACGCTGGATGCGCATGTTTACGATCCCCAATCAGTCTTCGGTGCCGATGGCCTACAAGGAGTTTGACGAGGAAGGCCGGATGCGCCCATCGGCATATTACGACCGAGTTGTCGATGTCATGGAGGAGCTGTTCAAGATTACGCTATTAATGCGTGGACGCAGTAACTATCTTACTGATCGGTACAGTGAGCGAAATGAGCAAGCACAAAAGGCTATCGAACAACATATCCAGAAAATTTAGAAAGACATGTCCGCTTATGGCCCGATTGCGGACGTCGACAAGTGAGCAGTGTATCGGCAAAGTTGCCATCGAAGCAAGTGACGTTTTTATTCATCCAGTGACGACTTTTTTCAGTCGGTGAAGGTTTTTTTCGTTATTCACACCGTGATCCTATGGCAAAACAATATCCGACCTGAATCCCTTCGGCGTCTGAACCTTGCGGCCCAGGCGGGGGACACCTGTTTTTGGCTGCTTCGGCCCTTGGCAGGCGCCACCGAACCGTCGCCCGCACCCCTGCGTCTGGGCCTTCGCCCTGCCAGAGGAGGCGTTTCGATTTCCATTATCAAGCGGCGCGGCCCTGCCGCAGACGAGGCGCTTTTCGTGCCCCTGCCGGATATGCCCGTGCCGCGCCATCAACCGGAGCATGAGTATGCGGTGTCTGATCAGCCTGCACCTGCCGTTATTGCCGTTAGAAGCCCTGCGCCCCTCCTGGTCTGAGCCAGGACGCTATGCCGTTGTAGAGCGCGGGCAGGTCCAGGTGGCCTCGGCACTGGCGCTGGCTGACGGTGTGCGTCCAGGCATGCGGGTCGGTGGCGTAGCCGCACTCTCGCCGGCGACGGTCATGCTCGAGCGCGACCCTGCGCGTGAGGCCGCCGCCCTGGAAGCGATCGCCGTGGCCTTGATGCAGTACACGCCTGACGTCGCCTATGAAAGCGACCACGGGGTACTCCTTGACGTGGGGCCGTCCTTACGACTCTTCCGCGGGGCACGGCGCCTGTGCGCCTTGGTGCGCCATAGCGTTGCGAGGCTGGGCTTCACCGTGCTTTTGGCAGCGGCCCCGACTGCCGGCGGTGCATGGCTTCTGGCCCGAGCGCCGCGCGAGCGCGGCGTGATCCTCCGCCGGCGCTGCCTGCGTGGTTCAACGTTGGCGGCGCTGCTGGACCGTCTTGGCTGCCATCTGCTCCCGATGACCACCCCGTACCACGCCTGGCTGCACGCCATCGGCGTGGCGGACCTTGGCGCGCTGCGGCGGCTGCCGCGGGCCGGGCTCTTGCGTCGTACCAGCAAGGCCCTGGTCGAGGAGCTCGATCGTGCCTACGGTGACCTGCAGGAGATGCGGAAGTGGATCCGCCCGCCTGCGCACTTCACAGCCCAGGTGGAGACCTTTGAACGCGTGGAGCATGCCGAAGCCCTGATGTCGGGCGCCACGGGCCTCATCTTGCAAATGACAGGCTGGCTGGCCGCCCATCAGCTGGCCGTCACCACCTTCACATTGGCACTCCAGCATGAGCGCGGGCGGGGGGCCGTAGCGCCGACAGTGCTTTCAATTACCCTTGCGCAGCCGGTGTGGAAGGAAGACCATTTGCTGCGCTTGCTGAAGGAGCGGCTGGCAAAAATGGAGTTGTCGACGTTCGTGCTGGGGCTCAAGCTGGACGCGGGCCAGCTGCAGCCTATGGCGCCGCCCACGGAGGACCTGTTTATGGAACCGGGCGGCTCGCCAGAAGACTTCGATCGCCTGCTGGAGCTGCTGGCGGCGCGCCTGGGCGCGGAGAACGTGCTGATGCCGTCGCAGGAGCCCGACCACCGCCCGGAAGTGTGCAATACCTGGGTGCCGGCCTCGGCGAAGGTACGCGAGGGCGCGCCGCGCGATCCTGAACTGCTTGAGAGACCCTCGCTCGTGCTGCCCAAGCCGATCCGGCTGTTGGTGCGTAACGAGCGGCCTTTCTATGGGAGCCCGCTACGCATCATTGCGGGGCCCGAGCGGATTGAGGCCGGGTGGTGGAACGATCAGACGGTGGCGCGCGACTACTACGTCGCCCAGGGCGAGGACGCGTCGTGCTTCTGGATTTATCTGGAACGCACGGCCGATGCCCAGTGGTACCTGCATGGGTTGTACGGTTAAATGCCTGGCGCCTCACCACCGGCCCCATATGGGGCCTCGCCAGGGGGCATGCTCCCCGACTACGCGGAACTGCAGTGCGTGAGCCACTACACGTTCCTGCGAGGCGCGTCAGCGCCTGACCAGCTCGTGGCGCGGGCGGCCGAATTGGGCTACCACGCGCTGTGCATCGCCGACGAATGCACGATGGCTGGCGCAGTAAAGGCGCACATGGCGGCGAAGGAGGCCGGGCTCAAGCTTGTGATCGGCAGCCAGATGACCGTCACGCCGATCGATGGAAGCCCTCCCTTTGCCCTGCTGATCCTGGCGGAAAACAAGAACGGGTATGGGAATCTTTGCGAGCTGATCACCGCCGCGCGGATGCGCGCGCCCAAGGGTGAATACCTGGTTCGTCCCAACGACTTCGCGGCCCCACCTGCGGACCTGGCCCACCTGCGTGGCATGCCGGACTGCCAGCTCGTGCTGCTGCCCCGATACGGCGCGCCGCGGGAAGAGCTCGACAAGCAGGCCGCCTGGTTGCTGCACTGCGCGCCAGGGCGGGCACGCATCGCCATCACCTTGCATTTCCGCTCCCGCGACGAGTCGCACAAGGCGACTGTGGCTGCCGTGGCTGACTACTACCACCTGCCGATGGTCGCGACAGGTGACGTGATGATGCACGTGCGCTCCTACAAGCCCGTGCAGGACACCATGACATTCGTCACAGCGTCCCGGTGGCCCAGTGTGGCCGGCGCCTGGCGCCCAACGCGGAGCAGCACCTGCGCCAGCGCCTGCGGCTGGGGAATATCTACGGCCGGGCGGCGCTGGCGGAAACGGTGCGGCTCGCGAATCTGTGCACCTTCAGCCTGGACGAGCTGCGCTACGAGTATCCACAGGAGCTGGTACCGGAAGGCGAGACGGCCACCACCTACCTGCGCAAGCAGGCATACATCGGGGCTCACTGGCGGTACCCCGCGGGCATTCCCCACAACGTGCAGGACCTGATCGAGCGCGAGCTGGCGCTGATCGCCGAGATGCAGTACGAGAACTACTTCTTGACGGTGTACGACATCGTCGCCTTCGCCCGCGCGAACAAGATCCTCTGCCAAGGGCGCGGCTCGGCCGCAAATTCGGCCGTGTGCTTCTGCCTCGGCGTGACCGAGGTCGATCCAGCGCGCGGCACCTTGCTCTTCGAGCGGTTCATCTCGAAGGAGCGGGACGAGCCCCCAGACATCGATATCGACTTCGAGCACCAGCGGCGCGAAGAGGTGATTCAGTACCTGTACAAGAAATATGGCCGCACACGCGCCGCGCTCACGGCCGTGGTCACGAGCTATCGCCCGAAAAGCGTACTGCGCGACGTCGGCACCGCGCTGGGCATCGACCTGTCGATCGTCGACAAGGTCGCGGGCGCGGCCAGCGGCTACTCGGGCCGGGCCGACATGCGCCAGCGGCTGACCGACTGCGGCATGGATCCCGATTCGGAACTGGCCGAGCGCTGGAGCGGGCTGGTCGAGCACATGCTGAATTTTCCGCGCCACATGTCGCAGCATCCGGGCGGCTTCGTGCTGGCGCGAACGAAACTGTCACGCCTGGTGCCGGTGGAAAACGCGAGCATGGAAGACCGCACGATTATCCAGTGGGACAAGGACGATATCGACGCCGTCGGGCTCCTGAAGGTCGACATCCTGGCGCTGGGCATGCTGAGCGCAATTCAACGCACGCTGGAAATCATCAGCGCCGAGCGCGGCGAGCGGTTCGAGCTGAAAGACGTGCCGGCCGAGGACCCCGCGACCTACGAGATGATCACGCAGGCAGACACGATCGGTGTCTTCCAGATCGAAAGCCGCGCGCAGATGTCGATGCTGCCGCGCATGAAGCCGCGGACCTTCTACGACCTGGTCATCGAGGTGGCGATCATCCGGCCGGGTCCAATCCAGGGCGGCATGATCCACCCGTACTTGCGCCGGCGCGAGGGTACCGACCCGGTGTCGTACGAAAGCCCGGAGATGGAGAGCGTGCTCTCGCGCACGCTCGGCATCCCGATCTTCCAGGAGCAGGTGATGCAGATCGCGATGGTGGCCGCAGGGTTCACCGCCGGCGAAGCCGATCAGCTGCGCCGCGCGATGGCCGCCTGGAAGCGGAAGGGTGGCCTGGAGAAGTTCGAGGCGAAACTCATGGAAGGCATGGCCGCGCGCGGCTATAGCCCGGAGTTCGCCGTGGGCATCGTTGGCCAGATCCGAGGCTTTGCCGAATACGGTTTCCCCGAATCCCACGCGGCCAGTTTCGCATTGCTGGCGTACGCATCGAGCTGGCTGAAGTGTCACGAGCCGGCGGCTTTTTTGACCGCCCTGTTGAACAGCCAGCCGATGGGCTTCTATTCGCCCTCCGCGCTGGTGCAAGACGCGCGGCGCCACGGGGTCGAGGTGCTGCCGGTCGACGTGCTGGTGAGCCGGTGGGAGGCCGCGCTGGAGACGGCGCCGAGCGGCGCAAGGGCGGTGCGGCTCGGGTTGAACAACGTGCGCGGCATGCAGCGCGAAGCGGCCTGGCGCATTGAAGAGGCGCGCGCTGCGCGACCGTTCAAGGATGTGCACGATCTCGGCCTGCGCGCGGCGCTCGACGCCGAGATCCTGAAGTTGCTGGCGTCAGCTGGCGCGCTGGCCGAGCTCACCGGGAACCGGCGCCAGGCCATGTGGGTGGCCGCCGGCAGTGCACCTGGACGCGACCTGCTGCGCGAGGCACCGGTTCATGAAGAAGAGCTGGCGCTGGCAGCGCCGACCGAGGGCCAGGACCTGGTGCAGGACTACCTCCATACCGGCCTCACGCTCGGGCGCCATCCGCTTGCCCTGCTGCGCGAACGTCTTCATGCACAGCGGTTCGTGCAGGCGGAGGTGCTGCAACAATATCCGGACGCACGGTTGGCGCGCGGCTGCGGCCTGGTGACCGTACGCCAGCGTCCCGGAACTGCCAACGGCGTGGTCTTCATCACGCTGGAAGACGAGACCGGCAACGTGAACGTGATCATCTGGCCCAGCTTGGTTGAGCAGCAGCGCCGCGAGGTGATGAGCTCCCGTCTGCTCGGTGTGTATGGCCAGTGGCAGTCCAAGAACAACGTCCGGCACCTGGTGGCTAAGCGGCTGGTGGACATGTCGCACCTATTGGGTGAGCTCGACACGCGCAGTCGGGATTTCCACTGAAGAGGAGACGCAAGTCGTCCCCGACAGAGGTGCGCACCCAAGCCAGGTTCCGGCCACTCCCGACCTTCGAGTTGAGGGTAGGGGAGTGGCAGCTCTAACGAGCTTGTGCGGCTGCTACTTCGACCGGCGAGGACTCGGCGCGTTTCTCGTGGGGCCGGGCGCCGCCGGCGTCATCGCAGCTTTCATGGACGCCGCGAGTTCATCCTGGCTTGGCGGAATTTCGTCGTACCAGTCGTAGGCATAGACTTTCTCCCGCGCGCCGTCCAGCGCGGCAGGATCGAGCGGGATGTCTTGGCCCGGCGTGCCGCGGCCTTTGCCGACCACGATCGTGGTCAGCGGGGGAAGGCCCTGCTCGATACAGTAGAAAGCGACGTGGCCCAGGATCTTGTCGAGGACGCCTGCGGCCTTCCGCTGGAACATCTTGACCGACAGCCCTTCGTAGGTCAGGGTCTGCCGATTCATCGCCGCGCCGACGAGGATGATCCATGCCTGGAGAGCGCGGGCGGGGTGCTTGGAGGAAGGGTTGAATTGGGGCATGTGATCCTTGCGTCGGCTGCCGGCCGAAAGCGGGCGCGCGGGTGCGCAATTGGGTCAGGGTAAAGCGGTATGCTTGTCCACCAGGTGGGCCAGCGCCGGCGCCAGGTCAGGCCCGTACTTTTGTTCGATCTCTTCGGCCGCGGTGAGGAAGTCGGCAAAGTCGGCTATCTCCTGCTGTGTGTAGCCGCGCAGGCGCGAGAAGGTCGCCCAGTCGCCGGCATGGTAGGCCGCGCGCTGCTCGGCAGACCAGTTATCGGGGTCGCTGATCATTTCAGCGCGTCCTGTCCGGTCGACGAGTTCGATGAGGCGAAGAAGTAGCGGGTCAGCACGGTGCTCGGGTAGCAGCTGTAGTGCGTCGATGTCGAGCGGTCCCATGTGGTCGCCGTAGCGTGGCACGTCCATTTCTAGTCGAAGATCACGGTGGCGTCGTGCGCAATGGCGAACGGCTGCTTGCAGCGGTCGCATGTGTCTTGGCGACCGCGGGGGTCTGCGTGCCACTCGAAGGTGGTGCGACAGTGGGGGCAGTCGGTCGACGGATTGTGCGTGCGCACCTCGGTGACCACTGCCAGGCCAGCCTCCACTGCCGACGCACGCTCGGGCGAGGCAAGTTGGCGCTGGGCCAGCTCGAACAGCTCGTTGACCTCGAGGTGGGCTTGGACTTCACCTGCAAAGCGAACTTCGTTTCCGGGCAGTGTGTGAAGTAGATCGGAGAAGTAGGTCTTCGTGCCGGTAGTTGGGAGCGCCCGACGTACTTGGTCGATGAGCTTCAGTCCAGCGCGATGCTGACCCTGCAGATGCATGAGACAGCCCATGGCGAACAGGTCGGCGTACAGCATGAAATTGTCGGGATAGCGCGCGAGGAGCTCAGCATGTAAGCGCGCTGCGGGGGATTGTTTGTCACCTGCTCGTGATGCAGTAATGCTCATGCTTGCTCCTGACTATGAATAGATGATGTTAACGCAGAGTATCAAAAATATTTTCATCGGAGCAATTTTATAATCGTTTTTTTTTGTGCGACACTCATTTTTATACAAAAGTTTTTTACTTTATTTGAAAAATGACGGATCACATCGGATTTAAGTGGGTGGCGGAGCACCTCAACATCAAGCCCGTACAGCCATTTGCGGTAGAGAGCAAAGTAGGCACGTCGCGCCGTACGGTGGTCAATCCTACCAGAGAGGAGACCTATAGCGCCTCAGCTCGGCCGGACCCAACGATCGCTGATCACCTCACATTTGGCCTGAAGCACGAACTGGTCAATCTCGAGTTCCTGGCAAGGCTTTTTGCCGTGCTGGACCCGATGGTGCTCGAAGCCTGGATCCGCAGCGAGCCCACGGGCGCATATGCGAGGCGGGCTGGCTTCTTGTTTGAGTGGCTCACAGGCCAAACCCTCAACGTGCCCGATACGCCGTCCGGGAATTATGTCGACGCCCTGGACGCAGACGAATTCCTTGTCGCCGCCCGACCGAGAAACGTGCAGCGCTGGCGCGTCAGAGATAACCTGCCCGGCACCCGCGATTTCTGCCCGACCATCCGCCGGACTGACGCGGTGCGCGAGCTCGAGCACTACGACTGCGCGGCCGCGCTGGATTCTCTGGAGGTACAGTTCGGCGCCGACATTCTCATGCGCAGCGCAGCCTGGCTGTCGATCAAGGAGAGCCGTGCATCGTTCGCCATCGAGAACGAGGAAAAGCAGGTCGATCGAGTAAAGCGTTTCGCCGCGGTCATGGAGCGCCGCTGCGGCCAGAGCGGTCACCCGCTCGCGCTGGATGTGCTGACCGAGCTTCAAACCGAAATCTTGGGCACGGCCACGCGCTACGGCGTGCGCCAGTCGCCGGTTATCGTCGGGCACACGCACGGCTTCGACAACATCGTGGACTACATCGGGCCACCGTGGGAGCGCACGGCCGAGTTCCTGGAGGGGCTCCGGCAAAGTATGGCTCGGACCGTCGGCGCTTCGCCGGTGCTGCGCGCGTCGATTGCGTCGTTCGGCTTCGTCTATATTCACCCGATGAGCGATGGCAACGGCCGCATCTCCCGCTTCTTGGTCAACGACGTCCTGCGCCGAGACGGCGCTGTTCCGCCACCGTTCATCCTTCCGATCTCTGCGACCATCACCAACAAGACGCAGCATCGCGCTGGATACGACCGGGCGCTGGAGACGCTCTCACGGCCGTTGATGGCCAAGTACCAGGATCATTACCACTTCGGGGCCGCGTACACATGCCCCGATGGCGTCCAGACCAACTTCTACTTCGACGCTTACGAGGACGCATTACCGGCCTGGCGCTACCCAGACCTTACTCACCAGAGCGAATACATCGGCGACGTGATCCGGTTGACGATCGAGGTCGAGATGAGCAAGGAGGCAAGCTACCTGCGTGATATTGAGCACGCACGTGACAGCGTCAAGAATCACCTGGAGGGGCCGAACTCGGATATCGACCAGATCATTCGATCGGTTCGAGAGAATGGCTGGAAGGTGTCGAACAAGCTGGCCAAGGTGTTCCCTGCGCTCGCCGAACCAGAACTAGCCGCGGCAGTCGTGTCCGCGGTGCGCAACGTGTTCGAGCCGGTGTCTGATCCGGACGAAGAGGGCGGCGAAGACAACGTGGGCGAAGCGCCAGGGATGTGAGTTGGCCGCTGACTTCGGCCTGCCGCCTATGCAATTTTCACTCCGCACTTCGCCGTCGACGAAGCCGACGCAGTAAAATTGCCTTTTTGCACATTCACCGATCCAATCATGAATAGCAATCCATCGCGCCACCCGCCACTGCTGGCTCACCTGAACGGCTGGCGCCGCATCGGTGTGGTGCTCGTTGGCGTCTGGCTGATCGTGGCCGGCACGATCCTGTGGCGGGCGCCTGAGATTGTTACCGACCTCTGGCCAGGCTTGGCCGAGCCGGTGCACGGAACGCGTGCAGTGCATGCGCCTGAGCTTCAGGAGGAACTAGAGGCGGCAAAGGCCAAGAAGCTCGGCCGCGCGCTTGAGCCCTGGGAGAAGGTTTGGTATCCGACACGAGCGATCCCAGCCATCTTGCCGGCCGAGCTGCCGGTGCTCACGCGCTGGTTCCTGCTTCTATCGGTGCCGGTGCTGACCTGGCACATCGTCGAACTACTGGTCCGCTTGGTGTTGTGGATTCGAGCTGGCTTCACTGGAAGTCCAAGGCGTAAGTAGCGTCGGGGCCTCGCACTGCGCCCACCTGAAGGCAACTAAGCAGCTCTTCTATTTCAATCGACAAGGCCAGTAAATGTTGGCTTGGTGCTCAGATCATGGTTGATGCCCGACTCCCCAGCCGGCAAAAAATAGTGAGAACTCACGTTCTCCCACGGTATTCTTGACCTTCTCGTAGGCCGACTTCGCGTCCTTGTGACCCAGTTGTAAGGCAATGTGGAAGTAGCGTGCGGCTCGCTTGTAGTCGGGATCGACGACAGTGCAGAGCGCCATACCGTGCTCATACGCGGCTGTGCTGTCCATGTCGCCTACCTTTGCGCCTACGTCAATTATGGACTTGCCCGGTACTGGAAGTGGTTCTTTCGGTGCTGGTTTCGGTACCGGGGGCGGGGGTGGCGGCAGCTTCTTGAGGGCGGACTTCGCGGTCGACGAACCGTTCTCGGCGGCCCGTTTGAGCCAGTAGCGAGCAGACTCCATATCCTGTGAAATGTCGGCTGTGCCGTGGAGGTACAGCATGCCGAGCTCTTCCATAGCTTCAGTTTGAGCGCGCTCTTCGTAATCAAACACGGTGTCCAAGATAGTGCCATCACGGCCACTAGCATGACGGTCGAGATATGGGATTCTTTCAGACGCGGCACGCTCAAGCAGCTTGAGCCCCACATCTGGATCGCAGGTGATGCCGTCACCCTGGAGATACATTCTGCCGAGGGCGAGCATGGCCCTCAGCGAGCCCATGTCCGCCGCTTTTTGGTAGCGGCGTGCCGCAGTTTTACGGTACTTCCCGGTCCCATATCCCTCTGCATAGCAACGACCGGCAAGATACTCCGCATATCCAATTTCCTCACCGGCCTTGATCAGATCGCCCAGGAACACCTTCGGATCCGAGAATTTTCCTTCGTACTTGTGACGGATGAACGCCGCGACAAGCAAAGCATGCGCGTGGTCGGATGCCTCCAGTTCGCGCACTACCTTGATGGGTGGCCTGGTGTCGTTGCGCAGATGCCGCCTATATGCGTCGTATGCCAGATAGTAGCCATCGCTCATGGTCAAAGTTCTCCTTCCGATAATAGAGGCCGCGCCGGCGGACGATAGCCTGGCGGGGTGGGGCGTATAGTTGACTAGAATTGGTCGGGCTGGTGACAGAGATCCGTGTCTTCCTGCTCGATCTGCCCAGCGCCATTGGCCGCAGCCATTCCGACAGCATCAGCGGCCGCGAATGCGAACAGGTTCACATCAAGTTGCCCGATAGGCAGCGACTCGTCGCACCCCATGCTGAGATAGATGGCTGCAGTCGGACCGAGGGTATCGCGCAGGCGCGTGACCAGCGCCATCGCGTCCGTGACAGCCAGATCGGGCGCCCCGGTTATCAGGGCAAGACAAACGGCTTTGGCATCCTGCAGGCGCCCTTGCTGCCTCTCGATTTGCTCGATCGCGGTGACGTAGGCCGCCTCGGGTGCCTGGGTGGCCCTGAGGTGGCGGTTGGCCGAGCCGAGGCCGTAGATCGCGCGCCTGTTCTTGCTTTCTTTGACCACGCTGCGCAGTCCACCCCATTCGCAAGCGATCCAGTGGGTCGCGTGGGCCGGTATCAGAAGTGAGCGGGACAGCTGACGCGCGGCCGCGGCTGCGTCGGCAGAGCTCGCAGTAAAGACAGCGTCAAACGCTTCCAGCAGGGGCGCGTCCAGACTATCGTCCGGCTCGCGTTCGCAGAATGCGACGCAGAGACCCGCGTCAGCATGACGCGAAGAGAGCTCGACTGCTCGGGTTAGCGCAGCAGCATTGTCCAGCGCGCCCGACACGATCAACAGCTCGATCGCATCGGCCGGCTCGCCTTGCGCGAGCGCCTTCTTAATCGATTCGACTGCTGGTGGGCTGTGACGTCCGTCGGCTGCCAGCACATATTGCAGCACGGCCGGACATGATTTCGCTTCTCGCTCGGGGGGCAACATAGATGTGCCCGCTTAGCGCATTGGCGAGAAGTCGAAGTCCTTTACGAACGCGACGACAGCGTGTCCGCGCACCAGAAGGATGCTTTCGGATTTCAATTGTATGGACAGGGCCTCGACGAAGCTCTCTTTGATGCGGTCGCGCTCACAGAATTCGTAAAAGCTTGGCCAGCGCATAGTCATGACGTCGAGGGACGCCCGTCGCATGTGGTTTGAAATCCTGTCCGATATCGTCTTAACTGGAACTGTCATGGTGGCGTCTAAAACCTGCTGTATGAATTGTCTAAGAGGGAGAATAGCACGTTTTAAGGTTTTCTTATCACTTCCGTAAGGCTTGTGAATGGGCGGTCTAAGGTTCCCGAAGCGATCGCTCGAGGCAAGCGAAATGACGATACTGGATGCACAGAGTTGGGCCAGGCCAGGTCCCTGTAGCGCCTCACCTTGGCGGGGGGCGCACCGGCGCCGAACTGCAACCACGCCATCCAGATCCCGTCACCATGGTGCTCCCGCAGGCCTGGGCCTGCCGAACGAACGGAGCACCGCATGCACGAGCAGCACTTCACCCACGAACACGGCGCGCAGCTCGCGGCCGAGTCCCTGATCGCCACCCGCGTCGGCGGCACCGATGTGGTGCTGACCTACGACGAGCCGGCGGCGCCCGGCTACCGGGCCTATGTATCCGATCCTGATCACCGCGCCGTGCCGGCGAACCTCGAGACCGACGAAATGCGCATCGCCGTGTTCCCGGCTGGCGCCAGCGAGCCGACGGTGTACCTGGCCGTGCGCGGGCGGGAAGGGCTGCTGGCCTGGCACAAGGAGAATGTGGGATTCGACCTGGCGCGCCCGGAGCCGATGCCGATCGCCAAGCTGCTCGGACTGGTCACGTCCAATGCGGTTCTGCAGGCGCTGCAGGCCGACGTCGCGCAGGAGCAGGAGAGCATCATGGCGCCGCGCGCCGCCTGACTGGTTGGGTTACGCCGGCACCGGAGCCTTGGATTTTGCAGCGTACTGCTCGCGGTGCTTGCGATTGATGGCTTCCTTGTGATTCCAGTAATACTCGGAAGCCTTGATGTTGAGCTCGTCGCGGTGCCGGCTGTTATAGGTGCGGGAGTGCTCGAGCACCTTGTCCGGGTTGGCCTGCTTGTAGCGCAGAGCGTTGCTGATGATCCGCTCGCTGTTGGCGAGGTAGTACTGCTGCTTGCGCCGGCGATCTTTTTCCCGCTTCCACTCCTCGGCGGTGAGCAGCTGCATCGGCTCGGCCGCGGGCTTGCTGACCAGGGCGCGCTCGCGGCCCTGTGGCATCGGCGTCTTGAGCCGGGCCAGGGCCGCGACGTAGAAGATCAGCTCGTTCTGCGCTGTCGCCGGGGCGAACTCGCCACTGGCTTTCATCATCTGCACCATGAGGGCGACCAGGTCCCCGACGGACGTCAAGGCTGAGGCCCGGCCCGCCGGCGGGATGGGGAGGCAGACCCGGAGCGTGTGATTGAAGACCAGGGTGACGCTGGCGGCCGTGACGGTGGTGTCGGCGGCGACCTGGTGGAAGAACTGGTTCCAGTCCAGCTGCGCATCGTTCATTGCGGTGCCCCGCTGGCGAGGGACGTGCCAGCACGAGAACTCGGTCGTTGGCGCCGGCGCCGCGCGGGCGACCTCGAAGGCCACGCCGATGATCAGGGGAGCGGTTACCGGAGGGATGAAGGCGTTGCGAGGCATCGGGAGGGGCGAGGAAAGTTGCCCAAGTTTATCACGCGACCCCGTGCAGTGACCGCGCCAGGAATCGAAAAATGCAATTAACGGTCAGTCCAGGCAGCACCGCCGGCCACGCTGCCCTGATCTTGCCGAACCACCTGCCGGCTCTGCCCGGCCGCTCGCCTTGGTACCGGCGCCGCCGCTACAAAAATGCAATTAACGGTCGGTCCACTGACGCTGAGTAGTGGCCGCCTCACCGGCCGCCGTCCTGCTGGCCGCCCCTCGCCGGGGACCTGGTCTCCTGCCGAGCCTGGTCCCGTCCGAAACGGGATTGGGGGGAACGATCGATTGGGGGAAGACATGGTTTTGGGGAGAACCATGTTTTTTACAATCCATGATCCGGGCGAGCCCTGGCCCCGGCGCGCGGGGGCTTTTTGGATTGTCAGGGACAAGGGGTTGTACAGCGCCAGGGCTGGGCCGATACATGGCTTGGCAGGAGCCCGAGGCCTCGGCAAGTCGATACTGCCTGTTGGGCAGATTTATCCGACCGTTAATTGCATTTTCAATATGCTGGGGCAGGCTGGAGTTAGCCAGAAGAGGGGACGTGCTGCGCACGTCCAGGAAGAGAAGGCGCGCGGCCGACGGTGCTATACGCAATGGTACGAAGGGCATGTCGGCGTGGTTGCAAATATTTCTTGCAAACATGTGACGTACCATTCCTATACTTCAGAACAACCTGCTATCCACCACCCACCTACCCTACTACCTATGAGCCTCATTCAAGCTATCACCGACCACTTCCGCGAAACCCTCGGCGACCCTGTGCGCCTGCGGCGCACCCTGGGCGCGCGCCCTGAACTGAAGGCCAGCCTCCTGACGCCGGAGAACAACATCGACATGGACCGCGTGCCACGCTGGCACCAGATGGGCACGAGCGCAGGCCTCCTGAGCCTCGTCGGCGGCCGCAGCGGCACCGAGATGCGCGGCTGGCGCCGCGAAGGCACCCAGTACCGCAGCTTTACCGAGAGCTGCCCGGCCCTGGCCGAGCTCACCACCAAGTCGACCCTGAACACCTGGTTCTGCGACCTGCAGGACCTGCACGGCTTCGGCAATTCGAAGTCCGACCTCAAGTCCCTGAGCTCGACCGACGAGATGGTCGAGAAGAACTCCCGCGAGATGATTGAAGACGTCTCCGTCGCCGGCCTGTACGCGAACCTGGCGCACCGCGACATCCGCGTCACCGGCGAGCGCCCTGGTACGGATTACTTCGTGATGCACCAGTGGGACGGCCGCATGTACCTGGCAAACGATGGCGGCTCGCATCATCTGGCAGC
The DNA here is from genome assembly GCF_000427785.1 of Massilia alkalitolerans DSM 17462. Lineage (GTDB taxonomy): Bacteria > Pseudomonadota > Gammaproteobacteria > Burkholderiales > Burkholderiaceae_D > Telluria > Telluria alkalitolerans. Next base: position 21,091 of record NZ_ATYR01000042.1, read on the forward strand.
GGCCAAGTACATCGCGGCCCGTATCGACGCCAAGGTGCCCCTATACGGCCGGCTGCACTACTACGCGGTCGACCGGCACGCCGTGGCGCTGCTGCGCAGCACCTATGACACCTACCTGGTCAAGATGGACCCGAACAACGCAGCACCGTCGAACGAACTGTTCGAGGCCATGCAGTCCGGTGGCGTGACCTGGCTCTCGCACGAGCTGCCCGCGCCATACGAGGGCACGCGCGCCGTCTTCCTGCCGCGCGACAACGAGGTCTCCATGCGGGCGTCGCAGGCCTTCCGTGAGGCTGGCTTCGTCGACCTGGGCCAGCACCTGCAAGAAGTCGCCAACCGTCCTATGCCGCCGCTGATGCTGCGCCAGCTGGGCTACCAGAACGACATGGCGGCTGACGAAGACGAAGACGAGGGCGAAAGCTCCGCTCCGCGCGCGTAAAGGGCGGCCGCGGCGTGCCGGCGGGTGCCTACGGGTACTCGCGGCGCTGCAGGCGGTGCAGAAGCACCTGGCCGTCCGAGAACTGGGCCAGCATGGTCCCTGTGAGGATGAAAACGCGCTGGAACACCGCGAACGGCGCGATCGTGGCCAGCCGCGGCTGCAGGTCCGCCAGCGCCTGCTGGCGCCGCAGGCCTGGCGCTGGCCAGCTGTCGTAGATGGCCAGCCAGAGTTCATCGTGATCCGCGTAGTTCGGTTTGAGCGCGCTGGCCACCTTCTTTTCCACGAAGTGCGCCATGGCATCCGTCCAGTGGCGCTCCACCGAATCGCCCTCCATCGGCGGCGGCATCCGGTCCTCGGCGACCTCCTTGTGAACCTGCTTTCCGTTCTTCCTGGCCTCACCGACGATTGCCGTCCGGATGAAATGCACGGCAAGGGGCGGTGGCGGCATCTCGCCTGAGGGATGATCCGCGTGCTCGGCCCGGCGCAGCTCCTCCTCACGCGCCAGCATCTTCGCGCGGGCGCGCCTCTCCTGCATCAGGTTCTGGGGCACCGCCTCGGTATGCTCGATGCCGATCGACCGGGAGCCCAGCTGCAGCGCAAAGTCCGGGCGCTCGCTCTTGGACAGCTGCAGCGGGAAATCCGCCAGGCTGAGGGGCAGGGCGCCGAGTAGCCGCACGACCGAGTAGATCTCGCCGGCCGCGCGACGTCGAGTCGGGTCGAGTGGATCGTCGACGACCAGATGCGGTAAGCACTGGTGCAGATCCTGGAATGTGCGGGCAGTTAGCAGCATGGCGAGAGCACGGTAAAGGTGAGCACATGATAGAGCAGGTGCACTATCCAGTGCGGCTAATTACCACCCTGGGTGCATATGTTGGAGTCGTTCCTTGTGAGACCGCGTATTTGCTCTCTACAATGACTATAAGACGAAACAAAAAAGCGAAAACCGATGAAAAACGAGAACCCTGTGGCCGTCACCGACACCATCAGCGCGCGTGAGTACCTGGTGCGCTGGATGCGGACCAACTTCCCGACCGATAAAACCTTCGCGGATTACATCGGAATCAGCCTGGCCGGCGATTTCGCATGTCAGCTGGCCAGTGCGCTCGCTCGCCAGGAGCAGGCCGCGGCCGCCGACGCGCAGCGCCACCTGGAAGCGGCGCAGAAAGCGCGTGAGGCCCTGGGCAAAGCGCTCGAAGCTGACGATCTCATGAGCAAGATGCCGCACTGGGGTGGCGTGCACTCGGATATGGAATCGGAGATGCGCACCATCCGCCGGGCGCTCGACGTCTTCGAGGCACTCTTCCCGGTTCTTTTGCCATCAGCACAATCGGCTGACCAGCAGCAGCTGGCCAGCGCCAACTAATTCACGGCCGCGCGATCGCGCGCCACGTCTACTTGAAGGGGACAACAATGAACGCACGCTATATCGACGCTGAACGCAAGCTGGCCGTCGCGCTGAACTGGACCGACACGGCCTACAACGGCCCCACGGGCGACGCTCACTGGCCAGCAGTGGGCATCGCACCAGGGCAGTCCGCCCGCGGCAGCATACCGGCCTGGACGCGCTCCAACGACGAGTGCGTGAACCTGATGCTCGAGCACAGCTGCTTTGTCGTGAAAGAGGTGAGCGACTCGGGTACCGTGGTCATGGTGGCGCGCTGGGCCGGCGTACAGGGCCTGCCTGAGAGCCTGTCGGTACCGGTCGCGCAGCACGACTCCGATGCCGCGGCATTCCGCTATGCGGCAGTGCTGGGCGTCACGGCCAAGGTCGAGGCGGAGGCATCTGCACGCGAGCTCGATACCTTGGTCGCGGCTTGACCTGGTCACATGAGGCCAGCTGAACTACTATCGGAAATAAGTAAGATTTCCAAACATAATATTTTAGAAAAGCTATGGGCCAAATTGTCACGTACGGAGTAATCGGGCTTTGCGTTTTTGCCTGGGTCTACATGTTCTTCGGGAAGAACAAACCTGTTCAGCCGGTCACGAGCGACGATGACGATGACGACAATGACTACGGGCGAGTAAACCCCGCAACCGGACTTCCAATGATGGACGGTGTCGACGCGGGTGGGAATCCATACGGAGTTGATTTGAACCCTCACGATGACTAATTAGTTGGAATGCGTAAATATTCACTTGATGATCTGACGTACTTCGCAGAGCATGGCATGCAGCGCGCCACCATGCTTCGGGCGATGCAGGACCTGGGAATCGACGAGGATGCGGTCTACGCCCTATGGGCCTCGGATTCGGCCCGCAATCGCGATGTCATCCGCCTCTACCGGGACTACGGGCGAGATTTCGGCCCGCAGATCGAGCGCTACATCGACTCTGTGCTCAAGGCCCGGCCGATCGAGCAGAAGAGCGCTGCCGGCGAGCCGCGATACTCGCTCGGCCAGCTGGCCTGGGTCCATGAAGTCGGTATGTTCCGCGATGATATGTCCCGCGACCTGCGCACGCTTGGCGCGCCAGCAGATGCCGCGCGCAAGCTATCTCACACCGCTGGCGCCTGCGGCAGCATCGTCGAAGTGTGGGCCATACATGGCCAGCAGCACGGCGAGCTCATCCGCTCCTATCTGGACAAGGTCCTGAGCTCATACCGACCTGGCTGGCCACATCCGGCGCCGCCGGCACGTGCCCATGCTCACCAGGACGACGTGCTCAGCGAGCACGAGGCGCTCGAAGAAGCTGCCTACTCCCCGTAACACTCCCTACCGCTGGCCAGCGCTCTTCTCGCCGAAGAGCTGCGCCAGCGGCGCATGGAAAGCCCTGTCCCGCAGCCCGAGCATGGCGTCAAACAGCGCCGCGCTCAGGTGCGAGCGGCGGACCTGGGGCGGCCGCTTGTATCCCGTCACGGCCCATTTCTTCTCGCGCGCCTCCTCAATGCGACGCTGGCAGTTGCCGATGATGCTGTTGCCGGCGTACAGGGCGGAGACGCCCTTGTCTTTCCTGAAGTCGGCTGCGGCCGCCGCGCCGTGCCAGATGAAGGAATAAGCCTGGCTGACGGAGTACGTGGCCAGCACGTCGTCGATCATCTGCATGGTCTTCTCCCCACTGGACACGGGAAGGCGCCGATCATCCGCGCAAAAACGTAGATACGCGAGGCATTCGTGGCGCGCCAGCTCGAAGGCCAGCTCAGGGATCTGCCGGCGCCAGCTCGTGGGCCAGTCGCGGCTCTGGCGCGCCTGCTCAAGATCCCGCAACAGCACCAGGGTGCCCTCGGGCAGCTCCCAGTAAAGCTGATCCAGGGCGAAGGCGCTCACCCTGGCCGGCGCCTCCTCGATCGTGAAGGCACTGGCCGGGCTCTGGCGGGAGATGCGCACCAGGCCGGCGCGCAGCAGGGCGAACAGCGGCTGCAGCAGCTCCTGAGTCGGCGCGAATGGCCTTTCGCTCTCTCCGAATGGAGACAGCACCAGGGTATCCTCGGCACCGCCGCATGCCCGGTGCAGCGTCAGCAGGTACACAGCGTCGATCAGGCGCAGATCCGCGATCGCAGCCGGTGGCTTGGACTGGGCAAGATTGTCGAGTGCGTGGCCAATGATCAGGCTTGCGCGCTCCTCCGGCGCCACCAGGAGCAGCTGGTTCGCGCGCGCAGCCGAATGGTGCGGCCGCAGCGCGAGACATGCGCCATAGGCCTCCAGCGCCAGATCCTTCCTGCCCACGTACTGACACGAGAGCCCGTAGTCGAACCAGAGCGTCACGGTCGGCTCGGCACCAGCTGCGCGGAACGCACCCATGATTGCCTCCATCATGGCGTGGAAGCGCGTGTACAGTCCATGGTGGAGCAGGGCGACGCGTAAATAAGCCGTGGCGATGTCGTGGAAGTGCTGGCAGGCGTTCGCACTTCGATCTGTGGCGGCCGCGGCCGCGGCCAGGGTGCTGATCATGCCGTCGGCAAAATGGTCGACCACCATCTCGTCGTCGTACGGCGCCTCGTCGAACATCGAACCATCGTCGTGCCGCGCCCAGATGCGATCGTCTCGGACGCGGGCCACCTCGAAAAGCGCGAATGCGCGCCCGGCACCTTCGAAGTCACCGGCCTCCATCCGCGCCCACGCGACATGGCGCTGAATCACCGCGTGCGCGCTCCCCATGCCGGCCGACAGGATCAAGGCCTTGCGCTCTTCGACCTGCAGGCCACCGCCCGGCCCACCCTCGGTGGCGAAGAGGACCTGCAGGATGCCCAGCACGTCCGGCTTTTTGACTGCCGAGAGGATGGGCGCGCGCAGCTGCAGCACCTGCGCGCGCGGTCGGTAATGGACGAGCTGGGAGCCGATCTGCAGGCGGAGGGGGCCCTGGTCGAGAAACGGGCCGCGCTCGACCAAACACATCGGGCCGCCTTGGCAGATGATCTCGATCAGGTCATCGGCTGCCGCCCGGATCGCGCCCTGGTCTCCAGCATCGACTGCAACCGCCAGCAGCGCGTTCGCAGCGCGTAGCGCGATTGCGCGTTCCTCAGCGCCAGCGCTGTCGATCGACGCAGTGAGGCTACGGTAGATCGACGCGGCGACGTCGACCAGGCCAGCCGTCACGTGCAGGTCGGCTTCGACGAGGGCCAGCGGCACCTGCTCCTCAAGTGGACTGCCGACGGCCAGGCGTTGGGCCAGCGCCAGCGCCAGCTCGCGCTGGCCGATATCGCTGGCGATCTCCACGCCCTGCCATAGATCCTCGGGGGCAGCATTGGGAGCGTCCGCCATCGCATTCACCAGCTGCAGGAGCTGTTCGACACCTTCCCCGGCCGCCCACACAGCGCGGACGTACCTGCGCCGCAGGCTGGTATCGAGCGGGTACCGATCGCAGCCACTGCGCAGCTGCTCGAGCCGAAGCCCCTCGTCGATCAGATGGGCCTCGGCGAGCTCGTACGCGCGCGGGGCCGGGTCGGGCAGGGTCAGCAGGATGCGCACCAGGCCGTCGAGCTCCTGATCCCTCTCGCCGTTCCTGTCGTTGAGCGCGGCCACGCACTCGGTCAGCGCCAGGAGGGGCAGGGCTTCTCCGCGCCGCTGGGCGTCGGCAAGATACCTGGAGCCTGCAGCCCACTTCTCCAGCTTCCAGCAGCACCACCCCATCTTGCTCCTGATGCGCCAGGATGATGCCCTAGACGCTTTGTACAGTGCCAGGGCGTCTGCATAGCGCGCCTCGGCCAGGGCGACGTCGCCGTCATTCTCCAGCACCAGGCGCGGGGGAGCATCTGGCGTGCTGTCAGGGGCTTGGTACGCGGCGCTGAGGACGACGGAGAGAGGGGCTGGTTCGTGGCTGGCTAGAGTCATGGGTCATGTTGCTGCGGCGCGGCCCGGTTCGCCACGCCGCTATACTACAGTGGGCGACAGCGGCCGTCGCGTCGAACGAGACGTTGGGGTCAGAGAGAGCCGCGCACCTGCTGGAGGCCTGGGTTGATCTCGAACCCTGGGAAGCCACGGAACAGCTCTGCGCTGGGGCGGATGTAGTCCAGGACGTTCTCGGTCGTCATCCAGCGGCGTCCGAGGCGCTCGGCAACGAGGGCGGTCTTGTGGGTGCCGGCGAACATGTCCACCACCAGCTGGCCGACCTCGGTCAGGAACCTGATGAAGAAGCTTGGGATCGAGCTTGGGAACGGCGCGCCATGCGTCGTAAAGCCCAGATCGCGCGCGTGCCGGCGGTGCGCGGCCGAGTCGGCGCACTGGTGGCCCAGGGCGAGGACGTTGCGCGGGATGGCGCCGGCAGTCGGGCTGCCGAAGCTGCCGTGCTTGATGCGGTAGGCGCCGTCGCCGAAAACGCCTTCACGCTGCTCGCCGCCGCGTGCGATCAGGGCCGCGTGGCGCGCCGAGTGCGGCTGGAGCACGCGCCGATTGTTTGCATTGACGCGATGTGGATCGACCGCGAACCAGTAGATCGGCTCATACGCGACGTTGACCTGGACGCGCTCCTTGCTCGCCCATTGGATGGGTCCGGGTGGTTTCGAGGCATTGTGCCAGACGAAGCGGTCCATCAGGTGAAGGCCCAGGCGGTCGCAAATCGCCAGCACCAGGCGCTCGTTGTACGTGGAGCGCGCCGGGCTCCGATTTTGGAAAATGTCCTGGCTGACGTTCAGGACGACCGATCCTTCCGGAGCCAGGTTTTTGACGACCGGCTCCAGCGAGCGCACCACGAAGTCGACCTACTCCTGCTCGTTGACATTCCCATAGGCGCGGGCGCAGCGCAGAGGGTAGGGTGGAGACGAAATCGCGAGCATGATCGGCTCGCCGGCGTGGGGGAAGACCGCTTCGTTCGAGCCCCAGATCGCCACGCCCAAGTTCGTCGAGAACGCCACCATCTTCACGCTGGCCAGGCTCTTGGTGAGCTTGCGGCCGGCACCTTCGGTCAGCCGCCAGACGCCGCGGGCGTCGGGGACCTTCTCGATCACTCCGGCGGCGCGCAGATCCTGCTGGAACCAGCGAACAGCACGCTTGATCGGGCTGCGCTGTGTGCCCGCTTTGCCAACCGGGATCGTCGCTTCCATGTCTTTAAGGTCAATGCCGGCGCGCTCGGCCACTGCCCGGTAGAGATCTTCGTTTGTAAGGACGCCGTCGCTGGCTCTGGTATAGGCGCTGGTGACGTGCTTGAAGAGGTCCATCTGTTTCATGTGGTCTGTCGCTGCTTTATGTGGATATCCCCATTTTAGGGAGCCAGACCCAAGTCTCACAAGGAAACCTGTGACGTTTTATGATAACAGCGCGAGAACATCGCATTGGCGGATCTCGCCCAGGGCCACCTCGACATCGATCTACGCCACCGGGATCGGCGCAGCTGGGTTCGAGCAGTCGAACACGACGATCGTTGTCTGGGCCATTAGAAGTCTCTTTCGAGGGGCTGTGCATCGTCTGCTACACGGGGCCGGATGGTTTCCGGATTCCCGACAAGAAGCTCGACATCTGCCAGCTCGCCTAGAGACTCCAGCACCGTGAGGAGAACGCCGATCGACACCGTAGGGTCGCCGCGCTCGAGGCGCGCAAGCGTCTGCCGGTGAATGAGAGTCGATAGCTCCAGATCGGCGAGGGTGCGCTTTTGCGCCTTCCGTGCGCGCCGAAGCCGATCACCGAAGCGCATGCCGGCGTCGAGCGCAGGCTGGGAGTGAAACTGGGCGGAACGCGACATAGCTATAGCCTTTTGGAAGCGAACCACCACGATATCGTCACTCCAGCCTCGACGCTCAAAAAAGCGCCTATATACGACATTCTGGCAAAAAAGATGGCTATATGCGATCCGTGGTTACTTTCAAGAAGGCATTCCAACGCGGCCAGCGCATAAAATCGAGGGGCCAACCCAGCAGGGCGACAAAAGGCTGACTCTATACGCTGTGACGTTTTATGGCTACGTTGTAGAATTGAAATCTCACCAACCCCGCTGCTCTTCGGATGACAACGCCCCCTCCGCTCCCCATTTATGCGACTGCGGTATTCGCCCAGAACAAGCCTGGCGCGATGCTCAGTATCCCGCCACTGGCCGCGGCAACGACCTTCTATGTGACGGCGGGGTGTGTGTACACAGCGGACGGCCGCGAGCTCCTCATTCTGGACGGCGAGGCGCGGGCGAGGGTGGCCGACGCACTCGCACACGACCTGGCCAGCGTATTCGTCGTCGAGACAGGGCCGCTGGGCTTCGTCCGAGACTACCCCATCGAACCGGCGCGCGCGCTATGAGCGGGCAACTCAGTCGCCTGCAGGCGTTCCTGGCTGGCGCCGGTGACCTGGAAGTCGTTGCGCCACCGGCGCAGGTTCGTCCGGACTACTTCGCCCGCTTCGCCCGTTTGGCCGGCGCGACGATCGTGGCCGCCCAGGTCGCTGCAGTTGCGGCACCAGCCCCAGCGCACGCGGCAGCGCCGGCGCCACCGGCCCCGCCGACCGTGTTGCCCGCCGAGGAGACCATGGCCGCCGAGAAGACGCGCATCGCGGCCGCCATGCGGACGGTGCAGGACCTCTCAGCTCGCTACCTGTCCGCCGGCCGCTCGCCGACGACCTCGCGCATCGTGATGATCGACCCGGAGAAGCTGTCCGACGAAGGCCCGCTCGCTTTCATTGAACCCGGTGAGGTGTGCAGGATCGAGGGCATCCGGATCGACTATTCCCGCACCGACCCGCGCTTGGCCAGGATGGCTGATACGCCGGGTATGCGCGCCTTTGTCCTGATCCACGAAAGCATGCATTGCCGCCTGGGTCCTGCGCTGATGAACCATGTAGCCCAGTCGACCTCGCCGATGGGCTACGAGTTCGCCGTCAGGTTCAACGAGTCGTCTGCTGATGCCTATGCGGTGCTGACCCTCGCGCGGAAGGACGGTATCCCGGCCGCCCTGGAGGTGCTCGACCAAGTGACCAAGGTTCGCGAGGCAGAGATGGCGCTGCCCGATTCGGAGGGGCACCACGATTCCCGCGACACGCTGCAGCGCGTGCGCTCCGTGCTCGAGCGCACGCCTGAGCGACTTGATTCAGATGACGCAGCGTTTTCGCTGGCGATCACCGAGGCGCTCGCTGGCGCCAGCACGGCACTCGAGCGCGCGCAGCCGGAAGCGTATCGCGCCTACCTGCAAAGCGCACACTATGCGGCCGACATGCATCGCTTCCATGGAGCGGTGGAGGAGATGGCGCGCGGATACCTGGAAGGGGCGCACGGACTCGGCGCGCCGAAGGTCATACTCAACAACCTCGTCATGGCGCCCGCGGCGCCAACCCGGATGTCGCCGTGGGGCCTGCTGGCCAAGCTGCGGCCTGCGGAGCACGGCTTCACAGCGGCCACGCTGCGCAAGGACGTCGAGGAAATCACCCGAAGCCTTGGTCGCGACGTGGTCGCCGCCGCCGCCACCCGGAGCGCGATCGCCGATAATGTCGGCGCGGCTCCGGTGCATGCTTCCCTCGCCGGATCGCCGGAGCAGAACGTCGTCTCGATCGGGCGACTGCGCTCGCGTCTTGACGGGGTGTACGCGGGCGTGTTGCACTCAACGGGCGCCAGCGAGCTGGCCGACGTAGACGCGGCCCATGAGGATCACCCGCGGCCTGGCCTGTAGCCGTTCGTGCGGCCCGAATATCAACCCTGGAATTCCCAATGACCGACAACCCGAACCCGCAATTCCGAGCCATCTCCGTCGGCGAGCCGTCGCCGTTTCCGGCCCTGCCACCTGGCCAGCTGACGGTGGCGATGACGCTGGCGCACCCGATCCCCATCGTGATCGTCAGCCTGCCCGAAGTCACCGACGACGACATCGCCTGCATCAAGTCTCCGCCTGAGGCGGTGGCCCTGCGACGCTCGACCGCCATGCCTGCTGGTGCACTCCTGATCCAGCTGAAGGTGAATGAAACGCAGGTGTGGCCGATCTGCGTGCCGTTCCTCGACGCGGCGCCGATCATGCGCACCTGGGCCGCCCACGAGGCCGACACCAACGACCTGCTGATGGTCCTGGTCGACGCCGACACGCGCATTGTCCGCGCCCAACGGACGATCGGTCTGCCGCCGCGCCTGCTGGAGATGGTTCGCCAGGGCATTCAGCGCGCCGAGCGGATCGACGAGCGCGCGGCCGTGGAAGAGCTTGGCCGACTGAGCGACCTCGAGGTCTGGAATGAGGCTACTCGCTGGAAAGACACGGGCGACGGCGTATTCACGATGGTTGCTGAAGCCCCGGTTCAGGCGTGACCAGGTGAGGAATTAGACTAATGCGCCTCTGGAACTTGATCCGCACTGCGTCGCCCACCGCGAACTGGCTGGCGGTCCTTTCGTTGCTCCTTCTCGTCGGGAAGATATTCTGGCTCAACCGGATTCCGAGCACGATCGACGGAGTCTATGAAATCGGGGCGATCTTCGAGGCTATCTTGGCCTCGGTTATCGCCAGCTACGTGTTTTACCTGATCGTCGTGCACATCCAGGAACAATCCGATCGTGATGCACTGCAGCCCTATATTGCGAAGCACGCGCAGCGGATCGTGCGCGAATGCGCGTCGCAACTGAGCGACATTGCAACAAAATCGCACGTGTCTATGACCTTCGAGACGCTCACCGAAGCCTCATTGAGCGCTGCTTTCTCGAAATTGGACCCGAATGGTGACTCGCCGCTGCTAACGTCGTGGACGCCAACTGTAAGCACATACGCGCCGTGGCTCAGATATATGGAATATCACAATGAGCGAACCGCAGCGGCAATACAAAGGCTTTTAGCGCAATTGCGGTTCCTTGATGCAGGCCTTGTTCGTTTGGTTGTGGATGTCGACGACTGCAGCCACTTCAAGGTCATGAGTTTTGTCTCGAAACAAGGGGTGAAAAACTCCGATATGAGAACATTTAGCGAGGGGTTTTACGAATACTATCAGTCGTGTCAGAGACTGAATGAATACCTCGTCGCAAATGGAATGGGCTGAAGTAGTGCTCGGGGTGGCGGTCGCCCGATCGGCACCGCCACCTTGTTCACATCGCTGGGCCGTATAAGCGCTCTTGATCATCCAGCTCGGTGGATTCTTCCGTGCCAGCGCCCAGCCCAGCACCCAGGCCGGCCAGGCGCTCCTGGTGCTCCGAGCGCAGCATGAGGCGCGCCGCCAGCTCAGCCTCGGCTTTCGCCGCCTTTAAGGTGGTCGGGCAGGTACCCATCAAGGTGCCGAACCGGCTTCCTGACTTCCACACCGACTGCAGCTTCCTGACGCCATCGAAGAGCTCCCACTTCCCACCTCGGTCGTGCGGACAGGGACGCCACTCGAAGGCCGTGAAGGGCGCGGACGAGCACACCTCGGCGGCCAGCATGCGCACCGACGCCACCAGGTCGTTCGGATCGACACCGCGCTGCTCCATGACCCCGTCTTTACCGAACGCCCGATCGGTCTCCCAGTAGGTCGCGCTCTTCGCGCTACCGCAGGCCCGGATCGACTCCACCGTGGTGCGATAGGCGACGCGGTCGTCCTTCATGGCTGAGCGGTAGTTGATGGCGTGGTGGAAGCTGATCATCATCTTGCTCTCAGCGCTATAGGCCGGCCGTACCGCCAGCAGCGCGTTCCCGGCCATGAGCGCGGGGTCCGTGTTCAGCAGGTAGCCGTTGGGCAGGTGGTGCTGCAGCGCCTCGATCAGCAGCTCGCGCACCAGGTCAGCGCGCGCGGAAGAAATGGCCTTGTACTGGGCTGGGGTGAGATTACGGTCGAACATGGGATGCTCCTGGATGACAATTCCAGAAGCCTACCGGAGCCGGATCGGCGTGGTTGCAGCCCTCTGGTCTTGGTACCCGACGGCGCCGTATCGTTGCGAGACGCCCGGTCGACCACCGATAATGGCAGGACAACATTCGACATAGAGAGGAACACGATGGATGGCGACCACCAGCACGTCCTGCCCAGTGAGGTGCCGGAGAGGATCATGCAGCGCCTGGCGCAGCCGCATTCCAAGGAGCGGCCGAGGATTCCGTTTGCCTGGATGATCAGCTATTCGGCCGAGAACGCGCTCCAGAACATCCGATACTTCGAAAACGGAGTCCTTCACTGCCAGCTCGACTTCCCGATCCGGGTGTTCTTCAGCACGTGGACGGCCGCCATCGTCGTGACCTTCGTGCCGCTACATGCGATCAGGGAGCCTCATGTCCTGGAGTGGCTCACGACGTTCTACGAGGTGTCGGTGCCCGAGGCGAAAGAACGCCTGGCCAAGTTCCCAGACTTCCCGTACGACGGCCAGAATTCCGACACGTTCCGCGCCGACGTCTTTGCGCGCGGTGGGCCGCAGATCCTCATTGACGAAGCTCGTGCGCTTCTGGCCAGCAAAGGCATCGATATCCCGTCTAAGTGGTAATAGACAGCTGAACAGCGCCAGTCACGGGGCAGGGCGATCTCCAGCTGGCTCTTCGCGGTCATCTTCTTCGCCCTGGGCGCGCACCGGCACCGCCAAGGCCCGGCCGTAGACCGCGCGCAGACTTTGCGCAGCGCTGGCAACAGATGCACCACGTGGTTGAGACGCCGCCGCCGGCGCAGGCGCGAAAGTCGCCTCCCCACGCAGTACCGCAGGGATCTGATCTGCAAGCTCCGGCGCCATGTGCATCTTGGCCAGGCACTGCGCCAGGTAGGCGCGGTCACTGACCATCTCCACGGCGCCCTGGTAGGCGCGATCCGCCGATGCGCCATAGGCCTTGCGCACCTTTTCCCACGCGGCGTCGGGTACTGCCCCCCAGTGGCCGACCATCATCGACAGGTCGATGATGTCGCGGCTGGCCACGCCCTTGTCACGGTAGCGGTCTGCGTTGGCCAGCAGCTTTTCGGCGTACATATCGACGCGAGAGAGAGTGGGCACGCGAGTGCGCGGATCGAGCGCGCCCTCGATCTGGATGCGGCCCTCGCTTACTACCTCGAACTTCACCGGCACATCGTCGATGCGGATGTAGGTGCGGATCCCGTAGCGATCGGCGCGCACCTCGCGCACGAGCTCCACGGGCTGCGAGAACATGGCGCCGAGGGTGGCGTTGTCGACCGTGTTGCGCAGCTCGCGGTACCCGTCCTGGGACGCGCAGAGGAAGTCGATATCGACCGACTCCCTGTATTCGTCCAGCGCCAGGACGATGGCGGTGCCGCCGCCGAAGAAGCACCCGTTCTGCGCCAGAAAGTCGGCGTCGAGCGCAGACAGAATTCGCTGAATGCGATTGTGGTGGTCCCGCTTATACATTCATGACTCCGCCGCCGTACACCTGCGTCAAGCCTTCGATCAGCTCGAGCTCGGCCTCGCCAAGCTTCTCCTGGTCGACCATGCGCCAGTTGGCCTCGTAGAGGGCGAACGCTTCCTCGCCGGTGATCACGTCGGTCGGCTTGCGACTCCAGGCTAGCAGCGCCAGCTGAGGGTAATCCCCGATGATGAGGGTGGCAGGTGGGGTCTTCATGGTGCGATTATCGTTCTTCCCGGTGCGATGTCAATCATAGCCAGGTGCACCGCTCACATGCGGGGTGTCGAATCCGCATCGGTATCGTCGTCTTCGTCGGGCGCCGGCGCGGACTCTTCCAGCGGGCGCCCATACCGGCCGTATCCCATCTGCTCGTCGGTCAGCCAGAATTTGGTGCGCGTGATCTCTTCGAGCTGCATCTCGTTCGAGACCCCGCGAGTCATGTTGGAGAAGACCGAGAATTCGCCCCATTCACGCTCCAGGTGCCCAGGGATGTCGCTGTGGCCGATGACCAGGTTGCTGCTCTCCCGGAGCGGCGCCTTCTCCTGCAATTCGTTGAACGCATCCTTCCTGGCTCTCCACGAGGTTTCCGGGATCTCGCAGGCGGCGACGATGGCGGCGAGCAGTGCCTTGGTGGATGGGTAGTCGTTGCGCTGAACTAGGCGTGTCAGCAGGAAAGTCTGGAAGCGGTGTTTATTCATGTTATTCATGTCGTAGCTCGGGTAGCAATGTGAACAATGCGATGAGCATAGCGACGCCCTGCATCCGTGGTTGCAAAGTCGGCGATCTCCTGCAACCACGCTCTGGTGCGGGCGCTACCCTCGAGCGTCCGCTCCATCTGTTCACTCCCATGCCAACGCTCTACCACGTCGCCCCGGCTGCCAACCTCTCAAGCATCCTAGACGCCGGCCTGCAGCCGCAGATCGGACCACGCAGCGCCAGCGCCGGCGAGAGCGTGGCGGCCGTGTACTGCTTCACCGACCTGGCCGCGGTCGAGGACGCACTGACGAACTGGCTCGGGGACTGCTTTGGCGAGGACGAGGCGCTCGCCCTTCTGCGGATCGATGTGGACAACGACGTGGGACTGGGCGCCGGCGCGGGATACGAAGTGATGGTGCTCGCCCCGATTCCTGCGCGTGCCCTCGCAGTTCTGTCCGAGGATGTCGGCAACGACGAAGAGCCGGGTAGCCACCTCGGTGCAATGAGTTGCCCATGAAAATATTATTTCGCCGCCAGTTGGGTTCGGCTTTAAACTGCCTGTATGGCAAGGCCAATAAGGGGCGAATAGGGAAAACGGAAAAAATCGGGCGCTAAGGCGATTTGGCCGAGCATATCGCCCGCAAACCATTCCGCGCAGTCGACTTGCAAACGCCCTGACCCTATACTGTATAGTCGACATTTATGACCGGGGGCGGTCTTTGCTTGGAAAAATAAAAGATGTCGAACGCGCAGCTGATGGCAGTAGTCGAGGTAGACAAAGGAGATCGGATAATTTGTCAGCGCGACGGCTGTCGCCACAGCGTGTACAAACGCATCCACATCGTGCGGGAGAATGGGCGGTTCACCGTCCTCGGCTCCGAGTGCTTCAAGCTCCTATACGGCTCCTATGACACCGGGGCGGTGCCCGTTTATGGATCAAGCGCTGGCCAGCTTCTTACCGACGCCGAGCGTCAGCTACTAGCCGAAAACACTGAACGCTTCATTGCCATGCTGGAGGTACAGCGGCTTCAACTGGAGCATGCCCGAGCACTGGACTTACGCGCTAGACAAGAAGAACAGCGAGAGCGCGAGGAAGCTGCACGAATTATCAGAGGCGCCTCGGATGCGCTGCGTGACGAAGAACGCAATGCTCAGTCGCCTGCCCTGGAAAACTGCCGCCGGCAATACCCAGGGCTCAATCTGGCCACACCAGGCTGGCAG
>NZ_ATYR01000005.1 GCF_000427785.1 Massilia alkalitolerans DSM 17462
CAGCTCCCCGACGTCGAGTATGACAATGAGGACGACGTCAGGAAGGTCAAACAAAGCGGCTGCATCAGTTTCTCAGGTTTGCAACCGTATATCGGAGAGGGCCTGGCTGGAGAGCCTGTTGCGGTCAAGCCCACTGACACCGATGGACTCTTCGACGTCATGTTCTGTACGCGAAAAGTCGCAGAAATCGACCTCAGGATTAAGGCGTAGAATGGTTCGACATGTGTCACCTATGTCTCTAGACATGTGTAACCCATGTCCCTGTGCCATACAGGGTCTCCCGCCCACGCGGTGATAGTTTGCAGCAAGATCATCGCGCCCGAAAACGAGGCCGATAACCATCACCGCGTGGGCGGACAAGCCGCCCACCCTACAAATTCCCCACCCCGCGCTGGATCAACACCATGTTAAATTATCGCCGTATCATGACTTTTTTACATGGCCTGGCGCCCATTGATACGAGCAAGCGCCAGCTCTTCGACTAGCGCCTGCCCATCAAGCGGCGCACCGCCCGGGCCCCTGCCCGGCCTGACGGAGGCACTATGCAACATGCGTCGCAAGCGGCTTTGTTTTCCCTGATCGGTGACACCCCCCTGATCGAAGTGACCCGGATCGACACCGGTCCCTGCCAGCTGTTCCTGAAACTCGAATCCCAGAATCCCGGCGGCTCCATCAAGGACCGCATCGGCCGCGCCATGATCGAGCAGGCCGAGCACGACGGGCTGCTGGAGCCGGGCGGCACCGTGGTCGAGGCCACCGCCGGCAATACCGGCCTGGGGCTGGCCCTGGTGGCGCGCATCAAGGGCTACCGCGTGGTGCTGGTCGTCCCCGACAAGATGGCGGCCGAGAAGATCCTGCACCTGAAGGCGCTCGGCGCCGAGATCCACCTGACCCGCTCCGACGTCGGCAAGGGCCACCCCGAGTACTACCAGGACTATGCGGCGCGCCTGGCCAGGGAGATCCCCGGCGCCTGGTTCGCCGACCAGTTCAACAACCCGGCCAACCCGCGCGCCCATGAAACCACCACCGGTCCCGAGATCTGGGACCAGGTCAACCACAAGCTCGATGCCATCGTGGTCGGGGTCGGCTCGTCCGGCACCCTCACCGGCCTGTCGCGCTATTTCAAGAAGACCCAGCCGAACCTGGAATTCGTGCTGGCCGACCCGCAGGGCTCGATCCTGGCCGACTACATCAACACCGGCGTGCTGCGCCTTGACGCCGGTTCCTGGGCGGTCGAGGGCATCGGCGAAGATTTCATCCCCGGCATCGCCGACCTGTCGCGCGTGAAGAAGGCCTACACCATCTCCGACGAGGAAAGCTTCGGCACCGCGCGCCTGCTGCTGCAGCAGGAAGGCATCCTGGCCGGCTCGTCCACCGGGACCCTGCTGGCCACCGCCCTGCGCTACTGCCGCGAGCAGACCCGTCCGAAACGCGTCGTTTCTTTTGTCTGCGACACCGGCACCCGCTACCTGAGCAAGGTGTACAGCGACGGGTGGATGGTCGACCAGGGCTTGAAGACGCGTCCCAGGACGGGCGACCTGCGCGACCTGATCGGCCGCCGCTACGACGAAGGCGAAGTGGTCACGGTATCGCCCTCCGACACCCTGCTCACCGCCTTCAACCGCATGCGCAACGCCGACCTGCAGCAGCTGCCCGTGATCGACGACAAGGGCCGGCTGGCCGGCCTGATCGACGAGTCCGACCTGCTGCTGCACGTCACCGCCGAACCCAAGCACTTCAGCGCGCCGGTGTCGAGCACCATGACTTCCTCGCTCCAGACCCTGCTGCCCACAGCCAGCATGGGCCACCTGCGCGAGATCCTCGACCGCGGGCTGACGGCCGTGATCCATGACGGCGAACGCTTCTACGGCCTGATCACGCGCTACGACCTGCTCAACCACCTTCGCAGGACCCTCTCATGAGCAATAACCCGACCGACCACAAAAAACACCTCGCCACCCGCGTGATCCACGGCGGCCAGGCGCCGGAGCCAGGCACCGGCGCCGTGATGCCGCCGATCTTCGCCACCTCGACCTTCCGCCAGGAGAGCCCGGGCGTGCACAAGGGCCTGGACTACGGCCGCTCGCACAACCCGACGCGCTGGGCGCTGGAGCGCTGCGTGGCCGACATCGAAAGCGGCAGCGCGGCCTTCGCCTTCGCCTCCGGCCTGGCCGCGATCGCGGCGGTGCTGGAGCTGCTGCCGGCGAACTCGCACATTGTGGCGGGCGACGACATGTATGGCGGCACCTTCCGCCTGTTCGAGCGCGTGCGCAGGAAGAGCGCCGGCCACAGCTTCGCCTACGCCGACCTGACCGATCCGGATGCGCTCGCCAAGGCGCTCACGCCTGAAACCCGGCTGGTGTGGGTGGAAACGCCGACCAACCCGATGCTCAAGCTGGCCGACCTGGCGGCCATCGCGGCCCTGTGCCGCGCGCGTGGCATCATCACTGTGTGCGACAACACCTTCGCCAGCCCGATTGTCCAGCGTCCGCTGGAACTCGGCTTCGACATCGTGGTGCACTCGACCACCAAGTACATGAACGGCCATTCCGACGTGATCGGCGGCGTGGCGGTGGTCGGCAAGGAGGAGCGCCATGCGGCCCTGGCCGAGGGGCTCGGCTTCATCCAGAACGCCGTCGGCGCGATCCAGGGTCCTTTCGACAGCTTCCTGGTGCTGCGCGGGATCAAGACACTTGCCCTGCGGGTGGAGCGCAGCAGCGCCAACGCGCTGGCGCTGGCCCAGTGGCTGGAACGCGAGCCGAAGGTACGCAAGGTGTTCTATCCGGGCCTGGAATCGCATCCGCAGCACGCGCTGGCGCGGCGCCAGATGAACGGCTTCGGAGGCATCGTGTCGATCGACCTGGCCACCGACCTGGCCGGCAGCAGGCGCTTCCTGGAAGCCTGCGAGGTGTTCACCCTGGCCGAGAGCCTGGGCGGCGTCGAGAGCCTGATCGAGCACCCTGCCCTGATGACCCATGCCAGCATCCCGGCCGAGCAGCGCGCCGGGCTGGGCATCGGCGACGGCTTGATCCGCCTGTCAGTCGGCATCGAGCATTTGGAAGACCAGCGCGACGACCTGCGCCGGGCGCTGGCCGCGATCTGAGGGCGCGGTTCGGACCCGCTACAGGCGGCACAGGCGCCCGCCGTCCACCAGCAGGGAGGCGCCCTGGATGAAGGCGGCGTCGCTCGAAGCCAGGAAGGCGATCGCCGCGGCGATGTCGGCGGGCTTGCCCACCTCGGCCGCATCGATGTGCTCGACCCCGGACTGGACCTCCGGGTTATTCCACAGCATCGGCGTGTCGACCGCGCCAGGGAGCACGGCATTGACCCGGATGCCCCTGGGCCCGCCTTCCAGCGCCGCCGAGCGCGTCAGCGACAGCAAGGCGGCCTTGGCGGCCGCGTAGGGCGCCACCTTGACTTCGGTCTCCAGGGCATGCACGCTCGCGACGTTGACGACCGCCCCGCCCTGCCCCATGTGCAGGAAGGCCTGCCTGATGAAGAAGAAGGCCCCGAGCAGGTCGACCTGCAGCACCTTCGTCCAGTCGGCCGCGTCGAGTTCCACGATGGGCTTGAAGACCATCAGGCCGGCGTTGTTGACCACCACGTCGAGCCGCCCGAAGCGCTGCAGGACCTTCCCGACGGCGGCGCCGACTTCCTGCTCCGCGCCGACGTCGCACACTACCTCCATGACCTCGCCGGCGCCGCACCCGCCCACCGCGGCGGCCGCCGCCGGCAGGGCGAGCGCATCGCGGTCGACCAGCGCCAGGCTGGCGCCTTCGGCAGCAAAGCGCTTGGCCGCCGCGAGGCCGATGCCGCCGGCGGCGCCGGTGACGAGAACGAGCTTGCCGTCGAAGCGCATACGCCCTCCTATTCCGTGTTCCTGGGTGCGCCGGTCGCCGCCTCGGCCGGCGCCGTGTGCGGCGCTGCGAAGTCGAATCCGGGGTAGTCGTTGTCCAGCGCCAGCGGCACCTGCAGGCACACGCTCTGGGTGGGCAGCACTTCGGTCCAGTCCCGGATCAGGTCGCGGTAGGCCAGCCCGACCGGGCGCAGCTGGCGGTCGAGGTCGGCGAGGCCGAGGGCGTTCACATGGCCGTTGTTCTCGCGCAGGCCGGTGTCCCAGTCGACCTGGTCGGTCAGGGAGTACCAGGTGAAGCCGACCAGGGGCACGCCGTTGTTACGTACCCGCAGCACGTTGGCCCACTCCTTGCGCAGCCACTTCACGGCCTCGTCCCCACACGCTCCCTGGCACAGATTGGTCTCGGTATGCATCACCGGCAGGCGGTAGCGGTTGTAGTACTGGTGCGTGATCACGGCGTAGCCGAAGATTTCCCCGGACGCCATGGTCGAGCCGCCCGCCGACACATGGTGCTCGTTGGTCTGGTAATAATCGTTCCCCATGATGCAGTGATGCTTGAGGTTGTTGTTCAGGAAGAAGTGGTACTCGTCGCGCGTCATGCCGTTGTCGAGCAGGTACTCGTACATGGTGGAGTCGACGCGACGGCCGTAGTTCAGGTCCAGCGACAGGAAGCGGCGCGCGTTCCTGGTCTCGGCCGGGCCGATCGCGGCGGGCGAGCGGGCGTGGAAGTACTCGGTCGATTCGCTCTGGACGAACAGCGCATCCGGGCGCACCTCGAGGATGGCGCGCATGGCCAGCAGGTTGGCCTTCACGATGTGCTTGAGCGCGGTGACGAAGGCCCGGTCGCTGCGCATCTGCTCGTTCCACCAGCCGTACAGGGCGGAAAACAGCGCGCAGATCGACATCTCGTTGACCGGCGTGTACAGCTGGACCCAGGGATAGCGCTGGGCAAAGGCGCGCGCATAGTCGGCGAAGATCGCGGCAAAGTCCGGGTTCTGGAAGTCGCCCAGAAAATCGGGCAGGCCGAAATGGCACAGGTCGACGATCGGCACCAGGCCGCGGCGCCGCAGGTCGGGAAACACCGCGTCGGCAAACGCCCAGTCATGGCGCCCCGGCCCGACCAGCGTCGTATGCAAGGGAGGGCCGTAGCGCAGGAAGCGGATGCCGATTTCCTGCACCAGGTCGAAGTCGCGCCGCCAATGGCGGTAGTGCCCGCATTTGTCCATCTCGTCCATGCGGACCCGGCCGCCGTCGATGGTCGGGATGCTGTTCTCGATGCCGGTGGCAAAGAGGAATCCGGGTTGGTTCGATACCATATGCGGTCCGTACGTGGGCCACGCGTGTCAATCGGATCGGTGCGCTGCGCGGCGCCTCTTCAAACTGTAGACCATGAAAGCGACAATGGCCAGGTTAACGGCCAGCAGGCCGGCGTTCAGCAGGCCGGGACGGTGCGCCAGTTCGTCCAGCTCGAACGGCAGGTAGATGGCGCCGCTGGCCGCCGCCAGGCCTTCCGCCCATGCACGGCCATGCCACAGGCCGTAGGCCTCGACCATGCGCAGGCCTGAATACGCGAGGGCCGCCGCCGCAAGCTGCAGCAGGCGCGCGTCGTCCAGCCGCCCTGCCAGCTCGACGAACACCGGGGGCGTGTGGGATGCGGGGTTCAGGTGCGCGTGCGCCACCAGCAGCTCGGCAAGGCGCTGGACGTCGCGGTGCAGCAGCGCGAACAGGCCGAAGCCGGTCAACAACACCACCATGCCCTTGGCCGCCTCGAGCGCGGCGACGGCGCGTAGACCCTGCGACAGGCGCATGCGTTCTCCCGTGGGGCGATCGCATGTATACTGCCGCTGCCTTCGCCCTGTCCCTTTTACGAAAGAATACCTTGAAACAGCTGATCTCCTACTGCATCCTTGGCTTGAGCATGACGCTGGCCGTCACCGGCTGCAAGCGCGCCGAAACCCCTCCCGCGGCGGCCGCCGACAGCGTGGCGCTGCAAAAGATCGACACCGTGGCCGGTACCGGCAAGGAAGCGACCGACGGTGCCACCGTGGTCGTCCACTACACCGGCTGGCTGTACGAGCCGAACACCGAATCGAAGCGCGGCGCCCAGTTCGACTCCTCGAGCGGACGCGAGCCGTTCAGCTTCCACCTCGGCGGCGGACAGGTCATTCCCGGCTGGGATGCGGGCGTGGCCGGCATGAAGGTCGGCGGCAAGCGCACCCTCATCATTCCGGCCAGCATGGGTTACGGCAGCTCGGGCGCCGGCCCGATCCCGCCGAATGCCAACCTGATCTTCGACGTCGAACTGCTCGACGTGCGCTGAGTCTTCATGGCGCCGGCAACTGCGCCGGCGCCCCTCTCCCATATCGCTGCGTCCTAGTGCAGGACCGCGCGTGCGTCAATACCACAGTTCAGCCTGAAGTGTCTTGCGCACAAAAAACAACGCGCGAAGAAACTGTATTTACATCAGACTTTTGAGAGAGAAAGCCGAATTTTATATGCACATCAACTAAAACAAAGATATAAAATTTTTAATAGTTGTGTTCAGTTTCGTTATTTCCAAAGCTATAGTTGTTGACAACCGGCTCTAGAGACGGGGAAAGAAAAGTTGTACCGATTGACGTATATTTTTCTGAGAGAAAACACAACATGCAAATTCGTGTATCCATGCTGCGTAGCGCTGTCGCCATCGCGGCGCTGGCGTTCGCCGGATCGGCGCTCGCTGCCGGACAGGAAGGCCAGACCGTTGCCAAGGACCAGCGCACCGGCAAGCTGCGCAATGCGACTGCCGCTGAGGTACAGAAACTGAACGAGCTGCGCAAAGCGGAGCGCGAAGCCCAGAAGGCCGCCCGCGCAGCCTCCGGCGCCCCGGTCGCCGGCGTCGCCAGCCTGCAGCAGAACGGCGTCCTTGCCGCCCACGTCGACGAGGAGTCGATGATGCACACGGTGGTGCGCCGCACCGCGGACGGCAAGCTCGAAGCCGAGTGCGCCCACGGCTCGCATGCAGCCCACTCTGCCCTGTCCACCCCAGTGTCCACGCACGCCAAGGAGCACCAGAATGAAGTCGAATAAGCGTCCAAGCCTCACTCTGGTAGCCGCGGCCCTGGCCCTGGCCTGCGGCAGCATGGGCACTGCACAGGCAGCTGCCAAGATCGTCATCAACAACCTGAACGCGCCCGGCATCGGCTTCAACGAGACGACCCCGGCGACGCCCATCGGCGGCAACACCGGCACCACCATCGGCCAGCAGCGCCTGATCGCGTTCACGCACGCGGCCAATATCTGGGGCAAGACCCTGACCAGTGACGTCCCGATCGTCATCAATGCGACCTTCGAGCCGCTGTCGTGCACCGCGACCAGCGCGGTGCTGGGCAGCGCCGGCGCCACCCAGGTGTTCGCCAACTTCAAGGGCGCGCCGAAGACCGACGTCTGGTATTCGTATGCCCTGGCCAACAAGCTGTACGGCAGCGAAATCTCGACCTCGCCGGGTGGCCAGATCACGGCGCGCTTCAATTCCAACCTCGGCAAGTCGGACTGCCTGGCAGGCAGCGCGTTCTACCTGGGCCTGGATGCCAACGAAGGCAACAACATCGACTTCGTCGCCACCCTGCTGCACGAAATGGGCCACGGCCTGGGCTTCCAGACCTTCACCAGCGGCGCGACCGGTGCCCCATTCGCCGGACGTGCGTCGGTCTGGGATACCTTCCTGCTCGATAACACCACCGGCAAGCTGTGGATCGACATGACCAACGCCGAGCGTGCGGCATCGGCGCTCAAGCCGGGCGGCCTGTCCTGGACCGGCGCCCGCGTCACCGCGGCCGCACCATCGGTCCTGACTCCGACCGCCCAGCTGCGCGTGATCGGCGTCGGCGCCAACTCGCCGTCCGGCGACCTGTACGCCGTCGGCGAAGCCGATTTCGGTCCGAAGATCGACAAGTCGCCGCTGACCGGCCAGATCGCCGCGGTGGCCCTGCAGCCTGACAGCCCGGGTTCGGCCTGCACGCCGTTCAATGCCGCCAACGCCGAAGCGGTGCGCCGCAAGATCGCCCTGGTCAGCCGCGGCACCTGCGGCTTCACGGTCAAGGTCAAGAACGCCCAGGACGCCGGCGCGATCGGCGTGATCGTGGCCGACAACGCACCGGGCGCAGTCACCGGCCTGGGCGGCGCCGATCCGTCGATCACCATCCCGGCCGTGCGCGTGTCGCAGGCCGACGGCGCGACGATCCTCGCCAGCCTGACCAAGCCGAACGGCAACGCGAACGGCACCGTGGGCAAGCTCGAACGTTCCAAGACCCAGCTCTCGGGCGCCGATGCACAGGGCCGCGTCACGATGTTCACGCCGAATCCGTTCCAGCAGGGCTCGTCGGTGTCGCACTACAACACCGCGACCACCCGCAACCAGCTGATGGAACCGTCGATCAATGCCGACCTGACCCACTCGGTGACGGCGCCGACCGACCTGACGATGGAACTGTTCAAGGACATCGGCTGGTAATCACGCCGCCGTTTCCAGCGAAAGCCGCCTGCTTGCAGGCGGCTTTTTTTCGTCCGCATGCGCGCCCTGGCGCAGCTTGAAGGTCGCCACCAGTTCCGACAGCTCGGCCGCCTGCCGGCGCATCGCCCCGGCCGCGCTGGCCGCCTGCTCCACCATGGCCGCGTTCTGCCGGGTCGACTCGTCCATCTCGGCGATCGCCTGGCTGGCCTGGGCCACGCCGCTGGCCTGCTCGCCGCTGGCGGTGGAGATAGTGTCGAGCAGGCCGGCCACGTCGTGCACGTGGGCCAGTACGGCGCGCATGGTCTCGCCCGCGGTGCCGGCGATGCCGGTGCCGGCGGCGATCTCCGCGCTCGAATCCTTGATGAGCTTCTTGATCTCCTTCGCCGCCGACGCCGAATGCTGGGCCAGGCTGCGCACCTCGGCCGCCACCACCGCGAAGCCGCGTCCCTCGGCACCGGCGCGCGCCGCTTCCACCGCCGCGTTCAGCGCCAGGATATTGGTCTGGAAGGCGATGCTGTCGATCATGCCGGTGATGTCGGTGATCCGGTCGGCCGAGGCCTTGATCGCGCCCATGCGCGCCACCACCTCGTCGACCGCCTGGGCGCTGCGGGTGGCGACGCTCGAGGCCGACTGCGCCAGCGCATTCGCCGAGCGGGCGCTGGCATTGTTGCGGTCGATGGCTTCGCGCAGTTCTTCCATCGCGCCGACGGTCTGGCGCAGGCTGGCTGCCTGGCGCTCGGTGCGGCGCGACAGGTCCTGGTTGCCGTCGGCGATCTCGCCCGATACCGAATCGATCGCCCGGGCGCCGGCCAGTACCTGGGACACGGTGGCCGCGACGCCACCGGTCATGCCGTTGAGGGCGTCGAACAGGCGGCCGATCTCGTCCGCACGCGCGTGGCGGATGACCGGACGCAGGTCGCCCTTCGCCACCTGCTCGGCCAGGCTGACGGCCTGCTGCAGCGGGCCGACGATGTTCCGGGTCAGCATCCAGGCGAGCAGCGCGCCGATACCGAGGGCGCCGAGGCCGAGCGCCAGCACCAAGGATTTTCCGAACAGCGAGGCCGAGGCCGATTCGCTGGCGAGGCGGTGCGCCGCGTCGGTTTCGTGGGCCAGCAAGGCTTCCAGCGCACCCGTGTAGGCCTGGTAGCCTTGCTCCCAGTCGCCGCCGACGAGCTGCTCGACGACGCCGGTCTGGCCGAGGTCCTTGGCCTGGAACAGCGCGGCCTGCACCTTGTCCAGCGCCGCCTTGTGGCCGCCGGCTTGCGCCATCAGGGCGGCTTCAGCCTGCGTGCGCGGCAGCTTGCCCAGTTTCGCTTCGAGATCGGCGGCGGCCTTCCTGCCCTGGGCCAGCTGGGCGCCGAAGTAGTCCGCCAGCTCCAGGCTGTCGCTGCGCGCGATGGCGACCGTGCGCGAGCCGTTCAGGCGTTCGACGCCGAGCAGGTCGGAGGCCAGCTGCTGCCTGGCCAGCTTGTCGTAGACCAGGTCGGTGGTGAGGGCATCGTTGGACTGCATGCGCCACAGCGCCACGGCCGAGATGATCAGGAGGAGGAAGGAGACGATGCCGAAGGCGCCGAGGATCTTGGTGCCGGTCTGGAGCTTCGCGAGGTGCATGGCAGGTATCGAGTTGATCGGATACCTGCAGTCTAAAAATGCAATGTGACAGGGCGATGAAAATCCGTGACATCCGCGCCTGCGAATGTCACGGGAGGGAGGCGCTTACTTGTTGGTTGGCGGCGCCTTGCCAGCAGCCTCGCCGGCTTCCCACTGGCGCTTGAGCGCCGGGATCGCGGCCGGCTTCCAGGGCATGACCGGCTGCTCCTTCATCTTCTTCTCGAGCAGTCCGATCGCCACTTCCAGCTGGCGGTCGCGGCCTTCGAAGGTTTCGTGCGGCAGGTTGTCGACCTCGACGTCGGGCGACACGCCCACGCCTTCGATCAGCCATTCGCCGTCCGCGGCGAACTGGCCGAACTCGGCCACGCGCGCCCTGCCGTTGTCGGCCAGGCTGTTGCCGTCGCTGAGCCAGACGCCGGCGCCGGCGGTTCGCTTGCCCACCAGCGGGCCCAGTTTCAGGGCCTTGACGCCGGCGGCGAAGGTCTCGCCGTCCGAGTAGGTCAGCTCGTCCATCAGCACCACCAGGTGGCCACGGAAGGTGTTCTGCATGTTCGACTGCGGCAGGGTGCCGTTCGAGGTCCAGAATGCCCACGAGCGGCGCAGCAGCTTCTCGATGATCCAGCTGTCGATGTTGCCGCCGTTGTTGCGGCGCACGTCGATGATCAGGCCTTCCTTGTTGATGTTGGCGTAGAAGTCGCGGGCAAACGCGTTGATGTCGCGCGCCACCATGGCGCGCAGGTGCAGGTAGCCGATCTTGCCCTTGGAGGCCTGGTCGACCTGCTGCGCCCTGCCCTGCTCCCAGTCGGCGTAGCGCAGGCTGGCGTGCTGCGCCATCGACACCGGCGTCACGATCATGGGACGCGGCTTGCCTGCCCCGCTCTTCACGTGCAGCAGCACCTGCTTGTCGGCCTGGTCGAGCAGCAGGTCGGCGATGTCCCTGCTTTCCGCCAGCGACTTGCCGTTCACGGCGGTGATGATGTCGCCTTCCTTGACGCCGACGTCCGGCGCCGCCAGCGGCCCGCGCTCGGACGGCAGCTCGGGTTCGCTGCGGTAGACGCGGTCGACGCGGAAGCCCTCGGGCGTGCGCGACAGCACGGCGCCCAGGCTCGAGGGAACGCCCTCGCCGGCGGCGCGGCGCACGTCGCCCGGGATGATCTGCGAGTGCAGCGCGCCGAGCTCGCCCACCATCATGCCCAGCACGTCATTGAGCTCGGCGCGGTCGGTCACGCGCTCGACCAGCGGCGCGTAGCGGTTGCGCACGGCCACCCAGTCGATGCCGCGCATGTTGGCGTCGTACAGGAAGTCGCGGTGCATGCGCCAGGCATCGCTGAACATCTGCTTCCACTCCAGGCGCGGGTTGGTGCTCACCGCCCAGTCGTCGATCTTGATGCGCGCCTTCGACACGTCGGCCGGGGCCTTGGCGCCGGCGGCGACGATCAGCATCTCGCCCGGTCCGGTGGCATGGAAGGTGCGGTAGAAGACATGCTTGCGGTCGGTGCTCAGGCCGAACTCGCGCACGTTGTTCACGAAGGTTTCCAGCTGCGGGCTGCTGCGCGAAATCTCGAGGGTCTTGAGCGCGCCGCTGCGGCCGTTGTCCGATTCGAGGACGTACAGGCGCTTCTCGTCGATGGCCAGGGCGCGGTAGTTGCCCGGCGCGACCGGCACTTCGTAGAGGCGCTCGCGCAGGCCGGCGTAGTCGATCGCCGGGGTCGGCGCTGCCTTGGCCTTGGGGTCAGCCGCATTCGCCGCCGCAGTGGCCGCCGCGGCCGCGGCGACGGCGGCGGTCTTGTCGGCTTCTTCCTTGCCGGGGGTCTGGACCGCGGCGCGCGCGGCGGCCTCGGGCGATGCCACTTCCGGCTTGGTCAGCTCGTCCTCGGGCTTGAAGGGGAAGCGCACGCCCGGCTGCAGTGCCAGCGCATAGATGCCGACGCGACGGTCGAACACCGGGCCCATGTTGCGGTCGCCCCAGGGGCCGGCGTTACCCACATTGAAGTGGCGCGCGGACAGGAAATACAGCCACTTCCCGTCCGGCGAGAACACCGGCGAGTTGGCCGTGTAGCGGTCGGTGGTGACAAAGGCCATGCTCTTGCTGGCCAGGTTATACATGCCGATCTGGTTGCGCTGCTCGCTGCTGCCGACCCGGACAAACGCCAGGTTGCGGCTGTCCGGCGACCACACCACCTGGTCCGGACGCTCGGCGCCGACCTGGTTGGCGTCGTCGATGATGACGTTGGTTCTGGCCTGCAGGTCGAGCAGCCAGGTGCGGCCCTTCTTGTCGGTGTGGGCCAGGTACCTGCCGTCTGGCGACGGATAGATGCCGGAACGGTGGCTGGCCCCGTCGATGGTCAGGCGCTCGCCCTTGCCGGAACCGTCGGCGGCATAGCGCCAGATCTCGTTCTCGCCGGTGGTATCCACGAATGCATAGACCCACTTGTCGTCGTGGCTG
Source organism: Massilia alkalitolerans DSM 17462 (assembly GCF_000427785.1). Taxonomy (GTDB): domain Bacteria; phylum Pseudomonadota; class Gammaproteobacteria; order Burkholderiales; family Burkholderiaceae_D; genus Telluria; species Telluria alkalitolerans. The sequence continues at coordinate 12,406 of NZ_ATYR01000005.1, forward strand.
AACACGGCGCCGCGGGCGCGCGCCCCGTCCGGCACCGCGATCTCGACGCGGCGGTAGCTGCCGGTGCCGGCGATGGTCACCTTGCCGCGCGCCGTCAGCACGATGCGCTGGGCCTTGTTGGCGACGTCGATACTGGTCAGCGCGTCGAGCGGCGAGCGCACGCGGCGGGTGCGCTGCTGGTCGAAGTCCGAGACCAGGCTGGCCTCTACGCGCGTGTCGGTGCCGGCCGCGATGTCGAACACGCGCAGGTCGGCGCCCAACTGGTAGGCGATGCGGCCGTCGCCGAGCGAGGCGGTGCGCACGTCCCATTCGGTATGCCTGGTATGCGCCTTGCGGTCGCTGCCGTCGGGCAGCGCGGACCAGATGTTATCGGCGCCGCCGGTGTCGCTGATGAAGTAGATGCGGCCTTGATGCCACATGGCGCGGCGGTTGTTGGCGTTGTCGTCCTTGAACAGGCGCGTGGCCTCGCCCTTGGCGCCGGGTTCGTAGCGCCACAGCTGGGCATGGGCGCCGCCGCGGTAGGCCTTGACGTTATCGTTGGTCATCGACAGGCCCATGCGCGTGAAGAACACGGTGCGGCCGTCGTCGCTCAGCACGGCGTCGTTGGCGTCGGCCAGCGGCAGCACGCGGCGCGTCATCTTGATGGGGTCGAGGGCGGCGACGATACGGTGTTTCGACGGTCCCACCGAATTTTCGGTACTGACAAGGACTTCGCCCTGCGCGGTCCAGCCCAGCACGTTCACGCCGCCGTTTTCGAAGGTGATGCGCTTGGGCAGGCCGCCCTCGATCGGCATCACATAGGCTTCCTGGGCGCCTTCATACGAGGCGGCAAAAGCGACCAGCTTGCCGTCGTGCGAGATCGCAGCCTGGGTTTCGCTGGAAGGATGCGTGGTCAGGCGGGTGGCCTTGCCGCCCTGGAGCGTCGTGCGCCACAGGTCACCCTCGGCGGTGAAGACGATGCTGTCGCCGCGGATCGCGGGAAAACGGAAATAGGGATCGGCGGCGGCGGCCTGGCTGCCGATCAGGGCCAGCGACAGGGCGAGGATGGTGCGGGACAGTTGCATGTTCACAATGGCAAGGGTTACTCAAGCGGAAGAGTTTGCCACAGGTGAAGGGGGTGTACGACGTGCATACATGCAAAAAAAACCGCGCTTGACGCGCGGTTTTCATTGCAAGACGGGGGATTACTCGATCTCGACCGTCTCGGCCGGAGCCGGCGGCGGCAGTGCGTCGCCTTCCGGGAACTCGAGGACGACGTCGTCCTTCTCGTTCAGGTCCACCGTCACGCGGCCACCGTTGACCAGGCGGCCGAACAGCAGCTCGTCGGCCAGCGCCTTGCGGATCATGTCCTGGATCAGGCGCGACATCGGACGGGCGCCCATCAGCGGGTCGAAACCCTTCGTGCCGAGGAACTTGCGCAGCTTCTCGGTGAAGACGGCTTCCACCTTCTTCTCGTGCAGCTGCTCTTCCAGCTGCATCAGGAACTTGTCCACGACGCGCAGGATGATGTCTTCGTCGAGCGCGCGGAAGCTGATGATGGCGTCCAGGCGGTTGCGGAACTCCGGCGTGAACATGCGCTTGATGTCGGCCATCTCGTCGCCTGCCGCCTTCGAATCCACGAAGCCCACCGAGCGCTTGGTCAGGCTCTCGGCGCCCGCATTGGTGGTCATGATGATGATCACGTTGCGGAAGTCGGCCTTGCGTCCGTTGTTGTCGGTCAGCGTGCCGTGGTCCATCACCTGCAGCAGGATGTTGAAGATGTCCGGATGGGCCTTCTCGATCTCGTCCAGCAGCAGCACGGTGTGCGGCTTCTTGGTGATGGCCTCGGTCAGCAGGCCGCCCTGGTCGAAGCCGACGTAGCCCGGCGGCGCGCCGATCAGGCGCGACACCGCGTGGCGCTCCATGTACTCGGACATGTCGAAGCGCACCAGGTCGATGCCCAGGATGAAGGCCAGCTGCTTGGCGACCTCGGTCTTGCCGACGCCGGTCGGACCCGAGAACAGGAAGGAGCCGATCGGTTTGTCGGTCTTGCCCAGGCCGGCACGCGCCATCTTGATCGCGGCCGACAGGGCTTCGATCGCCGGGTCCTGGCCGAACACCACGTTGCGCAGGTCGCGGTCAATGGTCTGCAGCTTGCTGCGGTCGTCCTGGTTGACGGTCTGCGGAGGGATCCGCGCGATCTTCGCGATGATGTCCTCGATCTCGGTCTTGCCGATGGTCTTCTTCTGCTTCGACTTCGGCAGGATGCGCTGTGCCGCGCCCGCTTCGTCGATCACGTCGATGGCCTTGTCCGGCAGGTGCCGGTCATTGATGAAGCGCGCCGCCAGCTCGGCCGCGGTCGAGAGCGCCGAGGCCGAGTACTTCACGCCGTGGTGCTCTTCGAAGCGCGACTTCAGGCCGCGCAGGATCGCCACGGTCTGCTCGACCGACGGTTCGTTGACGTCGACCTTCTGGAAGCGGCGGGAAAGTGCGTGATCTTTCTCGAACACGCCGCGGAATTCCGTGAACGTGGTCGCGCCGATGCACTTGAGCTGGCCGTTGGCCAGGGCCGGCTTGAGCAGGTTCGATGCATCGAGCGTGCCGCCCGACGCCGAACCGGCGCCGATGATCGTGTGGATCTCGTCGATGAACAGGATGCCGTTCGGGGTGTCCTTGAGCTGCTTGAGCACGGCCTTGAGGCGCTGCTCGAAGTCGCCGCGGTATTTGGTGCCGGCCAGCAGCGCGCCCATATCGAGCGAGAACACGACCGCGTTCTGCAGGATTTCGGGGACGTCTTCCTGGACGATGCGCCATGCCAGGCCTTCCGCGATGGCGGTCTTGCCGACACCGGCCTCGCCCACCAGCAGCGGATTGTTCTTGCGGCGGCGGCACAGGATCTGGATCACGCGGTCGACTTCTTCCTCGCGGCCGATCAGCGGATCGATCTTGCCATCGGCGGCCGACTTGTTCAGGTTCTGGGTGAACTGGTCGAGCGGGCTTTCCTTGGCCTGGCCTTCGACCTGCGCTTCTTCCACGCCTTCCGACGCCTTGCTGGTGTCGAGCTGCTGGTCCTTGCGCACGCCGTGCGAGATGAAGTTGACCACGTCGAGACGGGTCACGCCCTGCTGGTGCAGGTAGTAGACGGCGTGCGAGTCCTTCTCGCCGAAGATCGCCACCAGCACATTGGCGCCAGTGACTTCCTTCTTGCCGTTCGAGGCCGACTGGACGTGCATGATCGCGCGCTGGATCACGCGCTGGAATCCGAGCGTCGGCTGGGTGTCGACCTCGCCCGTGCCCGGCACGGTCGGGGTGTTATCACCGATAAAATTAGTCAGGGTCTTGCGCAGGTCTTCGATATTGACCGCGCACGCACGCAGGACTTCGGCGGCTGATGGGTTGTCGAGCAGGGCCAGCAGCAGGTGTTCCACGGTAATGAACTCGTGGCGGGCCTGACGGGCTTCGACAAAGGCCATGTGTAGGGATACTTCAAGTTCCTGCGCAATCATACTTCCTCCATCACGCACTGCAGGGGGTGCCCTGCCTTACGCGCATGCGTTAAGACAAACTCCACTTTGGTACACGCTATATCTTTGGAAAACACCCCACAGACGCCCTTGCCGTGCCGATGCACGGAAAGCATGATCTGGGTCGCCGTTTCGCGATCCTTGTTGAAATACTCCTGGATGATCGCAACCACGAATTCCATCGGCGTGTAGTCGTCGTTCAGCAACGCCACCTGATATAAGGGTGGCGGTTTTACAGTTTGCCGCTCCAGCAGCTGTTCGGTGTCATGCTTCGTAGCCATGGGCGTATTCTAATGCTTTCAATGTCTGTGCCAAGCGTAAACATCAGCTCGTTCTCATGTGCTTCCATGTTACTGGTTTTCCGATGAATGCGCAGATGGCGATCCAATTGACGAAATCAAGAGTCGTGTTACCTCTGCCGTGAAAAATTTGGCAACAGCCCCCCAAAACCGCTTGACTTCAGTGATTATTCCACCAACAATGCAGTCATTGACATTGTACTTATGTACTTGTTGATAAGAAGTGAGCAGGCTGAGGAGGGGGCAAGAAGCTTCTTGCTTTTATGGCTCGTGTGATTAGTTAAAATTTGAAAGTTCTTTTATGGCAACTGGTACTGTTAAGTGGTTCAATGATTCCAAAGGCTTTGGCTTCATCACTCCTGATGACGGCGGCGAGGATCTGTTCGCACACTTCTCCGCGATCAATATGAACGGTTTTAAGACCCTCAAAGAAGGTCAAAAAGTCCAATTCGAAGTCACGCAAGGCCCGAAAGGCAAGCAAGCTTCCAACATCCAGGGCATGTAATCATTCCCCTCCCGGAAGCGAAGAACCCCGCCACGGCGGGGTTTTTTTTCGCCCGTGGCGTTCCCCCCTTGCCTGCCTGCCCTGCATTTCATGCACCCTGGGTACGAGCATAAGCCAGTTCCGCCGAGAAGTCGCGGGTGTCTTTCAACAGTGCGGCGATGCGCTCGTCGCTGACGGAGTCGCCGCGTTCGAGCCGCGCGTCCTCATGCCAGTCGGCCAGCACGGCATCGAAGCGCTCCGCCAGCGCGGCGCCGCGGTCGGCCAGCTCCACCGGGAGCCTGCTTCCATCCTGCAGCGCGCGCAGTTCCTCGGGCGAGACAATGCGGTGGAAGCCATAGATGAAGCGGCCGATCCGTTCGAAATGTGCCTGGGACGCCATTGCTCCTCCTATTGAAAAGGGAAGACCCGGCCGCTGCCGGGATCGAAGCTTTCATCTTAGCCGAACCGGGTTGAGTCGCGGTACGCGCGCGCCCATTGATCAGCACTCCCTGAAACGGAGCCCGCAAGACGCGAGTGCGTCGGCCATGCACGTTGTGCATCTATCCAAAATGGCGGGACTGCCTTAAATTTTCCGTGTTGCCATCAGGAGAACGACATGCATATCCAGCCACTACATCTGAAACAAACGCGGGAACGCCTTGGCCTGACTATCGCAGAAGCAGCGCAGTCGATCCACGTCGATCGCCGTACCTGGGCTGCCTATGAAGCGCCGCGGGACCGGAAGTCGACGCGCGGAATCAGCGCCGGGGCACTTGCCCTGTTTTGCATCAAGCACCGCTTGCCGTTCCCGCCCGTTCGCCTGGACGGCACCCCGACTTCCGGCGATACACACATCATCAGCATTGTCAGCGCGACCGGCGGATGCGGGAAGACCTATATTTCCCTCGAGCTTGGCCGCCTGTTGGCGCAAGACGGGTATCGCAGCGCGGTCGTCACAGACGCCGACTATCTCAGCCAGGACAACTTCCAGTTCGATAACCCGCGTGTGCTGCGGCGATCGCACGTCATACTGAATCCTTCCGAACTGACGGATCTGCGGCATCGCCTCCAAGCCATGGGCGCGCTGGCGGAAGACGGGACGCTGCGTCCCGAACGGGCGTTTGATTGCTATTTCGAGGCCAAGGAGTGGCAAGCCAAAAACAAGCCGGATGCAACGCTTGCCGAGTTAAGGACCAGCACGGACTTCGTCTTCCTGGATCTCGGCCGCGATATCGAAACCGCGCTGCTGCTGAGCGACCTGGTCACCTTCGTCTTCGACCTCGAACGCTGGGACGCCCCGAACTCGATACGGAATGTGTTTTCGCGCCGCCTCGCCAAGCATGCCGAACCAGGCGCGAGCCCCAAGTTGTTCACTTTGTTCACGAACAAGAAGCCAGGGATGGCAGACGGAGTCGGGCGGCTATGCTGCCGCGCATGCATTCGGATTGCCGCTGATGCATACGACACTCAGCACTGCATATGCCGTAGAACGCAAGAAAATCGAAAAGCGGTTCTGGCGTGATGCACGGCTTGAAGAACCGCGCGGGAAATCCGAGCTCATTGCCGATACCGCACCCAGTTCGGTCGCGGCCCTGGAATACCGTTCCCTGGCGACGGAGATCATTCACATCCTCAACGCTCAGGGGGCATGCGCACGGTAGCGGCGCCGCACGCAATGTGCCGACATCGTCCCACGAAGGACGATGTCGGGGGCGATACCTGCTTACATCTGTTCGATCATGACCTCGCCGAAGCCCGAGCACGACACTTGCGTAGCGCCTTCCATCAGCCGCGCGAAGTCATACGTGACCTTTTTCGAGGTGATCGCGCGTTCCATCGCGCTGATGATGAGATCGGCCGCTTCCGTCCACCCCATATGGCGGAGCATCATCTCTGCCGAAAGGATGAGCGAACCCGGATTCACGTAGTCCTTGCCGGCGTACTTCGGCGCGGTGCCGTGGGTGGCCTCGAACATCGCCACCGAGTCCGACATGTTGGCGCCCGGCGCGATGCCGATGCCGCCCACCTGGGCCGCCAGCGCGTCGGAGACATAGTCGCCGTTCAGATTCAGGGTGGCGATCACGCTGTATTCGGCCGGACGCAGCAGGATCTGCTGCAGGAAGGCGTCGGCGATCGAATCCTTGATGGTGATCTCGCGGCCGCTCTTCGGGTTCTTGAACTTGCACCATGGACCGCCGTCGATCAGCTCGGCGCCGAATTCGCGCTGCGCCAGCGCATAGCCCCAGTCGCGGAAGCCCCCTTCGGTGTACTTCATGATGTTGCCCTTGTGGACCAGGGTCACCGAGGGCTTGTCGTTGTCGATGGCGTACTGGATCGCCTTGCGCACCAGGCGTTCGGTGCCTTCGCGCGAGACCGGCTTGATGCCCAGGCCCGAGGTTTCGGGGAAGCGGATCTTCTTGACGCCCATCTCTTCGGTCAGGAACTTGATGACCTTCTTGACGCCTTCGGAGCCTTCGGCCCATTCGATGCCCGCGTAGATGTCTTCCGAGTTCTCGCGGAAGATCACCATGTCGGTCTTCTCCGGCTGCTTCAACGGCGAGGGCACGCCGGCAAAATAGCGCACCGGGCGCAGGCAGACGTAGAGGTCGAGTTCCTGGCGCAGCGCGACGTTGAGCGAACGGATGCCGCCGCCTACCGGGGTGGTCAGCGGGCCCTTGATCGAGACCACGTAGTCCTTCACCACGTCCAGGGTTTCGGTGGGCAGCCACACGTCGGGACCGTAGACCTGGGTCGACTTTTCGCCGGCGTAGATTTCCATCCAGCTGATCTTGCGCGCGCCGCCATAGGCCTTGGCCACGGCCGCGTCGACAACCTTGAGCATGACCGGGGTGATGTCGACGCCGGTGCCGTCACCCTCGATGTATGGAATGACCGGATTGTCCGGCACGGTTAGCGAGAAGTCGGCGTTGACGGTGATTTTCTGGCCGTCGGCCGGGACCTTGATATGTTGGTACATCATGCTCTCCCATGTGGTCGCGTGGCAGGCCGCGTCGCGGCGTCGGGCCCGGCCCGCATTTCATCTACAATGTGGAATACGGCTGCAAGTCTTGTATAAGACACCTTCCCAGCATCTTGCATTATGCACCAGTATTTTCCGAGGCGCTACGCAGCACCTTTTATGTACCGATTCGCACCCCATGCCTCTGATCCTCTTCAATAAACCCTTCCAGGTCCTGTGCCAGTTCTCCAGCCAGGACGGCCGCGAAACCCTGGCCAACTACCTGGACATCCCGAACATCTACCCTGCCGGCCGGCTGGACGCCGACAGCGAAGGCCTGATGCTGCTGACCGACGACGGCAAGCTGCAGCACAAGATCGCCCATCCGGACCACAAGGAAGCCAAGACCTACCTGGTGCAGGTGGACGGGGTGGCGGACAGCGCCGCCTTGGCGCGGCTGCAGGCGCCGCTGGACCTGGGCGACTTCGTCACCAAGCCGTGCAAGGCGGTGCGCATCGCGGAGCCGGCCTGGCTGTGGCCGCGCAATCCGCCGATCCGTGCGCGCCAGGACAAGCCGACCAGCTGGATCGCGATCACGCTGGAAGAAGGGAAAAACCGGCAGGTGCGCAGGATGACGGCGGCGGTGGGATTGCCGACCTTGCGGCTGGTGCGCTCGAGCATCGGGCCGTTTTCGCTGGCGACGCATCCCTTGATGCCGGGGGAGTTCATCGAAGTCCGGTATTCGTAATCCAAAAAAAACGCCGACCCGCAGGTCGGCGTTTTCATTTACGCAGGAGCGTATTAAACCGCGAACGACTCCAGCGCGGCGTTGAAGGTCGCGCTCGGACGCATCACGGCTTTCACCTTGGCGTCGTCGGCCTTGTAGTAGCCGCCGATGTCGGCCGGCTTGCCCTGCACTTCCAGCAGTTCCTGGACGATCCTGGCTTCGTTATCAAGCAGCTGCTTGGCCAGCGGCGCGAACTTGGCTGCCAGTTCGGCGTCCTCGGTCTGCGCGGCCAGCTCCTGGGCCCAGTACATCGACAGGTAGAACTGGCTGCCGCGGTTGTCGAGTTCACCGGTCTTCGGCGACGGCGACTTGCGGTTGTCCAGCAGCTTGCCGGTAGCGGCGTCGAGGGTCTTGGCCAGCACCTTCGCCTTGTTGTTGCCGGTCTTGAGTCCCAGGTCTTCCAGCGACACGGCCAGGGCCAGGAACTCGCCCAGCGAATCCCAGCGCAGGTGATTCTCTTCGGTCAGCTGCTGCACGTGCTTCGGCGCCGAGCCGCCCGCGCCGGTTTCGTACATGCCGCCGCCGGCCATCAGCGGGACGATCGACAGCATCTTGGCCGAGGTGCCCAGCTCCAGGATCGGGAACAGGTCGGTCAGGTAGTCGCGCAGGATGTTGCCGGTCACCGAGATGGTGTCCAGGCCGCGCGAGACGCGCTCCAGGGTGTAGCGCATCGCACGGACCTGCGACATGATCTGGATGTCCAGGCCGGTGGTGTCGTGATCCTTCAGGTAGGTCTTGACCTTCTTGATCAGTTCATTCTCGTGCGGACGGTACGGGTCCAGCCAGAACACGGCCGGCATGCCCGAGTTGCGCGCGCGGGTGACCGCCAGCTTGACCCAGTCGCGGACCGGGGCGTCCTTGGTCTGGCACATGCGCCAGATGTCGCCGGTTTCCACGTTCTGGCTCATCAGGACTTCGCCGGTAGCCAGGTCGGTGATGTTGGCCACGCCGTCTTCCGGGATCTCGAAGGTCTTGTCGTGCGAGCCGTATTCCTCGGCCTGCTGCGCCATCAGGCCCACGTTCGGGACGGTGCCCATGGTCTTCGGATCGAAGGCGCCGTGCCATTTGCAGAAGTTGATGATCTCCTGGTAGATGCGGGCGAAGGTCGATTCCGGGATGACGGCCTTGACTTCCTTCAGGGAGCCGGTGGCGTCGTACATCTTGCCGCCGGCGCGGATCATGGCCGGCATCGACGCATCGACGATCACGTCGTTCGGCGAGTGGAAGTTGGTGATGCCCTTGGTCGAGTCGACCATGGCCAGCGCCGGACGGTTTTCCTGGCAGGCGTGCAGGTCGCGCTCGACCTCTTCGCGCTGCGAGGCCGGCAGCGCGGCGATCTTGTTGTACAGGTCGGCCATGCCGTTGTTGACGTTGATGCCGAGGCTGTCGAACAGGGCGCCGTGCTTCTCGAAGGCTTCCTTGTAGAACATGCGCACGCAGTGGCCGAACACGATCGGGTGCGAGACCTTCATCATGGTCGCCTTGACGTGCAGCGAGAACAGCACGCCGGTTTCCTTGGCGTCATTGATCTGCTGTTCGTAGAAGGCCAGCAGGGCCTTGCGGCTCATGAACATCGAATCGATGATCTCGCCGGCCTGCAGCGCGACCTTCGGCTTGAGCACGATGGTCTGGCCCGACTTGGTGACCAGTTCCATCTTGACGTCGCGGGCGCCGTCCAGGGTCATCGACTTTTCGCCGTGGTAGAAGTCGCCGTGGGTCATGTGCGACACGTGGGTGCGCGATGCCTGCGACCATGGCGCCATCGAGTGCGGGTTCTTGCGGGCGTATTCCTTGACGGCCTTCGGCGCGCGGCGGTCGGAGTTACCTTCGCGCAGGACCGGGTTCACCGACGAGCCGATGCACTTGCCGTACTTGGCCTTGATGGCCTTCTCTTCATCGGTCTTCGGGTCGGCCGGGTAATCCGGGAGCTTGTAGCCCTTGGCCTGCAGTTCCTTGATGGCGGCAGTCAGCTGGCCCACCGAGGCCGAGATGTTCGGCAGCTTGATAATGTTCGCGTCCGGCTCGAGCGTCTTCTTGCCCAGTTCGGTCAGCACGTCCGGGACGCGCTGTTCCGGAGTCAGGTTCTCCGGGAACTGCGCCAGGATACGGGCGGCAACCGAGATGTCGGCCTGCTCGACCTTGATGCCGGCCGGCTTGGTGAAGGTGCTGACGACTGGCAGGAAGGCGTGGGTCGCCAACAGCGGGGCCTCGTCGGTCAGGGTGTAGATGATGGTCGGATCACTGCTCATACGCTTTTTCCTCGATGATCATGCGGGTCGCACGATGTCAAAAACAGGTGGTAACGCTCAGGTCTTGAAGGCGGGACTTCGGGAAGTCTTCTATAAGACATAAGACGGCGTTTCACATTATGCACCAGTATTTTACTGTGCGCCATGGGTTTTAAATTTTAGGCTGCCGGCTGGAGCACGTGGATTTCGAGGCGAGCCCAAGCATATGCAGCAAACGACAAAACCCGCCAGGACCGAAGTCGGGCGGGTCTTGCTCTGCACAGAACTGCCTGCGCGGCCTAGGCCGCACGCACCTCGCTAATTAAGCGGACAGTGCCTTCAGGGCAGCAGCCAGGCGGCTCTTGTGGCGGGCTGCCTTGTTCTTGTGGATGATCTTCTTGTCAGCGATGCTGTCGATGGTCGACACGGACTGCTGGAAGATGGTGGTCGCAGCGGCCTTGTCGCCAGCCTGGATGGCCTTGCGAACTGCCTTGATTGCGGTACGCAGGGTCGAACGCTGCGACGAGTTGTGTGCGTTTTGCTTAACTGCTTGACGAGCGCGTTTGCGCGCTTGTGCGGTATTTGCCATGAAATTTCCTAAATCGGGGTCAAGTTGCGTTTGCAAACATTCGCGAGTGAAACTGGCGCCTACGGTGCCTGCCCAACGATTCGTGTCTGCTAACAGAATTCAGTACAGCCCACGATTATAGCGAACGAAAGCACTTAGGGCAATTCATAATTCAATAATTGTCGCCTGAGAGCACGTGCGGCGGCAATACGGGACTATTGCCCAAGTATAATCCCGGGCCATGAACCTGCTCCGTACCCTCGCCGCTATTTCCAGCATGACCATGGTGTCCCGCGTCACCGGTCTGCTGCGCGACAGCCTGTTTGCCGCCACCTTCGGCGCCTCGAATTTCACCGACGCCTTCAACATCGCCTTCCGCCTGCCCAACCTGCTGCGCCGGCTGTTCGCGGAAGGCGCGTTCTCGCAGGCCTTCGTGCCGATCCTGACCGAGTACAAGACCAAGCATGGCCAGGAGGCCACGAAAACCCTGGTCGACCACGTGGCTACCGTGCTGGTCTGGGCGACGGTGCTGACCAGCATCGTCGGCATCCTCGCCGCGCCGGTGCTGATCTACCTGATCGGCGGCGGCCTGCAGCGCGAACCGGCAGCCTTCGACGCCGCCGTGCTCATGACGCGCATGATGTTCCCCTACATCGCCTGCATGGCCTTCGTGGCCCTGGCCAGCGGCGTGCTCAATACCTGGCGCCACTTCAAGATCCCGGCCATCACGCCGGTGCTGCTGAACATCTCCTTCATCGTCTCGGCGCTGGTGCTGGCCGACTGGTTCGAGCAACCGATCTATGCGATGGCGGTGGGCGTGTGCGTGGGCGGCCTGGCCCAGGTGGCGATCCAGATTCCTTCGCTGGTGAAGCTCGGCATGCTGCCGCGCCTCTCGCTCAATCCCATGACCGGACTGCGCGACAGCGGCGTGCGCCGCATGCTCGGCAAGATGGGGCCGGCCGTGTTCGCGGTGTCGGCGGCCCAGATCAGCCTCCTGATCAACACCACCATCGCCGCCAGCCTGGCCGCGGGCGCGGTGACGGCCCTGCAATACGCCGACCGCCTGATGGAATTCCCCACCGCCCTGCTGGGCGTGGCCCTGGGCACCATCCTGCTGCCCAGCCTGGCCAAAGCGAACACCGAAGGCGACACCCAGGAATACTCCTCGCTGCTGGACTGGGGCCTGCGCCTGACCTTCCTGCTGGCCGTCCCCTCTTCGGTGGGCATGGCGACGCTGGCGGTGCCGATGATCGCCACCCTGTTCCACTACGGCGTGTTCACCGCCCAGGACGTGGCCCACTCCTCGCTGCCGCTGATGGCCTACAGCGCGGGCCTGCTCGGCTTCATCCTGGTCAAGACCCTGGCGCCTGCCTTCTATGCGCGCCAGGAAGTGCGTACCCCGGTCAAGATCGCGGTCGGCGTGATGGTGGCGACCCAGCTCCTCAACCTCGTGTTCGTGCCGTTGTTCGGCGTGGCCGGCCTGGCGCTGTCGATCGGCGTGGGCGCCTGCATCAACGCGGCCTTCCTGTACACCGGTCTGCGCCGGCGCCACATCTACGTGCCGCAGCCGGGCTGGGGCAAGTTCTTCCTCAAGCTCCTGGTCGCGGTGAGCGTGATGGGCGCCGTGTCCTGGTTCGGCCAGGCGCAGTTCGACTGGATCGCGCTGCGCGCCACGCCGCTGCTGCGCGCCGGCGCGCTGGCGGCGATCATCGCGGTCGCGGCTTGCGCCTACTTCGCGGTGCTGCTGGCGCTGGGCTTCCGCCCGCGCGACTTCAAGCGCCGCGCCAAGTAGACACAAGCGCCCCCTAGCGCCCGGAGTCCGTGGACGGGGGCGGCGGCTCCCGGGGACCGTCCTTGTCCTTGTCCTTGTCTTGTTCCCGGTCGTCGTCGGCAGGCGGCTCCGGCGCTTCCTCGCGCGGCGCCTCGGGCTCCGGCTCGTTGCGCGGGGGCGGAGCCACCTCGCGCATCGGCGCCTGCGCCTCCACCGGTGCGACGACCGGCCCGGCCGGCTGCTCCGGCGGCGGCGCCATCGTGATCGGCGGCTCCGCGGAGGCGCCCGGCACGGCGCGAGGCCGCGGGGCGGCGCCCTGCCCGAGCGCCATGAACTTCCAGTCCGCATGGTGCTCACGGTTCTCGAAATTGGGGAAGCGCTCGTCGAAGCCGGCGAGCTTGAGCGGCTTCGCTTGCGACAGGCTGTACACCCCCAGGATGCGGCCGCCCTGGGCCGCCGACACGATCCCCCACTCGGGCCGTCCGGTGATGGGGTCGACGAATATCTTGCGCAGGTGCCGGCGCGGGGTCGGGAAGCGGGTATCGCGCAGCAGCTCCTGCAGCGTCAGGGGCTGGGTCGGTTGGCCGCGCGGGGTGGCGTCGGCATAGCTCTTGAGCGCGGCGCTGAACTGGGCGCCGGTCTCCAGCAGTTCGGTTTCCAGCTGGGCGCGCTGCAGCAGCGCGCCGACCTTCAGCGTGGCGGCGCCGACCAGGCCGACGATGAAGACGAGGATGATCAGGCCGAGGTAGGTGAAGCCGGCCTGGCGTCGGGCACGCATGCTACCACTCCGCGTAGGGCTTGCCCTTGCGGCCGTTGCCCGGCGCGCCGCTCTTGATGTTGCCGACCTCGCCCTGTTCTTCTTCCAGCGGCGGCTCCACGATCCAGGTCTCGCGGCTCTCGGTGATCGGGTCCATCGGCAGCTCGCGCAGGTACTTCTTCTCCACCAGTTGCTCGAGCGAATCCGGATAGCGCCCGGTGTCGGCCTTGTACTGGTCGATGATCGCGCGCGTATTGCGCAGGTTCTCCTCGAGGATGGTTTCGCGGGTAGCGTCGATGCTCGGGAAGAAGCGCGGCACCGCCAGCGTCAATAGCAGGGCCACGATGCCCAGCACCACCAGCAGTTCGATCAGGGTGAAGGCGCGCAGGCGAGTGAGCTTGGACATCGGGTTCACCACTTGTTGTAGGGGATGCCGTTCAATCCCGGCTTCTCGGACATGGAATACACGTCGTAGACGTCGTCGCCCTCCCTGGGCTCGTCCGGTTCGCTGGCATAGCTGCGCTTGCCCCAGGTCTCGGCGTCCGAGGAACCAGGATTGGCATGGAAAGGATCGCGCGGCAGCCGGCGCATGAAATAGACCTGCGCCTGCTTCGGACTCTTCTGGTCGCGCACGCCCTCGACCAGCATCTCCAGGCGTGGCGGGTAACCGGTGGCGCCCGCCGCCTTGGCCACGCGGCCTTCGTCGCTCGCCTTCTTGTAGGCATCGATACCGGCGCGGATCTCGCGCAAGGCGCGGCGCAGCTCGGCTTCATCGCGGCGCTGCGCCGTCACCTGGGCCACCGGCACTGCGAGCGTTCCCAGCAGGGCCAGGATCGCCAGCGTGACCAGGAGCTCGATGAGCGTGAAGCCGCGTGTGGACATCAGCGTTGCGTGGCCGGGTTCGCGGGTGGCGGCGGCGCGACCGGGACCACCTGCAGGTTGGTGGCGGGGCTCGATGGCGGCTGGCCGGATTGCGGCGAGCCGGTCTGCGGCGTCACGGGCAGTTGCGACGGCGGTACGGATATCGGACGGTCCGGCGATCCGGCGGCCGGGGCGCCGACCGGCGCCGTGCCCTGCGCCGTGCCTGCCGCACGCGCGGCAGCGGCCGCGGCGGCGCCGGCACTGACCGGCAATTGTACCGGCGCGCGCGCGGTGCTGTCCGGACGGCGGCGGAAGCTGGCCTCGGTGCCGGCGCCGAACTCGGAGCTGGCCGCCGCCGGACGCTGCACCGTGCGCACCAGGCGTGGGGTGATCGACAGCACGATCTCGGTGCGGTCGCTGGTGTCGCGCGTGCTGCCGAACAGGCGGCCGACGATCGGCAGGTCGCCGATGCCCGGCAGCTTGCTGCCGCTGGAGCGGTCTTCGTTGCTGATCAGGCCGGCCAGCACCTGGTTCTCGCCGTCCTTGAGCTGCAGGAAGGTGGTCGCCGAGCGGGTGCCGATCCGGTAGGCCACGGTGCCGGAACGGGTCGTGACCGAGTCGCCCAGGGTGCTGACCTCGAGCGAGATGCGGATGCCGACCTCGTTGTTCAGGTAGATGGTCGGCTCCACGTTCAGGGTCAGGCCGACGTCGATGTAGTTCACCGATTCGGAAGCGAAGCCGCCCACGCCGGACGAGATCGTGGTCGAGATGTTCGGAATCTTGTCGCCGATGACGACCTTGGCCTTTTCCTTGTTGCGCACGCGGATGCGCGGGTTGGCCAGGATATTGGAGTCGCCGTCGGTCTTGTTGGCGTTGACGGTGGCGCTCAGGTCGCTGATGACGCCGACGTTGCCGCGGTTCAGGCCGCGCAGCTGGTCGATGCTGACCGGGCCGTCGATCGACGCCAGGGGCGCGAAGGACACCGAGCCCGGCCAGGAGATGCCGAGGTCGACCAGGCGGCTGCGCTTGATCTCCAGCACCTCGACTTCCAGCATGACTTCCGGCTCGGGCACGTCCTGCAGCGCCACCAGCTGGGTCGCCACGCGCACCGCTTCCGGGCTGTCGCGCAGGATCACCAGGTTGAGCTTCTCGTCCACCACCACGTCGCGCGACTTCAGGATGGTCTTGAAGGTGTTGGCGATGTTCTTGGCGTCGGCATTGGCCAGGAAGAAGGTCTTGACCGTCATCTCCTGGTATTCCTTCAGCTTGGCCGCCACGTTCGGGTAGATCAGGATGGTGTTGCCGTCCATGACCTGGCGCTCGAGCTGGTTGGTCATCAGGAGGTAGTAGACCGCCGCCTCGACCGTGCTGTTCTTCAGGAAGATCGAGCTGCGCTGGTCGGCCTTGACGTCCTTGTCGAACACGAAGTTCAGGCCCGCGTGGCGCGAGATGACCTCGAAGATCTGCTTCAGCGGCGCGTCGCGGAACTCCAGGCTGATCGGCTTGCGAAAGGACGCCGCCAGCGCCGCCTCGGCGGCAGGGCTTGCCGCCGCCTTCTCGTCCACGTCCAGCATCAGGAGGCGCGCCGGCTCGTGCGCCGGGCGCTCGGTCAGGATCGCGGCCAGCTTCTGGCGCGCGGCATCGAGTTCCCCCTTGTCGAAGGCGGCGCGCGCCTCCTGCAGCATGGCGGCGTGGCGGCGGTCGACCTCGACCTGGCGCAGTCCGGCTCTGGCGCGCTCGTTGGCCGGGTCGAAGGCCAGCACCCGGCGGTAATCCTGCAGCGCCGCTTCCGTCTGGCTGTTGGCGAGCGCGCTTTCCGCCTGGCCGATCAGGCGGTTGGCCGCCGTGTCGCGCGCGCGCAGGTAGGCGCTGCGGTACTGGGGATTGCCGGGGTCGGCGGCGACCGCCTCCTGGTATTTCGCCAGCCCGGCCGCCACCTGGTCCTGCGCCACCAGCGCATTGCCTTCCTGGTAGGCGCGCTGGCCGGCGCAGCCGCCGATGAGAGCCGCCGCAAGGGCCATACCCAGCACATGTGCCTGGAAACGAAGCATCAGTCGAACACTCCAATATTAAGCTGCTGAACCTGGTTCAGCGGCAGGTAAGTCAGGGTCAGCACCGGCGGCTTGATCGCGTCGACCCGGTACATGCCGTCGATGACCGTGTTCTCGCGCACGAGATGGGTGCGCTCGCCCCGGGCGAGGTAGATCTCCCAGACGCCGTCCTGCAGCGACTTGCCGATGAAGGTGAAGGGCAGCGGCGGCGCGCTCGGCGGCGGAGGCGGCGGCGCGGGCGCCGGCGGCGGCGGCGGCGGAGTCCAGTCCTGGCGCGCGAACACGCCATTCTCGCCCCCGTTGAAGCGATCGTCGCTGTCGCCGATCAGCACTTCGCGCGGGAGCAGGCGCAGGATGGCAACGTTCTTGTCCTTGTCCGAGGCGGGCCGGGTTTCCGTGGCCGGCGCGGCCGCCGGCGCCTGCGCCCGCTCGACCGGCTCGGCCACCACGTCCTCGGGGGTGTTGTCGCCGAAGACCACCAGGAGTGCGGCCGCCACCAGGGCCACGGCCATCGCGATATGGCGCGGCTTCATCGCGGCGCTCCCGAGGTGGCGGACAGGTGCAGCGTCAGGCGCAGGCGCGCCTCCACAAGCTCGCTGCCGATCGCGTCGCGCCGGAACGCCACGTCGTCGAGCGAGGCGTGCGGCAGCGCGCGCAGCGCGTCGAAGGCAAACTGCCAGATGGCGCCGTAGCGGCCCGTCACGGGCAGCGTGATCTGGTAGGTGAGGAAGCGCCCTGCCCGGTCCTGGCTGCTGCGGTATTCGCCCTGGCGCAGGGCCAGGCCGTTCTTCTCGGCCAGCCCGAACAGGGTCTTGAGCTGGCGCTCGACCTTGCCGCGCTCGCCCAGCGAGGCATAGAAATGCGCGAGGTTCTGGTCCGCGCTCGGCGGGGGCGGCGCGACGGCACCGGGCATGGGTGGCGGCAAGGCGGCCTGACGGCGCGCTTCGGTATATTGCTCCTCGAGGTCGAACTGGGCCCGCAGCATCAGGAGGAAGGCGACCATGAGCGCCAGCGCCAGCGCGACGGCGCCGGCCACGACAGGATTCACGCGGCGCAGCGCCAGCACCAGGCGCAGCCACAGCGCGGACAGATTCATGTCTTTCATTGGCCGCCCCCGCTTGTGCCCCATTGAGCGCTGATCTGGAAGCGCAGCGGCCGGTTCGGCTCCTGCTCGGCGATCTCGTGACGCACCAGGGCGCTCGATGCGAACCAGCCCTGCTCTTCCATCCTCGCCACGTAGGCCAGCATGTCGTCACTGTTCTTCGCCTCGGCCGTGATGCGTAGCGTACGGCGCTTGGCGTCCGGTTCCAGCGCCAGCAGGGCGACGTTGCCCGGCGTGGCGGCGCGCACGGCCTCGACCAGGTCGCGCCACGGCAGGTTGAGCTGCATGACGGCGTCGTTGACGGCCTGGGCCTGCGCATCGGACACGGTGAAGGTCGGCTGCGCGGCCACCGGCAGCGGGCGCACGGCCTGCGAACGCGCCGCGATGGCAGCCTGCAATGCTTCCAGCCCTTCGCGCTCTTCCTGGTACTGGCGCAGCTGCGATACCAGCACGAAGCACAGGATGGCGGTGGGGAGCAGGAAACCGGCGAAACGCGGCGGGACGCGGAACAGGGCGCGCCGCAGGCTGCGCGGCGCGAAATCGATATTGGTGCGCTTCATGATGCCATCCCGGTGCGCGCCAGGCGCACGTGCAGCGGCCAGTCGGCGCTGTCGTCTTCCAGCAGGGTGCAGGCGAATTTCAGGCGGCCCGCCGCGCTGGCCCAGCCTGCCGGGGCAGCCCCGCACAGCTGGATGCGCTCCGGCCGCCCTACCCCGACCCGCAATGCTTCGCGCGCAACGTGGGCTTCCAGCCAGTCGCGGTCGGCGCCTTGCGGGATCACTGCGGTGCGCACCGCCGCCAGGGAACTGCTTTCGTAGGCGGCGATCGACAGCACGCCGCCATGCACCAGGCCGAACCAGGCGCCCGGACGGCGCTCGCGGCGCCAGGCGTTCATGGCGGCCACGAATTGCGGCGCCACCTCGACCAGGTGGAGGCGGTGTTCACGCGCGAGCAGCTCCAGCAGCGCCAGCAGCGCCTCCGGCGCGGCGGCAGCCAGGAAGGGACGCGCCGCATCCCAGTCGGCGCTGATGCGCCACTCGAGCGGCGGCGCGCCGAACAGGTGCTGGTGGCGCAGGGCCGCGGCGGCCTGCAGGTCGGCCAGGCGGGTCGCGCCTGGCGGCGGCGGCACCTGCCACAGGCGCACCAGGTCGTCGGCCAGCACCACGGTCAGCGGCCAGCCGCGCGGATCGCATTCACCCAGCAGCGCACGCAGGCCCTTGCCAAGCGCATCCGGGGCGCCGGCTTCGACCGCCTGCAGGGCCAGCACCTCGGCGCCCGCGCGCGGCCAGCCGCCCACGCGCAGCAGCGCCAGGCCGTCGGCGGCCACCCCCAGGCGCAGGGACTGTCCAAACTTTCTACGCATGGAGGGTCACCCGCTTGATCTCGTCGATGGTGGTGGCGCCGCGCTTGACCAGGTCGAGCGCGGCCAGGCGCAGGCTGCGGGTGCCGTTGGCGTGGGCCGCGGCCTTGATGCGGCGAATCGGCTGCTTGTCGACGATCAGTTCGCGGATCTCGTCGTTCAGGGTCAGGATCTCGGCGATCGAACGGCGCCCGCGGTAGCCGGTGCCGCGACAGTCGCCGCAGCCCTTGCCGCGCATGAACAGGTAATCCTGGGCGTCCTCGCGCGCCAGGTGCACCGAGGCGAGCTCGGCCTCGTCGGGTTCGTAGCGCACCGCGCAGTGCGGGCAGTTCATGCGGATCAGGCGCTGGGCCCAGATGCCGTTCAGGGCCGACACGAAGGCGTAAGGATCGATGCCCATGTGGGTAAAACGGCCGAACACGTCGAACACATTGTTGGCGTGGACAGTCGTGAGCACCAGGTGGCCGGTCAGCGCCGACTGCACCGCGATCTCGGCGGTCTCGCGGTCGCGGATCTCGCCGACCATGATCTTGTCCGGGTCGTGGCGCAGGATCGAGCGCAGGCCTTTCGCGAAGGTCAGGCCCTTCTTTTCGTTGACCGGGATCTGCAGGATGCCCGGCAGCTGGTACTCGACCGGGTCTTCGATGGTGATGATCTTTTCGCGGCCGTTGTGGATCTCGGTGAGCGCCGCGTACAGGGTCGTGGTCTTGCCCGAGCCGGTCGGCCCGGTCACCAGCAGCATGCCGTAGGCTTCCTGGGCCAGGGTGCGCAGGGTCGCCAGCGAGGGCGCGTCGAAGCCCAGCGCCTCCAGCGTGAGCGCGCCATAGGACTCGATCATGGCGCGCTTGTCGAGGATACGGATCACCGCGTCCTCCCCGTGGATGCTGGGCATGATCGACACCCGCAAGTCGATGTCGCGTCCGCCGGATTCGACCCGGAAGCTGCCGTCCTGCGGGATGCGGCGTTCGGCGATGTCGAGTTCGGCCAGCACCTTCAGGCGCGAGATGATGTGCTCGGCCAGCTCGATGCCGCCGACCGTGGCCGCATGGTCGAGCACCCCGTCCACACGGTACTTCACCGCCAGTCCCCCGGCCGTGCTCTCGAGGTGGATGTCGGAGGCGCCGGCTTTCAGGGCGTCGTACAGGGTCGAATTGACCAGCTTGACGGCCGGGCTGCCGCTTTCCGATACCGAGGCAAACGAGAGCACCTGGTTGACCTTGCCGTCGCGCCGCCCTTCCCCGTCGGCGCCCACCAGGCTGTCCACCGCGCGCGCCGATTCCTCCTGCTTGGACAGGTAGGCCTGGATGTCGGACTGCAGCGCCAGGCACAGGTCGAGCGGGTTCCTGGCGGTGGCGCGCGCCTGCGCGCCCAGCCAGGTCTGCAGGTCGAGGTCGAAGGGATCGGACAATACGCCGGTCAGGTGGCCGGACGCATCGCGCAGCAGCACGCAATGGCGCGACATGGCGCCAGCCAGCGGCAGCAGGTCGAATGCGGGAGCCTGCGCCAGCATGGCGGCGGTTTCCATTACCGGCAGGCCGAACGGGGCCGCCAGCTCGCGGATGATCCGGCGCGGCTCCAGGCCGCTCAGACCTTCGAGTTCGGCCACCAGGCCGCGGCGCGACTGCGCTGCCTGCGCCCGGGCGCGCGCCAGCAGCGCCGGATCGAGGGGGGCATGGGTCACGGCATCGTCTTTCATCCCATGTCTCCAGCCAGGTCGAAGATCGGCATGTAGAGCAGCACCACGATGGCGCCTACCACCAGGCCGATGGCCGCCATCAGCAGCGGCTCGAAGGTGCGGGTGAAGCGGTCGATCCAGCGCGTGATCTCGCCGTCATAGAAGGCGGCCGACTGGGTCAGCATCGGCCCCATGTCGCCGGTGCGCTCGCCGACGCGCAGCATGCGCAGCGAAATCGGCGTGGTCAAGCCGTTGGCTTCGAAGGCAGTCGACAGCGGCTGCCCCGATTCGACCGCGACGCGCGCATGCAGCAGGCCTTTGCGCACGGTGCCGGACACCATCGGCTGCACGGTCTCGATGGCGCCGACGATGGTGATGCCGCCTTCGGTGAGCATGCCGAGCGTCAGGTACAGGCGCGACAGTTCATAGATGCGGGCACGCTCGCCGATGCCCGGCAGGCGCACCAGCAGGCGGTTGATGCCGCCGCTGCGCAGCAAATGGCGCACCCCGGCCACCGCGCCGACGATGGCCAGCAGGGCGGCTACCCCGATGGCGCCGCCGTGCTTCGATGCGAACTGGCCCCAGTCGAGCAGCAGCTGCGACATCCAGGGCAGCGAGCGCCCCGCGCCCTGGTAGACCTCGGCAAACTTCGGCACGACGTAGCCGATCAGGAAGGCGCTCACCCCGCCGCCCACCAGCAGCAGGATCACCGGATAGATCGAGGCGCTGACGATCTTGCTGCGCACGGTATCGATGCGCTGCTGGTAATCGATGTAGCGCGACAGCGCGCGCGGCAGGTCGCTGGTGCCCTCGGCGGCGCGCACGATGCCGACATACAGCGGCGGGAACAGGTCGGGCTGGCTTGCCAGCACGCTGGAGAAGCGCTTGCCTTCGCGCAGTCCTCCCAGCAGGCGTTCGAACACGCTGCGCGCGCCCGGGCTGGCCTCTTTCTCGAGCAGTGCTTCCAGGCCTTCGACGATGCCCAGGCCCGCGTTGAGCAGGGCCAGCAGTTCCTGGCTGAACAGGACGATGGACAGCTTGCCGCCCTGCCTGCGTCCCTTGCCGGAGAACAGCGCAGAGAACGGCGAACTACGCGCCGGCTCGACCGCGCTGACGAACAAGCCGCGCGCCTCGACCTGGCGGCGGGCATCGAGGGCGTCGGCGGCATCCACGACGACGCTGGAGATCGACATGTCGGGCGCAAGGGTACGAACGGCAAACTGCATGGAGGCTGCCCTGCTTGGTACTTGGACGAGAGACCGAAAACGGTTTACTGCGAGGAGATGTCGGCGTTATCGCCGGCGCCGCCCGGCTGGCCGTCCTTGCCGAGCGAGAGGATCTCGTAGTCGGCCTTGCTGCCCGGCGCACGGTACTGGTAGGCGCGGCCCCATGGGTCCTGCGGCACGCCCTTCTTCAGGTAGGGACCGTTCCACTTCGCGCCGGCGCTCGGCGGCGCCACCATCAGCGCGTTCAGGCCCTCTTCGGTGCTGGGATAGCGGCCGACATCGAGGCGATAGGTGTCGAGCGACTTGTCGAAGGCGTCGATCTGGGCCTTGGCCACCGTGACCTCTGACTTGCCGAGCTGCGAGAAGTACTTGGGGCCGACATAGGCGGCAAGCAGGCCGATGATGACGATCACCACCAGGAGTTCGAGCAGCGTGAAACCATGGGCGCGCCGGCCCTTGATCTGGAAATCTTTCATTGCTGCATACATCTGACTGACTCCTCGATTGCCCCATCAATAAGACCTTGCGCGCCGATCGCACCGTGCGCGACGGTGCTGCGTAGTTGCCGCCTGCGTGTCACGACGCGCTGCGCCGAGCAGGCTACCACGTGCCCATCAGTTGAGACAACTTTTCTTTCATGGTCGTCAAGCCTGATGCCAGACAGGGCATGCACATGCAGAAAGCTCTGCCATAAAACAAAAAACCACGCTAGTGACGCACGCAAGGGCTGTCGCAATTTTCTTACATGTTCGCAATCTGTTTCACATCTAACCTTATTAGGAGAAACAGAATTTACTTCCGTAAAGTTGCTCAACTAAAAAATTTTCCACGTTAAAATTTTTTACTTTCTTGTTGTTTCCGTTGATATATTTCATGACAACCCGCAACGGAAAATGTGGGCAATCTATGTTCAATTAACAACTAGCCAGCAACAACGGCGCAGCATTTCGGCATTACCACATAACCCTAACGATAAAGGTAACTCGACTGATGAAACGCGATATCCGATCCACCGCGCCCTCCCTCCCCATCGCCCTGAAAAAACTGCTGTGCGCATCCGCCATCGGCGCACTCGGCGCATTCGCTCCCGCGCACGCCGGCGTGATCACGTTCGAGGACGTGAAGAACATCGTGTCGGACCAGCTGAATCCGGGCGACACCGCCTACAACACGGGCGACGCCTTCATGATCGACAACTACCGCCTGGAGGTCAGCAACAGCGCCACTGCGGAGCCTGACGAATGGGGCGGCGTGGGCGCGCTGATCGATTCGGAGAACGTTTTCGCCTGCCTGATCACCTCCTGCCCAGTCGGCGCCGACGGCAATTACTACGCCGGCCTCAACGATGGACGGGTGAGCATCTACAACACCACCGGCACGCAGACCTTCAGGTTCCAGGGCCTGGACTTCGGCTTCGTCGCCCCGGTCGGCGGCCTGCCCAACTTCAGCTATGGCCGGCTGATCCTGAGCGGCACCATCGCTGCAGGCGGTTCGATCGTCACCGGCGCCGATTTCGCCGGCCAGAACAGCGCCGGCCGTTTCGTGTTCGACCGCTTCGACGTCGATGCCGCGTTCCGCTCGGCGGTGCTGAGCAGCCTGACCATCAGCGCCTGCCTGTTCGACGGTAACGGCGACTGCATCAGCGAGCGCGCCTTCACCCAGAACCAGGCCCAGTTCGGCATCGACAACATGCGCCTGGCCGACGTTCCGGAACCGGGTTCGATCGCCCTGCTGCTGCTCGGCATGGCCGGCCTGACCGCCACCTCGCGCCGCCGCGCCAAATAATCCGCGCCTCCGACAAGAACAAGGAACAAGAATGAAACTGCGTCCAGTATCCCTCGCCGTCCTCGCGTTGCTGTCGAGCGTGGCAATGCAGGCATCCGCCGATGAGGTGCGCCGCTCCTATATCGTCCAGCTGGCCGACAAGCCGGTCGCCACCTACACCGGCGAGATCGCCGGCCTGCCGGCCACCAAGCCGGCCGCCGGCCAGCAGCTCAATGTCAACGCCGGCGACGTCCAGGCCTACATCAGCTACCTCGACCAAAAGCAGAACACCGTGCTGGCGAACGTCAACCAGGCCAATGTCACCCACAAGTACAACGTGGTCTTCAACGGCTTTGCGGCCCTGATGACCGACGATGAAGTCCGGGCCCTGAAGCGCGACCCGGCCGTCGCCGCCATCACCGCCGACGAAGAACGCACCCTCGACACCAACTTCACCCCGACCTTCCTGGGCCTGGACAAGGCGCAAGGCCTGTGGAACCAGCAGCAGGGCGGCGTGGGCAAGGCCGGCGACGGCGTCGTCATCGGCATCGTCGACGGCGGCATCTGGCCGGAGCATCCTTCGTTCGCCGACCGCGTCGACGCCAACGGCAACCCGACCTTCGACGCTTCCGGCGAACTGGCCTTCGGCGCCGCCCCGAGCAGCTGGAAAGGCACTTGCCAGACCGGCGAAGGCTTCAGTGCATCGCACTGCAACAACAAGCTGATCGGCGCACGCTACTTCAACACCACCTTCAAGGCGAGCGGCCGGGTCCAGCACTGGTCCGACTTCACCTCGCCGCGCGACTCGGTGGACGGGCCATCCGGCCACGGCGGCCACGGCACCCACACCGCCACCACCGCGGGCGGCAACCACGGCGCCCCGGTCACGCTGAACGGCGTGGCGATGGGCCGCGCCAGCGGCATGGCGCCGGCCGCCCGCATCGCGGCCTACAAAGTCTGCTGGACCTTCATCGACCCCACCAACCCGGACGGCAGCGGCACCCGCAACTCCTGCTACAACTCGGACAGCGTCGCGGCGATCGACCAGGCCGTCAAGGATGGCGTCAACGTCATCAACTACTCGATCAGCGGCTCGCAGACCAGCGTCACCGACCCGGTCGAACTGGCCTTCTTCGGCGCCTCCAACGCCAACGTGTTCGTCGCCGCCTCGGCCGGCAACAGCGGCCCGGCCAACGCCGTGGCCCACCTGAGCCCGTGGGTGACCACGGTCGCCGCCTCGACCCACAACCGCCTGAACGGCGCCACCGCCACCACCGGCGCCAACATCAAGTACCTGGGCGCGTCGCTCAACACGACCGCGCTGCCGGCCACCCCGGCGATCTCGGCGCGCGATGCCGGCGTGGTGCCGTATGCCAGCCTGAACGCCGCCGACAAGGAAGCGCGCCGCCTGTGCTACTCCGCAACCGACCGCACCACCTATGGCGGCAGCGCCGCCGCAGCGCTCGACGCCAGCCTGGTCGCGGGCAAGGTCGTCCTGTGCGAACGCGGCAACAGCGCCCGTATCGACAAGAGCAAGGTGGTGGGTGAACTCGGCGGCGCCGGCATGGTGCTGATCGATACCGCCAACGCCCTCGTGTCCGAAGTGCATTCGGTGCCGGCAGTCCACATCAGCCTGGCCGACGGCACCGCGCTGCGCAGCTACGTGCAGGCCAACAGCGGCGCCACCGTCGCGATCTCGGCCTGGAGCCCGCAGGTCGGTACCACCCCGGCCCCGGTCATGGCCAGCTTCTCGTCGCGCGGCCCGAACCAGGGTTACACCAGCATCCTCAAGCCGGACCTGACGGCCCCCGGCGTCGACGTGATCGCCGGCGTCACCCCGGTCAAGTCCCAGTCCGAACGCGACGCGATCGCCAACGGCAGCGAAGTGCCGAACGTCGCCTGGGCGTCCTACCAGGGCACCTCGATGTCGAGCCCGCACGTGGCCGGCCTGGCGGCGCTGCTCAAGCAGCTGCACCCGGACTGGTCGCCAGCGGCCATCAAGTCGGCGCTGATGACCACCGCCGCCGCGACCTTCCCCGACGGCCGCGCCGGAGCAGCCAACGGCCAGCTGCCATGGGGCCAGGGCGCCGGCCACGTGGTGCCGAACATGGCCACCGATCCGGGCCTGGTGTACGACTCGGGCGTGACCGACCATGTGCGTTTCGGCTGCGGCATCGGCGGCATGTTCACCGCTGCCACCTGCAGCTCGTTCGGCAGCATCCCGGCGTACAACCTGAACCTGCCCTCGCTGACCGCGGGCAGCGTGCTGGGCAAGATCACGCTGACCCGTACCGTCACCAACGTGTCGGACAAGTCCTCGACCTACAACGCCACCGCATCGCTGCCGGGCTTCACCGTGTCGGTGGTGCCGGCATCGCTGACGCTGGCGCCGGGCGCCAAGGGCACGTTCAGCGTCAACCTGACTCGCACCACTGCGGCGATGAACGCGTACAGCTTCGGCGCGCTGGAATGGCGTGACGGCGTCCACGTGGTGCGCAGCCCGCTGACCGCCCGTCCGCAGGCCTTCACCAACCCGCCAGTGCTGCACAGCGAACAGGTGACCGGCAACCAGGTCTTCACCATCGGCAGCGGCTTCACCGGCAAGCTGACCTCGCTCAAGGGCGGCCTGAAGCCGGCGACCCTGGCGGAGCAGTCGGTCGGCCGCACCCTGGCGGCAGACGGCGGCGTGGCCGAGTGCAAGGCCGGCGGTTCGGCAGGCGTGACGGCAACCAGCGTCACGATCCCGGCCGGCACCATGGTGGCCCGCTTCTCGCTGCGCGACATCGACACCAGCGGCTTCAAGGCCGGCGGTTCGGATGACCTCGACCTGATGGTCTACAACTCGGCGAACACCGAAGTCGGCTACAGCGGCACTGCCACCTCGAACGAGATGGTGACGCTGATGGCGCCGGCGGCCGGCACCTACCGTGTCTGCGTGGCAGGCTACGCACCGCGCGGCGGCAGCGCCACCTACACCCTGGCATCGTGGGTGGTCGGCAGCGCCGACACCGGCGGCAACCTGAAGGTCACCCTGCCAAGCAGCGTGTTCGTGGGCGGCACCTCGTCGGCAGTGGCAAGCTGGTCCGACCTGACCCCGGGCACCCGCTACCTCGGCGCGATCCGCTACCTGGACGGCAGCACCACGCTCGGCACCTCGCTGCTGGAAGTGGATGCAAGCAACCCGATCCCGACCCCGGCCCCGGCTGCCAAGCAGGTCAGGGAAGAAGGCTCGGCGCTGGTCGCCGCGGCCGACTGAGTTGGCAAGGGCCGGCTCCTGGCCCGCGCAAATGAAAACACCCTGCAAGTTCCGGCTTGCAGGGTGTTTTTTTTCGGGTCGCCGTCTCCGCGCCTAGCGCGCCAGCGCCTCTCCGGTGCCCAGCTGGCAGCGCCCGGCCTGGCAGACCGCGCCTGGATCGGGCATGAACTGGCAAGTGGACATCATGCCGGATGCCTTGTTGGCTGCCCTGCGCTCGGCCTGGTAACGCTCGGCCAGGCTACGCAACTGGGCTTCGGATCCCTTCGCGGTCGAATACGCCAGGTAGGCCTCCGGCCCGCCGCAGGCACGCGCGCCGAGCGGGAGCGTACGGCACTGGGCGCTGTCGCTGCAGGCGGCGTCGCCGACCAGTGCGCGCAGGCTGCCGAGGGTATCCGACGGGGCCGTGGCCGATGGTGCATTCGGGGAAGGCGCCCGTTGACGCAGCGGGTCCTGGGCCTGGGTGGTGCAGGCGGCGCAGCCGAGCAGGAAGACAAGGATGAGTTTTCGCATAGGTCCATCTTCCCTTCTTGCCAACATGTGGTCAAGCGAATCCCGTATGCATGGCTGGGCTTGCCAGGACAACAGCAACACCGAGGCCCTGTCGTTGTACGGTCACACCTAACCGTTGCCGCAGGACATCAATTTCCTCTGGGAATTCTTTATTTCCTTAAAAACAGATGCGCCAACTGCGCCCAACGCACGGCAACGTCGCGTATTTCTGTTTCTAAATCTTAATATTTTCTGTTCACTAACGAAAATAATTGAGCACTGGAAAAATTTACTCACTACAATAGAACTCGTTACAGACGAGCTTGCTCAACAGACCGACCATGAACATCTCCCTCCGTACTATCGCCGCCATCGCCCTGACCACCCTCCTGACCGCCTGCGGCGCAGGCCAGCAGGAGACCCAGACCTCGATGACGCTCGGCTCGGCAGTCCAAAGCGACTTGGGTGTCGCCGCAACCGCCACCGCGACAGCCTCCTCCGCTGCCGTGTCGACCGGCCCGGCCGTCGCCGCCGCCGCCGGCCCGAACAACCCGGCCCCGGACTGCGCCGCCGAAGGCTGCCGCAGCCTGCGCATCATCGACGGCAATGCCGAAGCCTACCGCATCGATGCGATGCGCCGCGCCGCTGCCGAAGGCAACGGTCCTGCCCAGTCCTGATCTTTCCTGCTCCATCGCGGTGCTCCTGCGCCGCTGCCCTTCCCCTTCTACAAATAAAAACACCTGCCCGCAGGCAGGTGCTTTGACACGCAGGAACAGATCAGCGGCGCGATTGTAGGCGGCGCATGCTGCCGATCAGGACCAGGCCGGTCAGGACCAGCGCCCAGTCCGACGGTTCCGGCACGTCGTTGACGATCTGTACCGACGCCAGTTCGGCACCGACGAATGTCACGCCGCCGCCCGGTGTGACGGTGAACGTCAACGCAGTATCGCCCCAGGTCAGCGGGTTCAGGTTTTCGTCCAGCAGCCCGATGCCGAAGTCCGAGGCCAGCCCGGCGGCGGCGATGTCGAACTGCAGGTCGAAGCTGAAGCTGTCGCCGAAGGTCACGGCCTGGCTGACCAGCGCCAGCGTATCGCCGGCCACCAGGGTAAAGCCCCCGGCGCGACTGCCGTTGGCGCGCTCGCTGCCCTGGCCGCTGCCGTCGTCCGGCTCGAAGTACGGGTCGACCGTGGTGTCGAAGTCGCCCTGGAACCCGGTAACGCGCGCGACCGAACTGCCGGCGCCGACCAGGCCGCCGAAACTCAGGTCGAGGAATCCGCTCTGCCCAGCCCACCCGGTATTGAGCGTGACGCGGTAGATCGGACCCGCCAGTGCGGCCGGGGCCGCTGCCAGGATGGAGAGCACCAGCACGGCGCGCAGGAAGAAATTCTTGAAGTTCATGGTGTGATTCCCGATGAAGTGATTAGAACGTGCCCGAGAACAGCTTCGGCGTGTAGCCGATCGCTTTCTTGGCGGGATTGCTGAATGTCGTGGTCAGCGTCACGCTGGCGCCCGGCGCAAGCGCATCCGGCAGCGTCACATAGGGCGCGCCATTGAACGAGCCATCCGCAGCGTCGAGGCTCACCCCGTCGGTCAGGCCCTGCAGCACGAACTGCAGGGGCCCGGCCAGCGGAGTGGACCCGGTATTGGTGAAGGTGATCTTGCCGGTGTACTTCAGGGTGGCGCGGTTCATCGTCAGGCCGCTCTGCGCCACCTTGACCGAGGCGCTCACGTCGGTGAAGCTGGGGGTCAGGTTCAGGCTGACCACCACCGGGTCATGGTCCGACGCGCGGTAGGCGTTCTTGACGTACGGATCCACGGCGTTGTCCCCCAGGTTGTAGTCGATTGCTTCCGGCTCGTCGGCATTGTTGTGCCACTCGGCCACGTCGGCCACCTGCGGGTCGAGCGAGGTGCTGGCCAGTGCATGGTCGAGGTAGCCGCTGAGGCCACCGAAGATGTACGAATAGGCGATGCCTTTCGGGCGCACGAAGCGTTCGATCTGGTTGACCAGGCCGTTCGAGGTCAGGTAGGTGATCGGGTTTTCGAAACCGTACGAGTTCAGGTCGCCCATCACCAGCACGTCGGGGTCGCCGGAAGCGGCAAGCACTTGCGGGATGAAGTAGCTGACCAGGCGCTGCGCCTGCTCGATGCGGGTCTTGTTCCAGCAACCCTGGCCGTCGCCGCTGTCGATGTCGCCCGGCTGGGCGCCGCCGCAACCGCCCTTCGACTTCAGGTGGTTGACGATCATCGAGAACTTCGCGCCATTGGCGGCCTTGAAGGTCTGGGCCATCGGCGGGCGGTTGTTGACGTCGTGGCCGTCCGACAGCGCGCCGCCGACCAGCGAGACCGCCGCCGGCTTGTAGATCATCGCCACGCGGATGGCGTCGGTCCCTAGGGCGGCCGGCTTGGGCACCACCGCATAGGTCGGCTTGCCATAGGCTGCGTTGAGCTGGTCGACCAGGTAGCCGACTGCGACGTCGCCGTTGTTCTGGATCTCGTTGAGGCCCACGACATCGGCGTCGATCGCTTTCAGCGAGGCGACGATCTTGTCGCGCTGGCGCTCGAACTCGGCCATGTTGTCGGCGCCGCGGCAATTGCTGGCGCGGGTAGTCGTGCCGACCGTGCAGCCCTTCCCGGTGCCGCCCCAGGCATCGCCGCCGTTGGTGAAGGTGGTGAAGAAGTTCAGCACGTTGGCATTCGTCACCTTGACGTTGCCGGCTGCGAGCACCGGAGCTTCGGTGCGCGGATTGGTACGCGAGAACACCGGTGCTTCGGTCGGCTGCACCTTGAACGCCGCGCCGCCGCCGCCAATGGCGCCGAAATCGAGCACGCCGGTCAGGTCGCTGACGGTGTCGCCGGCGCGCACGGTGCCGTCGGCGAACAGGTAGGGAACCTGGGCCGGGGTGGTGAAGATGCCGTCGTCGAGCACGATCATGTTGCGTGCATTCGCCGCTTCCAGCGCGATCGCATCGCTCGAGCCCGGTACGTAGCGATTGGTCGGCAGTTCGCGGCGGCCATTGGACAGCGTCAGTTCGCCGCGTTCGCCGAGGTAGGCGGTCTGGTTGACGGTGAGGCCGCCCACGAAGCGCACCAGCATGCCTTCGTAACGTGCGAGGTCGCTGTTGGGGAGCTCGATGTTGGTGGGCGCCACGCTGCCGCCGGCACCGACGCGGGTCACGGAAGTAACGTTGCTCAGTTCGGTGTACGAGCGGGTCGCGCCGCTTGGCGTGTATTCGAGGACGGTGCCGGTCACGCGCACCAGGTCGCCAACGGCGGCGGCAGTGGTGGCGCCGAACACGAACAGGCCGTCGGATGTCTCCGGGTTGCCGTCGCCGCCGGCGTCCTGGATGAAGAAGCCGCCGCCTGGAAGTTTGTGGGTGATCACGCCGCTCGTGGTCTGGACCGTGTTCCGGTACTGGCTGGTCGCGCCGCTGCCCTGGATCTGCGGGATCGTCAGCGTGCCGCTCACGCTCACGCTCACGGTGCAGCTGGCTTCCTGCGCGTCGTTATTGGTGAACTTGACGGCGACCTGGTGGATGCCGCTGGCGACCGAGGCATCGGCCACCAGGCTGACGCTGGCGCTCGCGCCATTCGCGCCGGCCGCACTGAAGTTGACCAGCGAGATACCGGCGACGGCGCCCGAACTGATGCTGGCGGCGTTGACGATGCTGTCGGCGTCGCTCGCGCTCAGGGCGGCACTGAAGGCAGTTCCCTGCTGGCCGGTGACGCTGGCAGGGCAACTGGTCACGATCGGCTTCGGCTGCGGCGTCGGATCCGGATCGCCGCCCCCAGGGCAGACATTGCGATCCGACGTGGTCCGGCGCGGACCGGTGACCGCCTTGGCCTCGAAGTCGGCAGCGTTCTGGTCGGTATCGGTACAGCCGAGTGCCCGGCGCTGGATGGAGTTGGTGGTCGATGGCGCCGGTGCGGCCGCGGCGCCTTCGTATCGGCTGGCCGTTCCAAACCCGACCAGGTCGACCAGCTTGCCGCCGCCGTCGGCGACGCCCAACAGGGTGGTGGACTCGGCCAGCGCGATCTTGCCGGTGGTTCCGGACATGTTGATCGAGTTGGTGCTGTGGTCCACGTCACCGATCGAGGCGCCCACCGTGCCGCCGGAAGCGGCGCCGACCAGGAAGTACTGGCCTGGTTCCAGCACTACGTTCGGCAATGCGGTAAACGACGCCCAGTTGCTGCTGGCGCCGGCAGCCTGGTATTGCAGGCTCAAGCCACCGAGGCTGACCGCCTTGCCGCTCCGGTTGAACAGTTCAATGAAATCGCGGTTCCAGGCGGCGTTGGCATTGCCGCCTGCGCCGTACACCTGGCTGATCACGACAGGGCTGGGCGCGGCGAAGGCAGGAGTAGCGAGGCCGGCGAGTAGCGCGGCCAGCACGGTGAGTCGCCCGGGTAGGCAAATCGGTGCAACATGCATTTTCATGAAAAGTCCTGGTCGAGTTGAACGTGGATAACGTTAGCAAAATGAAATTTATCATTAGCAAAATTGATAGTAAATCGACACGGTGACAAATTCATGACAGACAAGCGCGAGCAAACCTGCCCTTTTATTTACGGGCGGAAAGAGAAGCTGGTACTGCCGTGTATGTATGCTTAGTTTGCTGCTAACGTCCGCGATACGGTGCGGCGAGCGGTTCGCCAATAAATAGCCCCTGTGTTGGCCACGCAACACTCTTCCAGTAGGCTTCGATGGCGCTGTTGCCGCTCAGGTAGTGGCGCAGCAGGACGGAGGGATTGGGGAACTTCTGCCAGTGGTTGCAGGGTTCGCTGACGGTGCCGTAGCTGGCGGTGGCGCCGGCCTCGAGCCAGCGCAGGCTGCTCATCTGGCTGTTGCCGAGCAGGTCGCCGCCGAGCGAGGTCAGGTGGTCGGCCAGAGCCCCGGGCACGAAGCCGAGGGTCTCGAGTTTGGCGACCTGGGCCATACCGGTCTGGTAGACCAGTACGTCCTTCACCCCTTCCAGCACGTCGGCCTGCATGACGCGGGTAGCCAGGCGGCGGCCCGGGATACGGCCGGGACGCGGGAAGAAACCGACACGGGTGTTGCGCGCCTTTTCCGAGGTGGCGAGATAGTAGGCGGTGGCGGGCACGGTACGAAAGCCCGCCGCGACGCCGCGGTCGATCAGCGCCTTTGCCTCCTGCACCGACTCGGTGGGCAGCAGCATCGAGATCCGCATCCCGTGCTCGCTGAAGGGTTTCGCCGATTTGCTGTTGAAATAGGCACTCGGCTGTCCAGGCGCGCAGGTCCTGGCGCACTGGCCGCCGTCGAAGCCGAGGGTATAGGCGCCGGTGATCGAATTGCAGTCCACTGCATAGGGCGCGGTCCAGACCATCAGCACGGCCTGGACCCCGGGACCGAGCTGGCTGTCGATCTCCTCCTTCAGCAGGCGGAACTGGGCCGGGCTGATACTGCGCGGCTTGCCCGGAATGCGCACGTGTACCACGTTCGCGGCCGGGATATCGCGGCGCTTGCGGTAATAGGCGCCGACGGCGACGCTGTGCGGGTCGTCGTCATTGATGACGATGGCCAGTTGTTCGGGCTTGAGCGCGGAGGCGCTGGCGGCATGGGCGTCCGGCGCGCGGAGGACGCCGGCAAGGCACAAGGCCGCCAGGCAGCAGCAGAAGATGGCACGCAAAGGCGCACGCAAACGGGTTTGCAGGTTCAGTCGCATGGATCGGTCGCAAGGTGGACGAATGGCGGAGCCGGGCTCCGCCGCCATCATGCCACAGCTTGCCAAACCCTCAAGCGACGATCCGCACCTGCCCTTCGGCGCTTTTCAATGCTTGCGTGCCTTGCCGCCAGGGACCGCAGCGGCGCGCCGCCGCCATGCCGCCCAGCCCAGCACGCCCAGGCCGCCGACGAACATCGCCGTGCTGCCCGGTTCCGGCACCAGCGAGATCGAATACACCTCGAGCGCGTCGACCCGGAACAGCTGGCCGCCGGTGCTGCCGTCGATGATGCTGGTGCCCTCGGAGAGCCCGTCGCCATAGCTCACCTGCCAGGACAGCGCCGCGTTCAGGCGGTCGTTGACGAACAGGTCGGGCCCGGCGCCGAAGGTCGGGCCGTGGTTGGGTTCGTTGAAGGTCTGGCGCAGGCCGCGGTTCGGCAGGATGTCTTCGGACTGAACCTGGCGCCACAGCTTGGCGTCGGTGAAGTTGAAGATGAAGGCGGTGCGCTGCCAGTCGCGCGGGGTTTCGTGCCAGCCGTCGGTCGACGACCAGCTCTGCGGGTTGTAGCCGCCGACGATCCAGCTCTGGCCGAAATCGTTGGTCACCTGCAGCAGCGTGAAGTTCATGCCGGCGCCATCGGCGGCCGCATGGAAATCGCGCGAATTGTGACCCTGCTCGCGCGTATAGATGTTGCGCAGGTCCAGCGGACCGGCGCCGAGCCAGCGCTCGAGCTGGCCGTACAGGGTCAGGTCCAGCAGCGGCGTGCCGTTCTGGGCATGCGCCGCCGGCGCAACCAGGCCCAGGCTCATGCTGATGGCCAGGCTCGATGCCGCAAGCATTGTTTTCATGGATGCCCCCTCGCTCGGTTCAGTTGCGGGCATTGTATGCCCGCGTTCCGGAAGGGGTTCACACGGTTCCGCTATGCAAGCGAGCGCGGCGCTATCACGCGGCCGTATACGCAAGGTGGGCGGTCGAGCCGCCCACCTTGCTACTACACCGTTGAAGATCAGGCGCGCTGGTAGATATCCTCGAAGCGGACGATGTCGTCCTCGCCGAGGTAGCTGCCGGACTGCACCTCGATGAGATGCAGCGGCATCTTGCCCGGGTTTTCCAGGCGGTGGGTGATGCCGATCGGGATGTAGGTCGACTCGTTTTCCGACAGCAGGCAAACCTTCTCGCCGCAGGTCACGCGCGCAGTGCCCGACACCACGACCCAGTGCTCGGCGCGGTGGTGGTGCATCTGCAGCGAGAGCTTCTCGCCCGGCTTGACGGTGATGCGCTTGACCTGGAAACGGTCGCCCGCATCGATGCCTTCGTAGTGGCCCCACGGACGATAGACGCGCGTATGATGCAGGTGCTCGGTACGGGCCTTGGACTTGAGGTGGTCGACCACCTGCTTGACGCGCTGCACCTGGTCCTTGTGGGTGACCAGCACCGCGTCCTGGGTCTCGACCACGACCAGGTCTTCCACGCCGACCACGGCCACGATGCGCGATTCGGCGCGCACCAGCGAGTTCTTCACGTTGTCCAGGTAGACGTCGCCGCGCTGGGCATTGCCGTTGGCATCCTTCGGCTGCACCTCCCACAGCGCCGACCAGGAACCGACGTCGTTCCAGCCGATGTCGGCCGGTACCACGGCGGCATCGACGGTCTTTTCCATCACCGCATAGTCGATCGAATCGGACGGGCTGTCCGAGAAGGCCTTTTCTTCCAGGCGGCAGAAGTCGAGGTCGCGGTAGCCCGTGCTGACGGCTTTCTCGGCAGCGTCGGCGATGGCCGGCGCGTGCTCCTGCAGCTCCTTGAGGAAACGCTCGGCATGGAACATGAACATGCCGCTGTTCCAGTAGTAGCCGCCCTCGTCCAGGAAGCCTTGCGCGGTAGCGGCATCCGGCTTCTCGACGAAGCGCGCCACCTTGTAGCAGTCGCCGCAACCGGCCACCTGTTCGCCGCGGCGGATGTAGCCGTAGCCGGTTTCCGGGGTCTTGGGCACGATGCCGAAAGTGGCCAGGGCGCCCTGCGACACCAGCGTGACGGCGCGCTCGACCGCGTCGCGGAAGGCGGCGCCGTCCTCGATGACGTGGTCGGCCGGCAGCACCAGCATGATGGCTTCCGGGTCGATCGCCTTCAGATAGTAGGCAGCCGCGGCCACCGCCGGGGCGGTGTTGCGGCCGACCGGCTCGAGCAGGATGCCGAGCGGGGTGATGCCGGTCTCGCGCAGTTGTTCAGCCACCATGAAGCGGTGGTCG
The DNA here is from genome assembly GCF_000427785.1 of Massilia alkalitolerans DSM 17462. GTDB lineage: Bacteria > Pseudomonadota > Gammaproteobacteria > Burkholderiales > Burkholderiaceae_D > Telluria > Telluria alkalitolerans. Next base: position 47,468 of record NZ_ATYR01000005.1, read on the forward strand.
TTGCCGCACACGACCAGCGGCGCCATCACTCCCGGCCATTCAGCCACCCGCAGCGCAGTTTCCTGCAGCATGGTCCGGTCCGCTACCAGCGGCAGCAGCTGCTTGGGCAGCACGGCGCGCGACAACGGCCACAGACGGGTACCGGCGCCGCCGGAGAGGATGACTGGATAAATTTTCATGCGCTTGCTTTCTCTTTGATCTTTTGAATTGCGTTCTGGGCTACGCCATCGATTTCCTTGCGGACCGAACGGCGGCGGTCGCGCGCATTCAGCCATTCCTGCGAAGAATACTCGGAGGCATGCTTCATCTCGCCCTTGCGGTCGACACTGTAGTCCTTGAAGACGATCATTTCGTGCAATGTTACATCATGCAACACCCGTGTGTATTCGAACAACACACTGCGCACGATCTCGGCGCCTTCGCAGATGTGGCTGCCGTGGCCGATCCAGGTCGGGCCGACGATGCGGGCGCCGGCTTCGATCTTGACGTTGGAGCCGATGTAGACCGGGCCTTCGATGGTGGTGCCTTCCCAGTCAATGCTGGTGTTCAGGCCGGTCCAGACGCCCGGCTCGATCTGGATGCCCGGCACGTCCATGTGGTTGACCTCGCCGGTCAGCACGGTCTGCAGCACTTCCCAGTAGTCGCTCATGGTGCCGATGTCGAGCCAGTTGAAGGGGCGGCCCTGGGCATAGAAGGGCAGGCCGCGCTCGGCCAGCAGCGGGAACAGTTCCGAACCGATGTCGAAGGGCACGCCCGACGGAATCAGGTCGATGACTTCCGGCTCGAAGATGTAGATGCCGGTAGAGATGAAGTTGGACTTGGCTTCGGCTTCGCTCGGCTTCTCCTGGAACTCGGTGATGCGGCCTTCCGCGTCGGTGACCACCACGCCATAGGACGAGACCTTGTCCCACGGGACTTCCTTGGTGATGACGGTGGCCATCGCGCCCTTGCGGCGGTGCTCAAGCAGCGCGGCCTTTAGGTCGAGGTCGATCAGGGCATCGCCGCACAGCACGATGGTGGTGTCGTCGAAAAAGCCGCCGAATTCCTGGATCTTCTTCATGCCGCCGGCCGAACCGATCGGCTCGGGCACGACCTCGCCCTCGTTGTTGATGTAGCCCTCGAACGAGTAGCCGATCTGGACGCCGAACTGCTCGCCTTCACCGAAATACTCCTCGATCTTTTCGTGCAGCCAGCTGACGTTGACCATGATTTCGGTCACGCCATGCTTTTTCAGGTGTTCGACGAGGTAGGCCATTACCGGTTTGCCCAGCAAGGGGATCATGGGTTTTGGCAGGTCATAGGTAAGCGGGCGCACACGCGTGCCCTTGCCTGCAGCGAGAATCATGGCTTTCATCAGACCGTCCTTTACATATGGATTGTTTGGCAGTGCTTATTTGGCAGTGGTTTGGTAGCGCCACACGTCGGCGCACATCTGGGCGACATCGCGCTCGGCAGTCCAGCCCAGCTCTTCGCGCGCCTTGGCCGGGTCGGCGTAGCACTGGGCAACGTCGCCGGGGCGGCGGTCGACGATCTGGTAGGCAATCTTGCGGCCGCAGGCTTGCTCGAAGGCGCGCACCATTTCCAGCACGCTGTTGCCGCGGCCGGTGCCGAGGTTGTAGGTGACGATGCCCGGCTCCTTCGCCAGGCGATCGAGGGTCTTCACGTGGCCGATCGCGAGGTCCACCACGTGGATATAGTCGCGCAGGCCGGTGCCGTCCGGGGTGGGGTAGTCGCCGCCGAACACGGACAGCTTCTCGCGCTGGCCGTTGGCGACCTGGGCGATGTAGGGAACGAGGTTGTTCGGGATGCCGTTCGGCTCTTCGCCGATCAGGCCGCTCTCGTGGGCGCCGACCGGGTTGAAGTAGCGCAGCAGCGCGATGCGCCAGTCGGGTTCGGCCTTGGCCAGGTCGCGCAGGATGTCTTCGATCATCAGCTTGCTGCGGCCGTAGGGGTTGGTGGCCGAGAGCGGGAAGTCTTCGCGGATCGGCACCGAGGCCGGGTCGCCGTACACGGTGGCGGAGGACGAGAACACGATGGTCTTCACGCCGAACCTGGCCATCGTCTCGAACAGGATCACGCTGCCGTTGACGTTGTTGTCGTAGTAGCGCAGCGGCTGCGCCACCGATTCGCCCACCGCCTTCAGGCCGGCGAAATGGATCACGGCGTCGACCTTGTGGGCGCCGAAGATGCGCTCCATCGCCGCGCGGTCGCGGATGTCGGCTTCCTCGAAGACGAAGTTCTTGCCCGTGATGCGCTGCACCCGCTCCTGCACCGACGAGACCGCGTTGGACAGGTTGTCCACCACGACCACCTCGTGGCCCGCGTTCTGCAGCTCGACGACGGTATGCGAGCCGATGTAGCCCATACCGCCAGTAACCAGGATCTTCATTGTGTTTCTCTCTGTGATATATGAAATGTATTAATAATGTGGCAATCAATAGCGTAGCATATCACCCCCGTAGCGAAAACCCACGCACAAAACGGCGCCGGCCGCCAGGAAGCGGTCCGGCACGATGATGCGGTCTCCGCATACTCTTGTCTTGGGGTTTTTTGTATTCTTGTGCGGGCGGCTTCTGCGGCCGCCCTATCCCTGACCGGCCTGCCTGCCCTTGAGTGCTTCCTTGCAGAACAGCCCGATGAAGGCCATGTCTTCGATGAAGTAGCGCCGGAACATGCGGCGCGGCTCCTGCAGGAAACGGTAGAACCATTCGAGCCCGGACTTCTGCATCCACAGCGGGGCCCGCTTCACCTTGCCGATCGCGACGTCGAAGGTGCCGCCGACGCCCATCGCGAAGGGAATTCGCATATGGGCCTGGTATTTACCGAGGAATTGTTCTTTCTTGGGCGAGCTGATCGCCACGAACAGCAGGTCGGCATTACTTAGACGGATCTGCTCCGCCACCGCACGCTCTTCCTCCTCGCCCTTCCAGTAGCCGTTGCGGTAGCCTGCCAGCCTGAGCGCCGGGTACTTGCGGGTATAGGTCTCGGCCACCTTGCTGACGACTTCCTCGCGCGCGCCCAGCAGGAACACGCGCCAGCCCTTCTCGCCGGCGCGCCGCATCAGGGCCTCGAACAGGTCGACGCCGGCGACCCGCTCCTTGAGCGGCTTGCCGAGCAGGCGCGAGGCCCACACCACCGGCATGCCGTCCACGTTCACCAGCGCGCAATCGTTGATGATCTGCCGCAGTTCCGGGTCGCGGCTGGCCTTGACCAGCTTGTCCACGTTGACCACCACGTGCTGGTGGGGCAGCCCGGACTGAATGAAGCCCTCGACCTTGCCCAGCGTTTCTTCCATCGTCAGGTTATCGACCTGGCAGCCCATCAGGGTGATGCGGTCGTGGGTGGCTTGCGTGGTGTGTGCGTTCATGCGGCTTCCTTTGCAATGGGGGTGGCATCGCGTGCCGCGAGTTCCCTTGCCAGGACCGCGACGATGCGCTCGGCCGCCCGGCCATCCCACAGCTGCGGCCGGCGGCCCTGCTTGCCTTCGCCGCGCAAGACCTTCCTGGCTTCGCGCACGATGGCTTCGGGATCGGTGCCGGCCAGCACGTTGGTGCCTTCGTCGACCGTCACCGGACGTTCGGTGTTCTCGCGAATCGTGATGCAGGGCACGCCCAGCGCCGTGGTCTCTTCCTGCAGGCCGCCGGAGTCGGTGAGCACCACGGCCGCGTCCTTCCACAGGTTGAGGAAGGCCATGTAGGCCTGCGGGCCGGCCAGGGTGACATTGGGGCCGAGGTCGATGCCGAATTTCTCGATGTTGGCGCGGGTGCGCGGGTGGACCGGGAAGATCAGGGGCAGGTCCTGCGCGATCTCCTTGAGCGCGCCGGCGATGCGGGCGAAGGTGGCCGGCTCGTCGACGTTGCTGGGGCGGTGCAGGGTCACGACGCCGTAGCGCCCCTGCTGCGCCTTGAAGGCGCTGGTCTCGAATCCGGAGGTGTCGGCCTGCGCCAGCTTGTCGGCCTGGTACAGCACGTTGTCGACCATCACGTGGCCGACGTAGTGCACGCTCGATTCCGCCTTGCCCTCGCGGCGCAGGTGCTCGCAGGCGGCCGGTTCGGTGGCGAAGAACCAGTCCGAGATGCTGTCGGTGACGAGGCGGTTGATTTCTTCGGGCATGGACATGTCGCCGCTGCGCAGGCCGGCCTCGACGTGGGCCACCGGGATCTGCAGCTTCTTGGCCACGATCGAGCAGGCCAGGGTCGAGTTGACGTCGCCCACCACCAGCACCGCGGCCGGGCGTTCCTTCTCGCACAGTTCCTCGAAGCCCAGCATGATCTTGGCGGTCTGCTGGGCGTGGCTGCCGCCGCCGGCGGCCATGAACACGTCCGGCTGCGGGATGCCGAGTTCCTCGAAGAAGACGTCGTTCATCTCGCGGTCATAGTGCTGTCCGGTATGGATGATCTTGAAGGACAGGCCATTCCCGGACCGGGAAGCCTGGAGCGCACGCACGATCGGTGCGATCTTCATGAAGTTGGGACGGGCACCAGCAACGAGATATATCAGCATCGGGAATTTCCTAATGATAACTTTTTGTTAATGCAGGAACGTTATTGTAAACCTGCATTCGACGGGGACGGCGGACGATACCGTCGTGATACGAAGCACTTCGCAGGGGCGCTTCGATTCATAGGTGCGCGAGCACCAGCCGAGCGGCGGGTTCTCGGCGCCGCGCACCAGTTCGAGCTGCAGGTCGGCGCCGCTGGCCTGCATCTGCAGCACGAAACGCTTGCCGCGCACCGACAAGCCGTGGCTGGTCAGGCGCACGTCGAGCTCGGGCGCGAAGTGCCAGAACAGCTCGACCTTGTGCTGCTTGCGCGCCGAGACTTCGTCGCGCACGGTCAGGGTATTGCTGGCGCCGTCGAAGCGCACGCTGCGCATGTGGCGCACCGGGTCCGACAGGCGGGTATAGCCGTCGTGCGAGCCGCGGAAGTCGAAGTCGTTCGGGCTGCTGGGCATGCGGTCGATCCGGGCCTGGGCCTTGCGCAGCCACATGAAGCGCCCGCCGCTGACGGACTGGTCCTGGCCGTCGATGCGCACCGTGTTGTGGGCGGAGGTGCCGCGGAAGTAATCGCGCCACTTCTGATCCTGCCAGTAGGAATAGGTGCCGGGATCGATCAGGCACTCCTCGCCGGCCACCGAAAGCGTCATCGCCAGCGCGTCGGCATGGCCGTGGGCGGCGATGCCGAGGTAGCCGAGCGGGCCGCAGTCGAGCATGCCCTTGATTTCCTGGTGCTCGCCGAAATGGTTGCCGAACAGCAGGTAGCCGCCGTCCGGGAAGGCCCAGCCGCTGTCGACCTCGTGCGGGTCGCAGTCCGGGCGCGGGCCGGGCAACGCGTGCAGCAGCCAGCGCACGCCCGGATGGTTGTCAGAATGGGCGCCGAACACGGTGTCGCCCAGCGCCAGCAATTGGGCGGCGCGGTCCATGCCGGAAGCGTCGAGGCGGAACACGCAGCCGTCGTCGGCATCGCCCACCGCCGGCACCTTGCCGCCAACGTCGCGCACCGAGCGCAGGAAGCGCAGCGCGCGCTGCAGCGAAGCCCAGTACGGGCGCGGGAAGGGCTGGCCGCAGGCCTGGCCCATCAGGCCGGCGACGAACAGGAATTCGCTCGAGAAGATGTGGTAGGCAAAAGCCTGCTCGCGGTTGACGCCGTCGCGCGAGAATTGCAGCACGGCCTCGTGCTCGAGCTCGCGGCGGGCCTGCTCCAGCCACTCGGCCGACTCTTTCCAGCACGGCCAGGTGCTGGCGCCGACATACAGGCCGGCCAGCTCGCCGATCAGGTGGTTGTTGGCCGAGGAATGGCGCGACAGGTGGCGCGCGATGCTGCGGCAGTGGGCGTGGATGCTGCCCTGCCAGTCTTCGCGCAGCTTCTGCCCGGACTCGCCTTCGAACAGAGGACTGTTCTCGCCGCCCACCAGCTGCCACACCAGGCTCCAGTTGATCAGGCGGATGCCCAGTTCCAGCGAACTGGTCCAGTTGGGGCCGGTGAGCGGCGGGCACTGCTCCAGCCAGCTGCGCAGCTGCTGCTCGAGCGCATGCAGCCAGCGCGGGTCGCGCGTGATTGCCCAGGCCTGGGCCAGCCGCACCAGGTGCAGGTGGCGGTTCAGCTCCCACACGTGCTTGATGTCGCCGACCAGTTCGCGGTTGGTGATCGGGATGTCGCCGGCATAGACCGAGGGGCCCACGACGCCGGTGTCGGGATCGCGGTTCCAGGCGGTGGGCACGCCGACGTCGAAGCGGCGCTCGGCGAACAGCACCACGTGGCCGGCGCAGATGCGGTCGGCATCGAGCAGCAGCGCCTCGATCTCGGCACGCTCCAGGGTGGGGGCGCCGCTCACGGCCAGCGTGCGCGCGCGCGGCAGCGGCGCGGGCGCCGTGCGGCCGGCCATGCGCCGGCCCATTTTGGTGGCGGCCGCCTGGCGGACACGGTAGCCCACTTCGGCGACCGACATGCAGCGCAGCCGGTTCACCAGCCATCCCAACCTCACTGTTGCGTTCATAGCTCTCCCCTCACCCTGCGATGTGTCGCGATGTTCTAGTTAGCTGCGCAGCTCCCGCAGTTGCCTGTACACCGCTGATATTTGTCCGATCACGACGCCGGACTCGAATTCCTGTTCGATGGTGGCGCGGGCGCGCGCACCCAGGCGCCTGCGCTCCGCCTCGTCGCCGAGCAGGCGTCCGAGGGCGGCCGCCAGCGCGGCCACGTTGCCGGGCTCGACCATCAAGCCGTTGTCGCCGTCGCGCAGCGCATCCGGGATGCCGCCGACGCCGGTGCTGACCACCGCCTTGCCGGCCGCCATCGCCTCCAGCAAGGCCATCGGCAAGCCTTCGGCATGCGACGGCAGGCAGAAGATGGATGCACGCGCCAGTTCCTCCTGCTTGCGCTGGGCCGTGACCCAGCCCAGCTCGGTAATGCGGTCTGCTACGCCCAGCTCGAGGGCGCGGCGCCTCGCCTTGTCCAGCTCGCCCTGGCCGCCGAGCGCCAGATGCGCATGCGGAAAACGCTCGCGCAGCAGCGCCAGCGCCTCGAGCAATTCATGGATGCCCTTGCGCGGCTCGACCTGGCCGAGGAACAGGATGCGGCCCGGCTCGGGCGCTTCTTGCACCGGCGGCGGCAGCGGCACGGAGTTCGGGATCACGACGACGCGCGCGCGTGGCGCGAAGCCCTCCAGGTAACCGGCCCAGCGGCTGGAGAGCGCGATGACGACCGAGCTTTTCTCGAGCGTGTGGCGGATCCAGCGCTGCATCAGCGGGCCGGAAGCCTCGATGAAACGGTCGAAGCAGGCGCCGTGCAGGTGAAAGACGGTGTTGGCGCCGCTCGCGCGCGACAGGGCCAGCAGCACCGACTTGCGCACGAAGCTGCCGTTCGAGGCGGCGTGCGCATGCACGACTTCGGGACGGCGTGCCAGGCAAACCAGGGTGCGCAGCAAGCCCTTGAAGGCGGCGCCGACCTTGGCGGCGCGGCTGCCTTCGGCATGGGTCGGCACGTAGCAGACGCCCTCGCGTTCGAACAAGCCGTTCTGGCGCAGCAGCGAGACCACAGTGGCGACACCGCCGCGTCCGCCAGGCTCGGTACCCAGCATGAGCACTTTCGGCGATGAGTGCGTCGCCGCTGGCGCTGCTGGTGCCGATGCCCGGTTCATGCCATTCGCCCTTCCTTCAGGTCCCTGCAAAGATATTTGCAAATTAGAAATTGTTTTGGATAGTACAACGGTATTTACTCCAGGAAGCGCACGATACGATGCCTGCCGGACTGAAGTGTTGCTTTTTCACTTCTGAACAGGCAGGATTTTTGTGTACGTTTCTACAACAATCCGACCCAGAATAGCATAGGTCCGGTGGCTTCTTACGTACGCTGGACCACGTTTCGCTAACTCGGCGGCGAGCGCCTTGTCCTGCAACAGGCGCCTGACCGCTGCCGCGAAGGGGCCGGCCTCCATCGGCGCGCACAAGCCCGCCCTGCTCTCGTCGATGACCAGTTGCTGGTCCGGGATGTCGTTGGCGACGCTGGGGATGCCCAGCGCCAGGTACTCGACCAGCTTGGTCGGCGAGGAGACGTCGAACAGGGTGCTGCGCGGAATCGGCGACAGCCCGACCTCGGCCCGCACCGCATAGCCTAGCGCTGTGCGCTGGGGCAGCCAGCCGGTCAGCAGCACGTGCTCGTCGATGCCGCGGCGCGCGATCTCGGCGCGCATCCAGGCCATTTCGTCGTTCGAGGCGGCGTCGCCGGCCAGCACCAGGAGCAGGTCGGGAAACTCGTCCTTGAGCTGTTCGGCCACGTCCAGCAGGAAGTCGGAGCGGCGGGCCTGGGCGATGCGGCCGAGATACAGGATGACGCGGCGGCCATCCAGGCGCGGATCGATGACTGGCTCCACGGTGCTGCGATCGAACAGCGCCGCATCGACTCCCATCGGCACGGCGGTCATGCGCGTGCGCTCGAAGCCCTGGTTCGCCATCCAGTCGGCCATGGCCTCGCTCTGCACGAAGATGTGGCGCGCTCCGGGGAGCACCAGCCGGTAGATGACGAAACGCGAGGCCCAGGCGCGCAGGGCATGGCCGCACCACAGCAGTCCCTTGCCGCGGCGGCCGATCTCGTCGCGCCGCACCTCGAAGCCTTCGACGATCGGGAAGGACATCCAGTAAACAAAGGGCACGCGCAGCACGGCGGCGGCGATCCGCCCGAGCAGGCCGGAGGCGATCTTGTCGCGCACCTGTATACAGTCGGGGCGCCCGCGCCGCCTGGCGCGCAGCAGGCCGCGCAGGTCCCACAGGGGCGACAAGACCGCGGCGAAGCGCGACTTCAGGCTGCCCACGGTGTGCATGCCGCCCGCCGGCCACGCCGCCCCGGCCTCGCTGCCCGCCTGGCCCACCAGTTCGGTATTCACGCCATAGCGCGGCATCTCGGCGCCGAACAGGGTGGCCAGGTCGGCGCGCAGCGGCGGAAGTGGATCACGGACGATGAAGGCGATGGACAGGGGCTTGCGCATACGTTTCTCAGGATGAGCGAGGCCAGCCGATTCTAGCGCAAGGTCTTGCGAGCACGGATCGGGCGCGGCACGCATATGTGCGCTAGAGCACACAGGCGGGCAAAAAGCCGGCTTTGCGCTCCTAGCGCATCGATGTGCGCAGCGCCGACGCCTCGAAATAGATCTGGCGAATCACCGGATGCGCGCTGGCAACCGCGGTCTCGATCCGGGCGATCGCCTGCTCGACCTCGTCGATGCGCATGCCGCGCCGAAATTGCACCGACGCCGCCAGCAGCACTTCCTCGGGCCCCATCTGCATGGTGCGCAGGCTGCTCACGCTGTCCAGCGCCGGCTCGCGGCGGAACAGCGCATACAGCGCCGCCAGCTGGTCGCGGTCGATGCTTTCACCGACCAGCAGGGCGCCGGTTTCACGCGCCAGCATGATGGCCGCGCCGATCAAGAGGACGCCAATCAGGACCGAGGCGACCGGGTCGGCGTACGGATTGTCGAAATAATGCCCTAGCGCGATGCCGAGCGCGGCGATCGCCAGTCCCAGCAGCGCGGCCGAATCCTCGATGAAGACCGTGAAGACCGAGGCATCCTTGCTCGCGCGGACCGCCTGCCATAGCGTCGTGCCGGGTTTGCGTACGGCATTCAGGGCCTTGCGCGACACGTTCCAGCTATAGCCTTCGAACAGCGCGGCGACGCCCAGCACGACGTAGTTCCACAGCGGGTCTTCCAGCGGCGGCGGGTTTTCCAGCGCATCGAGCCCGTGGTAGATCGACAGCCCGCCGCCCAGCGAAAACACCGACAAGGCCACGATCAAGGCCCAGAAGTACATCGACTTGCCATAGCCGAAGGGATGCTTGCGGTCGGCCGGGCGGCGGCTGCGCCGCTCGCCCAGCAGCAGCAGGAATTCGTTGCCGGTGTCCACGGCCGAGTGGATGCCTTCCGCCACCATGGCGGCGCTGCCGGTGACGCCGGCGACAATGAACTTGGCGGTCGCGATTCCGAGGTTGGCGACGATCGCGGCATAGATGACCTTCTGGGATCCGCGCCGCGGCGTCTCGCCTGCGCGGCCGGACTCCTCAGGCGGCGGCACGGCTTTCCTTCCACTGCACCAGTTGCGGCAGCAGGGCGGCGCTGGCCCGGCTGTCCAGCTTGCGGCAGAAATGGGCGTTCGAGGCGCGGATGCGCTCGAAGTCGCCGGCGTCCAGGACCTTGGGATTGCGCGCGCCCTGCTCCGGCCACTGCACGTAGCGGTAGTTATCCGACAGCACCCGGTCCGCAAAGCGCGAGCCCATCACCAGGGTCTGGAACAGCATCTCGTCCGGACACTGCACGGTGCGCAGGAAGCGCATCAGGCGCGGGTGGGCGTCGGCCAGGCGCAGCACCTCGGCCACGCAGTCGCGCGACAGGGCCCACCAGGACGATCCCCCATGCGGCGCGAAGCCGTCCGGCATGCTGCGCCGGCGCCCGGTGGCGCGCAGGACGCGGTTGGCCAGGCCGCAGGCCAGGCGCTCCAGGCGCCCTCCTCCTTCGCGATAGAAGAACTGGTAGCGGAACGCCACGTTCCAGCCGCCCGCGCGGATCGGCGCCGTCTCCAGCAGCTCATGGTCGCGCAAGCGAAGGAGCTCGCGCTTGAGCAGCGCATTGGGCAGCAGCGGGAAGTCCTGGGCGGAGAGGAAGATGACTTTGTCGAAGTCGGGCTGCTCGCGCAGGATCTGGCGCAGCGACACCAGGGTCGCCTGCACCTGCGAGAAGCCGCCCCAGCGCACGTCGATGCGCGGCGACACCAGCCGGGCCGCGCGATGCAGCGCGGCCGGGTCGAGCGCGCTCTTGCGGTCGAGGTGGACGTAGACGGTGAAGTCGGGGTCGGACAAGGCCGCGACCAGCGCATTGAGCTGGTCGACATCCTTGTGCGCACAGATCAGGAACACCTGCTTCATCGCTCTCTCCCGCCTTGGCGACCGCCAATAAAAAAGTCCCCTGCAGCCTGAGCCGCAGGGGACTTGTGCCGCGCGCCGAGTCTAGCATGGCGCGCGCAGATCGCAGCGCGAGGTTTAGTTGATCGTCACCGACTGCCCGCCCACGGTGACGGTACGCACCGAACCCGAGGTCGAGATGTTCACGGCCGGCTTCTTGCAGCCGACGTCGAGCAGCACCAGGTACTCGGCGGTGGCGTTGGCATCGGCCTTCAGGTAGAAGGCGCCGTGGTCTTCCACCACGTTGGTCTTGGCGCCCGGGCCGATCCACTTGGCGAAGTTGGCGTTGCCGTTCAGCGAACGCAGGCACAGCGACTGGTTGCCGGCCACCACCTTGACGTTCTGGCCGTTCTCGACCGTCATGATGACCGGCGTGTGGATGTTCCACTCGTAGGTGCGGGCCACGGTGCTGGACAGGCGGTCGCGCACCAGGATGGCGTTGCCGGCGTTGCGCAGGTGCCAGACCTGGCGCTTGGCCATGGTCAGCTGGCCACCATACGACGGGGTGGCGTCGCCTTCGGCATAGTCATAGCTCGGCTGGGCGGTGAAGGCGGTGATCCTGCCGTTGCGCTGCAGCTGCTCGCGGTAGCCGGTCACCATCTGGCCCTTGCCGCCGTCGAAGGTAATCGCGTTCTGCGAGCGGGTCTGGTGGTACCAGTCGGTCCAGTACGGCGAGCCGTACCAGTCGTACCAGCCGGCCTTGACCAGCATCGGCTGGCCGGCGATCGACAGCAGCAAGCCGTTCTGGTCGCCGTGGCTGTGGTTGAACGAGCCGTAGGGGCTGGACTTGAAGAAGGTCGAGATGCGCGAGGATGAGCCGAGGTCGCTGTGCATGGCGACCCAGCCGATGCTCGGGTAATAGGCCGAGTTCTGCGGCGCCTCCAGGTAGGTGGTGTAGCTCACCGGCAGCGGGTATTCGGCCTGCAGCAGCGACATCGCGTCTTCCATGCCGGTGGTGTTCTTCACGTACCAGGCGGCGCGCGGCGACCACATGCGGGTGGCGAAGGCGCGGAACACGCGCGCGTCCGGCTTGGTCTCGGAGGCGTCGCCGAAGGCGTGGGTGCGCGCGCCCGGCGGGGTGAATTCCATCGCGAAGTCGAGGAAGCCGAGGGTCCAGGGCTTGCCGAAGAAGTTCACGCCGCTGGCCTGGGTGAGCGGATCCCACAGGGCCAGCAGGTAGCCGGCCGCGTACTCGGCATAGGCGGTGCCGTTGGCATAGCCGCCTTCCGGGCCGCTCCACGGGTTCGGGCTCAGGGCATAGGCACGGAAGGAGAAGTCGAACCACTTCTCGGCGTCCGGGATGTCGCCCAGGGTCAGGGTCGAGATCAGGACCAGGAACACCAGGCTGGTGTTGCCGTGCGAGTCGAACGGGTACTGGTCGAGGCGGCCGTTGTCGCCGGCCAGGTTATTGTAGATCTCGGTGGTGCGGATCTTGATCGAACCGAGCCAGCGCGCCTTGCGGGTGCCGTCCAGCGCGCCGCCCAGCAGGTCGATGGTCTTGGCCAGGCCCCAGGCGATCTGGCGGGTAGCCTGGTCCTGGTTGGCGTAGCTGGTCGGGCCCGATGGATTGAGCGCGGCCAGCTCATCGCCGCGGCGCAGGGCTTCGGTCAGGTAGACGGTCTCGCCTTTCAGCTTGTACATCAGCGCCGCCGCTTCCATCTGGCGGGTCGCTTCGTTGATGCGCTGGCGCACGTCGGTCTGCTGCGAGGCCATGGCGGCGGTCAGCGGCGAGCTGATGACGATGTTCCAGCGCGAGTCTGTCAGGCTGGGCACGGCGCTGACCTGGGCCTTGACTTCGTTGCCGAGGCGGCTCAGGTAGGGTTCGAGCGTGGTGCGCTTGGCATAGTTCCAGGTCGAGAACGGGGTCACCGAGTTCGGCAGCGAACGCGGACGCGCTTTCGACAGGATGCGGCTGCGCAGGGTGGCGTTGTCCGGCACTTCGAACTTGGTCGACTTGCTGGTGATCGAGAAGTTGCGCGGGGTGGACCATTCGTTGCTGCCCACCGGGCGCACGCGCCAGGTGTAGTTGCCGAGGGCGAGCGCCTTGGTCGGCAGGTACCAGTTGCGGTCGACCACGGCGCGGGTCGGAGTGCCGCCCACCGGCGTGACCTCGACCTCGTAGCTGGCCGGACCGGCCGCGTGGCGGGCCCAGGTGAAACCAGGTGGATTCTGCGCCTGCACCGAGTTCATTTCTGGCTTGGCCTGCACGACCAGGGGATCGGTCGACTGGACCCAGTCGGCACGCGCGGAAACGCTCGCGAACAGCGAGGCGACGGCGGCCATCAGGACCAGGCTCTTCCGTTGAAATTGCATGTGGGTACTCCGAAAAAAATCTTGAAATCCGTGCGCCAGGCCGGGCTTGCCGGCAGGGCTTGAGAACGCTTGATGCTCTGAAGAAACGACTTACTTGAAGCAGTTATGCTACCCCAAAGTAAGTTGAGCACAGGCAAATTCCCCAAAGAAATCACAGATTTTTTGGTTGCTTTGCAGAAATCCCACGACAGAATTTCAACTTTTACCGAACAATATTTGCAGGCTTCTAACGGTCGTAAACCGCCTGAAAAGATAAAACTGCAAAGCTGTCAGAAAGCTACTGTTCCTCCAAACTTACGCAACGCTAGCCATTCTGCCTAATGCTGCTTGCTGTTGGATTCCTGCTTCGCTGGGACCGGTTTCACCCTGCGCTCGCGCGCCGGGTCAGAGCCGATCCCTCCACAGGCCGACACGGTGGAACTCACCGCCAGATTCTTCAAATTTATCGCCGCATTCAAGTCGCGCTCGTGCAGCGTGGCGCAGCCAGGGCAGCGCCACTGGCGCACGCTCAGCGCGAGCGCTTCCAGCTGGTAACCGCAGCACGAGCAGAGCTTGCTGCTCGGGTACCAACGATCCGCCACCATGACATGGCTGCCGCGCCGTGCGGCCTTGTATTCCAGCTGGCGCCGCAACTCGTGAAAACCCATGTCGCCGATGGCGCGCGCAAGGCTGCGCATGCCCAGCATGCCTCTCACGTTCAGGTCCTCGATGACGATTGTGTGGAAACGCCGCGTGATGCTGGTCGTGAGCTGGTGCAGGCCATCGCGCCGCAAGTTGGCGATGCGAGCGTGCAGCCTGGCCAGTTTCAGCTTTGCCTTGGTCCGATTGCGCGAGCCCTTCACTTTACGTGACAAGGCACGCCCGAGGCGGCGCAACTGCTTGAGCGAACAGCGCAGTGCCTTCGGTCCAACGACGGCTTCACCGTTGGACAGCGTGGCCAGCGTCTTCACGCCCAGGTCCACGCCCACCGCGCCTTGGTTTTCGGCTGGCGGCAAGGGCAGTCCATCGGCCATGTCGACGGTGATGCTGGCATACCAGTGCCCGGCCACGCGGGACACGGTTGTCGAGACAATATGACCGGCAAGACGCAGCGTTTCCCGCATGCGTACCCAGCCCAGTTTCGGAATGCAGATGCGCTTTTCCTCGACGCGGAACTGGTCGTTGGTCAAGGTAAAGCGGTCATGCCGGCCTTTCCTGCGCGGCCTCGGATAGCGTGCCCGTTTGGCGAAGAAGTTTTCGAAGGCACGGCCGAGCTGCATGATCGCCATCTGCGGCGCATTCTTGCTGACTTCCAGCATCCATGGGAACTGCTCATGCTTGATGGCGTTCAGGCGCCGTCGCAGGGCAGCCTCGTTCGGCTTTGGCAGTGCAGGATCAGCCAGGCTGGCCGCATACATCCGGCGCCACTCAGCCAGTGCCCAGTTATAGGCGAAACGGGCCGTTCCGGCGGCACGAGCAAGGTGGCTGGCCTGTGCCCTGTTCGGATCGAGCCGGATCCGGTGCGCCGTCAGCATTGCGCCTCCTGCACGGCCTGCCGCACCCCTTCGATCAGCTTGCGGTTCCGGTGGCTGCGGCTGCCGTAGAGCCGGGCTGAAAACACGGTGGTGATCTCCAGTACGTCATTTGCCAGGTCTTCCTCGAAGCTGCTGTCCTGCCCCGGGTTGATGATCACGACTTCGAGTTCGCGCGCCTCGCAGATGGCAAACACCAGTTCGGCACCAAAGCGCAACAGCCGGTCCTTGCGCGTAAGGACAAGACGTCCGGCCTGTCCATCCGGGATGCTGTCGAGCAAGGTTTTAAGCCCTTCTTATGACAGTTCATGCGCGAACCGAGGTCGGCGATGACGTCGAATGTCCAGCCCTGACTGGCGCAGTACAGCTCCAGCACCTGCTTCTGGCGCTCCAAATCCGCGTTCAGATCAACGCCGGACACGCGCGCATGCGCGATCGTGCGGCGTCATGCTGGCGCAGCATGGTTCGACTTGGGACGCAGGGTAGCGAGATCATAGCGCCGCTGGCCGCTCTGCGTAAGGGATGGGACAAGCTTGCCCCTGGCTTCCCAACGCCGCAGATGCTGGCCGAGACGCCTAAAACGCTCGCAGCAGTGGTAATGGGCACGAACCTATTCAAATTGAATGAGACTAGCCAAGGATAGGTAAGTTCCTTGTGAACTGTTAATCCCCTTTCATTGCGCCGGCACCGCGCGCGCCTCGGCCTGCAGTTCGCGCACCCGTTTCAGGTAGCGCAGGCAGTAAATACCGAAGGCCAGCGGCGCCTTGTCCATGTGGCGCCGGCGCACGTTGAATTCCTCCTGGCGCGCCTTCAGGCGGTTGGCCGAGGACACGCTGCCCGCATGGTCGCGGAACACGGTCAGGGGCTGGTCGATCATGGCCGGACGCGACTCGGCGCCCAGGCGCAGCCACAGGTCGATGTCCATCGCGTACTTAAGCTTCTCGTCGAAGGCGCCGACGCGCTCGAAGGCCGACTTGCGGATGAACACGGCCGGGTGCGGGATCGAGCTGCGCCCGGCCACGAAGGAGCGATAGGAAAAGACCGGCATCGCATAAGGCGGCACCATCTTGCCGTCCTTCAGCACCTGGATGTTCCCGTACACCCAATCCACCGGCTGGCCTGCCGCCCGGGCCTCGTCGAAGGCGCGTTTGACAGTGGCCAGCACGTCGGGGCCGTTGTAATAATCGTCCGAATGCAAATGGGCGATGTATTCGCCCTGCGCCGCTTCGATGCCCTGGTTCATGGCGCGGCTGATGCCGCCGCCGACGTCGCGCAGCACCCGCTTGTTGCCCGGATAGGCCGCGATCATGTCGAGGGTGCCGTCGGTGGAGCCGCCGTCCACGAAAATGTGTTCGTAGTCCTGGCAGGTCTGGGCCTGCACCGAGGCCAGGGTGTCGGCCAGGGTTGCGGCACTGTTCCAGGTGCAGGTAACAATGGAAAAAGTCGGCTTGGCGGCGACAGGGGTCGAAGCATTATTGTGCATAGAAGTCCACGATCTTGGGAAGGGCCTGGAAAACGTCCATCCCGGCGATTGCCGGCAATGGACGCGCCTGAGCCGGCTGCGCCAGTTCGTCGACCAGGAGCTCCACCAGCTCCTCCATCGACGTGGCCAGGCGCAACTGGCCGGAATAGGATTCGTAGACGGCAAGCTCGGGATTGCCGCCGCGCGCCAGCGCCAGGCAGGGTCGGCCCAGAGCCAGCGCTTCGAGGATGGTGGTGCCGCAGGGTTCTTCCCACACCGAAGGCACCACGCAGGCATGGCTGGTGGCGGTCAGGGCCACCACTTCCTGGTTCGGCTGCCAGCCGAGGAAGCGTATCTGCTCGCTCGCATACTCGGCTTCCAGGCGCGCGCGCAGCGGGCCGTCGCCGACCACCAGCAGCCGGGCCCCGGCAGGCAGCCGTCCGCGCGCCGCGGCCAGGAATTCGGCGAAGCCCTTGCCGGTATCGATGCGCCCGGCCAGCAGCACCTGCCCCGGCCTTGGCGCGCCGCTGCTGGCGGCCAGGCGCGCCAGCTTGCGGTAGTTGATGAAGTTGTGGATCACGCGCGAGCGCGACAGGTCGGCATGCGGCAGCGTGCGCAGGAACTGGCGGCGCAGGAAGTCCGACACGAAGATCGTCTTGTGCTGCGCGAAGCTGCGCTCGGTCTCGCCGCGGTAACGCGCCACCGCGTGGCCGGACAACAGGGTGCGCACCGGCCCCGGCGCCGCGTGGGCGCAGCCGGCGCAGGCCCGGGGCGAGGTTTCAAGGCACACGGCGTCGTCCTTGAAACGCAGGTGGGTCACGCATTCGCTGCCCTGGTCGTGGCGGGTCTGGACGAAGTTCAGGCCGGGGTCGACGTACAGCCCGGTCATCGGCAGGTGGCCGTGGTAGTGCACCACGTCGTAGTTGCCGATCCTGCGGGCATGCTCGGACAGCGCGCGCGCCACCCTGGCGGCGAACCAGGGCCGCTTGGCGGGATTGAAGAAGCCGAGCTGGGCTTCCTTCCAGCCGACCCGGCGGAAGTCGAAACCGGGGACGAACCGGCCCTGGAAGCCGATCTCCTCGGCGCTCCCGGGGTGGGCCCGGTCGGAGCGGCCCATGATGTCCACGTGGTGGCCTTCTTCGAGCAGGGCATTCGACAGCGTGACGACATGCTTGGCCAGGCCGCCGAGCTGGGCGCCCGGCAAATCTTCCGAGACCATCAGTATCCGCAAATCTAGGCTCCTTTCGCCTGCCAGCGCGACCAGCCCGACTTCAGGCGCGACCACGCCATCAGCCGGTCGTCGCGCTCGACGACGAACAGCGCACCATGCACACCCAGCAGCAGCACGGTCACGCCGAGAATGAACACGAAATCCCAGGCCCCGCGGTCGAACAGCTGCTCGGCCGCGGTGGCGGCGACCGCCACCAGGGCGACGCCGAACAGGCCCGGCACATAGCCCTGGCCCAGCAGGCGCCCAAGGGTGGTCGGCACCGTGCGGCCATGGACATAGACCAGGAAGATGCTGGTGAACACGAGCGACGCAACCAAGTGGCCCCAGGCGGCGCCGTCGATCCCCCAGCCCGCCACGCCGGTGTAGACGATGGCCAGGCCGGCCAGGGCGCGGGTGACGGCGAACAGGCCGGACACGCGCGGGTGGCCCATGCCGTCGTTGACCAGTGACGGCAAGCTGGTGAGCGAATCGACGAACTGCGACAGCGCCATCACGGCCAGCACCAGCGCACCGGCGCCGGCAAAGTCCTCGTTCATCCAGTAGCCAAGGATCTGGTGGGCGAACACGGCCACCAGCACCAGGATCGCGGCGTTCAGGAAGACCACGTAGCGGGTCGCCTTCAGGTAGACGCGGTCCAGGCGCGCATATTCGCCGCTGGCGGCCAGCGCGCTGGCCGCCGGGAAGAACACGCCGGACAGGCGGAAGGTCAGGCTCAGCACGCGGTTGGCGAGCGTGGCCGCCACCGTGAAATAGGCCAGCCCGGTGACGCCCACCAGGGCGCCGATGATCAGCTTGTCGGCATGGGCGTACGACAGCGTGGCGAAGCGCGACAGGAAGGAATAGGCCGAAAAGCCCAGCAGCGCATTGCGGAACTGCGCTCCCGGCCAGCGCCAGCGCAGGCCGGGCAGCAGGCGCCGGATCGCGCCCCACAGGATCGTGCAATGCAGGGTACTGGCGGCGACGCGCAGCAGGATCACCTCGAACAGGCCGTAGCCGAGCAGCAGCACGCCGACGGTGGCCAGGGGCACCAGGGTGCCGAACACCATTTCCAGGCGCGCCGAGATGTCGTAGCGCATCAGCGATTGCGGCACGCTGTTCAGGTAGCTCTGCAGCTGGCCGGCCAGGAAGCCGAGCGCGGCCAGTTGCAGTGTGGCGACCGCTTCGGGAACGAGGCGCTCGGGCACCGCGAACACACCCTCCACCAGCCAGCCGGCGCTGAAGAACAGGCCGATCGCGCCCAGCAGGCCGATGCCGGTGTAGGTGGCCAGGCCAAAGGAGACGGTCTCGAAGATGCGGTCTTCGTCCTTGCGCGCATTGTGCTCGGCGATGTACTTGACCGAACCGGCGGTGACGTTGATGTCGATGACCGCGAAATAGCCGACGATGGCCGTGACCAGCGAATACAGGCCATAGCCGGCATCGCCCAGTCCCTTGACGACCAGCGGCACGGTGCCGAGCATGACCAGCGCGGGGATGGCCGCGCCGAGCAGGTTCGACCAGGCGTTACGGGCAAGACGCAGGTTCATCAGGCGGGCACCAGGTGGGGACGCGGCGGCGTGAAGGGTTTCATTGCGGGCCTGGTCACCGGCGCCGCCTTGGCCACCGCCATGGCCAGGTAAGGCAGGGCAATGCAGACGGCCAGCATCTGGCTGGTGCGTACCTGCGGGAACGGCGTGCCGATCAGGAAATCGGGAATCATGAAGGCGAGCCCCGCCACCCCGGCGGTGGCCAGGCCGAGCAGTTCCGGCGGCAGTTGCTTGAGGGCGCGGCGTGCGAACAGCACGAAGGTGATCAGGGTGCCGAACAGCAGCACGGTGCCGATCAGGCCGCTCTTGAGCGCGATGTGCAGCACCCCGCTATGCAGGAACAGGCCGCCGTCCGGGTTCTGCTGCCACGAGATGTACTGGTAGCCGGTGTACCTGCCCCAGGTGCCGATGCCGGTGATCGGGTTGGCCAGGAAGTCGCCCAGCGCGAACTTCAGTTCCAGCACCCGCTCGCTCTCGGGACCGAAGCGCTTGGACTGCATGTCGTAGACCAGGCTGGACAGGCCGGTGCCGGCCCCCTTGGTCTGCGACAGGCGTTGCACCGCGACGTAGGTGAGCGCGGCCCCGACCACCGGCAGCCCGGCCGTCATCAGCTGCATGCGGCGCTTGAGCGGGAAGCGCATCATGATCACCAGGAAGGCCAGCATGAAGCCGATCCAGGCGCTGCGGCGGTAGGACAGCAGGATGCACAGCGCGGTGGAAATCAGGGTCATCCACTCGATGCTGCGCCAGAATTTCGGGCGATCCGTCTTGACGGTCTGGAACAGGTGGACGGCGGCGATCGCGAAGGCGATGACGCACACCAGGCTGTCGTTGATGTCGAAGAAGGTCAGGCGGATCTTGATCGCGCCCATGTTGGCATAGACGTTGTTCGGGTCGCCCCCGAAGGCTGCCCAGCGCACCAGGCCGAACAGCGAGCGGCAGAGGCCCACGATCAGGATGAAATGGGTCAGCTCGATCAGGTGCTCGCGGGTGCGGAAGGACAGCAGCATCAGCGAGATCAGCGGCGCCATCCAGATGATGTTCGAGAAGCCCTGCGGGGTCAGCGCCTCGGCCACGGAGACGCCGTTCATCAGGCCCACGGCGAGGTGGCCGAGCAGCAGCACGAACCAGGCCCAGAACCAGGGCCGCAGGTTGCAGGCCGGGGTCGGGTAGCGCTGGAAGGTGGCGGCCACCCGCGCGCAGGCCCAGGCGCCCAGCACGTACCACAGCACCAGGCCGAACAGCAGGAGTCCGGAACCGCGGCTGTAGATGCTGCGGGTGGCGAAGATCGCCATGTTCCCGTAGCTGGTGGAGTTCATGCAGAAGTAAACCGCCAGGTAGGGGTAGACCAGGAAGCGCGGCCATGCGATGCCGATGCCGATCCCCGCGACGGCTGCGATCGACAGGCCGATGATGAAGGCCCACGGCAGCGAGTAATAAATGTATGGGAGGATCGTGTTCATCGGCGCTCGTTACCTTCTCCCTGTCTCAGCCATGCGCCGGACCATGCGCCGCGGGCGCCGCGGCGGCCGCCTCCGGCGCCGCTTCCGGTGCACCTGCCAAGCCCGAGCCCAGCAGGCGCGTACGGTCGCGCGGCGCCATGACGCCCAGCATCTCGGCGACGAAACGGTCCTGCACCCCGTAGGCCTGGGTCTCGTTGGACTGGATGGTCGAGACGCGCACCAGCATGCCGTCCGGGATCTCGCCCGACAGGCCGTAGGCCAGGCGGTGCAGCTTCTGCTGGATGCCGGCGCGCGAGGCGTGCTCGCCGATCGTGATCCAGTAGGTGATCGGCTCGTTGCGCTCGTGCAGGCGCGCCACCAGGCGCTTGACCGGCAGCTCGCCGAAGCGGGTCGTCAGGCTGTCCTCGGCGTCCTTCTGCATCTGGAAGCCCTGGGCCACGTAGCAGACCTCGGGCAGGTGCAGCTGCAGCGCCTTGCTCTGGTCGCCGCCGTAGGCGATCGACAGCATCACGCGCTGTCCCTGGCTGTTGATGTAGGTGCGCGACAGGGTCTGGTCGTAGATCTTTTCCAGCATGCTCTGCTGCTCCGGATCGGGCGCGAGCGGCACCACCGAAGGGTCGATGCGCCAGTCGGCGAAGCGCTGCGGGATCATCTGTTCCAGGCTGAACTGTTCATGCGGCTGCAGCACCCGCGGCTTCGGGGTGAGCGCCCCGGTCAGGGCCGAGGTGCCGGCCATGGCCAGGCCCAGCACCAGGCTGATGGCGAAACGGCGGTTCATGTTGCCTCCTTCAGAGTGCCGGGCATGCGGCGGCCGCCGCCCGCGCCCGGGCCGCCGCCGCGATTGCCGCGGCGCTTGATCCACCATTGCAGGCCGTTGTCGACCGCCAGGATCAGCAGCAGCGCGGTCACGAACAGCACCATGCCTGCGAAGCCATGCAGGAAGCCCTGGCCGGCGGCGTCGCCGAAGTAATAGGTGATCAGGGTCAGCGCGATCACGCGGATCACGTTGGCCGTGAACGAGATCGGGATGATCAGGATCGCCAGCGTGATGTTGCGGAAGGCCGAAGGGTGGCGCATCAGGTTCAGGTAGAACAGGCCAAGCGCTTCCAGCGTCAAGAGGGTCTGCAGGCCGGCGCAGGCATCGGCCACCAGCAGCTGGTACTGGCCCATCTGCAGCACCACCCCCGAGCGCGAGATCGGGTAGCCCAGCGCGAACAGGATGTGCTCGGTCACCCAGGACACCGCCATCTTCATCGGCATCGTCACCGCCGCCACCAGTTCGCTCGGCAGCGGGATCAGGAACAGCATGAAGAAGAACGGGAACCACAGGGTGCGCAGCGCCCGGCTGCCGAACTTGAGCAGCACCAGGGCCGCCATCACCACCACGATCGAGGCCACCTCGAACATCAGGATCTTCTGCGAGCGGCCCAGCAGGTGGAACATCAGGCCGATCGCCAGCACCGGCCAGCCGGTCCAGCTGCCCTCGGGCCTGGGACCGACCGCAGCCATGACTTCGGGCCACTTGCGCCAGATGAGCCAGAGCGCCAGGAAGAAGATGATGGGCCCGTGGCCCTGCTCTTCGCTGATCCAGGCGCCGGTGAACAGGCTGTAGAAAGTGGGGCCGAACAGGATTGCCAGGCCGGCATACACCGGCCACCATTCGGAGATGGAGCCCTTCAGGCCATCGAGGGTCCCTGCCACGGTCGGAGGCGGCAGTTCCGCCTGCGCCCTTGCGTGATCTGGTGCCGCGGTCGCCATCTCAGAACTCCACCACCACCGAGCCGACCACTTCGGCGCCGGATTCGGCCATCTGCTCGGCCATGCGGCTGATGTTGGCGATACGGGTGCGGTGCTTGCAGGCCACCAGCAGCACGCCGCCGGCGCGGCCGGCCACCGCCAGCGCATCGGCCCCGCTGGCAAACGGCGGCAGGTCGTACAGCACCACGTCGTAGCGCGACTCGAGCTGGGTGTTCAGGTTGCGGAAGCCTTCGCGCGCCAGCAGTTCCTGCGGGTTCGGCGGCAGCGTGCCGGCCGGCATCAGGGACAGGTCGACGAAAGCGGGAACGCGCTGGATCACGTCGAGGTCGGCGCGGCCGGCCAGCAGGTCGGACAGGCCCTGGCGCGGCTTGACGCCGAACATCTCCTGCTGGCGCGGGCTGCGCAGGTTGGCGTCCACCAGCAGGGTTTGCTCGCCCAGCTGGGAGAACACCACCGCCAGGTTGGCCGCGAACAGGCTGGAACCGTCTTCCGGGGTCACGCCGGCGATCGCCAGGGCGCGCCGGCCGCGCGCGAACCAGCGCAGCATCAGCTGGCTGCGGATCGCGCGCAGGGCCTCGACCTGGGGCGAAAACGGGTCGTAGGCGGCGACCAGCTTGGGCGACAGGTTGGCCTGCCCTTTTTGCAGGTAGGGATAGGAGAACTGGCGTGCCAGCACCTGCTGGATGTCTTCCTCGCTCACCAGGCCCAGGCGCACGGCGGCTTCGCCGAAGCGGATCCCGAGGTCTTTCTGCATGCGCAGGACACGCTCGGCACTCTCGGGGGTGAGCTTGCCGGAATCGAGCAGCAATGCGCCCATGCTCGAATCGGCCTGAGCCCCGTTGTGCAGTGCGCCCTCGTGGGGTGCACCGGTCGGCAATGCGGATAGCACGGATGAATTCATGGTCGTGTCCTATTCTTTTCTGGTTCGGATGCGCGAGCGCCGCGCGCCTCAGTTCAAACGCAGCAGGCGGCGCGGGGTCATCAGCGCACGGATACCGCCGCTGCGCGGGCGCTTCATGCGCCATTCGATGGTGCCGAGCACCGGGATGCCCAGCATGTCCTTGACGTCGCCGGTCGAGCGGACCGGACGGTTGATCAGTTCCAGCAGCAGGGCCAAGCCGACGCCGAGGATGGTGCCCAGCAGGATCGAGACCAGGGTGTTGAGCAGCACGCGCGGCCCTGCGGGCTCGGTCGGCGGCACCGCCGGGTTCAGGATCGAGATGTCGGACTGCTCGGCCTGGGCCTCGATGCGGGTCTGCGAGAAGCGGTTGCTGGCGGCGTCGAAGGCGCGCTGGGCGCTGTCGAGGTCTTTCAGCATCACGCCGAGTTCGTCGCGGGTGCGGTTCAGTTCGAGCACGCGGGTCTTCTGGGCGGCCAGTTCGGCGCGCAGCTCGGCCTCGCGCTGGCGGTAGACCTGGGCATTGGCGCCCACGCTCTTCGACACGCTGCCCAGGGCGGCGTTCAGTTCGGCACGCATTTTGCTCACCTCGGCCTGGGCCGACTGGTAGGCCGGGTGGTTGCGGCCGTAGCGCGATGCGGCTTCGGCCAGCTTGGCTTCGCCGCTCGCCAGGCTCACGCGCAGGCTCTGCACTAGGGCATTGTTGGCGACGTCGGGCGAGCCGACACCGGTGGCCATGCGTTCGCGCGAGCTGGCTTCCATGGCCTGGGTCTGGGCCGCGACCAGCTGGGCCGACAGGTCGCTCAGGCGCGACAGCTCGACGTCCACGCGGTTGTTGTCGAGGCTGACGATGCCCTTCTCCTGCTGGTATTTCGACAGGCGCGCCTGCGCGGCTTCCAGGTTGTCGCGCAGCTGCTTGGTCTGTTCATTGAAGTAGGACGAGGCTTTCTTGGCCGGCTCGGTCTTGAGCTGGACACTGATCTTCTGGTATTCGTCGGCGAAGGCATTCGCGACGGCGGCGGCGAAGGCCGGGTCGGCGCCCTTGAAGCTGATCTCGACCACGCTCGATTCGCGCGAGGGCATGATCTCGAGTTTCTTCAGCAGCAGGTCGGCCAGCCAGTCGCGCACCGAGCCCTTGCCTTCGCTGGCTTCGCGCCACTGCGCCTGCACGGCCGGGCTCGATGCGAGGCGCAGCGAGTCGACCACCCGCAGGGCCACGTTCTTGCTGGTGATGATGTCCATCTGGGTGGCCATATAGCCCGGCATCAGGTTGCCTGGCATGGTGAGCCCGCTCACCGGATCCACCCCTTTGTAGTTCAACAGCACGGATGCGGTTGCCTTGTAGGTCTTCTGCTGGATCAGGCTCCAGCCCAGCGCGAGCAGGACGGTGACCAGCAGGGTTCCCAGGATGATCTTCTTCCTGGCAAGCAGGATCAGCAGGAATTGATGAACGTTCATGGCCTTACCTTTGCATCAGATGCCTTGACAGCGGGGTGGACAAAACGGGCGCAGCACTAAAGAATTTTCAAAACGGGTGAACAGTGGCAAGCCGATTGATACCGAGAAACCGTAGCGAGCGGAAGCGCTGGCGCTCGAGAAGCGCAGTCGTACGGATGTACGAGGAGCATCGCAGGGCGTCAGCGCGACGCGCAGTAGGTTTATCGGCATCAATCAGAACCAGCTCTCACGCACGACGATGACATCGTCAACCTGGACTGGATCATGTGCCTTGACATCAATCGTCACCGGGTTGCCGCTGGCATCCTTGCGGGTGACTTTCATGCCGTTATTGCTGCCACGCATGCTCAGGCCACCGCCGGCCGAGACGGCCTGCTGCACGGTCATGCCGCGCTCGAGGCGGAACGGACCCGGGCGCTGGACTTCGCCGGTGACGTAGGCACGCGGGGCGCGCTCGACATAGATGATGTCGCCACCGGCCACTTCGTAATCCTTGTTCAGCTCGCCCTTGCGGACCATGTCGACCACGTCGATGGTCTCGCGCGTGGTGTTGCCGTCGCGGGTGCGCACCAGGTTGATGATGTCGCCGCCGTCGCCGTGGATGCCGCCGGCCATCGCCAGCAGGTCGAGCACCTTGCGGCGCCCCTCCACCGCGTAGCGGCCCGGGCGGTTCACATAGCCCAGCACCGACACCTGCTGGCTGGCCAGCGTGGTCACCAGCATGTTGACCTGGGCCTTCTTGAGGTAGCCGCCCTTCTCCAGCATGTCGCCGATCTTCTTCTCGGCCGCGGCCACCGACAGGCCGCCCACCGCGACCTGGCCCAGCAGCGGGAAGGTGATGTTGCCGCTTTCGCTGACGCGGGTTTCGAGCGAGAGGTCGGGACTGCCGTAGACCGACAGCTTGACCACGTCGCCCGGTCCCAGCAGGACTTCGGCGGCAGCGGCGACACCCATGCTCAGGACGAGCGCGGTGGCCATCATCCACTTGACGAATCGTTTCATGATTGCTCCTTCTATTTGTTTTTGGGTCGATGAGTCGATGAGTTCGATTACTTGAGGCCGGCGACGCCGCGTTCGAGCGCGGACTTGTCGGTGGTGGGGCCGCTTTCCGGCGGCGGCGCCACCGAGGACTGGCCTGCCGGCGCCGTCGCCACCGCGGTCGCGGCCGGATCGCCCGCGCCGGCCGGGTCGCCGGCGGCGGGCGCCGCTGCCGGCGACCCGCCCGCCGGGGCGTTCGGATTCGGCTCGTATTCCTTGTTCAGGTAAGCGATCTTGGCGGTGCCGCGCAGGCGCTGGATCTCGGCGGCGGCCAGCTCCTTGTTCTTCTTGTTCGTCAGGTACTGGGTGATCTGCGGGGCGGCGATGGCCAGCGTGACGGGCGCGTCGCGCACTTCGGCGATCGAGATCAGCATGGCGCGGTCGCCTTCCTTGACCGCGAACAGCTGGCCTTTCTGCATCGACAGCAGCTTGGCGGACAGCTGCGCGTTCAGGTCGGCGGTGCTGCGCGTGACCTGGGCGCGGCCGTACTTGATGTTGCGCGCGTCGAGGAACACGGCCACTTCTTCCAGCGACTTGGCGCTGTCGGCCGCGGCGCGCACTTCCGGGGTCAGGTCGCTGGCCGCGAGGATCAGCTCGTTCATGGCGAACTGCTTGCGGTTGCTGAAGAACTGCGGGTTCTTGTTGAAGTAGTCCTCCACTTCGGCCTGCGACGGACGCTGCGGTTCGCCGATGCGCTTCTGCATGTAGGCCTGGGCGATGATCAGCGAACGCGCCCGTTCGATGGCCTGCATCACCTTCGGATCACGGTCGAGCTTTTCCTTGGCAGCCTCGCTTTCCAGCAGTTCGCGGTCGATCAGGGCCTGCAGGACCTGTTTGCCGGCCACCTGCTGCTGCTGTGCGCCGACGCCCAGGCGCTGCAATTCCTCGTTCAGCTGCAAGACGGTGATCTCTTCGCCGTTGACGCTGGCCAGGGCCTGGCCCGGCTTCGACTCCTTGGGTGCTTCATCCTTGCTGCAAGCGGCCAGGGTCGTCGCGCACAACACCAGCGCCGCCGTGGACAGCAGGCGCCTGGGGCTTGGGAAGGAAGTTGGTTTGGCTGCCAAATGGAAGGTTTTCAAGATAGTTTCCTCGACGTTGGTTAGCGGGCGAGCCCGCCGCGTGTTCCTTTTGTTATTCGTGACCTGCCCCGCATCACGGAGCAGATTCAGGACTCATCCATTCTGGGTTCCACACGATTCGCCCTCTGTTCGTCAATTAACAAACTGCTACCGCGACATGTCCCGCGCTTCATGCCAGCGCCCGCGCCGCGCTGCCGGCCGGGCGTCCCAGCAGCTGCGCAGGCACGTCCTGCGAGCCGGCCTCTTCCGCTTCCTGCTCGGCGACGAAGGCTTCGTAGGCACGGCGCAGGCCTTCGTGCAGCGGCGTGCTGGCGCGCCAGCCGAGCGCGGCCAGCTTGGACACGTCGAGCAGCTTGCGCGGCGTACCGTCCGGCTTGCCGGCGTCGAACACGATGCGGCCGCGGTAGCCCACAGTCTCGCCCACCAGCCGCGCCAGCTCGGCGATCGTGACGTCCTGGCCGGTGCCGACGTTGATGTGCGAATGCATGGGGTCGGTGTTGGCCGCATACACGTCAATCGGCAGGTTCATCACGTAGACGCTGGCAGCCGCCATGTCGTCCACGTACAGGAACTCGCGCATCGGCTTGCCGCTGCCCCAGATCACCACTTCCGGCGCATTGCTTTCGCGCGCTTCGTGGAAGCGGCGCAGCAGGGCCGGGATCACGTGACTGTTTTCCGGGTGATAGTTGTCGCCTGGACCGTACAGGTTGGTCGGCATCACGCTGCGGTAGTCGGTGCCGTATTGCCGGTTGTAGCTCTCGCACAGCTTGATGCCGGCGATCTTGGCCATGGCATAGGGTTCGTTGGTCGGCTCGAGGATGCCGTTCATCAGGTATTCCTCGCGGATGGGCTGCGCCGCCAGGCGTGGATAGATGCAGGAGGAACCGAGGAACAGCAACTTCTGGACGCCGGCGCGCCATGCTTCATGCACGACATTGGCCTGCACCATCATGTTGTCGTAGATAAATTCGGCCGGATAGGTATTGTTGGCATGGATGCCGCCCACCTTGGCCGCGGCCAGGTAGACCTGGTCGATGTGTTCGGTACGGAAGAATTCGCGCACCTGTACCTGGTCGGTGAGTTCCAGTTCGGCATGGGTACGGGTGACGATGTCGGTGTGTCCCTGTGCGCGCAGGGCGCGCACGATGGCGGAGCCGACCAGGCCACGATGGCCGGCGACATAGATACGAGGCTGATTATTCGACACGCTTACTCCAGTGAAAGTGCAACGTTGTAGCCATGCGATGCGAGCAGCTTGTGGCGGCGCGCCGTGTCCAGGTCGTGCGCCACCATTTCCTGCACCATCGCTTCGAAACTGGTTGTCGGTTCCCAGCCGAGGCGCTCGCGCGCACGGCTCGGGTCGCCCAGCAGGGTCTCGACCTCGGTCGGACGGAAATATTGCGGGTCCACCGCCACGATCGGCTGGCCTACCACCACGCCCGGCGCATTCTCGCCGCGGATGGACGCCACCAGGCCGCGCTCGTCGACGCCCTGCCCCTGCCATGCGATCTCGATGCCCAGCTCGCGTGCGGCGATCTCGACGAAATCGCGCACCGCATACTGGCGCCCGGTGGCGATCACGAAGTCTTCGGGCTTGTCCTGCTGCAGCATCAACCACTGCATGTGGACGTAGTCGCGGGCATGGCCCCAGTCGCGCAGCGCGTCGAGGTTGCCGAGGAAGAGCTGGGGCTCGAGGCCCTGGGCGATGTTGGCCAGGGCGCGGGTGATCTTGCGGGTGACGAAGGTCTCGCCGCGGCGCGGCGATTCGTGGTTGAACAGGATGCCGTTGCAGGCGTACATGCCGTAGGCCTCGCGGTAGTTCACGGTGATCCAGTAGGCGTACAGCTTGGCCACGGCATAGGGGCTGCGCGGATAGAAGGGCGTGCTTTCGCGCTGGGGGGTCTCCTGCACCAGGCCGTACAGCTCGGACGTCGAGGCCTGGTAGAAGCGGGTTTTCTTTTCCAGCCCGAGGAAGCGGATCGCCTCCAGCAGGCGCAGGGTGCCGATGCCGTCGACGTCCGCGGTGTACTCGGGCGACTCGAAGGACACCGCCACGTGGCTCATCGCGCCCAGGTTGTAAACCTCGTCGGGCTGTACCTGCTGCAGGATGCGGGTCAGGTTGGACGTATCGGTGAGGTCGCCGTAGTGGAGGAAGAAGCGCGGATTGTCTGCGTGCGGGTCCTGGTAGATGTGGTCGATGCGCCCGGTGTTGAACAGGGAAGCGCGGCGCTTGATGCCGTGGACCTCGTAGCCCTTCTCGAGCAGCAGCTCCGCCAGGTAGGAACCATCCTGACCGGTAACGCCGGTAATCAGTGCTTTCTTCATATGTTTTCCCTTGCGGAACTAGGCAAACACCAGCCCCGGCAGTTGCAAACTCATCAACGATTCTACGCAGCTCGTGTGGTCATGCAAGCAAGATACCAATCGTGCGCGTGGCTTTTAAGTTGACCTTAAGCGAATTATTGCCAACTTGAATTTAAAGTGTTTTCACTGGTAAATAAGCACACGTTGCGAGCAGTTAATTACATTTCGCACCGACCTCGATCTGTCCATCATCCTGCTATTCGATGCCTGTCGCAACGCCGGGTTCAATATGCGCCCGGTGCGCGCTCAGTGGGCGCTCAGTGCGCGTTCTTGCGGGTCAGCACGACTTTCACCGTCTTGATGATGATCCAGAGGTCGAGCCACAGCGACCAGTTGCGCAGGTAATCGAGGTCGTACTGGATGCGCGCCTCCATCTTGTCGAGCGTGGCGGTCTCGCCACGCAGGCCGTTGACCTGGGCCCAGCCGGTGATCCCGGGGCGCACCTTGTGGCGCAGCATGTAGCCCTTGATCAGCTTGCGGTACTGCTCGTTGTGGGCGACCGCGTGCGGGCGCGGCCCGACCAGGCTCATGCGCCCCTGTAGCACGTTGATGAACTGCGGCAGCTCGTCGAGCGAGGTGCGGCGCAGGAAGCCGCCGACCTTCGTGACGCGCTGGTCGTTCCTCGAGGCCTGCACCACGTTCGGGCCGTCCTCGGTGACGGTCATCGAGCGGAACTTGTAGACGAAGATCTCCTCGCCATACAGGCCATAGCGGCGCTGGCGGAAGATGACGGGGCCTGGCGAACTGAGCTTGACGGCGATGGCGCTCGCCAGCATCAGGGGCGCCAGCAGCACCAGGATGATGCTGCCGATCACGATGTCGCTGCCGCGCTTGATCACGCTGTTCCAGCCCATGAAGGGGGTCTCGCTGATCGCGATGACGGGCATGCCGCCGACGGTATCGAACCTGGCCTGCATCAGGTCGAACACGTAGACGTCCGGCAGGAAGTAGACCGAGGCGGTGGTGTCCTTCAGTTCGTCGATCAGCTTGCGGATGCGCGGCTGGGCCGAGATCGGCTGGCTGATGAAGATCATCTTGATGTTGTGCTGGCGCACGTAGGCGCAGACGTCGGCCATGCCGCCCAGCACCGGATGCCCGATTTCGCTCGGACGGCGCTCATCGTTGCGGTCTTCGAAAAAGCCGCAGACTTCCATGAACAGGTTGGGGTGGCGCTCGCACACCTTGGCGAACTTGATGCCGACGTCGTTGATGCCGACCACGACGATCGAACGCACTTCGCGCTTGCGGTCGCGGCTGCCGGTGGCCTTGCGCACCGCCAGGTGGCTGGCCAGGATCGTCACCGGCGTGGCGATGAACCAGGCCAGCAGCACGCGCTCGTCGTAGAAGTACTTCAGGCCGCTGGCCGAACCCAGGAAGTACAGCACCGCGATGGTCAGGCACCAGCCGAACACGGTATCGCGTGCATAGGCCAGCATGCGGCCGCTGCGCCAGGTGCGGTAGGGATCGACGTGCTGGTAGACCGAGGACGAGATGAAGAACGCCAGGATCATCAGCACCAGCGAATACCCGGAAAACGGCTCCTGGTAATACAGCGTGGCCAGATACAGGGTCCCCATGATGATCAGGGGATCGAGCACGCGCTGGAAAAACGAGATGATCGGAATATCGTTTACCGTCATAAGTCACTTCGTGGGTGCTTCAGAACAGCACGTTCGCGTTCACCATCACGGTGTTGGCGTCGAATTTGCCCAGGTTGAGCGTCTGCGAACCGCTGCGCGACTGGTGCTGCCAGCCGGCCGAGACCGCGATCTTGCGCTTGACCTGCCAGGTGGCGCGCAGGCTGGCCGTCTTTAGCGAGTCGTCCAGGTCGGACAGGCCGCTCGCTGCGACCGAGCGCGGGTTGTAGGCGCGCTGTTCGTAGGCGGCGTTGGCATCGACCTTGATCTTGCCGGTGGCCTGCCAGGTGGCGCCGATGCTGGCGCCGCGGTTCAGGGTGTAGCTGACGATGGTGCTCTCGATCGGGGCGAATTCGCGCCACAGCGAGGCGTTGTAGGTCACCTTGCCGCGCGGCTGGTAATAGGCGTTCACGCGGCCGTTGAAGCCCTTGGTCGTGCCCTCGCCGAACGAAGGCTGCTCGCGCCGCACGTAGCCGGCCAGCGCCTGCACCGTGGTCGAACCGGTGGCGTACCAGTTGACGCGCACTTTCAGTTCGTCCTGGGTGAAGTCGTCGTTCAGCACGCCGATCGTGGTCGGGCGCCGGAACGGGTACTCGCCCTTGAGGCGGCGCGCCACCAGGCCCACCGAGCTGCCGCTCTTCGGACGGTACAGCAGCTCGACTTCGGAGGCCTTCTCGGTGCGGTTGTTCCAGCGCTGGCGCACCAGCTCGTATTCGTAGCGTTCGTGGGTGAAGCCGGTGCGCAGCTTCCAGCTCGGGTGCATCTTCCAGCCGGCATCGAACCATTTGCGGCGGCGCTCGCGCACATTGCGCTCGTCGCTGAAGAAGTCGGTGTAGGAAGCCAGCGTGCGGTCGTACAGGGTGCCGGCCTGCCCTTCGAACTTGTTGCCAAGTTCCCAGAACCAGGTGGCCTGCAGGTCGCGGCCGTCGTAGTCGAGCTGCTTGAAGAAGTCGAAGTCGACCTTCGAGGCCTTGGCCACCACCGCCACGCGCTGGCGGCTGATGCGCTTGTTGTACACAACGCCGGCCTCGGCCTGGCGCCAGCGGTCGCTGCGCTTGCCGCCGAAGGCCGGACGGTTGTCCGGCACGCGCAGCAGGTTGTCGTCGTAGCCCCAGCCGATGCCGCCGTAGAGCTTCAGGCCTTCTTCCGGCTGTTGCTGCTGCTGGGCGGCCGCCTGGTGGGCCGGGAACATGAACATCGTCCCGATGAGCAAGGCGATCGGGCGGAGGGATGGGTGGCGTAAAGGCATCATGTTGTTTGTCTTTTCTGATTCATTGCGCTTGGGATGGTGAAGCTTCGCCTGCGGATTACCAGAAGGCCCAGCTGCCGGTCGCGACCACCCAGGCGCCGAGCAGGCCGTTGGTGACAGCGTGGGCGATCACCGCGGACCACAGGTTGCGATGACGCATGTAAAGGAGGCTATAGGCCACACCGGCGACGATGCCGGCCAGCCACAGGTTGTGTTCGAAACCGAACAGGACGACCGACACCAGGAAACCCTTGATGCCGACCCGTGCGGGCTCCAGGGCTTCGAAGTCGGCGGCGTCGACCCAGCGCATGACGAAGGAGCGCCAGAACAATTCTTCCATGACGGGCACGACCAGGGCGGCGCCGGCAATGCGGATGACGATCAGGAGCCAGTCGAGCTCGCCATTGGTGCGCGGGTCGTAGCCGGGGCTCGAACCGACCGTCATCCAGGGGGCGTCGAGATTAATCCAGAGCACCAGCACCACGATACCGGCCAGCACCGACACCAGCAGCTGGGCCGCGCCGGGCAGCGGCGCGCGCAGCTCGTGGTAGCGGCGCCAGAACACCGCCAGCAGGACGGCCACGACGCCGATCTGCACCGGGTAGAGCCAGCGCAGCTCGGCGCGCGACAGGCCGGTGCGCTCGAGCATGTCGCCGAGGATGATGAAGAAGATGTAGGCGCCGAAAGGCAGGATCCGCGCCCAGGCGGCGCGGCTGAAGAGGGGTGCGTCGACCGATAACGCGGATGCTGCGGATGGAGCGGTACGGGATTCGTTGTGCTCGGTCATGTCCGGACGTTACTCCTGGTCTGTGCAGGCGCCTGGCCTGCCCCGTTTGTTACGCTACTCGCCCCGTGCGCGGGCTTCGATGCGCTCCCAGCGTTCGAGGGCGTCGAGCAGCAGCTCGTCGATCTCGGCGTGGCGCTCGCTCAGGCGGCGCGCGTCGCCGGGATTCTGCTTGTAGAAGTCGGGCGAATTCAGCTGGGCCGTGATCGCCGACTGCTCATCTTCAAGAGTCGCGATCAGCTGGGGAAGTTCCTCCAGTTCGCGCTGTTCCTTGTAGCTCAACTTTACCTTTTTACCAGACCCGCTCTGTGCGGTAGATGACATTTCACCAGCTTTGGCTGCCGGGTCGACCGGGGTCGCCGAGGGCGCGGCGCCCTTGGCAAGAGTGGCGGCGGCCTTCGTTGCAGACGCGGCATCGTTGGCGCGCGCGCGTTCCCAGTCGGTATAGCCACCGACGTATTCGCGCCACAGTCCATTCCCTTCAGCAACGATCACCTGGGTCACGACGTTGTCGAGGAAGGTACGGTCGTGGCTGACCAGGAACACGGTGCCCGTGTATTCCTCGAGCAGTTCCTCGAGCAGCTCGAGGGTTTCGATGTCGAGGTCGTTGGTCGGCTCGTCCAGCACCAGGCAGTTGGCCGGCTTGGCGAACAGGCGCGCCAGCAGCAGGCGGTTGCGCTCGCCGCCCGAGAGCGACTTCACCGGCGAGCGGGCACGTTCCGGTGCGAACAGGAAGTCGCTGAGATAGGTCATCACGTGCTTCTTCTGGCCGTTGATCTCGACCCAGTCGCTGCCCGGCGAGATGGTGTCGGCCAGGCTCGCCTCGTCGTTGAGCTGGGCGCGCATCTGGTCGAAATAGGCGACGTTCAGCTTGGTCCCCAGCTTGGCCGAGCCGCTGTCGGCGGTCTCGTCGCCCAGGATGATCTTCAGCAGCGTGGTCTTGCCGGCGCCGTTGGGCCCGATCAGGCCCACCTTGTCGCCGCGCAGGATCGTGCCGGTGAAGTTGCTGACGATCACTTTCTCGCCGTACGACTTGGAGATGTTTTCCAGCTCGGCAACGATCTTGCCCGATCGCTCGCCGGCGCCAACATCGAGACGGACCGTGCCCTGCTGCTCGCGGCGCGCGGCGCGCTGCAGGCGCAGCGCTTCCAGGCGGCGCACCCGGCCTTCGTCACGGGTACGGCGGGCCTGCACGCCCTTGCGGATCCAGACTTCTTCCTGGGCCAGGAACTTGTCGAACTTGGCGTTCTCGACTTCCTCGTTGGCAAGCAGCTCGCGCTTGCGTTCCTGGTAGGTGGAAAAGTTGCCCGGGAACGAGAGCAGGCGGCCACGGTCGAGCTCGATGATGCGGGTGGCGACGTTGTCGAGGAAGCTGCGGTCGTGGGTAATGAACAGCACCGAGCCGCGGTACTCACGCAGCAGGCCCTCCAGCCACTTGATCGAGGTGAAGTCGAGGTGGTTGGTCGGCTCGTCCAGCAGCAGCACGTCGGGTGCGGAGACCAGCGCCACGGCCAGGGCCACGCGCTTCTGCATGCCGCCCGACAGCGTACCCATCTTCGCTTCACGGTTCAGGCCCAGGCGGTCGAGGGTGGTGTCGACCTTGTGCGCCAGATTCCAGCCGTCGACGGCGTCGAGCTTGACCTGGATCTCGTGCATGCGCTCCATCAGGGCATCGTCGTTGTCGCCGCCGAACTGCCCGGTGAGCGACTCGTACTCGGCCAGCATGGCCTGCTGGTCGCCCATGCCGGCGGCCACCGCATCGAACACGCTCGCGTCCGGATCGAAGACCGGTTCCTGCTCGACGTAGGCGATCTTGACGCCCTGCTGCATGACCAGCAGGCCGTCGTCGAGCCTGGAGCGGCCGGAGATGATCTTCAGCAGCGAGGATTTGCCGGTGCCGTTGCGGCCGATCAGGCCGACGCGCTCGCCGGTCTCCAGGGAAAAGTCAGCGTGGTCGAGCAGCGCGACGTGGCCGAAGGCCAGTTGCGCGGAAGTGAGGGAAATGACAGCCATGATCCGTGAACCTGCCCGACACGCAAGGCGGCGGGCGCAAAATGTTGAAAGAAGACGCCATTGTACCGACTGGCGCCGTGGTTTCGGCGGCGTGCTGCCGCCGCCATCTCAGGCGAGGGGCGTTTCCACCTCGGCCAGCCAGGCCGCCAGCGCATCGGTCTCGACCGGCTTGACGAAATGGACGTCGAAGCCCGCCGCTTCGGTTTCGCGCCGGTCGTGCGGCTGGCCATAGCCGGTCATGGCCGCCAGCCTGACCCGTTCCAGGCCGGGCAGCCGGCGCAGGCGGCGCGCCAGTTCCTTGCCGTCCATGCCGGGCAGGCCGATGTCGAGCAGGCAGACGTGCGGCATCAGCTGGCGCGCGCGCTCGAGCGCCGCAGCCGCGCCGAACTCGACGCTGACCTCATAGCCGAGCAGGCCCAGGAACATCGCCACCAGTTCCGCCGCATCGGTATTGTCGTCGACCACCAGCACGCGCAGCGCCGCAGGAGCCTGCTGCAGCGCATGCTTGCTCGCCTGCCCCGCGCTGCGAGCGCCCTGCTCCAGCAGCGGCAGCCTGAGCGTGAAGGTGCTGCCGCGCCCTTCGCCCTCGCTGGCCGCTTCCACGCTGCCGCCGTGCAGCTCGGCCAGGCTGCGCACCAGCGCCAGCCCGATCCCGAGGCCGCCCTGCGAGCGGTCCGGACTGCGTTTGCCCTGGTAGAACAGCTCGAAGGCGCTGGCCACCAGCTCCGGCGCCATGCCGATGCCGTTGTCGCGCACCGCCAGCACGGCGCAGCCGTCCTCGACGCCGCCGGAGAGCACGATGTGGCCGCCCGCCGGGGTATACCGGGCGGCATTGCCGAGGATGTTGGCCAGCACCTGTACCAGGCGCTTGCGGTCGCCGTTCACGGTCACGCCGGCGCAGGCGAGCCGCACCTCGAGCCGGTGCGTCCTGCCCTCGAGCAGCGAACGCACCTGTTCGACGGCGTCGTCGACGACCTGCGACAGCGGCAGGTCGTCGCGCTCCAGGCTGACCAGGCCGCGCGTGACGCGCGAGACATCCATCAGGTCGTCGATCAGGCCGGTCATGTGGGCGGTCTGGCGCGAGATCACCGCGCCCACCTGGCGCACCCGCGCCGGATCCTGCGCCGCCATC
Source organism: Massilia alkalitolerans DSM 17462 (assembly GCF_000427785.1). GTDB lineage: Bacteria > Pseudomonadota > Gammaproteobacteria > Burkholderiales > Burkholderiaceae_D > Telluria > Telluria alkalitolerans. The sequence goes on from NZ_ATYR01000005.1 coordinate 83,330, forward strand.
GCCAGCAGCGATGCGGCGGTGGCGATCGGCGCCAGCGGATTGCGCAGCTCGTGCGCCAGCATGGCCAGGAACTCGTCCTTGCGGCGGTCGGCGTCCTGCAGGGCTTCCTGGGTCAGCTTCTGCTCGTGGATATCGGTGCAGGTGCCCATCCAGCGCACGATGCCGCCGTCCTCGCCCCGCACCGGCAGTGCGCGCCCCAGCACCCAGCGGTAGCTGCCGGTGTGGTGGCGCAGCCGGTATTCGATCTCGTAGGGTTCGCCGGTGCGCAGCGAATGGCGCCATCGTTCCCAGGCCAGCGGCTGGTCGTCCGGATGAAACAGGGCATTCCAGCCGGCCCCGTCGGTCGAGCCGTAGGGCATGCCGGTGAAGGCATACCACTGGTCGTTGTAGTAGTCGTGGAAGCCGTCCGCACGGGTCGACCACACCGACTGCGGCATGGCGTTGGCGATCACCCGGAAGCGCGCCTCGCTTTCCTTGAGGGCACGCTCGGCGCTGCGGATGCCGGAAATGTCGAGCACGTAGGCGATGCCCTCGTCGGCGCTGCCATCGACGTTGGCGGCGCCGAGGTAGACCGCGGCGCGGCTGCCGTCGTTGCGCAGGTACTCCTTTTCATACGGCTCCATCACGCCGGTCGCGCGCAACTGGGCCCAGCCGCGTTCGTCGGCCTCGTGCCATTCGGGCGGAGTCAGCTCGCGCCAGGACAAACCGGTGCGCTCCAGGTCGGCGCGCGTCACCCGCAGGATGTCGAGGAAGGCATCGTTCGACTCGATCAGGGTGCCGTCGAAGCGGTATTGCACGATGCCGAGCACGTTCGATTCGGCCAGGCGCCGGAAGCGCGCCTCGCTGCGCCGCAAGCCGGCTTCGGCCTCTTTCTGGGCCGTGACGTCGAGCGCCACACCCGGCAGCCACTCCGGTTGTCCGTCGTCCCCGAAGCTCACCTTGCCGCGCGCCTCCACGTGGCGCCAGCGGCCGTCCGCGCCGCGCACGCGGTAGTTGTCGCCGAAGGCTTCGCCGCTCGCCAGCGCGTTCGCAATGCGTGCCTGGACCCGGGCCACGTCGTCCGGATGGATTGCCGCCAGGTAGGCTTCGACCGGGCCGCCGTCGATGTCCCTGGCCGGCACGCCGTACAGGCGCGCAAGGTTGGCGTCGGCATACAGCCGGTTCTCGCGCACGTTCCAGTTCCAGGTCGCGACCTGGGCTGCGCCGAGCGCGCCTTCGAGCCGCATCTGGGCGTCGCGCAGGGCCGCCTCGCTGCGCTTGATGGCATCGAGGTCGGTGGTCTCGGTGACTGCGCACACGAAGCCGCGCACCGTGCCGTCCAGGCGCCGCAGCGGCGAATAGGTGAACGAGAACCAGGCCTGCTCTTCGAGCCCGTTGCGGGTGACGATGAAGGGCGCATGGGTAAAGCTGGCCGTGCGCCCCGCCATCGCCTGGGCCACCGCCCCCGCCACCTTGGGATAGGATTCAGGCCAGACGGCGGCAAACGGCCGGCCCAGCGCTTCCGGATGGCGCCGGCCCAGCACCGGCACGTAGGCATCGTTGTACAGGAAGGTTTCCTCGCTTCCCCAGACGATGAAGGTCGCGACGGCCGAGTCGAGCATCCGGCGCACCGCGTGCTGGAGCGCCGGCTCCCAGCCGCCAGGATCGCCGCAAGCGGCGGCGTTCCAGTCGTGCTCGGCCATCAGGGTTTCGACAGCGCCAGGCTGGCCGGGGGAGGAAGCGGTGAGGAACATCGTGCGGGTCCGGTTGGGGCAAGGGCGCTGCCAGGGCCGTGCCACGGAAGCAGGAGGCGCTGCCGGGGATTGGCGGCGCGCGGGAAAGTATAGCCGAGATGATGGAAAATCACGCCCGGGTGGGCAGGAGAAGATGGTGTCGCCAGCAGGAATCGAACCTGCATCTAAGTCTTAGGAGGACCTTGTACTATCCATTGTACTATGGCGACACATCGCTCCCACGCGTGTGCGCAGGTGCAGTCCTGTATTGTACCAGCCCCCTTGCCAAATCAGAACAGTGGCAAAACAGCTACGCGCATTCCTGAATAAATACGAAAAGCTTTACAAGCAGAGGTTGGTATTTCATTTTTCGGCCGCCTCAGCCATTACATCACCTCGCCGTCGATCCAGATTCCGGTCAAGGATACGAGCCAGAACACCGCCGGCGAAGGCGGTGCTAGCCAGGCCGGTGGCGGTCTGATTGGCGATGGACTGCAAGCCGGCAGCCAGGAACACCACGACGTGTCGGAGCCGGCCAGCCTGGCGCTGCTGGCCGTGGGCGCGCTCGCGGTCTGTAGCAGCCGCCGCCGCACCAGCAAAGTCTAGGCCCAGGCCGCCGGGTGGATGTCGCCGGCCGCGTGCAGCGCGGGCCTGGCGAACAGATAACCCTGCATCAGGTCCACGCCCTCCCCGGCCAGCCAGTCGCGCTCGGCCGGCGTCTCGACGCCTTCCGCCAGCACCCGCACCGCCAGTTCCGCGCACATCGCCAGCACTCCCTTGACGACCGCCTGGCGCGCGCGGTCGCCGTCGATGCCGCGCACTAGGGCCATGTCGAGCTTGAGGACTTCGGGCTGGAACGCCGACAGCAGGTCCAGTCCGGCAAAGCCGGAACCGAAATCGTCGATCGCGGTGCCGAAGCCGTAGCGGCGGTATTCACGGAAGATCTGGACCAGGTGCGGCCGGTCGCGCAGGCGCTCGCCCTCGCTGACCTCGAACACGATGTTCTCGAGCGCGAAACCGGCTTCGTTCGCGGCCTCGAAGGTGCGCTGGATGCAGGTCGCCGGATGGTAGACGGCATTCGGCAGGAATTTGATCGACAGCCGGCCAGGCAGGCCAAGGCGCGCCGCACCGCGGATCGCCTCGATTCGGCAGGCCTGGTCGAACTCGTAGAGGTTGTCCTCGTTGACGAGGGACAGCACCGACCAGGCGCCCTCGCCGCGCGGCCCGCGCACCAGCGCCTCGTGCGCCCAGATGCTGCGTGTCTTCAGGTCGACGCTAACGTTCTTCGCCGGTGTTGAGGCGCTGCTTCATGGACGCCAGCAGCGCGATCAGGCTGGCCTTGTCCTCGGCCGGGATATCGGCCAGCATCTCGTCGATCCAGCGTTCGTGCACCGCCGCCATCTCGGCGAAGGCGCTGCGTCCGGCCGGGGTCAGGCGCACCGCCCAGGCACGGCGGTCGTGCGGATCGGGCACGCGCAGCACCAGTCCTTCGCGCTCGAGCTGGTCGGTGATGCCGGTGACGTTGCCGCCGGTGACCATCATGCGCCGGGACAGCTCGCCCATGCGCAGTCCGTCGGGATGGCGCTCGAGCTGGGCCATCAGGTCGAAGCGCGGCAGCGTGATGCCGAAACCGGCGCGCAGCCGCGAGCGGATCTCGTTCTCGATGCGTACGGTGCACGACAGCATGCGCAGCCACAGCTTGAGCGACTGATGGTGATCCTGCGTCAGCCGGCTTGCCAGGTCGAGCTCCTGCTCTGCCTGGCCCGAGTCCTCGAGATCGGACATGTTTTCCTCAGACCGCGTCCATGCGTAATTTAAACCGTTGTAGTTTACCGGTTTCGGTGCGCGGCAGCTGTTCGCGAAAACGCACCACGCGCGGATACTTGTACGGGGCAATCTGGGCCTTGACGAATTCCTGCAGCGCCGCGGCCAGCTCGCCGCTTGCCGCCACGCCCTGCTTGAGCACGACATGGGCCTCGACCACCTGCCCGCGCTCCTCGTCGGGGCGCCCCACCACGCCGCACTCGGCCACCGCCGGATGGTGTAGCAGCGCTTCCTCGACCTCGGCGCCGGCGATGTTGTAGCCGGCCGAGATGATCATGTCGTCCAGCCGCGAGCGGTAGTAGAAATAGCCGTCGGCGTCCATCTCGTAGGCGTCGCCGGTGATGTTCCAGCCATCCTGCACGTAGTTGCGCTGGCGCGGGTCGTCGAGGTAACGGCAGCCGGTCGGGCCTTTCACCGCCAGCCTCCCCACCACGCCCGGCCCCACCGGCCGCCCGTGCTCGTCGAGGATAAAGGCCTGGTAGCCCGGCACCGGCTTGCCGGTGGCGCCGGCCCTGGCCTCGCTGCCCGCGGCCGAGATGAAGATGTGCAGCATCTCGGTGGCGCCGATCCCGTCGATCATGTCCAGGCTTGTTGCCACCTTCCAGGCCTCGCGGGTGGCGACCGGCAGCGCCTCGCCGGCCGACACGCTGCGGCTCAGGCTGCGCAAATCGAAGCGCGGCGCCAGCTGGGCCATCTGGCGGTAGAAGGTGGGCGCGGTGAAGCACACCGTGGCGCGGTGTTCCTGGATCGCCGCCAGCAGGCTTTCCGGGCTCAAGCGCTCGACCAGCACGGCGCTGGCGCCCACGCGCAGCGGAAACAGCAGCAGCCCGCCCAGGCCGAAGGTGAAGGCCAGCGGCGGCGTGCCGATGAACACGTCGTCCATCCGCGCGCCCAGGGTGTGGCGCGGGAAGCAGTCGCAGATCGCCAGCAGGTCGCGGTGGAAGTGCATGGTCCCCTTCGGCACGCCGGTGGTGCCCGAGGTGAAGCTGATCAGGCAGATGTCGTCGGCGGCGGTGTCGGGCGCATGGAAGGGTTCGTCGTGGGCCGTCATGCGCGCTTCCAGCGAATCGGACGCATCCCCGTCGAACAGCACCAGCGGCAGGCCGCCGGGCTCCATCGCATCGACCTCCGCACGCAGCGAGGCCGCGCACAGCACCGCATCGACGCGGGCGCGGCCGGCGATGATGCCCAGCTCGCGGGCGCGCAGCAGCGGCATGGTCGGCACCGCGATGCAGCCGGCCTTGATCACGGCCAGGATACAGGCCGCCATCATGGGGCAATTGGCGCCGCGCAGCAGCACCCGGCTGCCGGTCGCGAGCCCGAGGCCTTGGCGCAGCACGTGGGCGATGCGGTCGACCCGCGCGCGCAGCTGGGCGTAGCTGAGGCGCTCGCGGCTGCCGATGAGTGCCGTGCGCGCGTCCCAGCCGCGCGCGCCGGCGCCATCGAGCAGCTCGGCCGCGCTGTTCAGGCGCGGCGGATACTGCAGCTCGGGCAGGTCGAAGCGGAATTCAGGCCACTCGCCCGGGGGCGGCAGCTGGGCGCGGGCGAAACCGTCGGCGTAGCCGGACGGCGCAAGTGCTGCGGAAGCGTCGGTCATGTCGGGCCTTTGTTGGATGTTCCGGCAATAATGCAGCGATCCCGACTTACTTTAAATCTAAAGTAATCTGCCAGCAAGCGTATTTATGAGATGGCTTGCGCGCGCTGCTGCTGGCGGCCGACCGCCCCGCGTGCATGCGCCAGCGCTGCCTGGAGCGCGTGCGCATCGCCGCTCGCGATCACGGCGCGCAGGCGCGCCGCGCTGTCCGCCAGTCCGAGCGTGGCGCAGCCTTCGGCCAGGCGCTGCAACCGCTCGCCCCCGTCCAGCGGCAGTGCCGCCAGGCCCGGGCCTGCGTCCTCGAGCTGGCGCTGCAGGCCGCCGAGATAGGCGAGCAGGCGTTCGGACGTGATGCCCAGGCGCTGCTGCACGGAGGCCGGTTCTTCGTCCTGCGGCGCCAGGCGCGCGAGCTGGGCCCGCACCTGCCCCGCGGCGAAAGGCTTGACGATGTAGCCGTCGGCGCCGAGGCGCCCCGCCTCGGCCAGCGTATCGGCGTCCGATGCCGCCGATACCAGCACGAAGGGCACGGCCTGCAGGGCAGGATCGTGGCTTGCGGCGCGCACCCGCGCCAGCAGCGCCATGCCATCGAGCTTCGGCATGCGCAGGTCGCAGAACACGATGCCGGGGCGCAGGCCGGCCTCCAGCCGGTGCCAGGCGTCCTCGCCGTCCTCCGCTTCCACGATCTCGTATTGTCCGCAGCTGTCGACCAGATGCATCAGCATCATGCGCGACACCACGTCGTCGTCCACCGCCAGCACTATCATGTTCCGCTGTCCTCCTGCCCACTGTCGAGGCTCATTATAGTGGGCTGGAACACGGCCAGCTGCACGCCCAGGCGCGCCAGCCCGGCCAGCAGGCGCGTGCGGTCGCCCGCATCGGCAGCCGCTTCCAGCTCGGCGCACAGTTGCCCGAGCGCGGTCTCGCCCAGGTAGGCGGCGCTGCCGCGCAGGCCGTGCAGCACCCTGCCCGCCGCTTCCAGGTCGTCCGCGTCGAGCGCTTGCGCGAGCTCGGCGCGGCGGCGCGGCAGGTCGGCGGCGAAGGCGGCGCGCAGGCGCGCAGCCAGGTCGTCGGCGCGGCGGCCGGCATTGGGCGGCGCTGCCGCAGCGGCGTCCGGGGATGGGGCATGCGGCGTCGGGGCGACGCCGAACATCGCGTCCAGCGCGGCCAGCGGCGAGGCCTGCTGCGCCTCGCCGCTGGCAGGGCCGTCGGCGGCGGGCATCGGCGGCAACGCGATGCCGCGCCCCAGCTGGCGCTCGATGGCGCGCGAGATCTGCAGGTGCAGCGCGTCCTCGTCGATCGGCTTGGTCAGGAAGGCGTCCATGCCGCAGGCCAGGTAGCGCGCCCGGTCTTCGCCGCTGGCATTGGCGGTCAGGGCCACGATCATCAGGTGCGGGTCCAGCACCCTGGACTCCGGCGTACCGCCGGCGCGGATGAGGCGAGTCGCGGTGGCGCCGTCCATCTCGGGCATGCGCCCGTCCATCAGCACCAGGTCGTAGCGGCTGCGGGCGCAGGCGGCCACCGCATGCAGGCCGTTGTCGACAATGTCGATCTGGTGGCCCATCTCCTCGACCATGGTGCGGGCGATGATCTGGTTGGTCGCGAAATCCTCGGCGCACAGGATGCGCAGGCGGTGGGTGTGCGGCGCGCGCGGCGCCTGCTCCACGTGCGGCGGCTCGACGCCGTCGGCCAGCGGCACCAGCACGCTGAAGGTGCTGCCCTTGCCCTCGATGCTGTTGACCGCGATCGAGCCACCCATCAGGGCCACCAGCTGGCGGCAGATCGCCAGGCCCAGGCCGGTGCCGCCATAGCGGCGCGTGGTGGTGGTGTCGGCCTGTTCGAACTTCTGGAACAGGCGCGGCAGCGCATCGGCCGGGATGCCGATGCCAGTGTCGCGCACGGTGAAGCGCACCATGTTCCAGCCCTCCCCGCGCACCTGGTCGTCCGCGCGCAGCTCGACCAGCAGGTCGATCGCCCCCGCCCGGGTGAACTTGAAGGCGTTCCCGACCAGGTTGACCAGCACCTGGCGCAGGCGCGTCGGGTCCCCTACCACGAAGCGCGGCAGCCCGGGGTCGATGCTCACGTTGAAGCCCACGCTCTTGCCGGCGGCCTGTTCCTCGAACAGGCTGGCCACGTTGCGGATCTTGGCGTGCAGGTCGAAATCGATGTTCTCGATGCTCAGCTTGCCCGCCTCGATCTTGGAGAAGTCGAGCAGGTCGTTGATGATCGCCAGCAGGGCCTCGGCATTGCCCTGGCCGCGCTGGATCTGCTCGCGCGTGGTCTCGCGCAGCGAGGCATCGCGCAGCGCGAACCCGAGCATGCCGATCACGCCCGCCAGCGGGGTGCGCATCTCGTGGCTCATGTTGGCCAGGAATTCGGATTTCTGGCGCGTCGCATCCTCGGCGCGCTGCTTGGCCTGGCGCAGGAATTCCTCGTTCTCCTGCAGCGCGCGATAGGCGCGCGCCAGCTCGTTGGACTGCTGGCGCACGCGCTGCTCCTGGTCGCGCAGTTCCTCGGTCTGGCGCTCGAGCATGCGATTCTGCTGTTCGACCTGCTCGGTGCGCGCGCCCACCTGGCGCGCCAGCTGTTCCTTCTGGCGCTGCAGGCCGGACATGCGCATCCGCACCCCCAGGTAGGCGAGGGCCGCCAGCAGCAGCACGGCGATGGCGCGGAACCATGGCGTGCCCCAGGGCGGCGGCTCGATCGTGATCGCCAGCGCCGCCACCTGCTCGCTCCAGACGCCGTCCTTGTTGGCCGCGCGCAGCCGGAACACGTAGGTGCCCGGATCCAGGTTGGTATAGGTGGCGAAGCGCCTGGCGGCGTCCTCGTAGACCCAGTCCTGGTCGAAGCCGTCGAGGCGGTAGGCGAAGCGGTTGCGCCCCGGCGCGGCGAAGTGCAGGGCCGAGAACTCGAGCGAGAACACCGAGGCGCCGGCCGGCAGCGTCACCGTCTCGGCATGCTCCACCGGCCCCTTGAGCACGCCCGGCAGCGCCTCCTCGACAGGTTTGTTGAAGATGGTCAGGCCGGTGATGACGGGGCGCGGCGCCACCCGGTTGTCGCGGATCGCGCGCGGATCGAAGGCCGTGATGCCGTTGAAGCCGCCGAAGTACAGGATGCCGTCCGGGCCGCGCACCGCCGACGAGTCGAAGAAGGCGCCCTCGGTGAGGCCGTCGGCGGCGGTGTAGTTGCGCCAGGTCCCCTTCTGCGGATCGAAACGGGAAATGCCGCTGGTGGTGCTGACCCACAGGCGGCCGTCCTCGTCCTCCAGGATCGCAGCGACCGCGTCGTCCAGCAGGCCTTCGCGGGTGGTGTAGCGCACGAAGCTCACGGAGCCGTCGGCGGCCGTCACCATGCGGTTCAGGCCCACCGCGGTGCCCACCCAGACGTCGCCGCGGCTGTCCTCGAAGAGCGCGTGCACCTCGTCGTGGCTCAGGCTCGCCGCGTCGTAGGGATCGTGGCGGAAATGGCGGAAGCGCCCGCTGGCGCGGTCCATCAGGTCGAGGCCGTCGAAGGTGCCGATCCACATGCGGCCGCGCCGGTCCAGCAGCATCGGCCGCACGATGTCGTCGGCCAGGCTGGTGGACTTGCCCGGGTCGTGGCGCCAGTGCTCGGTCTTGCGCGTGGCCGGGTCGAGCCGGTGCAGGCCGCCGCGGGTGGCGACCCAGATGCCGCCGTCCGGCGCGGTATACAGGGCGCGCACGTTGTTGGCGTCGGCGTCGCCGGACAGCGTCAGGCGCTCGAAGCGGCCGCTAACCGGGTCGAACGAGGTCAGGCCGGTGCGGCTGCCGATCCACAGGCGGCCGCTGCGTTCGCGCGCCAGTGCGCTGGCCGGCAGGTCGGCCAGGCTGTTCGGATTGCGCGGATCGGGGCGATAGACCCTGGCCGCGCCGGTGGCAGGGTCGACGTGGTTGAGCGCGGTGGCGGTGCCGACCCAGAGCTTGTTGCCGTCGCCCAGCAGCGCGCGCGCCTTGTTGTCGGCCAGGGTGTCGGGCAGGTCGCCGCGGCGCACGATGCGGGCGAAACCGCCGCTGCCCAGGTCCACGCGCGACACGCCGGCGTACCAGGTGCCAACCCAGAAAGTGCCGAGGCGGTCGCGGTACAGCGAAGCCACCTGGTTGTCGCCCAGGCTGTGGCGGTCGCTGACCGCATGGCGGTGGCTCTCGAACTTGTCCTCGTGCCCGCGCCAGCGCAGCAGGCCGTCGTCATGGGTGCCGACCCAGATTTCGTTGCCGGCGTCGCGGTACAGGGTCGTGATCCACCACGGGCCGATGCCGTCTTCAGGACCGAAGCGGCGTACCTTGCCCGCATCCGGCCCGTCGAGCTCGCGCCGTTCCAGCCCGCCCAGGCGTCCGACCCACAGGCGTTGCTGGCCGTCCACCACCAGCGCGTGCACCGGGTTGCCGCGCGGCCCCAGGCCTGCAGGGTGGTGCTCGATGCGCGCGCGCCCGGCGTCCTTGCCGATGACCAGGCTGTCGAGTCCCCCGCCGGTGCCGATCCATAGCCTCCCGCCGGCGTCCAGCGCCAGCGCGTTGACGTTGTCGTCGCTCAGGCTCGCTTCGTTGCCGCGCTCGTGGTGCCAGGTGGTGAAGCGGCGCAGCGTGGTGTCGAAGTGCTGCAGCCCGTCGTTGGTGCCGATCCACAGGCCGTCGCGGTCGTCGCCGACGATGGTGTTGATGTGGCGGTTGCCGTTGCCGCGCCGCGCGGTCTCTTCCGGCACGAACAGGGTGAAGGACTGGGTGACCGGGTCATACAGGTTCAGCCCCCCGTCGGTGCCCAGCCACAGGCGGCCGTGGCGGTCCAGGTGCAGCACGCGCACCCAGCTGTTCGACAGCGAGCGCGGCTTGCCGGGCACGGTGCGGTAGTTGATGACGCGGTAGCCGTCGAAGCGCGACAGGCCGTTCTGGGTGCCGAACCACATGAAGCCGTCGCGGTCCTGCACCACCGCCAGCACGGTCTCCTGCGCCAGGCCTTCGGACACCGACAGGTGCTCGAAGCGCAGGGTCGGGCGCGGCGGTGCGGCCAGCGCACCCACGCTCAGCACCAGCAGCAGCGCCGCCGCACACCATCGGATCAGCGCGTTCATTCGGGGAAGAAGGCCAGCACGTCGTCGCGCCGGGCCAGGGTATCGTGTTCGCCGAGACGGATCAGCTCGCGCGTATAGCTGCCTTCGAACAGCAGGTAGGAAGCCAGCGCCGCGCCGCGCGTTTCAAGGGCGCCGATTCCGCCCAGCAGCGTGCGCACCGGCGACGGCAGGCTGTGCACGTGGCGCAGGGCGATGTCGTCGAGGCGTTCGGACGGTGCGATCACCAGGAGTTCCACGCGGCGCAGCGGCAGCGCCGCACGAGCCTCGAGCGGCACGCGCTCGAGCGTCTGGTTGACGCGCTGCAGGCGTTCGATGTCGGCCGCCAGGCTGTCGAGGAAGATCGAGGACAGCGCATGGCCGGCGATCTGCGCCAGGCTCGGATAGCCGCCGCTGGTCGCCGGACCTGGCGGGGGGGCGACCGCCGTTTCCGACATGCGCCCCGCCCCCACCACCAGCACCCGCGTCGCGCCCAGGTGGATGGCCGGCGCGATCGGCGCCAGCTGCCGCATCGAACCATCGCCGCAGTATTCGCGCCGGCCGCCCAGGTACAGCGGCACCGCCGGGAAGATGAAGGGAATGGCGCTCGATGCCAGCAGGTGCTCGACGCTGATCTGGGTCGACAGCGCCAGGCGCTGGTGGCGCAGCCAGGGCGCGATCTCGCGCGCCGCCTGGTAAAAGGTGATGTGATGCCCGCTGCTGTACGAGGAAGCGGTGATCGCGAGCGCGTGCAGGACGCCGTCGGCCAGCGCGGCATCGAGGCGCGGCAGGTCGAGGGCGCGGTGCAGCAGGCCAGCCAGCGGGGTGTTGTCGAGCAGGGACTGGGGCGGCGCAGCGTGCCACTTGCGCAGCAGCCAGCCGAAGGACAGCAGCGACAGCCAGCGCGCGCCCGAGCGCAGCACGGCCAGCGAATCGGCGCGGTAGACCTGGTGGGCGCTGACGCCTTCCCAGACGCCCAGCAGGCCGCGCACGGCGCTGCTGAAGTCGTCGGCGCGGCAGGCCAGCGCGGTGGCGTTGAGCGCGCCGGCCGAGGTGCCGCAAATGATGTCGAAGGGAGAGCGCAGGGCCGGACGGCCGGCGTCGGCAAGGATGCGGGCGATCGCATGCATCACGCCGGCCTGATAGGCGGCGCGTGCTCCACCGCCTGTGAGGACCAGGCCTGTTTTTGCTCTACTGTCCACCCGCGAAGCTTAGCAAAAGTCGAGTATCTAATGGGAAATATATGGGTCAAGCATGGCCTGTCCAAGGCTTTTTAACCACAGGGAGCGTGAAACGGGCTCCCGACTCGAGTTGAAGGAATTTACACATGGAAAGAGTCCCTTTGTACAATTGAAGTGCAGGGCCAAAACTAGAAAAATTCTTTTTCATAACAATAATTTACTGTCGGAAAATTTTATAACCTTATCTCATCTGGACATCGATATAAAAATTAAATCAATAAAATCAATCATTTGAATCTACTGGCACGCAAATTGCATAAATACAGATAATCAATATTTGTTTTAACTATTACATGAACCAAGTCCAAGTCCTGAAGAAAATCGCTGCCGCAGCACTGTTTGCTAGCGTGTCGTTTGCAGCACACGCCACGCCCATTGCCGTCGGCACGTCGTATAAATACAACTTGTCCACGTCCGCCACCTTCACTGGCAGCCCCGTCACGGTCCAGTTGACCCAGGCGTCGGCCGACCGCGTCGACGTCAAGGTAAGCCTGGCTGACAATTATTATTTTGCCGGGACTGGACCCAGCGATAGCCCGACTTTCGGCTTCAGCCTGGCCAGCGCCTACCAGAATGCAGTCATCGGCTACACCGGGAACGCCTTCAGCGTGCTAAGCGGAGGACCGTTCAACCTGACCCCGGACGGCATGTTCACGCATGGCTTCAAGCTGAACAGCGGCGGCATTTCCAGCAAGGTCGGCATCCCGCTCGAATTTAGTCTCAGCATGGCCGGCCTTTCCCTGGATGCATTCGCGCCAAGCACTGCAAAGAACAAGGGCCAACCCGGCGGCTACGGCTTCGCCGCCCACATCGGCGATGCAGGAGGCAAGACAGGCGGCATCGGCGTGCAAGGCCTTATTCCCGCCAGCATCTATATGCCGCCTCCAGTCCAGAACGATGGAAATCAGGGCAGCTCGAGCGGCGGCAATTCCACTGGCGGCGGCTCGACCAACGGCGGCTCGACCAGCGGCGGCTCGACCAGCGGTGGCTCGACCAGCGGCGGCTCGACCGATGGCGGTTCCAATGGTGGCGGCTCCATCGATGGCGGCTCGATCGATAGTGGTTCCATCGGTGGCAGCTCGGGCGAAGGCAGCGCTACTGGCGAAGTTCCGGAACCGGCGTCCGCGGCCCTGATCGGCCTGGGCCTGGCGGCGCTGGCCTCGCAGCGCAGGCGCCGCAAGGGGTAAGGGAGTTCCCACATAACATGCCGCCCGATCTGCATCGGGCGGCATTATTTTTTTGGGCGCTGTGCGATGACGACCAGGTGCTGTTCCGGATGCTGGTCGAATTCGAGGTGCCGCAACAGGCAGCCCGCCTCCTCGACCACCGCGAGCAGGCCGGGTATCCCGAGGGTGCCGTAGTAGACCTCGGGGCCCATCGCGGCATCGACGTGCTCATGGGCCTGGTCCAGCCCGCCCGCGGTGAACAGGAAGACCCCGCCCGGCTCGAGCGCCCCCATCAGCTTGCGCATGAGTGCGCGCTGGTCTTGCAGGCGGACGTGCCAGATGCTGTCCCAGGCCGCCACGAAATGGTAGCCGCGCGGAAGCGGCCAATCACGGATATCGGCCTGGTGCAGGACGACCTCCGGGTCGGCCGCCTGCGCCAGTGCCAGCATGCGCGCCGACAGGTCGACAGCCTCGATCCGCAGCCCATGCCGGCGCAACAGGGGATTGAACCGGGTGTTGCAGCCGCAGCCGACGTTGAGCGCCCAGCCATCGGCTGCCGGCGCGAGAAAGGCGAGCGCCCGCTCGTGCTGGCGCAGACCATTGCTGGCGTCGAATACCCCGTCCAGCCAGCGTTCGGCCAGCTGGTCGTAAGCGGCGGCGGTCGACGGGGGCTGCATCCGGATGGTCCGCTCAGTCCCCTTGCGCCACGCCTTCGCGGCGTGGATCGGCTCCGCCGTACCACAGCGGCACCCCATGCACCTCGATGCGCTGGATGCCGTGCAGGCCCGAGGTCTGCTCGCCCAGGCGGACCTTGTGGCCGCGCGCGTTCAGCGCCTCGATGGTGGTCGACGGGAAGCGTCCCACTTCGAGTTCGGTCGGGCCGTTGCGGCTGCCGAAGTTCGGCAGCGCGATTGCCTGCTGCACGTTGAGGCCCCAGTCGAGCGTCCCGACCAGCACCTTGGCGACGTAGTTGATGATGGCCGGGCCGCCGGGCGAACCGACCGTCAGCACCAGCTTGCCGGTCTTGCGGTCGAACACCACGGTGGGCGACATCGCGCTGCGCGGGCGCTTGCCGGCTTCCACCCGGTTGGCGATCGGGCCGTCGGCGTCACGCGAGGCGAAGGAGAAATCGGTCAGCTGGTTGTTGAGGATGAAGCCGTCCACCATCTGGCGCGATCCAAACGCATCTTCGATGGTCGTGGTCATCGCCAGGCCCGCGCCGTGGCCGTCGACCACCGACAGGTGCGAGGTCGACGGCGTTTCGATGGCATTGTCCTTGCCCCAGTGCCAGGCCATCTCCATGCCGGGCGGCTTGCCGGCCGGCGCCTCGCCCATCGAGCGCGCCCCCACCAGCCTGGCGCGCGTGGCCAGGTAAGCCTTGTCGATCAGGCTCGGCACGCCGCGTCCCGGCAGCGGCACGAAATCGGCGTCGGCGGCGTAGCGGTTGCGGTCCGCATAGGCCAGGCGCCCCACTTCGCTGAACACGTGCAGCGCATCCGGGCCCGGGACGCCATTGCCTGGCGCGAGCGCCTTCATGTCGAAAGTCTCGAACATGCCGAGCATCTGGGCGACGGCGATGCCGCCCGAGGACGGCGGCGGCATGCCGCACACGGTGTAGGCACGATAGTCGCTGCACACTGGGGTGCGCACTTTCGGCTGGTAGGCAGCGATGTCGGCGGCGCTGAGCAGGCCCGGGTTGGTCGGGTGGCCCTGCACCTTGGCGGCGATGTCGCGCGCGATGCGGCCCTGGTAGAAGGCGTCGGCGCCGCCCTCGGCGATCTCGCGCAGCGTCTTTGCCAAGGCCGGGTTCTTCAGGATATGGCCGACCGGCCAGGGCTGGCCGCCGTTGCCGTAGAAATAGCGCGCCGCTTCCGGGTCCTTGCGCAGGTGGCGGTCGCCGGACAGCAGTGCGTGCAGGCGCGGGCTGACCGCGAAGCCCTCTTCCGACAAGCGGATGGCAGGTGCGAACAAGGCCTTCCAGGGCAGTCGACCGTGCTCCTTGTGCGCCAGCTCGAGCATGCGCAGCACGCCCGGCGCGCCGACCGAACGGCCGCCGACGATGCCCTCGGTACGCGACAGCGGCGTACCGTCAGGGCGCTGGAACAGGCGCTCGTCGGCTTTCGAGGGCGCGGTCTCGCGGCCGTCGAAGGCCTGGGTCTTGCGGCCGTCGTAGTGGACCAGGAAGGCGCCGCCGCCGATGCCGGACGACTGCGGCTCGACCAGGGTCAGCACCAGCTGGGTGGCAATCGCCGCGTCGATCGCGCTGCCGCCTTGCCGCAGGATCTGGTAGCCGGCCTGCACCGCCAGCGGATTGGCCGCGGCCACCATGTATTTTTTCGCGGGCCAGCCGGGCTTCGTGGTATAGCCGGTGGCGGCTTCCGGGGCCGCCTGGCGAGTGTCCTGGGCCAGCAGCGGCTGGACAGTAAAAGCCAGGGCCAGGGCCAGGACAGTGCTGCGCAACTTCGTATTGTTCAAATCGTTTCTCCAAAAGCAAAACGGGCGCATGGCTTGCGCCATGCGCCCGACATCTGCCAATCCTACAACAATTGGCAAGAGCCTTCAGGAAGCTTACTTCGGCTGCATGCGGATCGCGCCGTCGAGGCGGATGGTTTCGCCGTTGAGCATCACGTTTTCGATGATGGCCTTGGCCAGGTGCGCGTACTCCTTCGGCATGCCGAGGCGCGGCGGGAACGGGACCATCTTGCCCAGCGAGTCGCGCACTTCCTGCGGCATGCCCATCAGCATCGGGGTTTCAAAAATGCCCGGGGCGATGGTCATCACGCGGATGCCGCTGCGCGCCAGGTCGCGCGCCATCGGCAGGGTCATGCCGGCCACCGCCGCCTTCGAGGAACCGTAGGCGGCCTGGCCGATCTGGCCGTCGAAGGCCGCGACCGAGGCGGTGTTGATGATGATGCCGCGCTCGCCGTATTCCGATGCTTCGGTCTTGCCCATGGCGTCGGCCGCCAGGCGGCACATATTGAAGGTACCGACCAGGTTGATGTTCACCGCGCGCTGGAAGGCGTCGAGCGGGTGCGGGCCGTCCTTGCCGACGGTCTTGACGGCCGGCGCCACGCCGGCGCAGTTGACCAGGCCGCGCAGCGTGCCGAGCTTGGTGGCCGCGTCCACGACCGCGAGGCCGTCCGCTTCCTGCGTGACGTCGCACTTGACGAACTGGCCGCCCAGCTCAGCCGCCAGCGCGGCGCCTGCCTCCGCCTGCACGTCGGCGATGACGACCTTGCCGCCCGCTTCCGTGATCATGCGCGCCGTGGCTGCTCCCAGGCCCGACGCGCCACCGGTCACGATGAACACATTGTTCTGAATTTGCATGGTTTTCCCTTTTAAAAGTTCTAGTGCCGCTGTGATGACGGCTTACGCGAACATGACGTTAACGTAAACGTCAAACAGCCGGCATTGTAGCGAACTTTTGGCAAGAAAAACCATCCCGCGAGCGCGATGATGCGGTCGGATCAGAGGCACTGCACCGTGGTGCCGTTGGTCGTGCACGCGCGGCCGCTGCTGCTGACCGCGACATTGCCCGGTCCGCCCGCGTTATAGGTCGTGCCGTTGACGTCGGTGCAGGTGCCGCCCACGCAGCTCATCACTTGGCTCGACTGCGGACCGACCGGGCTGGGCGCCGCCGCCACCCCGGCACGCGGGACTGGCGCCGGACTTGGCGCGGCGATGCGCGGCGTGGGCTCGATGCGCTGGACCGCGCCCGGACGGCGCTGGGCCTGTTTCTTCGTTTGCTGTTGGCGCTCGGGCTTGCCCTGGAGTTCCTGCTGGGTCTTGGGCTGCTGCGTTTGCGGCTGGGCCGGGGCCTGCAGCGGGGTCGGGGTCGCCGGCTGCCCGGTGCCGGGCGCGGGACGGGCCGAAGGATCGACTTCGTTCTGCTTGCTGGTGACCGGCGGCTGGCCGGCGCGCTCTTCCTGCGCCTGCGGCCGGGCCTCGCCTGCCGCCTGCGTGCTGGCCGGGGTCGGCTGTTGCGTGGTGGCCGGGGTCGGCTGCTGCGGATTCAGCACAGGGCCATACGTGGCGCTGTCGTCGACCGGCTTGCCCGTCGGCGGCTGGGCCGGCGCCTGGTTCTGGGCCAGCGCTGCCGCCGAACCCAGGGCGAACAGCACGGCAATCATGGACTGGATGGGACGCATGGTGCACCTCGCGCGAATGGATATTGGACAGGCCATTATCTGCCCGCATTGGGGCGATCGGCGCACGCGAAACACTTCCTCACATGATTGTTGAACGGTAACGGGCGGCGCAGCTGTGGAAGAGCATGCGAAGATCGGCCCATCACATTCACGGGAGCGAGCATGAGGCAGGTAGAGATCGTGGAAGGCGACCACGTACGGGGCAATCCCGATGCCGACATCGTCATCATCGAATATGGGGATTTCCAGTGCCCCTACTGCGCGCGGGCCCACCCGACCCTGAGCGGGCTGCAGAAGCAGTACGGCGAGCGCATCGCGCTGGTCTATCGCCACCTGCCGCTCGGCATGCACCCCTATGCGGAAAGCGCGGCCGAGGCGGCGGAAGCGGCGGGCGCCCAGGGCAAGTTCTGGGAGATGCACGACACCCTGTTCGAGCACCAGGCGCAGATGGCGCCGGCCCAGCTGCCGCTGCTGGCCCAGGGCCTGGGGTTGGACGCGGGGCGTTTCGACGCCGACCTGGCCCAGCGCCGGCACCGCGAGCGGATCCAGTCGCAGGCGGAGGAAGCGCATTCGCTGGGGGCGAGCGGGACGCCAAGCTTCTTCATCAACGGTGAACGCTACCACGGAGATTCGGACCGGGAGTCGCTGACGGCGGCCGTCGAGCGCTATCTATAATGAAAAACGGCCCCGCAGGGCCGTTCGATCAACTTGCTGAGTATTTATTCCGACAGCGCCGCGAAGGCCGCGTCGCGCACCTGCTCGACCGGGCCGACACCCGAAATCTTGCGGTACTTCGGCGCGCCCGGCAGGCCCGATTGCGCCCACTTGTTGTAGTAGCCGAGCAGCACTTCGGTCTGGTTGTGGTACACGGCCAGGCGCTTCTGGACGGTTTCTTCCTTGTCGTCGTCGCGCTGCACCAGCGGCTCGCCGGTGACGTCGTCGACGCCGTCGACCTTGGGCGGGTTGAACTTGGTGTGGTACACGCGGCCCGAGGCCTGGTGGGTGCGGCGGCCCGACATGCGCTCGACGATCAGTTCGTCAGGCACGTCGATTTCCAGCACGTAGTCGATCTGCACGCCGCTGTCCTTCATGGCGTCGGCCTGCGCGATGGTACGCGGGAAGCCGTCGAACAGGTAGCCGCCCGCGCAATCGGTCTCCTTCAGGCGCTCCTTCACCAGGCCGATGATGATGTCGTCCGACACCAGCTGGCCAGCATCCATCACCTTCTTGGCAGCCATGCCCAGTTCGGTTCCGGCCTTGATCGCGGCGCGCAGCATGTCGCCGGTGGAAATCTGCGGAATGTTGAACTTTTCCTTGATGAAGTTGGCTTGGGTGCCTTTGCCGGCGCCGGGTGCTCCTAACAGAATGAGACGCATGAGTTTCCTAGATTCTTAGAGGATGTTGATAATTTTTATGTTGGCAGACGATTGTGTTTGATGCATATCTGGCTACTTGACACGAAAGTTACCACAAAAGTCAGCTTTAACGCCAATCCCCGGGGCCTCCGCCAGCTCGTTTTGACATAGCGCAGACAACGTAAAACTGGCGTAAGAAAGTTCAGGCAGCGTAGTGGCGGCGCACCCGCTCCAGGTCGTCCGGGGTATCGACGCCGGCGGGCGGCGCGCTGTCCGTGATGTGCACGGCGATCGGGTAGCCGTGCCACAGCACGCGCAGCTGTTCCAGCGCCTCGATGGTTTCGAGGGGGGAACTCTCCAGCGCCGGATAGGCCTGGAGGAAGGCGTTGCTGTAGGCATAGAGGCCGACGTGGCGCAGCGGCGCGTAGCCGGCCGGCAGCGCATCCTTGCTTGCTGCAAAGGCGTCGCGGTCCCAGGGAATGGTGGCGCGCGAGAAGTACAGCGCCCTGCCCGCCTTGTCGAGCACGACCTTGACGACGTTCGGGTTGAACACCTCGGCCACGTCGACGATCGGGTGGGCCACGGTGGCCATCGGCACGCCCTCGACGATGCGCGCGGCGCAGGCCGCCAGCAGGTCCGGGTCGATCAGCGGTTCGTCGCCCTGCAGGTTGACCACCACCTCGCCTGGCGCCAGGCCCAGCTTGTGCGCCACTTCGGCGATGCGGTCGGTGCCGGAAGGATGGTCGGCGCGGGTCATGCAGGCTTCGATGCCGTGCGCCTCGCAGGCCGCCAGGATGTCGGGGTGATCGGTGGCCACGATGATGCGGCTCGCTCCCGATTCGCGCGCGCGTTCGGCCACGCGCACCACCATCGGCTTGCCGCCGAGGTCGGCCAGCGGCTTGTTCGGCAGGCGGGTCGAGGCCAGGCGGGCCGGGATAATGACGGTAAAGCCCATCGACTTACACCGGTTCGATCTTGCGCGCCTGGTCAGCCCACATGATCGGGATACCATCGCGGATCGGGTATGCCAGGCGGTCCGGGCGGCAGGTCAGTTCCTGCGCTTTCTTATCGTATTCAAGCGGGCCCTTGCACAGCGGGCAGACCAGGATATCAAGCAGTCGAGCGTCCACGACATTTCTCCACGATTTGTTCGGCCAGCGCGGGGTCGATCCGCGCGGTCACGGGCACGACCCACAAGCGCGGATCGTCCTTCAGGTTATCAAGTTGCCGACATTTTACTGCATCCTTCTCCGTGATCAGGATGACATCGGCGTCGAGCCCGTCGAAAGGTCGGTCGAGGAAGTCGTGGTGGTCGGGCAGCGGCAGTTCCTGGAAGTCCAGGCCGGCGCCGCGCAGCATGGCGAAGAAGCGGCCCGGATTGCCGATGCCGGCAGCGGCCACGATGCGCCTGCCCTTCAGGCGCGCGAGCGGCAGGCAATCTTCCGGCCGCATCAGGGGCTCGGCGAAGTCGCCCGCCAGCTGCATCTGGAAAGGCTGGCCGCCGACGGCGCGCGCCAGCCTCGGGGTGATCTCGGGCGCGTTCACCACCGTGAAATCGCGGCGCCGCGAAGGCGGCTCGCGCAGCGGGCCGGCCGGCAGCAGCCAGCCATTGCCGACGCCGCGGCCGTCGAACAGGACGATCTCGACGTCGCGCGCCAGCGCGTAGTGCTGCAGGCCATCGTCGGTGATCAGGACGTCCACCTCCGGGTGGCTGGCGAGCAGCGCCCTGCCCGCCTGGGCACGCTGGCGTCCCACCACGACCGGACAGCCGGCGCGCGCCGCGATCAGGAGCGGCTCGTCGCCCACTTCACGGGGATCGGATTGCGGCGTCACCTCGCGCGGCACTTCGGCCGCACCACCGTGGCCGCGCGAGATCACGCCAGGACGCAGGCCGGCGCCGCGCAGGCTGTCCGCCAGCCAGATCGTCAGTGGCGTCTTGCCGGTCCCGCCGATGAAGATGTTGCCGACCACGATGACCGGCACCGGCAGGCGCTCGCTCTTCTTCAGGCCAAGCCGATACAGCAGCGTGCGCACCCCGGCGAGAACGCGGAACAGCAGCGCGAGCGGCAGCAAGGCCAGCGCCAGCGGGCCGCGGCGCAGCCAGGCACGGGTGAGGGTCGATTCTAGGTTGGAAGCCATGGAGGAGCGGACGCCGGGGCGTCCGCGTTGTTATTTCCTGGTGCCGGTCTGGGCAGCGAAGGTCAGCTTATCGTAGCCGGCCACGCGCGCCGCTTCCAGCACGTTGATGACCATCTGGTGCATCGCGAACTGGTCGGCGTTGACGATCACCACCGGGTCGACCGCTGGTTGACCGCTCGGGGCATTGCGGGCCGCAGTTTTTAAGTCTTCTGCGAGGCCGGCCACGCTGTGGAAGGACACCGGCACATTGTTCACCGTGTAGTTGCCCTTGGCGTCGATGGTGACGTTGATCTCGAAGGGACGCTCCTGCACCTTCTCGGCGTCGGCCGTGGGCAGCGTGATCTGCAGCTCGGTGAACTTGCTGTAGGTGGTCGAGACCATCAGGAAGATGAGGACGACCAGCAGCACGTCGATGAACGGAATCAGGTTGATCTCCGGTTCCTCGCGCTGGCGGCCGCGGCGGAAGTTCATCATTTGCGGGTCCCGTGCACGACGTCGACGAATTTCACGGCTTGCAGTTCCATCTCGACGATGAAGCTGTCGACCGAGGAGCGGAAGTGGCGGTAGAACACCAGGGCCGGCATGGCGATCGCCAGGCCGAAGCCGGTGTTGTACAGCGCCACCGAGATGCCGTGCGCCAGCTGGGCCGGGTTGTTGCCGGTCGGGCTTTGCGCGCCGAAGATCTCGATCATGCCGACCACCGTGCCGAACAGGCCCAGCAGCGGAGCCAGCGAGGCGATGGTGCCGAGGGTGGTGAGGAAGCGTTCCAGGCCGTGGGCGACACCGCGGCCGGCTTCCTCGATGGATTCCTTCATGACGTCGCGCGGCGCGTCGACGTTGCGCAGCGCGGCGGCCAGCACGGTGCCGAGCGGCGAATTGTGTTCGAGCTTGTCGACCACGTCGGGCGTGACCTTGCCGGCGCGGTAGACGCGGATCACTTCATCCAGCAATGCCTTCGGGAGGATCTTCTCGCGGCGCAGGTAGATCAGGCGTTCCACGATCAGGGCGACGGCAATGATCGAGGCAATCAGCAAGAACCAGATGGGCCAGCCTGCAGCTTGAAAAATGGCGAGCAAAAGAAACTCCTAGTGGGAAAGAAAATCAGTTCAGCAATGTAACAAGTTGCCAGCAGTGCGGCAAGTGTGGTTCTGCACAGCTTCTGTGGATAAAAATGTGTGCAAGGCCCTCTTCTGGATCAAAGAGCATTGATTTCAAAGGACATTCTGCGCCTGCGCAAGAAAACGGCACGTGTCAGATGAGCATGCTTCCAGCTCAGACGTCTTGTTGGGGATGATGTTGATCTAGCTCAACCGTTTGCACTTACGAACAAATTCTGTGGACAAAATTGTGCGCAATGGCGCCTGACTGCAGCTAAGTCATTGTTTCGTTTCGAGAAATTTCCGGAGCGCAAAAAATAGGCAGTGTCGTAGCTTGTCCTCTAGCGCCCGGTTCTGTGCGGTTCCTCACATTTTTTGTGGACAAAAGTGTGAGCAAGGGCCGATTTTCGATACTAAGTGCTTGATATAAAACAAGAAACCATTAATGCATAAAATTTCATCACTCAGCAGTAATGCGATGGATTGTGTGCAACTCTGCCCTTTCATGCATGACTTATTCTGTGCTGCAGACTCAGCGGCTAAGAAAATTCACATCTGCACATTTTTTGTGGATAAGGATGTGATGAATGATGTATGCGGCAAGCTAAGCCATTGATTCATAAGGGATCGGATGGGACTGCCTGCGAAACATGCAAATGCTGGCAAATGCCGGAAAAGCCGTGTTCCAAGCCGCTGGGCGGGCTGATCCAGCGCTTCAGCGCGCGCAAACCGCCCCCGCCGACCACGGCAAGCGCTCTTGTGCACACTTTGTGTGGACAAAATTGTGTGCAAGGCGCCCTTCGCTAGCTTAAGTCATTGATCTAAAACAATAAACTTTCCTAGCGTCATTTTTAGGCAGGCGCATCGTGCTCCTGCCCAGTCTTCGGGACTGGGTCGTCGAAGCTAGGATATGCACATATTTTGTGGACAACAATGTGTCCAAGCCAGGCATAGGGCTGCTAAGTGCTTGACGCATAAGGGAGGCGAGCTCCACGCTCCATTCTTGAGCAGGCGCCTGTCTTATGGATGAGTTGCCCACAGATTTTGTGGATAAAGTCGCGTTAAAACCTGAAGACACCTCTGCAAGCCATTGATTTCAAAGACTTTCAATAGAATGCATTGAAAACTGGCAACAACGCTTCATGCTGGACAAACATCCGCACCGGTGCGCACGACTGCCGCCAAGCCTTGTCGTTTTCCCCAAGATATGACATAAGCATCAGCTTTACCAAAGCAGCCAAGCAGCCTCCATGGAATATCAAAGCGACGCCGATCCCGCCTACACCGCGCCACCCGTCATGACCGTGACGTCCCTGAACCAGCAGGTCGCCCGCCTGCTCGAACGGAGTTTTCCACTGGTCTGGATCGGCGGCGAGATCTCGAACTTCACGCGCGCCAGTTCCGGCCACTGGTATTTCACGCTGAAGGACGATGCCGCCCAGGTGCGCGCCGTGATGTTCCGCAGCCGCGCGCAATACGCCGGATTCAATCCGCGCGAAGGCGACAAGGTCGAGGTGCGCGCCCTGGTCACCCTGTACGGCGCGCGCGGCGACTACCAGATCAATGTCGAGACCATCCGCCGCGCCGGCGTCGGCCAGCTCTACGAAGCCTTCCTGAGGCTCAAGGAAAAGCTCCAGGCCCAGGGCCTGTTCGATCAAGAGCGCAAGCGAGCGCTGCCGCTGTTCCCGCGCACCATCGGCATCGTCACCAGCCCCCAGGCCGCGGCCCTGCGCGACGTGCTCACCGCCCTGCGCCGCCGCGCGCCGCACGTGCGCGTGATCCTCTACCCGGCCCCGGTCCAGGGCCAGTTCGCCGCCGACAAGATTGCCGAAGCGATTCAAACCGCCTCGCGCCGCCAGGAAGCCGACGTGCTGCTGGTGTGCCGCGGCGGCGGCTCGATCGAAGACCTGTGGAGCTTCAACGAGGAATGCGTGGCGCGCGCCATCGACGCCTGCCAGGTCCCGGTGATCTCGGGCGTGGGCCACGAGACCGACGTCACCATCGCCGACTTCGCCGCCGACGTGCGCGCCGCCACCCCGACCGCCGCCGCCGAGCTGGCGGTCACGCCGCGCGCCGACTGGCTGGCCTCCCTGTCGGGCGACGCCCAGGACCTGCGCCGCGCCATGCGCCGCACGCTGTCGGAAACCAGCCAGGGCCTGGACAGCTACAGCCGGCGCCTGCTCAGCCCCTCGGCCCAGATCCGCCACCAGCGCGTGAAACTGCTATCGACGGCGGCCGCCCTGACCCATGCGGTGCGCACCCCGGTCAACCGCCAGAACCTGGTGTTGGCCCAGCTGCAGCAGCGCTGGATGCGCCACCGTCCCGACATGCGCGCAATGCGCGCGCAATTGCTGGCGGACGGGCGCCACCTGAACACCAGCCTGTGCAACGCCGTCAAACGGCGGCGCGACGCCCTCGATGCCCTGGCGGCGCAGTTGGAACTGCTGAACCCGCAACGCACGCTCGAGCGCGGCTATGCCATCGTCCGCAACGTCAAGGGCGAAGTGCTGCGCGACCCGGCGCAGGTCAAGGCACGCAACAAGCTGAGCGTGCGGCTGGCCGGCGGCACGGCCGACATCGTCGTGTCCAGCGTGCAGGCCGCGCTGGGTGATCCGAATGACTAGCCAAGCATGCAACATCGCGCTATCCGGTTTAGAATAGCGCGGTTTTGGAACAAAACCCGTCCAACCAACGCACAAGGAATTGAACATGGAACATACCCTGCCGCCACTGCCGTACGCTAAGGATGCCCTGCAGCCGCACATCTCGGCCGAGACCCTGGAATACCACCACGGCAAGCACCACCAGACCTATGTCACCAACCTGAACAACATGATCAAGGGGACCGAGTACGAAAACATGTCCCTGGAAGAGATCATCCAGAAGTCGACCGGTGGTGTGTTCAACAACTCGGCCCAGGTGTGGAACCACACCTTCTTCTGGAACTGCATGACCCCGAACGGCGGCGGCGCACCGACCGGCAAGGTCGCTGACGCGATCAACGCCAAGTGGGGCTCGTTCGACAAGTTCAAGGAAGAGTTCAACAAGTCGGCACTGGGCAACTTCGGCTCGGGCTGGACCTGGCTGGTGCAGAAGGCCGACGGCAGCGTCGACATCGTCAACACCTCAAACGCCGGCACCCCGCTGACCACCTCGGACAAGCCGCTGCTGACCGCCGACGTCTGGGAGCACGCCTACTACATCGACTACCGCAATGCGCGCGCCAAGTTCCTGGACGCGTTCTGGAATGTCGTGAACTGGGACTTCGTGAACCAGAACGCGGCTTAAGCCCTTCTCGTTCATGAATGCAAACGGCCCGCTTTCGCGGGCCGTTTGCTTTTCAGGATAGGAAGAATCGGCAGGCTTAGCCCCGCGCCTCCGCATCGATCCGCGAATTGGCCGCGGTATCGCGCATGAACCAGCACACCACCAGGGTGCAGGCGATCACGCCCGTGGCATACCAGTAGAACCCGCTTTCCATATTGATCGACTTGAACCACAAGGCCAGGTACTCGGCCGTCCCGCCGAACACCGACACCGCGAAGGCATACGGCACGCCGACGCCGGTGGCGCGGATGGTGGCTGGGAACAGCTCGGCCTTCACCAGCGCGTTGATCGAGGTGTAGCCGGACACGATGATCCAGGCGCAGGCGATCAGGGCGAAGGCTTCCCACGGGCCTGACGCATTGCGGATCGCCGTGAGCAGCGGCACCGTGAACAGGGTGCCGAGCAGCGCGAAGCCCACCAGCAGCGGACGGCGGCCGATGCGGTCGGACAGCGCGCCGTACAGCGGCTGCAGGCACATGGCGAACAGCAGCGAGGCCGCGGAGACCGCCGTGGTCTGGGCGTCGGTGAGGCCGACCGACAGGCGCAGGAATTTCTGCATGTAGGTGGTGTAGACGTAGAAGGCCAGCGTGCCGCCCATGGTCAGGCCGATCACCAGGAGGACCTCGCGCGGGTGCTGCATCAGCTGCTGCAGGCCGCCCATCTTCTTGGCCTTCTTGCGCGCCGCCTCGAAGGAGTCGGTCTCGGGCATGTTGTGGCGCATGGTCAGGGCCAGCACCGCCAGGGTCGCGCCGATGAAGAAGGGAATGCGCCAGCCCCAGGCCCGCAGCTCTTCGTCCGAGAGCAGGTAGCGCTGCAGCACCAGCAGGAGCAGCAGCGCCAGCAACTGGCCGCCGATCAGGGTCACGTACTGGAAGCTGGCGTAGAAGCCGCGGTGCTTCGAATCCGCCATTTCCGACAGATAGGTGGCGCTGGCGCCGTATTCGCCGCCCAGGCTCAGGCCCTGCAGCAGGCGCGCCAGCAGCAGGATGCAGGGCGACAGGATGCCGGCGGTGGCGTAGGTCGGCGCGCAGGCGATCAGGAGCGAGCCGAAGCACATCAGCAGGACCGAGGCCATCAGGGCCGTCCTGCGGCCGCGCCGGTCGGCCAGGCGGCCGAACAGGATGCCGCCGATCGGGCGCACGAAGAAGCCGAGCGCGAAGATGCCGGCCGTGGACATCATCTGCGCGGTCGGGTCCTGGGCCGGAAAGAAGGAACTCGCGAAGTACAGCGCGAACGCCGAATAGCAGTAGAAGTCGAACCACTCGACCAGGTTGCCGGACGAGCCGACGAAGATGGCGCGCAAGCGTTTGCCGGAAATCCGTTCTCCGGCCTGGGCGCGGCCCTCGACGGCCTGCCGCGTTGTGACTGCAGTCATGTTGTCTCCTGTGATGCACGGGAGATCGACGCGTCTCCCGTTTCCAGGCCCTTACTATCCCGCGCGGCCGTACGGCGCGCATCCGGGATGTCGCTGCGCCCGCCTCCGTAAAACTACGCAGAAGCATTCCAAAGCGCCGGCGCAACTGCTATCGTCTCGTGATCTGATCCTGAGGAAACCGAATGGCCCGCCCGTTCATCGCCCGTTACTGGCGCGGGCTTCTTGTCGCCGTGGGCGCGCTGGTCCTGATCGCGGCAGCGGGACACTGGGCCGAGCAGCGCGAACTGCGCTCCAAGACCCAGGCCCTGCAGCAGGCCGCCGCCGCGCAGGCGCTGGGCCTGCGCGGCCTGGTCGAGAAGCACGACTTCCTGCCACATGCCGTGGCGCGCCACCCGGGCGTGCAGGACTTGCTGCGCGCCCCGCAGGATGCCTCCCTGCGGGCGCGCGCCAACGATTACTTTGCCGACCTGCAGGCGACCACCGGCGCCGCCGCGCTCTACCTGGTCGACCGCGATGGCTTGACGCTGGCCGCCAGCAACTGGAACACGCCCTCGAGCTTCGTCGGGCAGAACTACCGGCAGCGGGCCTACTTCGAAGATGCCGTGCAGGGCCGCCGCGGTTTGTTCTATGGCCTCGGGCTCACCACGGGCCAGTCCGGCCTGTTCATCGCGGAGCCCGTGCGCGTGGACGGCGCCATCCTCGGCGTGGCCGTGGTCAAGATCAGCCTGGAGGCGCTGCAGGCCACCTGGATGCGCGGGCTCGAACCGGTCGTGCTCAGGGACAGCCGCGGCATCGTCTTCCTGAGCGGCGTGCCCGAATGGCTGTACCAGGGCATCCGGCCGGTTTCCGCGCAAGACGCGCGCTGGATCGCCGAACACGGCCAGTACGGCAAGCGCACGCGCTTCGATGTCCTGCCGTGGAAGATCGAGGCGCGACCCGACGGCGCAGGCTTCGTCCTGCGCACCCAGGTGCAGGGACAACGACGAACCCTGCTCGCGCTCGACACCCCGCTGCCGGAACTTGGCTGGACCCTCACCGTCACCTCGGACATGAAGGAAGTGGCGCAGGCGCGCCGCTCCGCGCTCGCGCTCACGACGCTGGCCGTGGCGCTGCTGCTGCTTGGCACGCTGTACTGGCGGCTGCGCGAGCGGCGCTTCGTCGAACAGCGCACCGCGCGCCTCGAGCTGGAGCGCCGGGTCGACGAGCGCACCCGCGACCTGGAAGAAGCGCACGCCTTCCGCAAGGCCATGGAAGACTCCCTCCTGGTCGGCATGCGCGCCCGCGACCCGGACGGGAAGATCATCTACGTCAACCCGGCGCTGTGCGCCATGGTCGGCTACAGCGCCGAGGAACTGCTCGGCTGCCGGCCGCCCTACCCCTACTGGCATCCGGACGACCTGGAAAAGCAGGCGCGCGAAAGCGACGATGCCCTGCAGGGCCGCGCCGCACCGCACGGCTTCGAATCGCGCATCCGCCACAAGGACGGGCACGACGTCATCACGATGGTCTATGCCGCGCCGCTGGTCGACGCCCAGGGCGTGCACCGGGGCTGGATGAGCTCCGTGGTGGACATCACCGCGCAGAAGCAGGCCGAAGCCCGCCAGCGCGACCAGGAATTGCGCCTGCAGCGCAGCGCGCGCCTGGCCAGCGTGGGCGAAATGGCGTCCACGCTGGCGCACGAACTCAACCAGCCGCTGATGGCCCTGTCCAATTTTGCCGTGGCGGCGCGCGCGCTGGCCGCGCAGGGACCGTCCGACCTGCTGCCGGGTGCGCTCGACGAGATCGTCGGCCAGTCGCAGCGTGCCAGCGAGATCGTCAAGCGGGTGCGCGCCTTCATCAACCCGCAACGGGCCCAGTACGAAATCCTGGCGATGGAGGACGTGATCACCCATGCAGAAACGCTGCTCGAGCCCGAGCTGAAAGCCCAGGGCGCCACCCTGCGCCTGCTGCTCGAGGACGCCGGCGCCCAGGTGCGCGGCGACCGGGTCCTGCTCGAGCAGGTCCTCGTCAACCTGGTCCATAATGCGCTGCAGGCCATGCAGGACCTGCCGCGTCACCGCCGCACGATCGAGCTGGCCTGCCGCCGCAGCGAAGGAGGGCTGCGCATCAGCGTGGCCGACCAGGGTCCGGGCATTCCGGCCGAGCAGCTCGACCAGGTGTTCTCCCCCTTCTTCACCACCAAGCCCGATGGCCTCGGGCTGGGCCTGAACATCTGCCGCAGCATCGTCGAGGCCCACGGCGGCGCCATCGGCGTCGAGAACCGGCCGGGCGGCGGCGCCACCTTCTCGTTCACGCTGCCCATCGTTCCATGAAAGAGCCATGAAAGAGTCATGAAAGAAGCGCCACTGACCCTGTACGTCGTCGACGACGACGAAGCCCTGCGCCGCTCCCTGCTCCTGTTGCTGTTCTCGCAGGGAATGGCGGTGCAGGCCTTTGACTCCGGCGAGTCCTTCCTCGACACCGTCGACCTGCGCCAGCCGGGCTGCGTGATCCTCGACCTGCGCATGGGCGGCATGAGCGGCCTGGAGGTCTTCGAGCGCCTCTTGGGCGCGCACAGCCCGCTGGTGACCCTGTTCCTGTCGGCGCACGGCGACATCCCGACCGCCCTGGAAGCGGTGCGGCGCGGCGCCTACGACTGGGTGGAAAAGCCTGACACCCAGCGGCTGCTCGACAAGCTGCCCGCCGCCACCGCGCTGGCGCGCGCCCGCGCCCACGCGCTGCGCATGTGGGCCGAGCTGACGCCGCGCGAGCGCGAGGTGGCGCGGCTTGTCGGGCTGGGCCAGCCCAACAAGGAAATCGCCCGCATGCTGGTGCCGCCCTGCAGCCACCGCTCGGTGGAGACGCACCGCGCCAACATCTTCAGCAAACTGGAGTGCGCCAACGACAACGAGCTTGGCCGCTGGCTGGCGGCCCATCCCTTGCTGGACTGAAAGCTCAGCGGATCAGCACTTCGTTGCGGAAGCGCCAGGCATAGGTCTGGCCGACCTTCAGCTGCGCCGGATGCTCGCGCAGCTCGACCAGGAAGCTGCCCAGCTCGTCGCGACGGATGCGCGCGATGGCGCGGGCGCATACCAGGGTGCCGCGCCGGATCTGCCAGAACTGGTCGGGGTCCAGGCCTGCCGCCAGGTCCTTGATCGGCATCCGGATCAAGCCTTCATCCAGGGCGGTGACCACCCGCGTGTAGCGCGTGTCCGATTCGAAAAACAGGATCTCGTCGATCGGGAACAGCTTGATGATGTTCCCCGCCGTGCAGCTGATCCAGCGGATCCGCTCCTGGGCGGCGTTCGGCCGCAGGCGCTGGTCGAGTTCCATCCAGCTTTTGGCGCGCTCGGCGTCGCCGTTGCCCGCCGCGAGCTGGGTCCGCACGCGTTGCAAGGCCTGTTCCAGCCTGGCCCCGTTGACCGGCTTGAGCAGGTAGTCGACGGCGCCGAGGTCGAAGGCTTCGATCGCATGGCTGTCGTAGGCGGTCGTGAAGACGACGCAGGCTTTGCCCGCGCTGGCGCGCGCGACCTCGAGCCCGCTGATGCCGGGCATGCGGATGTCGAGGAAGGCCACGCTTGGTTCCAGCTCGGCGATCGCGGCCAGCGCTTCGCTGCCGTCTTCCACGGAGGCGACGATCTCGAGCTCCGGCCAGGCAAGCAGGAGCAGGCGTTGCAGCTCGGCGCGCTGCAGGTCCTCGTCGTCGGCAATGATCGCGGTCGGCATGCTCAATCTTCCTCCATGGTCTCGACCAGCGGCAGCGCGATGCTGGCCACCACGCCGCATTCCTCGCCGGTGCGCAGTTCGAGCGCGGCGGCGCCGCCATACAGGTGCTTCAGGCGCTCGCGGATATTCGCCAGGCCAATGCCGCTGCCGCTCGATGCGGAGAAGCCGATGCCGTCGTCGATCACGCTCAGCTCCAGCATCCTGACGCCATTCAGCTCGCGCGAGGCGGCCGTCACCCGGATCCGCGCCGGCCCTTTCCTGGGCTCGATCCCATGCTTGACCGCGTTCTCCACCAGCGAAATCAGCATCAGGGGCGGAATCAGGGCGGCGCGCAGCTCCGGCGCACAGCTCACCTCGGTGCGCAGGCGCGGCATGCGCGCCGCGATCACGCCCAGGTAGGCCCGCACCGAATCGCATTGCGAACCGAGGGTGACGAAGGTGCTGGCGCGGTCGGCGCGTAGTTGCGGGATGGTCGAGCGCAGGTAGTCGATCAGGTGGTCGATCATGACGATGCCGCGGTCCGGATCGGACAGCATGGCGGCGCGCACGCCCGACAGCGTATTGAACAGGAAGTGCGGCTCGACCTGGCTGGCCAGCACCGCCAGCTTCACCTCGACTTCGTTGCGCTGGTGCTTGTAACGCTCCGCCTCCGCCTGCAGGGCGGCCTCGCGCAGCATCCTGCGCTGGCGGAAATAGGCGGCCAGGTCGAAGGGGCCGGCCAGCCAGACCAGCACCGGGAACCAGATCACCAGGTTGACCAGGCGGTTGTCGCGCTCCTGCTCGGCCTGCAGTTCGGCCGACGCCTGCCCTTGCGTCGGCTGGCCGCCGGTCCTCACGAAAGGGGTCAGCGACCAGGCCAGCAGCACGCCCAGCAGCAATGCGCACACGATGCCGGCCGCTTCGCGCCGCGGACGCCAGCCGCGTGCGCGCACCAGCACCGCCAGGCCGCGCCCCAGCGCCAGGGCGGTGGCCACCACCAGCCAGATGGCCGGGAAGGTGAACCAGAAGGACAGCGGGTTCACCTCCGGCGGCGGCTTGGGAACCAGCGCGGCCAGCACGGCCAGGACCAGCGCGAACAGGATCATCGGCGCGCGGAAGGAGCGCATGCGGTAGACGTACCAGGTCTTGCCGAACACCGGATACTGCTGGGCGCGATGCGACCAGCCTCCCAGCCGGGTGGCGAGGCTGGACGGGAGCGGCGACTCGTGCTCGGCTGGCGCATTTTTTTCCATATGGCTATTTTATGCTGTTGCGTGGCGCTGTGACCGTTGCCAGGATCCACTCGCTGACGGTATCGAGCGCGAGCGGCGCAACGCTTTCCTCGATCTCGGCGTATTCCGATCCGGCCCCGGTGCGCGCGGTCTGGAACAGGTGGTTCAGCGCCGGCAGTTCCTTCACCACGGCGCGCGGATTGCTCTTGAGCGCGCTGCGGATCGCCGTCAGGTTCATCGCGGCCGGCACCTGCAGGTCGCGCTCGCCGTTCAGCACCAGAATGGGCTGGCGCACGGACTGCAGGACCGGGCCGGGTTCGTGCCGCAGGAAGGCATGGAACCAGGGCGAGGTGAATTCCCTGGCGCGCGCCGCGGCCGTCCCGGTCGGCAGGATCCCCTTGCGTTCGGCCTCTTCCATCATCTGGCGCGCCTTGTCGCCGGCCAGCTCAGGGCGCGACTCGGCCACGATGGCCGCGAATACCGCGCGGTTCAGCTCACGCTCCCTGGCCACCGCTTCCTCCGGCATCCCCGCGGCTTTCGTGCCAAGCGCGATCTGTTCGACCATCAGCAGTTCGCCGCGCACGCCGGGGCCCGCCAGTATCACGACGAAGGCCAGGCCTGGGTCGCGCGCCGCCACCATTGGCGCGATCATGCCGCCCTCCGAGTGGCCGAGCATGCCGATCCGTTTCGCATCGACCTCGGGACGGCCGCGCAGGAAGGCGACCGCGGCCTCGGCATCGCTGGCGAAGTCCTGGGTCGTCGCGTCCTTGTACACGCCGCCCGACTGCTTGACGCCACGCTTGTCGTAGCGAAGGACCGCGATACCCTGGCGGCTCAGGTGGTCGGCCAGCACCAGGAAGGGCTTGTGCTCGCGGGTGGTCTCATCGCGATCGACCGCACCGGAACCATGCACCAGCACGACCGCCGGGAACGGCCCCTTGCCCTGGGGGACGGTCAGGGTGCCGGCCAGGTTGTGGCCGCCCGCCGGATTGGCAAAGCCGACCTCGACACTGGCATAGCTCGGCTGGCGCGCGGCGATCGCTTCCAGCTGCGGACGTTTCGGCTTGAGCGCCGCGGCATCGGTGCGCTCGAGGCGCAGCGGCACGGCCTGGCCGTTCTGGCTCCAGGTGCCGATCCAGGCCTGGTCCTGCTCGCTCCAGCGCGCCGTGAAACCGGCATTCAGGGCCGGCAGCCTGAATCCGAGCTCCTCCTCGCCGACGCTGAGCTGCTCCACCTTCGTCTTGAAGCCCTGCTGGGGCACCGCCAGCTTGCCTTCCCATTTGCCGTCGGCCGCCCTGGCGAATTCCAGGTGAACGTTCAGGGAATCCGCGATGCGGCCTTTCCAGTGGCCGGTGGCGTCGATGGCGGAGGCGGGGCCGGCTGCCAGGGCGAGGCTGGCCACGAGGCCGAGCAGGGTCGATTTCATGCGCTGTCTTTTTCTTCAGGTTCGGGAAGTCCACTGTAGTCAGACCGGCGTCCCGGCTCAGCGAAATGCGGCGAACCCCGGTTTTGATGACATGGACAGTGCTCGCCCTGACATGAACGCGGCTACACGCTGTTCTCGCCCTGCCCCTTGGCCCGGTCGAACACCTGCCCGGTCAGGGAATGGCGCTTGCGTCCGCGCCAAGCCCGGCGCCCGGCTGCGCCAGGTGCCGGCGCAGGAAGTCCACGCAGACGCGCACCCTGCCCGATCCGGCAAGGCGCTGCGGATAGACCGCCCACACGTTGGCCGGCTGGGTGTAGTCCGGCAGCACCTGCACCAGCGCGCCACTGTCCAGGTAGCCCCGCGCATCCCATAGCGAGCGCAGCACGATGCCGGCCCCTTCCACCGCCCAGCGCAGCGCAATCTCGCCGTGGTTGGTCGACAGCGCGCCGGACACCCGCACCGTCTCCTCCCCGCCTTTGCCGCGCAGGCGCCAGGTGCCGAACGGGTGGTCGCGCTCCTTGATCGCCAGGCACTGGTGGCTGGCGAGTTCCTTCAGCGACTTCGGCATGCCGTGCCGCGCGACATAGCTTGGTGCGGCGCACAGGATGCGGTGGTTGTCCATCAGCTTGCGCGCCACCAGCTGCGGCGGCAGGTTGTCGCCGATGCGCACGTCCAGGTCGAAGCCTTCCGCCACCGTATCGACCAGGCGGTCGAACACCTCGAGGCGGATCTGCAGCATGGGGTGGCTGGCGGCCAGCCTGGCAATCACCGGCGCCACCACATTGCGTCCGAAGCCGAAGCTGCTGCAGATGCGCAGCCGCCCGGCCGGCTCCTGGCGCCGCTCCGAGACGTCGTCGAGCATGTCGTCGAGCTGTTCGAGGATCAGCAGAGCCCTGGTATAGACCTGCTCGCCCTCCTCCGTGATGAGCACGCGACGCGTGGAGCGCTCGAACAGCCGCACCCCGAGCTGCGCCTCCAGCACGCCGATGCGCTTGCTGACGAAGGCCGCGGACATGCCCAGGCTTTCCGCCGCGGCGCTGAAGCTGCCCCGGCGTACTACCTCGACGAACACCCGCAGGTCGCCGTTCTCGATTTGATTATTCACGATTCGTGTTCTATAAGGCCACACTAACGGGGATTATAAACGCAGCGTTTTCTTGCTAAGCTGAGGCCCGACATGCAAACAGCACAGGAGCGCGCAATGAAGAAGCACAGGATCGCCGTGATCGCCGGCGACGGCATCGGCAAGGAAGTCATGCCCGAGGGCCTGCGCGCCGTCGAGGCGGCGGCGCAGCGGTTCAACATCCCGCTGGAGTTCGTCACGTTCGAGTGGGCCAGCTGCAACTACTACCTCCAGCACGGCAAGATGATGCCGGACGACTGGAAGCAGCAGCTTGACGGTGTCGACGCCATCTTCTTCGGCGCGGTCGGCTGGCCCGACCTTGTTCCCGACCACATCTCGCTGTGGGGTTCGCTGCTGAAGTTCCGCCGCGAGTTCGACCAGTACGTCAACCTGCGCCCGGTGCGCCTGATGCCGGGCGTGCCCTGCCCGCTCGCCAACAAGAAGCCGGGCGACATCGACTTCTACGTGGTGCGCGAAAACACCGAAGGCGAATACTCGGCGGTGGGCGGGCGCATGTTCGAAGGCACCGAGCGCGAGCTGGTGCTGCAGGAAGCCATCTTCACCCGCAAGGGCACCGACCGCATCCTCAAGTACGCCTTCGACCTGGCGCAGCGCCGCCCGAAGAAGCACCTGACCGCCGCCACCAAGTCGAACGGCATCGCGATCTCGATGCCCTACTGGGACGAGCGGGTGGCGGCGATGGGCGAGGCCTATCCGGACGTCCGCTGGGACAAGTACCACGTCGACATCCTGGCGGCGCGCTTCGTGCTGTCGCCGGAGCGCTTCGACGTGGTGGTGGCCTCGAACCTGTTCGGCGACATCCTGTCGGACCTGGGACCGGCCTGCACCGGCACGATCGGCATCGCCCCCTCGGCCAACCTGAATCCCGAGCGCAGCTTCCCCTCGCTGTTCGAGCCGGTGCACGGCTCGGCGCCGGACATCTACGGCAAGAACATCGCGAACCCGATCGCCATGATCTGGTCGGGGGCGATGATGCTGGACTTCCTGGGCTACACCGAGGCGCACGATGCGCTGGTGCAGGCGATGGAGCATTGCCTGGTGAACGGGCCGCGCACGCCGGACATGGGCGGGACGGCGAATACGACCGAGGTCGGCAAGGCCATCAGCGGCTACCTTGCCACGATCTAACGTAGGGTGGACGGCTTCGCCGTCCGCGCGTTCAAACTTGGCTTGAGCAGACGCGACCTCTGTTCAAACGAAAGTTGAACGCGCGGTCGGCATAGCCGACCACCCTACGGTTTATTTCAGTAAGTAGGTATTGAAGAAATCGATCGTCGAATAGAACAGGTAATCGGCATTCGCCTTCTTGCCGAAGCCATGTCCCTCGTCGTTCGCCGTCATGTACCACACCGGCGTGCCGTTCTTCTTCACCGTGGCGACGATCTGGTCGGCCTCCTGCCAAGGCACGCGCGGGTCGTTCTTGCCCTGCACCACGAACAGCGGCTTCTTGATTTTCGAAGCATTGTTGGCCGGCGCCGTCGCTTCCATCCACTTGCGCATTTCCGGATCGCGCTCGTCGCCATACTCCACACGGCGCAGGTCGCGGCGGTAGCTTTCGGTGCGCTCGAGGAAGGTGACGAAGTTCGAGATGCCGACGATGTCGATCGCCGCGGCAATGCGCTCCGGGTACATGGTCGATACGGCAAGGCTCATGTAGCCGCCGTAGGAGCCGCCCACCACCGCCACGCGCGAAGCGTCCATGTCGGGCTGGGTCGCGATCCAGTCGAGCAGCGCGCCGATGTCCTTCACCGAATCTTCCCGCAGCTTGCCGTTGTCCAGCTTCAGGAAGCTCTTGCCGTAGCCGGTCGACCCGCGCACGTTCGGGTAGATCACCGTCAGGCCCATCTCGTCGGTGTAGTAGTTGTTGCGTCCCAAGAAGCCCGGCGTCGACTGCCCTTCCGGACCGCCGTGGATGTTGATCACCACCGGGCGCTTGCCGGGGAACCGGGCGGCATCCGGACGGTAGACGAAGCCCGAGATCTCGCGGCCGTCGAAGGACTTCCAGCGCACCAGCGAGGGTTCGACGAACTTGTTCATGTCGACATCCATCTTCTCGTGCCGGGTCCAGCGCGTCACGACCGCGGTCTTCGCGTCGATGCTGTAGACCTCCGACGGGCTGCGCGCCGAGGACAGCGACAGCGCCAGGTTGCGGCTGTTGTTGTGCCACTCGATGCGGC
The DNA here is from genome assembly GCF_000427785.1 of Massilia alkalitolerans DSM 17462. GTDB lineage: Bacteria > Pseudomonadota > Gammaproteobacteria > Burkholderiales > Burkholderiaceae_D > Telluria > Telluria alkalitolerans. The sequence goes on from NZ_ATYR01000005.1 coordinate 119,027, forward strand.
CGATGACGCCCATCGGCAGCTTCGGCTGCGCCACCAGCTTGTGGTCACGGGTTGACATCATGCGCAGCACGCTGCTGCCGTCCTCGTTCGCCACGAAGGCCAGCAGCTTGCCGTCGTCGGTCAGGTCGAAGCTGTCGATGTCCCAGTTGATGTCGGGCGTCAGCACGGTCTCCTTGCCGCTGGCAAGGTCGATGTAGACCAGGCGCTGGAATTCCGAGCCGCGGTCGCTGGTCGTGTAGACGCCCTTGCCGTCGCGCGAGAACTTGGCATTGCCGTAGGCGACCTTCTCCTCACCCTTGTCGGTCAGGCGGCGGCTCTTGCCGCTGGCAACGTCCATCAGCCACAGGTAGGACTCGTTGGCCGACACGTACTCGCTGTACACCAGCTGCTTGTCGTCGTGCGAGAACTCGAAGGAGCCCCAGCCGCCGCCCGGCAGTTCGGCCAGCACGCGCGCCTGCTCCGGCTGCGTCGGGTCGACGATGCTGACGGTGGAGTTGACCTGGTCGTTCGAGCCCTGCCGGCCCACCGGCACCGTCACGTACAGCAGCCGGCCGTTCTTCTTCGCCCAGGCGGTGTCCTGCACCCGGCGGTTGTCGGGCGTGACGGGAATCGCGTCCGTCTTCCCGACGTCGCGGCGGTAGGCGCGGAACACCTCGTTGCCGCCGGTATCGCGGCCGAACACGTAGAACTTGCCATGGCGCGGCTCGTACTGGGCCGTGCGCACCGGCTCGGCGTAATCGGTCATCAATTCGAGCGGGGCGCCGGGCTTGGCCATACGGAACAGCTGCGGCGTGTTGTTGTGGCGGCGCGAGACGATCATCTCGAGCCTGGTCGGGTGCCAGGATGCGTAGGAGGTCGGCTTGAAGTCGTTGTACTTCGCCACCTGATTGGCCAGGCTGGCGCGTACCGGCGGCACGTTTTCCAGCACCATCGCGGCCGGGGGTGCGACGGCGGTCTCCTGGGCCGCGGCTGTGCCGGCGGCGAGAAGCAGGGTAGCGATCAGGGTCAGCCCGAGCGGGCGGCGGTCAAGTCTCATCCGGTGGTCTCCGATGCATGGGTTGTTGGTGTTGTTGCTCCTCAACTTTACACGATGGTGGACCGGGCGCATCATTGTCACCGAACTGTAAGCAAATGTCCCCCCTTTGTAGGGGCTGTGCTGTCGGACAACTAGTTCTATACAATCTCGGACCAAGGAGAAACAAGCATGTACCGAGTGATGTTGGTGGAAGACGACGCACGCCTGGCGGAGCTCGTCACCGAATACCTGTCCGGCTATGAATTCGCGGTCGACCTGGTCACGCGCGGCGACCAGGCGCTGGAGCGTTTCAAGACGCTCTCGCCCGACGTCGTCGTGCTCGACCTGATGCTGCCGGGCCTGGACGGCATGGTGGTGTGCCGCCAGATCCGCGAGCTGTCCGAAGTGCCGATCCTGATCCTGACCGCGCGCGAGGACTCCTACGACGAAGTCTCGGGCCTGGAACAGGGCGCCGACGATTTCGTCAACAAGCCGGTGCAGCCACGCGTGCTGCTGGCGCGCCTGCGCGCCCTGATGCGGCGCACGGCCCAGGCCAAGGGCGGCCTTGACGCGCGCGTGCTGCAGTTCGGCGCGCTGCGCATCGTCACGACCGACCGCAGCGTGGTCTGGCGTGGCGAGCCCTGCGTGCTGTCGAACACGGAATACAAGCTGCTGCTGGTGCTGGCCGAAGCCGCCGGCCGCGTGCTCTCGCGCGACGCGCTGCTCAAGAAGATGCGCGGGATCGAATTCGACGGGCTCGATCGCAGCATCGACAACTGCATCTCCAAGCTGCGCCGCAAGTTCGAGGATACCGATTCGGAAAAGATCAAGACGGTGTGGGGCGAAGGCTATCTGTTCTCGCCCTCTGCCTGGAATTGATGTTCGTAGGGTGGGCGGCTTTGCCGCCCACCCTACGAAAGCTCGTTACTCGAAGAGCGGCACGATCGCCAGCGGCGCGCTATAGGTAATCACCTGCGCCCGCTCGGCGCCGAAGCGGTAGTTCACTGCTGGGAAGTCGGCATCGAGGTCGCCGCCGAAGGCCGCGCCAGGCGTGAGCGGCAGCGCCTGCTCGCCTTCCGGACGGCGCAGCTTGACCGAGGCCTCCACGCCCTTCTTCGGGAACACCATGCGCACGCCCACGCACTGGCGCGAGCGCGCCGAGGCATCGACGTGGCGGGCATAGGCCAGCGCCTGGGCGCAGGCGGCGCGCAGCTCGTCGGTGTCATAGACGTTGTCCGCCCGCGGCGTGATCGTCACCCGCGCGCGCAGGCTGAAAGGGCCGATCTTGCGGTTCGGCGCCAGCACGGCGTTTTCGTCGTAGGCGGCTTTTACCAGCGGCAGGACGCCGCGGCCGAGGGCGTCGAGCGCCAGGCTGGTCTGCACGGTCTTGCCCGTCAGGATTAGCTGCAGGCCCTCACCCAGGACGCCCTTCTCGCGCGGCAGCAGCTGCAGGTGGTTCTGCAGCAGGCTCTTGGCGCCGCCGTATTTTTCGAACACGACCAGGCTGCGGTAGGCGTCGCGGTAGCTCGCCCACTCCGACGCGGGCGCGAGCGCCTGCGCCGCGGCCAGGCTGGCCGAGCTCAGGAGCAGTGCGCATGCGGTGGCGTGTGCGAATCGCATCATCAGAACCGGTAGGCGAAGGCGGTCGAAACCGTCACGTTGTTGGGCCGCTCGACGAGCGGGCTGCGGCGGGCGTCGCCCATCAGGCGCGTTCCCTGCACGCTTGATGTCAGCATCCAGGAAGGCGACAGCGCCCAGTTCCAGCGCGCGCCGATGCGCAGGTCCTTCACGCCGCCGTTCGGGCGATAGAAGCGGTTGCCGCTGCTCATGGCCTGTTCGGCGCTGACGCCGAAGTAGCTCTGCTGGTAGGCGCGGTTGGCCACATCCAGGCCAGCCGACAGCGACAGCGTGTGGTGCGGGGCCAGCTGCATTGCCAGGCGCTGGATGCCGAACTCGGCGCGCACGCCCTTGCGGTCATTGCCGGCGCCGGCCAGCACGCTGCTGGTCAGGCGCCATTGCGGCGACAGGTAGACATTGAAGAAAGCGCCCGCTTCAGGACGCGCCTTGACCTCTTCCATGCCGGCGAGCGGACTGGCGCTTTTCATCGCGCGCTCCGTCGACGGCAGCATCGTGGCAAAGGCCTCGACGCCGCCGATGCCGTTGCCGGTGCCCGATTCGGTGCGGCGCGGATGGATGGCCAGCAGCGGGCCGTATTCGACGACCGGGCTGGCGGACAGGTGCATCCCCGCGCTCATGCCGGAAATGAAGATGCCGTTGCTCCATTGAACCTGAAGCACTGGCAATGCCCTGACCTTCCTGCTGTCCGCCCCCTCGTACCGCGGCGCCGACACGACGCCCAGCCCCGCATACATATCGCGGCTGCCGTCGGGCATCGGGTTGGTGGTCGGCGTCTGTGCGCTTGCGGCGCTGCCCGAGACTGCCAGAACCAGGGCGAAAAGCTTGTTCATGTCTTTCACAATCGGGAGAGTTCGGCAATCCAACATTTTACGTCGGGCAAGCCGAACTCTCACGCATTGTTACTGGTTGGTACGAGTTTCTGTCACGAATTCCACCGGGGCCTCGCTGCGTTTGACGATGACCAGGTGCGCCGGGTGGACGATCATCATGCCGCAGAAGACGCCGGGGCCTGGGACGCTGTCGACCACGCCGACCTGCAGCTTGCCGCCCTGGAAAGAGACGCTTCCGACGCCGCCGCCGTGGCAGGTGCTCGGCCTGGGACCGCGGAACACACCGATCACCATCTGCTCCTTGAAATCCACCTTCGGCAAGGCGTGCTCGCTGCCGGCATGTTCGGCCCACAGGCTGGCCCAGGCCGCCTCGTCGCGCACCACGACATTGCGCTGCTCATGGATGGCGGTGCGCACATGCGGCTCGACCGTGGTGAAGTTGACGTAGTCGTTGACGATCTTGCGGAACTCGACCGGCGCGTCAAGCTTCGGCACCGCGACCACGCGCATTGGCTGGGTCACGGCGGCCAGGCACAGCGCGACCGGCGACATGTCGCGGACTTCGTATTCGACCAGCAGCTTGCCGTCCTTCGAGCCGGCGTACACCACGTCGAAAGTGCCACAGCCCGGGTTGCCGCTGCCCTGGAACACGGCCACCAGCATGTTGCGCGAGAAATCGACTTCCGGCGCAGCGATGCGGGTCTTGCTGTGTTCGGCCCACAGTGCCGACCAGGCGGCCGCGTCCTTGATCACGACTTCGCGCGCCGTCTCGATGTTCGAGAAGCTCTCGCTGACGATGGTCTTGAAGGCGACCGGGGTGCCCGACTTGGGCAGGAAGCCGACCGGCGCGACCTTGTGGCCGGCGCCCAGTCCCAGGTCGGCCTTGTCGAGGTTCTTCAGCATGGTGTCGAACAGGGCGCGCACGCTCTCATCCTTGCAGCTGGTGCGCGGGCCGGCAATCGTGTCGCCGGAAGTGCACAGCACGGCTTGCGGATTGGCGCCCATCAGGGTCTGGCCATACGAATTGTCGGCGCAGTTGCCGGCACGGTCCCACAGCACGTACTTGCTGTCGACGACATACAGCTGGTTGCGGGTCGATGCGCAGGATGCTTCCTGGGCCATCTTGATGTACTCGGAAACGACCGGAACGCCGCCATTCGGCTCGCCGACGGCAATGCCCTGCCCTGCCGTCTGGTTCCTCATGACGGCAGTGCCTTCACCGCCGCCGCCACAGGCTGCCAAAGCCACGCCCATGCCGAGAACGGCGGCGGCGTTGATCAGAGTGCGTCCCAACTCCCTCATTTTCTTCTTCTCCACCGATCGTTTCCACAGGAAGCACTGATTGATTCATGGCGGCGGCCTCAGCCACGAGAAAATGCGCCCTGCAGCGTTGCAAATCCTCGCGATACCACGCGGTATCGCTCCGGTTTGCGCCTTGCCGGACACATTTTTCGTGACTGATTCCTGCGCGCCAGAACCAATCAGTGCTTCCTTGAATAAAAAAACCCGCCGACACTCGCATATCAGGCGGGCAAACGGAAAACCAGATAATCCTTGACCTGATGTTGAGCATCATAGGCATCCCCGGCCTCGCATTCCCCCTCGAACTGTCGAGGAATTGTCTGCAATTTGTAAGCTTGCGCAGCGCCAGCGGGGAGATTCCTAAGAGACGTTTGCTCCTATACAATGCTGCCAAGGAGATACTATGTGTTTGGCAGCAGTCCGTAACAATCAGTTATGCAGGATGGGCATGTGAACCGGATATTCTTCCGTTTCTTCGTGCTGGTCATGCTTTCGATCACGGCGGCGACTTTCGTGATTTACTTCGCCTTCAGCCGGCTGTTCGGGGATCCGCTCGAGGACATCGCACGCCGCCAGGCGGCTGCCCAGATCTTCCTGCTCGAACAATATATCGACCAGGCCCCAAGCGACGAATGGCTGGCGCGCCTGAACAACGTGCGCATCGTGTCGGACGTGCGCTATGACCTGATTCCGCTGGCGCAGGCACGCAGCGCCCTGCCCGCCGGCCGGCGCGCGCTGCTCGACCGCGGCGAACTGGTGCTCGATCCCACCAATCGCAGCTTCTACCGCCGCGTCGACCTCGACGGCGAACGCTACATCGGCAGCCACGAGGAAGTGCTGCATGCGCAGGACCTGCCGGTGGACATCGGGCAGGCGCTCAAGATGGAAGCGCTGCGCTACGTGATCGTGGCGATCGCGCTCTTGGTGCCGATCGCGCTGTGGTCGCGCTCGCACTGGCAGGGCTTGCAGTCGCTGTCGCGCATGGCGGACGAATTCGGCAGCGGCAAGCTGACCGCGCGTTCCCAGATGAAGCCCTCGGCCTCGATCTATCCGCTGGCCGAACGCATCAACCACATGGCCGACCGCATCGAAGACCTGCTGGAAGCGCAGAAAAGCCTGCTGCACTCGGTGTCGCACGAACTGCGCACGCCGATCGCGCGGCTCGAATTCGGGCTCGAACTGCTGGACGCGCGCGCCAGGGACGCCGACCTGAGCAAGCGGGTCAGGGCGATGGAAGGCGACTTGCGCGAACTGAATTCCCTGGTGAACGAACTGCTCGACATGAGCAAGCTCGACAGCACACGCAAGCTGCAGATCGAGCCGGTCCGGCTGGACGCGTTGCTGCGCGAATGCCTCGAGATGCTGCCGCCTTCGCCGCATACGCTCGACTGCATGCTCCCCGAGGACCTGGGCGAGCTCGCGCTCGACCGCCGCCTGCTGGCGCGCGCCGTCTGCAACCTGCTGCGCAACGCCCAGAAATATGCGGCCGACCGCATCCTGCTGTCGGCGGCGCGCACCGGGGGCGGCGTCGAGATCACGGTCGACGACGACGGACCCGGCATCCCGGTCGAGGAACGCGAGAAGGTGTTCGACCCCTTTTACCGGCTCGACCGCAGCCGCGATCGCGCCACCGGCGGCTTCGGCCTCGGCCTGTCGATCGCGCGCAAGGCGGTGGCGCTGCACGGCGGCAGCCTGCATGCGGACAGCGCGCCGCTGGGCGGGGCGCGCTTCGTGATCAAGCTGCCCGCCTGAAGCGGGAACAGGACAACAACACACGGGACACGCCATGAAACGATGCATTCTTCCCGCCCTGCTGCTGCTTGCAGCGGGCCAGGCGGCGGCCGAAAAGGCCGATGCCTACAAGCCGACGCAGATCAAGTGCCGCTCCTGCGATGCCAACAGCCTGACCGGCACGTTCACGCTGACGGGTGGGGTGGAAGTCAATCGTGGCACCCTGACGATCAGTGCCGACGGCGGGCGCTTCGAAGAGTCGCCGGGCGGCTACCAGCGCATCCTGCTGCAGGCGCAGCCCGGCAACAAGGTGCGCTTCCGGCAAAAGGCGGACGGCCCCGGCGAGCGCTGGATGGAAGGCGAAGCCGAGCGCGTCGAGTACGACGATCGCTCGGCCATGGTGAAACTGATGTCGAAGGCGAAGGTGCGGCGCTCGCTGGACGGTGTCCAGACCGAAGAGGCCGAGGGGGAATTCATCTCCTACGACAGCCGCACCGAGGAGTTCACCCTGCGCAATACCAGTACGGGCGAGGACCGTCCGGGCGGCGGGCGCAACACCATCGTCCTGCAGTCGAAACGCAAGGCGCCGCCGGCGCCGGCGCTTGCTACCATGGACAAACCATGATAACTGTTCGGCATGACACGATGATCGTCCAGGGAGGCCCGATATGAGGCTCGCACTACGCTGCCGCTGCGGCAAGCTGCGCGGCCAGGTCGACGCAGGGCACGTGGCCGCGCGCGCCGTCTGCTACTGCAAGGACTGCCAGGCCTATGGCCGCTTCCTGGCTCCCCCCGTGCTCGATCCGCTCGGCGGCACCGAGGTGGCCGCCGCCCTGCCCGCCGCCGTGCGCTTCGACGAAGGCCTGGAGCACCTGGCCTGCATGTCGCTCGGTCCCAAGGGGCTGTACCGCTGGTACGCCGGCTGCTGCCGCACCCCGATCGGCAACACGCCGCGCGACCCGCGCACTTCCTACCTGGGCCTGGTGCGAGCCTGCCTGGATGCGCCGGATGCGGAACTCGATCGGCTGCTCGGGCCGCTGCGCTGCCGGGTCGAAACCAAGTCGGCCAAGGGGCCCGTGAAGTCGAGCGTCCTGGGCACGGCCTGGGCGGTGTGCAAGATCGGGACGATGCTGATGAAGGCGCGCCTGGGCGGCGGCTACCGGGAGAATCCCTTCTTCCGGGCGGGCACGAGCGAGCCGGTGAAGCCGCCGCACGTGCTGACGCTGGAAGAACGGAAGGCGCTGCCCCCCTAGGAGTCAGCGCTCGGTCGTGCGCCGGGAGGGATAACGGGAGACGTGCTCGTCGTACTGTCCGCTCAGGTGCGTGGCGCCATACCAAAGGTGCTCCCACCAGTGGTCGCGCGAACGCACGGTCACGAGACATGCCTTGTCGATGCCGCCCTTGAAGAGCGGATCGGGGCACATATTCGTCATCAGGGCATGGCGCTGGTTCTCGGCATTGACGAGGGCAATGCCGAGCCAGATGGCGATGCCCGTGCAGAGCACCGCCACCGACCACGCGATGTGGTTCACATAGCTGGTTTCAAACAGGTCGTCCTCGTTGGGCCGGGACCCATCGTACATCTTGAGGACTTCGCGTTCGACGTCATTGCTCATTTGGATTTGGCTGCCCTTGCAACGAGTGCGTCCATGACCTGGGTGGTCGCCTGCATCAGCTGGTTGACGTCCTGGATCTTGTTCGCTTCCTGGATCTGGCCGGGCGACACCACGTACTTGCCGTCGATGATGATGGTCGGGGTGCCGGTCACCTTGTAGGCGCTCGACATCTGGCTCAGGCGGCGCAGCTTGGTGGTCACGCCGAAGGAGTTCCAGGTTTCCATGAACTTGGCCTTGTCGAGGCCGTTCTTGACCGCCCACTCGATGATCTGGTCATCCTTCGTCAGGCGCTGGCGCTGCACGTGCACGGCCTGGAACACGCGGTGGTGGTACTGGTCGAGCTTGCCCATCGCTTCGAGGGTCAGGAACAGGCGTGCTTCCGGATCGGTCGGGCCCTGGAAAGGCAGCGGGATATGGCGCGCGACGATGTTGTCGCCCTGCTTCTTGATCCACTGGTTGAACGTCGGTTCCAGCATGTTACAGGCCGGGCAATGGTACGCGAAGAATTCGATGACCTCGACCTTCTTGCCCGTCGCCTGCACCGGTTGCGGCGCGGCCAGGGTCTGGTAGTCGACACCGTTCTTCGGGTCGGCTGGCGACGCGATCGCGGTGCTGGCGACCATGGTGGCGGCGATGAGGGCAAAACGCAGAGAACGCATAGGTTTCCTTCCACAATAGATTGAGCAAACGCCGGGAGATTACCACTTTTTCGGCCCGCCATTCTGAGGAAGGGCTGAATTTTGCATTTGCTTACGGAATTAACGTGAGCGAAACGGAGGAATGATTTACTTCGGCCGGCGCTGCCGCACCGCCTCCAGCGCCTCGCACAGCCGGGCCGCGCCGTCGACCACGCGCGGCCCCGGCCGCGTCAGCAATTCGCCATCCACGGTGAGCAGGTTGCCCCGCTTTACCGCCGTCATGCTCTTGTACGGCTCCCACAGCTTGAGGCCAGGATTGGCAGGATCATGACGCTTGCCGGCCATGATCGCCTCCGGATCCGCCTGCAGCACCGCCTCGATGCCGACCTCCGGCGCCACCGCCTTGAGCGCGCCGAACACGTTGCGTCCGCCGCAGACCCGGATCGCGTCGCTGGCGATCTGGGCATCGTTGAGGGTGTACAGCGGCTGGTCCCAGATCTGGTAGAACACCGTCACGGGCGGACGCCGGGCGTAGCGCGCTTCCAGTCCCGCCAGGCGCGCGCGCAAGGCCCCGGCCGCGCTCGTGGCAGCCGCGTCGGTGCCCAGCAGCCGGCCCAGGCGCTCGATGTTGCCGGCCACCTGCCCCAGTGTGCGCGGCTCGCTGTGGAAGACCGGCACACCCAGCGATTCGAGCTGGGCGATCTGGCGCGCCGTGTTCCCGCTGTGCCAGACCACGATCAGCTCGGGTTTGAGGGCCAGCACCCGCTCCATGTCGATCACGCTGTTGCTGCCTACCAGCGGGATCTTCTTCGCAGCTTCCGGATAATCGCTGTAGTTCATCGCCCCGACCACGCGCGCGCCGCCGCCGGCCGCGAACAGCAGCTCGGTGGCATGCGGCGCCATCGAGATGACGCGCCGGGCCGGCTGCTGCACGGTGACGCGGCGGCCGGCATCGTCGACCACGCTCACCGCGGCCTGCGCACCGCCCACCGCCCCGAAGAGCAGCGCAGCGATCAAGAGTCGGGGCGCGCGCATCAGAAGTCGTAGCGCAGCGACAGCTTCAGCTGGCGGCCGTCGCTCGGATAGATGCCCGAGCGGCAGCCGAAGGCATTGCTGTAGTACTGGCGGTCGGCCAGGTTGAGCGCACTGACGGCCGCTTCCCAGCCCTGGATGCGGTAGGCGTAGCGCGCGTCGACGGTGGTGTACGACGGGATGCGTGCGCCGCAGCTGTTGGTGAAGTCGCTGCCGTAGCGCTGGCTGTCGACCCACTGGGCGCCGATGTCGGCGCTGTGGCCACTCAGCGGAGTCCAGGCGGCGCGCACGGTGGCCACGTTCTTCGGCACCAGCACCATCTCGCGGCCGGCGTTCGGGCCGCCGGTGAACTCGGCGTCCACGCGCTGCCACTTGGCGGAGAGGCGCAGGTCCTGCGCCAGGGCCTGCTGGGCTTCGAGCTCGAAGCCCTGGCGGCGGGTCGGATCCAGGTTGGTGTTGGCGCCCCAGCCGATGGTCGGGTCGTAGAAGATCTCGTCCGTCAGGCGGTGGCGGAACAGGCGCGCAGTCAGTTGGCGCGCCGGGCCGCCGGCGGTCACGCCCAGCTCCAGGTCGCGCGAGGTCTGCGGCGCCAGCACTTCCAGACCCGAGCGCAGGCTGTTCTCGTCCACGTTGGCGATGCGGTAGCTGCGGCCAAGCTTGGCGAACACGGTCAGCTGCGGCATCGGATCGACGCTGCCTTCCAGCGACCAGGCGTTGATCGACTGCCTGCGGTGCTCACCCGCCACCGGCGGGAAGGCCAGCGGGTCGGAATACTCCTTGGTGAAGCGTTCGTGGCGGCCGCCGATCGCCAGGCGGGCATTGTGTGGGGCATTCCACAAGACTTCGTTGCGCACGTAGATGGCCTTCGAATCCTGCTCGGCGTCGCCGCGCGAGAAATCGGACACGGTCTGGCGCTCCCAGCGCATCAGGTCGATGCCGACCACCAGCTCGTTGCGCTTGTCGCCCATGCTGGCCGTGTGGCGCAGGCGCGGCGAGAACTGGGTCTGGCTGGCGTCGTAGGCGACGCGGGTGACGCCGCCGGTGTAGAAATAATTGGCTGCGACCTCGCGCTCGCGGTGCGACAGCTCGGCGGCCAGCTCGAGGCTGCCGACGCGGTGCTCGACGAAAGCGCTGACGCGGTCGGTGTCCAGGGTGCCGAAATCGTCCCGCGTGAGGCTCTGGCGCGGATTGGCCAGGTACTGAGCCTCGGTGAGCGAACCCGGGAAGCGCGCGTCCTGCTCCGAATGTTCGAAGCGCAGGCCGGCGCGGCCCGCGCCGTAGGCGTACTGGACGCCGCCGCTGGCGGTCTTCTGCTTGAACTCGCTGTTGGCGCGGTAGTTGTCGGTGCCGCGGTCGGCCAGCGCCACATCAAAAGAAAGCGGGCCGGCGCCATGGGTGAGCGAGGCGCGCAGGTCGTGGGCGTCGAAGCGCCCTGCTTCGGCGAAGACCGAACCGTGGGTGCCGTTCGCGCCGGCGCGGCGCGTGATGATGTTGATCACGCCGCCGGTCGCGCCTTCGCCGTACAGCACGCTGCTGGCGCCGCGCTGGATCTCGATGCGCTCGACGGTATCGACCGGGATGCTCGACAGCACCGCATTGGTCAGCTCGTTCTCGTTCAGGCGCACGCCGTCCACCAGGATCACCAGGTTCTGGGCGCTGTTCGAACCGAAGCCGCGCAGGTCGAGCGCGAAGTCCGGCGAGGCGTCCAGGCTCTGCCGTCCGTAAACGCCGCCGACCTTGCGGATCGCCGCATTGACGTCGGCGGCGCCGGAACGGCGGATGTCCTCGGCCGTGATCACGGTGGCGCCGATCGGCGCGCTGGCAGGCTGCGCCGGGAAGCGCGCGCCGGTGATGACGATCGAAGGCAGGGAGTCCTGGGTTTGTGCAAGCGCGTTCGCGGCAAGTACGGACAGGGCGCAAGCCAGCGCGAGCGGCTTCACCGCCGGCGCGCTGCGTGGTACGACAGCAAATTTCATGTTCGGATGTTCTCGGTAATGGCACCGGCCTGCGTCCCCGCACACCGGAGTTGAACGGAAGGCGCCGCCATGCTGCTCGCATGCGCTCGCTTCCACCTGTCTGGCCGGTATCCGGGCTTGCAAGACGGACCGCCCCACCTTCCTATGCCGCTGGGCACAGTGGTGTTTGGAGCAGCCTACGGCTTCGCGTATGCGAAGCCGTGCTTGTTGACCGTTGCGGGGGCAGCACATCTCAGCGCGGGCGCGCAGCGCCTTTGCCTCGTGTTTCCCGTTTAACTGCACATGCGGAGCGCATGCGCGGGCACCAGAACGGCGAGATTATAACCTGACAAGCTTTCCTGCATTTCGTTGTCGTATTTTGTGCTTCCATTCCCTGCGCATGGCAATTCGCCGATGTTCTGGATATAGTCGCGCTCATATAAATACAACATCGACAACAGGGAGTTCTGCATGCAGATCCAAAGAAAGCGACAAGGCCTGCGCGCGCTGGCATGCGCCGCACTGCTGGCCTTCGGCAGCGCCGGCGCCTGGTTCGCCCAGGCCGACGCGCCCCCGCCCGCGGCCACGCCTTCGCTCGACGGCATCGCGCTGGCCGCGCCGAACGCCGCCGCCGTCACCGTGCCGAGCAGCCCGGATGCCTGGGGCGGCATCCGCAGCGGCGACCACGCGACCCTGTCCGAGCGCGTGGCCAGCTACCGCATCAGCGCCACGCTCGACCCGGACAAGCACGTGATCGCCGGCCAGCAGCAGCTCACCTGGCGCAACCGCAGCGCGGTCCCGGTGCGCAGCGTCTACATCCACCTCTACATGAACGCCTTCGAAGGCGAAGGCAGCAGCTTTTTCACCGAGCAGCGCCAGCGCGGCGAACGTTTCCGCAGCGGCGCCGAGATCGGCGACGGCGAATGGGGCCACATCGCGCTGCGCAGCGTGAGCCAGGGCGGCGCCACCGTGCCATGGCGCTTCGTCCAGCCCGACGGGGGACCGGCCACCGACCACACGGTGGCGCGCCTCGACCTGCCCGAGGCGGTCGCCCCCGGCGCCTCGACCACGCTCGACATGGCCTTCACCACCCAGCTGCCGCGCGTGATCGCGCGCACCGGCTACTACGGCAGCTTCCACCTGGTGGCCCAGTGGTTCCCGAAGATCGCGGTGCTCGAACTGCCGGGCGAGCGCGGCGCCACCGCGCCACGCTGGAATGCGCACGAGTTCCACATGGAGTCCGAGTTCTACGCCGATTTCGGCAGCTACGACGTGAGCCTCACCGTGCCGAAGGGCTATACGGTGGGCGCGACCGGCGCGCTGCAGGGGGCGCCCGTCGAGAAGAACGGCTTGCTGACGCACCGCTACGTGCAGCACGACGTGCACGACTTCGCCTGGACTGCCGACAAGCGCAGCGGCCGCCCGCTGGTGGAGACCTGGACCGGTCCCGGCAGCCCGATCGTGACGGTGCAGGTGCTGTACCCGCAGGAATACGAGGCCAGCGCCAGGCCGGTCATGAAGGCGGCCAAGGATTCGCTGGCCTATTTCTCGCGCAAGCTCGGCCCTTACCCCTACCGCACGCTGACCGTCGTGATCCCGCCCTACAACGCGCAGGAAGCCGGCGGCATGGAGTATCCGACCTTCATCACCGCGTCCGGCTATGCCGCGGTTCCGCCCAAATCGCTGCAGGAATATGAACTGGATGCCGTGACGATCCACGAACTTGGCCACAACTTCTTCCAGGGCATCCTGGCCAGCAACGAGTTCGAGGAGCCGATGCTCGACGAAGGCCTGACCGCCTACTGGGAAAACCGCGCGATGCGCGACCGCGGACAGCAGGTCTACCCCGCCCCCGGCTTCCTGAAGCGGATCGGCTTCGATCCGGGATTCGAAGGCTTCGACGCCATGCGCCTGTTCGCCCCGCGTGAGCGGCCGCTCGATGCGCCCGGCCAGAACGCCTGGCAGCGCCTGCAGGGCCTTGATCCGGTGTACACCCGCAGCGCCACCGTGATGCGCGACCTGGAGCAGCGCATCGGCAGCGAGGCCATGGAGCGCGGCTTCAAGGAATACTACCGGCGCTGGAAGTTCCGCCATCCGAGCATTGCCGACCTGCGCGAGGCGCTGGCGGACGGCAGCGGCGAGCGCGCCGCGGTCGAAGAGGTCTTTGCGCAGCAGGTCTATGCAGCCGCGCGGATCGACGACAAGGTGGCCAGGCTGTCGAGCGAAGAAGAGCTGCCGCTGGCCGGCACCCGCGTGGTGGACGGCAAGCGCATCGAAGAGAGCCAGGCGGCGGTGGAGGAGCGCATCGCCAGGCTGCGCGCGGATTGGGCCAAGGCCAATCCGAAGGCCCGGCAGGGCGGCCCCTTCCCCTGGCGTACCCGGGTGACCGTGCGCCGCGACGGCGCCCGCGTGCCGCAGACCCTGGTGGTGCGCTTCGCCGACGGCAGCAGCGAGACCGTGGCCTGGAACGCCACCTCGTCGGACGAGAAATGGCGTACCTTTACCTGGGTCAGGCCGGTGCGCGCCGTGTCGGCCGAGCTCGACCCGCGCCGCAGCCACTACCTCGACGTCAACAAGCTCGACGACAGCCGCACGATCGACCCCAAGCGCAGCGCATCGACCCGCTGGACGAGCGACGCGGCGGCCTTCTTCCAACTCATCCTGTCCTTCATCGCCACCGTATGACGACCACGACCGCTTCCCTGGCGCCCGCGCAGGCGCCGCACACTTCCGCGTCACGCGGCCATGCCGGCTTGCGTGCAGTGGGCGCCGCCCTGCGTCCGGCCCTGCAATGGCGCCTCCTGCTGCTCTGGCTGCTGGCCCTGCTGCTGCCCACGCTGGTTGCCGCCCTGCCCCTCTGGACCATGCTGGGCGCCGCCTTCGACCGCTCGGTGCACGCGACGGCCCTGGCCCAGCGCCTCGACGGGGTGGCCATTGCGGACCTGGTGGGCCTGCACAGCCAGCACGCCTCGGCCCTCGGTGCGGGCGGCATCGTGGCCCTCGTGATGACGCTGCTGCTGTCGCCCTTCCTGACCGGGGCGGCCATCAGCGCCGCGCGCGCGCCGGCGCCGCTCGCCTTCGCGGCGCTGGCCGCCGGCGGCGTGCGCGAGTACGGGCGCCTGCTGCGCATGCTGCTGTGGGCCATCGTGCCGCTCGGCGCGGCGGTTTTCCTGGGTGGTATGGCGGCCTCGGTCGCCGAGCAGCCCGGCGCCGTGCTCGAGTCCACGGCAAGCAATGCGGCCCTGGCGGCCTCGCTGATCGTCGCCCTGCTCCTGCTGCTGGCCCATGCGACGCTCGACGCCGGCCGCGCGGTGCTGGCGCTGGACCGCCGCCGCAGCTCGGCGGTGCTGGCCTGGTGCGACGGGCTGGGCCTGATCGTGCGCCGCCCGTTTGCCGTTGTCGGCCTGTATGCCGCGATCACGGTGCCTGGGCTGCTTGTGGCCGGCGCGCTGGCGGTGGCGCGCCTGAACATCCCGGCGCTGGGCGCGGGCAGCTTCCTCGGCGGGCTGCTGCTGGCCCAGCTGGCGGTGCTGGCGCTGGCCTGGATGCGCTGCGCGCGCCTGTTCGGGCTGATGGAGCTGGCCAGGGGCGCCGGCGCACGCTAGCGTCCCTGCGACTCATCGTTGCGTTGAACGCGTGTGCGGCAGAGCCGCACACCCTACGAAAGTCCTCAGGTCCCGCGCTTGCCGCGCATCGCCTCTTCCGCCTTCAGCGCCGCTTTTTCCTCGGCGATGCGGGCCTTCTCCGCCATCTCCTCGGCATGGCGCACCAGCGCCGCGGCGCGGGTTTCCGGGGTCTCCAGGCTGATGCGCCCCAGCGCCCCGGTGCGGTAGTCGTGCAGCAGCACGTGCGCCGCCTTCTCGTAGTCGAACTCGCCGCCGCGCATGCGGAATCCGCGGCGCTGGGCCACGCCCTCGATCACCGCGATGCCGTCCAGCCCCTCGGTCTTGAAGCCGTACCGGGCCGTGAGCAGCTGCGGGTAGCGCTCGAGCAGCAGGTTGGCCAGGAACTCCGCGACCTCCTCCTCGATCAGCGCGTTCGAGCCGACCGCATGGCTCGCGGCCAGCATCAGGCCGTCGCTCGCCAGCGCGATCTTCGGCCACAGCATGCCCGGGGTATCGACCAGCACGATGTGCTTGCCGAGGTAAAGCTTCTGCTGGGTCTTGGTGACGGCCGGCTCGTCGCCCACCTTGGCCACCCGCTTCTTGAGCAGCGCGTTCATCAGGGTCGACTTGCCGACGTTCGGGATCCCCATGATCATGATGCGCAGCGGCTTGGTCGGCACGCCGCGGTGCGGCGCCAGCGACTGGCAGATGTCGGGGATGCGGGCGACGTCGGCCGGCTTCTTGGTCGTCATCGGATAGGCGGTCACGCCTTCCTGGGCATCGTAATAGGCTTTCCAGGCCGCCGTGGCCGCCGGGTCGGCCAGGTCGATCTTGTTCAAGATCTTGAGGCAAGGACGCTGGCGGAACTTGCGCAGTTGCTCCACCAGCGGGTTGCAGCTCGCCTCGGGCAGGCGGGCGTCGAGGACTTCGATCACCAGGTCGGTGTTCTCCATCTGCTCGGCGGCTTCCTTCTTGGCCGCATTCATGTGCCCCGGGAACCATTGTATCGACATGCTCTACTTTCCAAATCTTCAGTCAGGACGCTATTTTACGCTGGCGGCCGTTCTGTGAAAAAACAGCACACCTGACTGAACAATCCATTGATCCCTAGCAATGCCATTGCCGGGGTCCGGCGCACACTCCAGTTTCCGCCCGCTGGGCCGCATTCTGGAGACCATCATGCGTCATATGCCAAAGTCTTCGCCACCGCGCTGGGCCGCGATCGAGCTTCCACCGAAAAAATCACTGGGACGCTGGTTCGCTTTCGGCATCCTGTGCGGCATGGTCGGTGTCGCCTGCTTCATCGACCGCTTCCCCCTGCTGATGGGTTAAGCCGACGCCGGGCGGAAGAACACGTCCAGCGTCGGGAAACGCGCCCTGGCCTCGATGCAGTCCCACAGGTAGATCGCCAGTCCGAGGTCGCCCGTCCACAGCGAATAGCGCAACTGCCCGTACTCGCGCGCATCGCGCTCGCACTGCAGCAGCGCGTGCATGGCAAAGGCGCGCGCCCGCTCCAGCCAGACCGGATCCCCGCTGCGCTGGTACAGGACCAGGAAGGCATAGCCGTTGCCCGCAGTGCCGTGGCACAGGTTCGCGCCCTTGTTCAAAGGACCGGCGGCCCAGGTGGTCTCGCCGGCCGCGAGCAGGAGATCGTCGAGTTCGTCGCCAGGAAAGCCGGCCAGGCTGATCACGAAGCCGGGCGCACCGTGGCAGAACTGCAGCAGCTTCTTGGCGTTTTCCCGCTCCGTGCCGCTCAGCTGCGGGTGCCAGTTCACCTGCCCTCCTTCGCATACCGCGGTGCGGCGAATGGTAGCGGCAATGCAGTCGCGCCACCCCTGCCGGGCCGCGCCGTCCAGCAGGTGGCGCCCCTTGAGCAGCGGGCCGGCGGTCGCGACGAAGCCATGCACCGCATCCAGGTAGCTGCTGGTGCGCCCATACAGCTCCTGGGTCCAGTAGGCGCACTGGCGCTCGTCCGACCACAGGAGCTGGGTCCACAAACCGTCCGCGGTCTGCCGGAACAGCTCGGCCCAGCGTTCTTCGCCGGTATGCGTGTGCAGGAACAGCGCGGCAAGCAGGCTCCCGGGGGCGCCCCACATCAGTTCGCGCGCCGGATGCCGGCGGTTGGGGTCCAGCAGCCGCGCCAGCTCGTCCGGCAGGCCCGGATGGCGCCCCAGGGCCATCATCAGGATCGGCGTATCGCCCATCAGCCAGGACGCATGTTCGCCAGGGGCGTTCGCCGCCAGCCACCCGCGGTTGGCGGCCAGCAGCGCCTGCCAGCCGTCCAGGTAGTCGCGCGCGAGCCGCGCCGCGCCGCAATCCTGCAGGTAGTGCAGCGCCCAGATCACTCCGGCGGCGCCGTGGTACAGGGGCGTCTCGACCGGATCCGGCTCCTCTCCTTCGAGGTCCAGCGGATGGACCGGCCAGTAGCGTCCCTCCCGATACGCGGCCTCGGCCTGCGCCACGATGCGGCCGATCTCGGCGCGCGCCTTCTCCTCGTTCCAGGGATGCGGCTGCAGCGGCTCGTGGCGCGCGGGGTCGTACAGCATGGTCGTGGCTCTCGGACAGGATGGGTACAGGCCCGCCAGTGTCGCACATCCTCAGCGCGCCGGGACACAGCCACTTGGCGGCAGCGGCGCTGTCGGATCGAAGGCGGCCAGCTGTTCCCGGGCGGCGTTGCGGTCCTTGGCATACTCAAGCAGGTAGCGCGAGCGCTCCTCGCTTTGCCACTCGGCGTCCGACACGCCCTTCATGGTCTGGGTGCGGCTGGCGAACACCTGCCCTTCCAGGCGCGGCAGCAAGAGGCGGTCGGGGTCGACGTTTTCGCGCAGCAGGTAGCCGTCGACGTCGCGCAGCCGCAGGGGCAGCGCCGGCCGCTCGTCCGTCATCAGCTTGCCGAACACGGTCAGCTTGACTTCGCGCGCGCCCACGCCGAGCACCTCGTTGAAGCTCGCCAGGGCGAAGGGATTGCCGCGCGCATCGTCGACGCGGCCCGAGACGATGTAGCGGCCCGGCTGGCGCACGTCGAGGCCGAGGTAGAAGCTGAGCGAACCGTTCTCGACCGCTTCGCGCACCTGGCCGGTCCAGGTGGCCGGCAGCACCGGCGTGTAGATCACGTCGAACAGGGCGAAACCGTTGCGCCCACCCGCGGTGTAGCGGACCTCGGTGCGGATGGTGCCGTGGAAGCCCGCCAGGCCGGTCTGGCCAGGCGCCAGGATGCCCGCGTGGGCATTGTCGCCGGCTACCGGGTCGGCGCCGCTGCCATCGTCGACGAAGGACAGCGCCACCTGGGGCGTCGGACGGCTGCCGCCATAGGTCATGCCCTGGGCCAGCGCGCGCGTGATCACGATCGGCACGCTGGCGCCCTGCGCATCCACGGCGCGCAGCGAAAAGGCGGCGGCTTCGCCGGCGGCCAGGTAGACGCGCGACTGCGAGGTCTGCAGGAACACGCCGGCGCTGTTGCCGCCGCCCTCATGGCGCATCGGATGCATCTCGGTGACGGGCTGGTTCGGGTGCAGCTGGTCCGGGTTCTGCGCGGCCGGGCGCGAGTCCGCCGGGTACTGGCTGCCCTCCAGGTAGCTGCAATAGGTGTGGTCGGTCAGCTGGACGTGTTCGACCAGCTGGCGGCGCCGCTCGGCGCGCTCGCTGGGGACCGCCCGGCCGCTTTCCGGCACCGGGCTGAAGAACTGGCGGCCGGAGGGCGGCGGGCTGGCGGCGGCCTGCGGCGG
Source organism: Massilia alkalitolerans DSM 17462 (assembly GCF_000427785.1). Taxonomy (GTDB): domain Bacteria; phylum Pseudomonadota; class Gammaproteobacteria; order Burkholderiales; family Burkholderiaceae_D; genus Telluria; species Telluria alkalitolerans. The sequence continues at coordinate 138,114 of NZ_ATYR01000005.1, forward strand.
CGGCGCCCGTTCGCCGCGCCCGAACCAGAGGGCGAGCGCAAGCGCGAACACAAGCGCAAGCGCCACGCCCAGCCCGATCAGCCGTTTTGTCGGTCTAGAGGGCACTGTTCACCACGGCGCTGCGCACGACGCCCACGATGCCGCCCCAGTTGCCGTTGGCGTAGTGGTTGTAGGCTTCGCTGTCGTCGCGGAAGACCACCGAACTGGACTCCACTTCAAACGTTGTAGTTGGCGGCCGCTCCGCCGTCGGTCCGACCGTTGATTCGATGGGCATTGGCTCGTAGCGGAGACCCATTCCAACCCCGACAGCAGACATGGCGCACATTCATGCTGATTTGTCTCACTGTCTTCTGCTTTCAAGAACGAGCGCACATCCGCAGCGTCCTCTTCCTGCCCCGAACCGTCCTGCTGACCGTATTCGTCACTGACAGGCGTTACTTTCCCGCCTCCCGCCAAGTGAAATCTGGCGACAGTGTTTAACGTCACCGCCGAACTCGCCACGGGTAGCGCCTTTACCGCCACAAGGGCGCCGGCGGCGAGCCGGTTCAGATCAAATGCGCGTCGACACCGCTATATGAATTGTTTCACGAATAAGCCAATGCTAGCGCATTGCGCCCGGTTAGTCGAACAGCACAAGCGCTACTGCGCCGTGTTCACCACGGCGTTGCGCACGACGCTTACCACGCCGCCCCAGTTGCCGTCCATGTAGTGGTTGTAGTCCTCGCCGTCGTCGCGGAACAGCACCGAGTGGTAACTCCACTTGGCGCTGCCCCCCTGGTTGTTGGCGGTGCCGAGCGTGAGGTCGTTGCAGAACCAGTCGCCCGGATTGCACAGGGAGCGGCCCGAACTGCCGGCCACGCCGCCGCTGCTGTGGTAGGCGATGACCTCGTCGTCCTGGCCCGGCAGCAGGCCCGAATAGAGCGTGCCCCTGGCCCCCGCGTACATGTAGAACCAGATGTTGCGCGTGTCGTTGTGGTTGTACATGGCGCGCGCGGTGGCGGTCTTGAGGTCCTGCACCAGCGGCTCCGAGGTGGTCCAGGAACCGGCGTCGGACAGCTCGGAGCCGCCGGCCGCGCCCGCCGCGGCGCGTACCCAGCGGATGTTCCAGCCGGTCTGCATGCCGCCGTCGCTGTTGCCGCATACTCCGCTTGCGTTCGGGCTGGCGTTCTTCCTGTAGCGCGGCGTGCCGCCGTAGTTGGCCAGCGTGTAGCCCATCATCAGGTCGCCGGCGCTGTAGGTGACGATGTAGCACCAGTTGCTGCCGGTGCAGAAGCAGTCGAGCGCGTTGCGTACCGTGCCGCTCTGCGAAGCGATGCTGCTGCGGCCGTCCCAGTTGACGGCCTTCTTGTTGACGCCGGCCGGGGTGGTGGCCGGGCCCCAGTAGCCGAAGTCGTTGTAGTTGCCGATGGCGCCCACGGCGCCGCCGGCGCGGCCGTTGATCCAGAGCGTGTAGTTGGCCGCGGCTGCCAGGCTCGAGGCCAGGAACAGGAACAGCGCGCAGAAGGCACGGATCGGTCTCATCTTCTTCTCCTTGTCGTTCGCTTCGCGCATGGGTGGCGAAGTCGTGGAGGTTTAGATGTGCGGACCGGGAAGGACGTTCCGCGCCGAGCTTGCCGTCAATCGAGCTCGGCGAGCACCTTCAGGTGGGCCACCACGCTGCGTCCCAGGGCCGAGAGCGCGTATCCGCCCTCGAGGCAGCTGACGATGCGCCCGTGCGCGTACTGCTTCGCAATGGCCATCACCTGGCGCGTGATCCAGGCATAGTCGGCCTCGACCAGGCCGATGCCGCCCATGTCGTCCTCGCGGTGGCCGTCGAAGCCGGCCGACACGAAGATCATCTGCGGCCGGTGCGCGTGCAGCGCCGGCAGCCAGTAGTCCTGCACCAGCTTGCGCACCGTGTCGCCGTCGCTGAGCGCCGGCACCGGGATGTTGACGCTGGTGGCCGTGATCGGTTCCGGGTCGCAGTAGGGATAGAACGGGTGCTGGAACAGGCTCACCATCAGCACCCGCGGGTCCTTGCGGAAGGACTCGACGGTGCCGTTGCCGTGGTGGACGTCGAAGTCGACGATGGCCACGCGCTCCAGCCCGTGCACCTCCAACGCATGACGCGCCGCGATGGCGACGTTATTGAAGAAGCAAAACCCCATCGGCTCGCTCGGCGTCGCATGGTGCCCCGGCGGGCGCACCGAGCAGAAGGCATTGTCCACTTCGCCCGCGATCACGGCATCGGTCGCGGCCACCGCGGCGCCGGCCGCGCGCAGCGCCGCCTGGTAGCTGTGGTGGCACAGGATGGTGTCGCCGTCGAGCGGATAGTGGTCGCCCTCGGCCGGCACGTTGTCGCGCACCAGCGCCACCGCGCCCGGCGTGTGGTTGCGCAGGACGTCCTTGATGTCGGCCAGCGGCGCGCTGCGCTGCTCGATCAGTCCGTCCAGGCGCGCCAGGATCAGCTGGTCGTCGATCGCCTGCAGCCGCGCCGGCGCTTCGGGGTGCCAGTCGCCCATGTCGTGCCGCAGGCAGTCGGGGTGGCTGTAGATTGCTGTGCTCATCGTGGGGAATGCTCATCCATAGCGCACCTTTGCGGCCGGTTTCGCATAGAATCGACCCAAAGGCTTGTTGCCGACGGAGTATGAAGGTTGCCAATGGCGCTAATCTACCATGCAAGCGTCCTGCTCCGCACTTCCAAGCAGATCACCGGAACCCAAGCATGTTCAATCAATTACACTCGGCGGCGCGCCAGGTCGGCCAGGTCGTGGTCGGCAAGGACCAGCAGGTACGCCTGGCCCTGACCTGCCTGCTGGCCGGCGGCCACCTGCTGCTCGAAGATTTGCCCGGCGTCGGCAAGACCACGCTGGCGCATGCGCTGGCGATCTCGCTCGGCCTGAAGTTCAACCGCGTCCAGTTCACCAGCGACCTGCTGCCCGCCGACGTGGCCGGCATCTCGGTGTACGAGCGCGAGAAGAACGACTTCGTGTTCCACCCCGGTCCGATCTTCACCCAGGTGCTGCTGGCCGACGAGATCAACCGCGCCACGCCCAAGACCCAGTCCGGCCTGCTCGAAGCCATGGAAGAGCGCCAGGTCAGCGCCGACGGCGTCACCCGCGCCCTGCCCGAGCCCTTCTTCGTGATCGCCACCCAGAACCCGGCCAACCAGGTCGGCACCTTCCCGCTGCCCGAATCGCAGCTCGACCGCTTCCTGATGTGCCTTTCGCTGGGCTATCCGGACGCCGCCGCCGAGCGCGCCCTGCTCATGGGCGAAGACCGGCGCGCCATGCTGCGCGCCTTGCAGCCGGCGATGCAGCCGGAGCAGCTGGCCCAGGCCCAGCGCGCCCTGAAGGAGATCCATGCCTCGCCGGCGCTGGTCACCTACGTGCAGGCGCTGGCCCAGGCTTCGCGCCAGAACGGCCTGTTCGCCGAGGGCCTGTCGCCGCGCGCCGCCATCGCCCTGCTGCAGGCCGGCCGCGCCTGGGCCGCGCTCGAAGGACGCGACCACGTGATCCCCGAAGACATCCAGGCCGTGCTGGTGCCGGTCTGCGCGCACCGCCTGCGCCCTTTGAGGTCGGCGCACGGCCAGGCGCTGGCCAGCCGCGACCTCGTGCTGCAGCTGCAGAAATCGGTTCCGGTGTAGATGGAAGTCGCAGCAGGAGGCCTGCGCGGCTGGATGCGGCGCACCACCGGCAAATGGCTGCCGCGCCGCGGCACGCTGGATGCCGGCGAGGTGGTGCTGAGCCAGCGCCGCGTGTTCATCCTGCCGACCCGCGCCGGCATCGGCTTCGCCGTCCTGCTGCTGGTGCTCCTGATCGGCTCGATCAACTACACCCTCGGCCTGGGCTTCGCGCTGACCTTCCTGGCCTTGTCCTGCGCGCTGGTGGACATGGTCTTCACCTACCGTAACCTGGCCCACCTGGCCCTGCAGCAGGGCCGCGTGCCCGCCGTCTTCGCCGGCCAGGAAGCCCGCTTCGAACTGCACGTCGCCAACCGCACGGGGCTGGCGCGCTTCGGCGTCTGGATCGATTTTTCCAATGCCGCAAGAAAGGGCGAAGCGCGCCACGTCACCGACATCGCCGCCCACGGCAGCGCCAGCGTGATGCTGGGCGTGCCGACGGGCGCGCGCGGCTGGCTGCAGCCGGCGCGCGTGGTGCTCTCTACCCGCTTCCCGCTCGGCCTGTTCCGCGCCTGGAGCTACTGGCGTCCCGCCGCCCGCGCCCTGGTCTACCCGCGCCCGGAAGAAGGCGCGCCGCCGCTGCCGGTGAGCGGTAATGCGGTCGGCAGCGGCCGCGCGGGCGGCAACGACGACTTCGCCGGCGTGCGCAGCTACCAGGCCGGCGACTCGCCGCGCCAGCTGGCCTGGCGCCAGATCGCCCGGCTCGACCCGGCGCTCGGCGGCCAGCTGGTCACCAAGCACTTCGAAGGCGGCGTGGGCGACGAGCTGCTGCTCGACTTCGCGCAGCTGCCGCCCCAGCTCGACCTCGAACTGCGCCTGTCGCGCATGACGCGCTGGGTGCTGGACGCCGAACAGCGCGCCCTGCCCTACGCCTTCCGGCTCGGCGCCATCCACTACGACGCCGGCAACGGTGCCGCCCACCAGGCGGCCTGCCTGCGTGCGCTGGCGCTGTACGGCAGCCAGGAGGCGGCATGAAGGCCCTGGCAGCCCTGCCGCGCGACAAAGCCGATACCCTGCTGCTGCTGGGCAGCGCGCTCTTGGTGCTGGCCCCGCATGCGGCGCACCTGCCGCTGTGGGTGTCGCTGCTGTGCGCGGCCACGCTGGCCTGGCGCGGCTCGATCACGCTGCGCGGCAAGCGCATGCCCTCGGCCATGCTGCTCCTGCCGATCGCCGTCGGCGCAATGGCCGGCATCCAGTTCAGCTACAAGACCCTGCTCGGGCGCGACGCCGGCGTGGCCATGCTGGTGCTGCTGGTCGCCTTCAAGATGCTCGAGATGCACGCGCGCCGCGACCTGTACGTCGTGATCTTCCTGTGCTTCTTCCTGGTGCTGACCAACTTCTTCTATGCCCAGGGCATCGGCACCGCACTCTTGATGGTGGCGGCGGTGCTGGCCCTGCTCACCACCCAGCTCTCGTTCCAGTTCACGGGCAGCGTGCCGAAGCTGGGAACCCGGCTGGCGATGGGGGCGAAGATGCTGCTGTTTGCCGCGCCGATCGCGGTGCTGCTGTTCTTCGTGTTCCCGCGCCTGGGCGGCCCGCTGTGGAGCATGCCGGGCGGCAGCGGCAACGGCAGCGCCAAGTCGGGCCTGTCCGAACGCATGGCGCCGGGGCAGATGTCGAACCTGGCGATGTCGGACGAACCGGCCTTCCGGGTGCGCTTCGAAGGCGCGGTGCCGCCCAAGGCCCAGCTGTACTGGCGCGGCCTGGTGCTGGACGCCTTCGACGGCACCGCCTGGACCCGCGGCGGCTCGATCGCCACCCGCTCCGGCACCTCGCTGCGCGTGCGCGGCCAGGCGCAGCGCTACGAAGTGACGCTGGAGCCGTCCGACACGCGCTGGCTGTTCACGCTCGAGATGGCCGGCCACATGCCGGAAGTGCCGGGCTACCAGACCCAGGTCTCGCACCAGCTCGAACTGAGCGCGGACCGGCCGCTGGCCGGGCGGGTGCGCTATCCGATGATCTCCTACCCGGACTATGCGCTGGACGGACGCGATACGCTCGACGACCCCAACCAGTGGCTGCTGCTCCCCTACGGCTACAACCCGAAGGCGCTGGCCGCGGGCATCGCATTGCGCAAGGAAGCAGAGCCGGCGCGCCGCATCGAGCAGGTGCTGCGGCGCTTTCGCGAGCAGCCCTACAGCTACACGCTGGAGCCGCCGCTGCTGGGCCGCCATTCGGTGGACGAGTTCCTGTACGGGACCCGCGCCGGCTTTTGCGAACATTATTCCGGCGCCTTCGTGTTCCTGATGCGCGCGGCCGGCATCCCGGCGCGCGTGGTCACCGGCTACCAGGGCGGCGAACTCAATCCGATCGACGGCTACGTGACGGTGCGCCAGTCCGATGCCCACGCCTGGGCCGAGGTCTGGCTGCGCGGGCGCGGCTGGGTGCGGGTGGACCCGACCGCCGCCGTGGCGCCGGAACGGGTGCGCCGCAACCTCGCGGCCGCGGTCAGCCCGCCGCCGCCCTTCGGCATCGACGCGCTGCGCGGGCTGTCGATGTTCAGCGCCAACGGCGACTCGCTGCTGGGGCGCCTGCGCAACGCGCTGGGCGCCGTCAACAACGGCTGGAACCAGTGGGTGCTGAACTACACCCCCGAACGCCAGCGCGGCTTGCTGCAAAGCGTGGGCGAAAGCCTGGCCGGCTGGCGTGTTGCCGGCTTGATCATGCTGGGGGCTGGAGTGTTGCTGCTGGGAAGAATTTTGTACCTCCGCAGGGAACACAATCCGGTCGAGGCGGTATACTCCTCCCTATGCAAGCGCCTCGCCCACCTGGGCCTGGCACGTGCAGCGGACGAAGGGCCCACCGCCTACGCGGCCCGGATCGCGGCCTCGCAGCAGCTGGCGCCGCCATCACTGCACGCCGCCGCCGAATTCTTGCGCCGCTATAGCGCCTGGCGCTATGCGCCGCCCCAGCCTGCGCCCGACCGCCAGCTGGCCGCTACCTTGAAGAGATTACTGTCGCAAGTCAGATGAAATCGATCGTTCCCCTGTTTGCCGCGCTGGCAATCGCCTTTGCCCCGACCGGGCAGGCGCAAGCTGGCGCGAAGGATCCGCAGGTCCAGACCAAGGCCGCCAAGGCCAAGGCCAAGGCCGCCAAAGCAAAAGCCGCCAAGGCCAAGAGCAAGAAAGACAAGGCTGCCGGCAAGCGCGTCTCCGCCCGTTCCAGCAAGGTGCTGAAGGCCGCCCCGGCCGCCGCCATGATCGACTACGACGGCGAGCACCACAACTTCCTGGAATGGCAGGCGGTGCGCGAGTTCATGGACGAGATGGCGACCCAGCACGGCTTCGAGCGCGCCTACCTCGAATCCCTGTTCGGCCAGGCGCGCTTCATCGATTCGGCGGTACAGCTGGTCAAGCCCGCCCCGCCGGGCAAGCCGAAGAACTGGCAAGCCTACCGCGACCGCTTCATCGAGCCGATCCGCATCGCCGCCGGGGTGCGCTTCTGGAACGAGAATGCCGAGACGCTGGCGCGGGCCGAAGCGGCCTATGGCGTGCCGGCCGAGATCATCGTCGGCATCATCGGCGTCGAGACCATCTACGGCCGCGACACCGGCAAGTTCCGCGTGCTCGACACCCTGACGACGCTCGCCTTTGCCTATCCGGAAACGCCGAACCGCGCCGCGCGCATGGCCTTCTTCCGCAGCGAGCTGGCGAACACCCTGTTATTCGCGCGCGAGCACCGGGTGGAACCGTTCTCGCTGCTGGGTTCGTTTGCCGGCGCGGTCGGCATGCCGCAGTTCATGCCGGGGAGTATCCTGAAGTACGGCGTGGACTTCAACAAGGACGGCCAGATCGACCTGCGCCAGTCGTCGGACGATGCGATCGGCAGCGTCGCCAATTTCCTGATCCAGCATGGCTGGAACCCGGAACACCGCAACAGCCCGGTGACCCCGGCCGACGTGTCGCCGAACCATGCCTGGGAACCGCTGCTCGAACGCGGCCTGAAGGCCACCCTGCGTCCCGAAGAATTGCGCGTCGCCGGCGTCACCACCGCGACGCCCCTGTCCGCCGAGCGCCTGTATGGCCTGGTCGACCTGCAGAACGGCGCCGAGGCAACCGAATACTGGGTGGCCGACGATAACTTCTTTGCCATTACCAAGTACAACCGCAGTTATTTCTATGCCATGTCGGTGATCGAACTTGGCCGTGCCGTCCGCGCTTCGCGCGGCGGTTGAGCATTGCTCGGCGGGAAACTTTGTATCGATTTGTAACGGGCTTCCCGCCTTTTCTGCCCGCCTGAACTGCCCTCCCGCCCCCATACTCCCCGGGGGTATGCGACCGTTTGCTGCAGATTCTCTGCAGAAACTCCTCTCCTCTTGTCATACTCCCGCTTTTCTTAGCATTCTGTCAGTTCTTTTCATACCGTGCGGCATCAAACCCTTGTTGGCTATACACTGGGGATTAATCAAAAAACAATTATTATTTCCGTGAGTTTGTGAGAGAATTGCATTGCGGCTATTGTTGCGATGAGACAACAATACTGAATAAATCGATCTGATCATTATTGCTACTGAGTATCAGATTAGAAATTAGTTGTACAATTGAATAGAAAATTACGAAATACCGTAGCCTGGAGCCGAGCGCCGCATGGGGCTCCGTCCAACCCAAAATAGGATATTGAATCATGACAAACCAAGTCGGCATTGATATGAATAGCGATTCGGAGTCCGATGAGCTCCTGCAGTACAACCCGAACCGACTGCTCGACACCCTGATCGAGAACCTGCGCCTGAAGAACGACGCGGCGCTGTCGCGCGCGCTGGAAGTTGCACCGCCGGTGATCTCGAAGATCCGCCACCACCGCCTGCCGGTCGGCGCTTCGCTCCTGATCCGCATGCATGAAGTGAGCGACCTGTCGATCCGCGACCTGCGCTATCTCATGGGCGACCGCCGCGCCAAGTTCCGCATCAGCGACAAGCAGTTCAAGCCGAAAGAAGGCGCTCCGAAAGAGGCGTAAGCGCGCTGCGGCGTCGTGGCAGGCCCTGCCTGCCGCCCGACGCCCGCGCGGGCCTTGCCGGACGACTGCGAACGCAGGAGCGCTGCGGGCGAGCCATCCGGACGTGCAAGAAGTTGCTGAAAATAAAAAGCCATCCGTCAGGATGGCTTTTTCATTGATGGGCAGCCGGGTTCAGGCCGGGAACACGCCCGTCGACAGGTAGCGGTCGCCCCGGTCGCACACGACGAACACGATAGTCGCGTTTTCCACCGTCTGGGAGATGCGCAGCGCCACTTCGCAGGCGCCTGCCGCCGAAATGCCGCAGAAGATGCCCTCTTCCGCCGCCAGCCGGCGCGCCATCTGCTCGGCCGCGGCCTGGCTCACCGACTCGACCTGGTCGATGCGCGCCTTGTCGTAGATCTTCGGCAGGTAGGCTTCCGGCCACTTGCGGATGCCCGGGATCGACGAACCTTCTTCCGGCTGGGCGCCGATGATGCGCACCGCCGCGTTCTGTTCCTTCAGGTAGCGCGACACGCCCATGATGGTGCCGGTGGTGCCCATGGCGCTGACGAAATGCGTGACGCGGCCCTCGGTGTCGCGCCAGATTTCCGGGCCGGTGGTGTCGTAGTGGGCGCGCGGATTGTCCTGGTTGCCGAACTGGTCGAGGATGATGCCCTCGCCGTTCTTCTGCATCTGCTCGGCCATGTCGCGCGCGTATTCCATGCCGCCCGACTTCGGCGTGAGGATGATCCTGGCGCCGTAGGCGGCCATGCTCTGGCGGCGCTCGATCGACAGGTTGTCCGGCATCAGGAGCACCATCTTGTAGCCGCGGATGGCGGCCGCCATGGCCAGCGCGATGCCGGTGTTGCCGCTGGTCGCTTCGATCAGGGTATCGCCCGGCTTGATCTGGCCGCGCTCTTCGGCGCCGCGCAGCATGGACATGGCGGCGCGGTCCTTCACCGAACCGGCCGGATTGTTGCCTTCGAGCTTGCCGAGGATGATGTTGTTGCGGGCAGCCGCGTCCGCGCCGGGCAGGCGCACCAGCTGCACCAGCGGGGTATTGCCGATCGTGTCTTCGATGGTCTTGTAAGCCATTCCTTGCTCTCTCGCGATTTCCTAAACCGCTATTTTAATCCGGACAGCAAGGTGGCGTATTTGTCGGGCTTCGTCCGTAGGGTGGCGCGGCTCCACTACGCATCATGATCTGGCGGGATTGTATGCGCCGCCCACGCGTTCAAGCACGATTCGAACAGCCGGCGCGTCTGTTCTTGCGAGAGTTGAACGCGTGGGCGGCGCAAGCGCCAGCGGCAGTGCATGCCAGACGATGGAGCCGCCCACCCTACGGAAAATCAGCGCTGCGGCAGCGGATAGGTGGCGACGCTCACGTTGCCGTCCTTGTCGACTGCCTGCACGCCGAAGAACACGTTGTCCTTCGACAGGTCGACGGTCGCTTCAAGCACGTTGCCGACCCACTTCGAACCCTGCCACTCGCTGGCGGTGGTGTCGCGCCAGACGATGCGGTAGCCCGCCAGGTCCGGTTCGGCATTCGCCTGCCACACCAGGGTCGAGTCGTTGGTCAGCTTGTCGGTGCGCAACTTGACGTTCTGCGGCGCGGCCGGGGCCAGCGCCAGCGAGGCCAGCGCCGCGGCGTTCACCTTGGTCACCTTGGCGATGTAGTCGTAATCATTAAACTCGATCAGGTCGCCGTAGACCTTGCCGTTTTCGGTACGCAGGTCCTGGTGCTGGTGCGCGAAGTCCTCGGCCGGCTCGGTGAAGCGCAGCGCGGCGTAGCCCTGCTCCAGGAAAGGCATGTGGTCGCCGCCGCGCAGGTAGCGGTCGGCGCGGTGGATCAGCGACACCTTGAAGCCCTTCACGTAGCGCTCGCCCATCTCCTTGGTGTGGCGGCCCAGCTGGCGCGAGAGCGAGTCGCTGTCGCCGCCGGTGGCCACCAGCTGGCGCACGGTCTCGCTCATTTCCTTGGTGGCCGGGATGCTCTGCGAGAACAGACGCACCTGCTTGTTGTCCACCTTGCCATTGTCGGCGCGCGAGCTGCCGATGATGTCGTTGGTGTACATGCCGGCGATGTTCAGGTTCTTCTGGCGCGCCTGGGTGGCCCAGTGGCGCGCACCCAGCAGGCCCTGCTCTTCGGCGGCCACCGCCATGAAGACGATGGTGGCGTCGAACTTGTGCTTGGCCATCACGCAGGCCAGTTCCATGGTGGCCGCGGTGCCGGAAGCGTCGTCGTTGGCGCCCGGGGCGTCCGCCGTGTAGTTCATCACGTCGCTGACGCGCGAATCATAGTGGCCGCTGACCACGTAGATGCGGTCCTTCGAGGCTTCCTGGATGCCCGGCAGCGTGGCGACCACGTTGACGATCTCGGTCGGGCGCGAGATGCGTGCCGATACCGGGGCAATGTGGCTGTCGAAAGACACCTCTAGCTTCGTGCCGGCGCCGCAGCGCTCGAGTTCCGCCTTGATCCAGCGGCGGGCGGCGCCGATGCCGCGGGTGTCAGATTCCGTTTCCGACATCGTGTGCCGGGTGCCGAAGCTGACCAGCTTGGCGACGTAGCCTTCCATGCGCTTGGCCGAGATCTCGGCGAGGATCTTGTTGATCTGGGGCTGCTGGCGCTTGAAGTCTGGCGCTGCCGGGGTGGCCGGTGCGGCGCTTGCTCCACCGGCGCTAACGGCGAGCAGTGCGGCCAGCAGAGAGGAAGAGATGCGGGCGTGAGGCATGAGTACCTTTCTGGTTTATGAAGTGCAAATCACATGTACATCTTCTCATGCGGATTGATCGGTGTCAGTCAATACATCTGACACGCGCGCCAGTCAGATGCCATCCACGTCCCGATCAGGGCGCGGCGATCGCCAGCCGTGCAGGGGCCGCAAGCGCGCCGTCGTTGGCCGCCTCCAGGCGGAACACGCTCACCACCTGTGCCAGCCGCTCGGCCTCTTCTTCCAGCGCCGCCGCGGCCGCCGTCGCCTGCTGCACCAGCGCCGCGTTCTGGCGGGTGGCCTCGTCCATCTGGCCGATGGCTTCGTTGACCTGGCCGATGCCGGCGCTCTGCTCGGCGCTGGCGCGGCTGATCTCGGCCATGATGTCGGTCACGCGGCGCACCGAGGCCACGATGTCGTTCATCGTGCTGCCCGCTTCGTCCACCAGGCGCGCACCCGCATCGACACGCTCGACCGAGCTGCCGATCAGACCCTTGATCTCCCTGGCCGCGCTCGCCGAGCGCTGCGCCAGGTTGCGCACTTCGGTCGCCACCACGGCAAAGCCGCGGCCCTGCTCCCCGGCACGCGCCGCCTCCACGGCGGCGTTCAGCGCCAGGATATTGGTCTGGAAGGCGATGCCGTCGATGACGCCGATGATGTCGACGATCCGCTTCGACGAATCGTTGATCGAGGCCATGGTCTCGACCACCTGGGACACCACCATGCCGCCGCGCAGGGCGACTTCAGACGCCGATTCCGCCAGCGCGTTGGCCTGGCGTGCGTTGTCGGCGTTCTGGCGCACGGTGGCGGTGAGCTGCTCGACCGAGGCGGTGGTCGCTTCCAGCGTGCCGGCCTGGCGTTCGGTACGGTGCGACAGGTCGCGGTTGCCGTCGGCGATCTCGGTCGAGACGCTGGCCATGTTCAGGGTGCCGTGCCGCACCTGGCCGACGATGGCGACCAGGCTGTCGCGCATGCCCTTCATGGCGAACAGCAGGCTTCTGCTGTCGCCCGCGGCGGTCTCGATCTTCACACCCAGGTCACCGGCGGCGATGGCCCTGACGATCGATGCCGCGTAGTCGGGCTGGCCGCCGAGCTGGCGCAGCAGGCCGCGCGTGATGATCCAGGCGCCCGTTGCGCCGACGGCGATCGCACCGAGGCACAGCAGGGTCATCCAGCCGAAGAAGCCCGATGCCATCTTGCGGGCGCCCGACGCTTCCAGGTTGTTCTGCTTTTCCTGCATGTCGATGAAGGCGTTGATGCTGGCCAGCCAATCCACGAAGGCGGGCGCCGCCCCCTGCGACAGCAGCGCGGCGGCTTCATGCGCCTGGCCGGCGGCATGCAGCGCGATCACGCGTTCGATCAGCGGCCTGGTGCGGCGCTCCTGTTCCTTGATCGCCTCCAGTGCCGCCGTTTCGGCTGGCTGAATATCCTTCAGCTCCCGGAACAACTTGTCCATCGGCTCGGCCGAACGGGTATAGTTTTCGTCCAGCACCTGGATCAGCTTGACCGGCGCCGCGGCCGCGGCCGGATCGGCTGCCAGCACCACGTCGCGCAGTGCGATGGCGCGGTCATGGACGCTGCCGCGGAAGTTGATCGCGTAGCGCTGCTTGACGTTGTTGACCTCGTTGATATGGTTAAGGATGCTGTCGATGTCGCCGACGCGGCTGATGGCGAGCGCGGTCAGGACGATCATCAGGAAGAACACGGCGCCGTAGCCCACAGCCAGGCGAGTACCAATGGTAAGGGACTTCTTTTTCATGGATGAATCTCAGTGTCGCAAACGAAAAACTAACAAGAAAACAACGTTCATTTCCCAGGGGAAACAACTATAGCACGAGCGTGTTTTAAATGCTCAAATTCGTCATTTATTTTGTGTGAAGATGCGGGTCAATCCCGTGTGGGACACAGCACCATGCCTGAACATCGCATTTTCGGGACGCCTTTCGCCAAGGTGTATCCGATCTACGTCCAGAAGGCGGCAAGGAAGAACCGGACCAGGGAAGAAGTCGACCAGCTTGTCTGCTGGCTGACGGGCTACGATGAGGCCGGGCTACAGCGGCAGATCGAAGCGCAGAAGAGTGTTGCGGACTTTTTCGCCGAGAGATCCTGCGCCGTCCGCCCTCCTGAGCCTGGCCATCGGCCTTGTAACATCCGATAACACAGTCGTAGCGGAACACCTGCCGGGCTCGTCTAGTATGGACACATACAGATAAGGAGTTCCATCATGAAGAAACCGGCCATGTCACTGTTGTTGCTTGCGCTTGCATCGGTATCGTCTGTCGCCCTGGCAGACTCGTGGAAACATGAAAACGGCAAAGGCCGTCATGGCCGCGAATACAAGCAGGTGTATTGGGACGGACACTGCAAGGTCGAGCAAAAGTGGAAGAAAGGCGAATACAAGGAGAAGCGCAAGTGCAAACGCCCGGAGCGCCACTATGCCGACCGCCGCTACGACGAGCGCTACTATGGCCGTCCGGTCGTACAGCAACACTACTATCCCGCCAGCTCGAATTATTACCCGGACTACGGCCGCTATGACCGCCGCAACCCGCAGGTGAACATCGACATTCGCATCCGCCAGTAAGCGGGCATCCCGGCTGCGATAAAAAAACCCGCGTCGCCGCGGGTTTTCTTTCTTACATTGCTGCCTTCTGCTCGGCCGGCTTGTCCTTGCCTGCCGCCTTGGCCGAGGTCTTCTCGGCCTTGGCCGGCTTGGCGGCCCCGGCTTCCATCTGCTTGCCATTGACGGTCAGCCCGGCCTCGGACAGCTTCATGGCCTTCTTGTCGCCCACGCCCTTGACGCGCTGCTGGAAGTCCGCCCAGTCCTTGAACTCGCCCTTGGCGCGCTCATCGAGGATCATCTTCGACATGCTCGGACCCACGCCCTTGATGCCGTCCAGCGCGGCCGCATCGGCCTTGTTGACGTCGACCTGGGCGAAGGCAATACCGGTCGAAGCGACCAGCGCGGCAATAGCGAATACCAGTTTCTTGATCATTGAATGTTCTCCGTAAGTTCTCGTACGATGGACGGCGGCGCCATCCATCCACGCACTAACGGAGCTGCCGGTCCTGCGTTGACGGCCCGGCCTTGAGCGAACTCAAGCGGTGAAGAGTTCCTCGCGGGTGACGGTGGCCGTACCCAGCTTGCCGACCACGATGCCGCCGGCGCGGTTGGCGGTGGCCAGGGCTTCGTCCAGCTGCGCGCCCGCGCCCAGCATCGCGGCGAGCGTCGCGATGACGGTGTCGCCCGCGCCCGAGACGTCGAACACTTCGCGCGCGTCGGCGTGCACGTGCAGCACCTCGTTCTCGCTGTACAGGCTCATGCCCTCTTCGGAACGGGTCACCAGCAATGCCGTCAGGCCCAGTTCGGCGCGCAGGCGTTGCGCCTTCTCGGTCAATTGCTCTTCGGTCTTCCAGGCGCCCACCACGCGCTGCAGTTCCGAACGGTTCGGCGTCAGGATGGTCGCCCCCCGGTAGGGAGTGAAATCGTCGCCCTTCGGGTCGACCAACACGATCTTGCCGGCCGTGCGCGCCTCGCGCACCATGTCGGCCACGTTCACCAGCGCGCCCTTGTTGTAGTCGGACAGGATCACCACGTCGTAGTCGGGCAGCAGCGCGCGGAACTGGTCGAGCTTGTCACGCAGCACGGTCTCGGTCGGCGCGTCCTCGAAGTCGATGCGCACCATCTGCTGCTGGCGGCCGATGACGCGCAGCTTGATGATGGTCGAGATGGCGTCGTCGCGCTTCATGTAGCTATGGATCGATGCTTCACGCAGGAGCTTCTCGACTTCTTCTCCCGCTTCGTCCTTGCCGGTAATGCCGAGCAGGCCCGTATGCGCGCCCAGCGCGGCGGCATTGCGCGCCACGTTGGCGGCGCCGCCCAGGCGCTCCTCGCGGCGCTCGATGCGCACCACCGGCACCGGCGCTTCCGGCGAAATGCGCGAGACGTCGCCGAACCAGTAGCGGTCGAGCATGACGTCGCCCACCACGAGCAGGCGCACGCTGGAGAGTTCGGGGGCCGCCTCGCGGCGGAAGCTGTCTGCCGCCAGCAGGCGGCTCGGGATCGGATGCGTCATAGGGTAAGGCTGCGTCAGTTCATCACATTGAGTTCTTCGGTGCGGCGCGGCGGATAGGTTTCCCAGCGGCTGCAGCCAGGGCACTGCCAGTAGAACTGGCGCGCCTTGAAGCCGCAGTGGCTGCACTGGTAGCGCGCCAGCTTCTGGGTGTAGCGCTGCACCAGGTTCTTGACCATGGACAGCTCTTCCCACACTTCGGTGCGGGCCTCCATCAGGTGCGCCTCGAGCAGTTTATCCAGGCCCAGCAGGGTCGGGTTGCGGCGCAGCTCCTCGACCACCAGCTGTTTGGCCGCTTCCACGCCGTCGAGTTCGATCACGGCCTTGAACACCACCTCGATCAGGTCAATCGACGATGCTTCGGCCAGGTAGGAACGCAGCAGGTTGACGCCTTCCTGTGGTCTACCTACTTTGCGGTAGCCATCCATTAAACGTTGGGCCACCAGGGCCACGTGCGGCACGCTCTGCTGCTCGACGCGGCGCCAGGTGACCAGGGCCGCCTCGGTATCGCCCTGGGCCAGCTGGGCGTCGCCGATCAGGATGGTGGCGCGCACGCTGGAGCGGTCGGCCAGCAAGGCCTTGTCGAGCAGCTGCATGGCGTCGCTCGGCTGCAGGTGCACCAGGGCATCCTGGGCCAGCTCGCAGTAGAACTGGGCGATTTCCTTCTGGCGCGCGCCGGCGCCGGACTCCTGCAGGCCGTTGGCGACGTCGATCGCGCGGCGCCATTCCTTTTCGCGCTGGTAGATTTCCAGAAGCGCGCGCCGCGCCTGCACCTCGAAGGGGGTGTCGACCAGCAGGTTGAAGGTTTCCTCGGCGCGGTCGAGCAGGCCGGCCTTCAGGTAGTCCATGCCGAGTTCGTACTGGGCGTGGGCCTTCTGCTCGCCCGGCAGGTCGGGACGCGCCAGCAGGTTCTGGTGAACGCGGATGGCGCGTTCGGTCTCGCCGCGGCGGCGGAACAGGTTGCCGAGGGCAAAGTGCATGTCGGCCGATTCGGGATCGAGCTTGACGATCTCGATGAAGGAATCGATGGCCTTGTCCGGCTGGTCGTTGAGCAGGTGGTTCAGGCCCTTGAAGTAGCCGCGCGGCAGGGTGCGCGATTCGAAGACCAGCGAATTGATGTCGACGCGGGCGGCAATCCAGCCGAGGCCGAAGAAGAATGGGATGCCGAGCAGCATCCAGAGTTCGAATTCCATGTGTTCTTGTTCTGTGTTGGCGCCTGGACGGCTTATTGGGCCAGCTTCTGCGCCGGGTTCACGGCATCCGGGGTCGGCTGGGCGCTGCCCGTGCCGGCGGCGCTCTGCAGGGCCTGGATGGTGTTCTTGTGCTGCGAGGTCTGGCGGCGCTGGCGGAACACGGTCGGGGTCAGCGCCAGGATGCCGAGGGCGGCGCCGGCAACGAAGAAGGCCAGCAGCATCAGCACGAGGGGGCCGCGCAGTTCATAGTTGAGGAAGAAATGCAGGTCGACTTCCTGCGTGTTCTTCAGGGCGAAGCCGAAGAACAGGACGAACAGGATGACGCCAACAATGGAGGAGACAAATTTCATCAGCAGTGCCCGCTGGGTGAGTGCGCAATTGGGTGCACAAAGGCGAAGTGTCGCATATCCAACATGATATTTCAAAAGCCGAGCTGGCGCTGCCCCGGCAAGCAGCCGGCAAGGCACGAAAAAAAACGGCATCCCGAAGGACGCCGTTTTTGTCTGCCTGCGGCAGACTCTGCCAGACAGCAGACGACTTCAGGGAGACTCAATCCTCGATGATCGGCTGCCCGACCATCGCGTCCACCCGCTCGCGCAACTGCTTGCCCGGCTTGAAGTGGGGCACCCGTTTTTCGGGCACCATCACCTTGTCGCCGGACTTCGGGTTGCGGCCGATGCGTGGGGGCCGGCTGTTCAGCGCAAAGCTGCCGAAACCACGGATCTCGATGCGTTGCCCGGTCGCCAGGGCGTTGGTCATCGCATCGAGGATGGTCTTGACGGCAAACTCGGCATCTTTCGCCACCAGCTGAGAATAGCGCTCAGCCAGGCGGTTGATCAGCTCGGACTTGGTCATCTGGTCGCCTCGAAAAGGAATTAACCTTTGTTATCGAACTTGGCCTTCAGCAGTGCGCCCAGGCTGGTGGTGCCCGATGCTGCGCTGTTGTCCGAAGCCAGCTTGTTCATTGCTTCCTGGGTCTCGACATTGTCTTTCGCCTTGATCGACAGCTGGATGCTGCGAGCCTTGCGATCGATGTTGATGACCAGGGCTTCGACCTTGTCGCCCACTTTCAGGTGGGTGCCGGCATCTTCCACGCGGTCACGCGAGATTTCCGAAGCGCGCAGGTAGCCTTCGACTTCTTCGTTCAGCGCGATCACGGCGCCTTTCGGCTCAACCGATTTCACGGTGCCGGTGACCAGGGTGCCCTTGTCGTTCAGCGAAGCGAAGTTGTTGAACGGGTCGCCTTCCAGCTGCTTGACGCCCAGCGAGACACGCTCGCGCTCGACGTCGATTGCCAGCACGACTGCTTCCAGCTCGTCGCCCTTCTTGAACTTGCGCACGGCTTCTTCGCCGGCTTCGGTCCAGGACAGGTCCGACAGGTGCACCAGGCCGTCGATGTTGCCCGGCAGGCCGATGAACACGCCGAAGTCGGTGATCGACTTGATCGAGCCCTTGACCTTGTCGCCCTTCTTGTGGGTCATGCCGAAGTCGTCCCATGGGTTCGCCTTGCACTGCTTCATGCCCAGCGAGATACGGCGACGCTCTTCGTCGATTTCCAGGACCATGACTTCGACTTCGTCGCCCAGCTGGACAACCTTGTTCGGAGCCACGTTCTTGTTGGTCCAGTCCATTTCCGAGACGTGCACCAGGCCTTCGATGCCCTGCTCGACTTCCACGAACGCGCCGTAGTCGGTCAGGTTGGTGACCTTGCCGAACAGACGGGTGCCCTGCGGGTAGCGACGCGACAGACCGGTCCACGGATCGTCGCCCAGCTGCTTGACGCCCAGCGAGACGCGGTTCTTTTCCTGGTCGTACTTGAGGACCTTGGCGGTGATTTCCTGGCCAACCGACAGCACTTCCGACGGGTGACGCACGCGACGCCATGCCAGGTCGGTGATGTGCAGCAGGCCGTCGATGCCGCCCAGGTCGACGAACGCACCGTAGTCGGTGATGTTCTTGACGACGCCGGTGACCACGGTGCCTTCTTTCAGGGTTTCCATCAGCTTGGCGCGCTCTTCGCCCATCGATGCTTCGATGACGGCGCGACGCGACAGGACGACGTTGTTACGCTTGCGGTCCAGCTTGATGACCTTGAATTCCAGGGTCTTGCCTTCGAACGGGGTGGTGTCCTTGACCGGACGGGTGTCGACCAGCGAACCCGGCAGGAATGCGCGGATGCCGTTGGTCAGGACGGTCAGGCCGCCCTTGACTTTACCGTTGACGGTGCCGGTGACGATCTCGCCCGATTCCATTGCTTTTTCCAGAGCCAGCCACGATGCCAGGCGCTTGGCCTTGTCGCGCGACAGGATGGTATCGCCGAAACCGTTTTCCAGCGATTCGATGGCCACGGAAACGAAGTCGCCGATCTGGACTTCCAGTTCGCCCTGGTCATTCTTGAATTCTTCGACCGGAATGAAGGCTTCCGACTTCAGGCCGGCGTTGACGATCACGAAGTTGTGATCCAGGCGCACGACTTCAGCCGAGATGACTTCGCCCGAACGCATGTCTTGACGCGACAGCGATTCTTCGAAAAGGGCGGCGAAGCTTTCCATGCCGGTATCTTGATTGGTTGCAGTAGACATAAAGGTTATTACTCGAGTTAGCCCAGCAGGCCGGCGATGGTGCGGACTGAACTGGGGTTAGGTTGAAACACACCTGCAGCGACAGGATTGCCGTTGCAGGCACCAACAAGGACAACGCGCCTTCGCACGTCGTCCCGGCGAAGGCCAGAAACGATGCCACTGGCATTGTTTCTCCAAGTTGTCAGCGCAGCCACCATGGCGATGACTCGAGCCGACGGCGGCGCACCGAACTTGGATTCCGGCCTGCGCCGGAATGACGGTCTTGAAGCTAACTACGCTTCTCAAACCGCCATTTCAAAACTTTTGCTGCTCAAACTTTTGGGTGCGCATACCACGCCAACACCTGTTCGACCGCTTCCGCAGCCGACATGTTCGAGGTATCGAGCTGGTAGGCATCCGCTGCCGGGACCAGGGGAGCGATGGCGCGCTTGGTGTCGCGCTCGTCTCGTTCCTTCAAATCCTTCAGCAGATCGTCCATACTAGCAGAAAATCCTTTGTCAATCAATTGCTTATACCGGCGTTGCGCACGTGCCTCGACGCTTGCGGTCAAGAACACTTTTAATTTCGCGCCGGGAAAGATCACCGTGCCCATATCGCGTCCGTCGGCCACCAGGCCGGGCGTCTCGCGAAAGCCCAATTGCAGGCCATACAAGGCCTGGCGTACGGTCGGCAGCGCGGCGATCTTCGATGCCATGTTGCCAACCTCTTCCGCCCGGATCGCCCCGGTGACGTTCTCGTTGTTCAGGAAGATGTCGCCGCCGACGAAGCGCGCCGGCAGGTGTTCGGCCAGCTTGGCGATGCCGTGCTCGTCGCGCAGCTCGAGGCCGCGGCGGATCGCCTGCAGCGCCGTCAGGCGGTACAGGGCGCCCGAGTCGAGCAGGTGGAAGCCGAGGCGCTCGGCGACCTTGGCGGCAACGGTGCCCTTGCCGGAAGCGGTCGGGCCGTCGATGGCGATGACGGGAATGGGATTATTTGGCATGTGATGCTCGCGGGGGTAAAACGGTCCAGTTGGCTATTCTACTGGGTCCCCCGCGCGACCGTGTTCAAAACAGTTCGTTCTTCGCAATGCCGGCGAAGGCCTCGAAGTATTCCGGGAAGGTCTTGGCGACGCATTTCGGGTCGTTGATGCGCATCGCGTTGCCGCGCCGCGCCTTGCCGTCGAGCGAGGCCAGCGAGAAGCACATCGCCATCCGGTGGTCGTCGTAGGTGTCGATGGTGGCGGGCTTGAGCTGCTCCGGCGGGGTGATGCGGATGTAGTCCGGCCCCTCCTCCACCTCGGCGCCGACCTTGCGCAATTCCGTCGCCATCGCGGCCAGGCGGTCGGTTTCCTTCACGCGCCAGCTGGCGATGTTGCGCAGGGTGCTCGGGCCGTCCGCGTACAGCGCGGCCACGGCGATGGTCATGGCGGCATCCGGGATGTGGTTGAAGTCGGCGTCGATCGCTTTCAACACGCCGTTCGAGCGGGCTTCGATCCAGTTCTCGCCACGCGTAATGATGGCGCCCATGCGCTCGAGCGCGTCGGCGAAGCGCACGTCGCCCTGGATGCTGTTCTCGCCCACGCCTTCGACCCGCACCGGGCCGCCGGCGATGGCGCCGGCCGCCAGGAAGTAGGAGGCCGAGGAGGCATCGCCCTCGACGTGGATGCTGCCGGGCGACTGGTAGCGCTGGCCCGGATGTACGGTAAACGAGGCCCAGCCATTCTGCTCGACCGTCACGCCGAAGCGGCGCATCAGGTTCAGGGTGATCTCGATATAGGGCTTGGAGATCAGCTCGCCGATCACGTCGATCGACACCGCATGGGTGGTCGCCATCAGGGGCGCGGCCATCAGGAGCGCGGTCAGGAACTGGCTCGACACGTTGCCGCGCACCGCCATGCGGTTGGCGTGAATATGGCCGCGGCGGATGCGCAGCGGCGGGAAGCCCTGCTCGCCCGTGTACTCGATCTGGGCGCCGACCTCGTTCAGCGCATCGACCAGGTCGCCGATCGGGCGCTCGTGCATGCGCGAGACGCCGTGCAGGGTGTAGTCGCCGCCGATCACGGCCAGCGCGGCCGTCAACGGACGGATCGCGGTGCCGGCATTGCCCATGAAGAGGTCGGCCTCGTGGACCGGCAGCACGCCGGCCTGGCCGTGCACGACCACGGTGCGCTCGTCGACTTCGTCCCACTGGATGCCCAGCGAGCGCAGCGCGCCCAGCATCACCATGGTGTCGTCCGAGGCCAGCGGGTCGTGGATGGTGGTGGTGCCCTCGGACAGCGCTGCCAGCAGCAGCGTGCGGTTCGAGATGCTCTTGGAACCCGGCAGGCGCACGCTTCCAGCCACGTGGATCACGGGTTCGAGGTCAATGTGCTGCGGGTAGTGTTTAGACTGCGTCATTCTATGTCCTGGTTTTGCGGGGGCGGCGGCGAGCCGGCCTCGATCGCCTCGATCCATTCGCGCCGCGCGCGCTGCGCGTTGGCGAAAACGGTCTCGAGGCCGCGTCCGTCGGCGGCGGCGAGCGTCGCCCGCAATGAAGTCAATTGTGCCAGATATGCATCGAGCTCGGTGAGCAAGGCCTCGCGGTTGGCCAGGCTGATGTCGCGCCACATCTCGGGCGAGGAGCCGGCGATCCGGGTGAAGTCGCGAAAGCCACTGGCGGCGTATTGGAACAGCAGGCTGGCGTGCGGCTTGGCGGCGATGTCGTCCACCAGCGCATAGGCCAGCAGGTGCGGCAGGTGGCTGACGGCGGCGAACACGCGGTCATGGTCCTGGGGGCTCAGGGTATGGATGAGCGCACCGCAGTGGCGCCAGGCGCTGGCCACGCGCTCGACGTCGCCTGGAGCGTTTTCCGGCAGCGGCGTGAGCACGGTCTTCTTGCCGCGGTAGAGCTCCGCGCGGGCCGCATCCGGACCGTTGGACTCGCTGCCGGCAATCGGGTGGCCGGGCACGAACTGCCTGATGCGCTCGCCCAGCGCCGCACGCGCGCTGGCGACCACGTCGCATTTGGTGCTGCCGGCATCGGTGACGACGGTGTGCGGCTCCAGATACGGCAGCAGCGAAGCGAGGATCGCCCCGGTCTGCCCGACCGGCGCGGCCAGCAGCACCAGGTCGGCGCCGCGCATCGCCTGCTGCGGGGTTTCAGAGACCTCGTCGACGATGCCCAGCGCGAGCGCGCGCGCCATCGCGGCCGGCTCACGGCCGAGGCCCGCCACGCTGCGTACCACGCCAGCCTGCTTGAGCGCCAGCGCGAAGGAACCGCCGATCAGGCCGACGCCGACGACGACGAGCCGGTCGATCATCAGCCGAGAACCTTCCTGAGCGCTGCAATGAAGGCGGCATTCTCTTCCGGCAGGCCGATCGAGATGCGCAGCCACTGGGGCAGGCCGTAGTTGCCGACCGGGCGCACGATCACGCCCTGCTTGAGCAGCGCCAGGTTGACGCGGGCGCCGGCCTGGTCGTCGCCGCCGACCTTTACCAGCACGAAGTTGCCGAACGAGGGGACGTACTGCAGGCCGAGTTCATCGAAAGCGGCGGTCAACTGCTTGTAACCTTCCGCGTTATTGCGCGCCCCCTTCTCCAGGAATTCCTTGTCGTTCAGCGCGGCGATCGCAGCGGCCTGCGCCAGCGAATTGACGTTGAAGGGCTGGCGGATGCGGTTCATCAGGTCGGTGACTGCCGGCTGGGCGATGGCGAAGCCGACGCGCAGGCCGGCCAGGCCGTAGGCCTTGGAGAAGGTGCGCGAGACGATCAGGTTCGGGTACTTGCGCACCCACTGGCTCGATTCGAACTGGTGCTCCGGCGCCAGGTATTCGTTGTAGGCCTCGTCCAGCACCACGACCACATTACCCGGCACTTTCTGCAGGAAGGCTTCGATCTCGGCTGCCGGGATGAAGGTGCCGGTCGGGTTGTTCGGGTTGGCCACAAAGACCAGGCGGGTATCAGGCTCGATGGCGGCCGCCATCGCGTCGAGGTCGTGACCGTAGTCCTTGGCCGCGACCACGATGGCGCGCCCGCCCACGCCTTGCGTGGCCAGCGCGTACACGGCGAACGAGTACTGCGCATATACGACCGATTCGCCCTTCTGCACGAAGGCGTGCGCGGCGATCTCCAGGATGTCGTTGCTGCCGTTGCCCAGGGTGATCCAGTCGGCCGGGACATCGTAGCGTGCGGACAAGGCAGCCTTCAGTTCGAAGCCGTTGGCGTCCGGGTAGCGGCCGAGGTCGGCGGCAGCCTGCGCCATCGCGGCGCGGCTCGATTCCGGGATACCGAAGGGGTTCTCATTGGAGGCGAGCTTGACGATCTTGGCTTCATCGAGGCCGAACTCGCGGGCGACTTCAGCGATGGGTTTGCCGGCCTGGTAAGGGGCGATGGCGCGGACGTAATCTGGACCGAATTGCGACATGGGATTCTCGAATAAAAATGGAAATTAAAGACTCTGCGGGTAAGAGCCGAGCACTTTGAAGAACGCGGCGTTGTCCTTCAGCTCGTCGAGGGCGCGGGCGACGGCGGCGTCGCGCACGTGGCCTTCGATGTCGACATAGAAGTAGTACTCCCAGGTGCCGATGCGCGCCGGGCGCGATTCAAAACGCGTCATCGACACGCCATGCTTGGCGAGCGGGGCCAGCAGGTTGTAGACGGCGCCCGCCTTGTTCGGCACGGCCAGCACGATGGCGGTATGGTCGCGGCCGGACGGGCCGGTTTCCAGGCTGCCGATCACGGCGAAGCGGGTGCGGTTGTGCGGGTCGTCCTGGATGTGGGCCTGCACCACGCCGAGCTGGTACTGTTCGCCCGCCATCTCGCTGGCAATCGCCGCCACGGTCGGGTCCTGGCTGGCCAGGATCGCCGCTTCCGCGTTGGATGCCACGGCGCGGCGCTCGACGCCGGGATGGTGCAGGTTGAGCCAGACCTGGCACTGGGCCAGGGCCTGCGAATGGGCGCACACGACGGTGACGCCCTCCATGCTGCCGGTCCTGGTCATCAGGCTGTGGTGGACCGGGATCGAGATCTCGCCGCTGATGACGGTGGTGGTGGCCAGCATCAGGTCGAGGGTGCGGTTGATCGCGCCCTCGGACGAGTTCTCGACCGGCACCACGCCGAAGTCGGCGGTGCCGGCCTCGGTGGCGCGGAATACCTCGTCGATCGACACGCAGGGCAGCGTCTCGATGGCGCTGCCGAACTGCTGGTACACGGCCTGCTCGCTGAAGGTGCCCGCGGGGCCGAGGTAGGCTACCGTCACGCGCTTTTCGAGCGCGCGGCAGGACGACATGATCTCGCGGAAGATGGTCTGGACGTCGCGGTCCTTCAGCGGGCCGGGATTGCGCTCGGCCACGCCGCGCAGCACCTGGGCTTCGCGTTCGGGACGGAACACCGGGGCGTTGGTTTCGGCCTTCACGTGGCCGACTTCCTGGGCGATCTTGCCGCGCCGGCTCAGGAGTTCCAGGATTTGCGCGTCGATCGCGTCGATCTGCTCGCGCAGGGGGAGGAGTTTGTCATTCATCGTAAGCTCGTTATTTCAATCCGCATGGCAATCCACGGGCGCATGCGTCCGTGGATTGCCGCACGGCGGTCGCGTGTTACCGCCCCGCGAATTCGTTCAAATAATCGACGAGGGCCTGCACACCCTCGAGCGGCATCGCGTTGTAGATCGATGCCCGCATGCCGCCGACGGACTTGTGGCCCTTCAGTTGCAGCAGCCCGCGCGCCTTCGCGCCGGCCAGGAATTTGTCGTTCAGGGATTCGTCGCGCAGGTAGAACGGTACGTTCATGCGCGAGCGGTATTCGGGCGCGACGCGGTTCTGGTAGAAGTCGTCGGCGTCCAGCGCCTCGTACAACAGGCGCGCTTTCTCGATATTACGCTGTTCCATCGCCGCGACGCCACCCTGCTGCTTGAGGTGGGCGAACACCAGGCCCGCGATGTAGATCGCGTAGGTCGGCGGCGTGTTGAACATGGAGTCGTGCTCGGCCACAGTGCGCCAGTGGAAGGCCGAGGGGCAGATCGGCAGCGCGTCGTCCAGCAGGTCGTCGCGCACGATCACCAGGGTCAGCCCGGCCGGGCCGATGTTTTTCTGGGCGCCGGCGAAGATCACGCCGTACTTCGACACGTCGATCTGGCGCGACAGGATGTGCGAGGACATGTCGGCCACGATCGGCACCTTTGGCAACGATTCGGGCACGAAGTTGTACTCGACGCCGTCGATGGTCTCGTTGGTGCAGATGTGCAGGTAGGCCGCGTGCGAGGTGAGGTTCCAGGTGTCCTGCGGCGGCACGCCGGTGAAGCCGTCCGCCTCGCTCGAGGCGGCGATGTTGACGTGAGCGTAGCGCTTGGCTTCCTTGATCGACTTGCCCGACCAGGAGCCGGTATGGACGAAATCGATCGTCGCCGGCTGCGGGCAGCAGCCGACCATGTTGAGCGGGATGATGGCGTTCTGGGCCAGCCCCCCGCCCTGCATGAACAGGATCTTGTAGTTGGCCGGCACCGCCAGCAGCTCGCGCAGGTCGCTTTCCGCCTGCTGGTAGATGGAGATGAATTCCGGACCGCGGTGGCTCATCTCCATCACCGACATGCCGCTGCCGTGCCAGTCGAGCATCTCGCTCGCTGCCTGCTGCAGCACTTCCTTCGGGAGGACGGCCGGGCCGGCCGAAAAATTGAATACCTGCGTGTGTTGCTCCATCCGGCGGTCCTTTCTATGCGCTTACGGTTTCTGTACGTCCTGGGCCATGTCCTGCATCAGCTTGGCGACGCGCGGCATCATCACGCGCTGCGCGGCCGCCATGCCCTCGGTCGCCAGCTTCGGCGTGAGCGTCATCATCTTGCGGCCCACCGGGCTCTGGTAGAACGCGGTCAGTTGCTTGATCTCGGCGACCGTGTAGTTGTTGGCGTACAGCGGCACCATTTCGTCGATCATCGCGTCGACCAGGGCCGGATCGTTGAAGATCTTCGCCAGCGACTGGGTCATGTGCGGAAGCGACTGTTCGACCTTGGCCATGGCTTCCTGCTTCTGCTGCGCGTCGAGCTTGGGGTCGGCCTGGATCATGCCGCCCAGCTGCTGGCGCATCATGGCCGGCATGGCCTGCTGCATCTGCGCGTACATGGCGTTCATGTTCTTGCGCATCTCCATGGCATTGAACATGGCCTTGACGGCGGTGGTCGCCTGCGGATCGACGCCTGGCGCAGCCAGCGCGAACGAGGGAAAGGCCGCGAACGTGGCGGCAGCGGACAGGGCAAGGACGAATTTTTTCATTGTTGTAGGTGTCTCGGGTTGCTGCGCCGGCCAGCCCGGCGCGAAAAAAAGGGCCGCGTCAACGCGGCCCTTCGGCTTATTCCGGCGCCTGTTCGAGCTCGACCTCTTCGAGGTCGGTTTCGACGACGCGCTGCAGGCCGGACAGCTTGGTGCCGTCCTCGACCGCGATCAGGGTCACGCCCTGGGTGGCGCGGCCCATCTCGCGGATCTCGGCCACGCGGGTGCGGATCAGGACCCCGCCGGTCGTGATCAGCATGATCTCGTCGTTGGCGTCGACCAGGGTCGCCGCTACCACCTTGCCGTTACGCTCGGACTGCTGGATCGCGATCATGCCCTTGGTGCCGCGGCCATGGCGGGTGTACTCCGTGATCGGGGTACGCTTGCCGTAGCCGTTCTCGGTGGCCGTGAGCACCGACTGCTGCTCGTTCTCGGCCACCAGCAGGGCGATCACGTTCTGGCCCTCTTCCAGGTTCATGCCGCGCACGCCGCGCGCGGTACGGCCCATCGGACGCACGTCGTTCTCGTCGAAGCGCACCGCCTTGCCGCCGTCCGAGAACAGCATCACGTCGTGCTGGCCGTCGGTGAGCGCCGCGCCCACCAGCACGTCACCGTCGTCGAGGTCGACCGCGATGATGCCGGCCTTGCGCGGGTTGCTGAAGTCCTTCAGCGGGGTCTTCTTGACGGTGCCCAGCGAGGTCGCCATGAACACGTAGTGGTCTTCCGGGAAGGTCCGGTTCTCGCCCGACAGCGGCAGGATCACGGTGATCTTCTCGCCGTCCTGCAGCGGGAACATGTTGACGATCGGCTTGCCGCGCGAGTTGCGCGAGCCCTGCGGCACTTCCCACACCTTCAGCCAGTACATGCGGCCGCGGTTCGAGAAGCACAGCATGTAGTCGTGGGTGTTGGCGATGAACAGCTGGTCGATCCAGTCCTCGTCCTTGGTCGCCATCGCCTGCTTGCCGCGGCCGCCACGTTTCTGGGCGCGGTATTCGCCGATCGGCTGCGACTTCATGTAGCCGGTGTGCGACAGCGTGACCACCATGTCCTGCGGGGTGATCAGGTCTTCGGTTTCCAGGTCACTGGCATTGTGTTCGATGACCGAGCGGCGGGTGTCCTTGCCGTTGTCGGCGTAGTCGCTCTTGATCTGCACCATCTCGTCGCTGATGATGGTGGTGACGCGTTCCGGCTTGGCCAGGATGTCGAGCAGGTCGGCGATGTGGTCCATCACTTCCTTGTACTCGTTGATGATCTTGTCCTGCTCCAGGCCGGTCAGGCGCTGCAGGCGCATCTGCAGGATTTCCTGGGCCTGCTCGTCGGACAGCTTGTACAGGCCGTCCTGCTGCATGCCGTAGTGCTTCGGCAGGTGTTCCGGACGGAAAGCCTCGATGCCGCCGGACGCGCCCAGCTCGGTGCGGCCCAGCATTTCGCGCACCAGGGACGAATCCCAGGCCTTGCCCATCAGCTCGACCTTCGCGATCGGCGGCGTCGGCGCGGCCTTGATGATGGCGATGAAGTCGTCGATGTTCGCCAGCGCCACCGCCAGGCCTTCCAGCATGTGGCCGCGCTCGCGCGCCTTGCGCAGTTCGAACACGGTGCGGCGGGTGACTACTTCGCGGCGGTGCGACAGGAAGCACTCGAGCATCTGCTTGAGGTTCAGCAGCTTCGGCTGGCCGTTGACCAGCGCCACCATGTTCATGCCGAAGGTGTCCTGCAACTGGGTCTGCTTGTACAGGTTGTTCAGCACCACTTCCGGCACTTCGCCGCGTTTCAGCTCGATGACCACGCGCATGCCCGACTTGTCGGACTCGTCGCGGATGTCGCTGATGCCTTCCAGCTTCTTGTCGCGCACGTTCTCGGCGATGCGCTCGAGCAGCGACTTTTTATTTACCTGGTAGGGCAGCTCGTCGATGATGATCGCGACGCGGCCGCCGTCCTTGCCGTATTCCTCGAAGTGGGTCTTGGCGCGCATCACCACGCGGCCGCGACCGGTGCGATAGCCGTCGCGCACGCCCGAGACGCCGTAGATGATGCCGGCGGTCGGGAAGTCCGGCGCCGGGATCAGCTCGATCAGCTCGTCGATGCTGCAATCCGGGTTCTTCAGCAGGTGCTGGGCGCCGTTGATGACTTCCGACAGGTTGTGCGGCGGGATGTTGGTGGCCATGCCCACCGCGATGCCCGAGGAACCGTTGATGAGCAGGTTCGGGATCTTGGTCGGCAGGACGGTCGGCTCTTTTTCCTTGCCGTCGTAGTTCGGCTGGTAGTCGACGGTGTCCTTGTCGATGTCGGCCAGCAGTTCGCTGGCGATCTTGTCGAGGCGGCACTCGGTGTAACGCATTGCCGCGGCGGAGTCGCCGTCGATCGAGCCGAAGTTGCCCTGGCCGTCGACCAGGGTGTAGCGCAGCGAGAAGTCCTGCGCCATGCGCACCAGCGTGTCATAGATCGACGCGTCGCCGTGCGGGTGGTACTTACCCATGGTGTCGCCGACCACGCGCGCGCATTTCACGTACGGACGGTTGTGCGCGTAATTACTCTCGTGCATGGAGTACAGCACGCGGCGGTGCACCGGCTTGAGGCCGTCGCGCACGTCCGGCAGAGCACGGCCCACGATCACGCTCATCGCGTAATCGAGGTAGCTCTTGCGCATTTCTTCTTCTAGGGAAATGGGAACTGTTTCTTTTGCGAATTGATCCATTGGGCGGGTCGACTGCTTTCAGGCTAATGGTTATTGACTGCAACGGATGATTCTACCATGCGAGGGTTAGCGTCAGCACAATTCCGTTTTCCCGCCATGACAGTTCAACGATTGTCGAGGCCAGCCCAGCACGCTTGACCAAATGTTGCGCTTAAACAACGTTGGTAAAAATATGCATCAAGTTTGATTTAGGTGCAGTCGTGCGTTTTTGGTGCATGTGGCAAAATGGACAGGAAATTAATTGATTGTTTCATAATGCGAAACTGGCCCCTTCCCCGGACGTGTTAGTATCTTGACCATAACGCCCCGCTGAGTTTCGCAAGGCATTTATCCCCGAAAGGAAAAAGAACATGAATAAACTGGCAACCCTCATGCTCGCTGCTTCGGCTGCGATCGCGGGCAATGTTTACGCCCAAAGCGATGCGCCGTATGCACCGCTGACCACGGACATCCAGGCGCGTACCCCGTACAGCGCCTATGTGCAGGACAGCCGCGGCGTGATCGCCCGCAATCCTTTCGGCCTGTGCTGGCGCACCGGTTACTGGACCCCGGCAGACGCGGTCCCGGGCTGCGACGCGCCGCTGTGCGTGCCGCCAGAGAAGCTGGAAAACGGCAAGTGCGTCGCTCCGCCGCCACCGCCGCCGCCAGTGGTCGAGGCACCTGCCCCGGCACCGACGCCGGCGCCGGTTCCGGTCCCGACCTCGGAAAAAGTGTCCTACTCGGCTGACGCCTTCTTCGACTTCGACAAGGCCGTCCTGAAGCCGGCCGGCAAGGCATCGCTCGACGAGCTGGTCTCGAAGCTGGGCGACATGAACCTGGAAGTCATCATCGCCGTCGGCCACACCGACTCGATCGGCACCGATGCCTACAACCAGAAGCTGTCGATCCGCCGCGCCGAAGCCGTCAAGGCCTACCTGAAGGGCAAGGGCGTGGAAGAGAATCGCATCTACACCGAAGGCAAGGGCGAGAGCCAGCCTGAAGCCGACAACAAGACGTCGAGCGGCCGCGCCAAGAACCGCCGCGTGGAAATCGAAGTCGTCGGTACCCGTACCGTCAACAAGTAATCCCTGGCGATTGCTTCAGGAAGACCCCGCCCAGGCGGGGTTTTTTTTCGTTTTTGGCAAACACGTGGCAGCGGCGTGAAAACCGCCCGTACATATTTTCCGTGCGGCACCCCGTGAGCTTCACCATTTCCAGTATTATCCCGAGTATGAACACGAACGCAGACCCCTTAGAAATCCAGAAATTCAGCGAACTGGCCCACCGCTGGTGGGACCCTACGTCCGAATTCCGTCCGCTGCACGAAATCAATCCGCTGCGTCTCGAGTGGATCAATGCCCGCGCCCCGCTGCTGGGCAAGAAGGTGATCGACATCGGCTGCGGCGGCGGCGTGCTGTCCGAAGCCATGGCGCGCAAGGGCGCCAAGGTGACCGGCATCGACCTGTCGAAAAAGGCCCTGAAGGTCGCCGACCTGCACAGCTTGGAATCGGGCGTGGAAGTGCGCTACAAGCACATCTCCGCAGAAGAAATGGCGGCTGAGGAAGCGGGCCAGTTCGACGTCGTCACCTGCATGGAAATGCTCGAGCACGTGCCGGACCCGGCCTCGATCGTGCAGGCAGCCAGCACTCTGGTGAAACCGGGCGGCCACGTGTTCTTCTCGACGCTCAACCGCAACCCGAAGTCCTACCTGTTCGCCGTCATCGGCGCGGAATACATCCTGCGCATGCTGCCACGCGGCACCCACGACTACGCCAAGTTCATCACGCCGGCCGAACTGTCGCAGTTCGCACGGCTGGCGGGCCTGCAGGTCGACGGCCTGAAAGGCCTGACCTACAATCCGCTCACCAAGATCTACTCGCTCAACAACGACACCGATGTGAATTACATGGTGGCGTGCAGCAAGCCGCTCTGAACCTCGCCCTGATTTTTACATGAGTCTCCCGACCGTCCTGCCGGCACCGCGTGCCATCCTGTTCGACCTCGATGGCACGCTCGCCGACACCGCGCCCGACCTCGCGGCCGCCGTCAACTGGCTGCGCACAGAACGCGGCCTGCCGCCGACCCCGTATGCGGTGCTGCGTCCCACCGCGTCCGCCGGCGCGCGCGGGATGATCGGCGCCGCCTTCGGCCTGGCGCCGGGCGACGAGGGTTACGAGGAACTGCGCCTGCAATGGTTCGACCGCTACCAGGAAACCATGGCCGTGCACAGCTCGCTGTTCGGTGGCGTGACCGAACTGCTGGTCGGGATCGAGGGGGCCGGCATGGCCTGGGGCATCGTCACCAACAAGCCGGCACGCTTCACCGATCCACTGCTTCCGCAGATCGGCCTGTCGCACGCCGGCTGCGTGGTGTCGGGCGACACCACGGGCTTCCCGAAGCCCCACCCTGCCCCGCTGCTCGAAGGCGCCCGCCGCCTCGGCGTGGATCCGGAGCACTGCTGGTACGTCGGCGACGACAAGCGCGACGTCGAAGCCGGCCGCGCCGCCGGCATGGTGACGGTGGCCTGCAACTGGGGCTATTGCGGCGCCATCGAACCTTCTACCTGGGGCGCCGACTACCTGCTCGACACCCCGACCGACCTGCTGCAGACCCTGCGCACCGTGGTGGAAACCGCACGCGCGGCCACGTCGGCGGCGTGATCTCCCAGAGCGAGCCCTCCGGCTCGCCGGAGTGCCGGCCACCGGAGCGCCGGCCGCTTACAAGTCTTTACGATTGATACAGGCTTCTGTCTAGTTCTGTGCCGGGCTCACCGGTAATCTACTCCCATACGACAACAACGTCTTTTACGGAGCAGAACATGGAAACCACCCGCCAGAACGTCATCACCTCGCGCATTCATCCCCTGATGGCCGCTGCCGCCGTGTCGGTCGTGATTGTCAGCCTGACCGGCGCCGCCGCGATCACCGGCCTGCTGCCGAATTCGAACAGCGCACCCGACGTCCCGGCAAACCAGCTGGCAGCCGCTGCGCCCTACGGCGCACAGGCGCCGTTGCAGCAGCCGGGCATGGTTCCGGTGACTACCGCCCAAGGCCAGGTCGTGATGGTGCCGGCCGCCGCGGTCCAGGGCCAGGTCGCTGCGCCGCTGTCGGCCACTCCGGTGACGCCGCAGCTGGCAACCCAGCTGGCAGCCGGCCCGGCCCCGCAGATGGCGATGCCAGTCGCGGCCCAGCCGATCGCTTACGCACAGCCGGTCGCCCAGCCGGCCCCGGCACCAGAACGCGTGATCGTCAAGGAAGTGATTCGTGAAAAGCCGGTGGTAAAGGTGGTCGAGAAAACCCGTGTGGTCCACGCCAAGCCGAGCGAGCCGCGCTACTACCCGCAGCAGGCGCCCGCCCCTGCCCCGGCCCAGCCGAACTACGTCGGCATCGGCACCGGCGCCGTGATCGGCGGCCTGATCGGCAACCAGATCGGCGGCGGCAACGGCAAGAAGCTGGCCACCGTGGCCGGTATCATCGGCGGCGGTATGATCGGTAACGAAGTCGCCAACCGCAACCGCTAAGCAGTCTTCCTCTTGAAAAGCCGCAGGCATTCAGCCTGCGGCTTTTTTTCGGAAGATGCAGACGATGATGTCGCTCGGGAAGGCGCGCAGCACGGGAATCGCGCCCATGACGGCGATGTACTGCAGCCAGAGCGATAGGGGGTGCACCTTGCCGGCATAGCTCAGGCGCTCGCGCAGGCCCTTGGCGCGTAGCGCCGGCAGCTCGGCGCAGTCGACCAGCTCGAAGCCCTGGCCCGCCACCAGTTTCTCCAGATTGCCTGCGCTAAAGTAGTGCACGTGCGGCGACGGCATGTCCTTCTGCCATAGCCGCTCGAAGGGCATGCGCCATCCCAGGCGGGCAACCAGTTTCGAGAAGCGGTAGAAGAAGCCGCGGCTGCTGGGCAGGTTGAGGATCAGGATGCCTTCATCGTTCAGGTGTCGCCCGCAGGCGCCGAGCGCGCTGCGGATGTCCGGGATATGTTCGATGACGTCGTTGAACACAATGGCGTCGAAGCGCTCGGTATCCTTCAACACGTCCGGAAAGAAACCGGCACGCACCGGCAGGCCGCGGGCGGCGGCGCGCGCACCGACCGCCGCATCGGGCTCGACGCCGAGCACCTCGAAATGCTCGCGCGCCGCCTCCAGGAACCAGCCGTGGGCACTGCCCACATCGAGCAGGCTGCATCTGCCCTGCCGGACATGCCGCTTGGCGTACTGGACAATCGCACGGAAGTTCTCGACCCGGATGGCCTTGAGCGCCGCTTCACGCTCGGCTTCGTTGATCTGGACGTCGGTAGGCTTGTTGATGGCGACGGACAAGGCCGCGCTCTCATAGAGGCATACCGGGCAGGTGGCATGCCACGGCGCGAGGCCAGCCGCTTGGGTGTTGCCACAGACGATACAGACCATTTCCATTTCCTTGTCGAAACGTGAAGCAGCAGACGGCATAACAGGCGATGTTATTGCACTTTCGTTATGGTATGCAGATATTTTTTGCCCTGCTTGACGTTAAGCGAGGTCTAAGCTATCAAACTGCACGTAGTGACGAATTGGAGTACAATGAAGGTTCTTTCGTTGGGGGCGACCTGGTTTCGACGTGGGTTGCAAAGCAGCGCAGGGCATACCGAGGACTGGCTACCTCGTAAATACATCCAGAAATCAATAACTGCAAACGATAACTCGTACGCACTCGCAGCTTAATTGCTGCTAGGTCCACAACACCTCGCCCCTGGGGTGTGCCGCAAGGTTCGTGGACTCATTTACAGGGGCTCGCAGTAGGCCGGGTCACTTGGTCGACTGTTAAATAATAGGTGACTCGCTTGTCCAAAGGGTGCACATCCCCGTTGTCCAGGTTAAATTAATTGATAGTGCTAAGTATGTAGAACTGTCTGTAGAGTGCTTGCGGACGCGGGTTCGATTCCCGCCGCCTCCACCAACCTCTTCCAAAAAGCCGCTGATTCGTCAGCGGCTTTTTTTATTTCTACATCCATTGTGCGTCGAACACCCATACTTTTTTATGGCTGCTACTACTTCCCTCTATTTCACCAGTTAGCGAACTAGAAAGCTTCTCAGGATCGGTTCTTAGACCACTGTGATCGTTAGAGAGAATTCTGTGCCAACAGCCGCGTATTATTCGTAAGTAAAACGACTCGCATGAGATGCCGAATCACCGCTGAGAGCCCAGATGCGCGACCTACACTATCCGACGTCCGGTAACCCGCTCGTCTTCTTCGATTTCGAAACCACAGGCCTTTGCCCAAAGAAGGACTCCATCATCGAAGTTGCCGCGATCAAGTACGTGCCGGGCGCGGAGTCGCATCCGCACATCCAGCATCTCGTCGCCCTTGACCGTCCCCTGCCAAAATTCATCACGAAGCTAACCGGGATCAGCGACGATATGCTGCAGACCCATGGCCGGCCCATGGGCGAGGTGCTGGATGAATTTATCGACTTTATTGGCGACCACCCTGTTGTTTCGTTCAACATCAATTTTGACGCGCGCTTCCTACACGCTGCGGTAGAGCGTCATGGACGGAAGCCGGTTCGGAATCCGGCTCATTGCGCACTCGAGCGAGCACGAATCGGGTGGCCAGAGCTTCCAACCCATAAACTTGCGCACATGGCCAAACATCTAGACCTCAAGGTCGGCACCGCGCACCGGGCATTAGACGATACGCTATTGGCTCTGGAAGTCTACTTCCGCTCTTTCCAAACCGATAGCAGACCTGAAGCACCCAAGCGCGCAGCCAGGACCATTGAAGCAGGCGCACCCACGATCATCCCGACTATCACGGGTCCTCGCCAGTTCAGGATTGAGGTTCTAGGGACAAGGCGTTACCAGGAAGTGTTCGAGTCCGTGTGTGGGCCGCGGACTGTGAAAGGCGCAGTCCTCGACATTCAGGTGCAACTACGTGTCGAGAAGGGTTCGAATGCCGTGCGCGTACTGTTGCAGGAAGAAGTGATCGGCAATTTGGCGCCTCGGCTTGCGATTGATTTCCGACGCGCTTTGGTTGCAGGCGACTTGGCTGAGTTCACGCACTTCGAGTGCTCGGCCAAGATTCGAGGCGGCAGGATCACGAATGATACGGCAGAGGGTAACTATGTGATGTGGCTGGATATACCTCAAGATGATGATTGAGCACCGCAATACCGGTAAAGAGAATGCAAAAGAGGACATGCCTGCCCCCTTTTGTCAGTCGGTAGCTTGTCTTCGTTATGACGTCGGCCCCGGATCCATCCCCGCCTGCTGAATCACCATCAACTCCTTCATCAGCGCCTCATTGAACGCCGGAATATCATCCGGCTTGCGGCTGGTGATCAGCTTGCCGTCCACCACCACCTCGTCATCCGTCCACTCCGCCCCGGCGGCCTTCAGGTCATCCTGGATCGCCGGATAACTGGTCAGGTGCTTCGACTCCGCAATGCCGGCGTCGATCAGCGGCCACGGTCCATGGCAGATCGCCGCGATCGGCTTGTCCGCGTCGTCGAAAGCCTTGATGAAGGCAATCGCCTCCGGGATCTGGCGCAGCTTCTTCGGATTTTCTTCCCCGCCCGGCAGCAGCAGCGCATCGAAGTCCGCTTCCTTGGCCTGCGCCAGGCTCAGTTCCACCTTGAACTTGTCGCCCGGCTGGTCGTGGTTCATGCCCTGCACTTCCTCGCCCGCGCCCTTGGGCGAAACGAGGGTCACGCGTACGCCCTTCCCCTCCAGGTACGTACGCGGCCCCGTGTATTCGACCTGTTCGACGCCATCGGTCATCAGGACCGCCACGCGCCGGCCGACCAGGTCCTTCTCGCTCACCAGGTCCAGGTGATCGCCCGCATTCACAATATTTTCCATATGCCCTCCTGTCTGGTTGGTTCGCTAGTCGGGTCGATTGTAGGACGCCGACATCGCAGGCGTCGCGCGAATGATGGACCTAAGGCAGCAGATAACAGACGTCGTCGCGGTCGCGCCGATCCGGCCGCGTGCACAGGAAACCGTCCAGCCCGAGCCGGACCGTGCCGTCCAGGCCGGCGCCGTCGACCTCTTCGCCGCGCAGGATGACCTGCAGCTCGCGGTAGGGCACCTCGATCGCGAAACGGTCGAGCAGTGCGGCCAGCGCCCGTGCCCCGCTCGCGCCCGGCAGGAAACGTTCGAACATCCGGGACGACACCGGCCCCACCTTGATGCGGATGCCGAGTTCCGGGCGCAGCAGGCGCTCGCCGAGGGTCGCACCGAGGCCGACGTCGCAGTTGTTTTCGCCCAGCCGGCTGCGGTCGCCCGTGCCGAGCGGATCCCACTTGCCCGCGAACTGCTCGACCGTGACCGGCACCTGCAGGTATTCGGACAGCACGCCCGCGATCAGCTGCGCCGGCACCGCCCGGCTGCGCAGCTGGGCGGCGAAGCAGGCCAGGTTCTCAAAAGCCAGGCCGCCCCCGGGCTGGTCCTGCCCCGGTGCCTGCCAGCCGGCGCCGGCCAG
Source organism: Massilia alkalitolerans DSM 17462 (assembly GCF_000427785.1). Lineage (GTDB taxonomy): Bacteria > Pseudomonadota > Gammaproteobacteria > Burkholderiales > Burkholderiaceae_D > Telluria > Telluria alkalitolerans. Next base: position 174,617 of record NZ_ATYR01000005.1, read on the forward strand.
CGCCACGAGCTGGGCCAGGAAGCGATCGCGGTTGTGTTCGTCCGCGCCGCCGCGCACCCGGTACTTGCGCCATGCGCGGTAGAACAGCGCCACCTGGCGGCTGGAGAATGCATCGTAGAAGGCGCGCGGCCCTTCGTCGCGCGTGGCGTGCTCCCAGGCGGCGATGCGCTCGGTGTAGTGCAGCGGCAGCGCGCCGTTCAGGCCGAGCAGGCCGATCACCGCCGTGCGCACCCGCAGGCGCATCGCGTTCGCGCCGCCCGGGCCCTGTCCCTGCTCGAGCTGCAGCGCATCGATGTCGCTCGCCGGGAAGGCCAGCGACAGGCTGTTCTCGAAGCGGATCGCGGTCTCCGGTGCGACGCCGTAGCGGCGCAGCCAGCGCGACAGCAGGCGGATGGCCTGGAAGAATTCGTAGCGCCAGGGTTCGGCCAGCAGCTCAGTGATCACAGCGCGATCACACCAGCGTCAGGTTGCCGTTGCGTGGTTCGCATCGCAGGAGCTCTCTGTCGGTCTGCGCCGAGCGCAGCACCAGCCGCGTGAAACTGTTGATGTGCACGTACAGGCCGAAGAACCGGTTCACCACTTCCGCGAACACATACAGGCTGCTGCCGGCGAAGGCCTCTTCGTCCACCGTCATGCGCACTTCCAGCCCGTGGACCAGGGTGGCGCCACTCTTGTTGCGCATCCAGGCCGCGGACGGCAAGGTCTCCATGGCCGTGATGCCGGCGATCTGGCGCTGGGTCGCCGCCGAGCGTGACACGTCGTACAGGGTCAGCACCTCGCGGAAGGCGTCGAGGTCGCCGAGCGAGCGGTGGTTGAGCGCGAGCTGGGCCACCAGGCGCCAGTGCGCGCCGCCCGAGGAGGGAAAGCGGTGCGGCAGCGTCGGGCGGCGCAGCAGGTGGATCGGCAGGCCGTTTGTGGCGGTTTCGCTGGTCAGGTCGCCGTCCGGGGCCCCAAAGCCAGTGCCGGCGGCGTGCGCGCCGTTGGTGCAGGTCAGGTCGATCGAGGCCACGCACTGCTCGTCGGCCGCCAGGGTGAAGCCGGCATCGGTGAAGCCGATCTTCATGCGCTGCCGGTGCGTACCGCGGTCGTCGCGGCGGGCGAACCAGTAGCGCTCGCGCAGCTCGCCGCCTTCGCCATGGCGCAGCCCGTAGTAGGGGCGGTAGGCGATCGACTGCACCCGGCCCTCCGCCGTGCGCAGCACGTTGACGGTGTCGATGCTGTAGACCTCCACGTCTTCTTCATGGCGTCCCGGCACCACGTCGTACATGGCCGTGCGGTGCGTGATCCGTACCGGCATGGCGGCCTGGTGGAACAGGTTCACCACCGGCACGCAGCCGGGCACCAGGTGGGCCGCCTCCAGCGTCCCGAGCAGGCGCGCGGCGCCGCTGTCGCCGTGCAGGCCATTGACGATCAGGTGCAGGGTGAAACGGTGCGCGGCCGCCGGTAGCATCGGCGCCAGCTTGCCCAGGTCGATGTCGATGAAATGGAATTTGTCGGCGAAGGCGAAGTATTCGCTCAGCAGCCGGTAGGCGGCGTGCTCGCTGGGACGCAGCGGCACCAGCGCATCGTCGTCGCCGAAGCCGCCCAGCGCCAGCGGCATGCGCTCGAGCGGGCGCCATGGTCCGCCGTCGCCGATCTCCAGGTAGCTGGCGCCGACGTGCATGAACAGGGTGTCGATCAGGCTTGCCGCCAGCAGCGGGTCGGCATCGACGTAGAGACGCAGGCGCGGCAGGCCGAGCTGGCGCAGCAGGCGCGCCGGCGCGGCGCTCTCGATCGTGACCGCCACCTGCCCGGTGGCGCGCGCCGGCAGCCGCACATGGGCCGGCGCATGCACCACGGGCTCGTAGCGCGCCTGCGCCACGCCGACCGGCGCCAGCATCAGGGAACTGGCGGTGCGGAAGCGGCAGACCGTGCCCTTGGCGTGCAGCGCACTCATCTCGGTCCCGCGCGGCACCGCCTGCACCTGCTCGACCTTGCCTGGAACCTGCGGCCCGGCGCCGCTGCCGATGCGCGCGATCGAGCAGGAGGGAATACCCTGCAGGAAATAGGGATAAAGGCTGCCCAGCAGGGCTTCGGTAAACTCCGGATAGTCGTCGTCGAGCTTGCGGGCGGTGCGCGCATTGAGCAGGGCGCAGGCCTGGATCAGGCGGCGGATGTGCGGGTCTTCGAGGCCTTCGGCGCCAAGGCCCAGTTCGCTCGCCAGCCGCGGATACTGGTGCGCCAGCTCGCGCCCGACCGTGTTCAGGTAGACCAGTTCACGCTCGTAGTATGGCAACAGTTCTTCCATGGCCCTCTCCTCTCAAGCGTTAAAGGTCGTGCAGTTTTGCGCGCGAGACCTTGCGACGGCTCAAGAACGGATAAGCAACACAACGCAAAGAGGCGGCCTTATCCTTTCGACAGTAGAATGGCGGGTTTCCCAGCATCGCCAGATCCATCATGACCAGCACCGCTTCTCCATCCACCGCCGCGTCGCCGGTACGCACCGAGATTTCCACCCTGTGGCGCCTGTCCTGGCCGATGCTGGTCGGCCAGCTGGCCACCGTGGGCATGGGCGTGGCCGACGTGGCGATGACCGGCCACGTCAGCGCCGAGGAACTGGCTGCCGTGTCGCTCGGCACCTCGGTGTGGTCGATCGTGCTGGTCACCGTGATGGGGACCATGATGGCGATCAACACGGTGGTCGCCCACGAGATCGGCGCAGCGCGCTATGACCAGGTGCCGCATTCGGTGCGCCAGGCGCTATGGAAGGGCTTATTGGTCGGCCTGGTCGCCATGCTGTTTGCCAACCTGTGTACCTTGCTGTTCGATCATGTCGGGCTCGAACAGCACGTTGCAGACCGCGCTGCCATGTACTTGCACGTCGTCAGTATCGGCATGCCCGCCTTCGCCTGTTTCCGTGCCCTGTACGGCTACAGCACCAGCATCAACCAGACCAAGCCGATCATGTGGATCGCCATCGTTGGTTTCACCTTCAACGTCTTCGGTAACTGGGTACTGGTGTATGGCAAGCTGGGCTTCCCTCAGCTTGGAGCAGTCGGCTGCGCGGTTGCGACCGCCGCAGGCATCTGGTTGATGCTGGGCGCCATGATCCTCTGGATCAAGCATGCCCCCGCGTATCGCATGACGTATCCGTTCACCGGCTGGGAAGGCCCGGACTGGAAAGCCATCGGTTCCATGCTGCGCCTCGGCCTGCCGATCGGCATCACCTATTTCGCCGAGGTCAGCGCTTTCGGCCTGATCAGCCTGCTCGTGGCGCGCTTCGGCGTGGTGGCGGTGTCCGCGCACCAGGTCGCGCTGAATTTCTCCTCGCTGGTGTTCATGGTGCCGCTGAGCTTCGCGATCGGCATGATGACCCGCGTCGGCCAGGCCATGGGCGAAGGCAATCCGGAGCGCGCCCGCTTCGTCGGCTGGGTCGGTGTCGGCATGTCGGTGAGCTTCGGCGCCCTGTCGGCGCTGGGCATCGCCATCTTTCGCTGGGAGATCGCGGCCGCGTATACCTCCGATCCGGCGGTGCAGGCCGCCTGCGCCCACCTGCTGCTGTTCGCGGCCCTGTTCCAGCTGTCCGATGCGACCCAGGTCGCCACCGCCTCGGCAATCCGCGGCTACCAGGTCACGCGCCCGCCGATGATCATCCAGCTGCTGGCCTTCTGGGGCGTGTCGCTGCCGCTCGGCTGCATCCTGGGACTGGCCCCAAGCTGGTTCCCGTGGACGCCGGCCGCGCCGATGTCGACCACCGGTTTCTGGATCGGCTTGGTGGTCGCGCTGACGGTGGCTGCCGTGCTGCTCACGTGGTCGTTCGAGAAGCTGGCGCGCCAGCGCATCCGCGATGGTGCAAAACAGCCTTTGGCCGCTATGTAATTACAGCTTTTGGGGGCTGACTCTGGTATCGTTCCGCAGTTGTCGCAAATTAACTTATACCAGAGACATTTACATGCGCCCTCTCCTGCTCCTTATGGCCGCTCTCGCGGCCGCTCCCGCTTCGGCTGAACGCCTGACGCTGGACCGCATCTACGGCGATCCGGCCCTGGCCGGCGCCAGCGTGAAGACCCTGCGTGTCTCGCCGGACGGCGAACGCGTGACCTTCCTGCGCGGCCGTGCCGACAACCAGTACCAGCAGGACCTCTGGGAATACAACATGAAGACCAAGAGCACCCAGCGCCTGGTCGATTCCAAGCGCCTGGTGCCGAACGAGGAGCTCTCGCTCGAGGAGAAGGCACGCCGCGAACGCGCCCGTACCGCGGGCCTGTCGGGCATCATCAATTATTACTGGTCGCCGGACGGCAAGCAGTTGCTGGTGCCGATCGGTGGCGACCTGTTCCTGATCGACGCCGCCAAGCCTGACGCGCCGCGCAAGGTCGCATCGGGCAACGTCACCGATCCGAAGATCTCGCCGAAGGGCCGCTACGTCTCCTTCGTGCGCGACCAGAACCTGGTCGTGATCGACCTGCAGACCGGCGCCGAGCGCCAGCTGACCACCGACGGCAAGGGCAGCATCCATAACGGCGAAGCCGAATTCGTCGCGCAGGAAGAGATGGACCAGCATACCGGCTACTACTGGGCGCCGGACGATTCCGCGATCGCCTACCGCCGCTACGACGAAGCGCCGGTGCCGGTGGCGCGCCGCTTCGAGATCTTCGCCGACCGCACCGAAGTGATCGACCAGCACTACCCGGCTGCGGGCGACCCGAACGTGCTGATCGAGCTGATGATCGTGAACCCGGCCACCGGCCAGCAGCGCAAGGTGGACCTGGGTGCCGAGAAGGACATCTACCTGGTGCGCGCCGACTTCAGCGCCGACGCCAAGACCCTGGTCTACCAGCGCCAGACGCGCGACCAGAAGCGCCTCGACCTGATCGCCGTCGACGTCGACACCCTGGCCCAGCGCCCGCTGCTCACCGAGACCTCGAAGACCTGGGTCGAAATCCACAACGACCTGCGCTTCCTGAAGAACAAGAAGGCCTTCATCTGGGCGTCGGAACGCAGCGGCCGCAAGCACCTCTACCTGTACGGCCTGGACGGCAAGCTGCAGGTCCCGCTGTCGAAAGGCGAATGGGGCGTGGACAGCGTCCTGGCGGTCGACGAGGCCGGCGGCCGCGTCTACATCTCGTCGAGCAAGGACGCGATGATCGACAAGCAGACCTACGCGCTCAAGCTGGACGGCAGCAATGCCGCCAACCCGGTGCGCATCACAGCCGGCGACGGCTGGCATGAGGCTGCGTTCGCAGGCAACGGCAAGATCTTCGTCGATACCTACTCGAACCCGACCACGCCGCCGCAGGTGTCGATCCGCCGCGCCGACGGCACCATGGTGGAATGGCTGGAAAAGAACGAGCTGAACGCGAACCACCCGTACGCCAAGTACATGCCGGACCACCTGCCGACCGAGTACGGCACGATGAAGGCCAAGGACGGCCAGACCCTGCACTACTCGATCATCAAGCCGGCCGGCTTCGACCCAGCCAAGCGCTACCCGGTGTTCCTGTTCACCTACGGCGGCCCGCACTCGCAGCGCGTGACCCGCGCCTGGGGCAATTATTTTGACCAGTACATGGCGCAGCAGGGCTTCGTGGTGTTCCGCCTGGATAACCGCGGCTCGGGCCGCCGCGAGCGCGTCTTCACCGACGCCCTCTACGGCAATCTCGGCTCGGTCGAAGTGGAAGACCAGGTGACCGGCATCGACTGGCTGGCCCAGCAAAGCTTCGTCGATCCGAAGCGCATCGGCGTGTTCGGCTGGAGCTACGGCGGCTTCATGACCCTGCGCCTGCTGTCGGCGGCATCGGACAAGATCGCAATGGGCGTGTCGGTGGCCCCGGTGACCGACTGGGCGCTGTACGACACCCACTACACCGAGCGTTATGTGGGCGGCACCCCGAAATCGGATCCGAAGGCCTACGAGCGCAGCGGTGTGTTCGCCCACCTGGACGGCATGAAGTCGCCCCTGCTCCTGATCCACGGCATGGCCGACGATAACGTGCTGTTCACCAACACCACGCGCCTGATCGACGAGCTGGTGAAGCGTAACGTGCAGTTCGACCTGATGACCTATCCGGGCGCCAAGCACGGCATTTCGGGCAAGGTCAACCAGCGTCACGTGTATGGGATGATCGAAGCCTTCTTCAAGAAGAACCTGGGTGGGACGGCGGCGAAGTAAGCTGCTCGTTCTGCCAAGTGAAAGCAGCCGCCTTCTGGGCGGCTGCTTTTTTTGCGACGTGAACGACAACAGCCGCCCTCGGGCGGCCGTTCACGAAGCGTAAAAGCGGATTAGTGCGGGCGGCGTGCGACGTCGTCCAGTTTCTCTTCCACGTGCTCCTGGGTATCGCCGGCGGCCTTCTGGACCTTGCCTTCGACCTTGGTCGCCTTGCCCTTGGCTTCCTGCGTTGGGCTGTCGATCGCATCACCGAATTCTTCTTGGATCTTGCCACCGATTTCTTTCAGTTTGCCTTCAACTTGGTTCTTGTTGATCATGGTCTTCTCCTTGAGTTGACATGTCCGGATGGCCATGCATGGGTACAGAATACGGCAGCGTGAGCACCGCTTCTGTTCGCGTCCGCACATTGCACAAATGTCAGCATTTGCGCGACGTCAAGACACTGGCAATGCTAATCTTTTGTCAACACGACCTTCCCGCTGAAAGGCTGATGCCATGACCGAACAACACCAGGAACATGCTTCCGACCCGCCGCAAACTCAGCGCCGCCTTGCCAAGCGGGTGACGATCATCAATGGCCTGGCCATCCTGTTCATCGCGCTTGCCGCCGCCATCGTGCTGGCCGCCGATGCCCTGCTACTGGTCTTCGCCTGCATCCTGTGCGCCATCCTGCTCTACAAGCTAAGCGAGATCATGGCGCGCCGCTTGCACATGAAGCGCAAGTGGGCGCTGAGCATCGTGGTGCTGGCGCTGGCGGCCATCATCGGCCTCGGCAGCTGGGCCATGGCGCCTCAGATTTCCGAGCAGTCGAGCAAGCTGGCCAAGGAAATCCCGGCCGCTGTCGAGCGGCTGCAAACCGCGGTGCAGCAGCATCCGCTGCTCAAGCGTGTCGCCAGCGAACTGCCGCCGCCGGAACAGATCGTCAAGCAGATGGGCAACATGGTGCCGAATGCGGGGCTGTTCTTCGGCGGCGTGCTCGGCGCCATCGGCAACGTGATCATCATCATTTTCGTCGGCATCTATTTCGCCGCATCGCCGCAGCTGTACACCAATGGCGCCATCCGGCTCGTGCCGCAAAGCAAACGCCCCCGCGCCCGGGAAGTGCAGCAGGAACTCGGGCAGACGCTGGCGAGCTGGCTGCTGGGCAAGGCAGCCTCGATGCTGATCGTCGGCATCGCCACCTCGATCGGCCTGTCCATGCTGGGCGTGCCGCTGGCGCTGATCCTCGGCATTATTGCCGGCCTGCTCGACTTCATCCCCTACCTGGGCCCGATCATGGCCGGCATACCAGCGGTGCTGCTGGCGCTGTCGATCAGCCCGGAGCTGGCGCTGTACACGGTGCTGCTGTTCACCGGCATCCAGCTGGTCGAAGGCTATGTGCTGCAGCCGCTCATCGAAGCCCGGGCGGTGGACCTGCCGCCGGCCCTGGTCGTGGTCATGCAATTGGTCTTCGGCACCCTGTTCGGCTTTGCCGGGGTGGCGCTGGCGACGCCGCTGGCGGCCGGGCTGGCGGTGCTGGTCAAGATGCTCTATATCGAAGACGTGCTGGGCGACCGCCCGGCCCAGAAGCGAAGTTAAATGCTCAAAAGAAAAAGCCGCGCGGTGCGCGGCTTTTTCATGGTGGCGGCAAGGTTTAGCGGTTGCCCTTGACGATGTCTTTTACATCGCCAACCTTTTCCTGCACCTTGCCTTCGGCCTGGTTGGACACGCCTTCGCGCTGGGCCTGGCGATTGCCGACGGCTTCGCCGACCTTCTCCTGGATCTTGCCGCCGATGTCCTTGGCCTTGCCTTTGATTTGATCGTCGTTCATGTCAGTCACCCTCTTCGGTTGTGAAGCGAGGTCCCACCATAGGCGCGATGAGCGGGGCGTTCTGTTCGCCAGTTAACACACTGGCTTGCGCCAGACGCTGGCCAGCCAGGGCTGCTGCTCGCGCGGCAAGCCGGCCGGGCGGTAGTAATGATGCAGTGGCGTAAAACCCGCTGCAGTCAGGAAGCGCTCCCAGGTGTCGTAGTCGTGGTAGCTGCTGTAGCGCGGGCCGTTCCAGCCTTCACGGTTGTCGCCGCGCGGGTTGGAGCTGAACAGGACGCCGCCCGGTTTCAGGGCGCCGTAGAGCTGCGCCAGCACGCCGGCCAGTTCGGCGCTGGGGACGTGGAACAGCGAGGCATTGGCAAAGATGCCGTCGAACATGGCCGGCGGCAGGTCGAGGTGCAGGAAATCCTGGTGCCAGACTTCGCAGCCGCTGTAGCTGCGGGCCATCTCGGCGAAACGGGCGCTGCCGTCCAGGCCGATGGCCTTGTGGCCCAGGCTGGTGAAGGTCTTGAGGTCACGGCCCGGGCCGCAGCCGAGGTCGAGGATCGTCCAGGGCGCCGGGGTCTCGATCGCGCCCAGCAAGGCATCGATGTTCTGGCTGACGTCGTGGTCGATGGTGCCGGCGAAGAAGGCGTCGGCGTTGTGCTCGTAGTGAGCAAGGGTACGGCGGGAGATGTCGTCGGAGTTCATGACGGCATTATCGGCCTAATCGTACTTCACCGCGAGTCAGCACCGTTTGCACGTCGTCCCGGCGAAGGCCAGGACCCAAGTTTGCGTGCGTTACAGCTAACGCATGCTTTTCGACGACTCGTCGAAAATTGGGTTCCGGCCTTCGCCGGAACGACGGCTCATAGGCTTGTGGCGAGGTCAGCGTTACTACGGTCCTGCCCTCTCCTATCACCAGACCCGCACGCGCTGCTCCGGCGCCAGGTACAGCTTCTGTCCCGGCTGCACGTCGAAGGCCTTGTACCAGGCATCCAGATTGCGCACGGTATAGGTGCGGTACTGGCCCGGCGAGTGGCCGTCGGTCAGCACGTTGCGGCGCAGCGAGGCTTCGCGCATCTTGGTGCGCCAGCTCTGGGCGAAACCAGTGAAGAACTCACGGTCCGCTTCCGCACCCGTACCTTTGCCGCTCGGCGAGACCTTGAACGCGTCGTAGGCTGCGGCCAGGCCGGCCAGGTCGGACAGGTTCTCGCTCAGCGTCAGCTGGCCGTTGATGGCCAGGTCGTCGAAGGGTTTATAGGCGTTGTACTGCTCCACCAGCTTCTGCGAGGCCTTCTTGAAGTGGGCCAGGTCCTCCTTGGTCCACCAGTCGCGCAAGCGGCCCCGGGCGTCGAACTGGGCGCCCATGTCGTCGAAGCTGTGGCTGATCTCGTGGCCGATCACCGAGCCGATCGCGCCGTAGTTGTGCGCGTCCGATGCTTTTGAATCATAGAACGGCGGCTGCAGGATCGCGGCCGGGAAGTTCAGCGCGTTCTGCAGCGGCAGGTTCACGGCATTGACCAGCTGCGGCGGCATGGCCCATTCGGTTTTCTTCGGCTTCTGCTTGAGCTTGGCGAGCTGCTGGGTGTAGTGGAATTCCTGCGCGCGCATCACGTTGCCCAGCGCATCGTTCGGCGAGACCTTCAGGCCGTCGTAGGACTTCCACGCATCCGGATAGCCCACGCCCACGTACATGGTGCGCACCTTTTCCTTGGCCTGGGTGCGGGTCGACGGCGCCATCCAGTCGAGCTTGTCGATGCGGCGCTCGAAGGCGGTCTTGATGTCGGCGACCATCTTCAGGATGCGCGCCTTGTCCTCGGCCGGGAAGTACTTGGCGACGTACATCTTGCCGACGGCTTCGTCCATCGCGCCATTGGTGGCGGCCAGCGCGCGCTTCCAGCGCGGCGACTGCTGCGGCGAGCCGGTCAGGCCCTTGCCGTAGAACTCGAAGCGCAGGTCGGAATAGGCTTTCGGCAGCGTGCTGGCGAACTGGTTCAGGCTGTGGAAGGCCAGGTAGTCCTTCCAGGTGCCCAGGTCGGTGGCGGCCACCTGCTCGGCGGCGCCCTTGAGTGCGCCCGGGTGGTAGGCGATGAAGCGGTCCTGGCCAGCCAGGCGCGCGCCCTTCATGAAGGCGTTCCAGTCCATGCCCGGCGCTTTTGCGGCGAAGTCTTTCATGGTCCAGGTATTGTTGGCTTTCTGGATGTCGGCCGACTCTTCGCGCGAAGCGTGGCTTTCGGCCAGTCTTGACTCCAGCGCGAAGATCTTCGCCGCACGCTCATCGGCCCTGTCGTAGCCGGCCAGTTTCAGCATGGCCGCGATGTACTGCTGGTACTTGGTGCGCAGCTCGGCCATCTTCGGGCTGTTGTCGAGGTAGTAGGCGCGGTCCGGCAGGCCGATGCCGCCCTGCAGCAGGTAGGGCAGGTTGCGCGACGGGTCGGTCAGACCCTGGTTGAACCACACGCCGAACAGGTTCGGGGTGTTGAAGTTGGTCGCGTTCAGCGGGTCGACGTCGGCACGCAGGAATTCGCCCAGCACGCGCGAGAGCGCGGCGCGGTCCTCCATCGCCTCGATTCTATCCAGGCGCGGCTTGAGCGCGGCCAGGCCGGCCGATTCGATCGCCGCCTCGTTCATCCAGGCCGTGTAGAAGTCGGCCACCTTGCGCGCCTCGGGACTGGCGGACTTGCTGGCCGCCGCGTCTTCGATCAGCTTGACGATGCGGGCATTGGTGTCTTCGGCCAGCACGGCCATCGAGCCCCAGGAACCGCGGTCGGCCGGGATCTCGGTCCTGGCCATCCACTCGCCGTTGGCGTAGGCATAGAAATCGTCGCCCGGCAGCATGACGGCGCCGGCCGGCTTGGCGGGCGCCACGGCGGCGGCGCTTTGCTCTGCGGCATAGGATGGAGCCATGGCAAATGCGCCGCACAGCGCCAGGGTGACGGCAGTCTTGATCGGAGTCCAGCTGGTTTTCATTCGCTTCCCTTCTTGTGAAAGTGGTGTTTGCTCTTTATTGCAGGGCGGCGCGGACCTGCGGTAACAGGCGCGCTTTCTGGTCGGCGCGGATGCGCACGCCGTTGCCGACGCGTTCGGCTTCGACAACGCCATCCGGACCGAAGTTCTTGCGCATGTACGCTTCCATCATCTCCGCATGCGCCGAATTGCTGGAGGAAGCGACGATGCTGGCGAACAGGCTGTTGCGGCCCAGCGCTTCCATATTGGCCAGCAGCGCGTCGCGGTTGGCGATGGCGAACTGCCAGGTCTGGTCGAGGTGCTCGCCGGCGACGCCACCGATAATATAGGGCACCAGGTCCGGCGGGGTATGCGGCGACAGGAGCGACTGCAGGGTGCGCGCGGCCAGCTGCGGGTCCTGGGCGCTGGCGAGGGCACGATTAAGACGGTTGCGTACTTCGCTGGTGGGGGCATTCGCGGCGCGCGCGGCAAGAAGCTCGTAGGTGGCCTTGTCCGCATGGCGGCCGGCGGTGCCGGTGACGAAGTCGATCATCGAGGGCGGCACCGAGGAAGGGTCCTGCACATAGCGCGCGAACCTGGCCTTGCCCTCGTCGATGGCCTGCCGGTCGCCGGCCCGCGCCAGCGCCGTCGCCAGCATGCCGCGCAGCTGGGCGTCCTCGGCGGTCTCCCCCGGCTTTTCTTCCCAGCCCAGCTTGTCGAACTTCGGGCGCGCGAAGTCGATCAGGAAGCGGCGGATCAGGGCCTGTTCCGGCTCGCCGCGCGCCAGCGAGTCGAGCGTGCGCAGGTTGGACAGGATCGCATCCCAGACCGCCACGCGCGGCTCCTCGCCGTACGTGCGCACCAGGTCCAGGTAGGCCTCCAGGCCCATGCGCCCGTTCGAGGCGAAGCTCCAGGTGTCCGACAGCAGCTTCAGGCGCGTGCTGTCCGGCAGGCGCGGCGCCTGCTCGGCCAGGGCGCGGAAGCTGGCCGGGTCGTACTGCACGCGGAAGTAGCCGACGCTGTGCGGATCGACCACCAGGGTGCCGTCGCAGCCGCCCTGGTTGATGGTCGTGCTCGGGCCCGACAGCAGCGTGGTCCAGGCCTTGCCGTTGACGGTGCCGACCTGCAAAGGCACGTTCCACAGGCGCTTTTCACGGGGCGGCTCGTCGAGGCGGTACTGCTCCTGCGACAGCGTCACCTTGCGCCTGCCCTCCTCGCAGGCCTGCTCGACGCGGATCAAGGGAAAGCCCGGCTGCAGGGTCCAGTCCGAGGCCAGCTTCCCGACCGGCTTGCCGGAGGCCTTTTCCAGCGCGGCCCACAGGTCGGCGGACGTCGTATTCGAATACTGGTGCTTCGCCATGTAGGCGCGCATGCCCTTGCGGAAGGCCGATTCGCCCAGGTAGGCTTCCAGCATGCGCAGGAAAGCCTCGCCCTTCAGGTAGGTGATGGCGTCGAAGGCCGCGGCGGCCTGCTCCTCGGTCTCGATCGGGGTCTGGATCGGGTGGGTGGTCTTGCGCGCGTCCAGGTTCATCACGTATTCGCGCTCGGCCATGCCCTCCAGGTAGGGGCGCCATTCGGGGTGGAAGTGATGGGTGGCTTTGGTCGCCATCCACGAAGCGAAGCCTTCGTTGAGCCACAGATTATCCCACCAGGCCATCGTCACCAGATTGCCGAACCACTGGTGCGCCAGCTCGTGGGCGTTGATGTTGAAGGTGAATTTCTTGACCTTCTCCGGGCTCTTCTTCGGGTCGTACAGCAGGGTCGGCTCGTTGTAGACGACCGCGCCCCAGTTTTCCATGGCGCCGTTGAAACCGCCCGGGATCGCGATCTGGTCCAGCTTGGGCAGCGGGTACGGGATACCGAAGTAGTTGTTGAAGTAGCGCAGCAGGTCGCGCGTAGCCCCCAGCGCGAAGGTGGCCGAGCCGAGCTTGCCTTCGGTCGTCACGATGCCGATGTCGACGCCATCCTCCTTGGCGGACAGACGCTCGAGCTCACCGGCCACCAGCACCACCAGGTAGCTCGGCATCTTCGGGGTGTTGCCGAAGCTGATGCGCTGCATGCCGCCGGCGAGGTCTTCGCGCTTGTCGATCGGGGTGGTGGAGTAGGCCTTGAAGTTGCCCGGCACGTCGACGGTGAGCCTGAAGCGGGCGCGGAAGGCGGGTTCGTCCCAGGTCGGGAGCATGCGGCGGGCGTCGGTCGGCGCCATGGTGGTGGCGATCAGCTTCCTGTCCTGGCCGCCCGCCTTGTAGTTCACGTAGAACAGGCCGCGCCCTTCGCGGTTGATCTGGCCGCGAAAGGCCAGCGCCAGCGCGTACTTGCCCGGCGCCAGCGGCTGGGACAGCTCGAAGCGCAGGGTCTGCTGCTTCTTGTCGAGGATGGGGTCGAGCTTCAGCTTGCCGATATTCTTGCCCGTCAAGCTGGCCGAATCGATCTGCATGTTGTCGGCGTTCAGCATGATGGTCGAGGTCGGCTTCAGGACCTCGATCTCGACCGTCTGGGTGCCGCGGAAGCTGTTGGCGGCGACGTCCGGCACGATGTGGGCGTCGTACTGCAGCGGCACCACGTCCTTCGGCAGCTTGCCCGGCGTTGCCGCGAAAGAAAACGGCGCCTCGGCCTGCGCCGTCGCGGCGCCCAGGGCCAACGCAAGCGCGGCCGTGGCTTTGCGAGCCCGGGCGACTGGCATGTCTCTCATAAGTCTCTCTCTCGAATCTGTTTTTATTGAGTGGTTCCTGCGCGCGACGGCGCAAGAACCCAGCACGCACTGTAAGAAAGCCGGGCGCCGCCTGCGCCCGGATTGCGACAGACTGCAAAAAACGGAGCCAGACTGCGGAAACCGGGGAATGGCGGAGGCATTCGAAAAAATCCGAAATTTTTTTCAAATTACCCTAAAGTTCCTGAAAGCCCATCCGTAAATGCCTTAGATACCCGGCAATCCGGCCGGCGTTCATTGCCTTGGTGCCAACATGACCTCGAACGACGTCCTCTCGATGTACGAAAACCTCACTGGCCTCAGCAGCCAGATGAAGGGCGCCGCCGAGGCTGGCGACTGGACCGGTTTCGACAAGCTGAACGTGCAGGCGGCGGTGGCCGCAGGGGCCGCGATCGGCGGCGTGCCGGCACTGGAAGGCGCCAAGCGCCAGCGCAAGATCGACCTGCTCAAGCAGCTGATGGCCAATGACCGCGCGATTCGCGACGTGACCGAACCCTGGATGGGGCAGCTGGACCGCGCGATGTGCGCGCACTGATTAATAGAATTCCCAAGAGAAGGCACCTGCGGGTGCCTTTTTCTTTGGTGGCCTGGCTACGATTCCAGGTTGCTCAGCTTGCCCAGGCAGCGGCGCTGGTAACTGTTGAGCCCTTCCGTGACGAGCGCGTCGTCCTCGGCCAGCTTCCCGGCATCGATCAAGAGCCGCAGCTTGGCGATATGATCCCCCTGCGCCAGCGCCTGCGCCAGGTTCGGGCCATCCGGTTCGCCGGCCCCGGCGATCGCCTCGGCCACCTTGTCCGGGAAATCCCAATGCCTGGCGATGACCGCCGACAGCTGCCGGCTGCGCGCCAGCAGTTCCACCCCGAAGGCTTCAGAGGCCGGCACCTTGCCGTTCTGGCAGATGCGGTCGCTAAGGCGGAAGGCGACGATCAGCCCGACATCCTGCATCAGCCCCGCCAGGCAGGATTCGAAGATGTCGGCCGCCACCGCCGAAGCCATCAGGCTGGCCGCCACCGCGCATTTTTCGGAATGGTTCCATACCAGCGGCGCCGCACGGCGGGCAAAGCCCGCCTCGTGCAGCCTGATGATGGGCCGGAAGGCAACCCGCGCCAGCAGCATGCGCAAGCCGTTCTGCCCGAGCAGCATGATGGCGGCGTCCAGGGTCTTGATCGGGGTGACGGGACGGTAATAGGCGCTGTTGGCCTCGCGCAGCACTTCGGCCACCAGCACCACGTCTTCGGCCACCTGGCCGGCCAGCTCGCCCGTGCTGATGCTCTCGTCGCGCATGCTGCGCAGCAGCCTGGGGATCAGTTCCGGGACCCGCGGCACCAGCTCGGCCGCGATGGCCGGGTTCTGCGCCAGCGTGCGCACCTGCTCGAGGATCAGGCGCTCGGTCTCCAGCGGCGCGTCGAACCTTGCCGGGCCAGCCAGCCAGAGGTAATACAGGGCGTCGGTCGCGGCATGGTCGGTGCCGCCGCCCGGCTCCTCGGGCGTGGCCACCTGGGGTTCCGCGCCGCTCAGTAAACGATTGATCCAGTTCTTCATAGTCCGCCAGGGTCTGTGCTGCAGGTGCGATTGTAGCCCAAGGCCCACCATGCAAAACGCATGGACTGCGAATGGAAGTCCTGAAAAGACAAAAGCGCCCGCAGGCGCTTTGGCATGTGCCCGAGCAGAAGGCTCGGCCACGGAATCGGGGAGAGCGATCACCAGGTATCTCCTGGCGTCGCCTCTTGCCGGTTGCATCCGGCGTTCGCTGTCTCAGTCGACACGCGAACCGCTTCCGGACACAGGCGTTTCTTCAACGTCTGCCTGCTTTCCGCGCCACGCTATCGGTGGTGGCTGCGCCAGGCCTCTGTGCCGTTTGTGATCTCGCGACCACGGAATGAGTATAGCAAAAATTTTAAGCTTGTGTAGACGAGTTGTGTGCGGGCTCGTCCAGGGTCGGTTCGCGCGTCGAGACAGGCAGCGGCTTGCGTCCCAGGCGCGCCTTGATGCGTGCGCCCAAGCCGACGCGGGGCCCTTCTGCGCGCCCTGCCGCCCGCCTGGCGCGCAGCGCGAACACCAGCCCCGCGAGCAGCGCCAGCACGCCGGCGCCAAGCGCCGCCAGCAGCCAGGGCGAGCCCTCTTCCGGCGGCGGTTCCGGCTTTTTCTTCTTCAGCGGGTGCACCTGCTGCTGCGGCGCCACCGGCGTTTGCAGGCTTGAAGCCGGCGCGGCGCCCGCCGCCACCTGCAGCAGCTTCACCTTGTCTTCGAGCTGGCCCAGCTGATCGCGCAGCATCGCATTCTTCGCCCCCAGCACGACGCAGGCATCCACCTGCACCCTGGGCTGCGGGGCGCAGGCGCCGCCGGCCGGGGCCGGTTCAGGCGTCAAGCGCGCCGGCCTGGCCGGCTCCGGCGGCACGAGGGCCGGCTTCGGCTTGATGGGCGCGGGCTTCGGCCTGGCCGGGGCGGGCTTCGGCGCCGCCTCCACCGGCGGCGCGGGCTGCGCCGCCTTGGCCGGGACGGGAGGCGCCACCACCCGAACCGGAGGCGGCGCCGGATTCGGATCCGGCGACAGCCACAGGGTTGCCAGCCGCACGCTGCGCTGCGCGCCGTCGGCCAGCTCCAGGTACAGGTGCAGGTGCTCCGACTCCACCTTGCCGAGCGAGGTGAGGTGCAGGAACTGGCGCCCGTCGCGCCGCATCACCGACATCCGGAGCGTGGACAGCACCGCCGGCATGCCGATATTGGCGCCGCGGTAGACGTCCGGATGCGCCAGGCGCACCTGGACCGGGTTGGCGGCGTCTTCCAGCATGGTGAGCTCGATGTCGGCCACCAGCGGCTGGCCGAGGAAGGAGCTCACCCGCGGTTCGCCGAGCTCGGCCGCCTGGGCAGCGCCGGCCAGCAGCGCGCAAGTCAATATCAGTGGAAGGCGGCAAGCCATAGGATGGAAGTAGAAGAGCCTGAGCGTAGTTAACGGACAATCGGCTAAACTCTTTAATTACAACCCTTCACCCACAGGACAGCCATGGAAAACAGGATTGAGAAGGACAGTTTCGGCCCGATCGAGGTCCCCGCGGACCGCCTCTGGGGCGCCCAGACCCAGCGTTCGCTCCACCATTTCCACATCTCGACCGAGAGATTGGCGCCGGAACTGGTCGCTGCCCTGGCCCAGGTCAAGCGCGCCGCCGCGGCGGTGAACCGCTCGCTCGGCAAGCTCCCGGGCGACAAGGCCGAGGCCATCATCCGCGCCGCCGACGAGGTGCTGGAAGGCCGTCATCCGCAGGAATTCCCGCTGGCGGTCTGGCAGACCGGCTCCGGCACCCAGAGCAACATGAACATGAACGAGGTGCTGGCCAACCGTGGCTCCGAGCTCTTGAAAGGCGAGCGCGGCGAGAAGCGCCTGTTGCACCCGAACGACCACGTCAACATGGGCCAGTCCTCGAACGACATCTTCCCCACCGCCATGCACGTGGCGGCGGCGCTTGCCGTTGCCCAGAATCTGCTGCCGGCACTCGGCCAGCTGCGCGCCACGCTGCTGCGCAAGTCGCGCGACTTCGAGAGCATCGTCAAGATCGGCCGCACCCACCTGCAGGACGCCACCCCGCTCACCCTCGGCCAGGAATTCTCGGGCTACGTCGCCCAGCTGGAATTCGCGGAAAGCGCGATCCGCGCCACCCTGCCCGGCCTGCTGGCCCTGGCGGCGGGCGGCACGGCGGTCGGCACCGGCCTGAACGCGCACCCGGACTTCGCGCCGCGCATCGCGGCCGAGCTCAGCTCGCGCACGGGCCTGTCCTTCAAGAGCGCGCCCAACAAGTTCATGGCGCTGGCCGGCCACGAGGCCATGGTTTCGAGCCACGGCGCCTTCAAGACCCTGGCCGCGGCCCTGATGAAGATCGCCAACGACGTGCGCTGGATGGCCTCGGGCCCGCGCTCAGGCCTGGGCGAGATCACGATTCCCGAGAACGAGCCGGGCAGCTCGATCATGCCGGGCAAGGTGAATCCGACCCAGTGCGAGGCGCTCACCATGCTGTGCTGCCAGGTCTTCGGCAACGACGTCGCGATCACGGTCGGCGGCTCGCAGGGCAACTTCGAGCTGAACGTGTTCAAGCCCATGATCGCCCATAACTTCCTGCAGAGTGCCCGCCTGCTGGCCGACGGCATGCGCTCCTTCGACGAGCACTGCGCCCAGGGCATCGAGCCGAACCACGCCCGCATCGCCGAGCTGATGGAAAAATCGCTGATGCTGGTGACCGCACTGGCCCCGCACATCGGGTATGATCGCGCCGCGCAGATCGCCAAGACCGCGTCGCACGACGGCCTGACCCTGCGCCAGGCCGCCCTGCAATCCGGCTTCGTCACCGAGCAGCAGTTCGACGAGTGGATCGTGCCGATCGACATGACCCGGCCTGATACGGTCGAGTAAAACTTTTTCGGGGCACCTGGAGGTGCCCTTTTCAATTCCCCGAGGACAGCATGCAAAAAATAGATTTCGATTTGACCGCCGAGTTCGTCGAGCTCAACCAGTTGATGAAACTGGTCGGCCTGGTCGACAGCGGCGGCGCCGGCAAGAACATGGTCGCCAGCGGCGCGGTGTCGGTCGACGGCAAGCAGGAGCTGCGCAAGACCGCGAAGATCCGCAGCGGCCAGACCGTGACCGTGGGCGACGTGCAGATCCGGGTGCAATAAACCCAACCAGAACGGCTGGGAAACGGGCACGAAAAGTGGCGCAAAACAGCGGGCTTATGTTTGCGCCCTAACAAACAGAACGGGGCTTCCTTGTTTATATTTCAAGTCATCAGGATCGACTTATATAACCGGCCACAGGTGAAGCCATGGAAACCCCGAACCGCGCCCAGTCCCAGGAGCAGCTCATCGGAGACCTGCGTCTCGTCATCGAGAATGCGGAAGAGCTGCTGAAAAATACCGACCACTACACCAGTGCGCTGTACCAGAACGCGCGCGCCAAGCTGGCGCTGGCGCTGGAAGCGGCCAACGAAGAACTGGCGCGTTTCGAAGACGCCCAGCTCGAGCGCATGATGGCGGCCACCCGCGCCGCCAACGAGCGTTACTGCGACCGTACCGGCGAGCAGCGCATCCTGCGCGCCTTTCACTAGTCTACCAGCCGGGGCTGTCCCTATTGGCGTTGTCTGCCGCAATCGCGGTCACGACGCCAAGCCTGAACCAGCCCTGCAGCATGGCGCCGATGTCCGGCGCTTCCTCACCGGCCGCTGCGGCGGCCAGCGCGGCGTCGAGCGCCGTGCCGAAGCTGGCGCCCGCCGCCAGCCGATCCAGGGCCGCAGCTCCCGCTGCGCTCTCCTCCACCACCTCCACCCGCCAGCCGCGCCGCACCACCAATACCGTGCAAGGCGCGTCGGCGTGCGCCGGCAATGCCGGACCGCCCGGCTGGTGCGCCTGCCAGAGCGCGCCGATGGCCCAGCGGCTGCGCAGCAGGCTCAGCGAAGGATGCAGGGTGAAACGGGCGCCGTCCAGGGTCTCCGGCGACATCGCCGCCAGGGCGGCCAGGCCGAGCGGTGCCACGTCCGGCGCCAGGTAAGCGCGGTGGACGGCCCACTCGAGCCGCGCCACGTCGGGCAGGTAGGGATAGGGGGCGGCCGGCGCGAATCCGGCGAGAAAGTCCGCGAAACGCGCGCCGAAACCGGCCAGGTCCGGGTCTTGCGACGGCGCGGCCTTGCCATAGGCACGCACCAGGCCGGCGAAGAATTCCTCGCCCACCAGCCGGCGCAGGACGGGATAGGCCTCGCCCAGGGCGCGCTCCCAGGCGGCGCTCAGGTTGCCGCGGTACAGCGCCAGCCGCTCCACCCCGCCCTCGCTGAGGAAGGGCCGCAAGGCGGCTTCGTGGCTGCGGTCGATTAGTGCCGCCCCAAAGCGCTGCTGGAGCGCGGCGAGCGCCTCGTCCCTTGGCGCCGGCGGCGCCGGTGGACGGAGCACCGGCGTAAGGGCAGCCGGCACCGGGTAGTCCCGGGCAATCGCATCGGCGCTGGCTGCCTCCGCCAGCAGGCTGTCGATCGGCGGCAGCTCGGCATCCCATTCCACCAGGGTCGGCACCCGACCGAAACGCGCCAGCGCGGCGCGGTACAGGTCCCAGACCGGTTCGGCCACGGCGGCGCCATGGTGATCGACCAGCGCCAGCGGCGTCTCCAGGTGGCCGGCCAGGTGGATTTCGCCGACGCTGCCCACGGGGAGCGCGGCGATGGCGGCGCGCGCGTCTTCGCCGTGGTTGCGCTGGTTGACATACAGGTTGTTCACGTCGAGCAGGATGCCGCAGCCGGTGCGGCGCGCCAGTGCGGCCAGGAATTCGGCTTCGCTCATGGTGTCGGCGCGAAAGCGCACATAGGTCGAGACGTTCTCGACCAGCAGGCGGCGGCCCAGCCCTTCCTGCACCCGCGCCACCCGCTCGCACAGCAGCGCCAGGGCGGCTTCGTCGAGGGCCAGCGGCAGCAGGTCGTTGAGCTGGCGGTCGGCCAGCGCGCCCCAGCTCAGGTGTTCGGAGACGAGGAAGGGATCGACCGCGTCGACCAGGGCGCGCAGGCGCTCCAGGTGGGCATCGGAAAATCCGTGCGCCGAGCCCAGGCCGAGCCCGACGCCATGCAGGCTGACCGGATAGTCGCGCCGCAGTTCGCTCAGCACGTGCCAGTCCCAACCGGCACGGGCGAGGTAGTTCTCGCTGTGGACTTCGAGAAAGCCGACCGGCGGACGCCCTTCGAGGAAGGCGCGGTAGTGCGGCGTGCGCAGGCCCACGCCGGCCGCAGTGCTTCCCCCCGGGGCCGCAGCGGAGGCGGACATGGATTACTTCTGGGCTTCGGCCTTGGCCGGGTCAGCGGCGGCCTTGCCTTGCGGGGCCTTGTCTTGCGCGACCCGGCCGGCTTCGAGCGAGCCGCCGAGCTGCGTGCAGGTGCCCTTGGCCACGAATTTCCACTCGTTCGGGTCCTTGTCGACCTTGGCGACACCGGCGCAGCCGTGGGTGGCGGTGCCGCAGTCGTTCTGGCCGGCCTTGGCGACGCCGTAGCAGACTTCCTGGTCGCCCTTCGGCACCCCCATCTGGTCCTGGGCGGCGGCGTGGGCGCAGACGCCGGCAAGGGCGGCGGCGATCAGGGCGTGGCGGTGGGTCATGCGGGAACTCCTGGCTGGACGAAGGCGCCAGTATTTATCAGGCGGGGCAAAGATGCAAGGCGGGTTGATTGTTGCGTTAGCGAATGCGCAACGAACTTGGATTCCCGCCTGCGCGGGGGATGACGGACTATAGGTTAGCGCTTGCGATAAACAGCTGCGACACGCACCATGTGCACGTCGTTCCCGCGAAGGCGGGAACCCAATTTCTGCAAGAACTGCAATACCGCCAGCTTAAGCAGTCGTATTGATCTTGTTTCCCAGATGCGGCGGCAGGTTCGCCGACTGCACCGCCGGCAGCGCTGCGAGCAGCTGGGTGGCGGTGGCTTCCTGGATCTGCTGGGCCTTCTTGAAGACGGCAAGGCTCACTTCCTGGCGCTGGCCGGTTTCGGCGATGCTGGTGGACAGCTTGGCGATGCTGGACACATCCATGTCATTCTCCCATTAAGGCGTATCCACCATTTACGGCAGCCGACGGAAGAACTTTAGGCCTTCAGCGCATCCATTTCTGCAGCCAGGCCAGCACTCCATCCGGATCATTCAGGTCCAGCCAGGCCGGCCCGCCCTCTCCGCCCGGCGGCGGCGCGTCCGAGGCCACGGCCAGGATGTCGGGATCCTCCGGGTACAGGGCCGGCCGACCCAGGCTCGGGCGGAACACTTCCAGCTTGGGCATGCGCTCCCACTTGTAGCCTTCCACCAGGGTCAGGTCGGCCGGCGCCAGCCGCGCCAGGTGTTCCATCAGCCGCGGCTCCTCGGCCCCGCGCAGTTCGCGCAGGATGGCGACGCGGAAGGGAGACGCCAGCATCACCTCGGCCGCTCCCGCCATGCGCAGGCGCGCGCTGTCCTTGCGTGGCGGCTCCAGCTCGACGTCGTGGTGGCTGTGCTTGACGACGTTGACCCGCAATCCCCGCCCCGCCAGGCGGCCGATCAGCGCCTCCAGCAGCGAAGTCTTGCCGCTGCCGGACCAGCCGACCACGCCCAGCACCGGTCCCACTTCAATAGGCGACACGATAGCGGGAGCCCCGGTAATTCATGATCGCCGCCTTGGGCAGCAGGCGCTCCAGCACCAGTCCGGGCGCGACTTCCTCGCCCTCGCGGCGCAGCATCTTGTCGACCAGCAGCAGGCGCTCGGCCGGATTCGGCGAATAGATATAGCCGCCGAAGCTGAGCTTCGGGATTTCGCGCTGCACCGATTCCGGCAGCGACTGCAGCGGGCCGATATGGTCCTCGGCGGACGGCGCGGCCGGCGCGGCGGCCACCAGGACCGGACGCGCCGGCTCCGGCAGGGCCTCGACCGGTTCGGCGCGCGGCGCCGGCTGCGGCTTCGGGGCGGGCGCCGGGGGCTTCGCCGACACCGGCGGCGCCTTCGGCTTGACGGGCGCTTCCGGCTTGGCCGGGACCACCGGCTCGGGCGCCGCCGGCAATGTGGCGACTACCGGCGCCGCGGGGGCGGAAGCCGGAGCGGAAACCGGCGCCGGCGCCGGGACCGGAGCGCTCGCCACCTGCACCGCCGGCGCGGGCGCCGGCTGGCGCAGCAGGAACAGCGCGCCGAGCGCCACGACGAGGGCGCCGGCGGCGATGCCGATGATGACGGGCTTGCGGCTGCCGCGCGTGTCCGCGCTCGCGTAGCTGGGCGGCGGCGCGTGGATGGTCGGCGCGTTGCCGAGCTGGCGCTCCGCCTGTGCCTTCTTGAGGGCTTCGAGGATGTAGGACATGGCTTATTTTCCGGTCTTGTCCGTCGCCACCCGAGCCAGCAGGCGCGGCTCGGGCACGCCGGAGAGCTGGTTCAGGCGCATGTAGGTGCGCGGACCGGCCAGGCCGTCCGCCTTCAGGTGCTGCGCGGCCTGGAAATGCTGCAGCCGCTTGCGCATGCCGGCGTCCAGCACACTGCCCGGCTGCGGCGCCTGCGCGCCGTTCAGCCCTGCCAGGCGCCCGGCCAGCCAGTCGACGTCCGGCCCGCGCGCGCCCTCGGCCAGTTCCTCGCGGAAGGCGCGCGGCATGCGCCAGAAGGTCGTGAACTCGCCGCCGAAACGGGCCACGAAGGTGGCCAGGTCGATCTTCTCGCGGCGCGCGCCGGCGCTCAGGGTCACGCTGTTGCCGTCCAGCGCGGACAGCACGGCGTAGCCGGTGCGCGGGCCGTCATGCAGGGTGACGACGGCCGGGCGGTCGAGCATGCGCAGTTCGTACAGGCCGCCGCGGCCCTGGTGGCAGCGCAGGTCGGCCTTGAGCGCCGCCTCGCAGGGCTTGTCGCCCGCCAGCGGCTGCCCCCACAGCGCCGCCAGCTCGCGCAGCGCGTTATGTTCATCTGCCTGCACCGGCGGCACGCTCGACGGCGCCACCGCGCCTGCCGCCACCGGCACCGCCCTGGCGGGCGCCGCGGCCTGCGCAGGCGGCGCGGAGGCGGCATTGCGCGCGGGCATGACTTGCCAGGCCGCTGCACTGACCGCGGCCGCTGCCAGGACGCCGCCGGCGATCACGGGCATGCGCAGGCGGCGCGCTGCGGCCGGCTCGCCGGCGAAGACTTCGGCGGCCGCTTTTTTCAGGATCTGGCGCGTGACCTGCGGACTGTTCTCGACGTAGGCGCCGAGCAGCGCGCGGTCGCACAGCAGGTTGATGCGGCGCGGCACCCCATGCGTCAGCGCGTGGATCTGGGGCGTGAGCGCGGGCGGGAACGGCGATCCGCCGGCGCCGGCCACCGCCAGCCGGTGCGCCACATAAGCGCCGGTCTCGGCCTCGGACAGGGGCCCCAGGTGGTAGCGCGCGATCACGCGCTGCGCCAGCTGCTCCAGCTCGGGACGGGCCAGCATGCTGCGCAGCTCGGGCTGGCCGATCAGGATGATCTGCAGCAGCTTGCGTTCGCTGGTCTCGAGGTTGGTCAGCAGGCGCAGCTGCTCCAGCACCTCGGCCGACAGGTTCTGGGCTTCGTCGATGACGAGCACATTGTTGAGCCCCCGGGCATGGGATTCCAGCAGGTAGCGGTTGATCGCATCGACATAGCCTTTCAGGCCGATCGGCGTGCCGGCCGGCGGCAGTTCGATGCGGAATTCGTCGCATACGCTCAGCAGCAATTCCTCGACGCTCAGGCGCGGATTGAAGATGTAGGCCAGCCGGCAGTTCTCGGGAATCTGCTCGATGAAGCAGCGGCACACCGTGGTCTTGCCGGCCCCGATCTCGCCGGTCAGCAGGACGAAGCCGCCGCCGCTGCCGATGCCATACAGCAGGTGTGCGAGCGCTTCGCGGTGGCGCTCGCTCATGAACAGGTAGCGCGGATCGGGGGCGATCGAGAACGGCGCGCCCTTCAGGTGGAAGTAGTGGTTATACATCTGCGATCATGCGGGTCCGGTGGATGTCCTAGCGGACCGGCAGCGATTTGAACTTCTTGCAATATATCTTGCTTTTGTCATTCATGTAAGCGATCGTGCTGCCCGGCTTGGACACGCGCAAAGGATAGGGCGAGGCGTCGAGCGGCCGGTAGGCGATGCCGGCGCCGGCGCGGATCGCCCCTTCCAGCTCCTCCGGCGTGCTCTCGGTCAGGGCGGCGATGAAGACCAGGTCGCTACTGTCGTCGCTGACCATGACTTCCTTGACTTCGGCGCCCCACAGCGTGGCCTCGACCCTGAACCAGTACGCCCCGCCCTCGCGCTTGTAGGCCGGGCCGAAGGACGTGCTCAGGTAGTCGTAAAAATAACGGTTGTCGAGGTGGCTGCGGCACAGCAGCGCATTGCCGACGACCTGGCTGAAGGTCGAGGGCATGGCTTGCGCGGCCACGGGACCGGCCAGCAGCGCGCCCAGCAGCGCGGCAGCGGATGCCGATGGGAAAGGTCGCACGGCCACTCAGAGCTTGGACAGCCAGGCGCGGTTGGCCGCGATCTGGGCCTTGACCGCAGCCGGCAAGGCGTCATAGCAGCCGGGATGCTGCTTGAGGGCGTGCTCGCGCACTTCCTTCTGCATGCCGTTGACGAGGAACACATACACGGCGGCCCCTTCGGCGTTCTTGCGGGTGCCCATATAGCGAATCACGGGAGTTCTCCTTCCATGGCCTGCATTATGACACCGCAGGCCCCTGCCCGGCCACGCGGCAGGCACGACAGGCGTCAAGGCGCGCTCTTGCGCCCGCGCACCCAGCCACGCTGTTGCGGTCGAGCCACAGCTGGACCAGACCGGCTGGCTCAGGCCACCTTGACCGCGCCCGGGCGGATTTTTCCGAGGATGTCCATTAGCCGGTCCACGTCCACCGGCTTGGTCAGGTGATGATCGAAGCCGCTGCTGCGGGTCCGTTTGCGGTCCTCTTCCTGCCCCCAGCCGGTCAGCGCCACCAGGACCAGCCCGGCCAGTCCCGGCTCGGCCCGCAGGCGCCGCGCCACCTCGAAGCCGTCCATGCCCGGCATGCCCAGGTCCAGCAGGACCACGTGCGGCACGAAGCGCCGGACCGCCGCCAGCCCGGCAGGGCCATCGTTCGCGGTGTGCACCTCGGCGCCGGCCGACTGCAGCAGCAGGGCAAGCGACTCGGCGGCGTCGCCGTTGTCGTCCACCACCAGCACCCGCCGGCCCTCGAGCGGCGCTTCGCCACCGGCGTCGTCCTGGTGCGGCGCGGCCTCGGCTACCCGTGCCAGCGGCAACCGGACGATGAACTCGCTGCCGCGCCCCGGCCCCTCGCTGCGCGCCTCGACACTGCCGCCATGCAGCTCGACCAGGCTGCGCACCATCGTCAGCCCGATACCCAGCCCGGCCTGGCCGCGCGCACTGTCGCGGTGGGCCTGGGAGAACATCTCGAACACATGGGGCAGCTTGGCCGCCGGGATGCCGATGCCGGTATCGCGTATCGACACCAGTACCGAGTCGTCCTCGCGCCGCGCGCCGAGCCAGATGCGCCCGCCGCGGTCGGTGTACTTGGCCGCGTTGTTGAGCAGGTTGCCGAACACCTGGGTCAGCCTGACCTTGTCGGCCTCCAGCATCAGGGTTTCTTCCGGCAGCGACACGGTCAGGTCGTGGCGCCCGGCTTCGATCGCCGGCATGCTGGTCTCGACCGCCATCGCCAGCACCTCGGCCAGCGACAGCTGCTCGCGGCGCAGTTCCAGCTTGCCCTGGGTGATGCGCGAGACGTCCATCAGGTCGTCCACCAGGCGCACCATCTGGCGCACCTGGCGCCCCACCATCTCGACCATGCGGTCGGCCGTGCGCCGCCCGTCCGGCCGGCGCAGCAGGTGCACCGCGTTGCTGATCGGCGCCAGCGGGTTGCGCAGCTCGTGCGCGAGGGTGGCCAGGAACTCGTCCTTGCGGCGGTCGGCGAAGCGCAGCGCCTCCTCGGCCTGCACCGCCTCGGTGACGTCGATCGAGATGCCGACGTGGCCGCGGTAGGCGCCGTCCGCCCCGAACAGCGGCGCACCGTGGCTCTCGAACCAGTGCCAGCGCCCGTCGGCGGCGCGTGCCCGCACGCGCTGCTGGAAGGGCGTGCGCTGCCCGATCGCCGCGCGCACCGCGCCGACAAAGCGGGCCTGGTCGTCCGGATGCAGCCGCGTGCCCCAGCTGTTTTCCGGCGTGGTCCCGGCCTGGATGCCGACCATCTCGATGCTGCGCCGGTTGGCATAGCTCACCTGCCCCGCTTCGTCGAGCTGGAAGATGAGCGCGGGCGAGGCTTCGGCCAGCACCCGGAAGCGGCCGTCGCTCTCGCGCAGCGCCGCCTCGGCCTGGCGGCGCGCGTCGACGTCGATGTTCATGCCGATCCAGCGCGCCACGCTGCCGTCGGGATTGCGCAGCGGCGCCGCGCGCACGTTGGTCCAGCGCCAGCCGCCCCCGGCCTGGCGCAGCCGGTACTCGGCGTTCACCAGCGAGCCTTGGGCCAGCGCCTCGTTCCAGTGATGCAGGATGAAGTGGCGGTCGTCCGGGTGCACCGCATTGAGCCAGCCGTAGCCCAGGCATTCGCCCACGCCCTGGCCGGTATACCTGCGCCAGCTCGGCGAATCCGACCGGATGACCCCGTCGGCATCGGCCTCCCAGACCGCCTGCGCGAAGCCCGTCACCAGGGTCTCGAAACGCGCCTCGCTGGCCTGCAGCGCCATCTCGGCCTCGCGCGACCCGGTGACGTCGATGATGAAGGCGATGCACTTGCGCGCCTCGCCTTCGCCGGGCAGGCAGCTCGGCGCCACCATGGCCCACCAGCGGCTGCCGTCCTTGCGCACCAGCTGTTTCATGTAGGGCGCGGTGCGTCCGCCCTCGCGCAGCTCGGCCAGCGCGCGCTGCGTCGCCTCGGCGAACTCGGGCGTGCCCAGCTCGGTCCAGCGGACCGTGCTGCGCAGCTCGTCGCGGCTGTAGCCGCTCATCCGTTCGAGCGCCTCGTTGCAGTCGATGATGCTGCCGTCGAGCAGGTAGAAAGCCAGGCCCACCGCTTCGGTGTGCATGGCCGCGTCCAGGATCGCATGGCTTGCACGCAGCTCGCGCTCGGCGGCGGTGCGCTGCGCCGTCTCGCTGGCCAGGCGCAGATGCGCGTCGTGCAGTTCCTCGGTACGCAGGGCGAAGTCGCGCTCCATGTCGCTGCGCTCGTCCCCGGCAAGGCGCAGGGCCGCCGCGGCGAAGCCGGACAGGCTGCGCAACAGGCGTGCGTCCTCCAGGTCGAAACGGCGTTCCGGATCGGCCACCCAGAGCATGCCGGACGGTCCGCCGTCGACGGCCCATGGCAGCAGCAGCATCTCGGCCGGCGCCGGTCCGGCCGTGCGCAGCGAAGGGAACAGGCGCGCCGGATCGCGCAGCAGCACCGGCTCGCTGCCCGCCGTGCGCCAGTCGACGCCGCCGTGGTGCTGGTCCGGGAGGCCGGTGCCGGCGGCGTCGCAGCGGCACAGCGCGCGCAGCAGGTCTTCCACCCTGCCCGGCACCGCTTCCGGATGGCGCGCCAGTTCCTGCGCGAGCTCAGCGAGGGCCCGGTTCTCGGCGGCATGGTCCGGCGCGCGGGCGGGCCGCGAGGCCAGCTCGTGGGTCATCACCAGCTCGTCGAGATCGGCCATTGCCTGCGCATGCGCGAGGTAACTCATCAGCTAACGTCACTACGTGTCAAAAGCGGGACGGACAGGCTATGCCAAAAACCCGCCCCATGCCAACAGGGTTCCGCTCGGAATCCAGAGGCCGCCATGCCGCTCATCCGCAGGAATTGCACTCTGTTCCCCGTTTTCGCAGCTTCGTCGTTTTGCCGGGGCAAGCCGGGACGCCTTACCTTATCGTTCAGGCTCCCGAATACCGCCACCGACGACAAGAACATGACCACCGTCCTCAAGCCCGCCCTCCTCACCGCCGCCATCGCCGCCGGCTTCCTCGCCACCCAGGCCAGCCACGCCGAAGCGCCGGCGGCGCCGGTGACGCTGCAGCGCACCGTGGCGCCCTTCAGCGCGATCGAACTCGCGGGACCCTACGAAGTCGTGGTGCGCGCCCAGGGCCGCCAGGCGCTCACGCTGTCGGGCGAGCCCAAGCAGCTCGAGGGGATCGAGACCTTCGTGCGCGGCGACACCCTGGTGGTGCGGCCGGTCGAGCGCAACGGTTTCCACTTCAGCTGGGGCAAGCGGCGCGCGCCGGTCGTCATCCACATCACGGCCAGCCAGCTCAAGAGCCTGGCGATGTCCGGCAGCGGCGACGTCGAGCTGGCCCAGCTGGCGGGCGAGCGCTTCAGCCTCAAGGTAGACGGTCCCGGCGACCTGCAGGCGGCGGGCGCGGTGCGCGAGCTGACGGTGCGCGCCAGCGGCAGCGGCGACCTCGACCTGCACCGGCTCAAGGCGGCCAACGTCGACCTCGACATGTCGGGGCCGGGCGACGTGCGCCTGTCCGGCGTCGGCAACCTGCTGACGGCAAGCGTGAGCGGGTCGGGCGACCTGGAGGCAGACGAGCTGCGCCTGGCGCGCCTGGACGCGCGCATGCGCGGCCCGGGCGGCATGAAACTGTCGGGCAGCGCGCGCGAGCTGCGCGCGGAGATCAGCGGCTCGGGCGACTTCGAGGCCTGCTCGCTGGCGGCCGGCGCGGCCTCCACCGTCCAGCGCGGCCCGGGCAGCGCCTGCGTGGCCGGCGACATCCGCCGCTTCGACGCCGAAGTGAGCGGCTCGGGCGACCTGCAGGCCAGCGGCCTGCAGGCGGCCAGCGCGGTCATCCGCCTC
This sequence comes from Massilia alkalitolerans DSM 17462, assembly GCF_000427785.1. GTDB lineage: Bacteria > Pseudomonadota > Gammaproteobacteria > Burkholderiales > Burkholderiaceae_D > Telluria > Telluria alkalitolerans. Next base: position 203,452 of record NZ_ATYR01000005.1, read on the forward strand.
GGCGGGCCCGGCAGCGCCACGCTGAGCGGCAGCATCGGCGAACTCAGCGCCGAAGTGAGCGGCTCGGGCGACCTGGAAGCCGGCGAACTCGATGTGAAACGCGCGACCGTGAAGGCGCGCGGTCCCGGCGGCATCGAACTGGCCCGTGTGTCCGATACCCTGGACGCCGAGCTGCACGGTTCGGGCGGCCTGGACGCGGACCTGGACGGCAAGCGCCTGCTGCTCAAGATGACCGGCCCGGGCGCCGCCCACCTCAAGGGCAAGGTCGAGCTGGTCAAGGCCCGGCTCAGCGGTTCGGGCAGCCTCGACGGCCGCGAGCTGAGCGCGGCGCGCGCCGACATCGCCGTCACCGGCCCTGCCCATGCGAGGGTGAACCTCACGGGCCAGGACGGGCGCCGCGCCGAACGCGGGAATGCAGGCCGCGGCCAATTGCTGCTGGTGGACCGCAGCGGCAGCCGCCGCACCGAATAAGGTTCTAAGCAGTTCCTTCCGGCGCCGCCGCCCTGGCGGCGCCAGCTCCTCTTCCGCCAAGCATACCAGCCATTTTCCCGCGCTCGACAATACCAGTTCCCGTACCAATAAAAATATTCGCAAAATCAATGACTTATGCAAATAACCTACGGTGATGGAGCCATATCTGCAGAGCAAATTTGCATACCAGTTAAATACCTGTTGACATCGCTGTAGCGCCTGCCTATAGTGCGCTGACTCTCCGGCAGAACCTTCCATACCATGATCGACTATCTCATCGGCGTCGACGGCGGCGGCACCGGCACCCGCGTGCGCCTGGCCCGTCGCACCAGCGCCGGCCTCACGGAAATCGCGCAGGCGACCGGCGGCCCCTCGGCCCTGTCGCGCGGCATCGACAATGCCTGGACCACCATCCAGGGCGTCGTCGCCCAGGCCTTCGCCGCCATCGACGTCCAGCACATCCCCCTGCCCTCCTGCGCCATCGGCCTCGGCCTGGCCGGGGTGCACAACAAGGAATGGGCGGCCCAGTTCATCGCCGCCAATCCCGGCTACGCCCTGCTGGCCCTCGACACCGACGGCTTCACCACCCTGATGGGCGCCCACGCTGGCCGCCCCGGCGCGATCGTCGCGATCGGCACCGGCAGCGTCGGCGAAGCCATGCTGGCCGACGGCAGCAAGGTCGAAGTCGGCGGCTGGGGCTTCCCGGCCGGGGACGAAGCAAGCGGCGCCTGGATGGGCCTGCGCGCACTGAACCACATCGAACAGGTGCTGGACGGCCGCGTCGAAGGCCGCGCCTTTGCGCGCGAGCTCATCGACTTCTGCGGCGGCTCGCGCGACGCGGTGCAGGTCTGGCTGGGGCGCGCCAACCAGACCGCCTATGCCGGCCTGGCGCGCTTCGTGGTCGCGCACGGCGAGCTTGACCCGGTGGCGCGCGCCATCCTGGAACACGCGGGCCGTGAAGTGGCCAGCATCGCCGATGCGCTCGACCGTTCGCACACCCTGCCGCTGGCCCTGTGCGGCGGCCTGGGCGAAGCCCTGCGCCCCTGGCTGCCGCCTGATACCCTGGCGCGCTGCGTGCCGGCGCAAGGCGACTCGGCCGCCGGCGCGCTGCGCATGATCGAACGCCACCTGGAACAACAAGGAGCAGCACAATGAGAGGCAACATCCTCACACCGAGCGGCTGGATCCATGGCGAACTGCGCCACGGCGCCCGCATCGACACCATCGACGGCCATGAAGTCGACCCGTCCGCGAACGGCGACGACTACATCCTCCCCGGCTTCATCGACGTGCATGTGCACGGCGGCGCCGGCCGCGACATGATGGAAGGCGGCGACGCCCCGCACCTGATCGCCGCCCTGCACGCCAAGCACGGCACCACCGCCCTGCTGGCCACCACCATGACCGCGCCGGTCGAGGACATCGACCGCGCCCTGTCGGCCATCGGCGCGGCCTGCCGCGCACGCGGCAAGGGCGAGGCGCGCATCCTCGGCGTGCACCTGGAAGGCCCCTACATCAACTCCGGCAAGCTGGGCGCCCAGCCGCCGTATGCGCGCGAAGCCACCCTCGACGAAGTGATGCGCTTCCACGCCATGGCCCCGATGCGCCTGATCACGGTGGCGCCCGAGATCGACGGCCACATGGAACTGGTGCGCGCGATCGCCGACGCCGGCATCCGGGTCCAGGTCGGCCACACCAGCGGTTCGTATGAAGTGGGCGTGCAGGCCCTCGAGCACGGCGCGGCCGGCTTCACCCACCTGTTCAACGCCATGCCCGGCCTGCACCACCGCGATCCCGGCATGGTCGGCGCCGCGCTGGCGCACGCCGAATACGCCGAGATCATCCCCGACCTGCTGCACGTGCACCCGGGCGCGATCAAGACCGCGCTGCGCTGCATCCCCAAGCTGTTCTGCGTGACCGATTCGACCGCCGCCGCCGGCATGCCGGACGGCGAATACATGCTGGGCCGCCAGGTGGTCCACAAGTGCATGGGCGGGGTGCGCCTGGCCGACGGCACCCTGGCCGGTAGCACGCTCACCATGGACCAGGCGCTGCGCAACCTGGTGAGCATCGGCCTGCCGCTCGCCGAAGCCAGCCGCCGCGTCTCGACCAATGCCGCCGACTACCTCGGCGAAACCCAGCGCGGCCGCCTGGCGCCGGGTTGCCATGCCGACTTCGTGGTGCTCGACCGCGACCTCAACATCAAAGCCGTTTATATCGAAGGAGAAGCCCAGTGACCGTCCCAGTTCCCACCTCGCTGATGTACCAGGAAGCCTTGTCCGCAGGGGACTGCGTGGCCCGGCAGCTGGCGCAGGACGCCGACCGCTATGCGGACCTGGGCCGCGCGCTGCGCTCGACCAACTTCCACAGCGCGGTGACGGTCGCACGCGGCAGCTCCGACCATGCCTCGAACTACCTGGCCTACCTGATCATGGCGCGCATGGGCCGCCTGGTGACCTCGCTGCCGATGTCCCTGATCACGCTGTATAAATCGCCCCTGGTCACGCGCGACACCCTGGCGGTGTCGATCTCGCAGTCGGGCCAGAGCCCGGACGTGGTCGAGCCCATCCAGTACTTCCGCGACGGCGGCGCCACCACCGTGGCGCTGGTGAACGACGCGAGCTCTCCCCTGGCGCAAGCCGCCGAATGGACCATGCCCCTGCACGCGGGCAAGGAACAGAGCGTGGCCGCCACCAAGAGCTTCATCGCCAGCATGGTGGCCGGCGCGCGCCTGGTGGCCGAATGGCAGGACGACCCCGAACTGAAGGACGGCATTGCCGCCCTGCCCGACGCCCTGCGGCTTGCCTCCCAGGCCGACTGGTCGCCCGCGATCGAGGTGCTGGCCCCGGCCCGCAACATCATGGTGGTCGGCCGCGGCATCAGCTTCCCGGTGGCGCTGGAATCCAGCCTGAAATTCAAGGAAACCTCGGCCCTGCAGGCCGAAGCCTTCAGCGGCGCCGAGATCAAGCACGGCCCGATGGCGCTGATCGAGGAAGGCTACCCGCTCCTGATCTTCGCCACCCGCGGCCCGACCCAGGCCGGCCTGGTGGCCCTGGCCGAGGAGATGCGCGGCCGCGGCGCGCGCGTGCTGCTCGCCGCCCCCGAGGACGTCGCCAGCCGCGACCTGCTGCTGCCGACCGCCGCGACGCCCGACCTCGACCCGATCGCGGCGATCCAGGCCTTCTACATGATGGCGGCCCGTTTGTCGGAAGCGCGTGGGCTCGACCCGGACAAGCCGCGCCACCTGAGCAAGGTCACCAAAACGAACTAAGCGACTGCCCATGAACGACTACCTCGATCTCGCCGGCCAGCTGATCATGGTGCGGCTGTTCGGCACCGAACTCGATGCCGATACCGACGCCTTCCTGCGCCAGTACAAGGTGCGCGGCGCCTGCCTGTTCCGCCAGAACATGGTGGATGCGTCGCAACTGACGCGCCTCACCAGCGCCTTGCGCGACGCCATGGGTCTTGACGCCTTGATCGCCCTCGACCAGGAAGGCGGCGCCGTGGTGCGTTCGACCTGGGTGCCGGCGCCGCCGAGCGCGATGGCGCTGGGCGCGGCGAACGACCCGCAGCTGGCGCGCGAGGTCGGCGCCGCGGTGGCGCGCGCGGTGCGCGCACTCGGCTTCAACTGGAACTTCGCGCCGGTGCTGGACCTCAACAACAACCCGCACAATCCGGTGATCGCCGAGCGCTCCTTCGGCGCCGATCCCGCCACCGCGACCCGCATCGCGATGGCCTGGATGGAAGGCAGCGAAAGCGAAGGCGTGGCCTGCTGCGTCAAGCACTTCCCCGGCCACGGCGACACCCACGTCGATTCGCACCGCGACCTGCCGACGGTCGACAAGCCGCTGGCCGAACTGGAGCGCTTCGAGTTCGCGCCCTTCCGCATCGTCGCACCAAAAGCGTCCGCCGTGATGACCGCCCACATCGTCTATCCGGCGCTCGATCCGCACAACCCGGCCACGATGTCGCGCCCGATCCTCACCGGCATCCTGCGCGAGCGCTTCGGCTTCGATGGCGTGATCATCACCGACGGCATGGACATGCACGCGATCGCGCACCGCTACGGCGCGGGCGAGGCCGCCGTGAACGCGCTGGTGGCCGGCGCCGACATGGTGATGGCGATCGGCTCGCGCGAGACGCAAGTGGAAACCGTGCATGCGATCGCGGAAGCGATCCGCAGCGGCGTGCTGCCGCTGGCGGCCGTCGAAGCACGCCTGGCGCGCCTGTCGAAGCTGGCCGCGGCGCATCCGGCCGGCCCGGTGAATTACATGACCGACACGGATGACCGCGGCCTGATGGCGCGCGCCTGGCGCGCCGGCTTGACGACCCTCGGCCAGCCCCGGCGTCCGGAACGCGGCGCCAGGGTGCGCCTGGTGGCGCGCGCCGACGTGGTCAGCGACGGCGTCTCGGAATCCGGTGTGCCGGCCGCCGCCATTGCGGCCGCGCTCGGCCGCCTGTACGAGGTCGATCTGGTCACCTTTCTTGACGCCGAAACCTTCGACTGGAGCGCCCTGCCGCAGGACGGCTGCTTCACGATCCTGGCCTCGACCTCGCGCCGCCGCTACGGCCCGCATGCGCGCGCCACCTGGCTGCCCGACCTGCACGTGGCGCTGTGGAACCCCTACCAGGCGCTCGACTTCGACGCCCCGGCCCTGATGACCTATGGCTTCGCGGCGCCCGCCCTGGATGCCGTCATCGACTGGCTGGCCGGCGAGATCGAGGCGCAGGGTCGCTGTCCGGTACCGGGTTTCGGCGGCGCGCCCGTCGCTACGTAGGTGGCAATTGCCCAAATGAATGAGGTAACGCGATGTAACGACGCTCCCATGCTCGCGCACGCTAGGGCACAATTGCCGGGCCTGAAAATGGCAGTTTTATGGGACAATGCACATTTTGCCGGGATAGCATTCTCGCTACATTTCCGAGTATGCATGTCTCACCATTATCGACTTGATTGAAGGATTATTCATGGCCCAATTCCGTCTTGCCCGCCTCTGCCTGATGCTCGCCGCGATCGGCGTCTCCGCCCCGGCACTGGTATCCAGCGCCTACGCGCAGCAGAAGAGCGACGCGCCGGCTGCCGCCGCGCAGGCTGCGGCCAAGGACACCGTCCGTCCCGACATGTTCAAGTTGCTCGACCCGGCCGGCATCAAGCCGCTGATCGACGCCAAGAACTTTGGCGAAGTGAAGAACCGCATCGCCCAGGCGGAAGCCATGCCGAACCGTACCCCGTACGAAGACTACGTCATCAACCGCATGAAGCTGTCCCTGGCCCTGGGCTCGGAAGACAACGCCGCCGCCATGCCGGTCATGGAAGCGATCCTGGCCTCGGGCCGCCTGAGCCCGGCTGAATCCCTGACCTACTACCAGGCCCTGGGCGACGCCAACTTCAACACCAAGAACTACGCCAAGGCGATCGAGTGGTACAACCGCTACACCAAGGAAGGCGGCGACCCGGCCAAGGTGCAGCGCGCGCTGACGCTGGCCCAGGTCAACAGCGGCAACTTCGGCGGCGCCAAGGGCACCCTGATGGCCAACATCGAGGCAGCCAAGAAGGCGGGCCAGAAGCCGGCCGAGAACGACCTGCGCCTGCTGGGCCAGGAAGCCAACAAGGCCAAGGACACCGAGGCCTACATGTTCGCCCTCGAGAACCTGGTCCAGTACTACCCGACCGACGACTTCTGGGTCGACCTGCTGAACCGCGGCGTGGCGCGCAAGGCCGGTTTCGACGAACCCACCTACGGCCCTGCCATGCTGCGCCTGGAAATGGCCGCCGTGAAGCAGATGCCGCCAGAGCACTACATGTACCTGGCTGAAGTCGCCCTGCGCGACGGCTTCCCGGCCGAAGCCAAGAGCGTGCTGGATGCGGGCTTTGCCGCCGGCGTGCTGGGCAAGGGCAGCGATGCCAAGGCCCAGACCGCCATGCGCACCAAGGCGACCAAGCAGGCTGCCGACGACGCCAAGACCATCGCCGCGGGTGAAGCGAGCGCGGCCAAGGCCAAGACCGGCGCCGGCCTCGTCAACCTGGGCTGGGCCTACGCCACGATGGACCAGGCCGACAAGGGTATCGGCTTCATCCAGCAGGGTATCGCCAAGGGTGGCCTGAAATCCCCGGACGAAGCCAAGCTGCGCCTGGGCATGGCACAGGTTCGCGCCGGCAAGAAAGCCGAAGCGATCCAGACCTTCCAGAGCATCACCGGCAAGGGTGGCGCCGCCGACCTGGCCAAGTACTGGGTGCTCCTGCTGCAACAGCAGGCTTGAAGCGCGAGCGAGCGCTCGACCTGAGAAACCGGGCTCTGCCCGGTTTTTTTTCGTCCCAGCTTTGTCCGGGATTTCTCCATGCTATGTGCGCGCGCGAACATCAGCGCCGCTGCGCCCGGCCGATAATTTCTGCCATTCAAACGCAGGCGGAGGCGGCATGACAGAGGTACGCAAGGGGCAGGCACCGGCCAAGCTGGGGCGCAACGAATTCCACCTGCGCTTCCGCCAGGCCTTCTTCGATCCCGCCTACGACAAGCTGGCGGGGGAGCTCGACGCCATCGAGCAGGTGGCCTGGGAAGCCTATGACGAAGGCCGCAAGGCGCCGCGCACCGTGAAAGCCGGGCCCGGCTTTGCCGACCCGGGCTATGATCTCTCGGTGGAGTGGAAAGAGGCCCGCGATCGCCTGCAGGCGGCCGAGCGGCACCAGAAAGACCCGTCCTCGCGCAACCGCATCCTCCTGATCAACGGCTCGGCCCGCAACGACGGCACCTGCCCCGGCGAGGTGTCCAAGAGCTGGCGCCTGACCATGCTGGCGCGCGAAGTCCTGCTGGCCGAGGGTTTCGAGGCCGACGTGCTGGACCTGAGCCTGCTCAATTCCGACTACGACCGCCACATCCATCCCTGCAAGGGCTGCGTCTCGACCGCCATGCCGCTGTGCCACTGGCCCTGCAGCTGCTACCCGAACCACGCCGAGCGCCAGGTCAACGACTGGATGAACGAGATCTACGAGCGCTGGGTGCTGGCGCACGGCGTCATCATCGTCACCCCGGTCTACTGGTACCAGGCGCCCGCCGTACTCAAGCTGATGATCGACCGCCTGGTGTGCGCCGACGGCGGCAATCCCGACCCCTCCTCCACCCATGGCAAGAAGGCCGAGCAGGCCAAGGAACTCGAGCTGAAGGGCTGGGACTATCCCAAGCACCTGGCCGGGCGCGCCTACGGGCTGATGGTGCATGGCGACGTCGCCGGCATCGAGGGCACGCGCCGCTCGCTGGCCGACTGGTTCGCCTGGATGGACTTCGTCGACGCCGGCAGCTTCGCCCAGCTCGACCGCTACATCGGCTACTACGAATCCTATGCCGAGAGCCACGCGACGCTCGACCGCGATTGGGCGGTGCAGGAAGAGGTGCGCAACGTGGCGCGTGCGGTGATGGAGGCGGTGCGCGAGATCCGCGCGGGCCGGGTCGCCGTTTCCCAACATCGTCTCAAGGACCCGCGCCCCAAGTAGAATGCGGGGATGAACGACCTCGCAGAATTCATGCATTCGGCCGCCGCGGGCGGCAAGCTTCCCCTGTACCAGCAGCTGCAGCAGGCGCTGCGCCGCGCCATCGACGAAGGCGCCTGGGGCTCGNCCTCGGCCATTCCCGCGGAGCGCCAGCTGGCCTCGGCCCTCGGCATCTCGCGCATCACGGTGCGCAAGGCGATCGACGCCCTGGTCGAGGAAGGCCTGCTGGTGCGCCGGGCCGGCGCGGGCAACTTCATCAATACCCGCATCGAGAAGAACTTCGCCAAGCTCAGTTCCTTTTCCGAAGACATGCGGGCGCGCGGGCGGGTGCCGCGCAACGAGTGGATCAAGCGTTCGGAAGGCCTGGTGACGCCCAAGGAGGCGCTGCGCCTGCGGCTCTCGCCGGGCGCGCCGGTCTACCGCTTCCACCGCATCCGCTACGCCGACGAGCTGCCGATGTGCCTGGAGTACGCGACCATCGCCGCCTTCGCCCTGCCCTCGCTCGACGCGGTGGGCGATTCGATGTACGAGGCCCTGCAGGCCGCCGGCCACCGGCCGGTGCGCGCCCTGCAGCGCCTGTCGGCGCTGCTGCTGAACGCCGAACAGGCGCGCCAGCTCGGGACGCGCGAAGGCGACGCCGGGCTGTGCGTGGAGCGGCTGGGGTTTGCCCGCGATGGGCGGGCGGTGGAGTTCTGCAGGTCCTACTTCAGGGGGGACATGTACGACTTCGTGGCGGAGCTGAACGCGAGCTAAGCCAGGTTCCCGTTTTGCCCGTTAGCCCCAAAACCGTCGTTCCCGCGCAGGCGGGAACCCAATTTTGCTTGTGATTCCACGAGTACCGACTTCGGGCGACAACTTGGATTCCCGCCTTTGCGGGAATGACGTGCTAGTGCTGGAGGTGAATGGTGGCGTTGCAGTACCCACGAACTCGCAGCGCCACCTTTATCGATCAAATCGCGGTGAAGCCGCCGTCCACCACCAGCTCGTGGCCGTTGACGTAGGACGCCTGCTCCGAGGCCAGCCACATGGCCGCATTCGCGATCTCGACGGTCTCGGCGAAGCGCTTCATCGGATGCGCCGACTTGAGCTTCTTCTCGCTGGACGGATCGCGTTCGACCGCGCGCGCCAGCATCGGCGTCCTGACCGCGCCCGGGCACAGCGCGTTGATGCGGATGCCTTCGCGTGCGTACTCAGCCGACGCGCTCCTGGTCAGGCCGACCACGGCGTGCTTGCTGGCGGCGTAGATCGCGCGGTTCGGCGCGCCCACCATGCCCGACACGCAGGACACGTTGACGATCGCCCCGCTGCCCTGGCTGAGCATCTGGCGCAGCTGGTACTTCATGCACAGCCACACGCCCTTGACGTTGGCGCCCATGATGCGGTCGAACTGCTCCTCGTTGCCCTCGGCCAGCGTCGCGCACTCTTCGTCGACGGCGGCGTTGTTGATGGCGATGTCCAGGCGGCCGTAGTAGTTGATGGCTTTCTCGACCAGCGCCTCGACCTCGCTCGCCCTGGTGACGTCGCTGCGCACGAACAGCGCCTTGCCGCCGTTTTCCACGATCATCGCCGCGGTCGCATGGCCGCCGTCGACGGCGGTGTCGGCGACGACGACCTGCGCGCCGGCGCGGCCGAAGGCCAGCGCGATCGCGCGGCCGATGCCGCTGGCCGCGCCCGTGACCAGCGCCACCTTGCCGGCGAACGGCAGTTCCGGCGGCACTTGCGCTTTTGATATCCCTTTCATGATGCTCCTGATGCTGTGCAAATAATGCTTCCCAAGGGCAACATTTTAACGCAGCAATAGGGTCCTTGTCATAATTGGGAGTGCGCTTGTTGCTTTCTAGGGTGAATCCTTGCCCTTGTCGCCCGCCTTGCTCTGGTCGCCCGCCATCACCACCGACAGCCTGGAAGGATCGATCGCCTTGCGGAAGGCCGCGTTCAGCTGCGGCAGCGTGACCGCCATCAGCTTGGCCTCGAACTGGGCCGACCAGTCGTAGGTGCGGCCGCGGTACAGGTAGGAAGTCCAGCCCGATGCCAGCGCAGCGTCGTTGGTCCGGTTCTGGATGCGCTGCTGCATCAGGCCCGACTTGGCGTCGGCCAGTTCTTCGGCCGTGAAGCCGCTTGTTACGGCACGCGCCAGTTCGTCGCGCACCGCGCGGTCGAGCTTGCGCAGGTTCTGCGGCGCGGCGATGGCGCTGATCGAGAAGCTGCCCGCACGGTCGAGGTCTCCCGGCGACAGGTCCGAGCCGCCGCCGTAGGACAGTCCTTCCTTCTGGCGGATGCGGTCCATCAGGCGCGATTTCAGCCCGCCCTCTCCGAACACGTAATTCGCCAGCATCAGGGCCGGGTAGTCCGCATCCTCGAGGTTCAGGTCGAGGTTCATGCGCGCCAGGTAGAAGCCGTTTTCCTTGTCCGGCGTATCGAGGGTACGGCTGATGGGCGCGACCTCGGCATGCTTGCGCAGCACCGGCGCCACGTTGGCCGGCGCTTTCCAATTGCCGAACAGCTTGTCGACCAGGGGCGCGATCTCCTTCTGCTCGAAGTCGCCGACGATCGCCATCTGGGCCGGATTGGTGTTGTAGTAGTCGCGGTGGAAAGCCTGGATGTCCTCCAGGCGCGCGGCCTTGACGTCCTCCAGGTCTTCCTCGAGCGTGTTGGCGTGGCGGATGTCGCCGCGCGGGTACTGGTCGAAGTGGGTGGACAGCGCGCGCGAGGCCACGCTCTGCGGTTCGGCGCGGCTGGCTTCCAGGCCGACCAGGATCTGCTTGCGCAGCTGCTCGAATTCGGCGGCCGGGAAGGCCGGCTCGCGCAGCACGTGGGCCGCCAGTTTCAAGGCCTCCGGCAAGTGTTCGCGGGTGGTCTGGAAGCTGGTCGGGCCGCCGGTCATCTTGAGCTTGTCGAAGGCGTCGGCCAGCTGGGCGCGGGTGTACTGGCTGGTGCCGCGCATCAGCATCGCGGACGACAGCGCCGACACCATGCCCTTGCCGAACAGGTTCTTCTCGTCCCCCATGTGCTGGTACAGGTGCACGGTGACGGTCTCGCCGCGGTTCTTCTTCGGCAGCAGCGCCAGCTTCACGCCGCCCAGCGTCGTGAGCGTGGTGCGCTTCATGATGTTGGCCTGGCTCGGGTCGAAGTCTTCCGACACCAGGCTGGAGTCGGACGGCTTGTAGTCCTTCATGACCGTCTCCACGCTCGGCGCCGCGGGAATCACCGCGCGCACCGGCGCGTCCTCGGGAATGAAGGTGCCGGTCACGCGGTTGCTGCGCACGAAGTAGCGGCCGGCGCTGGCCGCCACCTGCTCCGCCTTGACCTCCTTGATGCGTTCGCGTCCCAGGAAATACAGGCGCCAGTCGCCCAGCGCGATGGCCTCGGACAGCGCCACGCCGAAGGCCTGGGCATCGTTGACGCTGCGTTCGATCGTGTTGAGCCAGGAGCGTCGTACCCGCTCCATCTCTTCCTCGGTGGGCGGACGCTTGGCGAAGCCTTCCACCGCTTCGGTCAGCGCCTCGCGCACCGGCTCGATCGGCTCGCCCTTCTTCACCACCGCGCCGTAGAACTGCAGGCCCGGGGCGTAGCCGGTCTGGCCGAAGCTGAACACCTGGCTGGCCTTGCCGGTTTCCACCAGGAGCTTGTGCAGGCGGCCGTTCGGCGCGTCGCCCAGGATCTCGGAGGTGAAGCCGAGGGCTTCCGACTCCTGCTGCAGGTCGGACGGGATCTTGTAGCCGACCGCGACGATCTGCATGTCGCCCTGGCGCCGCACGGCGAAGCTGCGTTCGCCGTCCTGGGTCGGCTCGACGGTCCAGAACTGCGGCAGCGCGCGCTTCGGCTTCGGGATCGCGCCGAACAGGCGGTTGATCTGGGCCAGGGTCGCGTTCGGCTCGAACTTGCCGGCCACCAGCAGCACCGCATTGTCGGGCTGGTACCAGGTGCGGTAGAAGGCCTGCAGGTTGGCGATGCGGACGTTCTCGATGTCGCTGCGGTTGCCGATGGTCGAGCGGCCGTAGCTGTGCCAGTCGTAGGCCACGCTCTGCATGCGCTTGAACAGCACCTGTGCCGGCGAATTCTCACCGCTTTCGAACTCGTTGCGCACCACCGTCATCTCGGAGGCCAGGTCCTTCTGCGCCACCGGCGAGTTGACCATGCGGTCGGCCTCCATCTGCAGCGCCCAGTTCAGGTTGTCGGGCGAGGCCTGGAAGACTTCATAGTAGTTGGTACGGTCGAGCGAAGTGGTGCCGTTGAAGTCCATGCCGCGCCGCGCGAACTGGCCGGTGATGTCGGGGTTCTTCCTGGTGCCCTTGAACAGCAGGTGCTCGAGCAGGTGGGCCATGCCGGTCTCGCCGTAATTCTCGTGGCGCGAGCCGACCAGGTAGGTGACGTTGACGGTCACGGTCGGGCGAGAATTGTCGGGGAACAGCAGCACCTTCAGGCCGTTGGCCAGGCGGTATTCCGTGATGCCCTCGGCGGAAGGGCCGAGGGTGACGCCCTTGGGCAGGGGCGCACTTTTCTGCTGCGGCGCTTTTCGATGCTGCGCAGTATCCTGCGCCGGCGCGCTCCAGGCGGCGCCGGCCATGAAAAAGCACAGGCTTCCGCTGAGCACCTGCGCGGCGAGGCCGCGCTTGCAAGTCAATCCGTCCATGGTGTCCTGTCATGTTGGCAGGACAGTGCCGTCCTGCATGTTCTTGAACAATGCAGGATGGTAACAGACGGAATCCCTACTGGCGGGCCCTGCGCTCGTGCGCTTGTTGATATGGGCTAATACGGCTCAATTCGCCCATCTCCTCGGCCAGGAATTCGAGCAGGTCGTCGGCGCTGACGATGCCGGCCAGGCTGCCGCCGGCGTCGATGACGGGCACGCGGCGGATGCCGCGCAGGCGCATGCGTTCGATGGTCTCGTAAACGTCGTCGGTGTCGCGCGCGGTGAGCAGGTCCTCGGTCATGATGTCGCCCACCTGCAGGCTGGCCGGATCGAGGCCGGGGGCGATCACGGAAATGACGATGTCGCGGTCGGTCACGATCCCGACCGGGACGCGGGCGCCGTCGAACTGGTCGACGACGATCACGTCGCCCACGTGCAGGCGGCGCATCGTGATGGCCGCGCCCTGCACGGTTTCGTCACGGGTGCAGTGGGCGGCTTCGCTGGTGCAGATGTCGCGGATGTGCATGGCGGTGTCCCCCAATGAAAAATGGCGCTATGACTTTTATCATAGCGCCAGTTCTCGAATCTGGAAGGTGAAACCGCAAGTGTCAGGCGGCCGGTTTCTTCTCGTCCGGGGCCGGCACGAAACATGCGTCCGCCACTTGCAGGTCGTTGTCCTTGGCAAAGTTCAGCAGGAAGTGATAGGCCAGGGGTTCGATCTTCTGCAGTTCGCGGCTGACCACCACGGCCTTCACGCCGTTGACGTTGGTCGGGTGGACCCAGGGCGAGAACTGGAGGTGGGAATCGCGGCCGGCGGCGCCGGGAGCGAAGCAGGACATGACGCCGCACAGGCGCTCGGCCCAGTCGCTGGGGCGGAACTGCCTGCCTTTGCTCGTAATGCCCAGGATAAAAAACTCGTCCTTCAGTTTTTTATCCGTGGTGTGCGGTAACTCGGCCATAGTGCTGCTTGCTGATACAAGAATACTGCGTGGATGAGAACAACCTCAGCTCAGTATTATATCTTATAGAAGACTCACGGACGAGACCCGATACACGCCGATACACGATAAGGCTCAGCCGAGCCACACCACGCTCGACAACAGGAGCAGCAGGATCATCCACAGGATCAGCGCCCGCCACACCAGCCCGACCGTGCTCTGCAGCGCGCGCAGGTTCGGTTCCTCGCCCGGCAGCACCTCGGTATCGCTGTCGCTCAGGTCGACCGTGGCCGCGTCCAGCGGCAGCAGCTGCGGGGCATTCTCGGCCGGCGTTCCCAGCCGTACGCCCATCGCGCCGCCGCCCGCGGCCAGGATGATGCCTTTCGATTCGTCGGCCCAGCGGCGCGCGAAATTGCGCCAGGCATAGATCGCATCCTCGAAGTTGCCGACCACAGCAAAGGCCACCGCCGTCAGGCGCACCGGGATCCAGTCGATCCAGTAAAAGGCCTTGGCGGCGAACAGGCCGAAGGCCTCGTTGCGCATGTGGTCGGGCTCGTTCCAGGCGCGCGCCAGGTATTCGGACACGCGGTACAACACCGCCCCGGCCGGTCCAAGCGGCATCAGGAACCAGAAGAATACGCCGAATACGTTGCGGTGGGTGGTGATCAGGGATTTTTCGACGGCGACCCGGGCGATCTCGGTAGCGTCCATGCCGACGGTATCCAGGCGGGTCCACTCGGCCAGCAGCTGGCGCGCCCCTGCTTCGTCGCCCTGGTTCAGGGCCAGCTGGATCGAGGTGAAATAATGGCTGTAGTGGCGGAAACCCAGGGTCAGGTAGACGATCAGGACGTTCCAGGCAAAGGCCAGCAGCACCAGGTTGTAGTGCATGAAGACCCAGTAGATGAGCCAGGTGGGCAGCATCAGCGCCAGCATCATCAGGATCCAGCCCATGCGGCCATTCTTCTGCTCGCCCGCATTGAACCAGCCCTCGATGCGCATCGCGAACGACTTGATGCCACCGTAGACCTGGTTATCGGCCCGCAGCGGCTTCAGCTGTTCGATGATCAGCGCGACGAGGATGGAGAAAAATGTCATTCAGGAATCCTTTTTTGTTCTGGCAATACCATGCTGCCCGCTACGATAGCGGAGAAGCCGTCGGGAATCAAATCAGGGAATGGAGGAAGGGTTCAGAAAAATTGCAGCGGCACTGCTGCCCTCCTGAAGCATTCGTGGAAAAATGCATATTTTTAAAGAAACTACCTGGATCATTCCATGCATATTCGCGAGGCCGCCGCGCAAGACCTGGAACACATCGTCCGTCTGTTTGCCCAGCTGGGATATGCGAGCGACCCGGCGCAGGTGGAGCAGCAATTGCGCACCCTGGAAGACGAGCGTTGCGGCCGGGCCCTGGTGGCGGAAGCTTCCGGCGCACTCGCCGGCATCGCCGTCGTCCACCTCATCAAGCCCATCCATGTGCCGGCGCCCTGGGCGCTGCTGTCGGCCCTGGTGGTCGATGAGCGGAGCAGGAGTGTCGGGATCGGACAGGCGCTGTTGGCCGCCGCCGAGGAATTCGCCTTGGCGCATGGCTGTTCTCAACTGGAACTGTCCAGCAGCAGCCGGCGCACGCGGGCCCACATATTTTACGAGCGAAACGCTTACAGGAAAAGCGCCTGCGCTTCGTCAAGACCTTGGCCTGAACGGGCGCACCGGCTCAGGCGCGCAAGAAGTGATACAGGTTGCGCAGCATGGCCGCTGTCGCGCCCCAGATGAAGTACTCCTTGTAGGGCATGGCATAGAAGCGCCGCTTCCCTGCCCCGTCCGGCAAGGCCACCGAACGGCGTTCATGGTGGGCGCCGGACATCAGGAAGGCAAGTGGCACCTCGAAGATCTCGGCCACTTCGCCCGGGTCGGCGCTCAGTGCGAACGGCGGCTGCACCAGGGCGACCACGGGCGTGACGCGATAGGCGCTGATGGTGACGTGCTCGGGCAGCACGCCGATGATCTCGACGTGGCGGCGGTGCAGGCCGATCTCTTCTTCCGCCTCGCGCAGGGCGGTCTCGATCGGCGAGGAATCCAGCTCTTCGGCACGGCCGCCCGGAAAGCTGATCTGCCCGGCGTGGCTGGACAGGTGGTCGGTGCGGCGGGTCAAGAGCACCGTGAGGCCTTCCGGCCGCTCCACCAGCGGCACCAGCACGGCGGCGCGGCGCAGGCGCAGGGCGGGCGCGGCCAGCGACTCGTCGGAGGTTTCGGGATCCCAGGGCAAGGTGCGGGCGAAGCGCGCGCGCACGGCCGCCGGATCCAGCAACTCGCGGGCGAGCGGCGCTTCGCCGGCCAGGCCCTCGACCGGCATCAGGGTGGGATCGAACACGGGCTTATGCAAATCACATTTCCTTCGGCGGAAAAGAAAAAGGCATCCTTGCGGATGCCTTTTTCAGTGCACAGACGCTATTACTCAGCAGCAGCAACGGTAGCTGCTTTGCGCTGCGGCAGCTTTTCCTTGATACGTGCCGATTTGCCCGAACGCTCGCGCAGGTAGTACAGCTTGGCGCGACGGACGTCACCGCGGCGCTTCACTTCGATCGAAGCGATCAGCGGCGAGTACAGCTGGAAGGTACGCTCGACGCCTTCGCCCGACGAGATCTTGCGAACGATGAAGTTCGAGTTCAGGCCGCGGTTACGACGCGAGATGACGACGCCTTCGTATGCCTGGGCGCGCTTGCGGTTGCCTTCGACGACGTTGACGCTGACGACCACGGTGTCGCCCGGTGCGAAATCAGGGATCTTGCGGCCGAGGCGCGCAATTTCTTCTTGCTCGAGTTGTTGGATCAGATCCATTTTTATTACTCCATAAACCATCTTGCTGGCGCTGTACGATTGCCCAGTAGAGGATGGGGTTGAACATGCGGGCAACATGCCCGCCGTTACATGCACACAAGGTACATTCTTACTCGGCAGGCTTGTTCAGCTCCGCCAGAAACTTTTCGTCGGCCTTGCTCAGCTGGCCGCTAGCACGCGCACGCTCCAGCTGGTCCGGCCGCTTCCTGAAGGTCGCCTCCAGCATGCGCTGGCGGCGCCACTTCATGATCTCGGCGTGGTTGCCGCCCATCAGGACCGGCGGCACCGGCTCGCCTTCGTAGACTTCCGGGCGCGTGTAGTGCGGCGAATCGAGCAGGCCGTTGACGAAACTGTCTTCGACCGCCGAGGCTTCGTCGCCCAGCACGCCGGGCAGCAGCCGCACCACCGCATCCATCAGCGCCATCGCCGGCAACTCGCCGCCCGACAGCACGAAGTCGCCGATCGAGATTTCCTCGTCGACGCAGCGGTCCAGCAAGCGCTGGTCCACCGCTTCGTAGCGGCCGCACAGCACCACCAGTCCCGGCTCGTTCTTCAAGGCCATCGCACGTTCGTGCGTCAGCGGCTTGCCCTGCGGCGACATGAACACCACGCGCGGCGCGGGCAGGCCGAGCTCGACCTGGCGCTGTTTGGCGGCGCCGATCGCGGCTTCGAGGGGCTTGGCCAGCATCACCATCCCGGGGCCGCCGCCGTAAGGGCGGTCATCCACGGTGCGGTGGCGGTCCTGCGTGAAATCGCGCGGATTCCAGATCTGCAGGCTCCAGCGTCCCTGTTCGAAGGCGCGGCGGGTCACGCCCGACTGCGTCAACGCGGTAAACATTTCCGGAAACAAGCTCACGACATCAAACTGCATCGGGACCTCGCTTCACGTTCCTAGGGTCAATAATCCAGACCCCAGTCAAGGGTAATCTTCTTTGATTCGAGATCGACGGTCCGGACGAACTGGTCCACAAACGGCACGAGGCGCTCCGATACTTTCGCATCGGGGGCGCCAGCCTCGACGGGCGTGATCCTGAGGATCGACTGCGCGCCGTTGTGCATCATGTCGGTCACCTTGCCGAGGGCTTCGCCCTCCAGGTTGACCGCGTCCAGTCCGATCAGGTCGGACCAGTAGAATTCGTCTTCCTCGAGCTTCGGGAACTCGCTGCGCGCCACGAACACGCCCGCACCTTTCAGCGCTTCGGCTTCGTTGCGGTCACGCATGCCGACCAGGGTGGCGACCACGTCGCCGCCATGCATCTTCGCGGTCCGCACGGAGACGGAGCGCTGGGCCGGCTTGTCGAGCCACCAGGTCTTGACCTTCAGCAGCGCATCGGCGTCCGTCGAGAACGGAGTGACGCGAAGTCCACCCACGATCCCGAATGCGCCGGATACGTATCCAACCTGAACCAGGTCGTCGGGGACTTGCACCCCGGATGCTGCCGAATCGGTCAAGCCTTGACCTGCCTTACTTAAGCTGCAGGCTGCTGGTTGGCAACCAGGCGAGCAACGGTCGGCGACAGTTGTGCGCCAACGCCTTGCCAATGAGCCAGACGGTCAGCAGCGATACGCAGGCCGACTTCAGCGCCCGAAGCCATCGGGTTGTAGAAACCGATGCGCTCGATGAAACGGCCATCGCGACGGTTACGCGAATCGGTTGCAACGATGTTGTAGAACGGGCGCTTTTTTGCGCCGCCACGAGCCAAACGGATAACGACCATAATATTTCCAAAAAGTTGTATTGGACGGAGAAAGCCGACGATTATAGCGCGTAAGCCTAGATAGGGGCAAGCGGTTATAGCAACACGGCGGACACGCAGCGTGAGGTTCGGCGAATTGAGCATTATCGCCGATTTTTGGCGACAAGGCCACTGTTGGCGGCCCTTCCCTACTCCTCGCCCATCAGGACACGTAGCATGCGTGATGGATTGGCCAGGAAATCGTGGGTGACGCGGTAGTGTTCCGTATCTTCGTAGGCGATCTCGCGGATGCCGTGCTCGCCGCATTCGTAGATGGTGGCGTTCGGGTAGGCCATCAGGATCGGCGAATGGGTGGCGATGACGAACTGGCTGCGCTTGCCGACCAGGTCGTGCAGTCGGCTCAGCAGCGCGAGCTGGCGCTGCGGCGACAGGGCGGCCTCGGGTTCGTCCAGCATGTAGAAGCTCTGCCCGCCGAAGCGTTCCATGAACAGGGTGAGGAAGGACTCGCCATGCGACTGCTTGTGCAGCGATTTGCCGCCGAACGAGTTGATGATCGGTGGGCCGCCAGGCCCTTCGTCGAGGCGTTCGATTTCGCTGCTGACGTTGTAGAAGGTCTCGGCGCGCAGGAAGAAGCCGTCGCGCGGTTTTTCGAAGCCGCGCACGAAGCGCAGGTGTTCGTGCAGGCTCGAATGCGACTCCCAGGTGGCAAACCTGAAGTTGCGGCTGCCGCCCTCGGCATTGAAGCCCATGCCCACTGCGATCGCCTCCAGCAGGGTCGACTTGCCGGAGCCGTTCTCCCCGACCAGGAAGGTGACATTCGGGTGCAGGACCAGGCGCGCGAGGGACCGGATCGCCGGCAGGGTGAAGGGAAACGCGGCGGGCTCAAGCGGCGCGGTGGGCTTGAGCTGGATTTCTGCCAGGTAGGAGCGCGTCTTGAACATGGTCGGATGATGGGCTGGGTGCACGCAATGCGTGCCTTCCTTGCCATTTTGCACCATACTTCGGTTTTCCTGAACTTTTGGCAACGCTCATGGCTGTCCAGCACAAGAACAAGACCATCGCCACTCTGCTCGCCCTGCTGCTGGGCGGCTTCGGCGTGCACCGCTTCTACCTGAAAGGCGGCGCCGACCGCCTCGGCCTGCTGCACCTGTGCAGCCTGCCGCTGACCGGCATCCTGTGGGGCGCGGTGAAGCCGCACCCATTCTACGTGCTGCTGCCGCTATTGCTGTCGTACATCGTGGGCTTCATCGAGGGGCTCGTCATCGGGCTGACGCCGGACGAGGCCTGGGATGCGCAGCACAACAAGGACAGCGGCAAGCGTTCGCGCTCGAACTGGGTGCTGGCGCTGGTGCTGGTGCTGATCCTGGGAGTGGGAGCGATCGTGCTGATCGGGACGATTGCGCGGGTGTTCGACCTGCTGTACACCGGCGGCTCCTACGGCTGATCGCGGCTTGCTCGAACCCGGGGGAACAATGCCGGCAGCATCGTTCCCCCGGGCTCACAGGCGGACTGGAGGCCCTCGCTCGGGCCGGCGGCGACCGACTAGTCGTGATCCTTGTCGTGGTCCTTGTCGTCATCCTTGTCATGATCCTTGTCGTGATCATGATGCTTGCCGAGCTTCTTTGCTTCGTCGACCAGGTCGTGCTGCAGGTGGTCGAGCTTGCGGGCGAAGACGCCGAGGCGCTCCAGCGCGTCCTTCACGAAGGCCTTGTACTCGTAGAGCTCCTTCTTGTACTTGTAAGCCTTCTTCTTCCACTCCTCGCGCTCCTTCTTGTACTCGTCGCGCTCCTTGCGGTACTCGTCGCGCTCCTTCTTGTACTCGGCCCGCTCCTTCTTGCACTTGCAGTAGTCGCGGTCCTTGTCGTCATCCCTGTCCCGGTCGCGGTCGTGGCCGCAATCCTTGTCGTGGTCGTGATCGTGGTTGTCGCCGTAGTTCTCGATACCCATGATGTTTTCCTCGTCGAGCCGTTGAGTGTGGGATGGGCCGCGCGGCTCATGCGCGGCTTAGGTACAAGTTAGTTCCGTAAGGATGAGCCCGCTTTGAGCCAAACTAAATATCGAAGTACATGTTTTTATGCAAATTTCCTTTGCACATAATGTCTTTATTGCAAATATTATTTGCCGAAATAAATTGAAACGATGAAAGCGTTAGCAGGGCAATAAAAAAAGCGGCCCACAGGCCGCTTCAAAGACGGTGTTGGCACACCGCCAGCACTTCCACTGCTCTCACAAACCTGCTGGCCAGCGATACTTCGGCAGCACACGCGGTGCGGTACCGCTGATGACGACGATCTCCCGGCCTCCCACCAGCTCGATCTGGGCCGGATCGCCCGTATACGGCGTGAGCCTTTCGTTCTCGATCAGGTAGAAGCGGATTGGCCCCGCCAGCCCGGCCGTGCCCGCGGCCGCCAGGGGCTGGCGCCACAGCGCGAAGAACTGCCCCAGCGTGAAGCGTTTCGCGACATCGGTCTCGATGTGCAGCACGCCGGTCACGTCGTGGGTGTGCAGCTCGTAGGTACAGCCATTGCTGCGGCCGACATTGTCGGGCAGTCCGACCCGCACCCCATCCTTGTAGACCGAGAGCAGCGCATGCACGTGGTAGCGGATCGTGCCCAGGCAGCCGACGCCGCCCACCGGGTCGCGCGTGGGCGGCGCCGTCCAGGCCGGCCAGCCGCGCGGGCTGTTGATGGTGCCGGCGACGAGCTCGGTATAGGTGTCGGCCAGTACGACCTCGGGCGCCGGCGGGTTCGGCTGCGGTGGCGGCGGCGGGCTGGGCACGACCGGCGGCGGATCGGCCGCAGTGGCGCCGCCGTCGGAATCGTTGCCGCCGCCACAAGCGGCCAGCAGCAACATTGATGAAACCGCCAGGACTGTGTAAGGGTATCGGCTTCGTCGCGTTGACAGCATATCGGCTCCCGTAGTGATGATAAGTAGAGCCAGCTTACGAACGCGGCCGTCACGCCCCGTTTGTCCGACATCAAACTCAGCGGGCGGGCAATAAAAAAGCGGCCCGCAGGCCGCTCCGTGTCGATGCTCCGAACGATCAGAACTGATCGACCTCCAGCGCCAGCACGCCCGGCGCGCCTTCGACGATGGCGGTGCGCAGGCCAGGGGCGCTCGAGAGCACGTGGTCGGCGAAGAAGCGCGCGGTGGCGATCTTGGCGCGCAGGAAGGACGCATCGCCCTCGCCTGCCGCCAGCTTCTTCTGGGCGACCAGTGCGGCGCGCGCCATCTGCCAGCCGCCCAGCACGATGCCGGCCAGCTTCAGGTACGGCACGCTGCCCGCGAACACGGCGCGCACGTCCGATTTGGCGTTGGCCACGACGAAGTCGACCACCTGTTCCAGCGCCGTCGAACCGAGCGCCAGCTGGCGGCGGATCGCGGCGAATTCCTCGCCCTGGACTTCGTCCAGCTGCGCCTGGACCGCGCGCACCTGTTCGATCAGCGACTTCGCCACGGCGCCGCCGTCACGCACGGTCTTGCGGCCCACCAGGTCGTTGGCCTGGATCGCGGTGGTGCCTTCGTAGATCGTGAGGATCTTGGCGTCGCGGTAGTGCTGGGCCGCGCCGGTTTCTTCGATGAAGCCCATGCCGCCATGCACCTGCACACCGTCGCGCGCCACGTTCTCGCTCATCTCGGTCGACCAGCCCTTGATGATCGGGACCAGGTATTCGTAGACCGACAGGTTGGCCTTGCGGGTCGCTTCGTCAGGGTGGTTGTGCGCGATGTCGGACAAGGCGGCGCCGACGTAGGCCAGCGCACGCGCGGCCTCGGTCTGGGAACGCATCGACATCAGCATGCGGCGCACATCCGGGTGGTTGATGATGGCCACCGGGCCCGGCGAACCGGCCACTTCGCGCGACTGGACGCGGTCCTTGGCGAAAGCGACGGCCTGCTGGTAGGCGCGTTCGGCCAGGCCGACGCCCTGCATGCCGACGCCGAAGCGCGCCGCGTTCATCATGATGAACATGTACTCGAGGCCGCGGTTCTCTTCGCCCACCAGGGTGCCGATGGCGCCGCCGTGGTCGCCGAACTGCAGCACGGCGGTCGGCGAGGCCTTGATGCCCAGCTTGTGCTCGATCGAGACGCAGTGCGCATCGTTGCGCTCGCCCAGCGAGCCATCAAGGTTCACCAGGAACTTCGGCACGATGAACAGCGAGATGCCCTTCACGCCGCTTGGCGCGTCCGGCGTGCGCGCCAGCACGAGGTGGATGATGTTCTCCGCCATGTCGTGCTCGCCGTAGGTGATGAAGATCTTGGTGCCGAAGATCTTGTAGGTGCCGTCACCCTGCGGCTCGGCGCGGGTGCGCACGGCGGCCAGGTCGGAACCGGCTTGCGGCTCGGTCAGGTTCATGGTGCCGGTCCACTTGCCGCTGATGAGCGGCTCCAGGAACAGCTTCTTCTGTTCATCCGACCCGGCGGTGAGCAGCGCCTCGATGGCGCCGTCGGTCAGCAGCGGCGCCAGCGCGAAGGACAGGTTGGCTGCGTGCAGCATCTCCATGCACGGCGTCGCGACCAGCTTCGGCAGGCCCTGGCCGCCGAATTCGCTCGGATGCTGGATGCCTTGCCAGCCGCCGTCGGCAAACGCCCGGAAGGCGTCGCGGAAGCCCTTCGAGGTGGTGACCGACCCATCCTTCCAGAAGCTCGGCTCCTTGTCGCCGGCGTGGTTCAGCGGCGCGATGACCTCGCCGCAGAACTTCGCGCTTTCTTCGAGCACGGCATCCACGGTGTCCGGGGTCGCGTCCTCGCAGCCGGGCAGCTGGTTGATCTCGGCCAGATTCGCCAGTTCGTTCAGCACGAACTGCATGTCTTTCAGCGGGGCTTGATAGCTCACCTTTGTCTCCTGATATAGGTCTGCGACGTCGAACGCCACAGGATACGTACGCTACAAACTACAACGTCGTTCCCGCGAAGGCGGGAACCCAAGTTTGCCTGCGCTGCCTCTAACGTCGAACGCTAGCGATACGCATCTGAAATTGGGTTCCGGCCTGCGCCGGAACGACGTGGATGAGTAATCGAAGGTGGGGGCTGCATCGACGCGCACCCACCGTCGGAAATTAACCCAGTTCCTTGACCAGCTGCGGCACGACCTCGAACAGGTCGCCCACCAGGCCGTAGTCGGCCACCGAGAAGATCGGCGCTTCCGGATCCTTGTTGATGGCGACGATGGTCTTCGAGTCCTTCATGCCGGCCAGGTGCTGGATCGCGCCCGAGATGCCGACCGCGATGTACAGGGTCGGNGCGACGATCTTGCCGGTCTGGCCGACCTGCCAGTCGTTCGGCACGAAGCCGGCGTCGACCGCGGCGCGCGATGCGCCGATTGCGGCTTTCAGTTTGTCGGCCAGCGGCTCGAGCAGGGTGAAGTTCTCGGCCGATCCGATGCCGCGGCCACCCGACACGATGATCCTGGCGGCGGTCAGTTCCGGACGGCTCGAGGTGGCCAGCTCGCGGCCGACAAAGCTCGACTTGCCCGAATCGGCCACTGGAGCGATCTGCTCCACCGCAGCCGAACCGCCGGTGGCGGCGGCGTCGAACGCGGTGCCGCGCACGGTGATGACCTTCACCGGGTCGCCGGATTGGACGGTGGCGATGGCGTTACCGGCGTAGATCGGACGCTCGAAGGTGTCAGGGGACTCGACCTTGGTGATTTCCGAGATCTGGGCCACGTCCAGCCTGGCGGCCACGCGCGGCAGGATGTTCTTGCCGTAGGCAGTGGCCGGGGCCAGGATGTGCGAGTAGCTTGCGGCGATCGCCAGGATCTGCTCGGCCACGTTCTCGGCCAGGCCGTCCAGCAGCTGCGGCGCGTCGGCGACCAGCACCTTGGCTACACCCGCGATTCCAGCGGCGGCTTCGGCGGCGGCGCCACAGCCCGATCCGGCGACCAGGATGTGGACCTCGCCGGCGCATTGGGCGGCCGCGGTCACGGTGTGGTGGGTAGCGCCCTTGAGGGAGCCGTTGTCGTGTTCAGCAATGACGAGTGCGAGCATGTTCGCTTCTCCTAGATGACTTTGGCTTCGAAGCGCAGCTTCTGCACCAGGGTCGCCACGTCCGGCACCTTGACGCCGGCCGAGCGCTTGGCCGGCTCGACCACTTTCAGGGTCTTCAGGCGCGGGCTCACGTCGACGCCCAGGTCTTCCGGCTTGACGGTCGCCAAAGGCTTCTTCTTGGCCTTCATGATGTTCGGCAGCGTGACGTAGCGCGGCTCGTTCAGGCGCAGGTCGGTGGTGACGATGGCCGGCAAGGTCAAGCTGACTGTTTCCAGGCCGCCGTCGACTTCGCGGGTCACGGTGACTTTACCTTCTTCCAGCACCACTTTCGAAGCGAAGGTGGCTTGCGGCCAGCCCAGCAGCGCTGCCAGCATCTGGCCGGTCTGGTTCGCATCGTCGTCGATCGCCTGCTTGCCCAGGATGATCAAGTGCGGCTGTTCCTTGTCGGCCAGCGCCTTCATGATCTTGGCCACGGCCAGCGGCTCGGTCTCGACACTGGTCTCGACCAGGATGCCGCGGTCGGCGCCGATCGCCATGCCGGTACGCAGGGTTTCCTGGCACTGGGCGCTACCTACCGACACCGCCACCACCTCGGTGACCTCCCCGGCCTCCTTCAGGCGCACCGCTTCTTCGAGCGCGATCTCGTCGAACGGGTTCATCGACATTTTGACGTTGGCGGTATCCACGCCGCTGCCGTCGGATTTGACGCGGACCTTGACGTTGTAGTCGACCACGCGCTTGACGGGTACCAGGACTTTCATGGGTGTCTCCTCACGGTGTCATTGCGCGTCGGCCTGCGCCTCGGGGCGGGCCTGGGCGAAGGCCTCCAGGGCTTCGCAGCGTGCGGCGATGGCGCCGATAACGGGGTAGGGCGCCAGGTCGCACTCGAAGCGGCGCGCATTGTACAGCTGCGGGATCAGGCAGCAGTCGGCCATGGTCGGGGTGTCGCCGTGGCAGAACAGCCCGGTGGCAGGGCTGCGCGCCAGCTTGCGTTCCAGCGCTTCCAGGCCCAGTGCCACCCAGTGGCGGTACCAGGCGTTCCTGCGCTCTTCCGGCAGGCCCAGCTCGCCGCCGAGGTACTTCAGCACGCGCAGGTTGTTGAGCGGGTGGATGTCGCAGGCGATCATCTGCGACAGGGCGCGCACGCGCGCCCGGCCGGCTGGGTCCAGCGGCAGCAGCGGCGCTTGCGGGCGGGTCTCGTCGAGGTACTCGATGATGGCCAGCGATTGGGCCAGCACCAGGCCCTCGTCCTCGAGCACCGGCAGCAGGTGCTGGGGATTCAAGGCGTCGAAGGCGGGGGCGAATTGATCGCCGCCGTTCTTCGACAGGTGCACGTGCAGGTGCTCGGCCGCCAGGCCCTTCAGGTTCAGGGCGATGCGCACCCGGTAGGAGGCGGAACTGCGAAAGAAGGTATGCAGCTTCATCACGCGCTCTTGATGACGTCGACGGTGATTGGCGTGAGGCCGTCAATGCTGCCGACCATGCGCTGGCCCGGGGTCACGGCGCCCACGCCTTCCGGCGTGCCGGTCATGATCAGGTCGCCGGGACGCAGATCGAACAGGGTCGAGAGCTGGGCGATAGTTTCCTTGACGTTCCAGATCAGCTTGGCCAGGTCGCTGCTCTGCACGATCTTGCCGTCGACGGTGAGCGCGATGGCGCCGGCGTCGAGGGCGCCGCTGTCGGCGATGCGCGTGATCGGACCGATCGGCGCCGAGTAGTCGAAGGCCTTGCCGATCTCCCAGGGGCGGCCCTGCTCGCGCATGCGCATCTGCAGGTCGCGCCGGGTCATGTCCAGGCCGACGGCATAGCCGAAGATGTGGTTTGCCGCGTCCTCGACGGCGATGTCGCGGCCGCTTCTACCGATCGCCACCACCAGTTCGATCTCGTAGTGGTAGTTTTCGGTGCGCGGCGGGTAGGGCAGGGCCACCGTGGCGCCGGCTGCAACCGGCACCACCGATTCGGCGTCGTTCGGCTTGCAGAAGAAGAATGGCGGCTCGCGGTCCGGATCGAAGCCCATCTCGCGCGCATGCGCGGCATAGTTGCGGCCGACGCAGTAGATGCGGCGCACCGGAAAAGCAGCGTCGCTGCCGTTGACGGGAAGGCCAACGATGGCCTGGGCGGGGAAGATGAAGTTGTCGCTCATGGTGCGTAAGTCCGTATGGATGGATTATTCGGGCAGGAATTCTTCGCGCAGCTGGCCGATCGCTTCCAGTACCGGGCGGTCCGAGAAGCTGAACAGCACCGCGTCTTCGAGCGCTTCCAGCGCCAGCGTGGCCCAGGAAGGCACCACGAAGGTGTCGCGCGGCGCGAAGTCGAAGCGGCGGCCGCCGATGACGGCGGTGCCGCGGCCTTCCACGACGCTGTAGACGGTGCCGTCGGTGCTGCGGTGGGGCAGGCCGCGAAAGCCCGCCGGCAGCAGCTGCATGCAGGCGCCGATGGTGGGCATCGGGGCGCCGCCGTTCAGCGGATTCACGTAGCGCAGCTTGACGCCGAGCCAGGCGTCGATCTCCTGTTGGCGGCGCAGGGTCTCGAGCGCCTCGCGCGAGCGCTCGTAGGGATAGTTGAAGATCGGCGAGCTGCCGCCGCTGTGCTGGTGGCGCACCGGCGCCATGTTGTTGCCGTAGGCCGCGAAGCTGCGTCCCTCGGGGCGCGCGATCGGCTGGCTGGCGCTGTCGCCGTTCTCGGCGAAGCCGCTGCTGAAGAAGCGGATGGTCGGGATGTCCAGTCCGTCGAGCCAGACCACCGGCTCGCTGACCCCGTCGATGCCCGGGTTGCCATGGTCGTGCCAGGCCCAGGCCGGGGTCAGGATGAAGTCGCCCGGCTGCATCATGGTGCGCTCGCCGTCGACCGCGGTGTAGGCGCCCTTGCCCTGGACGATGAAGCGCAGGGCCGACTGGGTGTGGCGGTGGGCCGGCGCGATCTCGCCCGGCAGGATCAGCTGCAGGCCGGCGTACAGCGAACGGGTGATCGAAGCGCTGCCCTTGAGGCCCGGGTTCTCCAGGATCAGCACGCGGCGCACCGCTTCCTCCGCCGAGATCACTTCTCCGGCGCGGGTCAGGTGCGGCAGCACGTCTTCATAGCGCCACAGCGCGGCTTCGTAGTCGGGCGTGGGCTGGCGCGGCACCAGCGTGTGCAGCGATTCCCACAGCGGGGACAGGTGCAGGGCCTGCATGTCCTGGTAGAGCGCGCGGCGCGCGGCCAGCAGCTCGTGCTGGGCCAGTTCCTTGTTCATGTCTTGTTCTCCTCGGGATGTCCTCAAGCGTCCGGCGCCAGGCAGTTCTCGGCGTTCCAGTCGTACAGCCAGGCCAGCGCCTCGTAGAAGCCGGCGGCGCTGCGTCCTTTCCACAGTTCGTTGCGCACCAGGCGCTCGACGCCGGCGGCGTGGTACAGGCGCCCCATCTCGCGCACCGACAGCACCACCCGCGCGGTGCGGGCGATGCGCGAGCGCTGGTAGAGGTCAAAGGCGGCGGCCATGTCGTAGTCGCAGTGGCGCACCGCCGCGCCGAGGGTGACTGCGTCTTCCAGCGCCATGCAGGCGCCCTGGGCCAGGTACTGCATCATCGGATGGGCGGCGTCGCCCAGCAGGGTGATGCGGCCGTCGGTCCAGTTGTCCACCGGGTCGCGGTCGGCGGTGCTCCAGCGCCGCCAGCTCGAGGGCAGGTGCAGCAGCTTGCGCGGCAGCTCGTCGATGCCGGTGAAGTAGGACAGCACTTCCTCCTTGCAGCCGTCGGACACGCCCCAGCTTTCCTGCTCGCGGCTGTGGAAGGTCACGACCAGGTTGTACTGCTCGCCGCCGCGCAGCGGGTAGTGCACCAGGTGGCAGTTGGGACCGGCCCAGACCACCGGGGCGTTCATGCGCAGTTCCTCGGGCATGTCGGCCACCGGCACCACGGCGCGGTAGACCACGTGGCCGGAGACGCGCACTCCGTCGCCCACCACCGCTTCGCGCGCCACCGACTTCACGCCGTCGCAGCCGATCAGGTAGTCGGCGCGGAATTCGCGCCCGCCTTCGGCGGTCACGCTCACGCCGCCGACGTCCTGCGCGATCGATTCGATCCGGCAGGAGGTGACCAGTTCGATGTTGGGGATGGTCCGCACCTGTTCCAGGATGGCGGTATGGATGTCGGCGCGGTGGATCACCGCGTAGGGGTTCTTGAAGCGCTCGCGAAAGGCTTCGCCGACCTCGAAGCTGGCGACGGTGCTGCAATCCACGGCATCCATCATCACCAGGCGCTCGGTGAACACGGCGCGGCGGCGCACGCCTTCGCCGGCGCCGAGGGCGTCGAGGGCGGCGAAGGCGTTGGGCCCGAGCTGCAGCCCGGCGCCGATCTCGCCGAGCTCGGGGGCCTGCTCCAGCACGGTCACGCGCAGGCCGAGCTGCGACAGCGCCAGCGCGGCGGCGATGCCGCCGATGCCGGCGCCGGCGACGATGACGGAAGGCAGGGGGGAATCGCTGCGATTCATGGCGGTCTCCTGTGTTTTTATCGATGCCGCCAGTGTGCCTTGCGATCTTTATTTGAGAAACTGATGGAGCTTGATTATGATGATCATGTTTTCTAATAGAAGGGGCATGAAATGGGATTCGACCTCGATCTGCTGTCGATCTTCGACGAGATCTACAAGACCGGCAATGTGACCCGGGCCGCGGCCAACCTCGGCCTGCCGCAGTCGACGGTCAGCGTCGGGCTGGCGCGCCTGCGCGAGCATTTCAACGACCGCCTGTTCAGCCGCACCGCGAAAGGCATGCTGCCCACGCCGCGCGCGCAGAACGCGATCGCCGACGTGCGCCAGGCGCTGCAGGCGCTGCAGCATGCGCTGGCCGACCAGCCGGCCTTCGACCCGGCCGCCAGCACGCGCGAGTTCCGCATCTGCATGACCGACATCAGCGAGGTGGTGCTGCTGCCGCGCCTGCTGAACCACCTGCGCGAGGTCGGCCCCGGCATCCGTCTGCAGATCGCCAAGATCTCGCCGGACAGCCCGGCCGAGCTGGCCGACGGCAGTGTCGACCTGGCGGTCGGCTTCATGCCGCACCTGGAGGCCGGCTTCTACCAGCAGGTGCTGTTCGACCAGCATTTCGTGTGCCTGGCGGCGGCCGCGCACCCGCGCGTCAAGGAGGCGCTGAGCCGAGAAGCGCTGCGCGAGGAAGCGCACGTGCGCGTGCTGACCTCGGGCACCGGCCATGCGATCGTCGACAAGGTGCTGGCGGAGGAGGGAATCGAGCGCCGCATCGCGCTCAAGTTGCCCAGCTTCCTTGGGGTGGCGCGGATCGTGGCGCAGACCGAACTGCTGGCGATCGTGCCCTACCGTTACGCGGCCGAGGTGGCGGGAAGCGAAGCGGTGCGCGCGCTGCCGGTGCCGGTCGAGCTGCCGCGCTTCCAGGTCAAGCAGCACTGGCATGAGCGCTACCATGCCGACGTCTCGAACCGCTGGCTGCGCCAGACAATCGCCTCGCTGTTTTCCGACTGGGCCGGCTGAGAAATATGTAGGGTGCACGGCTTTGCCGTGCGCGCGTTCAGCTCCCGTGCGAATGGATGCAACGCGGTTCTTCACCAGCTGCTTGAACGCGCGGTCGGCACAGCCGACCGCCCTACAAGGTCTACTGCGCGAGCAGCCCCCCCAGGCTGCCGCGCACCACCTCGGCCGCCGCGCTCACCAGCGGATTGCTCGGCTGCTGCGCCAGCTGCACCATGCACAGCGTGGTCTCCAGGGCCGGCTGCTCGATCTTCTGCCAGGACAGGGCCGGCAGGCCGGCGCCCCGTCCCACCAGGCGCGGCATGATCGAATAGCCCATGCCCTGCGCCACCAGCTCCATCGTCGAATAGGTGGAGTCGACCTGCAGGGCCAGGTTCACGCCGAGGCCCAGGCGCGCGGCGGCCGATTCGACCGCCACCCGCACCGAGTGGTTCCCGTGCGGCAGGATCAGCGGCAGCGCGGCGACGGCGGCCAGGGTGACCTGGTCCTGGGCCTCGCCCACCGGCGCCGCGCCGATCAGGTACAGCGGCTCGGACACGATCGGCGAGATCCGGATGTTGGGCGAGGCGGCCGGGTTGTACAGCAGGGCGAAGTCGAGCTGCCCCAGCAGCACGGCATCGTAGAGCGCGCCGGACAGGCCTTCGACCACGCTGATCGCCGCGCGCGGGTACAGCTCGGCCAGGCGCGGCAGCAGAGTGGGGATGCAGGCCCGCCCGATGCTGGGCGTCATGCCGATCGTGAGCTGGCCCGAAAACGCCGACTCCGAGTCGCGCACCGCGATCGCGGCAGAGTCCATCAGGTGCAGCACGCCGCGCGCGTACTCCAGAAACTTCTTGCCGGCCTCGGTGAGCATGACCCCGCGCCCGTGGCGGTAGAACAGGCTGGCGCGCAGCTCGACCTCGAGCGCGCGCACCTGGCGGCTCAGGGTCGACTGGCCCATGTCGAGCAGGTCGGCGGCCTTGATGTAGCTGCCGGTTTCGGCGATGCGGACGAAATGGCGTATTTGCGTGATTTCCATGCTGTCTCGGCAGTCTCGATGTGGGTGGACTCAGGCCGCGCGATCGAATGCGCAGCGGGCGCGGCGCGCGGCGATGGACTGCTCGAGGCGCGCCGCCGATTCCTGCAGGCGTCCGAGCCAGCCCTGGACCTGCTGCAGGCTGGCGCCGGGCGGCAGGGCGCTCAGGCGCAGCACCAGGAGCACCTGGCCGGCGCCGTCGCGCACCGGCACCGACAGGTGGCGCAGGTCATAGCTGGCGTCCGGCGGCAGTTCGGCCGGCTCGTGCAGGCCGGCGCGCGCCTTGGCCGCAGCCAGCAGGCGCCGCTCCTGACCGGGGGTGCGGTGGCGGTCCGAGTACAGGGCCACCAGTTCTTCCAGGCTGTCGCCGTCGTCGGGTCCCTGCAGGGCGATCGACCAGCCGCGCGCGCGCACCCGCTCCAGCTGGCTCAGGGCGGCGTCCACCGTTTCCTGGTCCGGACGCCCGAGGCGGCGGATCCACTCGCCTTCGCCTGGCGCGCCGTGGCTGCCCACGAATAAGGGCCCGAGCGGCGGCGCGCAGGGCACCCGCAGGCCGAGGCGGCTGCGCAGGCGGAACTGCGGCGAGCGGTTCTCGGTCGCGACGTAGACGACGTCTCCGCCGACCGCCGCCACCAGGCTGCATTCGGCGCCGAGCTCGGCGGCCACCGCCTCCATCTCGTCGCGGCCGATCTCGGCCAGCTGCACCGCCTCGATGGTCTCGCGCTCGGCCTGCGCCACCAGCGGTCCCGGCGAAAAGCGCCCGTAGCCGCGCTGGAAGAACAGCAGCGGCGCGGTGTCGCGCACCAGGGCCATGTCGAGCACCCCGCCCAGCACCATGTAATGGTCGCCCACCTCGGTCACGCTGGCGTAGTCGCAGTCGATCCAGGCCACCACGCCGTCGATCACCGGATTGCCGGCCGGGCTCGGGTGCCAGGCCAGGCCGGCGAACTTGTCTTCCGCGCTGGAAGCGAAGTGCTGGCACACGGCTTCCTGGTCGGCCGCCAGGATATTCACGCAGAAGGTGGCCGCGCCGCGCATGCGCGCGAAGGTGCGCGAGGTCTTCATCGGCAGGTAGCCGATCAGCGGCGGCTCGAGCGACACCGAGGTGAAGGTGCCGATCACCATGGCGGCGGGGACGCCGGTGTCGTCGATGCAGGTGACGATGGCGACGCCGGTCGGATAGCTGCCGAGCACCTCGCGGAAGCGGGCGCCGTCGATCTGCCGTGCGGAAGTTGGGGCTTGCATAAATGTCTCGCTGTCTTTGTGGAAGATTCTGCCGGCGCCGCCCATTCCGGACGGTCGACCGTTTTCCTGATTATATCGTTCTAGAACGATTATTCAAGAACTTAATTGCACGATGTGCGCGGCAGCCGGCGAGCGATGCAAATTCTGCATAGTAGCCTTGAAGGGTTTCGACTTGTACCGGGCTGGCGCAGGGCTAACAATGGTCGACGTTGGCAGCCGGAAAAATGCTGCGCACCACCTGGAGACAAGTAGAAACCATGGACAGATTGAAGAACAAGGTCGCGATCGTGTTCGGCGCCGGGCCGAACATCGGCGGCACCATCGCCCACTTCCTGGCGCGCGAAGGCGCCCGGGTCTGCGTCACCGACGTCAAGGAAGAAGCGGCCGTCGCCGCCGCCGATTTCATCCGCGAACGCGGCTGGGAAGCCTTCGGCATGGCCGGCGACGCGCGCCGCGACGAAGACGTCGGGCGCATCGTCGCCGCCACCGTCGAACGCTACGGGCGCCTCGACATCGTGGTCAACATGGCCGGCCGGGTGCACTGGGACGACGTGCTGAACATGAAGCGCGACGACTGGGACGACTCGGTCGCCAGCTTCGCCACCGCCGGCCTGCTGGCCACCCAGCACGGCGCGCGCGCCATGCTGGCCTGCGGCGCCCGGGGAAGCATCATCCACGTGATGTCGACCGCCGCCCACTTCGGCGAAGCCGACGGCGCCTCGTACTGCGCGGCCAAGGCGGGCCTGCTGAACTTCGCCCGGTCGGCGGCGATGGACCTGGCCCACCACGGCATCCGCGTCAATACCATCACGCCGTGCTCGATGGAGCACCAGCTCTGGACCACGATGCGCGACGAGATGTTCGACCCCGACTGGGTCCAGCCCGAACGGCGCGGCTTCTACTCGCGCCAGGAATACCTGGACCAGCTGCCGCTGCGGCGCTTCCCGCGTGCGGCCGACCTGGCCTGGGCCGCCGTGTTCCTGGCTTCGGACGAATCGTCCTGCATGACCGGGTCCGACATGGCGGTCGATGCCGGCCTGCGCCACAAGTACCCGACCTGGACCCCCGGCAAACACGACCCGCGCGACATCAATGACTACGCCCGCGCCACCCGCGTGACCCGCTATGGCGAAGAGCAGGAACTCCTGACCGAGCTGCTCGGCCAACCGATCGACCGTTCTTAAGAAAACCTCCGGAGACCCACATGGACACCATCCAGGACCAGCGTCGCGAAGAGCGCGCCCAACAATTCAGGAAACTCACCGAAACCAGCCGCTGCAAGCCGATGGGCCGCCTGCTGCGCCAGTTCTGGCAGCCCGTCGCGCTGGCCGAGGACGTCGCCGCCGGCGCCGCCATCCCGCTCCTGATCATGGGCGAGGAACTGACCCTGTACCGCGGCGAGAGCGGCGCCCTGCACCTGGTGGGCGGACGCTGCGCGCACCGCCGCACCCTGCTGCACACCGGCTGGGTGGTCGGCGAGGAAATCCGCTGCATCTACCACGGCTGGCAGTTCGACGGCAGCGGCGGCTGCACCAAGCGTCCGGCCGAAGCCAACAACGGCATGCCGCGCACGAAAATCCCCGGCTACCCGGTGCGCGAGTACATGGGCCTGGTGTTCGCCTACATGGGCGAGGGTGAGGCGCCCGAGTTCGACCTGCCGCGCAAACTGCGCCTCGAGCGCGAAGGCACCCTGGTTGCCAACGGCCGCGAACGCTGGGACAACAACTGGTTCCAGCAGGTCGAGAATTCGCTCGACGCCGTGCACGTGAGCTTCGTGCACATGGCGCTCACCGTCGGCCCGTTCGGCGCCGCCGTCACCGGCGCGATTCCGGAGCTGTCCTACGAGGAGACCTCGGCCGGCATCCGCCAGACCGCCAAGCGCTCCGAGAGCAATGTGCGCGTCAGCGACTGGACCTTCCCGAACAACAACCACGTCACCGTCCCCGGCCTGACCCCGGACGACCCGTGGATCGACGTGTTCGTGTGGATGATCCCGAACGACGACCTGAACACCACCCGTTTCATGATCTACGGCCAGGCGCCGGGCGCCAGCGCGGAGGCGCGCCAGCGCTTCACCGATTACTTCGCCAAGTACGGCAAGTACGACCCGGCCGAGCACCACGACGAGCTGTTCGCCTCGCGCGAGTGGAACAACCCGGACGACATCTTCGTGGGCCTGACCGCCGCCCAGGACTACCTGTCGATCCGTGGCCAGGCCCGCGTCACGGCGCGCGAGGACGAGATCCTGGGCCGTTCGGACCTGGGCATCGTCACCCTGCGCAAGCTGTTCTTCCGCGAGCTGGAACTGATCGAGGCGGGCCAGCCGACCAAGGCCTGGCGTTCGCTGCAGGACGCCGACGCGCTGCCGGTGCAGCCGGGACAGGAAGCGGCTTGATATGCTCGACCTGATCCCTCACGAATCGCTCCCCGAGGAGCTGCTCCAGTTCCGCGACTCGATCCGCCGCTTCGTCGAGCGCGAACTGATCCCGCTCGAACACGCCGTCGGCGCCAACGGCATGCTGCCGCCGGAACAGGCCGCGGCACTGCGCGAACGCGCCAAGCAGGCCGGCTTCTGGCTGATGGACATCCCCGAGGAATTCGGCGGCCAGGGCCTGCCGCTGCTGGCGCTGGCCGTGTTCTGGGAAGAAGTCGGCCGCAGCACGGTCGCCTCGTGGGTGCGCGACCACGGCATCTTCGGCCCGATGGTCGGCCCGATCCTGCTCGGCCTGGACCCGGAGCAGCGCAAGCGCTACCTCGACCCGGTGCTGGATGGCAGCAAGCGTTCCTGCTTCGCCCAGACCGAGCCGGACGCCGGCTCCGACCCGTCGATGATGCGCACCCGCGCCGTGCGCACCGACGCAGGGTGGCGCCTGAACGGCGTCAAGCGCTACATCACGCGCGCCGCGGTGGCCGACTTCGCCATCGTGATGGCGGTGACCGATCCGGAGAAGGGCGCGCGCGGCGGCATTTCCTGCTTCCTGGTCGATCTCGACGCTCCCGGCGTGACCCTGGCCAGTTCCGAAAAGACCCTGATGGGCGACGCGCCCAGCGAGCTCAGTTTCGAGGACGTGCTGGTGCCGTTCGAAAACCTGGTGGGCGAGGAGGGCCGCGGCTTCGCGCTGGCCCAGGGCTACATCAACTACGGGCGGGTGCGCCAGGGCGCGCACGCCTGCGGCGCTGCCGCGCGCTGCCTCGACCTGACGGCTGAATACGCGCACCAGCGCAAGACCTTCGGCCAGGTGCTGGCCGAGCGCCAGGGCGTGCAGTGGATGATCGCCGACGCCTTCACCGAGCTGTATTGCACCCGCATGCTGGTGTACGACGCGGCGCGCAAGACCGATGCCGGCATCGATGCCCGCATGGAGACCTTCATGATCAAGACCTTCGGCGTGGAGGCCGGCTGGCGCATCATCGACGCCTGCATGCAGCTGCACGGCGGCATGGGCCTGACCGAGGACACCCCGATCGAGCGCTTCTGGCGCGACCTGCGCAGCTACCGCATCACCGAAGGCCCGACCGAGGTGCTGCGCACCACGCTGGCGCGCCAGATCCTGAAACACTACGCCTGAAGGAGCCCCCATGAAGCATCCACTCGAGGGCATCCTCGTCATCGAACTGGGCACGGTCCTGACCGCGCCGCTGGCCGGCATGATGCTGGCCGACCTCGGCGCGCGCGTGATCAAGGTCGAGCACCCGAACGGCGGCGACCCGTTCCGCCGCCACGCGGGCAAGCTGTACAGCCCCCACTTCGCCTCCTATAACCGCAACAAGGAAAGCATCCAGCTCGACCTGCAGACCGAGGCGGGCAAAACCGACCTGCAACTGCTGCTGGCGCGCGCCGACGTGCTGCTGGAGAACTACCGTCCGGGCGTGATGGCGCGCCTGGGCCTCACCGAAGCGGCGCTGGAAGAGATCAACCCGCGCCTGGTGTGGTGCTCGATCACCGGCTTCGGCGCCGACGGTCCCTACCGCGACCGCCCCTGCTACGACGCGGTGGCGCTCGGCTTGTCGGGCCTGGCCAGCCTGATGCTGGACCCGGCGCAACCTAGCATGAACGGCCCCACGATTTCCGACAACGTCACCGGCATGTACGCCGCCTACGGCATCCTCGGCGCCCTGATGGGAAGAGAACAAAGCGGCAAGGGCGCGCGCGTGGAAGTCAGCATGCTGGAAGCCTCGATCGCGTTCTCGCCCGAGGGCTTCGCCCAGTACACCCGCCTGGGCGCGGCGCCCGGCCCGCAGACGCGGGTCGCGATCTCGCAATCGCACGCCTTCCCCTGCGCCGACGGGCGCCTGGTGACGGTGCACCTGTCCTCGGTCGAGAAGTTCTGGCAGGCCTTCGTGGCCGTCATCGAGCGTCCCGACCTGCTGGACGATGCCCGCTTCGCGAGTCCGGAACTGCGCACCCGCAACTACGCGGCCCTGAACGGCGAGGTGGCCGCCACCTTCCGCACCCGCACCCGGGACGCGTGGTGCGCGCGCCTGCAGGGGAGCGACGTGCCCTTCGCGCCGGTCAACACCGTGCCGGAGGTGATGGAGGATCCCCAGGTGCGCCAGTGCGGCACCTTCTACCAGACGGCGCATCCCGAGCACGGGCCCATGACGGCGATCCACCGCCCGCTCACCATCGACGGCGCGCGCGGTCCGACCACGCGCCCGGCGCCGGTCCTCGGCGAGCACGATGCGGCGATCCGCGCCGAATTCGGCCTCGGCTAGACACCGAGGGACCGACAGTGCGGCCTGCCACTTTAACCCGTAGGGTGGGCGGGAAACCCGCCCACCCTACAACTGGAGACACAGCATGAACCAGCAACACATCAGCGAGATCGCCGGCCTGCTGCGCGCCGCCGAAGAGCAGGGCGCCCCTATCGCACCGCTGCGCGAGCGCATCCTGGAAGCCGCGGGCGACACCGACCCGGTGGACTGCGCCTACGCCATCCAGCAACTCAACGCCCAGCGCCGGATCAACCAGGGCGCGCGCATCGTCGGCCGCAAGATCGGCCTGACCTCGATCGCCGTGCAGCAGCAGCTCGGCGTCGATTCACCCGACTTCGGCATGCTGTTCGCCGACATGGCCTACGGCGACGGCGAGGAAATCCCGATGGCGCGCACCCTGCAGCCGAAGGTGGAGGCGGAAATTGCGCTGGTGCTCGAGCGCGACCTGAACCACGAGCGCCACACCTTCGCCGACCTGATTTCGGCGGTCGCCTACGCCCTGCCGGCGATCGAGGTGGTCGGCAGCCGCATCGAGAACTGGAACATCCGCCTGCTCGATACCGTGGCCGACAACGCCTCCTCGAACCTGTTCGTGCTCGGCTCGCGTCCGGTGAAGCTGGGCCAGTTCGACCTGGCCGGCTGCGCCATGACCATGGAACGGCGCGGCGAGATGGTGTCGAGCGGCAGCGGCTCGGCCTGCCTGGCCAATCCGCTCAACGCGGCCGTGTGGCTGGCCGACATGATGGTACGGGTCGGCACGCCGCTGCGCGCCGGCGAAGTGCTGCTCACGGGCGCCCTCGGCCCGATGGTGGCAGTCAGCCCGGGCGACCGCTTCGTCGCCCAGATCGGCGGCCTCGGCGAGGTGCGCGCGGTGTTCGGACAATAAGGAAAGCAGCATGACACAAGCGAAGAAAAAGGTAGCCATCATCGGCCCCGGCAACATCGGCACCGACCTGATGATCAAGATCCTGCGCCATGGCAAGCACATCGAGATGGGCGCCATGGTCGGCATCGACCCGGCCTCGGACGGCCTGGCGCGCGCCGCGCGCATGGGCGTGGCGGTGACCCACGAAGGCGTCGAAGGCCTGGCGCGCCTGCCGGTGTTCGGCGAGATCGACATCGTGTTCGACGCCACCTCGGCCGGCGCCCACGTGAAGAACGACGCCTTCCTGCGCGGCCTGAAACCCGGCCTGCGCATGGTCGACCTGACCCCGGCCGCGATCGGGCCGTATTGCATCCCGGTGGTGAACGCCGAAGCCTGCCTGGCGGCGCCGAACGTCAACATGGTCACCTGCGGCGGCCAGGCCACCATCCCGATGGTGGCGGCGGTGGCCCGAGTGGCGCAGGTCTACTATGCCGAGATCGTCGCCTCGATCGCCAGCAAGTCGGCCGGCCCCGGCACCCGCGCCAACATCGACGAGTTCACCGAAACCACCTCGCGCGCCATCGTCGAGGTGGGCGGGGCGCGCCAGGGCAAGGCGATCATCATCATGAATCCGGCCGAGCCGCCGCTGATCATGCGCGATACCGTGTACTGCCTGGCGGCGCTGGATGCCGACCAGGACGCGATCCGCGCCTCGGTGCGCCGGATGGCGGACGACGTCGCCGCCTACGTGCCCGGCTACCGCCTCAAGCAGGAAGTGCAGTTCGAGCGCTTTGGCCCGGAGAATGCGCCGAACGTCCCGGGCATCGGCCGCCAGGCCGGCCTGAAGGTCTCGATCTTCCTCGAGGTCGAAGGCGCCGCCCACTACCTGCCGGCCTATGCGGGCAACCTCGACATCATGACCAGCGCCGCGATGGCGACCGCCGAGCGCATCGCCGCCGGCATGTCGCCCGCACTGGCAGCCTGAAGGAAATCACCATGTTTGAGCACGACAAGAAAATCTACGTCTCCGACGTCACCCTGCGCGACGGCATGCACGCGGTGCGCCACCAGTATTCGATCGAGGATGCGGTGCGCATCGCGCGCGCCCTCGACGCCGCCAAGGTGGACTCGATCGAGGTGGCGCACGGCGACGGCCTGCGCGGCTCCAGCTTCAACTACGGCTTCGGCGCCCACAGCGACCTCGAATGGATCGCCGCGGTGGCGGAAAACCTGAGCCACGCCAAGGTGGCGACCCTGCTGCTGCCGGGCATCGGCACCATCCACGACCTGAAGAACGCCTATGACGCCGGCGCGCGCGTGGTGCGCGTGGCCACCCACTGCACCGAGGCCGACATCTCGCGCCAGCACATCGAGTATGCGCGCGAACTGGGCATGGACACGGTCGGCTTCCTGATGATGAGCCACATGAACAGCCCCGAAGGCCTGGCGCAGCAGGCCAAGCTGATGGAAAGCTACGGCGCCCAGTGCGTCTACGTGGTGGATTCGGGCGGCGCCATGAACATGTGGGACATCGCGGCGCGCTTCAAGGCCTTCAAGGAGGTGCTCAAGCCCGAGACCCAGACCGGCATGCACGCCCACCACAACCTGAGCCTGGGCGTGGCGAACTCGCTGGTGGCCCTGGAGAACGGGTGCGACCGCATCGACGCCAGCCTGACCGGCATGGGCGCCGGCGCCGGCAACGCGCCGCTGGAAGTGTTCATCGCCGCCGCCGACCGCATGGGCTTGCGCCACGGTTGCGATGTCAAGGGCCTGATCGACGCCGCCGAGGACATCGTGCGCCCGTTGCAGGAGCGTCCGGTGCGGGTCGACCGCGAAACCCTGGCGCTGGGCTATGCCGGCGTGTACTCGAGCTTCCTGCGCCATGCGGAAGCGGCATCGCAGAAGTACGGCATTCCGGCCTTCGACATCCTGGTCGAACTGGGCAAGCGCCGCATGGTGGGCGGGCAGGAAGACATGATCGTCGACGTCGCGCTCGACATGCTCAAGGCGCGCCAGCCGGCGCAGGACGCGGCCTGAATCGGCTCGCCNCNCCGGGGCAGGGCGCCGGCGCGGCGAGCGATGCAAAAAGCGTATAGCAGCGATGCAGGGTTTTAACTTGCGTCACGGCAGTACAATATGGAAAACTCTAGAACGTAACTTCCAGAATTAATTTCTGGTAAATACCGATGCGGCAGCCAAGCCGCCTCCGTATCCGTGTTCAAGAAGCACCCGCTTTCGTTTCACGATTGGTCGCACCCGAGCCCACACCGATGGGCGCGACAACCCGCAGGGGCGGCACGCCGCTCCGACATGACAAGAATGGAGACAGTATGAAGAAGTTTGTAGCCGGCATGACCGCCCTGTGCGCATCGGCCGTATCCCTGGCGCAAGAAGCCCCCGCGGCGCAGTCGCAGGCAGCCGGAAGCAGCCTGAAGATCTACGGCGTGGCCGACATCTCGCTGGCGCGCTACCGTACCTCGGGCGAGTCGAAGACCGCGATGCATGCCGGCGGTTCCGGTTCGCGCCTGGGTTTCCTGGCCAGCGAAAGCCTGGGCCAGGGCTGGACCGTGAACGCCCGCCTCGAGGCCGGCGTCAACCTGGACACCGGCACCCCGAGCTCGACCAACGGCAACCCGAACCGCGTGTTCGGCCGCCAGGCCTATGTCGAGATCGAGCACCGCGACTTCGGTTCGCTGCGCCTGGGCCGCCAGCAGGGCCCGACCTATGACTTCTTCCCGAGCTACGACCCGATGCTGCTGCCGGCGATGGATGCCTGGGGCGTGATCACCACCCTCGGCTCGCCGGCGCCGGGCGTCGGTTCCGGCACCGGCGCCCCGACCGGCTTCCTGATCAACCCGACCGCGCGCACCGAGAACACCATCGGCTACACCTCGCCGCGCGTGTCCGGCGTGCAGGGACGCCTGTCGTACAGCCCGAACGAGGGCGCCGCCACCCAGGCCAGCCTGGTCGAGGCGGGGCTCGACTACGTCGCCGGACCGCTGCAGCTCGGGCTGCTGTACGTGAAGGCGGGCGCGACGGGCGGCAGCGGCGCCGTGCTGGCCACCGAGTCGAACCAGGAGATCGCCTTCGGCGCCAAGTACACGGCCGGCCCGGTGCACCCTTACTTCAGCTATATCCGGCGCGACGCCACCGACCCGACCCGGCGCGCCGGCGGCGGGATCATGAACGGCAACAGCGAAACCGCGCGCCTGTTCGGCGTGGCGATTCCGGTCTCGGCGCGCGGCACCGTGCGCATGACCTATGGACTGTACTCGAGCGGCGCCGCCGACAGCGACGCCAGGAACTATGGCGTGGCCTACACCTACGAGGTGAGCCGCCGCCTGATGTTGATGGCCGCCGTGACCCACCTGTCGCAGGACGGCGCGGCGCGCTTCCCTGTGTTCCAGAGTCCGCGCCCGCGCGCCGGCGAGTCGGTCGATGCCGTCACGGCCGGCCTGACCTGGCGCTTCTGATCGCAGTGCGGCACCGGGCGCCGCGTGCGCCCGGACCATCGTGGTTCACAACCGAGGAGTCGACATGTCCAAGCAGTCCCCCTGGTATTACATCGTCCACTGGCTGCGCCTGTATTTCGGCGCCCACCTGCTGTTTTCCGGCATCCGCTACGCGGTGACCGGCTACGTACCCGAGATCCCCGGCGTCGGCGGCGAATGGGTACAGGCCAACGCCAACATCTACCTTTACCAGATGATCAAGTATCTGGAGATCATCACCGGCGCCCTGATCCTGACCAATCGCTTCACGCTGCTCGGCCTGATCCTGGAGATGCCGGCCTCGGTCAACATCTTCTGGCTGAACACCTTCATCGTCGCCACCCCGCGCCAGCTGTTCACCGGCCCGCAGGAACTGTTCCTGAACGGCGTGCTGCTGCTGGCCTACAGCGGCTGGATGGCCGCCGTGCTGCGTCCGAAACTCGAGCCGTTGTGGCTGTGGGACGGCGCGCGCGCCTATCGTCCGATCGTCGGCGGCCGCATCGCCGACGAACCGAAACTCCGTTCCGCTCCCATCGCCCAGGAGGTGCACTGATGAACAAGTCCAAATGGATCGCCGTCCTCGCCTGCGTGCTGCTGACGGCCGCCGCCTACATCGGATCGACCGGCCTGTTCTACGCCGAGTTCCGCCCGATCCGCAACTACGACCTGGTGGCCTTCGCGACCTCGTGGGGCGGCCTGATCTGGATGCTGATCCGTGACCGCAAGCGCGAGCGCTGAGCCGGCCGTTTCATCGACAAGCACAACAAAGGAGACGATGATGCAAACGAGCCGCAGGAAATTCGTGGGGCTGTCGGCCCTGATGGCGTCGGCCCCGGCCTGGGCCTTCCTCGAAGCCGGGCAGGCCGCGGGCGCAGCGGGCGCCGGCGCGGCGCCGGTCCCGATGCCGGGGGCGGACGCGATCCACGCCCTGGTCGCGCATTGCCTGGACACCCGCTTCGATGCGCTGCCGCCGGAGGTGGTGGCGGCGACCCGCACCCAGATCCTGGACACCGTGGCGGTGACCCTGCCGGCGCTCGACGCCGACGGCATCCGCCAGCTGCACGCCTGGAGCCGCGAGAGCGGCGGCAAGGGCGAGAGCCTGGTGCTGGGCACCCGCACCCGCCTGCCGGCGGAAGCGGCGGCGCGCCTGAATGCGTCCATGGCTGCGGCGCTGGAATTCGACGACACGTATGAACCCTCGCTGCTGCATGCCTCCTGCGTCACCATTCCGGTGGCGCTGGCGGTGGCCGACCTGGCGGCCGCCGGCGGGCGCCGGATCGACGGCCGCGAGCTGATCGCCGCGGTGGCGGCCGGCACCGATGCGGCCTGCCGCCTGTCGCGCGCCGGCTCGCCCGGCGTCTCGCCCTTCATCGTGGGCTGGGACCCGACCCCGATGTACGGCTACCTGGCCGCCGCGATGGTGGCCTCGCGCCTGCTGGGGTCAAACCATGCGCAGGCCGTGTCGGCGGTGGGCCTGGCCTACCACCAGCTGTCGGGCAATGCCCAGGCCAGCGTCGACGGCACCCACGCCAAGCGCCTCGGTTCCGGTTTCGCGGCCTATGGCGGGATCATGTCGGCGCGCCTGGCGAAGGCAGGCGTGATCGGCTCGGACCGGGTGCTGCAGGGCGTCAAGGGCCTGTTCAAGCAGTACCACGGCGGCAAGTATTCGGAAGAGGCGCTGCTGGGCGGTCTCGGCACCCGCTTCGCCGGCGTCGACATCGCGCCCAAGCCCTATCCGTCCTGCCGCGGCGGCCATGTCGCCATCGATGGGACGCTGGAGCTGGTCAAGGCCCGCGGCATCCGTCCCGAGGACGTGGAGGCGGTCACGATCTACAGCCCGCCGGCCGAGATGATGCTGCTGGGCGCGCCGATCGAGAAGAAGCGCAAGCCGCGGACCATCGTCGAAGCCCAGTTCAGCAATCCGTGGATGGTGGCGGCGGCGATCCAGGACGGCGACGTCGGCCTGCGCCACTTCAGCGAGGCCGCCTTGCAGCGCGCCGACCTGCTGGCGCTGGCGGCGCGCATGACCACGGTGGAGGACAAGAGCCTGGTGCGGCCCGACGGCGGCCCCGGTTTCGTGCGCTTGGAACTGACGACCCGCGCCGGGCAGACGCACCAGAAGCTGGTCAAGTTTGCCAAGGGCGACCCGAAGAACCCGATGACGCCGGCCGAATACCGGAAGAAGGTGTTCGAGTGTACCGATGCGGCGCGCATGCCGCGCCCGCAGGCCGAGCGCCTGATGGCGCGCTACCTGAAGCTGGAAGCGGAACCGAGCGTCGCGGCCCTCAACGCGGCGCTGGCGATCGGCTAGCGCCGCTGCTGGCGCGCGCCGGGCACCTGCCCGCCGCGCCAGTTATGCGTCAGACACATAGCTGACATTTCGTCGGCGGCATTGAATGCAGGATGGGTAGGTATGATA
Organism: Massilia alkalitolerans DSM 17462; assembly: GCF_000427785.1. GTDB lineage: Bacteria > Pseudomonadota > Gammaproteobacteria > Burkholderiales > Burkholderiaceae_D > Telluria > Telluria alkalitolerans. The sequence goes on from NZ_ATYR01000005.1 coordinate 246,725, forward strand.
ATCTCCAGAAACAGTATTAAGGCAAGACTCATGCTGGGGACACATTTCAAGCGCGCCGCCACGGCGGTGTGGGGGCTGGCACAGCGTGCCGGCCGCCTGCTGGGAGCGGCCGCGCTGTCGGCCCTGCTCGCAGCGCCGGCCGCCGCTGCGGCGGAAGAGGGCGCGCCAGCTCCAGTGCGCGAACTGGCGATCGCCGACTACCGCGACTACCTGCTTGACGATCACCCGGTGCGCCAGGGCATGCGCCATTTCGCGCAGCAGGTAGGGAGCGCCGCCGGCGGCGCCCTGCGCGTGACGGTGCGCGGCGACGCCGTGTCCGGCACCCCGGCGCAGCAGATCGCGGCGCTGCGCGCCGGCGCGCCCGGCACCCCGGACCTGATGCTGGTCGCCGCGACCGGCCTGGCGCCGCTGGCGCCCGGCTTCGGGCTGCTCGACTTGCCCTACCTGGTACGCGACGAGGCCGAGGCCGACACCCTGCTCGACGGCCCCTTCGGCGACGCCCTGCTGGCGCAGGCGCAAGGCGCCGGCCTGGTCGCACTAAGCTGGTGGGAAAACGGTTTTCGCCAGATCACCAGCGCCGGCGCCCCGATCCAGCGGGCCGGCGCGTTGCGCGGCCTGAGTATGCGGGTGATCGATGAGCCGGTCTTCATCGAGAGTGCGCTCGCCATGGGCGCCGAGCCGGTGCCGCTGGCCTACCCGGAACTGCACGCAGCCCTGCGCAGTGGCCGCGTCACGGCCCAGGAGAACTTCATGTCCCAGATCCTCGCCGGCGGCCTGCACGAGCTGCAGTCCTCGCTCACCCTGACCAATCATTCCTACGGCGCGCTGGTGCTGGTGGCCAGGCCCGCCGCCTGGCGCAGCCTGACGCCGGCGCAGCAGGCCATCGTGGCGGCAGCGGCGCGCGAGGCCGCGCGCGTGCAGCGCCGCGCCGCCCGCGAACAGGCACGCCAGGCCCAGGCCCGGCTGGCGCGCGAAGGCATCGCGGTCCACGTGCTGGATCCGGCCGAGCGCGAGCGGCTGCGGGATCTCACCGCGCCGCTGCGCAGCAGCCGCTTCGGCCAGCACAGCCCGGCGCTGTGGACGCTTTACCGGCAGCATGGGCAGCCGTCCCCCATTTCGCAACCATAACAATATGTTCAAGACAGGAGACAGACGCATGAACAAGCAGCAGATCGACCAACAGAAGGCGCCCGCGGGCGGGAGGCAGGGCGCATGATCACCGACAAGACCCTGAACCGGCTCTCGATCGTGGCCGGCCTCTTCCTGACCGCCTACGTGGCGCAGGACCTGCATTTCAATCCGCGCTGGTACGGCGACAAGGGCCCGGGCGTGGGCAAGATGCCGCGCGAGATCGTCGCCGGCTACCTCGACACCGCCTACGGCAAGGGACAGGTGAGCGAAGCGGCGCGGCTTTACTACACCAAGAAGACGGTCGACGTGACGCCGGAAGCGCCTTACCGCAGCGACTCGGCGCCCTTGAGCTCGACCGTGCGCCAGGTGGTGGCCGAGGGCCTGAACGTGGTGGTGCACCACTGCGTCGAGGGCGGCGCAGCTGCCGGCGGTGCGCGTGAGGTGGTCGACATGTTCCGCACCTCGAACGGGCGCATCGTCTGGCGCAAGACCATCGCCCAGGACGCCGGCGCCGCGTCGTGCGCCTCGAGCGCGCTGGCGAAACAGGTCGACCTCGGGCTCAAGCCGATTCCGGGCTGAGCCCGGCCATAACAACCGCAACGGAGACAAGCATCATGGCAGTCACAACCCGTGTCCCTACCGACACCGCTACCACCAACAAGCTCGACATCTGGTTCGTCGGCAAGCTCGTATTGACCTTCTTCCGCATCATGCTCGGCGCCTGGATGATCGTCAGCGGCGCCAGCCACCTGCTGTCGCTGTTCGGCTATCCGCCGATCTTCCCCCAGCCGCTGGGCAACCTGCACCCCTCCAACGTGATGCTCGCCTCGCTGCTCGAGGTCGGCCTGTTCGACCTCGTCAAGACGGTCGAGCTGCTGGTCGGCCTATGCCTGGTGTTCAACGTCTTCGTGCCGCTGGCGCTGGCGGTGGCACTGCCGGTCTCGTACATGGTGTTCCACAACTCGATCGCCTTGAACATGCGCTATGACCGCATCGTCAGCACCTACATGGCGGTGTGGTGCCTGTACATGAACGTGATCCTGCTGCTGGCCCACATCCGCTACTACCTGCCGATGCTCACGATGCGCGCCCCGATGGGCAAGCTGTCCGACTTCCGGATGCTGCCCTCGATCTTCGAGGCGCCGGAACAGGAAGCCGGCAAGGACCGCCGCTGAACCGGGCCGCGGCCCGACTACCGGCGACATCGATCAACGCACGATCCATATACGATTCATTCTGAGGCGGATACATCATGGCTGACCACACCAACCAGGCCGACATGGCCAAGAGCCGGCGCCGCGCCGTCATCGCGAGCTATCTCGGCACCACGCTCGAGTACTACGACTTCCTGCTGTACGGCGTGGCCGCGGCGCTGGTCTTCCCGCACATCTTCTTCGTGAGCATGGACCCGATGCTGGGCACCATGTCGGCCTTCGCCACCCTGGCGGCCGGCTACTTCGCGCGCCCGCTCGGCGCCGTGGTGTTCGGCCACTACGGCGACCGCCTGGGACGCAAGAAGATCCTGATGATCACCCTCATGATGATGGGCGGCGCCAGCGTGCTGATCGGCTTGCTGCCGAGCTACCAGCAGATCGGCGTGATGGCGCCGATCCTGCTGGTGGTGCTGCGCCTGGTGCAAGGCTTCGCCATCGGCGGCGAGTGGGGCGGCGCGACCCTGATGTCGATGGAGCACGCCAAGCCCAAGGGACGCGGCCTGGCGGTCTCGATCGTCGCCTCGGGCGGCCCCAGCGGTGCGTTGCTGGGCACCATGGTGATGATGGGCTTCTCCAAGCTGCCGAACGAGGACTTCCTGTCCTGGGGCTGGCGCGTGCCTTTCCTGCTCAGCGCGCTGTTGCTGGTGCTGGGCATCGTGATCCGCATGAAGCTGACCGAAACCCCGGAATTCGAAGAGGCGCGCAAGAAGCGCCTGGCCTCCGGCAAGAAGGTCAGCGTGCTGCCGGTGGTGACGGTGTTCCGCCACAACCGCGCGCAAGTGCTGTCGGGCGTGATCGGCGGCCTGGCGCCGCTGGCCTTCGCCACCTTCGGCGCCGCCTTCCTGCTGAACTACGCGGTCACGGCGGGCCATAGCCGCACCGATGCGCTGCTGGCCATGACGATTGCGAACTTCCTGCACATCTTCACCATGCCGTGCTTCGGCGCGCTGTCGGACCGCCTGGGCCGACGTCCGCTCCTGATCACCGGCGCGATCCTGGGCGCGGTGCTGACCTGGCCGATCTTCCTGCTGGTGAACCAGGGCAGCCTGGGCGCCCTGGTCCTGGCCCTGGTGCTGGCGCTGCCGGTGGTGCAGGCCATGCTGGGCGGCCCGGTGAATACCTGGATGGGCGAGAAATTCGCGGCCGACGTGCGCTACAGCGGCATCGCGGTGACCTTCCAGATCGCCTCGACCCTGGGCTCGGGCCTGGCGCCGATGATCGCCTCCGGCCTGCTGGCCATGCGCGGCGGCACCGATCCGGCGCTGGTGGCGATGTTCTTCGGCGGCCTGTGCGTGGTGAGCGCGATCGCCTACTTCTTCAGCGCCGAGCGCTTCGACCAGGAGCTGCCGGTGTACACCGCCGGCACCGACGAGGCCAACGAGGCCGAGCGCGAGGCGCGTGCGGCGCTGTCCGCGGTCGAAGCCGGCAAGGTTGGGGTGCGCTGAACGTCCTGAAGGAAGTGTAGTCAACGAAGGCCCGCTGCTCGCAGCGGGCCTTTTCTTTTGCCGGACACCTTGCCGCGACGTAGGGTGGTCGGCTCCACCCAATCATGCGACGAGCCGGTAGCGGGGGCGCCGGCCGCGCGTTCAAGCAGTCCGAGAGCTGCCGCTGCGTCGTACGTTTCGCCTCGCTGTTCGTAGATACTGTTATGGTCGTCAAACGGTGTGCAAGGCCGGATCGAACTTTTCGCCAGCTTTTAGCACACCGAAGGCAACATGAAGCAGCTTGCGCATCATGGCAACAATGATCGTCATCGGCTTCTTGCCATTACGCGTCAGGCGTTCAAGGAAAGGCCTTGCCCAGGTCGTGCGATAAAGTGTACACATTGCTGGCATGTACAGGAGCTTTCGGATGACGCCATGTCCGAACCTGGAAATATGGGGTTTGCCTCGAACACTGCTGCCAGATTCATGCTGTC
>NZ_ATYR01000043.1 GCF_000427785.1 Massilia alkalitolerans DSM 17462
ACGGCTGGAAGTTAGCGAGAAACGTGATCAGGTGCTTACGGTCGAACTTCCTGCGCAGCAGCGCCTTGCCGTGCCGATCCTGTCCGTGCACGTGAAAGCTGTGCTTGCCGAGGTCGATACCGATGAGAGTGACGTCTTGCATGATGGCCTCCGTCCAGAAAGAACACACCCCACAAGATTAGTACCTTGCAGGGTGGAGGGGGACCATCTCATTAAGCCGGGTCATCGACCCGGCCTCTTCTACTACAATGCTACCCGGCAGTTCAGGCCAGCTTGCCGTGGCAAGCCTTGAACTTCTTCCCGCTACCACATGGGCACGGATCGTTGCGGCCGACCTTCATGCCCATGTAGGTGCTGTGGTCTTCCGCCGCCACCGCCGCCGAATCGGCGCGCACCGGGTTCGGGTTGAGCAGCTCTTCCGGCGCTGCCGACGGGTTGAAGTCGGCGTGCTGGAAGTTGATGTTTTCCAGCTGCGCCACTTGCGCCGCCATCGCCGCTTCGGCCGCTTCCACTTCCTCGCGGGTCTGGATGCGGACCGTCATGACGGTGCGGATCACTTCGTTCTTGATACGGTCCAGCATGTCGCTGAACAGCTCGAAGGCTTCGCGCTTGTATTCCTGCTTCGGGTTCTTCTGCGCGTAACCGCGCAGGTGGATGCCCTGGCGCAGGTGGTCCAGCGCCGCGAGGTGTTCGCGCCAGTGGGTGTCCAGGCTCTGCAGCATGACGTTGCGTTCGAAGCCGCCGAAGGATTCCTTGCCGACCACCGCCACCTTGGTGTCGTAGGACTCCGCGGCCGCCTTCAGCACGTGCTCGAGGATGTCGTCGTCGTTCAGGTTCGGCTCGTCGGCCAGCATCTTCTGCAGCGGGATGGTGAGGCCCCACTCGGCGGCCAGCACCGATTCCAGCGAGGCGATGTCCCACTGCTCCTCGACCGACTCGGCCGGCACGTACTGGCGCACCAGGTCGGTGAACACGCCCACGCGCAGCGAAGCGATCAGCTCGGCCATGTCGACCGATTCCAGCAGTTCGTTACGCTGGGTGTAGATCACCTTGCGCTGGTCGTTGGCGACGTCGTCGTACTCCAGCAGCTGCTTGCGGATGTCGAAGTTGCGGGCCTCGACCTTGCGCTGGGCGGTCTCGATCGAGCGGGTCACGATGCCCGCCTCGATCGGCTCGCCTTCCGGCATCTTCAGGCGTTCCATGATCGCGCGCACGCGGTCGCCGGCGAAGATGCGCAGCAGCGGGTCGTCCAGGCACAGGTAGAAGCGCGAGGAGCCCGGGTCACCCTGGCGGCCCGAACGGCCGCGCAGCTGGTTGTCGACCCGGCGCGACTCGTGGCGCTCGGTACCGATGATGTGCAGGCCGCCGGCACCCACCACGTGGTCGTGCAGCGACTGCCATTCGTCGCGCAGCACCTTGGACTGCGCTTCCTTGTCGGCGTCCGACAGCGCGTCGTTGGCTTCGATCAGCTGGATCTGCTTCTCGACGTTGCCGCCCAGGACGATGTCGGTACCGCGGCCCGCCATGTTGGTGGCGATGGTGATCATCTTCGGACGGCCCGCCTGCGCGATGATTTCCGCTTCGCGGGCGTGCTGCTTGGCGTTGAGCACGTTGTGCGGCAGGTTTGCCTTGTTCAGGATGCCCGACAGCAGTTCCGAATTCTCGATCGAGGTGGTACCCACGAGCACCGGCTGGCCGCGCTCGTAGCAGTCGCGGATGTCGTTGAGCATCGCGTTGTACTTCTCTTCGGCCGACTTGTACACCTGGTCCTGGCGGTCCTTGCGCTGCGACGGCTTGTTCGGCGGGACGACCACGGTCTCGAGGCCGTAGATTTCCTGGAATTCGTAGGCTTCGGTGTCGGCCGTACCGGTCATGCCGGCCAGCTTGCTGTACATGCGGAAGTAGTTCTGGAAGGTGATCGAGGCCAGGGTCTGGTTCTCGTTCTGGATGCGCACGCCTTCCTTGGCTTCCACGGCCTGGTGCAGGCCGTCGGACCAGCGGCGGCCCGTCATCAGGCGGCCGGTGAATTCGTCGACGATCACCACCTCGTTGTTCTGCACCACGTAGTGCTGGTCCTTGTGGTACAGGACGTGGGCGCGCAGCGCCGCGTACAGGTGGTGGATCAGGGTGATGTTGGCGGCGTCGTACAGCGAAGCGCCTTCCGGCAGCAGGCCCCATTCGGTCAGGATGGCCTCGGCCCTTTCGTGGCCGGCTTCGGTCAGCAGCACGGTGTGCGCTTTCTCGTCCTTGGTGTAGTCGCCCGGGACTTCGATCTTGCCCTTGCCGTCCGGAGTCTCTTCGCCGATCTGCTGGGTCAGCAGCGGCGGCAGCGCGTTCAGGCGGTGGTACAGGTCGGTGTGGTTCTCGGCCTGGCCGGAGATGATCAGGGGGGTACGGGCTTCGTCGATCAGGATCGAGTCGACCTCGTCGACCACCGAGAAGTTCAGGCTGCGCTGCACGCGTTCGCGCACGTCGTAGACCATGTTGTCGCGCAGGTAGTCGAAGCCGAATTCGTTGTTGGTGCCGTAGGTGATGTCCGAGGCGTAGGCCTTCTGCTTGCTGTCGTGGTCGAGCTGCGACAGGTTCACGCCGGTGGAGAGGCCGAGCCAGCCGTACAGGCGGCCCATCGATTCGGCGTCGCGCTGGGCCAGGTAATCGTTGACGGTAATGACGTGCACGCCCTTGCCGGACAGGCCGTTCAGGTAGACCGGCAGGGTCGCCATCAGGGTCTTGCCCTCACCGGTGCCCATTTCGGCGATCTTGCCCTCGTGCAGGACCATGCCGCCGATCAGCTGGACATCGAAGTGGCGCATCTTCATGACGCGCTTGGCGGCTTCGCGGCAGACCGCGAACGCTTCCGGCAGGATGTCGTCGAGCGTCGCGCCCTTCGCCAGGCGGTCCTTGAATTCGGGCGTCTTGGCTTGCAGTTCGGCGTCAGACAGCTTTTCCATCTGGGGCTCGAGCGCGTTGATCTGACGCACGGTCTTTTGGTATTGCTTGAGCAGACGCTGGTTACGGCTGCCGAAAATCTGGGTCAGGAATGACATTGCTGTGTTCTAGAAAATTACGCCGCAAAAAGAGCCAGGGGCACCTGTGAATACAAGGCGCCGAAGACCGCCTATGGCAAAAAGCTACTGATTTTATCATGCGATCCGGCCACACTTGGGGTCATTGGGCAGGATAACAAGGCTGCTGAACAGCAGAATGTTATCAAATTGCACTGCGCGTGCACCACGCGCCACGTTCCCAGGACCCTTCGCCCGCGCACGGGCGGCGAATATGGTATGTTGCGGGCATAGCGAACCCGCTCTTTTGCTCCCTTTTTCCTGTCCCTGTTTACCAGTGCATATCTACGGTACCAAGAACCGGCAGACCTCGATCGTCGCGACGGATTTCCTGCGCAAGAACGACCGCATGGCCAGCCTCCTGCCCGCCGCGATGCGGATGGCGCGCCTGCAGTCCGACTGCGCCGCCATCCTGCCCGTCATGGCCGGCAATACCGACGTGATCTCGTTCCAGGACGGGGTGCTGGTGCTGGCCGTGCCGAGCTCGGCCGTCGCGGCAAGGATGAAGCAGATGCTGCCCAAGCTGCAGTCGGCGCTGGCGCAGCGCGGCTGGGCGGTGGAATCGGTCAAGCTGAAGGTGCAGGTGGCACGCGCCATGCCGGACGACAAGCCGCAGATGCGCACCCTGGAGCTGCCGAAGACCGCGGTGCAGGCCTTCGAGGAACTGGCCGAATCGCTGGAGGACACCAGCCAGAACAAGGATCTGGTGGCGGCCTTGCGCAGGCTGGCCGAGAAGCGGAAGTAGTTCTTTGCTTCTTTGGCTAAACGACACGCTAGCGGTTTGCCGCTAACTTGGGTACCGGCCTTCGCCGGTACGACGTACTACTGCTAGTGGCAACAAGTAACTATCGTTTACTCCACCGCCCTAAAAACCGTCGTTCCGGCGAAGGCCGGAACCCAATTTCTGCATGCACGCCATAAGACTGGGCGTGCACCACAGAATCACATCTGCGCCCACTCCCGCGTCATTTGCCGCAGGTAGGACGGCGGCGCCTCGCTCAGCGAATCGAACTCCACCCACTCGTAAGCATCCGGCGTTGCCAACAGCTTGCGCAGCAGTTCGTTGTTGAGCGCATGGCCCGACTTGTGGGCCGTGTAGCTGGCCAGCAGCGGGTGGCCGACGATATACAGGTCGCCGATCGCGTCGAGGATCTTGTGGCGCACGAACTCGTCCTCGTAGCGCAGCCCGTCCGCATTCAGGATGCGGTACTCGTCCATCACGATCGCGTTCTCCAGAGAGCCGCCACGCGCCAGGCCCATGCCGCGCAGGGTTTCCACGTCCTGCATGAAGCCGAAGGTGCGCGCCCGCGCCACGTCGTGCACGTAGGAGACGTCGCCGAAATCCACCGAGGCGCGCTGCATGGTGCCGTCCACGGCCGGGTGGTTGAATTCGATGAAGAAGTCGAGCTTGAAGCCGTCGTAGGGCGACAGGCGCGCCCACTTCTCGTTCTTGCCCTCGCCCTGGCGGATCTCGACGTCCTTCAGCACGCGGATGAACCGCTTCGGCGCATCCTGCTCTTCCAGCCCGGCCTGCTGCAGCAGGAACACGAAGGAAGCCGCCGAGCCGTCCATGATCGGGATTTCTTCGGCCGTCACGTCCACGGTCAGGTTGTCGATGCCGAGGCCGGCGCAGGCCGACATCAGATGCTCGACGGTGGAGACGCGCGCGTTGTCCTTGATCAGGACCGTGGCCATGCGGGTCTCGCCGACCACATCGGCCGCGCTCGGGATGGCGACGATGGGATCGTAATCGACGCGGCGGAAGGTGATGCCGGCGCCCGGCGGCGCCGGACGCAGGGTCAGTTCGACCTTGGTGCCCGAATGGACGCCGACACCGGTGGTGCGGACGACCTGTTTGATGGTTCGTTGTTTCAGCATCCGGCGATTATAGCCCAGCGCTTATTGGCCCGCTGAGGCCACGCCGTCCTTACGGATGATCCGACTCCACGTGCACTTTTTCGTGGCGAATCAGATACATACCACTGCCAATGATGATCGCCGCGCCCACCACCGTCCAGCCGTCCGGCAAGGTTTGCCACAGCATCCAGTCGAGGCCGACCGCCCAGGCCAGGGCCGTGTACTCGAACGGAGCCACGCTCGAGGCGTCCCCCTTGGCGAAGGCTTCGGTGATGGCCAGCTGGCCGATGAAACCGCTCAAGGCCAGGCCCAGCAACAGCGGGATATCGCCCGTCCGCATCCCGACCCAGCCCGGCGCCGCCAGCAAGCCGGCGCCGATCGACATCATGACCATCAGCCAGAACACCATGTGCTCGCTGCGGTCGGTCCTGGCCAGGATGCCGACCGTGATCGCCGAGACCGCGTACATCGCGGCCGCCCCCAGCACGGCCAGGCCGCCGATGGTGAGGAAGCCGGCGCCGCTCGGGCGCAGCACCACCAGCACGCCGCACAGTCCAACGGAGATGGCAATCCAGCGGGGTACGTCGACACGCTCCTTCAGGAACCATACGGAGAGCGCAGTGATGATCGCCGGCGCGATGAAGAAGATCGTATAGGCCTCGGCCAGCGACAGCTTGCGGATGCCGAATGCGAAGAAGCTGAGCATGGCGATGCCGAGCACCGCGCGCAGGATATGCAGGGGCCAGCGGATGCGGAAGATGTCGCCGTAGCCGACCTTGATGCCGACGTAGACGGCGATCAGCGGCAGCGAGGTGAGCGAGCGCAGCGCGGCCACCTGGACCGCCGGGTAACTTTGCGACAGTAGCTTCATCACCGTGTCCATCAGCGCGAACATGAACACGGCCAGCACCATCGCGTAGATGCTGTACAGGTTTCCGGTGGGCCGCTTCACAAGTGCTTTTCCATGAACAGGCTCAAGGGGTCGGGGCGGTAGTCGCCGAAGGCGTCGCGGCGCACGAAGCCCATCCGCTCGTACAGGGCGATCGCTTGCGGCTGGTGGATGCCGGTTTCCAGCCTCAGGACCTGCAGTCCCGACATGCGCGCGAACATCACCAATTGCTCCAGCAGCTTGCTGCCGATGCCGCGGCCGCGGCCTGCTTCCTCGACATACATGCGCTTGACTTCGCCATAGCCGCCACGATTGGCCAGCGCCGCGCAGCCGACCGCCCTGCCTTCCACGTCACGCGCGACCAGGAACAGCACGTCGCCGGCCAGCAGCGAAGCGATGTCCATCAGGTGATTGGATTCGGCCGGGTACAGCGCCGCGCAGTAGGCGTCGAGCTGGTCCAGCATGGCCCGCACTTCGGGCTGGTCAGGAGATTCGGCGTTGATGATCATGATTGAAAAACGGCGCCGCAGCGCCGTTTGCACGGAGTAGCGGGCAGTTTAGCCCAGTTGTTCCAGCATCTTTTCGGCGCTCGAGACTTCGAAGCCAGCGGTTTCCACGTTCAGCTGCTTGACGACGCCGTCTTCGACCAGCATCGAGTAGCGCTTGCAGCGGGTGCCCATGCCGTGCTTCGAGAAGTCGGCGTCCAGGCCCAGGGCCTTGGAGTAGTCGGCGTTACCGTCGGCCATCATGCGCACGATGCCGGTGGCCTTCTGGTCGCGGCCCCAGGCGCCCATCACGAAGGCGTCGTTCACCGAGATGCACCAGATCTCGTCCACGCCCTTGGCCTTCAGTGCCTCGGCATTCTTCACGAAACCCGGCACGTGCTGAGCCGAGCAGGTCGGGGTGTAGGCGCCCGGCAGGCCGAAGATGACGATCTTCTTGCCCTTCGCCAGTTCGCTCACGTTGAAGGTGTTCGGGCCCAGCGAGCAGCCTGCGGTTTCGGTTTCGATGAATTCCGGCAGGGAGCCTTCCGGCAGGCGGTCGCCGATCTGGATGGTCATGGGGTGTGCTCCTTCAGTTTTGAGAATCTGGCAATTATCGCCGATGTGGCGGGAGCTTGCAGCGAAGGAGCAGAGTTAGCGTAAATTTCGGCCCGCATCTTTAGCCCGTCATTCCGGCGAAAGCCGGAATCCAATTTTGTTTGCGTACCACTACGGCGTGCGCTTGGTGCGGCGGCACGGAATTGGATCCCGGCCTTCGCCGGGATGACGACTCATAGGCTGGTGGTCGAGGGAACCGAACCAGTACGCACCAAAGAAAAAGGCCAGCTTGCGCTGGCCTCTGGAGTCCGACTCAGACTGATTTAGTCAGCCTGCTTGCGCAGGAAGGCCGGGATGTCGTAGGTTTCGACGCCGTTGCGCTGCATCGCCTGCACCTGCTCGGATGCCTGCTCGCGGCGCCACACGGCCGGCTGCTTCATGCCGCCCATGGCGTCGCCGCCTGCGTGGCCCATGGTCAGGCCGCCGGCCACGGTCGAGGCGCCAGCCATCACCGGGGCGTTGTAGGTGCCGGTCTTGAGCATCTGCTGCGGCTGCACCAGCTGCATCTTCTTGTTCTTGCCCAGGCCGGTCGCGACCACGGTCACGCGCAGCTCGTCGCCCATCGCGTCGTCGTAGGCGATGCCCTGTGCGATCGAGGCGTCCGGCGCCGCGAAGGCGCGCACGGCGGCCATGACTTCCTTGATCTCCTTGCCTTTCAGGCCACGGCTAGCGGTCACGTTGACCAGCACGCCCTTGGCGCCCGACAGGTCGATGCCGTCCAGCAGCGGCGATGCCACAGCCTGCTCGGCGGCGATGCGCGCACGGTCCACGCCCGACGCGGTCGCGGTGCCCATCATGGCCTTGCCCTGCTCGCTCATGATGGTCTTCACGTCGTTGAAGTCGACGTTGATGTGGCCCGGCACGTTGATGATCTCGGCGATACCGGCGACGGCGTTGTTCAGGACGTCGTCGGCGTGCTTCATCCAGTCGAGCATCGATTCGTCTTCGTAGATGTCTTCCAGCTTTTCATTGAGGATGACGATCAGGGAGTCGACGTGCTTGGTCAGTTCTTCCAGGCCCGCTTCGGCGACCTGCATGCACTTGTCGCCTTCGTAGGAGAACGGCTTGGAGACCACGGCAACGGTCAGTGCGCCCATGGTCTTGGCCACTTCGGCGACGATCGGCGCGGCGCCGGTGCCGGTGCCGCCGCCCATGCCGGCGGCGATGAAGACCATGTGCGCGCCGCGCAGCGCATCTTCGATGCGCGAACGCGACTGCTCGGCGAGCTGGCGGCCCACTTCCGGACGCATGCCCGCGCCCAGGCCGGACTCGCCGATCTGGATGATGTTGTTTGCGCTCGAAACGGCAAGCGCCTGCGCATCCGTGTTTGCGGCGATGAACTCGACACCGGACACACCCTTGTTGATCATGTGCTGAACCGCGTTGCCGCCGGCGCCGCCGACGCCGACAACTTTGATAACGGTTCCCAGTGCTGCGTTATCGACCATATCGAACTCCATATCGAACTCCCAATTTTCAAGTTGCCGCTTCCGTTTCAAGACTGGTGCCAGGCCCCTGGCAGAGCCCTGAAACCGGAAGTAGCGATTGTATTTAAAAAATCTTTACCCGTGAACGCTTTGTTGCTGACGTACTGAAAAAATTCACGCCTTGCCCGACTGTTAATCCCTGCTCTCGCTTTTAGAAGTTACCCGCTATCCATTCCTTCATGCGCTGCCACACTGCTTTCACCGAACCATCCTGACGCGTGACGATGTGTCCGCGCAGGTACTGCTTCTTCGCTTCCAGCAGCAGGCCGAGCACCGTGGCGTAGCGTGGGCTGCGCACGACGTCGGCCAGCTGGCCGCGGTACTCCGGCGTGCCGAGGCGCGCCGGTTTGAGGAAGATGTCTTCGGCCATCTCGATCATGCCCGGCATGATCGAGCTGCCGCCGGTGAGCACGATGCCCGACGAGAGCACGCCCTCGTAGCCCGACTCGCGCACCACCGTGTGCACCATCGCGAACAGTTCTTCGACGCGCGGCTCGATCACGGCCGCCAAGGCCTGGCGCGACAGGGCGCGCGGTCCGCGGTCGCCCAGCCCCGGCACCTCGAGCGTCTCGCCCGGGTCGGCCAGCACCTGCTTGGCCACGCCGTAGCGGATCTTGATGTCCTCGGCTTCGCCGGTCGGCGTGCGCAGCGCCATCGCGATGTCGCTGGTGATCTGGTCGCCTGCGATCGGCAGCACGGCGGTGTGGCGGATCGCGCCATCCGAGTACACGGCGATGTCGGTGGTGCCGCCGCCGATGTCGATCAGGACCACGCCCAGTTCCTTTTCGTCGACCGTCAGCACGGAGTCGGCCGAAGCAATCGGCTGCAGGATCAGGTCCGAGACCTCGAGCCCGCAACGGCGCACGCACTTTACAATATTCTGGACCGCGGATACCGCACCGGTGACGATGTGCACGCGCACTTCCAGGCGGATGCCGCTCATGCCGATCGGCTCGCGCACGTCTTCCTGGTTGTCGACGATGAATTCCTGCGGCACCGTGTGCAGCAATTGCTGGTCGGTCGGGATGTTGACCGCCTTGGCGGTCTCGATCACGCGCGCCACGTCGGTGGCGGTGACTTCCTTGTCCTTGATCGCAACCATGCCGCTCGAGTTGAACGAACGGATATGGCTGCCGGCGATGCCAGCATAGACGTTGCGGATCTTGCAGTCGGCCATCAGCTCCGCTTCCTCGAGCGCGCGCTGGATCGACTCGACGGTGGCCTCGATGTTCACGACCACGCCCTTCTTCAATCCTTTCGACTCGTGCTGACCGAGGCCGATCACCTCGTGGCGTCCGTCGGACATCACTTCGGCCACGACCGCCACCACCTTCGAGGTGCCGATGTCGAGGCCGACGATCAGGTTCTTCGCGTCTTTAGTCATTGCTGTTGCCTGCTTATGTTTGCTTGGTTGTTTTGTTAGGTTGATTCGGTTTTTTCTTTGCCGGCTTCACCGGCTTGGTGACGTCATCCGGCACAGCCAGCGCCGCCGAGGACAGCGCCAGGCCGTTCGGGTAGCGCATGTCGATGGTGTCGATGCGCCCTTCCTGCAGCCGCGCGACCAGCTGCGGGTAGACGCCCACCAGCCGCTGCACGCGCTTCTTCAGCGTGTCCTTGTCCTGCTCGCGCCCCAAAGCCACGCTCATGCCGTTGTCCAGCTTTACGGTCCAGGCATACCGGTCGGACAGCGACAGCGCCATCGGCGCCAGCTGTACCGGCGCAAACAGCGAACGCAGTTCGGTGAAGCGGGCCAGCACTTCCTTCTCGCTGCCGCGCGGGCCGCTGAAGGCCGGCAGCTCGTGGTCGTCGTCGGCCTCGGCCAGGTTGGCGGTAAATACGTCGCCCTTGACCGACAGCAGGCGGCCATCCTCGCCCCAGGTGCCGAGCGCCTCGTGCTCTTCCACCTCGACGATCAGCTGGTCCGGCCATTCGCGGCGCACCGTGGCGCGCCGCACCCATGGCACCGATTCGAACGTCGCCCGCACCCCTTCCAGGTCCGTGGTGAAGAAGTTGCCGCGGATCTTGCCGACCACGCCGTTGCGCACCGTGAGCTCGTTCACGTGGCGTAGCGGCAGCTGGTACATGCTTTCCACCGTCACCGCGCGCAGCGAGAACATGGGGAGCTGGGACAGCCACCACACGCCAGAGCCCAGGACGGCGAGCACGGTCAGCGCCACCAGGCTGCTGGCGGTTGCGTTGAGGGCGCGGACGTCATGCCACATGCGTTCTTATTCCTTTGCCTTCGCCATCTTCAGGCGGGCGGACGCCAGGATTTCCAGGCACAGGTCTTCGTAGCCGATGCCCACCGCGCGCGCGGCCATCGGCACCAGCGAGTGCGAGGTCATGCCCGGCGAGGTGTTCACTTCGAGCAGGAAGGGACGCATGTCTTCCTTGCGCACCAGCACGTCGATCCGGCCCCAACCCTCGCAGCCGAGCGCGCGGTAGGCGTTCACGGCATGGCGCTGGATCTCTTCCGTCAGGGCCGCATCCAGCGGCGCCGGGCAGTGGTACCGGGTGTCGTCGGTGAAGTACTTGTTCTGGTAGTCGTAGTTGCCTTCCGGGGCCACGATCTCGACGATCGGCAGGGCGCGCGCAGTCTTGCCGGTGCCCAGCACGGCGACGGTGAACTCGCGCCCGGTGACGAATTCCTCGGCCAGCACTACCGGGTCGAAGCCGATGGCCAGGTCGACGGCGGCCTTCAGCTCGTCGGCCTTGTTCACCTTGGTAATGCCGATGGTCGACCCTTCGAGCGGCGGCTTGACGATCATCGGCAGGCCGAGCGCGACCAGGACTTCGTCGAGGTCGGTGGACGGATCGATCGCCATGTAGTCCGGCGTCGGGATCTCGTCCATCTTCCAGATCTTTTTGGTGGTGATCTTGTCCATGCCGACGGCGGACGCCATCACGCCGCTGCCGGTGTAGGGAATGCCGAGCTGCTCGAGCGCGCCCTGCAGGCTGCCGTCCTCGCCGTAGCGGCCGTGCAGCGCGATGAAGACACGGTCAAACTTCTGCTCGGCCAGTTCGGCCAGGCTCTGGGTGCCCGGGTCGAAGGGGTGGGCATCGACGCCGCGCGATTTCAGGGCGTTGAGGACGCCGGTGCCGGACATGATCGACACGTCGCGTTCGGCGGAGCGGCCGCCGAACAGCACGCCGACCTTGCCGAAGGATGCCGGATCAAAGGTGGGAGTAGTTACGTTCACGATTCAGGCCTTTGCATTGGTCAGTTGTTGCGGGACACCGCTGATCGAGCCGGCGCCCATGGTGAGGACGACGTCGCCGTCGCGCGCCACGTTCATGATGGCGGCGGGCATGTCGGCGATCGCCTCCACGAAAATCGGTTCCAGCTTGCCGCCGGTGCGCAGCGCGCGCGCGAGGGCGCGGCCGTCGGCGGCCACGATCGGCGCTTCGCCGGCGGCGTAGACGTCGGCCAGCAGCAGCACGTCCGGGGTCGCCAGCACTTTCACGAAGTCTTCGAACAGGTCGCGCGTGCGGCTGTAGCGGTGCGGCTGGAAGGCCAGCACCAGGCGCCGGCCCGGATAGGCGGCGCGCGCGGCGGCCAGGGTCACCTCGGTCTCGACCGGGTGGTGGCCGAAATCGTCCACCAGGGTGAAGCTGCCGCCGCCGGGGATGGCCACTTCGCCGTAGCGGGTGAAGCGGCGGCCGACGCCGCTGAAATTCTGCAGGCCCAGGTTGGTCGAGACGTCGTCGATGCCGATCTCGCGCGCGATCGCGACTGCCGAGCAGGCATTGAGCACGTTGTGCATACCCGGCTGGTTCAGCACGAACCTGGTATCCGGATAGCCCTGCTGGCGCACCGTGAAGTGCATCTGCACGCCTTCGGCGTGGGCGTCGATGGCGCGCACTTCGGCGTCCGGCGAGAAGCCGTAGGTCGTCACCGGCTTGGTCACCTGCGGCAGGATGGCGCGCACGTGCGGGTCGTCGATGCACATCATCACCCGGCCGTAGAACGGCAGGCGGTGGGTGAAGTTCACGAACGCGGCCTTCAGCTTCTCGAAGTCGTGCTCGTAGGTGTCCATGTGGTCGGCGTCGATGTTGGTGATCACCTCGATCATCGGCGTCAGGTTCAGGAAGGAGGCGTCCGACTCGTCGGCCTCGGCCACGATGTAGTCGCCCGAACCCAGTTTGGCGTTGGCGCCGGCTGCGGTCAGGCGCCCGCCGATGACGAAGGTCGGATCCAGGCCGCCCTGGGCCAGCACCGAGGCCACCAGGCTGGTGGTGGTGGTCTTGCCGTGGGTGCCGGCAATCGCGATGCCGCGCTTCAGGCGCATCAGTTCGCCGAGCATGATCGCACGCGGCACCACCGGCACCTTGGCGGCGCGGGCAGCGACCACTTCCGGATTGGCTTCGTTGACGGCGGTCGAGGTCACGACCACGTTGGCGCCGACCACGTGTTCGGCCGAGTGGCCGGTGTACACGCGGGCGCCCAGTTCACTCAGGCGCTGGCTGGCGGCATTGCTCGACAGGTCGGAACCCGACACGTTGTAGCCGAGGTTGAGCAGCACTTCGGCGATGCCGCTCATGCCGCTGCCGCCGATGCCGACGAAATGGATGTTCTTGATCTTGTGCTTCATTTATTTGCTCATCCCGGCCAGTTGCTCCAGTTCGCGCGCGATTGCCTCATTCGCATCGCGCTTGCCCACTTTGTGCGCCGCCTGCGCCATTGCCAGGCAGTCGGCGCGCGTTGTCGTTTGCAGCAGGCTTGCCAGCCGCTGCGGATTCAGTTCGCCCTGCGGCAAATGCACTGCCGCCTTCTGTTCGTGCATCCAGATCGCGTTGTCGCGCTGGTGGCTGGTGGTGCTCGCGACAAACGGCACCAGCACGCTGGCCACGCCGGCCGCCGTCAGTTCCGAGACCGTGATCGCGCCGGCGCGGCAGATCACCAGGTCGGCGTTCGCATAGCTTGCGGCCATGTCGTCGATGAAGTCGACCACATTGGACTGCACCCCGGCCGCCGCATAGGCGGCGCGCAGCGCGTCGATGTTCTTCTTGCCCGACTGGTGGGTCACGACCGGACGCGTTGCCGGGTCGATCTGCGCCAGCGCGGCAGGCACGCTGTCGTTCAGCACCTTGGCGCCCAGGCTGCCGCCGACCACCAGCACGCGCAGCGGGCCGCTGCGGCCGGCGAAACGCGCGGCCGGTAGAGGCAGGTCGAGGATCTGCTGGCGCACCGGATTGCCGGTGACGACCGCCTTGCCGGCTGCCGCGCCGAAATCGGCCGGGAAGCCGAACAGCACGCGGCTGGCGATCGGGGCCAGGGTCTTGTTCGACAGCAGGAGCGCCGCATCGGCATTCACCAGGGCCAGCGGAATGTTGCGCGTCTTCGCCATCATCCCGCCCGGGACCGTGACGTAGCCACCCATGCCCAGCACGACATCGGGTTTGCGCCGGCCAAGGTAGCGGCGGCAGGCGGCGAAGGCGCCCAGCATCTTGAAGGCGCCCTTGATGGTGTGGCCCAGGCCCTTGCCGCGCATGCCGGCGAAGTCGATGCTGTCCATCGGGATGCCGGCCTTCGGCACCAGCTCGGTTTCCATGCCATGGGCGGTGCCCAGCCACGAAACTTCCCAGCCGCGCGCGCGCATGGTCTGCGCGATCGCGATGCCGGGGAAGATGTGGCCGCCGGTGCCGGCGGCCATGATCATCAGGCGCTTCCTCATTGGCGTACTCATGTCCGCCCTCCCCGCATGCGCACGCGGTTCTCGTAGTCGACCCGCAGCAGGATGGCCAGGCCAATGCAGTTGAACATCACGCCCGAACCGCCAAAGCTCATCAGCGGAAGGGTCAGGCCCTTGGTCGGCAGCAGGCCGAGGTTGACGCCCATGTTGATGAAGGTCTGGGCGCCGATCCAGATGCCGACGCCCTTGGCGACCAGGCCGGCGAAGATCTGGTCGAGGGCGATGGCCTGGCGGCCGATGTCGAAGGCGCGCTTGACCAGCCAGTAGAACATCGCGATCACGACGAGCACGCCGACCAGGCCGAGTTCTTCGCCGATCACGGCCATGATGAAGTCGGTGTGCGCTTCCGGCAGGTAGAACAGCTTCTCGACGCTGCTCCCCAGGCCCACGCCGAAGAATTCGCCGCGCCCGAAAGCGATCAGGGAATGCGTCAACTGGTAGGCCTTGTCCAGCGCATGGCCATCGGCCCATGGGTCGAGGTAGGCGAACATGCGGGCGCGGCGGAACGGCGACAGCGCGATGATCGCGCTGAAGATCAGCACCAGCAGCGCGCCGATGCCCCCGAACCAGACGATATTGATCCCGCCCAGGAACAGGATGCCCATGGCGATGCAGACGATCACGCCGAAGGCGCCGAGGTCCGGCTCCAGCAGCAGCAGGCCGCCCACCAGTCCGATCGCGACCATCATCGGCAGGAAGCCCTTGGTCAGCTTGTGCATGTATTCCTGCTTGCGCACCGTGAAATCGGCCGCGTACAGCACCACCGCGATCTTCATGATCTCGGACGGCTGCAGCTGCATGACCTTCAGCGGCAGCCAGCGGCGCGCACCGTTGACGGACACGCCGATGCCCGGGATCAGCACGATCACCAGCAGGAACAGCGTGCCGATGAACATCATCGGCGCGTACTTCTGCCACACGGCGACCGGCACCTGGAATACGACGGCCGCGGCCACCATCGAGACGATGATGTACATCATCTGGCGGTACAGGAAGTATTCGTTCTTGTCGTTCAGGTAGGCGAACTTGGGCGAATCCGGCAGCGCGATCGAAGCCGAATACACCATCACCAGGCCGAACATCATGAGCAGCACGGTGACCCAGACCAGCAGCTGGTCGTAGTCCATCATCTTCGACGGACGGCTGCGCGCCGCGATGCTTGCATCGCTGCTGGAGCCGGAGAACTTGAACGGAAGCTGGAAAGCCATCAGATCTCCTGCCCCTTCTCCAGCGCCAGCTCGCGCACGGCGTCGACGAACACCTGCGCGCGGTGCGCGTAGTTGGTGAACATGTCGAGGCTGGCGCAGGCCGGCGACAGCAGCACGGCGTCCCCTGGGCGCGCCAGGCCGGCGGCGCGGCGCACCGCTTCCGGCAGGCCCGGCAGATCGAACACCGGCACGCCGCTCGGCTCGATCGCGGCGCGGACCGCCGGCGCATCGCGGCCAATCAGGAGCACCGCGCGCACGTAGCGCGACGCGGGCAATGCCAGGGGCGCGAAGTCCTGGCCCTTGCCGTCGCCGCCGGCGATCAGGAGGATCTGCTGGTCTTCGCCCGCAAAGGCTTTACCGAGGCCTTCCAGCGCAGCGACCGTCGCGCCGACATTGGTGCCCTTGCTGTCGTCATAGAAATCGACGCGGTCGATGTTCGCGACCAGTTCCACGCGGTGCGGCTCGCCCGCGTATTCGCGCAGGCCGTGCAGCAGCGGGGCCAGCGGCAGGCCGCAGGCGCGGCACAGGGCCAGCGCGGCCAGCGCGTTCGAGGCATTGTGCAGGCCGCGGATTCTCAGCGCATCGGCCGGCATCAGGCGGTTGACGCTCACTTCGACCGGCGGCGCGGTCTCGCCCTTCTTGAGCTTCCTCGGCGGCTCATCAATGAGCGCGACGGCATTGGCAAGCCACAGCACGCCGCGTTCGTTGACCAGGCCGAAGCTGTCGGGCGCGGACGGCTCGTCGGTGCCGAAGGTGAAAGTCGGGGTGTCGGGCGCGCCCATGCGCATCACGATGGCGTCGTTCCGGTTCAGCACGCGCACGGTATCGGTACCGAAAATGCGCGCCTTGTCGGCGGCATAGGCGTCCATGCTGCCATGCCAGTCGAGATGGTCCTGGGTCAGGTTCAGCACGGTGGCCGCATCGGCCTGCAGGCTGAAGGTGGTGTGCAGCTGGAAGCTCGACAGCTCGAGCACCCAGGCCTGCGGCAGGTCTTCGCCATCCAGGCATTCGCGCAGCACGTCGAGCGCGGCCGGGCTGATATTGCCGGCCACGCGGGTCGACAGGCCGGCGCGGCGGCACAGCAGGCCGGTCAGGCTCGTCACCGTGGTCTTGCCGTTGGTGCCGGTGATGGCGATGACTTTCGGCGTGTAGGCACGTTCCGCGCGCAGGTGCGCGAGCGCCTGTGCGAACAGCTCGATCTCGCCCCATACCGGGATATTGCGCGCGCGCGCCTGCGGCGCGACCTGGGCGAGTTCGCGCTCCGGCGCCAGTCCCGGGCTGACCGCGACGAAGTCCATACCGTCGAGCAGGGGCTCGCCGAACTCGCCGCCGACGAACTCCGCGTTCGGCACCGCCTGGCGCAGCGCGAACAGGCGCTGCGGCTCGGTGCGCGTGTCGGCCACGCGCACGCGTGCCCCGCAACGCGCCAGCCATTGCGCCATCGCCAGCCCGGATTCACCCAGGCCCAGCACCAGTGCGGATTTGCCTTCGTAGTTCATTGTTTAGCGTAGCTTCAGCGCAGTTTTAAGGTGGACAGGCCGACAAGGACCAGCATCATCGTCACGATCCAGAAGCGGACCACGACCTTGGTCTCCTTCCAGCCTTTTTGTTCGAAATGGTGGTGCAGCGGCGCCATCAGGAACACGCGGCGGCCGGCGCCGTAGCGCTTCTTGGTGTACTTGAACCAGGTGACCTGGATGATCACCGACAGGGTTTCGGCCACGAACACGCCGCCCATGATGAACAGGACGATTTCCTGGCGCACGATGACGGCGATGGTGCCGAGCGCGCCGCCCAGCGCCAGCGCGCCGACGTCGCCCATGAACATCTGCGCCGGGTGCGCGTTATACCAGAGGAAGGCCAGGCCCGCGCCCGCCATCGCGCCGCAGAAGATCAGGAGTTCGCCGGCGCCCGGGATGTAGGGGATGAACAGGTACTTCGCATAGGTCACGCTGCCGGTCAGGTAGGCGAACAGGCCAAGGGCGGCGCCGACCATCACGGTCGGCATGATCGCCAGGCCATCCAGGCCGTCGGTGAAGTTGACCGCGTTCGAGGA
Source organism: Massilia alkalitolerans DSM 17462 (assembly GCF_000427785.1). Taxonomy (GTDB): domain Bacteria; phylum Pseudomonadota; class Gammaproteobacteria; order Burkholderiales; family Burkholderiaceae_D; genus Telluria; species Telluria alkalitolerans. The sequence continues at coordinate 17,356 of NZ_ATYR01000043.1, forward strand.
ACCGACGATGACGCAATAGGTCAGCGCAATGAAGCCCCACACGCCCAGCGGGTAGCTGATCGACTTGAAGAAGGGCACGATCAGGTCTGCTTTAGGGGGCAGGGTCATCGAGAAGCCCGACTGCACCCAGGCGTAGAACAGCTGCAGCACTTCCCACGGGTTCGCGGCCGAGACCGAGAACGCCAGGTACAGGGCCGAGGCGATGCCGATCAGCGACATCCAGAAGTACTTTTCGCCCGAACGCATGCCTTCCGGGTCCTTGTAGACCACCTTGCGGTAGTCGTCGACCCAGCCGACGGCGCCGAAGCCCATGGTCACCACCAGCACCGGCCAGATCAGGCGGTTCGACAGGTCGCACCACAGCAGGGTCGAGACGCCGATCGAGATCAGCACCAGCACGCCCCCCATGGTCGGGGTGCCGTGCTTGGCCAAGTGGGTCTGCGGGCCATAGGTGCGCACCGCCTGTCCGACCTTCATGGCGGTCAGCTTGCGGATGACGGCCGGGCCGCAGACCAGGCCGATGGCGATCGCGGTGATGGTCGCGAAGACCGCGCGGAACGTGATGTAGTTGAACACGCGCAGCGGACCGATGTAGTCCTGAAAATATTGGGCTAGCCAGAGAAGCATGTCAGTGGGCGTCCTTACTCATAGTTGATCCGGTCAGGTGCTGGACCGCGCGCTCCATCTTCATGAAGCGCGAGCCCTTCACCAGCACAGTCGCTTTCCTATTGCCGCCCAGTGTTGAATCCAGTGCTGCCAATAATTCGTCGAACTGCTCGTAATGCCGTGCTCCCGACGCCGTCATGTGACGGGCCAGTTCGCCAGTGGCGAGCACGTGTTCGATGCCACGCGCCTGAGCGTAAGCACCGATTTCTTCGTGAAACTCTTTACCTTGCGTGCCGACTTCGCCCATGTCGCCGACCACCAGGATGCGCGGGGCCTCATACGCCGCCAGCACGTCGATCGCGGCGCGCATCGAGTCGGGATTCGCGTTGTAGGTGTCGTCGATCACGGTCGCACCAATGGCGGCCTGCTTGCGCTGCAGGCGGCCGCCGACCGGGGCGAAGCTTTCCAGGCCGCGCACGATGGCCTCGACCGGGATGCCGGCGGCAAGGGTGCTGGCGAAGGCGGCGAGCGCGTTACGCACGTTGTGCTCCCCTGCTGCCTGCAGCGTGACGCTGACGGTGTTGCCCCCACCAGCTTCAAAACCGTCATTCCCGCGCAGGCGGGAATCCAAGTTTGCGTGCGCAGCCGACTGCTCAACGGAATTGGGCGGGAACGACGTTGATATAGTGAGTTGGCTGCCGAAGCCGTTGCTGGTGTAGCTGGCGCTGACATTGCACTGCTCGGTCAGGCCGAAGGTCAGCACGGGGCATGTCGCTAAGCCGCGCCACAAGTCGGTATACGTATCGTCACCCGGGAACACCGCGACGCCGTCGCTCGGGAGCGCCTGCAGCACCGAGCCGTTCTCGCGCGCCACCGCTTCCACGGTGTGCATGAATTCCTGGTGCTCGCGCTGGGCGTTGTTCACCATCGCCACGGTGGGTGCGGCGATGGCGGCCAGGCGGGCGATCTCGCCCGGATGGTTCATGCCCATCTCGATCACGGCGGCGCGATGCGCCTTCCCCAAGCGGAACAGGGTCAGCGGCACGCCGATCTCGTTGTTCAGGTTGCCCTGGGTCGCCAGACGCGCCTCCTCGCCGACGGCGGCGGCCAGGATCGAAGCGATCATTTCCTTGACCGTGGTCTTGCCGTTCGAGCCGGTCACGCCGATCACCGGGATGTCATGCTGCGTGCGCCAGGCATTGGCGATGCGGCCCAGCGCCACCAGGGTATCCGGCACCACGATCGCAGGCAGGGTCCAGCCCTCCGGCAGCGCGTGTACGACCACCGCGGCCACGCCACGTCCGGCGACCTGGACGAGGAAGCTGTGCGCATCGAAGGTCTCGCCCTTGAGGGCGACGAACAGCGCGCCGGCGGGGGCCGTGCGGCTGTCGGTCGACACGCCCTCGAAAGCGGCGTCGCCGCCCACGAGCCGTGCGCCCGGAATCGCGGCGACCAGTTGTGCAAGCGTACCGCGCATCAGTGGGTCCTCATCATGGTAAGCCGCGCGGTCAATGCCAGCGAAGCGTGGTCGGCATCGGAGAACGGGAGCTTCTTGCCCTTGATTTCCTGGTAGGGCTCGTGGCCCTTCCCTGCCAGCAGGATCACGTCCTGCTTGCCGGCGTTCTTCACGGCCAGCAGGATCGCGGTGGCGCGGTCTTCCACGGCCTGGTATTCCTTCTCGATGCCGGCAACGACCTGGGCAATGATGCTGGCCGGCTCTTCGCTGCGCGGGTTGTCGCTGGTGACCAGGATGTGGTCGGCGGCCTGCGCCACGGCGCCCATCTGCGGGCGCTTGCCCGGGTCGCGGTCGCCGCCGCAGCCGAACACGCACCACAGCTGGCCGCCGCGCTCGTCGGCCACCTGGCGCAGGGCTTGCAGCGTCTTTTCCAGCGCGTCCGGCGTATGCGCGTAGTCGATCACGACCATCGGCGCATCCTGGCCGCCGATCTGCTGCATGCGGCCCGGGGCCGGCACCAGCGCCTCGACGGCGTCCACCGCGTTCTTCAAGGACTCGCCCTTGGCCAGCAGCGCGCCCAGCACCGCCAGCGCATTGCTGACGTTGAAGTGGCCGACCAGGCGGGTCTTCACCACGGAACTGCCGGCCGGGCTGTCGACCGTGAAGTCGGTGCCCGCGTGGCGGCTGCGCATGTTCGAGGCGCGCAGGATGGCGACGCCGTCGATGGCCGGCTGCCCGGCCTCGCTCCCGAGCGTGTAGCCGGTCACCGGCAGCGCCGGGAAATTCGTGCGCAGGTGCGCCACCAGGCGCAGGCCGGCCGGGTCGTCCAGGTTGACCACGGCATGCTTCAGGCCCTCCCATTCGAACAGCTTCAGCTTGGCGGCCTCGTAGTCTTCCATCGTGCCGTGGAAGTCGAGGTGGTCGCGGGTCAGGTTGGTGAAGATGGCGACGTCGAAGTGCATGCCGGCGGCGCGCTCCTGCACCAGGCCGATGGACGAGACCTCGATCGCCAGCGCGCCGACGTCCTGGGCACGCAGCTCGCCCAGGGTCTGCGCCAGCAGCACGGCGTCCGGCGTGGTATAGCCAGTGGCGTCGAATTGCGGTTCCGCCCCTTTCTTCACGATGCCGACACCCAGGGTGCCGATCACGGCGGCGGTCTCGCCCAGGCGCGCCAGCGCCTGCCCGGTCCACACCGCACAGGAAGTCTTGCCGTTGGTGCCGGTGACGCCGACGGTGAACATGCCGGCGTCCGGATTCTGCAACACGCCATGGGCGATCGGACCCAGGTTCTTCTTCAGCTTGGCCACGCCGAGATGGGCGATGTCGTGCGCCGCGTCCCAGGTGTAGCCTTCTTCTTCATAGACGACGGCGGCCGCGCCGGCGGCGAGCGCCGACGCGATGTAGCTGCGTCCGTCGGAGGCTTCGCCCGGATAGGCGAAGAACACGTCTCCCTGCGCCACGCGGCGGGAGTCGGAAACGAGTCGGCCGCCTGGAGCGGCGGCGCGAATCCACTGGCAGATGTCGTTCAGGCTCATCGCCATCACAAATCCTCCTCTACCGGTTCGTCCGGAATGATGATGTCGGTGATCGATGAGTCGGGCGGCACGTTCGCCGCCCGCAAGGCATTCGAGGCCAGGTCCGCGGCGGTCGGCGCCGCGACGCTGCCCCCGGTTCTCAGGGCCCCGCGCGGGTTGTCGATCATGACCGCGATGACGAAGCGCGGCTTGGACATCGGCGCGATGCCGACGAAGTAGCCGATGTTGTCGGTCTTCGAGTAGCGGCCGTTGACGATCTTCTCGGCGGTGCCGGTCTTGCCGCCCACGCGGTAGCCGGCCACCCGGGCGCGCGTTGCGGTGCCGCCCGGCTCCACGACGGATTCCAGCATGGTGCGCACCTTGGCCGCGGTCTCGGGCGTGATCACCTGCTGGCCGACCGGCTCTTCGGTAACTTTCAAAAAGGAGAGCGGGATGATGTCGCCGTCGCGCGCGAACACCATGTAGGAGCGCGCCAGCTGCAGCAGCGACACCGACAGGCCGTGGCCAAAGGACATGTTGGCGTATTCGATCGGCTTCCAGGATTTCCATGGACGCACGCGGCCGGCGACGGCGCCCGGGAAGCCGAAGCGCGGCGCCTGGCCGTAGCCGAGTTTGGTGTACAGCTCCCACATGTCCTTCGGCTCGAGCAGCTGGGCGATCTTGACGGTGCCGACGTTCGAGGACTTCTGGATGATGCCGCTGACGGTCAGCGCGTCCTTCGGGTGCATGTCGCGGATCGGGCGGCCGCCCACGACGATGCGTCCGCCGGAGGTGTCGAACACGGTGTCCGGGGTGATCTTCTTCTTTTCCAGGCCGAGCGCCACCGTGACCGGCTTGAGGGTCGATCCCGGCTCGAAGGTGTCGGTGATGACGCGGTTGCGCAGCTGGGCGCCGGTCAGGCCCTTGCGGTCGTTCGGGTTGTAGGTCGGGTAGTTGGCCATGGCCAGCACTTCGCCGGTGTGCACGTCCAGCACCACGGCGCCGCCGGCCTGGGCGTTGAACTTCTCGACCGCGTTCTTCACGCTGGTGAAGGCGATGTACTGCAGCTTGCTGTCGACCGACAGGGTCAGGTCCTTGCCGTGGTGCGGCTCGCGGAACATGCCCAGGTCTTCGGCGATGTGGCCGAGACGGTCGCGGATGACGCGGCGGCTGCCCGGCACGCCCATCAGCGCCTTCTGGTGGAACAGTTCCATGCCTTCCTGGCCGCGGTCCTCGACGTTGGTGAAACCCACCATGTGGGTCATCACTTCGCCCTGCGGGTAGTAGCGCTTGTATTCCTTGCGGGTGTCGATGCCGTCGATCTTGAGCTTCTCGATCTGCTCGACCTTGTCCATCTCGACCTGGCGCTTCAGGTACACATAGCTGCGCTTCGGATCGAGCTTGGTGCGCACCTCGGAGAGCGGCATGTCGAGCAGGCGCGCCAGTTCGGCCAGCTTGTCGTCGGGCGCGTTCAGCACTTCCTTCGGAAAGGCGGCCACCGCCTTCACCGGCAGCGAAGAGGCCAGCACCTGGCCGTTGCGGTCCATGATCTTGCCGCGCGCGGCCGGCAGTTCGACCAGGCGCTCGTAGCGGCTCTTGCCCTGCTTTTGCAGGAACTGGGTGGACACGCCCTGCAGCCAGAGCGCGCGCACGGCCAGCGCGGCGAAGGCCGCGAACAGCACGAACAGCACCAGGCGCGAGCGCCAGTTGGGCACGTTCACGGCCAGGACCGGGCTCTTCGAGAAGGCCACGCCCTTGGACGCGGCCACCCGCGAGGTGCTGCGACGTTCGGTGCGGCTCATTTCGCCCCTTCCGTCAGGTACTGGGTACGGGCCGGAGTGAGCGGCGACATGTTCAGGCTGTTGCGCGCGATCTGCTCGATGCGCTCGTTCTTGCCGAGCGTGGACTGGTCGAGCTGGAGCTGGGCCCAGTCGATCTCGAGCTGGCGCGAATGCTGGTTCAGGCGTTCGAGTTCGATCAGCAGGTGGCGCGACTGGTAGCGCGCGTTCACCACCGACAGCGCGCAGCCGACCACGGCCACCGTCAGAACGATGTTCAGCTTGACGCTCATGCAGCGCTTTCCTGACGATGCGCCAGGCGTTCGGCCACGCGCAGCACCGCCGAGCGGGCGCGCGGGTTGGCCTCGACCTCGAGGTCGGACGGCTTGGTCTTGGTGATCAGTTTCATCAGGGGCTGCGGCAGGTCGACAGCGCGGATCGGCAGCCGGCGGTCCGGCTGCTCCACCTTGGCCTTGGACGCGAGGAACTGCTTGACCATGCGGTCTTCCAGCGAGTGGAAGCTGATCACGGACATGCGCGCCCCCGGCGCCAGCATCGCGTAAGCGGCGCTCAGACCTGCTTCGAGGTCTTCAAGCTCTTTATTGATGAAAATCCGGACAGCCTGAAAGGTCCGGGTTGCCGGATCCTTGCCCTTTTCGCGTGTTTTGACCGTGTCTGCCACGATTGCGGCAAGCTCTCGTGTGGTCGAAATTGGCTGGATTGCGCGGCGAGCAACAATCGCCTTTGCAATCTGGAAAGCAAACCGTTCTTCTCCATAATCCCGAATAACCTTTTCCAGTTGTTGTTGCGTCGCGGTGGCCAGCCATTCGGCCGCCGACATCCCGCGCGTGGTGTCCATGCGCATGTCGAGCGGTCCATCCTGGCGGAAACTGAATCCGCGGGAGGCGTCGTCCACCTGGGGCGACGAAATACCAAGGTCCAGCAAGATGCCGTCCACCTGGCGGATGCCGCGCGCGTCAAGCGCGTCGATCATCGTGGCAAAACTGTCATGCACGATCGTGAAACGGGGGTCCTGCACTGCTGCCGCGGTGGCGATCGCCTGCGGATCCTTGTCGAAGGCGACCAGGCGGCCCTGCGGGCCCAGCCGGGACAGGATCAGGCGGCTGTGGCCCCCACGGCCGAACGTGCCATCTATATATGTACCGTTGACGCGCTCGCCGGTCAGGTCAAGCGCGTCGACTGCTTCATCCAGCAGTACCGTGCGATGCTGAAAAGCTCCAGGCACCGTGTTTGTTTCCGTCATCGGCGCCTCAGAAGGAGAAATTGGAAAGGACATCGGGCATGCCGCCAGCAACAGCTTCGGCTTCGCTTTCGGCAAGCTTGGCGGCATCCCAGATTTCGAAATGGGTGCCCATGCCCAACATCATGACTTCTTTCTCCAAACCCACGGCGGCGCGCAGCTCGGGCGAAATCAGCACCCGGCCTGCGCTGTCCAACTCGACATCGCACGCGTTACCAAGGAAAATGCGCTGCCACGCACGGGCCGACATCGGCCAGGCCGCGATCTGCTCGCGATGCTGCTCCCACACCGGGCGCGGGAAGAACAGCAGGCAGCCGTGCGGATGCTTCGTCAGCGTCATCCGGCCCTCGCACTGGACCGCAAGGGCGTCACGATGCTTTGCCGGGATCGACATCCTTCCTTTAGCATCGAGATTGATCGCTGACGCGCCCTGGAACACGTATTTACCTAGCTTGGAGAATTATCAATTTAGAATTTTTTGGCCGCCTGGGGTTCCAAAACTCCCCCACAAATCGACACTTTTTCACACTGTTTCCCACTTTATTGGAATCAATGTTGGTGGTCAAGCGAATTCACGCTTGGCAAATCCGGATTTTTCTAATGAAACCAAGGACTTAGCGGCATCTATTGAGGCATCCCGAAGCTAAAATGTCTCGTAAATCAGTCACTTAGGAAACAACATGAAGGTTGGACCTCAGTTGTAATGACAAGCTTTCCGTTTGATCAACGTCACGTCATGACGTCGTCTTTTTTTTATGGAAACTAAAATTGCCGCACAGAATTAGTGACCTGGGATTGGCGGCGCTCGGCTGGAAGCGTAGGATCGGGGCATGGCGAAGACCCATCCGGCCAAGGCCCGCCCGGCAGGATGGAGGCCGGATGGGGGCGGGCGACCTAGGAGAAAGCCGTGAGCATTACACTCGCCCGTACCTGCGCGGTCTACGACCTGATCGAAGTCCAGGAAGCGCTCGACCGCAGCCGCGGCCGCTCCCCGGAACTCGAAGCGTTCTACGAGCGCATGCTGGAGACCGGGGCCGACCGCTTCGTCACCAAGCCCTCATCGATCGATGCCCTCGATCCCCTGTTCGAGGAATGCCCTAATTTCGACGAAGTCCTGGACGACCTGGCGCGTTACCTGGCTTTGGCGCACGCGGGCGACCGCGGCTTCAACGTCATGCCGATCCTGCTGCTGGGCGGCCCCGGCGTGGGCAAGACCCACTTCGCGCGGCGCCTGGCCAGGGTGATGCAGACCGAGTGCGAGCTGATCAGCATGAATGCGCTGTCGGCCGGTTTCGTCATCACCGGCAGTTCAGCCAGCTGGCGCGGCGCCAAGTGCGGCAAGGTGGCGGAGCGCCTGGTGCGCGGGCAGTACGCCAATCCGGTGATCGTGCTGGACGAAGTGGAGAAGGCGAGCGGCTCCTCGCAATCCGATCCGCTCGCCGCCCTGTATCAGCTGCTGGAACCGGAAACGGCCAGCACTTTCCGCGACGAATTCATCGACGTCGAGATCGACGCTTCGCAGATCTTCTGGGTGCTGACCGCCAATTCGGTCGAAGGCATCCCGCATCCGCTGCTCAATCGCATGGCCGTGTACGAGGTGCCCACACCGACGCCGGAACAGGCGGCCGGCATCGCCCAGCGCATGTATGCCGGGCTGCTGGATGAACTGAACCTGGCGGCCTTCGATCCGCGCCTGGGCGATGTGGTGCTCGACAGGCTGGTTGGCGTGTCGCCGCGCGACCTGCGCAAGACCCTGCTCGATGGCCTGGGCCATGCGGTGGCGGCCGGACGCGAACGCGTGAGCGTGGACGATATCCGCATCAGGCCGACGCCGGGAAAGGGCCGGATCGGGTTCTAGGATCCTGGCGGCTCCCCTTTCTTCGCACAGATGAAGATCAGCAGCGCGCCGAGGATGGAGACGTAGGCAAGGAAGATGCCGGTGCCGTAGGGCAGGACCAGGACCGATCCCGCGATCAGGAGCACGATGAAGCCCACGAAGACCGCCCAGCCCTGCCAGGTCAGCGGCGGGCCCCATCCCCATCCGTGTCCCGGCGGCTTGGCCGCGAACCAGTAGTCAGGCTTCGCCCTGTTCGTCATCCCTTGCCTCTTCTCGTTTGCATGTGGCAGATCATGCCATCTGCCGCAGACTTGCAAACTCTCGGAATGTCACGCTTCAGCTCAGATACGCCTTGAGCACCGCTGCGCTGCGGTCCATGCCTTCCTTCAGGCGCTTTTCGGCATGCAGGGCATAATCGGCCGGCGCGGTGCCACCCTGGCTGGCGGCCTTGGCCGACATCGCCTTGGCCGCGACGCCGAGGGCGACGACGGCCTGGTCCCAGGTCAGGCCCGAGGCCAGTGCGTCTTCCACCACGCGTGCGGCGAGTGTGCCCAGCTTGTCGATCAGCCGGGGATCGGTGTCTCCCAATTTCAGCATGTTTTCTCCTGCGAATCGGCGAGCTGGGCGCCGCCGGTGCGGGGATCATACGGCATCGGCAATCGTGGGCGGCACACCATTGGACTGCTGCTCATGCGGGATGCGGCGAGCCGAGGCGATATTGCGCGCCAGCTGGCCTAGGAAGTAGCCATTGCACAGGCCAAGGAGGCCGCACACAGTGGCCACGAAGACCGCTTGTCCTGCCATTTCGGGCAGCATCACCAGCACGACCGCCAGCACATACTTGATCGAGAATACCGTCAGCATAAGGGCGAGCGGCGTCCAGCTGCCGCGCAGTCTCACCCTCCCCGCGCCGGCGACCGCGAGGACGCAGCTACGGCCAAAAGCCAGGCGCTGCAGCGTCAGGACAGCCGCGCCGAGCAGCCACGCAAGCATGGCCACGCTCGCCATGCCGAACTGGGCGGCGATGGCGTGCAGCGCCAGCACCAGCATCACCACCGGAACGATCGCCATCCGGGTGAGTGTCATGTCGCGCTCCCGCGCGGCCAGCACGCCGCGATAGACCAGGAAGGCGAGGATGGCCCAGACATACACTGGGGTCTTGATGAGGATCTGTTGCAGCATGATGGGCATTTCGCGTGGTGGCCGATGCACGCCACCTTATCAAGGCCGGTAGTGCGCCGGCAGGTTTGCGACGACACGACCGGCCGGCGGCGCCAGATGCGCGGAAAGCGGTGCGAAATGCGCCGCGAAGGCGCGCTGCTCTTTGGTGTAAATCTCCGAGCAATTTCTTAACGACAAGTTTTCCGCTAGACTGCCGGGTTCCGTACAATGACCCAGGCCTCCCGGCCAAGCTCGCCATGGCAGTTGTCCCTCCCCTTATCACGTCCCCCTTCCACACCCGCATGCGAACATGCCGCGCCTGCGAGGCCCTGTCATGAACGCCCCGCTGGATCGCTCCCTCCTGGATCCCGCCTCGCCCATCGTCGAGGACCGGCCGCGTCATCCATGGCGCTTCTTTTCCGCCGGCGGCTTTACCCAGGTCCGCCTCGACACGGGCGCCGACCTCGTCAATCTCAAGCAGCTCGACCAGAAGTTGTGGGTCGCCCTTTCCTGCCCGGTCCAGGGCCTGGAGTTCGACCGCCGCACCCTGGCGCTGATGGACACGGACAACGACGGCCACATCCGGGCTCCGGAACTGATCGCCGCCATCGACTGGGCGGCGGCGCGCCTGGCCTCCCCCGATGTCCTGGCGCAGGGCGGCCCGCTGCCGCTGGCCGCCCTCGACATCGACAGCGCAGAAGGCGCGCGGCTCCTGACCTCGGCGCGTCACGTGCTGGACAGCCTGGGCAAGGGCGGCAGCGACAGCATCAGCGTCGAGGATGTCAGCGACAGCGACCGCATCTTCTCGGGCATGGCCTTCAACGGCGACGGCATCATCACCGCCGCCGCCGCCTGCGACGAGGCGCTGGGGCCGGTCTTCGCCGCCATCGTGGACACCCTGGGCGGCGTGCCGGATCGCAGCGGCGCGCCAGGCATCGACGGGGCGCGCGCCGACCGCTTCTTTACCGAAGCCGAAGCCTGGCTCGCCTGGCAGTCCCGCCCCCAGGAGGACGCCGCCCTGCTCCCCCTCGGCGCCGACACCGGATCCGCCTTTGCCGCCCTGGCCGCGATCCGGGCCAAGGCCGACGATTATTTCACCCGTTGCAGCCTGGCCGAATTCGATCCGCGGGCCGCGGAATTGATGAACGGCGCACCGGAAGAGATCCGCGCGGTCGGCGCCAGGAGCCTGACGGCGGACGACGCAGCCCTGGCGGCCCTGCCGATCGCCTACGTCCAGGCCGGCGGCGCGTTGCCCCTGGAGTCCGGCATCAATCCGGCCTGGACGGCGGCAGTGGCGGCCCTGCGCGACAAGGTGGTCCGGCCCCTGCTGGGAGACCGCGACAGCCTGGGCGCCGGCGAGTGGGAGGATCTGAAGGTCCGCTTTGCCGCCTACCAGGCCTGGCAGGCGGCGCGTCCGGACACGCCGCTGGCCGGCCTGGAGACCGCCCGCCTCCAAGCCTTCCTGGCACCTGGCATCCGCGCCGCCATCGACGGGCTCCTGTCCCGGGACCTGGCCCTGGCCCCGGAAGCGAACGCCATCGCCGAGGTGGAACGCCTGGTGCGCTATGTGCGCGACCTGGAACAGCTGGCCAATAACTTCGTCTCCTTCCGCAACTTCTATAGTAGCGGCGACAAAGCCATATTCCAGGCCGGCACCCTGTTCCTGGACGGCCGCAGCTGCGAGCTCTGCATCAAGGTACTGGACCCGGCCCGCCACGGCATCCTGGCCAGCCTGTCCGGGGTCTACCTGGCTTACTGCGACTGTGTGCGCGGCAGCGAGAAGATGAGCATCGCCGCCGCGTTCACCGCGGGCGACTCGGACCAGCTCATGGTCGGCCGCAACGGCATCTTCTACGACCGCGAGGGCAAAGACTGGGATGCCACCATCACCAAGATCGTCGATCACCCGATCAGCATCCGCCAGGCTTTCTGGGCGCCCTACCGCAAGGCCACCCGCCTGATCAGCGAGCAGATGGAGAAATTCGCCGCGACCCGGGCCAGGGGCGTGGACGACGTGACGTCCAAGCTGGTGAACGAGACCGGCAGCAAGGTCGAATCCGGCGCCAGGCCCGGGCCTGCCCCCACGCCTTTCGACGCGGCGCGCTTCGCCGGTATCTTCGCGGCCCTCGGGCTCGCGATCGGCGCCATCGGCACCGCGCTGGCCTCGGTGGTCACGGGTTTCCTGGGCCTCGAGGGCTGGCAGATGCCGCTCGCGATGGCGGGCCTGTTCCTGGCGATTTCGGGTCCTTCCGTGGCGATGGCCTTCTTCAAGCTGAGGAACCGCAACCTGGGTCCCATCCTGGACGCCAACGGCTGGGCGGTGAACGCCCGGGCCCGCATCAACATCCCTTTCGGCACGGCGCTGACCCGCATGGCCAGGCTGCCGGATGGGGCGGAGCGCAGCCTGAGAGACCCCTACGCGGCGCAGCGTGCGTCCTGGAAGTTCTATCTGGTGCTCGGGATGCTGGTCGCGGCCGCGCTGACCTGGCTTGCCTTCAACACCGACCTGGGCGCCGGCTTGGGGCTGTTCTGACCCACGACGGCTAGATGTGCGCCCAGCCTTTGGCGTGCGCGACCGCCCTGCCCCAGCGCGCCATCAGTTCGGCGCGCCGGCCGGCATCCTTCGCCGGCTCGAAACGCCGTTCGACCTGCCACTGGCGGGCGATCTCGTCGACACCCTCCCAGTAGCCGACCGCCAGCCCGGCCAGGTAGGCCGCGCCCAGCGCCGTGGTCTCGGTCACGCGCGGCCGCACGACGGGGATGCCGAGCAGGTCGGCCTGGAATTGCATCAGGAGGTCGTTGCGGGCGGCGCCGCCGTCGGCGCGCATCTCGGTAACAAGACAGGCGGCGTCCTTCTGCATCGCCGCCAGCAGTTCCGCGCTCTGGTAGGCGATCGCCTCGACCGCGGCGCGGGCGATGTGGCCGCCAGTCGTCCCGCGCGTCATGCCGACGATGGTGCCGCGCGCGTACTGGTCCCAGTGCGGGGCCCCCAGGCCGGTGAAGGCCGGCACCAGCATCACACCGCCGCTGTCCGGCACGCTCAGGGCCAGCGCCTCGACCTCGACGGATTGCCTGATGATGCCGAGGCCGTCGCGCAGCCACTGCACGGTGGCGCCGCCCATGAAGACGCTGCCCTCCAATAGATAGTCGGTCGCGCCCTTGACGCTCCAGCCGACCGTGGACAGCAGGCGATGATGAGACACCGGCGGCGTGGCGCCGGCATGCATCAGCATGAAGCAGCCGGTGCCGTAGGTATTCTTGACCAGTCCCGGGCGGTGGCAGGCCTGGCCGAAGGTGGCGGCCTGCTGGTCGCCGGCGATGCCGGCGATCGGCAGCGCGGCGCCGAACCATTCTTCGGCCGCCAGGCCCACGACCTCCGAGCTGGCCACGACCTCCGGCAGCACGCCGGCCGGGATGCCGAACAGGGCCAGCAGTTCCTCGTCCCAGCGCAGCGTATGGATATTGAAAAGCATGGTGCGCGCGGCGTTGCTGGCGTCGGTGACGTGGCGCCCGCACAGGCGGTACACCAGCCAGCTGTCGACCGTGCCGAAGGAAAGTTCGCCACGCTCGGCGCGGGCTCTGGCGCCGGGCACGTGCTCGAGCAGCCATTGCAGCTTGGTGGCGGAAAAATAGGCGTCGACTTCGAGGCCGGTGCGCTGCCGGATGTCTTCTGCCCTGCCCTGTTCGCGCAGGCGGTCGCACACGGCGGCGGTGCGGCGGTCCTGCCAGACGATGGCGCGCGCGACCGGCTCGCCGGTGGCGCGGTCCCACAGCACCGTGGTTTCGCGCTGGTTGGCGATGCCGATCGCGGCCACTTGGGCCGCCTCGATGCCGGCGTCGCGCAGGGCCGCGCGGGCGCAGGCGAGCTGGCTGTGCCAGATGTCGAGGGCGTCGTGCTCGACCCATCCGGGCTCGGGGAAATGTTGGGGATATTCGTGCTGGCTGCTCGCGACGGGCAGGCCGGCGCGATCGAAGACGATGGCGCGCGAGCTGGTGGTGCCCTGGTCGAGCGCCAGGATGTATTTCTGCATCGGCATCTCCCGGGGCGCCTCGACAGGGCGCTGAATTCATGTAAAGCAGGCCGATAGGCCGGATTCTGTGTAGTGGTCTCCCTTGCGGGACGCCCCTATGACAGCCATTCCTCTAGGCGCTGGATTACTCCAGCGCTCAAGCTTCCTACCCGCACGCTCCGCGAGCAACATCAACGCGTGCCTATTTGGAATTGCTCCAGGTGGAGGTTACCGCGTTTCACCGTAACTTAATACGCTCGTCTCTGTGGCCCTATTCCTCGCCTTATACCTTGCGGCTTTCAGCGGACGGCCGTTAACCGTCACCCCGCTCTATGGAGTCCGGACCTTCCTCCCGCCATCACCCGAAGATGACGGCCAGCGGCTGCCTGGCCTGCTTCACGGGGGGCATTGTAACCGATTGGGGTGGTCGCGGTCCGGTTCAAGGAGGTGTATGTGGTTTGCGAGCAAAATTGGGCCCCGGCCTTTGCCGGGGCGACGGTTTTACGGCTGTGGACTACGACCCCCGTCTCCTGTTCGCGTCCTCGGCACGTCGTTCCGGCGAAGGCCGGAACCCAAGCTTGTTGCATACCGCCTAGCTCAACTCTGCACCACGTTTTCTGAAATTTCGTGTCGCCATTTCAAAATCCTTCCCCACCTCATCCACATAGAATGTTTGGATAGCAAAACCACCAAGGACGACCCAACCATGACCCACCCTTCCCGCACCGGCGGCCAGATCCTGGTCGATGCGCTCCATACCCACGGCGTGGACACCGCCTTCGGCGTGCCCGGCGAAAGCTACCTCGACGTGCTGGACGCACTGCACGATTCGGACATCCGCTTCGTGATCAACCGGCAGGAAGGCGGTGCGGCGTTCATGGCGGAGGCCTACGGCAAGATGACCGGCAAGCCGGGGATCTGCTTCGTCACCCGCGGCCCCGGCGCCACCAACGCCTCGATCGGCGTGCACACCGCCTACCAGGACTCGACCCCGATGATCCTGTTCATCGGCCAGGTCGGCAGCGACTTCATCGACCGCGAAGCCTTCCAGGAAATCGACTACCGCCGCATGTTCGGCCAGATGGCCAAGTGGGTCACCCAGATCGACCGCGCCGACCGCATCCCCGAATACATCGCGCGCGCCTTCCAGATCGCCACCAGCGGCCGCCCCGGCCCGGTGGTGCTGGCGCTGCCGGAAGACATGTTGGTCACCAAAGCAGAAGTGCCTGATGCGCGCCGTTACCAGCCGGTGCAGGCGGCGCCATCCTCAGCGCAGGTCGCGCAGCTGCGTTCCATGCTGGCGGAAAGCCAGCGCCCGATCGTGCTGCTCGGCGGCGGCTCCTGGTCCGACCAGGCCTGCGCCGACCTGGCCCGCTTCGCCGAAGCCAACCGGCTGCCGGTCGGCTGCACCTTCCGCTTCCAGGACCTGATGGACAACGCCCACCCGAACTACGTGGGCGACGTCGGCATCGGCATCAACCCGAAACTGGCGGCGCGCGTGAAGGAAGCCGACCTGGTGATCGCCATCGGCCCGCGCCTGGGCGAGATGACCACCAGCGGCTATTCGCTGCTGTCCTCGCCCGTGCCGCGCCAGCGCCTGGTCCACATCCACGCGGATCCGGAAGAACTGGGCAGCGTCTACCAGGCCGACCTGATGATCGCCAGCGGCGCCCCGCAGGTGTGCGCGATGCTGGCCGCCATGGAGCCGGTGGATTCCTCGGCCTGGGCCGGCAGCGTCGAAGCGGCGAAGGCCGACCTGGCCGCCTGGCAGGCGCAGCCACCGATCTTCCGCGACGGCGGTGCGCCGCTCGACCTGTGGCAGGTGGTGCAGGAACTCATGCGCCAAAGCCCGCGCGACACCATCATCACCAACGGCGCCGGCAACTACGCGACCTGGGCGCACCGCTTCTACCGCTACGGCGGCAAGCGTACCCAATTGGCGCCGACCAACGGCGCCATGGGCTATGCGGTGCCGGCCGGTGTGGCGGCCAAGATCATCGATCCGCAGCGCACGGTCGTGACCTTCGCCGGTGACGGGGAATTCATGATGACGGGCCAGGAACTGGCCACCGCGGTGCAATACGGCGCCGGCGTGATCATCCTGGTGTTCAACAACAGCATGTTCGGCACCATCCGCATGCACCAGGAGCGCGACTACCCGGGCCGCGTGTCGGGCACCAGCCTGCACAATCCGGATTTCGCCGCGCTGGCACGCGCCTATGGCGGCCACGGCGAGGTGGTCGAGAAGACCGAGGAATTCGCGCCTGCCCTGCAGCGCGCGCTGGCGCATGCGAACGAGCGCAAGCTGCCGGCGGTGATCGAGCTGCGCTACGACGGCAATTTGATTACGCCGAACGCCACGCTCGAGACGATTCGCAAGACGGCGGAAGCGGCCAACGCGAATCGCTGATTTCGTAGATACTGTTATGGTCGTCAAACGGTGTGCAAGGCCGGATCGAACTTTTCGCCAGCTTTTAGCACACCGAAGGCAACATGAAGCAGCTTGCGCATCATGGCAACAATGATCGTCATCGGCTTCTTGCCATTACGCGTCAGGCGTTCAAGGAAAGGCCTTGCCCAGGTCGTGCGATAAAGTGTACACATTGCTGGCATGTACAGGAGCTTTCGGATGACGCCATGTCCGAACCTGGAAATATGGGGTTTGCCTCGAACACTGCTGCCAGATTCATGCTGTC
>NZ_ATYR01000044.1 GCF_000427785.1 Massilia alkalitolerans DSM 17462
AAAGGGGTGACGGTTGCCAATGGCAACCGGAACGCGCAAGCCGGAGCGAGAAGTCAGCAGAGGTCGTAGTAGGTGCTGGTATGGCCGGCGAGGCTAAAGACTGGTGCTGAAGGACCGAAGGAATGGGAGCTGGAATCTGCTCGACCATTCGATTGGGAATGCTTCAGATGCCCGGTAACGGGGCTCGTTAACTGGAGGCCAAGGTGAAGCCGACGCTTCCTCCGACAGCGAAGAACCCGATTGACCGGGTTGAACAAAGATGAGAGCAGGCATTGTGCGCCGGGTATGGCACCATGACCTCAACCGTTCCAACCGCCCGGTGCGGACCCGCATGCCGGGTGGTGTGGGAGGGGCCGGCCATGTTGGCCGCCCCTATCCCGATTGCGTTTGTGGTGCGCATGCAAAATTGGATTCCGGCCTTCGCCGGAATGACGGTCTTTGAGCTGACGATAAAACGTTCTATGCGGCTGCTCATGCACGTCGTTCCGGCGAAGGCCGGAACCTAAGTTCGCTGGACATAGCGAACGTTAGCGTACACCACAATAAAACGCCGGCTCGAAGCCGGCGTTCTCCACTACCCGCTCAAACCGATCAAGCGTCGGTCGCCCGCATCGCCAGATCCTGCGCCTTGAGCTTGGCCGACAGCGGCTTGCCCTTGCGCGCGCGCTTGCCGAAGTGCGGCTCCAGGCCCGAGGCAAACAGCTCCACCGTGCGCGGCTTCGAGCCGGCCCAGGTGCCGATCACGTTCACGCCCTTCTGGTTGATCGGCTGCGCCGCCAGCAGGGTTTCCTTCGGCTCCAGTTCCATCAGCGTCACGCCGCGGCCGCCGTTGGTCAGCACCTTCATCTCGTCGATGCCGAACACCAGCACGCGGCCCTTCTCGGACAGGCAGGCGATCGCGCCAGCGGTGTCGCTCACGATCCGCGGTGGCAGCGGCACGGCGCCCTCGTCGAGCGTGATGAAGGACTTGCCGCCCTTCAGTCGGCTGATCATGTCGCCGGCCTTGGCAATGAAGCCGAAGCCGTTCGACGAGGCCAGCAGCAGGCGCGTCTCCGGGTTGCCCGCGAAGTAGTGCAGGATGCGCACGCCGCCCGACAGGTCGACCAGGGTGGTGATCGGCACGCCGTCGCCGCGCGCGCCCGGCAGGGCAGCCACCGGCACCGAGAAGGACTTGCCGTTGCTGCCGATGCCGATCAGCGAATCGACGGTGCGGCACTCGAAGGCCTGGAGCAGCGAGTCGCCGGCCTTGAAGGTGAACTGCGCCGGGTCGTGGCCGATGCCGGTGCGCGCGCGCACCCAGCCTTTCTCCGACACGATCACCGTCACCGGCTCGTCGATGACCTTCTGCTCGGCCACGGCGCGCTCGGCTTCCTCGATCAGGGTGCGGCGCTCGTCGCCGTACTGCTTGGCGTCCTGCTCGATCTCGCGGATGATCAGGCGCTTCATGCTGGACGGATTATTCAGGATGTCTTCCAGCTTTTCCTTCTCGCTGCGCAGCTCGGCCAGCTCCTGCTGGATCTTGATCGCTTCCAGGCGCGCCAGCTGGCGCAGGCGGATCTCGAGGATGTCCTCGGCCTGGCGCTCCGACAGGCGGAAGCGCTCGATCAGCGCGGCCTTCGGCTCGTCCGAGTTACGGATGATGGCGATGACTTCGTCGATGTTCAGCAGGACGGTCTCGCGACCCTCCAGGATGTGGATGCGGTCGTTGACCTTGCCCAGCCTGAATTCGGTACGGCGGCGCACGGTGACGAAGCGGAAGTCGATCCATTCCTGCAGGATGTCGGTCAGCCCTTTCTGGCGCGGACGGCCGTCGCCGCCGATCATCACCAGGTTCATCGGGCTGGAAGTCTCGAGCGAGGTATGGGCGAGCAGCATCAGCATGAACTCGTTCTGGTCCTGGTTCTTCGACTTCGGCTCGAACACGATGCGCACCGCCGCTTCGCGGCCCGATTCGTCGCGCACGGTATCGAGCGCGCCGAGGATGGTCTGCTTCAGCGCCAGCTGCTCCGGCAGCAGGGCCTTCTTGCCGGCCTTGACCTTCGGGTTGGTGAGTTCTTCGATTTCTTCCAGCACGCGCTGGGCCGAGCAGCCCGGCGGCAGTTCGGTGACCACCGCCTGCCACTGGCCGCGCGCCAGTTCCTCGATCTTCCAGCGCGCGCGCACCTTGAGCGAACCGCGGCCGGTCGCGTACATGTCGGCGATGTTCGAGGCCGGGGTGATGATCTGGCCGCCGCCCGGGAAGTCCGGGCCGGTGATGTGGGTCATCAGCTCGGCATGGGTCATCTTCGGGTTGCGGATCAGGGCCACGGCGGCGGTCGCCACTTCGCGCAGGTTGTGCGACGGGATCTCGGTGGCCATGCCGACCGCGATGCCCGAGGCGCCGTTGAGCAGCACCATCGGCAGGCGCGCCGGCAGCTGGCGCGGCTCGGTGGTGGAGCCGTCGTAGTTCGGCTGGAAGTCCACCGTGCCCATGTCGAGTTCGTCGAGCAGCAGGCGCGACACCGGGGTCAGGCGCGCTTCGGTATAGCGCATCGCCGCGGCGCCGTCGCCGTCGCGCGAGCCGAAGTTGCCCTGGCCGTCGATCAGCGGGTAGCGCAGCGAGAAGTCCTGGGCCATGCGCACCAGCGCGTCGTACACCGACTGGTCGCCGTGCGGGTGCAGCTTACCGAGCACGTCGCCGACCACGGTGGCCGACTTGCGCGGCTTGGCGGTGTGGCCCAGGCCCAGTTCGTGCATCGAGTACAGGATGCGGCGCTGCACCGGCTTCTGGCCGTCCGAGACGTCCGGCAGCGCGCGGCCCTTGACCACCGAGACGGCGTAGTCGAGGTAGGCGCGCTCGGCGAAGGTGGAAAGGGTGAGCGTTTCGGAATCGTCCGAAGGCGCGTTTTGTTGTTCGAAGAGGCTTGCTTGCGTCGTCATGATTGTTTGTTCGTTTCTTGGCGGAGGCTAGTGGCTGCGGTACCAAATTGGGGGGAACAATGCCAGTGGCATTGTTCCCGCCTGCGCGGGAACGACGGTTTTTCGGCCAACAGCTTCGAGACCGTCATCCCCGCGCAGGCGGGGATCCAAGTTTGCATGCGTCACGCCAGCGTCTTAAATATCCGCCTCAGTTTCGTTGCCGTGTTCTTCCAGCCAGGCGCGACGGGCGGCGGCTTCGCCTTTCCCCATCAGCATGTTGAAGCGCGAGGCCGATTCAGGCAGGCTGTACTGGCCGAAGGCGACCGGCAGCAGGCGGCGGGTGTCCGGGTTCATGGTGGTTTCCCACAGCTGTTCCGCGTTCATCTCGCCCAGGCCCTTGAAGCGCGAGATGCTCCACACGCCTTCCTTCAGGCCTTCTTTTTTCAGCTTGTCCTCGATGGCCAGCAGTTCGCCGTCGTCCAGCGCGTACAGCTTCTGCAGCGGCTTCTTGCCGCGCGCCGGCACGTCGACGCGGTACAGCGGCGGACGCGCCACGCAGATGTGGCCGTGGCGGAACAGGGCAGGGAAGTGCTTGAAGAACAGGGTCAGCAGCAGCACCTGGATGTGCGAGCCGTCCACGTCCGCATCGGACAGGATGCAGATCTTCCCGTAGCGCAGGCCGGTCAGGTCCGGGTTGTCGTCGACGCCGTGCGGATCGACGCCGATCGCCACCGCGATGTCGTGGATCTCGTTGTTCGCGAACAGGCGGTCGCGCTCGGTTTCCCAGGAGTTCAGCACCTTGCCGCGCAGCGGCAGGATGGCCTGGAATTCCTTGTCGCGGCCCATCTTGGCCGAGCCGCCCGCCGAGTCGCCCTCGACCAGGAACAGCTCGTTGCGGGTGATGTCGGTCGATTCGCAATCGGTCAGCTTGCCCGGCAACACGGCCACGCCCGAGGACTTCTTCTTCTCGACCTTCTGCAGCGAACGCAGGCGCGATTGCGCCTGCTTGATGACGAGTTCAGCCAGCTTCTTGCCGTATTCGACGTGCTGGTTCAGCCACAACTCGAGCGGCGGGCGGGTGAAGGTGGACACCAGCTTGACCGCGTCGCGCGAGTTCAGGCGTTCCTTGGTCTGGCCCTGGAACTGCGGGTCCAGCACTTTCGCGGACAGCACGAAGGAGACGCGCGCGAACACGTCTTCCGGCAGCAGCTTGACGCCTTTCGGCAGCAGCGAGTGCATCTCGACGAAGCTCTTCACCGCGCCGAACAGGCCATCGCGCAGGCCGGATTCATGGGTGCCGCCGCTCACGGTCGGGATCAGGTTGACGTAGGACTCGCGCACCACGCTGCCTTCCTCGGTCCAGGCCACCACCCAGGCCGCGCCTTCGCCCTCGGCGAATCCCTCGTCGCTGGCGGCGGCGTACTGCGCGCCTTCGAACAGCGGGATCAGGGTCTGGCCGTTCGAGCTTTGCGCCAGTGCTTCGGTCAGGTAGCCGCGCAGGCCTTCGTCGTAGCGCCAGGTCTGGACGTCGCCGGTCTTGGCATTGGTGAGCGTGACGGTCACGCCCGGCAGCAGCACGGCCTTCGAGCGCAGCAGGCGCTGCATGTCGGCCAGCGGAATGTTCGGCGAATCGAAGTACTTCGGGTCGGGGCGGGCAGTAACGCGGGTGCCGTTCTTCTTGCCGCCGCGCTCAGGCGGGCGCGAGCTCAGGGGCTCGACCAGGTCGCCGTTCTCGAACGCCAGCTCGTGCACGCCATTGCCCTCGTCGTCCTTGCGCCAGACGGTGATTTCCAGGCGCGTGGAGAGCGCATTGGTGACCGAGACGCCGACGCCGTGCAGGCCGCCCGAGAAGGCATAGGCGCCGCCCGAGCCCTTGTCGAACTTGCCGCCCGCGTGCAGGCGGGTGAAGACGATCTCGACGGTCGGCACGTTTTCTTCCGGGTGCAGTCCAACCGGGATGCCGCGGCCATCGTCTTCGACCGTGACCGAGCCGTCCGTGTTCAGGGTGACGGCGATGTTCTTGCAGTGTCCGCCCAGCGCCTCGTCGGAGGCGTTGTCGATCACTTCCTGGATGATGTGCAGCGGGTTTTCGGTCCGGGTGTACATGCCCGGACGCTGTTTCACGGGCTCGAGTCCTTTGAGGACGCGGATGGATGATTCGCTGTAGTCAGATGCGGGTTTCTTGGAAGCCATGCTGGTATGTGTAAATTCAATGCTTGCGCATTCTATCTCTTGTCACGCGGAAAGTTGGCCATTTTTGAGATGCCAAACGTGCTTGTTAGTCCACACTATTGTGCTAGATTAAAACGATGTGACCGGAAGTGTTATTGGAAAGGCTGGAAAAGCGATGCCCGCAACCAGATATCCATTTACCGTCCGCCTGGTCGGTTTCGCGCCCCCTGAATGCGTCCAGCTCGAGATGCTGCTGGCGCAAGCCCCGCTGGCAGGGCCGTCGTATTTTTGCCTGCACGACGACAGTTTGCAAGAACCCGACCTGTACATCGCCGATGGCGCCAACCCGGCCGCCCTGGCGCGCCTGGCCTGCCTGCCGCCCGGCGCACTGCAGCCCATCCTCCAGATCGGCGGCGACGGCGCCACTGGCGAGAACGGGCGCCGCACCCTGCCGCGTCCCGTCGACCCTGCCAGCCTGTACGAAGCCCTGGCCGAACTGCTCGATACCCGCGTGCAGGCGCTGGCAGCCCTGGCCGCGCGCGGCGAACGCTGCCTGCCGGAGCGGCGCCGAAGGCCGCGGTTGGCGCCGGACACCGAGGCGCCGGATTATTACACGCGCCTGCGCCAGGGGCCGCCCGATGGCGCCGTACTCATCATCGACAAGGGCGGCGCCTTCCGTGACCATGTGGCGCGCGTCGTTGCCAACACCTTTGTCAATCCCTTGAGCACTACGTCCAGCAATCCCGCCACCATCACCTCCTGCCTCGCCCCGGGCACTACCGCCCGGCCGGTCGAATGGACCGACAGCTGCCGCGCCGCCGTGCGCCTGTGCGACGAGACGCCGGTGTCGCTGGTCATGATCAACACCTGTGCTCCAGGCATCGAACCGTACAGCCTGAGCAGCGCCATCAAGTCGCAGGAAGGGGCAGGGCGTACCGCCGTGCTGTTTCTTGTTGGGCAATCGTTCAAGTACGACAGCCTGCGCGCCCGCGATGCCGGCGTGCGCGGACTGCTCGACAAACCCGTGGCCGACCGCCACCTGCTGGCTACCTTCCAAAAGCTTCTTGCCTTGCCGCTCAATAAGCCTTAATAAAAAATACTGTAATTGCATACAGTATCAACCGAAACGCGAAATCCCGCAAGCTGCCGGTTTTGCAACATGCCCGCGCGTCGCGATGAGCTTTTTGTAACAACTTCAAATCGTGCGCGGCCGTGGCGCGGCTATATTGCTAGTCATGGCGCAAGACGAACCGACACCACCTCCGGAAGTGCCCGGCCCCCCGATCGAGAAACGTCCCGAAGCCCCGGTGCGGGTGCCGGACCGGCGCGCGACCCAGGGGCAGACCATGCGCGGGCATGCCAAGTACCAGCGCGACGGCGACACACCGCTGGCGCTGGCCGGGCGCGTCATCGGCTCGCGCTGGCGGGCCCTGCGCGAACGCTTCAACCGCGATTTCATGCACCGTACCCTGCATATCGGGGTGTCGGCGCGCATCTTCCATCCGGAACCCGGCGCCCGGGGCCTGCTCAGCAAGAACCTGCAATACCTCGAAGAATCGATTGCCCAGTGGGTGATGTCGCGCGACGTACTGGTGTTCATGATCCCCACCGTGAACACGAACGGCTTGCTCCATCCCAGCAACATCACCTTGCGCCACTATGCGCGCCACCTCGACGGGTTGGTGCTGCAGGGCGGGGCGGACGTGGCGCCGCAGACCTATTCCGAGGTGCCGACCCGGCCCGAATGGAGCGGCGACCGCGCACGCGACGTCTACGAGCTCGAGCTGCTGCACGAATTCGTCGACGCCGGCAAGCCGGTGCTGGGCGTGTGCCGCGGCTGCCAGCTGATCAACGTCGCCTTCGGCGGCACGCTCTACCAGGACGTGCTCACCAACGTGCCCGATGCCCTGGCCCACGTGCAGGACATCTACGATGCGCACCGCCATGCGATCCGCTTCCCGGCCGGTTCCTCGCTCGGCAAGATGTTCCACGGCGTCGAACGGCCGATCGTCAATTCGATCCACCACCAGGCGGTCAAGGAACTGGGGCGTGATATCCGCGTCGAGGCCTATTCCGAGCCCGACGGCATCGTCGAGGCGATCCGCTACGAGCGGGCCGACTTCGTCATGGGCCTGCAGTGGCACCCGGAATTCCACCGCGCCGGCGGTGTCGAGCTGCTCGACTGCACGCCGGTGCTGGACGAATTCCTGCGCGCCGCGCGCGAGACCCGGCTGTAACAAACGCTTGCTTTCATCTCCCGGCCGGACAATAATGAATGAGAATCATTCTCATTAATTCGATTGTTTTCTTGGGAGGTGTGCATGAGTATTCCTGTCGCAGACCCTGCGCGCAGCCAGGACGTGCTGCTGGTTGCGTCGCTGTTGCACCTGATGTCGCACTACACCGCGCGCGGCGACGGCGAGCAGCCCTGCGTCAAGCTGGCGTCCGTGATCGAGCGCCACCTGTGCGCGCTGTCGCGGCTGCCGGACGCCGATCCGGTGCTGCGGGCTACCTGCGAACAGCTGGCCGAGCGCTGGGCGGGGCTGGTGGACGCGCAGCTGCCGCGGCCGGTGAAGCAGCCACTGCTGGCCAGGTTTATGAAAGGGAGCTGGGGTGGGAAGACGGTAGTGGCGCAGTGAGGTCTCTTTGCGTTAATCCACCACATAGCTACTGTTATTGTTGGCGGTAGCACGTCATGCGCGCCACTGGCGCCCATGACTCCCGGCGTAGGCCGGGATCCAATTTCTTCAACTAGCACCTACGCAGAACTTGGGCACCGGCCTTCGCCGGTGCGACGGTCTTCAAGTTGCCGTGTATCGTCGAGATAGCGCGACATTCGCCGAATTGGGCTCCCGCCTTCGCGGGAGCGACGAATCGGCAGCCGCGGGCCATCAGCCCTGCCGCCAGCGCATCCGCCGCTCGCCCCTGAAGCGCTGGATCGCCCCGTTCACCATGCCTTCGACGCTGCCTTCGCGCTCGAAGACTTGGCGCAGCTGGGCCGCGTCGCTGCCTTCGCGCGCGGCCTGCGCCAGGTGCTGCAGCGCCTCGACGCTGCCCAGCGCCTCGGCATGCGGCATCATCCTTTCCAGCGTGGTGAGAATATCTTCGCGCATCGGCACGTTGGCATAGGTCTTCGGATGCGTGATCGCGCCCTCCAGTCCGAAGCGGCAGGCCTGGAAGCGGTTGTAGTTGTAGACTAGGTAGTCGTCTTCCACCGGCGGCGCGTCGACGCGCTGGAGCAGGTGGCGGCACAGGGCCTGCAGGTACGCCGCCAGCGCCGCCGCGCGCTCCACCGTGAGCGGCGTGTCGCACACGCGCAGCTCGATGGTGCCGTATTCGGGCTTGGGCCGCAGGTCCCAGTAGAAGTCCTTCATGCTCTTGATGATGTTGGTGCGCTCCATCTTGGCGAAATACACGTCGGTGAACTCCTGCCAGCTCAGGACGAAAGGCGCGCGCCCGCTCATCGGGAAGGCGAACACGGAATTCAGCCGCGCCGAATCGAAGCCGCTGTCGTGTCCCTGCACGAAGGGCGAGGAGCTCGACAAGGCGATGAAGTGCGGCAGGTAGCGGTTCAGCGCGTGCAGCAGGTACAGGGCATCGTCGCCGTTGGCGCAGCCGATGTGCACGTGCTGGCCGAACACGGTGAACTGCTTGGCCAGGTAGCCGTACAGCTGCGACAGGTATTCGTAGCGCGGCTTGCTCGAGATCTTCTGGTCCGACCAGTGCTGGAACGGATGGGTGCCGCCGCCCGCGATGCCGATGTTGAGCATGTCGCCGGCCGCCACCAGGGTGTCGCGGATGGCCCGCAATTCGTCCAGCAGCGGCCCATAGGACGAGTGTACGCTCGAGTTAATCTCGATCATGCTCTCTGTGATCTCGGGCGTCACGTTGCCGGGGAAGGGCTTGCGCTTCAGGAGGTGCAGCAGGTCGGGTGCCGCCGCGGTCAGGTTGAAGTCCGACAGGCTGACCAGCTGCAGTTCCAGTTCGACGCCGAAGGTGAGCGGCTGCGAGGAGGTGAAGGCTTCAAGCGGCATCGGGACGCTCCGGAGCTTCGCGCGCCCACACCAGGGCGCGCTGGATGATGACAGGGCCGAACACTTCGAGCAGCATCGTCACCGCGGCCATCGCGCGCAGTTCCTCGACGACGTGCACGCCCGCGTGGCGCGCATGTTCGATCAGCAGGATCACGAACACCGACAAGGGCGCCAGCCCCAGGCTGGTGAGGGCGCCCTTGCGCCACGACACGCCGGACAGGTGGGCAAACGCGGTCACCCCGATCGTCTTGGCCAGCTGGCGCACCGCCACCACGATCACCGCCAGCGTCGCGCCGGTCGCCACCTGGCGCCAGTCGAGCGTGGAGGCGGCGTAGATGAACAGCAGCACGGTCAGCACTTCGCCCAGCGCGCCGAAGTTGCGCTGCGCCTGGCTGAACGCGACGCGGCGATGGCGCGCCGTCAGGCCGAACATGAGCGCCGCGATGTAGGGCGAGAGCGAGCCGGCGTCGCAGATCGCCACCAGCAGCACGATGGCGAGCGCGAACGCGGCGGTGGCGTCGTGGCGCGGGTTGTGCAAGGCGCGCAGCAGGGCGGGGACGGCGACCCCGAACACCGCGCCGACCAGCGCCGACCCGGCCAGTGTGATGAGGCTTTGCCACAGGGCCTCGCCCACCGCATCGAAGGTGTGGAAGATCCAGAAACCGATGATGGCGTTGAAGGCGAACACCGCCAGCACGCAGTTCAGCGCCGTCAGGTGCAGCACGCGCTCGGTGACCTGGCCCGAGCTGCGGTATTCGTTGATGACGCGGACGATGGTGGCGGGCGAGGTGCCCATCGACAGCGCGGCCATCATCAGCGCCACCAGCTGGGAACTGCCGAAGGCCAGCGCGACCA
Organism: Massilia alkalitolerans DSM 17462; assembly: GCF_000427785.1. Taxonomy (GTDB): domain Bacteria; phylum Pseudomonadota; class Gammaproteobacteria; order Burkholderiales; family Burkholderiaceae_D; genus Telluria; species Telluria alkalitolerans. Next base: position 9,960 of record NZ_ATYR01000044.1, read on the forward strand.
GGTAGACCAGCCCGAAGGTGAGCACGCTTTCCGCCAGCCCGGCCACCCCGATCCAGGGATTGTGGCGCAGCCAGCGCAGGTTGAAGCGGTAGCCCAGTTCGAACAGGATCAGGCCGAAGGCGATGTCGGCCAGCAGCGCCACCGGGCCGGCGTCCGGCGCCGGCAGCACGCCGATCTGGGTACTGCCCAGCGCGAAGCCGGCCAGGCCATAAAAGCTGATGCGGGGCAGGCCGGTGAAGCGCTGGCCGAATTCGCCGGCCAGCCAGGCAATGGCGAGCGCGATCGGCCACGCAAGGCTGGTCAGGATGGGCAGCAGGTCCGGCATCGGTTCTCCCTCTCGTTCGACCGATATATGGTCGTTTTGTTAATTCTACAAGAGGGTCTTGCGCGCACGATTGACCTGCGGAGGGTCTTACTTCGAGAGCAGCCGCATCGCCCGTTCCAGCCCCTCCAGCGTGATCGGGAACATCCGGTTATTCATGATCTGCCGGATGACGGCGATCGATTGCCGGTATTCCCACAGGTGTTCCGGCTCGGGATTGAGCCAGGCGAACTTGGGGAAGGCGCCCGTGAAGCGCGCCAGCCAGGCGGCGCCGGCTTCCTCGTTGTTGTACTCGACCGAGCCGCCCGGCGCCAGCACCTCGTAGGGACTCATGGTGGCGTCGCCGACAAAAATCACGCGGGTGTCGTTCGGGTAGGTGCGCAGCACGTCCCAGGTCGGGAAGCGCTCGCTGTGGCGGCGCCGGTTGTTCTTCCACAGGTAGTCGTAGACGCAGTTGTGGAAGTAATAGAACTCCATGTTCTTGAATTCGCTCCTGGCGGCCGAGAACAGTTCTTCCACGCGCTCGATGTGGTCGTCCATCGAGCCGCCGACATCCAGCAGCATGACCACCTTGATGCGGTTCTTGCGCTCGGGCTGCATGCGGATGTCGAGGTAGCCCGCGTTGCTGGCGGTGGCGCGGATGGTGTCGTCCAGCGCCAGTTCTTCCGCCGCCCCGGTACGGGCGAAGCGGCGCAGGCGGCGCAGCGCCACCTTGATGTTGCGGGTGCCGAGTTCGCGCTCGTCGTCGTAGTCGCGGTAGCTGCGCTGCTCCCAGACCTTGACCGCGGTGCGGTTGCGGCCCTGGCCGCCGATGCGGATGCCTTCCGGGTTGGTGCCGCCATTCCCGAAGGGCGAGGTGCCGCCAGTGCCGATCCACTTGCTGCCGCCTTCGTGGCGCCCCTTTTGTTCCTTCAGCAGTTCTTCCAGGCGCTGCTGCAGCTTGTCGTAGCCGAGCTTTTCCAGCGCGGCCTTTTGTTCGGGCGTGAGCTCGCGCTCGAAGCGCTTGAGCAGCCAGTCGAGGGGAATGTCCGCCTTCTCGTCGAACACCGCGTTCACGCCGTGAAAAAAGGCGCCGAAGGCACGGTCGAACTTGTCGAAGTGGGCTTCGTCCTTCACCAGCGTCAGGCGCGCGAGGTAGTAGAACTCGTCGAGCGAAGGCGCGGTCACGCCCTGCTGCAGGGCTTCCAGCAGGGTCAGGAATTCCTTGATCGTGACCGGGACCTTGGCGTCACGCAGGGTGTAGAAGAAGTCGATCAGCATGGTTCAGCCTCGCGCGTGCCGCTCCAGGCGCTCGTGCAGGGCGCGCTTGATGGGCGGCCATTCGCTCCGCAGGATGCTGTACATGACGGTGTCGCGCACCGTGCCGTCGCGGCGCAGGGCGTGGTGGCGGATGACCCCGTCCTTCTTCGCGCCCAGGGCTTCGATGGCGGCCTGCGAGGCGAAGTTCTCGCAGTCGGTGCGCAGGCCGACCACCCCGCAGCCGAGGGTATCGAAGGCGTGCGACAGCAGGAGCAGCTTGCAGCTGGTGTTCACATGGGTGCGCTGGACGCGCCTGGCGTACCAGGTGTAGCCGATCTCGACGCGGTCCACGCTTGGCACGATGTCGTGGTAGCTGGTCGTGCCCAGCACGCTGCCGTGGCGCGCGTCGACCACGGCGAAGGCGAGGCGGTCGCGCGTGTCGAGCGCGGTGCCGATGTACTGCGCCGCATTGTGCGGCTCGGGCACGCTGGTCACGCGCAGCTTCCACAGTTCGCCGTCGCTGGCGGCGGCGCGCAGGCCGTCCTCGTGGTGCGGCGCCAGCGGCTCCAGGCGCAGGCCGTTGAACTCGAGCGTGACCGGCAACACCTTGATCATCGGTTCATCCTCGACATGGTGATCAGGCGTTCAAAGAGGTGCACGTCCTGCTCGTTCTTCAGCAGCGCGCCGTGCAGCGGCGGCACGATGGCCTTGCTATCCTGGCTGCGCAGGGCTTCCGCCGGGATGTCCTCGGCCAGCAGGAGCTTGAGCCAGTCGAGGAATTCTGAGGTCGAGGGCTTCTTCTTGATGCCGGCGACCTCGCGCAGCTCGTAGAAGCTCTGCAGCGCGGCGGCCAGCAGGTCCTGCTTCAGGGTCGGGAAGTGCACCTTGACGATGTCGGCCATGGTGTCCCGGTCCGGGAATTTGATGTAGTGGAAGAAGCAGCGGCGCAGGAAAGCGTCCGGCAATTCCTTCTCGTTGTTCGAGGTGATGATCACCAGCGGGCGGTGCTTGGCCACCACCATCTCGCGCGTCTCGTAGACGTAGAATTCCATGCGGTCCAGTTCGCGCAGCAGGTCGTTCGGGAACTCGATGTCGGCCTTGTCGATCTCGTCGATGAGCAGCACGGTCGGTTCCGGCGCCGTGAAGGCCTGCCACAGCACGCCCTTGACGATGTAGTTGTGGATGTCGCGCACGCGCTCGTCGCCCAGCTGCGAGTCGCGCAGGCGCGACACCGCGTCGTACTCGTACAGGCCCTGCTGGGCCTTGGTGGTCGACTTCACGTGCCACTGCAGCAGCGGCATGTCGAGCGCGGCCGCGACCTCTTCGGCCAGCATGGTCTTGCCGGTGCCCGGCTCGCCCTTGATCAGGAGCGGGCGGCCGAGCGTGAGCGCGGCGTTGACGGCCAGTTTCAGGTCGGCGGTGGCGACGTAGTTGTCGCTGCCTTCGAAGCGTCGGGAAGCGTGCATGGGCGTTGTCGGATTCGAGTGAAATGAAGGCGAGTATATGCCAGAACACAGGTGCGGACAGGGCTGCGCGCGTTTGTAGACTGGTGACAACTCTTCAGATAGAATCGACAGGTTGGTAGTCCATTTGCTAACTTTTTGTGCGTTTGCGGTATTCGAATTACAACTAACGAGCCACACCCATGAAAACATCTTTAGCAGTACTGGCATTGGCAGGGTTTGCCGCCAGCGCAATCACGACCGGCGCGGCCGCCGCGGCGGAAGTTGTCGGCAATCCGAAAGCAGCACCGGCCAAGATCGAAATGTGCATCGGCTGCCACGGCATCCCGGGCTACAAGTCGGGCTTCCCCGAGGTCTACCGCGTTCCCATGATCGGCGGCCAGTCGGCCAAGTATATCGAAAGCGCACTCAAGGCCTATCGCAAGGGCGAGCGCAAGAACCCGTCGATGATGGGCATCGCCGCCTCGCTGAGCGACCAGGACATCGCCGACGTCGCCGCCTACTACGCGCAGCAGACCCCCGCCACCGCCAAACGCTAAGGACCAGCCAATGAAAAAACTGATCTACGCGCTGGTTGCCGGCGCTTTTGCCCTGAACGCTACGGCGGCCGACGTCTCGAAAGGCGAGGCGCTCGTCAAGAAGTACAACTGCGCGTCCTGCCACGGCGCCGACTACAACAAGCCGATCGACCCGAGCTATCCGAAGCTGGCCGGCCAGCATGCCGACTACCTGGCCCACGCCCTGCGCGCCTACAAGCGCGGCGCCGGCGCCAACGGCCGTATCAATCCGATCATGGCAGGGCAGGTGCAGCCGCTGTCGAACAAGGACATGGCGGACATCGGCGCCTACCTGGCCAGCCTGCCGTCGCAGTTCGTGGTCAGCAAGTAACAAGACACAGCAGCTTCCAGCGGTTCCGGCTGCCAGCTGGTAAACTGTCGATCCCCCCGACCGGGCAGCCGGCGGGGGGATTTTGTTTTCCGGAGCCCCGATGCAGCCACTTTCCCCGTCCCACCTCAAATCCAACCTGCTCAGCGGCCTGACCGTCGCCCTGGCACTCGTCCCCGAGGCGATCGCCTTCGCCCTGGTGGCCCAGGTCTCGCCGCTCACCGGCCTGTACGCCGCGGTGCTGGTTTCCTTCATTACCTCCGCGTTCGGCGGCCGCCCCGGCATGATCTCGGCCGCGGCCGGATCGCTGGCGGTGGTGATGGTGGCGCTGGTGGTGCAGCACGGGCCGCAGTACCTGTTCGCGGCCGTGGTGCTGATGGGCGTGCTGCAACTGCTGTTCGCGGCCGCGCGCCTGGGCAAGTTCATCCGCATGGTGCCGCACCCGGTCATGCTCGGCTTCGTCAACGGCCTGGCGCTGGTGATCTTCGTCGCCCAGTTCGGCCACTTCAAGACGCCGGGCCCGGACGGCACGATGCAATGGATGGGTGGCCCTGAACTGGCCACGATGCTGACGGTGGTCGCCGCCACCATGGCGGTCATCTACCTCACGCCGCGCTTTACCAAGGCGGTGCCGAGCACCCTGGTCGGCATCCTGGCGGCCAGCGCCGGCTGCGCGCTGCTGGGCATCGACACCAAGACCGTGGGCGAGCTCGGTTCGATCGCCGGCGGGCTGCCCAGCTTCGCGGTGCCCGAGGTGCCGTGGAACCTGGAGACCCTGCGCATCGTCTTCCCGTATGCGCTGGTGCTGGCCGGCGTCGGCCTGATCGAGTCGCTGCTGACGCTCACCCTGCTCGACGAGATCACCGACACCCGCGGCCAGCCCAACCGCGAATGCCTGGCGCTGGGCGCGTCCAACGTCGTCACCGGATTTTTCGGGGGCATGGGCGGCTGCGCCCTGATCGGCCAGAGCATGATCAACGTGAACAGCGGCGGTACCGGGCGCCTGTCGGGCATCGTGGCTTCCCTGTTCCTGCTGTCGTTCATCCTGGTCGGATCAAGCTGGATCGAGCAGATCCCGCTGGCGGCGCTGATCGGCGTGATGTTCGTGGTCTGCGAGAAGACCTTCGAGTGGGGCACCTTCCGCCTGTTCGGCAAGGTGCCGCGGGCGGACGCGCTGGTGATCGTGCTGGTGGCGGGCATCACCCTGGCCTTCGACCTGGCGGTGGCGGTGCTGGCCGGGGTGGTCGTCTCGGCCCTGGTGTTCGCCTGGCAGCACGCCAAGCAGATCCGCGTCACCACCGGCTCGGATGCGCAGGGATGGAAGGTCTACGAGCTGGAAGGCACGCTGTTCTTCGCCTCGGTGACCGGCTTCCAGGGGATGTTCACGCCGAAGACCGATCCGCAGGACGTGGTCATCGAGTTTCGCCGCGCGCGCGTGGCCGACCACTCGGCGATCCAGGCCATCGACGCCCTGGCCGAGCGCTACCGCGCATTGGGCAAGCGCCTGCACCTGCGCCACCTGAGCCCGGACTGCCGCGAGTTGCTCGAACGCGCCCGCGACATGATCGAAGTGAACCTGCCGGAAGACCCGCGCTACCACGTCGCGGACGACAAGCTGGGCTGATCAGTCGCCCAGCTTGACGAAGCTCTGCCCCGTGTCCGCGCAGCTGTCGGCGAGCTGCTTGTCGAGCGCTTGGGCCTGCTCGGCCTGGCCGTGTGTGCGGTGCCAGTCGCCCATCGCCGACAGCGCGGCGCAGCGGCGCTTCTTGCCCGCTTCGCGGTCGTCCGCCGCCTGCGCCAGCAGCTTGTCGGCGGAAAGCTTGCCAAGGTAGAAGTCGGCAATCGGCTTCGGCCATTCGTCGCGCTCGCTGCGCCCGAAGGTGGTGGCCAGTTCCGACTTGGCCAGCTCGGCTTCGCCCTGGCGTACGCGGGCGACGTACAGGTAGAAGGCGCCGTTGCGCTCGGCCGGAAGCTTGTCGAGCGCGCTGCGCAGGCGCGGGATCGCGGCGGCATAGTCGCGGCCTTGCACCAGCCTGCGTCCGGTGACCAGGTTGGCATGCGGGCTGCCGCCCTTGGCGGCTTTCTCCAGCCACTCGGCGGCAAGGGCATCGTCGCGCGCGGCACGGTTGCCACTGCTGTAGGCGCCGGCCAGCATCATTTGCGCGGAAGGATTGCCGCCCTCGGCCTCTGCCAGCATCCAGGGCTCGAGCGTGCGCCGCTGGCCGAAGGGGTCGCCGCCCACGTAGGAGAAATACAGCTTGTTCTGGCTCATCGCGAACAGTACCCGGTGGGCGCGCAGGAAGTCGGCGCCGAGGATCACGTCGGCCACGTCCAGTCCCGAATTCTGCACCGCCATTTCGGCATTCTGGACGGTTTCCTCGCCGATCTGGAAGGTCTTGAGCGTCACGTACCAGCGCGAGGCGGTATAGCCGCCGATGCCCACCAGATCGGAACCACGGGCCTCCGGCGTGTCGAACGCGATCCCCGCGCGCTTGGCCCCCTTGCTGCTGATCGAACTGATGGTGGCGCCGGTATCGATCATGGCTTCCAGTTCCACGCCATTGATGCGTACCATGAAGTAGGGGTTCATGTGATCCTGGTCGTGGCGCCGCATCGGTACCGACTGCACGTCCTTGGCCCAGTAACCCAGGTGGGTGTTGCGGCAATTCTCCGGCACGAAAAAGGTCAGCTGCTTGGTGGGCAGCGAGATCTCGACGTCGGTCTGGAACAGGAAGGGCGCGCCGAGGATGCCGTCGTAGGAAGGCGTGTCGCCGAAGGTCCCGACGACCGGCATGTTGCTGCGGCCCGCGCGGACCGGGCCGACGATGAATTCGTTGACGATCGAGGCGTACAGCATGGACAGGCCCCCGATGCCCGAGGTGCGGCGGCCGGTCTCATAGAGCCGGATGGCGCGCCGCTCGGTGCCCGTGCGCGTCAGCACCGTCTGGTAGGCGCCGGTGTCGACCAGCAGCTCGGCCGGGGTGCCGTTGATGCTGCCCTCGGTGGTGATCTCCAGGCCCGGGCCGCTATAGCGCAGCGGCAGCTTGCCGATCGGCGTATACGTGCAGGTCTGCGCGGCGGCATGGGCAAGGGGGAGGAGCGCGCAGGCCGCGCCCAGCAGGCGGAGGATCGTTCTCATGCGTACATACTAGGAGGGGAGTTGTAGTCTCGGCAATCCTGTATGCATAAACCTTGCACGCTGCAGCTAAACTGTTGCGATTTGGAACATGATACAAAAAATGCGGCATGTGCCGCATTTTTGAATCACGTTGCCACGCCCCTCAGCGCGTGGCGCGCTGGCGTACGCATTCGATATAGGCTTCGGTATCCGGCGGCAGGCCGCCGCGCTGCGACTTCCAGATCATCTCGCCGAGGCATTCCATGATCTCGTGGTGCGCCTCGTGCTCGCCGATGCGGGCCACCAGCAGGTCGTGCGCGGCCTTGATGCCGCGCGGCTGGTCGATCGAGACCTGCTCGGCGATCGACAGGTGCATCGACAGGTGCAGGAAGGGATTCGGCTTGCCGCCTTCGACCGAGTAGTCGCGGGCGATGGCCGCTTCGACGTCGTCGAGTTCGGCGTGGTATTCGGGATGCTGGACGATCCAGTCGGCCGCGATGGCGTCCATCGGGCTCAGGATCTCGCCGTTGCGCTGCTTGCGCAGGGCTTCGCAGAAAAAGCGGCGCACGTCGTGCGAGGACGGAGTGAACATGGCTGGGGAGGGAGAAAAAAGGCAGGAAGCCGGCATTCTAGCGCTTCCTGCCGCTGTCTGCTCTACGTGGCCTTGCCGGCAGGCGCGGGCGCGGGCCCGCACTCCGGGCGGTGGAACATGATCGACTTGGCCTTTTCGATGTCGCCCGTGGCCGCCGCATGCTCGCCCATCATGGTCTTGGCCATGCAGACCTGGCCCCTGGCGCGGGTCTTGTCGTCGCGCGCTTCCTCCAGCAGTTCCTGGTCGTCCAGCTTGCCGAGGAAATAACGCGCGACCGGATTTGGCCACTGGTCATTGTCGTCGCGCCTGAAGGCCTTTTCCAGGTCGGCCCTGGCCGCCTCGCCTTCGCCCTGGTGCAGGCGCGCCAGGTAGAGCCAGAGGGCGGCGCTGCGGTCGCCCGGGAGCTTGTCGAGGCCCAGGCGCAGGTGCTGGGCCGCCTGCGCATACTGGCGGCGCGGCATGTGGCCGCGTCCGATGGCGAAGTTGGCAAACGCATTGCCGCCGGCGGCGGCGCGCTCGAGCCAGGCCTTGGCCTGGGCCGGGTCGCGCGGCACGCCCTGGCCGCTGCCGTGCAGCGTGGCCAGCATCATCTGGGCGTCCGTGTTGCCGCCGTCCGCCTCCTGCTGCATCCAGGGCTCGATGCCGCGCCGCTGGCCGAGGGGCTCGCCGCCGATGTAGCTGATGTAGAGCTTCCGCTGGCTCATGGCGATCAGGACCCGGTGCGCGCGCAGGAAGTCCACGCCGAGCAGCACGTCGATGTCCTGGAGGTCGGTATCGATCACGCCGACCCGCGCATTGCTGATGGTCTCGGGGCCCAGTTCCAGCTTGTCGAACACCGTCACCCAGCGCGGCACCATGGCCTCGCCGATGCCGGCGCTGTAGCCGGCGCGTTCGACGCCCGGCGCGTCGAGCTTGAGGCCGGCGCGCTTGGCGGCGGCAAGCGTGACGACGGTGGTCGAGGAACCGCTGTCGATGATGGCATTGAGCTTTTTCCCGTTCAGCAGGACGGTGAAATGGGGATTCGGGCTGTCGCTGTAGCTGCGCTCGAAGGGGATGACGACCGCCTGGCGGTCCCAGTAGGCCAGGAATTCATCCTTGCGGCAGTCGAGCGGCCGGAAGAAGCGGATCTGCTTTTCCGCCAGCGAGAATTCGAGGTCCGCCTGCAGCAGGAAAGGGGCGCCGACGATGCCGTCGAAGGCCGGTGCGACGCCGAAGTCGTGCAATACCCTGAGCGTGCCGGGCCTGGAAGAGGCCGGGCCGGCACGGAATTCCTTGAAACGGGTCTGGTAGACGCGGCTGTAGCCGCCGATGCCCAGGCTGCTCCGGCCGGTGTTCCACAGTGCCATGTCGCGCGGCTCGGTGCCGGTGCGCGTCAGCGCCGTGTCGCTGGCGCCGGTGTCGACCAGCAGGGTGGCCGGGGTGTTGTTGAGCGAGCCCTCCATGGTCAATGCGAGACTGGGCCCGGTATAGCGCACCGGGACACTGGCGACATTGACGTACTTGCATCCCTTGGGCGCGTCTTCCTGCTGCGCATGGACGGGCAAGGCGGCGAACAGGGCGGTGAGGGCGAGGAGGCGGGTGAGCGGGTTCATCCGGACATTGTCATGGCTGGATGAAGTATTGACAATTCGACCGGCATAAAGCGCGGGGTGAAACAGGGCATCCGCCGCGGGCGCGGCGGGAGAAAGCCATGGGGAGCGTGCTGCTCCCCATGGTGGTTCGGCTTACTCGTCCGGCGTCAGCACCAGCGAACCCGGCGTGGCCGGTTCCGCCTTGGCCACGGCGCCGGCCAGCACGGCCTGCTGCTGGGCCGGCTTGCCGCCGCCCTGGGCGCGGCTGTGCGGCTGGCGCAGGTAGCGCGCGCTGTGGCGGCGTTCGCCGTGCTGGCCCTTGGCCGGCCAGGTGATGAAGCGCGACAGCTCCTGCAGCGCCCGCTGGTAGACATCGCGCTTGAACTCGATGACCACGTCCAGCGGCACCCAGTAGTCGTGCCAGCGCCAGGCGTCGAACTCGGGATGGTCGGTCAGGCGCAGGTTGACGTCGTTATCGCGCGCCATCATGCGCAGCAGGAACCAGATCTGCTTCTGGCCACGGTAGTGGCCGCGGATCTCGCGCTTGATGAAGTGGTCGGGCACTTCATAGCGCAGCCAGTCGCGGGTGCGGCCCACGATCTTGACGTGCTCCTGCCGCAAACCGATTTCTTCCTCGAGTTCGCGGTACATCGCCTGTTCCGGCGTCTCGCCGTATTTGATACCCCCTTGCGGAAACTGCCATGAGTGCTCGCGCACCCGCTTGCCCCACCACACCTCGTTGTTGGCGTTCAGCAGGATGATGCCGACGTTGGGGCGGAACCCTTCACGATCGAGCATAAGTGCACCTCGAAACTTTCTGCCGGCCGTACGATCCTTATATTTTTACCCACAAAGTGCCTTGCCTACCGTGCCGGCTGGTTGCCGACCGGGCAGGTGATGCTTGTTCCGGACCCATTTGTAGAAAGATTGGACGCATCAGCCAGCTAATCCTTTAAAATTAGGTCGATTATAACCCTCTCTTTTTAAAAAGAATTCACGGATATGCGCGCCTCACGATTTTTTATTTCAACTCTTAAAGAAGCGCCTTCGGACGCGGAAATCGTCAGCCACCAGTTGATGATGCGCGCCGGGATGATCAAGCGCCTCGGTTCGGGCATCTACACCTACATGCCGACCGGCCTGCGCATCATCCGCAAGGTCGAGAACATCATCCGCGAAGAGATGAACAAGGCAGGCGCGATCGAACTGCTGATGCCGCTCGTGCAGCCGGCCGAACTGTGGCAGGAGACCGGCCGCTGGGACAAGATGGGCCCGGAACTGATGCGCGTGAAAGACCGCCATGGCCGTGAGTTCGCCATCCAGCCGACCTCGGAAGAAGTCGTCACCGACGTCGTGCGCAGCGAGCTCAAGTCCTACCGCCAGCTGCCGATCAACTTCTACCACATCCAGACCAAGTTCCGCGACGAGCGCCGTCCGCGCTTCGGCCTGATGCGCGGCCGCGAGTTCACCATGAAGGATGCGTATTCCTTCGACCGCGACGTCGAGGGCATGCAGAAGTCCTATGCGACCATGTTCGATGCCTACACCAGGATCTTCACGCGCTTCGGCCTGAAGTTCCGCGCGGTGGCGGCCGACAATGGCGCCATCGGCGGCACCGGCTCGCATGAATTCCACGTCATTGCCAGCACCGGCGAGGACGCGCTGGTGTACTGCCCGGATTCGGACTACGCCGCCAACATCGAAGCGGCCGAAGCACTGGCCAGCGGCGCGCGCGCAGCAAGCACCCAGGAACTGGTCAAGACCTCCACGCCCGGCAAGACCAAGTGCGAAGCCGTGGCCGAACTGCTGAACATCCCGCTGCAACACCACGTCAAGAGCATCGCCCTGACCGTCGAGAACGAAGGCAAGAAGAGCTACTTCCTGCTGCTGCTGCGCGCCGACCATGAACTCAACGAGATCAAGGTGAACAAGGTGCCGGGCCTGAAGGAATTCCGCTTCTCGACCGAAGCCGAAATCCAGGAAGTCTACGGCACCGTGCCGGGCTACCTCGGTCCGATCGGCACGAAACTGCCGGTCACGGTGGTGGCCGACCGCACTGTCGCCAACATGGCCGACTTCGTCTGCGGCGCGAATGAGGCGGACTACCACTACGTCGGCGCCAACTGGGGCCGCGACTGCGCCGAGCCGCTCGTTGCCGACCTGCGCAACGTGGTCGAAGGCGACCCTTCGCCGGACGGCAAGGGCGTGCTGGCGATCGAGCGCGGCATCGAAGTGGGCCACGTGTTCCAGCTCGGTACCGCCTATTCGGAAGCGATGGACGCCACCTTCCTGGACGAAGCCGGCAAGCCGGCCCCGCTGCAGATGGGCTGCTACGGCATCGGCGTGACCCGCATCCTGGGCGCGGCGATCGAGCAGAACTACGACGACAAGGGCATCATCTGGCCGGATTCGATCGCCCCCTTCGAGCTGGTGCTGTGCCCGATGGGCCTGGACCGCAGCGAGATGGTCAAGGAACAGACCGAGAAGCTGTACGCCGAACTGCAGGCGGCTGGTGTCGACGTGATCGTCGACGACCGCGGCCTGCGTCCGGGCGCGATGTTCGCCGACTGGGAACTGATCGGCGTGCCGCACCGCGTCGTGATCGGCGAGCGCGGCCTCAAGGAAGGCAACCTGGAATACCAGGGTCGCCGCGACGAAGCCGCCACCAGCGTGCCGGTCGACGGCATGGTCGCCTTCATCAAGGGCAAGCTGGGCAAGTGAACCTGGCAACGCTGTTCCCCTTCGCAGCCGGTGCGCTGTTCGCCGGCGCGCTGCTGCTCGCCGGCGCGGCGCATGCCGGCAACCAGAAGGAAGAAGCGCTGGCCGATTCGGTTCGGCTGGCGCTGGCCAACGCCATCAACGACAGCCGTCCGCCGAAGCCGGTGCTGCGCGACGAGCAAGCGCGGGCGCGCTACCAGGCCTGGTTCGACGAGATGTCGCGCCGGCTCGCCAAGCGCATCCCGGACGCCTCGTCGCGCACCGAATTCCTCGAGTCGGTCTGGTACGAATCGACCCGGGCCGGCCTCGACCCGGGGCTGGTGCTGGGCCTGATCCACGTGGAGTCGGCCTACCGCAAGTACGCCATTTCCATCGCCGGCGCGCGCGGCTACATGCAGGTGATGCCGTTCTGGACCAAGGTCATCGGCGACAGCGACCGCCGCAAGCTGTTCCACATGCAGACCAACCTGCGCTACGGCTGCTCGATCCTGCGCATGTACATCGACATGGAGAAGGGCAACCTGTATCTCGCGCTCGGCCGCTACAACGGCAGCCGCGGCAAGCCGCAGTATCCGAACGCGGTGCTGGCGGCGTGGAAGCGCTGGGAGTTCAAGCCGGCGGCCTGAGCATCGCGCCAACAATCCCGCAACAATTCCTCACGCCATATGCACATGGCAAGGTGTAAACTCGTCCATTTCCAGACGTAGAGGACCCCCATGCGATTGTCCACCCTTGCCGGCGCCGCCTTGCTCGCCCTGCTTACCGGCTGCGCCGCCGTGCCGCCCACTTCCCAGGCACCCGCGCAGGTCCAGCACGACCAGCGCGCCAGGAACGTGATCTTCTTCCTCGGCGACGGCATGGGCCTGAACACGCTCACCGCGGCGCGCATCTTCCACGCCGGCGAAGCGGGCGAACTCACCATCGACCGCCTGCCCGAATCGGCCTTCGTGAAGACCTTCTCGAACGACGCCATGGTCACCGACAGCGCCGCCGGCATGGCCGCTTACATGACCGGCGTGAAGCACAATAACGGCGTGATCTCGATGTCCTTCGGCACCCGCTCGGTCGCGCCGGGCAAGGATGCCAACGGCAATGCCCTGGTCAGCCAGTGCGAGGGCGGCTCGCCCGCCCCCACGCTGCTGGAACTGGCGCGCAAGCGCGGCATGGCGCTGGGCGTGGTCACCAACACCAGCGTCACCGACGCCACCCCCGCCTCCGCCTACGGCCATGGCTGCCACCGCAAGCTCGAGACCGATTTCGCGGCCATGCTGGTGCCGGGCGGCGCCGGCTATAACGGGGCGCTCGGTCCGCGCGGCCTGGACGTGATGTTCGGCGGCGGCGCCCAGTTCTTCACGCCCTTCGCGCGCGGCGGCAAGCGCGCCGATAACCGCGACCTGCTGGCCGAACTGGGGCAGCAGGGCTTCCGCGTCGCCCGTGATACCGCAAGCTTCAACGCGCTCGCCCTCGACGCGCAGCAGCCGGCCATCGGCCTGTTCGCCCAGAACCACATGGATTACGACGCCACCCGCGATGGAGCGAAGCAGCCGAGCCTGACCGAGATGACGCGCAAGGCCATCGACCTGCTGGCCCCGCACGCGGGGGAGCAGGGCAAGGGCTTCTTCCTGGTGGTGGAGGGCGGCCTGATCGACCATGCGCTGCACGCCACACTGGGTAAGCGCGCGCTGCAGGAAACCGTGTCCTACAACGACGCCATGCAGGCCGCGCTGGAGAAGATGGAAGCCCTGGATCCGGGCCTGAAGAACACCCTGATCGTCGCCACCGCCGACCATGACCACACGCTGCTCCTGAACGGCTACACGGCCCGTACCGGCAAGACCACGCCGACCAACCCGGGCGTGCTGGGCCTGGTACGCAACCTGGACGGCAGCCCGAAGCTGGACAAGGAAGGCCGTCCCTTCACCATCATCGGCTTCGGCACCGGCGAGAACCGCACCAATGGTCCGCGCTCCAGCCAGCCCGCGCTCACCGACGAGATCGTGACGCGCGACGACTACCACCAGGAAGCGGTGGTGCGCACGCGCACGGGCGCCGAAACCCACGGCGGCACCGACGTCTACCTGGGCGCCGCCGGCGCCGGCGCGGAACTGTTCCGCGGGACCATCGACAACACCCGCGTCTTCGGCCTGATCAAGACCGCCGCAGGCCTGTAAGGAATCCATTCATGAACAAACGACTCAACTTCCTGCTGGCCGCCAGCCTGGCAAGCAGCTGCGCGATGGCCGCGCCGCAGGCCAAGAACATCATCTTCTTCCTCGGCGACGGCATGGGCCCGACCACCATCAGCGCCGCGCGCATCTTCAAGCACGGCGAGGACGGCCTGCTGAACTTCGAACGCCTGGAGCGCACCGCGCGCATCAAGACCTATTCGAACGACTTCCAGACCACCGACAGCGCGCCCTCGATGGGCGCCTACATGACCGGCGTGAAGATCAACCAGGACGGCATCTCGATCAAGGATGCGCGCGCCATCGATCCGGAGAAGGACGCCAACGGCAACCGCACGATCGACAAGTGCGCGCCGAACGACGGCGTGATCGTGCCGACCATCCTGGAGCTGGCCAAGGCGCGCGGCAAGTCGGTGGGCGCGGTGACCACCACCGAGCTGACCCACGCCACGCCGGCGTCGACCTTCTCGCACGTCTGCCACCGCGACGCGGCCTACGCCATCGCGCGCCAGATCGTGCCGGGCGGCGAAGGCTACAACCGCGCGCTGGGCGACGGCGTCGACGTCCTGATGGGCGGCGGGCGCCACCACTTCACGCCCTTCGACAAGGCCGCCAATCCGAAGGGCCGCGCGGACGGGCGCGACTTGATGGCGGAGTTCGCGGCGCAGGGCTATGCCGTCGGCAAGACCCGCGCCGACATGATGTCGGCGCGCCCGGGCCGCAAGTTCGTCGGCATCTACAGCGCCGACACCCACATGGACTATTCGCTGGCGCGCCGCCCGGAGCAGCCGACCCTGACCGAGATGGCCCTGAAGGCGATCGAGCTGCTCTCGAAGGATCCGGACGGCTTCTTCCTGATGGTCGAAGGCGGCAAGATCGACCATGCGCTGCACGACACCAACGCCAAGAACGCGCTGGCCGACACGGTGGCCTTCGACGAGGCGATCCAGGCCGCGATCGACCGCATGCGGAGAATCGATCCGGGACTGGAGAACACGCTCATCGTCGTGACCGCCGACCACGACCACACGATGGTCCTGAGCGGCTATCCGAAGCGCGGCAGCAAGGTGCTGGACATCGTGCACGACTACGCCAGCGGCCAGCCGAAGAAGGACGCCGACGGCAAGACCTTCACCGCGCTCCTGTTCGGCAACGGCAAGGTGCGCCCGGACCTGCGCGCCGACGTGGACAGCGCCGTCGCCCTGGGCGACGAATACCGTCAGGAGGCCGGCGTGCGCACCGTGTACGAATCGCACGGCGGCGGGGACGTGAAGCTGTTCGCCACCGGCGCCGGTTCGGCGCCGTTCAAGGGGACGATGGAGAACACGCAGGTGTTCCACCTGATGAAGGCGGCAGCGGGCCTTTGAATCGTAGGGTGGGCGGGTCTCCCGCCCACGCGTTCAAATCACGGTAATGCTGCCCGTGCGGCTGTTCATGCCCTAACTATCACCGCGTGGGCGTTTGTAATTCCGGCCATTGGCCGAAATTACCCCGCCCACCCTACAAAGGCACCAAAACAAAAAGCCCCGGTCTCCCGGTAATGCCGTTCAGTTAAGGTAGCTTCTTGACCTTCCGGACGGCATAACGCTTCGGCGTTGCCTTGACGGCCCGGTCGCATTTGCGGCCGGGCCGTTCATCTTTCAGAAGGCTAACCAGCCTTTCCCGCAAATGCTTCATTGATGCGGGCAATTTTCCATATGATCTGGTCACGCCTGCCCAATGCAGCTCGAACTGGATCAGGTGGAAAGCACGGATGAAGCTGACCTCAGTTGGCTCGCATTTGACCGTCAGCGCAGCCTTGGCGATTTCAAGGC
>NZ_ATYR01000045.1 GCF_000427785.1 Massilia alkalitolerans DSM 17462
GCGGAGAGGAGGGAGCCCCCTGCGGGGCTCCCGTGTGGGATTCGAAGCCTCGCGCATACTTGCGCGAGGGCGGCCCGCGGAACGTGGGCGAATCCCACCAGCGAACAGGGCCCCTCAACGGGGCCCTGTTCGCTCAAAGCATGCGTGCACGAATCCGATGCGGTATCCCGGAGCGTGGCCGGCCCCGCCCAGCGCCAGGAATACCCACCTTGGTCGAAATCCGCGCCAAGCGCTACACTGTCGTGCTGGTGCTGTCCGTCATCGCAAGGAGGTATTCATGGTACAGAAACGTTCATTCCTCGGCACGCTTGCCGCAATCGCCTGGTCCTTCATCGGCCTGCGCCGCAAGCGCGATTTCGACGTCGATGCGGAAGGCGCCTTCAACCCGCTCTACGTCTTCATCGCCGCCCTGCTGGCGCTGGTCGTCTTCATCGGCGCCCTGATGCTGGCGGTGCGCTTCGCGGTCTCGTGAAGGTGAGCGAACCCCTCGGCGCAGGCCTTGCCGCCTGGCTGGACGAGCATGCCGCCGCGCTGGACGAGGCCGCGGATGGCGGACCGGAGTTGTTGCAGCTGCTGGCGGCACACGGCCTGTTCGGGGCCGGGGTGCCGGAAGATCGCTGTGGCCGGGGCGGCACGACCAGTAGCGTAGCGAGCATCGTCGCGGCGCTGGCCGAGCATTCGCTGTGCGCGGCCTTCGTGTACTGGGCCCAGCGCGCCGTGATCGAATGCTTGCTGCTCAGCCCGAACCGTGGGCTGGCCGATGAACTCCTGCCGCGGCTGCTGGACGGCAGCCTGGCCGCAGCGCCCGGACTGTCGAACGCCATGCGCACCCTGAGCGGATTCGACCGCCTGCATGTGCAGCATGTCGCAGCGCCCGGAGGCGGCAGCCTGAGAGGCGAGGTCGCCTGGGCCACCAACCTGGCGCCGCGCGGCATCGTGGTCGCCGTGGCCGCCAGGGCGGAAGGTCCGCCGGCCCTGTACGCCGTGCCGGGCGACGAAGCCGGCGTGGAGCTGGCGCTGACGACTGGCCTGATGGGCCTGCGCGCCAGCCGCACCGGCAGCGTGCGTCTGGATCGCGTCCGCCGGTCCGATCATTGGCGCCTGCATGCCGATGCCCGGGCTTTCCTGCCGACGCTGCGGCCGGCTTTCCTGGCCTTCCAGTGCGGCTGGGGCATCGGGCTGGCGCGGGCAAGCCTGCGCGCCGCCCGGCGCGCCGGCGAGGCGGCGCCATCGATCCTGACGCCCGAGATCGAACAGCTGGAGCACACCCTCGATGCGTACTGGCGCGATCTGTCCGAAGGCGCCGACGGCGGCCGCCTGCAGCGCGAGCCGGCAAGCCTGTTCGGGCTGCGGCTGCGGATGGTGGAACTCGCCACCGCGGCGGTGCAGCTGGAATTGCAGGCGCTCGGCGGACGGGCCTACCTGCCGCAGCAGGGCGCGGCCTTCGCGCGCCGCTGGCGCGAAGCCGCATTTCTTCCGATCGTTACCCCAAGCGCGGTGCAGCTCAAGACCGAGCTGGCGCGGGCCAGCGAGGGTTAGCGCAGGAAGATGAAATCGTTCCCCACCCGGTGCCGCCAGGTCTGGATCAGGTCGCGGTAGGCTTCGCCCACCGGCCGCACGCGCCGCTCCAGGTCGCACAGGCCGTACTGGTTGACCGTGCCGGCGTCCAGGGTGAGCGCGCTGTCCCAGTCGACCTGGTCGACCAGGCTGTACCAGGTAAAACCCAGGATCGGCACGCCGTCCGATTTCAGGCGCACCAGGTTCGACCACTGCTTGTCGAGCCAGGCGCGCGCATCCTTTTCGCCGGTGCCGGCGTCGCGGTTGTTGGTCTCGGTATGCATCACCGGGATGCGGTAGCGGTGGTAGTACTGCTGGGTGATGACGTAATAGCCGAACAGTTCGCAGGAGGTGGTGCTGCCGTCCGGCTTGATGACGTGCTCGTTGGTGGCGTAGTAGTCGTTGCCCATGATGCAGACCGGCTTGACGCTGCGGTTCAGGAAAAAGTGATAGTCCTTGCGCGTCATGCCGTGGTCGAACAGGTACTCGTACATCCTGCCGCTGACGTCGTGGCCATAGGTCAGGTCCAGGGCCAGGAAGCGCAGCTCGTTCATGTGGCGCGCGATCTCGGTGGCTTCCGGGCCGGCAGGGTGGTAGTACTCGGACGATTCGCTCTGGATGAACTTGGCGCTAGGGCGCACCATCATGATCGCTTCGGTGGCCAGGATGTTGGCCCGCGCCAGGTTGCGCATGGCGGTCACGAAGGCCCGGTCGGAGCGCAGGCGTTCGTTCCACAGGCCTTCATGGGCCGAGAACTTGGCGGTGATGTAGATCTCGTTGATCGGGGTGTACAGGTCGACCCAGGGATAGCGCTTGGCAAAGGCGGCCGCGTACTCGGTGAAGTAGGGCACGAACTCGGGGTTCTGGAAGTTGCCCAGCCAGTCGGGCACGCCGAAGTGGCACAGGTCGACGATCGGCTTGATGCCGCGCTCGCGGATCTCGGCGAAGACCTCGTCGGTGAAATCCCAGTCGTAGCGGCCCGGCCCCTGGTGCACCCGGTAGTAGGGTGGGCCGTAGCGCAGCGCGTCGATCCCGAGCGCGCTGACCAGGAACAGGTCTTCCTTCCAGTGCCGGTAATGGCCGGTCTTTTCCATCTCATCGACGCGCAGCCCGGCGCCGTCGCGTCCGGCGACGACCGGGTAGCTGCCTTCGATCCCGGTCGCAAACATGAAGCCTTGCATGGCGCGCTCCTTATTGAGTAGCCCCTTCACTGGCAAATCCATCATCCCGCCAAATCAGGGCGCCATGCAAGCGCAAAGCCGTAACAATTGGTGTCCGCGGGCGTCCGCGCAACAGTCGCGGATGTGACCCGCGATCCGCTCAGCGCGCGTAGCTCGGCCGTTTCGGATCGTAGGTCCACTCGGGGAACAGGTAGCGCATCGCCAGCGCGTCGTCGCGCGCGCCCTGCGCCACCTGTTTGTACAGAGCGTGCGCCGCCTCGATGCGCGCGAGGTCCGGTTCGATGCCCAGGCCGGGACGATCCGGCACCGCGACCGCGCCGTCGACGATCTGCAGCGGTTCGCGCGTCAGGCGCTCGGTGCCTTCCTGCCAGATCCAGTGGGTGTCGATCGCCGTGATGCGCCCCGGCGCGGCCGCTGCGGCATGGGTGAACATGGCCAGCGACACGTCGAAGTGGTTGTTCGAGTGCGAGCCCCAGGTCAGGCCCCAGTCGTGGCACAGCTGGGCCAGGCGTACCGAGCCGCCCATGGTCCAGAAGTGCGGGTCGGCCAGCGGAATGTCGACCGCACCCAGCAGGTGCGAATGGCCCATCTGGCGCCAGTCGGTGGCGACCATGTTGGTGGCGGTGCGCACGTTTGTCGCGCGCTTGAACTCGGCCATGACTTCGCGGCCGGAATAGCCCTGCTCCGGGCCGCAGGGGTCTTCGGCATAGGCCAGCAGGTGGCCGTATTCCTTGCCGACCGCGATTGCCTGGGCGAGCGACCAGGCGCCGTTCGGGTCGACCGTACAGCGGGCCTCCGGCCGGCGCCGCTTGATCGCCGCGATCGCCTCCAGCTCGTCCTGGGGCGACATGACGCCGCCCTTGAGCTTGAAGTCCTGGAAGCCGTAGCGCTCGGCCGCCGCGTCGGCCAGGTCGGCGATAGCCTCCGGGGTCAATGCTTCGCGCCCGCGCATCGCGTACCAGTCGTCGTCGGCGCGCTGGGCGGCGTAGCCGAGGTCGGTGCGCCGGCTGTCGCCGATATAGAACAGGTAGGCCAGCATCGGCACCCGCTCGCGCTGCTGGCCGCTGCCCAGCAGTTCGCAGACCGGCACGCCGAGGTGCTGGCCCAGCAGGTCGAGCAGCGCCGCCTCGACCGCGGTGATGACATTGTCGAGCCGCAGGTTGATCTCGTGCGGCTGGCGCAGCAGGGCGGCTTCCGCGGCCGAGCTGACCTGATGCTGCATGTTTCCGGTGTGGGCGCCATGGCTGGCGCGGATCGCATTCAGCGTGCGCTGGTAGCGCGCCACCTCGGTGCCCACAACTTGCGGAACGGCGTTTTCCAGTGCCTTGAGAATGCCGTCGCCGCCCGGCACTTCCCCCATGCCGGTGCGGCCGTCGCTGGCTTCCAGCAGCACCAGGTTGCGGACGAAGAAGGGGCCATGGGCGCCGCACAGGTTGAGCAGCATGCTGTCGCGGCCCGCCACGGGGATGACGCGCATGGCGGTGATGACGGGGCTCGAGGAGATAGGTAGTGGGTTCATGGGTCGGATGGCGGCATGCCGTAGTAGTGGGGGGCGCCGTCCAGGACGACGTCGATGCGGTCGAGCACGACACCAGGATCGAGCGCGTACACGCGCAAGCTGTGGACGCCGGGCTTGAGCCGGTCCAGCGTGGTGCTGCGCACCGCCATGTTGGACAGGACGTTCTGCTTCCACTCGTCGCTACGCCCGACGGTCGTGTAGTCGAAGGTCTCGAGTGGCCCGTCGTCGAGCTGGACGGCGATGCGCAGGCGGTGTTCGGAAGTGAGGGCATGCACGGGCACGGCCACGAAGCGGAGCAGGGCGCCACCTTCGCTGCGGGTCTGGAAGCGGTATTCGAGCGGTTTGGCTTTTGTGAGCGATACGGCGCTGCGCTTCGGCAGGTCGAGGCGGGCGCGCATGGCCTTGCCTGAGGTGCCGAGGCCGGGCTGCGCTTCCCAGTCGCTGCCCGCTGCCGCGCTGCCGGCCGGCAGGGTCACGATGCGTTCGCGCTCGCCAGGCAAGCCCTTCTCGCTCGCACTGTGCGCCTGCGCGTTCAGCTTGACCGTCTTGCCGCCGCATTCGAGCGCCAGCTGCGGCCTGGCCGAACCGTCGTAGTCCAGTGTGATGCGCTGCTCGTAGCCGTTCGACGCGTCCAGCCTGCCGCCCTGGAGGCGGGCCCGCAGGCCCTGTGCGCCGGGAGCGACTGACCACGCGGCCGGTTCGCCGCCATAGCTGACCAGGGTCACGCTACGGCTGGCCGCCCGGCCGGCCGGCAGCACCAGGCTGCTCGCCTCGACCGAGTGTGGCGCGGGATAGACCAGGCCGCAGCCGCGCCGCGCGGACGCCGTCCAGGACGGATAAAGCGGTTCCGCGAACACGGGCAGCCGGCGCGGCGCGATGTCCATCATGTGGGCCCACTTGCCGCCGCCGAGCGCGTTGTAGGCGGCGGCGTCGCGCACCAGCGCCGCATGCGCCTCCTGCGCCTGGCGGGTGTAGAAGGCGGAGGAGGGCCGCTGCTGCAGCGCGTACTCGGCGGCGAGGTCCAGCTTCAGGATGCGTTCGTTGAGCCTGGCGCTGGAGCGCACCGGGTAGAGCACCAGCTGGAAATAAGCGTCGCGCAGCGCGGCCGGCAGGCGCTGTTCGACGACTTCGGCGCGCGCCACCAGCGCGGCGTAAGCCGCCAGGCGCCGCTCGGCCTCTTCTCCGCCGCTGCGTACATATTCCGTGCCGCGCACCGGCCGTGTCGGTTCGGTCTGGCTCCAGCCCATGAATTCGGGGCGGCGTTCCCAGGCCAGGCGGTAGTACTCCTGCTGGATAGCGGCGATCTCTGCGCCGTGTTCGGCGCTGAAGGCCTGCGCGGCCCAGGCGCTTAGATGATGCGCCGGGTCCTGGCGCAGCACGCTCGCATCGAAAGCGGCGTCGAGGAAGTACTGGGTCAGGTACTCGTTCGGCTTGATGTCGCCCACGTTCACCACCCACATGCGGCGCGCGCCCGTCATCCAGGCCCGATCGAGCTGGTCGCGGATCAGGGCCGGGTGGGTCGTGCCCAGCCACAGGTAGTCGTGCGGACGGCCCCAGTAGGAGACGTGGTAGTAGATGCCGTTGCCGCCTTGACGGGCGCGTTCCTTCGCCGTGCCCAGCTGGTGCAGGTAGCCGTAGTTATCGTCCGGCCACACCAAGGAGACGTCGCCGGGCACCTTCAGGCCCGCGTTGTAGTAGTCCAGCACCTCCTTGTACATCGTGAACACGGTGGGGATGCTTGACGCCGGCTTGCCCAGGCTGCGGGCGAGCATGTCGCGCTGCAGCCCGATCACCTGCTGCACGGTGTCGCGCGCATGTTCCGGGCTGGTCGCGCCTTCCATGGCCGAGTCGTGCACGCCTCGCAGGCCGAGCGTGTAGACGTTCTCGAAGCCCTTGACCTCGTCGACGCGCTCCTGCCAGTAGCCGAGCAGGCGTTCGCGGTTGCTGAAGAAGTTGAAGGGGCCATCCGACTTCTTCCATTCGCCGACGTTGTTGCGCATCATCGGCTCGGCATGCGAGGTGCCGACCAGGATCGCGTAGTCGTCCGCCGTCTGGGCATTGCCCGGCACGGTGTAGAAGGCGCGGGTGGAATCGTGCATGGCCGGCCAGACCAGGTTGGCCTTCAGGCGCCACATCAGTTCGAACACGCGCGCGTAGGTAGCAGGGCCGATGTCCTTGGCTGGATCGAAGGTTTTCGCGGCCCAGGGCTGCAGGCCCCAGTCCTCGTCGTTGATGAAGATGCCGCGCCAGGCCACGGAAGGCGCGGGCGACAGGCGACGCTCCCCATCCAGGGAGAGGCCGGTGCGGCGGCGCGGCGTGACGTCGGCCCACCATTCCCAGGGCGAGACGCCCAGTTCGCGCGTGGCGTCCACCACGCCATAGACGGCGCCGCGGCGGTCGGCCCCGGCGACCAGCAGCACGCTGCGGCCGCCCAGCTTGCCGGCGGCGCGGATGTAGCGCTCGTGCTGGCCGGCGAGCGGCGCCAGGTCAACGCCCATCGCCCGCGCGACCTGCGTTACCAGGGGCGAGCCGATAGCGCCGATCACGATGCAGCGCTCGCGGCAGTCGTCCAGGCGGTCGGTGCGGGTCGCGGAAAACCCGCTCAGCCGCTGCAGGTCGCGGCCGAGCAGCTCGCCGGCAAGGCGATAGGTAGCCTGCGCGTCGGTGACGATGACCGGCAGGCGCCCATCGGCGTCGAGGGCGAAGGGCTGGGCATGAACGAGGCTGCTTGCCAGCAGCAGGCCGAGGCCAAGGAAACGGAATGTCATGATGGGTCGGTGATGGGCCGGCCGTACTGTCGCGGGAGCGCAACGAACCGGACAAGCTGATGTATTAGTGCATTTTATACATTCTCTAGTAGCGAATCCGGTGCGCCGCAAAACGCTCACCGACCTGATTGATGAGTAAATACCTTCGTCACGTCTTCCATGATAGCTTGTAAATCATTAGTACGCTTGGGTGCTAGTACATTAGTTCATCATAAAACGGAGACACGACATGTTCAAGAAATTCGCGCTGTTCTGCGCGCTGGCCGGACTGTGGATACACACGGCCGCCGCCGCCCCGATCGGCTGGTACCAGATGGAACTCCAGTGGCGTGACGGTAGTTTCACCGGCAAGATGTTCTACGACAGCAGTTCGCCCTACCGCGTGACGCAGATCGACGGCATCCTGCGCGACATCGCGCAGACCACGTCGATCACCCACGTCTGGAACATCTCGCACCAGGAGTTGCCCGCTCCGGCGCTGTCCTTCAATAACACCAGGGGCGAGGCGATCGACGACTACGATGCCGCCTTCTACCTGCACCTGCTCGACCTGGGCGCCACGCTCGCCGTCGACACGACGATGGACAACAGCCTGTACGACTGGTCGAACGACTGGGCCTTCTATACCCCTGAACAGCTCGACCAGTCGCCCCTGATCGGCTGGTCCATCAGTCCGCTCGGCGGCGAGGTGCCGGAGCCGGCCGGCCTCGGCCTGCTCGCCGTGGGCTGTGCAGCGGCAGTGGCGGCGCGGCGCCGGAACCGGCGCGTGCGCTGAGGCATGCCCGCGCAGCGGGCGATTTCAACCAGAAGAACATCGGAGACACCATGAATATCCTGAAACAAGGAAGGACCGCGCACGCGCTCGGCGTGGCGGCGGCACTGTCGGCCATGCTTGCCGCCTGCGGAGGCAGTGAGCCCGCCGCGCCGGAAGCCCGGCTGCTGTCCGGATCGATGAGCGGGGGCGGCGGGCAGGTGAGCAGTACAGCCAGTACCGCGAGCGCCACCTCCGCAACGCCGGCGCGCGTGATGGAACAGCTGGGCCGCGGCGTGGTGGCGGTGCGCACCTCGACCAGCGCCGCCTTCGTCAGCTGGCGCCTGCTGGGGCTCGACCCCGACGGGATCGCCTTCAACGTCTATCGTTCGCTCGAGGGCGGCGCACCCGTCAAGCTCAACGCGGCGCCGCTCACCGGCGGCACCAACTATACCGACAGTACCTCGAACCGTGCGCTCGGCGCCTACACCTATACCGTGCGCCCGGTGATCGACGGCGTCGAGGGGCCGGCCAGTGGCGGCTTCACCCTGAAGGCGAACGGCCCGAACGAGCCGATCGTGCGCATCCCGCTGGCGGCCTTGCCGGCATCGGACTACCGCACCAACTACGTCTGGGTCGGCGACCTGGATGGCGACGGCGAGTACGACTTCGTGATCGACCGCATCGCCGCTTTCGTCGCGGGCAGCAACGACGACCTGGGCACGGGCAACCAGTACCTGGAAGCCTACAAGCGCGACGGCACCCGGCTGTGGCAGATCGACCTCGGCCCCGGCAGCCGCAACACCTACAACATCACGCCCGGCCCGACCACGCTCAGCATGGGCATGTACGACGGCGTGACGGTGTACGACCTGAACGGCGACGGCCGGGCGGAAGTGGTGCTGAAGGTGGCGGACGGCGTGAAATTCGGCGACGGCAGCACCTTCCGCGACACCGACCCCAACCAGCAGTATTTCGCGATCCTCGACGGCATGCGCGGCACCCCGCTGGCAACCCGGCCGTTCCCTGCGGACTTCTACGCGCAGGCGGGGCGCTACGGCACCCAGCTGGGCATCGGCTACGCCGACGGCGTCAAGCCCACCATCTATTTCTGGGGCCGCAACCGCAACAAGGACAAGAGCTTCAACGACGTGTTCGCGTCCTATACCTGGAACGGCGGCAGTACGCTCACGGAGAACTGGCGCATGCCGCTGGATCCGAGCAGCGGCAAGGAAGCCTCGCACCAGATGCGCATCATCGACGTCGACGGCGACGGCAGGGACGAGGTCGCGACCGGCAACTTCATGGTCAACAGCGACGGCACGCTGCGCTACATCCTGCCCGGCGTGATCC
This sequence comes from Massilia alkalitolerans DSM 17462, assembly GCF_000427785.1. Classification (GTDB taxonomy): domain Bacteria; phylum Pseudomonadota; class Gammaproteobacteria; order Burkholderiales; family Burkholderiaceae_D; genus Telluria; species Telluria alkalitolerans. The sequence continues at coordinate 9,130 of NZ_ATYR01000045.1, forward strand.
ACGGCGACCGCTTCTACATCGGCAAGTTCGACAAGCAGCACGCCGGCATGCGCGGCTACGGCATCCAGCAGAACAACCCGAGCGGCCTGCTCGAGTACTACTACGACGCCACCAACGGCAAGATCATCTGGGGCCACAGCACCACGCCCGGCAACATCGTCGACGTCGGTCGCGGCCTGGTGGGCGACATCGACCCGCGCTTCCCGGGCTTCGAGGTGTGGTCCTTCTCGGGCCTGTTCAACGGCGAGCAGAACGTGCTCACCGAGCCGGACACCAGCAAGTCGCCGTGGCCGACCCACAGCATCTGGTGGGACGCCGACATGCTGGCGGAGGGCCTGAACGACCACAAGATCGAGAAGTGGAATCCGCTCGCGCCCACGGCCAGCGGCTCGCTGCCGCGGCTGGTGTCGATGACCAGTTCCAGCTACGGTTCGCCGCGCCTGAACAACCGCAACCCGATGTTCTTCGGCGACATCCTCGGCGACTGGCGCACCGAGGTCGTGCTGCTCAACAGTACCTACACCGAGCTGGTGATCTTCACCACCAACGTACCCACCAGTACCCGCCTGTACACGATGGCGCACAACCCGGCCTATCGCAACCACATGACGATCAAGGGCTACCTGCAGTCGCCGCTGCCCGACTACTACATCGGCGACGGCATGGACATGCCGCCAAAACCGAACATCCGCTACGCGGGCACCGGTACCATGGCCGCCGAAGCCGGCGTGATGGAGGGCGGCGCGCAGATCAAGCGCGACTTCGGCGGCTACCGGGGCGAGGGCTACGTCGACTTCCCGGCCACGGGCGGCGGCCTGCAGCTCAACCACGTCAACGGCGGCGCGGGCGGCGTGAAGACCATCACGATCCGCTACGCGAACGGCAATCCGACGCCGCGTTCGGGCGTGCTGCGGGTGAACGGGGTGGCGCAGCGCATCACCTTCAGGATCACCGGCAGCTACGCCAACTGGACCACGCTCGAGGTGCCGGTCACCCTGGCGGCGGGCGTGAACAATACGCTGCGCCTGGAGTCCACCGGCCAGGACCTGGCCAATATCGACGAGATCGTGGTGCCTTGAGTGCCGGGAGTTTGATGCGGACACTGCGCCTGGCCGGCCTGGCGCTGGCGTGGGCGCTGTTCGCGGTGCCGGCGCAGGCGCACGACCCGTTCGACGCCAGCACCCAGGTCACGTTACTGGACGACCGGATCGAGGCCCGGGTCACGCTGGGCTACGATGCCGCGCGTGCGATGCTGCGCGCCCTCGGGCTGCCGCCCGAGCAGGCGGGCCCCATCGCACGTGGCGGCGAGACGCGCGCCCTGGCGCCGGGCGGCGCCGCCAGGCTGCTGCGCCTGCACGAGGGCGGCAGGGAGCTTGCGCCGCAGGCCCTGCTGGCGGCAGGCGGAAGGGAGGAGGTCAGCTTCGTGCTGACCTATCCACGGCCGGCTTCAGACCGGCTTGCCCTGCGCGCCAGCTATTTCGAGCTGGTCGAGGACATGCGGCCCGGCACGCTCGTGGTGACGGATGCGCGACGGCGGCTGCTGGCGAGCACGCTGTTGTCGGCATCCGCCCCCGACGCCGCGCTGCCGCTGGAGGCCGCCACGGCGGGCGCGGCTGCGGGGCAGGGCGCGGGCTTCGTCGCCTTCTTCCTGCTGGGCGTCGAGCACATCCTCACCGGCTTCGACCACCTGCTGTTCCTGTGCGCCCTCCTGGTCACCCTGACGAGCGCGCGCCAGATGGCCGCCATCGTCACCGCCTTCACGCTGGCGCACTCGCTCACGCTGGCGCTCGCGGCGCTGGACGTGGTCGCGCTGCCGGCCAGCCTGGTCGAGCCGCTGATCGCGCTGTCGATCATCGTGGCCTGCGTGGCCAACCTGCTGGGGCGCGAGGCAGCCCGCGCACGCCTGTGGATGGCGGGGGTGTTCGGCCTGGTGCACGGCTTCGGCTTCGCCGGCATGCTGCGCGAGTCGGTGCAGGGGCATGCGGGCAGAGAGCTGCTGCTTCCGCTCCTGTCCTTCAACCTCGGGGTGGAGGCCGGACAACTGCTGGTGGCCGCCGCCATGGTCGGGCTGCTGGTGCTGGTACGCCGCCGCCAGGCCTATCTCCGCTACGGCACGCCGGCGATTTCCTGCCTGGTGATCGCCGTCAGCACCTGGTGGCTGCTGGAAAGACTGTACCTGGTCTAGCCTGGGGCGCGAATGTGCTAGCATCTTGACAATCTGGCGGGCATCTTTACCGGCGCCCGCCGGTGTGCGCATTGTGCGCGCATTCGAATAACAGTCAAGTCGCCAGCCAGCCTTCACCCCTATGGAAACAATCGCATTCAGCGGCCCGTTCACCCTCGACCGATCGCGCCAGGCCGCGGTCCAGGTGTACGAATACCTGCGCGAGGAAATCGTCAACCTCACGCTCAAGCCCGGAACCCTCCTGTCGCGCAACGAACTGTCGGCGCATTTCGAGCTGTCCGTCACCCCCATCCGGGATGCCCTGATGCGCCTCGAGGAAGAAGGACTGGTCGACATCTACCCGCAGCACGCGACGCGCGTGCGCGGCATCAGCATCGCCTCGGCGCGCCAGGCCCATTTCCTGCGGCTGTCGATCGAACTCGAGGTGGTGCGCACGCTGGCCCGGAAGAACGACGCGGCGCTCGGCCAGTCGCTGCAAAGCCTGGTGCTGCAGCAGCGCGCGGCGCTCAAGGCGAACGACCTGGAATCCTTCTACCGGGTCGACCACGCCTTCCACCGCCAGCTCTACGTCGCGGCCGACGTCGAGGAATTGTGGCGCCTGATGCGCCACCGCAGCGGCAACATGGACCGCCTGCGGCGCCTGCACCTTCCGCTCAACGGCAAGGCCGACCAGATCCTGAAGGACCACGCCGCCATCGCCGACGCGGTCGCGCAAGGGGACGCCGCCGCGGCCGAGGCGGCGGTGCGGCGCCACCTGTCGGGCACGCTGTCGGAACTGGATGCGCTGCGCGAGCAATACCCGAACTACTGGATGCCGGGAGCGGACTGAGGCGGTGCTCGCTACGCATGCCGCGTTTGATCTGCATCAGAAAAACCGGAAAGCCTTGTAGAACATGCCGGGGGAAGCATGCTCCAAAGCGTATCGGCGCCGCGCGCTGAGCGGGCGCCGCTTCCTGTTCTGGAGCCGGACATGTACAAGCGCATATTGTTACCAACCGATGGCTCGGAGGCATCCCGACGCGCCATCGACGCCGGCGTCGAATTCGCCAGGGAGAGCGGGGCGGAGCTCGTCGCCATGACCGCCACGACGCCGTTCCGGGCCATCACCGCCGATGCCGAGATGCTGGAACTGACCGCGGAGCAGTACGAAGCCAGCAGCCGCCAGCACGCCCAGCGGCGCCTGGACGAGATCGCGGATCTGGCGCGCGACGCCGGCGTGCCCTGCACGGCCGTGCAGGTCGTGTCCGATGACCCCGACGAGGCCATCATCGCCACCGCGCGCGCGCGCATGTGCGACCTGGTCATCATGGCCTCGCACGGGCGGCGCGGCGTCAAGGGCTTGCTGCTGGGCAGCGTGACGCAGAAGGTGCTGGTGCACAGCGCGATTCCCGTGCTGGTGCACCGTTGAGCATTCATGCGCTGCGCGCATGAATCACCCCTTTTATTGTTGAGCCGGAGTACTGAATTCCCGCTCAGGGAAGCAGTCCGGCCGCGCGCGCCGCCTCGTCCAGCGTGTCGCCGCCAAGCGCCATGTGCTGGATCGCGGCCAGGCCCCACTGCGCCGAGCCGTTGGTGCTGATGCCGCTCATCTCGTCGAGCGGACGCAGCACCGCCGGCCCGTCGATGCGGCGCACCGTGTGGCGCGGGCTGCCGCGCTTGAGCCAGTCCGAGGCGAAGAACTCGCGCCAGGCCCGCAGCGCCAGCGCGCGGTCGCGCAACTGGTAGGCGGCGTAGGCGGTCATGCGCGAATTGGTGTCGCTCATGCCGCGCCCGCCCGGAGCCTGTCCCAGCAGCGCCACCACCTCTTCTTTCGGCGCATTGTAGGTGCGGCAGTACTGCAGCCAGGTCTTGCGGTACTCCGGCACGTCGACCAGGGTCAGGAGCTCGGAATTCATCTCGACCACGCCGAACACGCCGTTCAGGTTCGAGAACGAGGGCTTGTCGCCGGGGCCATGGAAGCGCCCGGTAGTGTGGTCGTAGGGCGCGCCTGCCGCGAACCAGCCGTACTTGAGCGCCGCGATGCTCTTCATGCCATTGACGATCTTGTCGCGCCAGCGCACGTCGCCGCTGCGTTCCCACTCGGCCAGCCAGGCCGAGATCAATGAACCCCAGACGGTGCCGAAGGACGCGCCGATAAAGGCGTCCGGGCGCGCGCCCGCCACCTTCAGCTTGCGCGAGATGTCGACCTTGTGCAGGTCCTTGTCCGAATCGAGCAGTTCGCGCATCAGGTCGCCGACGCGCTCGTCCGCCGTCAGGAAGTAATAGATGCGCCGGTAGGCCGCGTTCGAGACGCGCGGCTGCTTCGACGAATCGGACCAGTGCTGCACCGCGTGGCGGGTGCCGAAGCCCTTGAAGGGACCCAGGTGGTAGACGTCGACCTCGCCGGTATGGCGGGTCATCGCTTCGGCATAGCGGAACAGGTCGGCGCGTCCGGTGCGCAGGTAGCTGTACCACAGCCACAGGTCGGTCGACAGCTCCGAATTGTCCCAGGCGTAGCCGCCGATGTCGTAGCGCCACATGTGGCGGTCGGGGTCGTAGCTATGCATCACGTCGCCATAGGACCAGAAGCCGTACCAGCGGTGCTGTTCGGTTTCGACCAGGTACTGGTCCAGCTGCAGGGCCAGGCGGTCCTCGATCAGCTTGCGCGCGGCGCTAGAGGTATCCACCGGGTCCCAGTCGCCGAACACGCCGCATTGATGGATGCGCTGCGGCGTCAACACCAGGCGCGCCGGCCGCGCCACCTGTTCGGCCATGTCGGACAAGGCCTGGTGCGAGGGCGTTCCGCCCAGCACCCACAGCTGCAGCTCGGAGCTGCGGGCCACGCCGGTGGCCGAGTCCCAGCCCGCCTCGTAGTCTTCGTAGGTGATGTTCAGGCCCGCGATCTGCTTCTCGTGCGTGTCCATGCCATCTTCGCCGCGGTAGGAACGCACGTCCATGGCCGGCGCCGAGGGCGCCCACATCCAGGCCGTCACCTCCGCCATCGGGCTGGCCGCGTTGCGCACGTCCAGCTGCACCGGGGCGCGCTGCCAGAAATCCTTCAGGCCCAGGGCCACGCCGCCCGCGGCCCCGCCGGCGTACAGCAGGCCCTTGCTGCGGGTGCCGGCGTTCGAGTCGATCCAGGCGCGCCCCGCGCGCAGGCGCTTCTGCAGGGTGAAGCCGTCCGGCGAGAGCTGCGCCAGCGTGAAGTCGCCCCATTCCGGGATCCACTGCAGCCCGTCCTGCACCGGCTTGGCCATGCCGGCCAGCGGCGGCAGGGCCTTGCCGGCCACCTGGGCGGCGCGATAGGCGTCGCCCGGGTCGCGGCGCAGGCCGGTCACCGGCCGCACCGCCTCGCCCCAGACGCCGACGCCTTCGCCCGAGAAGCGCACGTGGCGGTCGTAGCTCTGGTCCGTCATCGGCACCTGGGCGGTGACGCCGAGGCCCGCGATGAAGTCCTGTTCCGGATTGCCGTCGTAGATGAAGGAGTGCACGATGCGTACGCTGTCCGAGCCGGTATAGAAGTACAGGCGCACCGAGAAGGGCAGCCAGTCGCGGCTGCCGTCGCTGTGCATGCCGTCGAACTTGACCACCGCGCGCACCGGGCCGCTTTGCTCCACCGTGACGGCAAGGAGCTTGCTGGTGAAGGGCTGGCGCGCGACGCTGCCGCTCTTCTCCAGCTGGGCGCCGTCCTGGCGCAGCGCCACCAGTTTCATGTTCTGCATCGTCACGCGGCCGGCGCGGGTCGCGCTGCGCACCAGCACCTCGCCGCGGCGCGGAAGCATCCACGCCAGTTCGCCCGCGGTGACCAGGATGCCGTCCGCACTTTCCTTCACCGCGACCGTGCCGCGCGCCTGGGCGCCGCGGGCCAAGCTGTAGCCTTCGGCGGTGGCGCCGCCCGCGACAGCGTGCGCGGTCCACTTCAGCGAGCCGTCCGGCCAGTAGGCCAGGGGCCAGGATTGCATGGCGGGGCCGTTCGCGCCCAGCGTGAAGTCGAGCCGTTTGTTCGCGGGCAGGCGCAGCGTGCCGCGCGGCCAGGGCACGCCGAGGGTGCAGCCCTCGAAGCGCGCGGGGGCCTGGCCGTCCAGCCAGCGCAGGCCGGTCTCGGACACGGGGGCCGGCTTGGCGCCGGTGTTGGCCGTCACCGCGCTGGCCAGGCCAGGGAAGGAGGCAAGGAAGGGAAGGGCGCTGGCCGAGCGAAGGAAATGTCTCCGCGATGGGATTTGCACTGTCGGTCTCCGTGCCGGCACTGCCGCTGGGGCGCGCCGGTCTGTCGATGGGGGAAGGTGGCCGCATGATTGTACGTGCCACACTGATATATTAGTGTTCGATCGCGATACTAATCCAGCTCCTGCATGCGGTCGATACACCGTGTCCAATCGCTCAAGTTGATGACCAAAGCAGGCCGACTGTTGTGCCTGGTGTTCCAGGACCCTAATATATCAGTGCAGTCTTGTTGCGACGTGTACAGCAACTGGAATGGGACTGCTGTCTCTTCGCTGACTCGCGGCGCGCGAGTCAGCCCTTTTTTTCCGGATTTTTCGAAGCACCTGTCCCGCAAGCCGCCGGCGAAGCCACGGGAACACAGGCCTGCGGCGCCCGGCGTGCCCGCCGACACGCAGGCAGGCAAACAAAAACATTGGAGACCCTATGACACCGTTTTCCGCACCCCCGATGCGCCGTACCGCTTGCTGCTGCGCCGTGTCGGCCGCGCTGCTCATGATGAGCCCCTATGCCGTGCAGGCCCAGGAGCAGGCGCCCCAGCCAAGCCCGCAACAGGCGACGCAGCAGCGCCAGGCCGCCAACACCGAGGGCGAGGCCGTGGCGAGCACGGTAGTGGTGCGCGGCACCCGCGAGTCCGAGCGCAGCTCGAACGCACGCAAGAAGAACGCGGCCACCGCGCAGGATTCGATCATCGCCGACGACGTCGGCTCCTTCCCGGACCGTAACGTCGCCGAAGCGATCTCGCGCATCGCCGGCGTGGCGCTGTCGCGCGACGATTTCGGCGAAGGCAATACCGTCAGCGTGCGCGGCAACACGCCCGACCTGACCCGCGTCGAGATCGACGGCGTCGGCGTGGTGTCCGGCGGGGGCACCGACCTGAACGGCGGTGGCGAAGGCCGCGGCGCCACCCTGCAGGACATGCCGGCCGAACTGATCGCCAGCGTGGACGTGGTCAAGGGCGCCACTGCCGACATGACCGAAGGTTCGCTCGGCGGCAGCATCCTCATCAAGACCCGCACCGGCCTCGATTTCAAGAAGCAGACCATCGTGGCCCGCGTCGCCGGCGAGAAGAACACCCTGGCGCGCAAGTGGACGCCGAGCCTGAACCTGATCTTCGCCGACAACTACCTGGACGGCCGGCTCGGCATCATCGCCAACCTCACCAGGACCGATGCGCGCAACGAGGCCCATTCGATCCAGCAGAACAGCGGCGCGCGCGGCGGCTACCTGCGCACGATCGACTTCGACCATTCGCCGGAAAAGACCTTCAGCTTCAACCCGGACATCCTGGCGAAGGACGACCCGGCCTCCACCACGCCGCTCGCGAGCTGGGCCCGCAACGCCGCCAACGGCGGCGGGCGCATCAACGCGCTGTCGCCGTTCGAGATCCTGAGCCGCTCCGCGGCGGCCCAGAGCAAGCAGGCCTGCCAGAGCGCGTTCCCGCTGCTGCAGAACGCCGACGTGGCCGGCCTGTCGGGCAGCGACGCCAACCGCGCACGCAACCAGCGCATCAACGAACTGCGCACCTGCCTGGGCCAGTGGAACGACTATGCGCCCGACCTGCTGCGCAACACCATCCGCCGCAACCGCGACCAGCGCAGCAATGCCGACCTGCGCGCCGACTTCAAGGTGAACCGCAACCTGACGGTCTACGCCAAATACAACCGCAGCGACCGCGAGCTGTCCGAGAACATCCTCAACCTGAACCTGGGCAGCATCGCCTTCAACGGCACCGGTAGCTTCGTCGATTCCGCCCAGGTGGGCGGCATTGCGACCCGCAGCCCGGTGGCCGGGTCCGGCTACTACTTCTTCGATACGCCGACCAATGCCGGCAGCAGCTCGACCTACCGCGGCCTGACCACCGGCCAGGTGGCCAACATCATCCCATCCTCGGTGGTGGTCGACGCGAATCACCACGTCACCAGTTTCACCCTGGCCAACGGCAACGCCGGCACCGACCAGATCGCGACCGAGATGGAGAACAAGACCCAGACCGGCATCTTCGGCGGCACCTGGCGCTCGGGTGGCCTGAACGTCGAATTCCTGGGCGGGCGCACGAAGTCGGACTTCTACCGCTACGGCTGGCGCTCCAGCATCTCTACCGCCTACGGCCCGGTGGACGTCGCCGTCAGCCCGAACGGCCTGTGGACCCATACGCCGCAGAACGCCAGCTTCGACCAGGGCGATCCGGCCAACTACGGCAGCCTGAGCTCCAGCGCAGCCGGCATGCCGCTGCGCACCGCGGGCGCCAACGGCACCCAGCTCACGCTCGACAATCCGCGCCTGGAAGAGAAGGTCGAGGACGTGTTGAAGGTCGATGCCCGCTATTCGCTGGGCCGGCACATGCCCTTCCTGCAGAACCTCAAGTTCGGCATCAACGGCCGCAAGCAGGAATCGGTCAGCAGGGGCGCGGGCGGCTATGACGTTTCCACCGACCCGCGCATCGCGGTGCCGGACCTGGCGGTGCGCAGCTTCTTCTACGGCTGCCAGGACACCGGCGCTTCGAGCGGCACCGCCAACGCCTGCAAATACGGCGTCAACCCGGCCGCCACCGCGCTGTCGAACCCGCGCGACATCCGCGACGTGTCGATCGTGATGACCCCGGCGGAGTACAACAACGTGATCTCTCAAGTGTTGACGCGCCGGACCAACCCCTTCTTCGCCGGCGCCAAGGACCGCCCGGATACCCTGGTCAGCGGCTGGACCGAACTCGATCTGAAGAAGCTGTGGGAACTGACCGGCGTGCCGAACATGAACCCGCTGGACTGCATGAAGGAGTGCACCGCCAGCGACGGCAAGGTGTATGCGCAGCCGGTGACCCAGGTGTCCGAGCGCGTGATGGCCGGCTACCTGTCGACCGACTTCGCCTTCGACCGCATCCCCTTCACCGACCGTAGCTTGCCCTTCGGCTGGGAGCTGGAAGGCAACTTCGGCTACCGCTACGTCAAGACCCGCGTGAGCGGCACCAGCTCGACGACCTTCCGCGCCATCACGCTCGATCCGGCCGGCATCGAGCTCACCAGCGCCTTCCGCCGCAATAGCACGCTCACCCGCAACACTACCGACATCATGCCGATCCTGAACCTGGCGTTCTGGCCGGTCGCGGACGAACTGGTGGTGCGCTACAACCGCGCCAAGCAGATCGCTCGGCCGCCGGCCAGCCGCCTGACCGGCTCCTCGGTGGTCTGCACCAACGACTACACCGCCCTCGAAGGGGGCGGCGAGGACGACGGCCTGATGTCCTGCTCCGGCGTGATGGGGAACCCGAGCCTGCGCCCGCAGACCAACCAGAACCAGAACCTGTCGCTCGAGTGGTACCCGAACCGCGACACCGTGGTCGGCCTGGCGGGCTTCCGCTCCAAGGGCATCATCGGCGCCGCCCAGCGCGTGGGGGTGGTGAGCCGTCCGTTCGAAGGCACCGGGGAAACCGACCCCACCGGCCGCTCGCTGGAGGATGTCAGCTTCTCGTATTCGACCTGGGAAAACGGTCCGGCGCTGCTGAAGAAAGGCATCGAAGTCACCGGTAAGACCGCCTTCACCTTCCTGCCTTCCTTCCTGGGCAACACCGGTATCAGCGCCAACTACACCAGGCTGCGCACCAGCAGCCTGGAAGGCCAGATCCGCGACCTGCTCACCGGCGTGCCGCTCGATCCGGTCGGCCAGGAGCGCTATTCCTGGAACACTTCGCTATGGTATGACGACGGTGCGCTGCAGATGCGCGTGGCCCTGCAGGTGGTGACGAGCACTTTCTCGCGCATCGCCGACGACGATTCGTTCTCGAACTTCCCGGCTACCGGCATCAGCTCGGTGGGCAGCCTGCCGTACAACCCGGGCTCGCCGGTCTTCCGCGACGGTCGCCGCTTCATCGACGCCAAGATTTCCTACCGCTTCAAGAACGGCCTGCAGGTGTTTGCCGAAGCGCGCAACCTCGGCAAGTCGACCGTCACCAACTCGCAGGCGGGCTTCGCGGCCTTTGCCAATGGCGTCCCGTCGATCAACGACTACATCTATGGCGGCGCGCGCTACATGGTGGGCCTGAGCTACTCGAAGTAAGCGTCCAGGCGCCGCCCACGTCTCCTGTTTGACGCGCGAACCCGTCGGTGCGCGCGTCTTTTTTTGTTTGCCGGGCCGCGACAAGCCTTCCGATCACGAAATTGAGTGCATCGACGGCAAGACGCACTCTATACTTCCATGGCATACTAATATATCAGTGCCCGTCCATCAGGTGCCGCGCCGCGCGTGCACTCCCAACCGACCACCCTGAACCTATGAAAAAACTTGTCGCAGCATTCTGGATCTTCATCGGCACGCTCGCCTGCCTGCCGGCCATGGCGGACGACCTGCGGCCTGCCTTCCTGCTCACCGGCGCACTGCACCGCGACGGCCAGGACCTGTCGGGCCAGTGGACCTATTCGAAGGACCTGTACCGCACCGGCCTCACCGACATCAACGGCTGGGTGGCCAAGTCGCGCATGCAGCGCTACCGCGACCTCGACGTCGCTGCGATCGAGGCCAAGGGCGGCGTGGACTTCTTCGAGTTCGACCTCGACCGCGGCCCGATCATCAACGTGCCGGGCGCCTGGAATGTCGCGGCCCCTGAGCTGCGCTACTACGATGGCCTGATCTGGTTCCAGCGCAAGTTCAACGCGCAGGCCCTGGGCGGCAAGCGCGCTTTCCTGCGTTTCGAGGCGGTCAACTACCGCGCCTACGTCTACCTGAACGGCAAGGAAGTGGGGCGCCACGAAGGCGGCTTCACGCCCTTCGTGCTGGAGGTGACCGGGCTTCTCCGCGCCGGCGACAACCGCCTGGTGGTCGGCGTCGACTCGACCCACGACGCCCAGTCGATCCCGACCTCCATCACCGACTGGGACCTGTACGGCGGCATCACCCGCAAGGTAGCCCTGATCACCACCCCGGCGACCTTCATCGACGACGCCATGGTCCAGCTGAGCGCTGACGGCCGCATCGCCGGCGAAGTGCGCCTGCAGGGGCCGCAGGCGGCCAACCAGCAGGTCAGCGTGGCGATCGGCGCGCTCGCCACCGTGCGCGCCACCACCGACGCCAATGGCCGCGCCACTTTCGAGCTGGCCGCGCCGAAAGGACTGGAGCGCTGGTCGCCCGAGAAGCCGACCCTGTACGACGTGCGCTTTTCCGCCGCGGGCGACGCGCTTCGCGACCGCGTCGGCTTCCGCACCATCGCGGTCAAGGGCAACCAGATCCTCCTGAACGGCAAGCCCATCTGGTTGCGTGGGATCTCGCTGCACGAAGAAGAGTTCGGTCCCAACCCGGCGCGCAACATGACGGAGTCGAGCTCGCGCGCGCTGCTGCACGAGATCAAGCATGGCCTCGGCGCGAACTACGTGCGCCTGTCGCACTACCCGCACTCGGAAACCACGGTGCGCCTGGCCGACGAAATGGGCCTGCTGGTGTGGAGCGAGATCCCGGTGTACTGGACGGTCGACTGGGACAACCCGGCCGTGCTGCGCAAGGCCCTGGCCATGCAGGCCGAGACCATCTACCGCGACCGCAACCGCGCCTCGGTAATCATGTGGAGCGTCGGGAACGAGACCCCGGTAGCGGACGCGCGCACGCGCTTCCACAGCGCCATGGCGGACAACGTGCGCCAGCTCGATCCCTCGCGCCTGGTGAGCGCGGCCCTGCTGGTGAAGCATGACGGCGACGCGCTGGCGATCGACGATCCGCTGGCCGGCAAGCTCGACGTGCTGGCGGTGAACATCTACGCCGGCTGGTACGGTTCCGACACGCTCGACGCCGTCGCCAAGCTCAAATGGAAAGTGCCGAGCGACCGCCCGCTGATCCTGTCCGAATTCGGCGCCGACGCGCTGGCCGGTTACCGCAACGACGGCATGAAGAAATTCACCGAGGAATACCAGGCCGAGTACTACCGCCAGACCCTGGCGATGGCCGACCAGATCCCGACCCTGCGCGGCATGTCGCCCTGGATCCTGAAGGACTTCCGTTCGCCGCGCCGCGAGCACCCGGTGTTCCAGAACGGCTGGAACCGCAAGGGCATCGTGTCCGAGACCGGCGTACGCAAGCAGGCCTTCGGCGTGCTGGCCGATTACTACCGCGGCAAATAATTTCATTACATACCTGGAGTCATCCATGAATTCGAACATCAGCGGCGCCCCGGTCATCACCGCGATGCGGGTCGTCCCCGTCGCCGGCCAGGACAGCATGCTCATGAACCTGAGCGGCGCCCACGGCCCCTGGTTCACCCGCAACATCGTGGTGCTGACGGACAGCGCCGGCAATACCGGCCTGGGCGAAGTGCCGGGCGGCGAATCGATCCGCCAGACCCTGGAAGACGCGGGTCCGCTCATCATCGGCAAGTCGCTGGGCGACTACAACGCCGTCCTGAATGCGATCCGCAGCACGTTCGCCAACCGCGATGCGGGGGGGCGCGGCCTGCAGACCTTCGATTTGCGCACCACCATCCATGCGGTTACCGCGGTGGAGTCGGCATTCCTCGACCTGCTGGGCCAGTTCATGAACGTGCCGGTGGCGGCCCTGCTGGGCGAGGGCCAGCAGCGCGCCGCGGTGCCGATGCTGGGCTACCTGTTCTACGTCGGCGAGCGCAAGCGCACCGGGCTGCCTTACCGCAGCGAAGAGGGCGCGGAAGATGCCTGGTTCAGGCTGCGCAACGAAGCGGCATTGACCCCGGAGGCGGTGGTGGCGCTGGCCGAAGCGGCGCAGGCGCGCTACGGCTTCCAGGACTTCAAGCTCAAGGGCGGCGTCTTCTGCGGCGACGAAGAGATGGAGGCCGCGGTTGCCCTGCACGAGCGCTTCCCGCAGGCGCGCGTCACGCTCGACCCGAACGGCGCCTGGTCGCTGGCGGAGGCGGTGCGCCTGTGCCGCGACAAGCACGATGTGCTGGCCTATGCCGAAGACCCCTGCGGCGCCGAGAACGGCTTCTCGGGCCGCGAAGTGATGGCCGAGTTCCGCCGCGCCACCGGCTTGAAGACGGCCACCAACATGGTCGCCACCGACTGGCGCCAGATGGCCCACTCGATCCAGCTGCAGTCGGTCGACATTCCGCTGGCCGACCCGCACTTCTGGACCATGCAGGGCTCGGTGCGCGTGGCCCAGCTGTGCGAGATGTTCGGCCTGACCTGGGGTTCGCACTCGAACAACCACTTCGACATCTCGCTGGCGATGTTCACCCACGTCGGCGCGGCGGCGCCGGGCAGGGTGACGGCGATCGATACCCACTGGATCTGGCAGGACGGCCAGCGCCTGACCAAGGAGCCGCTCAGGATCGAAGGCGGCGAGGTCAAGGTGCCGGCCCGGCCGGGCCTGGGCATCGAGCTGGACGTCGACGCGCTGGAGGCGGCGCACCAGGCTTACAGGAACATGGGTCTGGGCGCACGCGACGACGCGGCGGCCATGCAGTTCCTCATTCCGGGCTGGAAGTTCGACAACAAGCGGCCTTGCATGGTGCGATGAGAAAAGCGGCGCGATGCGCTAATGCCGTTCAGTTAAGACTGAACGGCATTTTTATTTTGTCGTTGTAAACGTTGCGCATCGCTGTTAACCTTCGCCGCCATGTTCGATGACACTCTTCATTTTCTAGCAAATCATCTCGAAGCTCCCGACTGGACAAGGTTGGGTGAGCATCTTCCTACTGAATGGATCGAACAGGCGC
>NZ_ATYR01000046.1 GCF_000427785.1 Massilia alkalitolerans DSM 17462
GTCGTAGTAGGTGCTGGTATGGCCGGCGAGGCTAAAGACTGGTGCTGAAGGACCGAAGGAATGGGAGCTGGAATCTGCTCGACCATTCGATTGGGAATGCTTCAGATGCCCGGTAACGGGGCTCGTTAACTGGAGGCCAAGGTGAAGCCGACGCTTCCTCCGACAGCGAAGAACCCGATTGACCGGGTTGAACAAAGATGAGAGCAGGCATTGTGCGCCGGGTATGGCACCATGACCTCAACCGTTCCAACCGCCCGGTGCGGACCCGCATGCCGGGTGGTGTGGGAGGGGTCGGCCGTCATTGGCCGCCCCTATCCCGATTTTTCATTGAATGTGATTTTCCTCAATAGACTGATATTAATTTCTTGCAAGATAGCAAAACGATACCGAAAGGCAATATTTATAGTTCTTCTGTGACACTTTGTAGTCCGGTCGTCATAAGCAGCTCGCTCGCAACATATGCGCTCCATCACACTCTGAAGGAAGACCAGAATGTCCAAGCACGCTCGCCTCACCAAGCTATCCTTCGCTGCCCTCGCACTGGCGATGACCGCCGCTGCCGGCAGCGCGGTTGCCGCCCAGGCCACCGCCACCTCGACCAGCACCGTGGTTACCCCGATCTCGATCACCGCACCGGTCAACCTGTCGTTCGGCAGCTTCGCAGCCGGCGCAACGGGCGGCACCGTCACCCTCACGCCGGGCGGCGCTCGCACTGCCGGGGGCGGCGTGACGCTGGCGGGCGGCACCGCGGGCGCGGCCCGTTTCGACGTGTCCGGCTCGGCGTCCCTGACCTACTCGATCGTGTTCAGCGGCGCCGCCACGCTGAGCGATGGCAGCAACACCATGGCCTTCACCCGGATCAGCGACACCAGCGCCAGCGCGATTACCAGCGGCGACGTGGCGACCGGTACCCTGAGCAGTGGCGGCGCCCAGTCGATCTTCGTCGGCGGCGTGCTGACCGTCAGCGCCAACCAGCCGGCCGGCACCTATGCCGGTTCGGTCACCGCCACCGTCGAGTACAACTGAGCGCCGCGGTAGCGGCCCAGCCTGCACCCGACCATGCCGGTACGCCACTACCGTTTCCCCAGGCTCGCCGGCACGAAAGTGCTGGCGGCGCTGGCGGGACTCTCCGCGATTGCCGGGGTACATGCCCAGCAGATCGTACTCAACAACACGCGCGGCCTCGATTTCGGCCGCTTCGTCGCCGGCACCGGCGGCACCATCACCGTCAGCCCGGCCGGCGTCCGTTCCCGCACCGGCGGCGTGGTGCTCCTCAATTCCCCGTCGACGGGACAGGCCGGTTTCACGGTGGGCCGCAGCAGCAACGGCGGCACCAACAAGGCGGTCGTGATCTCGGTGCCCGCCAACGGCGGTATTCGCCTGAGCAGCGGCAACAACAGCATGGCCGTCAACAATTTCGTCAACAACCCAACGAATATCCTCTCGGTGCCGACTGGCGGCACCACCCTGTCGATCGGCGCGACCCTGACCGTGGCGCCGAACCAGCCTGCCGGGACGTATTCCGGTTCGTTTCCCTTGACCGTCAATTTTCAGTAGGTTCCTCACCATGTATTCCCCGATGTTCGCCCCGCGCTTCGGCCTGCCAGGCTCGCGCCGTATTCGCCCGGCGCTGTGCGCCCTGCTGGCCATGATCCTGCTGGCCCTGTCCTGGCCCGCGCAGGCGGACCTCATGCTGCATCCGACCCGTATCGTGTTCGACAAGAACCAGCGCGCCGCCCAGGTCGAGCTGATCAACAACGGCACGAAGCCGGCCAGCTACCGCATTTCGCTGGTCAACCGCCGCATGACGGATGCCGGCCAGTTCGAAACGGCCGACACCCCGGGCGAGGGCGAACGCTTCGCCGACGGCATGCTGCGCTATTCGCCGCGCCAGATCACGCTGCAGCCAGGCACCGCCCAGACGGTGCGCATCATGCTGCGCAAGCCGGCCGAGCTGGCCGAGGGCGAGTACCGCTCGCACCTGCTGTTCGACAAGCTGCCCGATGCCGAAGGCAGCACCAGCGTCGAGAACCGGGGCGCCCAGAACAGCCAGATCGGCGTGATGATCAACGCCCTGGTCGGCGCCTCGATGCCGGTCATCGTGCGCCACGGGAACGTCGACGCCACGGTCAAGCTGGCCGGCCTCGCGCTGCAGAAAGATGCAGCCAAGAACCCGGTACTGGTGCTGCGCTTCGAGCGCGACGGCGCCGGCTCGGTGTACGGCGACGTCAGCGTCAGCTTCACTCCGCGCGGCGGCAAGCCGGAGGCCCTGGCGCAGGTGGGCGGCGTCGCCGTCTATACCCCCAACCGCGTGCGCCAGGCGGCGCTGCCGCTGCAGGTGCCCAAGGGCGTGACGCTGGCCGGTGGCACGCTCGAGGTGGCCTACCGCGACCGTCCCGAGGCAGGCGGCAAGCTGCTGGCGCAGGCCAGCCTGGACCTGCCCTAAGAATTAATGTGCTACCGGAACGTGCCGGCGGCACAGGCTTGACCGAACCATGCAGGTATTTCGAACAGGCTTCCTCCTTGCAGGTCTGATGTTGCTGCCGGCCGCCCCTCCGGCGGCGGTGGCGGCGCCCATGCCGGCATCCGAAGACAACCTGGTGCTGCTCGAAGTGCGGCTCGGTAACCAGGTCCTGACCGATGCCGTCAACGGCTACGAAATCGGGCGCGACGTGTTCCTGCCGCTCGGCGAAATGGCGCGCCTGCTGACCCTGTCCATCCGCGTCACACCGGGCCAGGGGAGGGCCAGCGGCTACATCCTCAGCGAAGACCGGAGCTTCAGCCTCGACGTGCCGGGGCGGATGCTCGAGATCGCGGGCAGGCAGCAAGAGCTCGATCGTTCCCAGTTCAAGCTGCATGCCGACGAAATCTATGTGGCGAGCAAGCTGATGGCGCGCCTGCTGCCGGTGGACCTCGAGCTCGACATGCCCAACCTGGCCCTCCAGGTTCGCCCGCGCGAAACCTTGCCGCTGCAGGCCAGGCTGGCCCGGCGCGAGCGCGGCAGCCTGCCGGGCATGCCGGGAGGCTACCAGGACCCGGGCTATCCGCGCCTGGCCACCCCGTACCGGCTGGCTGGCGTTCCCTTCGTCGACCAGACCCTGGGCCTGTCGACCAGCAAGATCAATGGCCGCAAGCAGGCCGAAGCGAGCTATACGGGCTACCTGACCGCCGACCTGCTCGGCATGGAAGCGGCCCTGTATGTCAGCCATGGCAGTCGGCATCGGAACGATCCTTCCCAGGGCGTGCGCCTGACGCTCGGGCGCAACGATCCGGAAGCCGGCCTGCTCGGGCCGCTGCGGGCGCGCACCGCCCTGTTCGGCAGCGTGCCCCTGCCGGGCGTGCCCAACGTCGCAGCCAGCAGCCCGACCGGCAACGGCGTCCTGCTCAGCAACCGCCCGCTCGACCAGCCGACCAGCTTCGAACGCCACACCCTGCAGGGTCCGCTGCCGCCGGGCTGGGACGTCGAGCTGTTCTACAACGACGCGCTGGTCGGTTTCCAGCAGTCGCGCCCGGACGGCAAGTACAGCTTCGAGGACCAGCCGCTGGCCTACGGCCCCAACGAATTCCGGCTGGTGTTCCACGGGCCGCTGGGCCAGTTGCGGGTCGAGCGCCAGAGCTTCCTGCTGGAACAGTCGGCGGTGCCGCGCGGCGCCCTGTACTACGACGTCGGCGCGCACCGCGACATCCTGGGGCAGGAGCGCGCGCTGGCGCAGTTCGAATGGGGCATGAGCGAGCGCATCAACGCCGTCGGGGGCTGGCAGCGCGTGCCCACGTTCGATGGCGCGTCACGCAGCTATGCCAACCTCGGCCTGCGCGGCTACTGGAACGGCCTGATTGCGACGGCGGACGCCGTCAAGGCGCAGGACGGCGGCAGCCTGGCGCAGCTGGGCCTGAAGACCCGCATCGGCAACGTGTCGCTGTCGGCCAGCCGCGCCCGGCTCGACCGCTTCCAGAGTGAATTCTTTAGCCGGGCCGCCGACCCGGTACGGCTGCGCGACGAGCTGCGGGTCGAAGGCGTGGTGGCGCCGGGCGGCAATCAGTTCTACCCGGTGGCGCTGCAGCTGCACAACGATCGGCTGGCATCCGGCATGCGCAACATCGACGTGCAGGGCCGCGTCTCGGCCTACCGCAACGGCGTCGCGCTGACCAAGGGCTTGCGCTACGCGTCGATCGGCGGCACTGAAGTGGCGGACGGCCAGTTCCAGGTGAGCCGGCGCGTGGCCGGCATCGGTCTGAGCGGCCAACTGCAGTACGCGATCCTGCCGGAGGCGGCGCTGGGCAGCGCGGCCGTGTCGGCGGATGTCGCGATGAGCGATGGCTACCTCCTGAACCTCGGGCTGATACGCAGCTTCCAGGGCCGCGAGCTGCGTGCTTTTGGTGGACTCAACAAGAGCCTGGGCAACTATGGGCTGGGGATCAACGGCTTCTATACGAACCGCCGCGACTACGGGCTGGGCCTGCAGTTATTCATGGCCATGGGACTGGAGCCACGCAGCCGCCGCCTCATGACGGACGCCCAGCCGATGGCCGGCATGGGCGCGGCCTCGATCCGGGTGTTCCTCGATAAGGACCTGAACGGCATCATGGATGGCGCGGACGAAGCGATCCAGGGGGCTGGCTTCACGGTCAATGGCGCCAATTACGCCGTGCGCACCAATGCCGGCGGCATTGCCTACCTGCCGCGCCTGCCGGCGCACCAGAACACCGACCTCGGACTGGATCCGAACACGCTCGACGATCCACAATGGCAGCCGCGCGTGCCGGGCGTGCGCATCGTGCCGCGTCCCGGCAAGGTGAGCCAGGTCGAGTTTGCGGTGAACCTGACGGGCGAGGTCGACGGCACCACCTACCTGTATGCCGACGGCAAACGGCGCGCCATCGGCGACCTGACGCTGGAACTGGTGGACGCGTCGCGCAAGGTGGTGGCCACCATGACCAGCGCCGCCGACGGCTACTTCGTCATCAGCGGGATCTTCCCGGGCGAGTACTTCCTGCGGGTGTCGCCGGAACAGCTCAAGCGCCTGGGGCTGACGGACACCGGCATGCACATGATGACGATCGCCAGGGACGGGACGGTGCTCAACGGGCGCGACCTGGACGTGAGGAGCGCGGACGGGGGCTAGCGTTCCGCCGTACCCCTGAACCGTATACAATGGCCGGTTTGGCGATTGACGGGCAACCGGCGGGACACGGCAGGACATGGCAAAACACTATGATGTAGCGGTAATCGGCGCAGGCGCCGCCGGCATGATGTGCGCGGCGGTGGCTGCTCAGCGCGGCAGGCGCGTGGTGCTGCTCGACCATGCCACGCGCCTGGCCGAAAAGATCCGCATTTCCGGCGGCGGCCGCTGCAACTTCACCAACATCGGCGCCGGTCCGGCCAACTTCCTGTCGCAGAACCCGCATTTCTGCCGCAGCGCGCTGTCGCGCTACACCCCGCAGGATTTTCTTGCCCTGGTCAAGAAGCACCGCATCGCCTGGCACGAGAAGCACAAGGGCCAGTTGTTCTGCGACGACTCGTCCGAGCAGATCATCGGGATGCTGCGTGCCGAGTGCGCGGCGGGCGAGGTCAGCTGGCGCATGCCCTGCAAGGTCGGCAGCATCGAAAAGTCCGGCACAGGCTTCCACATCACGGCGGAAGGCGGCGACATTGAATGCGACAGCCTGGTGATCGCCACCGGCGGCCTGTCGATCCCGAAGATCGGCGCCACCGACCTGGGCTACCGCATCGCGAAGCAGTTCGACCTGCAGATCGTCGAGCCGCGTCCGGGCCTGGTGCCGCTGACCTTCGATGGTCCCAGCTGGGAAGCCTTTGTTCCGCTGGCCGGCATCGCGCTGGAAGTGGAGGTGAGCACCGGCGGCAGCGGCAAGGGGAAGGGCAAGGCGCAGCGCGGCCACTTCCGCGAAGACCTGCTGTTCACCCACCGCGGCCTGTCTGGTCCGGCGATCCTGCAGATCTCGAGCTACTGGCAGCCCGGCACCCCGATCGTGCTCGACCTGCTGCCCGAGATGGACGTGGCCGAGGAGCTGATCTCGATGAAAACCACGGTCAGGAAGCAGCTCGGCAACGTGCTGGCGCAATGGCTGCCGGCGCGCCTGGCCGACGGCCTGCTGGTGGCCAACGGTTTCGCGCCGGACGCGCGCCTGGCCGACATGGCCGACGCCAAACTGCGCAAGCTGGGCGACGCCATCAACCGCTGGGCCATCGTTCCGACCGGTTCGGAAGGCTACAAGAAGGCCGAGGTGACGCTGGGCGGCGTGGACACGCGCGAGCTGTCGCAGCAGACCATGATGGCGAACAAGGTGCCGGGCCTGTACTTCATCGGCGAAACGGTCGACGTGACCGGCTGGCTGGGCGGCTACAACTTCCAGTGGGCGTGGGCCTCGGGCCATGCCGCCGGCACCAGCGTTTGAGGTGTGTGGCAATTGTGGGACATTTGCTAAAAGCTTCCACTGATCGGCAAATGATGCTACACTTTCGTTCTTCCTAAATCCAACGGTTTCATTTTTACATGACCACTATCCGCCTTAAAGAAAACGAGCCGTTCGAAGTCGCTATGCGTCGCTTCAAGCGCACTATCGAAAAAACCGGTCTGCTGACCGAACTGCGCGCCCGCGAGTTCTACGAGAAGCCGACTGCAGAGCGCAAGCGCAAGCTGGCCGCCGCAGTGAAGCGTCACTACAAGCGCATCCGCAGCCAGCAGCTGCCGAAGAAGCTGTACTAATCAGACGGCATTGACGGCTTGCCTCGGTGACTTTAGTCCCGGCGAGTCGCTGAGCGTCCGCAAGCCCGCTCCGGTTTTTGCCGCGGCGGGTTTTGTCGTTTTTATCCATACATTTAGCTCTACCAGACGGGAGAATCCATGAGCCTGAAAGCACAACTCACCGAGGACATGAAAGCCGCGATGCGCGCAAAGGAAAGCGCCCGCCTGGCCACCATCCGCCTGATCCTTGCCGAGATCAAGCGCAAGGAAGTCGACGAGCAGATCGAGCTGGACGACGCCCAGACCCTGGCCATCGTCGAGAAGATGATCAAGCAGCGCAAGGATTCGATCACCCAGTTCGAAGCCGGCGGCCGTGCCGACCTGGCCGATATCGAGAAAGCCGAGCTGGCGATCCTGTCGACCTACATGCCGGCCGGCTTGTCGGATGAGGAAATTGCTGCCGAAGTGGCGGCAGCCGTGGCCTCGACCGGCGCCGCCGGTCCGCAGGACATGGGCAAGGTGATGGGCGTGCTCAAGCCGAAGCTGGCGGGACGTGCCGACATGACCGTGGTGTCGGGCCTGGTCAAAAAAGCGCTGACTGGCGGCTAATCGCGATGTAGTTGAACGCGTGCACGGCAAAGCCGTGCACCCTACGTAGGGTGGTCGGCTCTGCCGACCGCGCGTTCAGCCAGCTTGAACATGGCCGTGACGCATGCTTTCCACAGCCGACCCCATCCAAACGGATGCCTTGTCATAAATCAATTTGCAGTCACCGCTGCGGTATAGTCTGAGTTGAGACAAACACTGAGTACCTCCTAGTGATTCCGCAATCCTTCATTACCGATTTGCTCAATCGTGTCGACATCGTCGACATCGTCGGCCGCTACGTCCAGCTGAAAAAGGGCGGGGCCAACTACATGGGCCTGTGCCCGTTCCACAACGAAAAGTCCCCCAGCTTCACTGTCAGCCCGACCAAGCAGTTCTATCATTGCTTCGGCTGCGGCGCCCACGGCACCGCGATCGGCTTCCTGATCGAATACTCCGGCATGGGCTTCGTCGATGCCGTCAAGGACCTGGCCCAGAACGTGGGCATGGTGGTCCCGGACCAGGACGACAAGATCCCGCCGCAGCAGCGCGCCGCCCAGCAGGCCCAGTCGCTGGCGATGACCGAAGCGCTCACCCAGGCCTGCGCCTACTACCGCGCCCAGCTGCGCGAAGCGCCCAACGCCATCGCCTACCTGAAGAACCGCGGCCTCACCGGCGAAGTGGCGGCCCGCTTCGGCATGGGCTACGCCCCCGGCGGCTGGGACAACCTGCGCTCGGTCTTCCCCGACTACGACGCCCTGGCCCTGGTGGAATCCGGCCTGGTGATCGACAAGGTCGACGAGGACGGCAACAACAAGAAACGCTACGACCGCTTCCGCGAGCGCATCATGTTCCCGATCCGTAATACCAAAGGACAGGTGATCGGCTTCGGCGGCCGCGTGCTCGACGGCGGCGAACCGAAATACCTGAACTCGCCCGAGACGCCGCTGTTCCAGAAAGGCCTGGAGCTGTACGGCCTGTTCGAGGCGCGCCAGAGCATCCGCGACGCCGGCTACGTGCTGGTGACGGAAGGCTACATGGACGTGGTCGCCCTGGCCCAGTTGGGCTTCCCGCAGGCCGTGGCGACGCTCGGCACCGCCTGCACCAGCACCCACGTACAAAAGCTGCTGCGCCAGACCGATACCGTGATCTTCAGCTTCGACGGCGACAAGGCCGGCCGCCGCGCCGCCCGCCGCGCGCTGGAAGCCTGCCTGCCGCAGGTGACGGACGACAAGATCATCAAGTTCCTGTTCCTGCCGCAAGAGCACGATCCGGACAGCTTCGTGCGCGAGCGCGGTGCCGAGGCCTTCGAGCAGGAAATCCACGACGCGATGCCGCTGTCGCAATTCCTGCTGCGCGAAGTGACGGCCGAGCACGATCTCGATACGCCGGAGGGCAGGGCGCATGCCCAGCACGAGGCCAAGCCGATGCTGCAGGCGATGGCGCCGACCGCGCTGCGCCTGCAGATCGTACGCGGGCTGGCGAACCTGACCGAATCGTCGTCGGCCGAGATCGAATCGCTGTTCGAACTGTCAAAGCCAGTATCGGTGGTGCGCCGCGCGCCGCCGCGCCAGGGCCGTCCGAAACCGGTGGGGCTCGAACTGCAGATGCTGCGCATCCTAGTGTCGCATCCGCAGCTGGCGCAGTCGCTGAACGACGAGGCGCTGGCCTCGTTCGACTATTTCGGCCAGGAATCCGCCGACGCGCTGCGCCACCTGGTGCACCTGGCCCAAGGACTCGGCGAGTACGGCACCTTCGCCGCCTTGTCACAACAGTTAAAAGAAGTGACGGCAGAATACGACAGTTTGATATCGGAAATCGCTGCGGAGCCGGAATCGGACGTTGAGGCAGATCGGATCTGGCTACTCAGCGCTGTGCGCCAAATCAAGAAGGACGTGTTGAATCAAGAACTTAACCAGTTGTTTTCTTCGGGCCTGCCCCCAGATCAGGTAAGTGCTCGCTATCACGAAATCAAAGCTGCGCTGGGCATCCTGGAAAGCGAAGATGCGGCAGCAATGACCACCCGGTAAGGCCGTGGGACGGCCACAAGTGTGAACATTTGTGCAACTTGGAAAAATAGGGGTGCGTGCTATAATAAAACGCTAACTATTGCAACTGTTGAAACCATTTTTCGTTTCAATCGGGGCGTGGAGTTTCAGTTAGCGAGGCAACGGTTCGTTGCCTGCAGGGTGATGTAAGGTAACAAAAAACTTTATCTTTAACCATCGTAAAGTTAGTCGTTGTGACTTCGAAAGCGCCTGTGCCAACCAAGAAACCCGAAACCAAAGTGGCTGCAAAAACCACGAGAGCGTCCGCCAAGGTGGACAAAGGCCAAGACCAGGCCGAGGTTCGTACGGCGAGCCCGGCACCGGTTAACGCGACGACCGATGCGGCCGCACTGGCCGCCATCGACACGTCCGGTTACGTCCTGCCGTCCGTCAAGGTCCCGGGACGCCGTGGCCGCAAGCCCAAGGAATTCACGCCCGAGAACGACGAGATCGCCGCGCTGAACGCGGTCGAGCGCGCCGAACTGAAGGCCGCGGACAAGGCCAAGGCCAAGGACCGCAAGGCCAAGGAAAAGGCGTTGCTGAAGGATGCGTTCTCCTCGGATACCGAAGCGAGCGAAGAAGAGCTCGAGATCCGCCGCAACAAGCTCAAGGCCCTGATCAAGTCGGGCAAGGAGCGCGGCTTCCTCACGTACTCCGAGATCAACGACCACCTGCCAGACAACATCGTCGATCCGGAAGCGATCGAAGGCATCATCGGCACCTTCAACGACATGGGCATCGCCGTCTACGAGCACGCCCCTGACGCCGAAACCCTGCTGCTATCCGATAACGTCCCGAACGCCACCAGCGACGACGAAGCCGAAGCGGCCGCCGAGGCGGCGCTGTCGACCGTCGACTCCGACTTCGGCCGCACCACCGACCCGGTGCGCATGTACATGCGCGAGATGGGTTCGGTCGAGCTCTTGACCCGCGAAGGCGAGATCGAGATCGCCAAGCGCATCGAAGACGGCCTGAAGGACATGATCCAGGCCATCTCGGCCTGCCCGGTGACCATCGCCGAGATCATCGAGGCCGCCAACAAGATCGAGAAGGACGAGATCAAGATCGACGAGATCGTCGACGGCATGGTCGATCCGGACGAAGACGAAAACACGTCGCCGACCGCGGTGGCCCCGACCTCGACCGACGACGAGGACGAGGACGAGGACGAAGCGGAAGAAGCCGAGGAAGAGGAAGAAGAGAGCGGCACCGCCTCCGGCGCGGCCGGCTACTCGGCCGAGCAGCTCGAAGCGCTGAAGCAGGCCGCCCTCGGCAAGTTCGGCAACATCGCCGACCAGTTCGACAAGATGCGCAAGGCCTTCGAGAAGGACGGCTACAACAGCAAGGCCTACGTCAAGGCGCAGGACGCGATCTCCAACGAGCTGCTGGGCATCCGCTTCACGGCCAAGGTAGTCGAGAAGCTGTGCGACACCCTGCGCGGCCAGGTGGACGAAGTGCGCCACATCGAGAAGCAGATCCTGGACGTGGCCGTGAACCGCTGCGGCATGCCGCGCGCCCACTTCATCAAGGTCTTCCCGGGCAACGAGACCAACCTGGACTGGGTGGATGGCGAAGTCAACGCCGGCCACGCCTACAGCGCCATCCTGGGCCGTAACATCCCGACCATCAAGGAATTGCAGCAGCGCCTGATCGACCTGCAAGCCAGGGTCGTGCTGCCGCTGCCGGACCTGCGCAACATCAACCGGCAAATGGCTGCCGGCGAAATGAAGGCGCGCAAGGCCAAGCGCGAAATGACCGAGGCCAACCTGCGCCTGGTGATCTCGATCGCCAAGAAATACACCAACCGCGGCCTGCAGTTCCTCGACCTGATCCAGGAAGGCAACATTGGCCTGATGAAGGCGGTGGACAAGTTCGAATACCGCCGCGGCTACAAGTTCTCGACCTATGCGACGTGGTGGATCCGCCAGGCCATCACCCGCTCGATCGCGGACCAGGCGCGCACCATCCGTATTCCGGTGCACATGATCGAGACCATCAACAAGATGAACCGGATCTCGCGCCAGATCCTGCAGGAGACCGGCGCCGAGCCGGATCCGGCCACCCTCGCCATCAAGATGGAGATGCCGGAAGACAAAATCCGGAAGATCATGAAGATCGCGAAGGAGCCGATTTCGATGGAGACGCCGATCGGCGACGACGACGATTCGCACCTGGGCGACTTCATCGAGGACAACAACACGCTGGCGCCCTCGGACGCCGCGCTGCACGCCTCGATGCGCGGTGTGGTGAAGGACGTGCTCGATTCGCTGACCCCACGCGAAGCCAAGGTGCTGCGCATGCGCTTCGGTATCGAGATGTCGACCGACCACACGCTGGAAGAGGTGGGCAAGCAGTTCGACGTGACCCGCGAGCGCATCCGCCAGATCGAAGCCAAGGCGCTGCGCAAGCTGCGTCACCCGTCGCGCTCGGACAAGCTGAAGAGCTTCCTCGAGGGCAGCGGCGGCTGATTGTTGTAGTCTGAGCTTGACGGACCTGCAGTAAAAGCAATATCCTCTCGCCACTCTGCTTCACGGTACCGCGCCGCTGAAGCGGGTGGCGAGCGTTTTTCCAGCTTGTCACTGTCCCGATTTCTGGGCCTCTAGCTCATGCCTGGTTAGAGCAGCGGACTCATAATCCGTTGGTGCCCGGTTCGACTCCGGGGAGGCCTACCAAAATTTATACTGATGAATCAAGGGGTTACGGTGTTCCGTAGTCCCTTTTTTGTTAGCCCTGCAAACGGCACTGTGACGTAGTGTCGTGCAGCAGGGAATCGATAACGGCCGCGTTCCTGGCCATCTGGGCCGGCACCAGGTGCGCGTACCGAACCGGGCGGTCACGGTTGGAGCAAGGAACATTCCAAGTAGAGTGACGCTGTGGAGGAACTCTACAAGCAGTGGAGGGTCGACAACAATACCGACTGTAGCAAGGTGACACGCCAGCAGGCGGAGGACTTCGTGCCAGTGAATGACCCAACCAAGCAGGACACTTGCGAAAGCGGTGCCCTCGACGACGACGACGACCCGGTCGATCCGAGATGGAAGCGGCTGTACGACGCTCTGGTCGTCACTTGCAAACGGTTTGGCGACGAGAATGCGTTCGGACGGGCCGATTTCTGGGTGGTCGACGACGACTACGGAGACCACAATCAGAAGTTGTGCGTGACCTCCCTGACATTCCTGACCCCGGAGGTCGCCCTGGCGATCCAGCAATGCATCAGGGAGACCGGATTGTCCGGGGCGCAGGTGATGGTGCAGCTCGAGTTGTGGCGCTATGGGGGTGACCAGGTTCCTCCCGAGGGGTTGATCGTGAAGGCTGACGAGATCACCGAATACTGGAATCTCGAGCAGGTACGGACGATTGTCGGGGACAACTTCTACCGCAGTCGCGCGCCCGGACGGCCAGCGTCGCGGCCAGCGTGATGAAGCCGGCGCCAGTGATGCCCGAGGCGCCTTTCGAGGTCAGCATCGCAACGAACAGGATCGTAAGTTGCTGCATCAGGGTCAGGTGGGTATTGGTGGCTTGCGCAACGAACAGGGCGGCCATCGTCATGTAGATGTTGGTGCCGTCCAGGTTGAACGAATAGCCGGTCGGCACGACGAGGCCCACGACCGATTTCGGGCAGCCCAGCTTTTCCATCTTGCGCATCAGGGCGGGCAGGGCGCTTTCCGACGAGCTCGTGCCCAGCACGATCAGCAGCTCTTCCTTGATGTAGGCAAGGTAGCGGAAGATCGAGAAGCCGGTCATGCGGGCGATGAAGCCCAGCACCAGCACGATGAACAGCGCGCAGGTCAGGTAGAACGAGCCGATGAGCGAGGCCAGCGGGATCAGCGACCTGATGCCGTACTTGCCGATGGTAAAGGCCATGGTGCCGAACGCTCCGATCGGGGCGGCCTTCATGATGATGTTCACGACGCCGAAGATGGCGTGCGAGATGTCCTCGATGAGGCGCGCCAGCGGCCTGCCGCGCTCACCCAGGAAGGACAGTGCGAGGCCGAACAGGATGGCGATCAGCAGGACTTGCAGGATCTCGCCTTTGGCGAACGCGTCCACGAAGGTGTTCGGGATGATGTTCATCAGGAAGTCCACGGTCGACAGCGACTTGGTCTTGTCCGTGTACTGCGCGATCGCGTGGGTGTCGAGGTGGGTCGGGTCGACGTTGAAACCGGCGCCCGGTTTGATCAGGTTGGCGACGACCAGGCCGATCGCCAGCGCGAAGGTCGATACGATCTCGAAGTAGATCAGGGCCTTGCCGCCGACGCGGCCGACCTTTTTCATGTCCTGCATGCCGGCGATGCCCGTGACGACGGTACAAAAGATCACCGGGGCGATGATCATCTTGATCAGTTTGACGAAGCCGTCTCCCAGCGGCTTCATCGCGGTGGCGATGCCCGGATCATATATGCCCAGCAAGACACCGACAATAATCGCGACCAATACCTGGACATACAAGACTTTATAGATGGGCCTTTTCATGACGCGCCCCCCCATTCGCAATTGATGATCGTCTAATCATCACGCCGAAAGTCCGCACGATCTATTGTGGAACCTCAAGGACTTGCGAGATATTGGCTTTTGGGCTCGGTGAATATCGCGACACACGCCGCCATGGATGCACCTGGCGTGCAATGGCAAGGATCTGGTTCGCCTTGCGTTCATGAAAGGTGCTGGGGCTGATCAGGGCGTCCAGCTCTTTCCAGGACAGCTCCGTGACCGCCGAGGGCGTGCGCGCCCGCGCGAACAGCGTGCGCGACACCGGCAGCGTCACTTCGTCATAGGTGCGGATCGAGATGATGCAGGCCAGCAGCTGCTCGAAGGTCGAACTAAAACCTTCCTCCGCCAGCTGGAACAGCGCCGCCTTCGGCCAGGGTCGCACGGCGTCCTCGATGCGTGCGAGCGCCACGTCGATGTCGAAGGGTCGCTTGTCCATGACTACATTCCTTGATCACCAGATGCGCCAGCCTTCCGGCTCTTCAGCCAGTCACGCCCACCGGCGTTCAGCGCCCGCGTGATCACATCAGCTGGCAAGCTGTAGACCGTCGCCCAGGTCGCCCGCCCATCCGCGCTATTGGACGGAAAGCTCTCGGTCTCGATCGGCCAGTGGTACTTGCGCTTGAGCGCGCGGACGATGGCGGCCAGGGTAATGCGGCCGCGCAGCGGCTCGCTGCCCAGCTGGTCTTCATTCGACAGCAGCACGGCGAGCACGGCGCCACGCGATGTATTGGGTCCGGGGAAGATGGGGTTTTTCTTGGGCATGGGGCGATTTTACGGCAGCAGATGCAAGCTGCCATCCTTCCTGAGCTCGTAACTCGCGAAGTCGCGCGCCAGCGCCAGCTTACCTGTGTAATGCTCACGCGCCTCGCGCTCGATGTCGTCCAGCGTCAAGACCTTCCCATTCGCCTGCTTGGGGTCCAGGTAGCGCGGGCTGAAGTGGGTGAGGATCAGGTTCGGCACCTTGGCCAGCTGCGCCACGCGCGCCACCATCGCGGCCGAGCTGTGCTGCGGTTCCGGCCCCACCTTGTGCAGGATCGCTTCCGTATAGGTCGCCTCGTGCACCAGCAGGTCCGCACCCGTCGCCTCGGCCGCTAACAACTCGGGCGTGTCGTTGTCGCCCGCAATGATCACCTTGCGCGACCGCCGCGGTGGCAGCAGAAACTGTTCGGCTACAAGGGCGCGGCCATCGTCCAGCACCACGTTGCGTCCCTGCTGGATCTCGCCCCAGGCCGGCCCGCCAGGAACACCGCCGAGTTTCAGCTTGTCGATGTCGAGTTTGCGCTCCACCGCCGCCTCGGTGAAGCTGTAGGCCCAGCAATCGATCCGGTGCGACAGCCTGGTGGCGCGCACCCGCAGGTCGGGCAGGACGTCGGTGTGCGCCAGCGCGTCGATCGCCACCCATTCGATGGGGTAGGGCAGGGTCAGCTGTGACGCTTCCATGATGCATTCGATCATTCCGCGCAGTGGCGGCGGGCCAACGATGGTCAATGCTTCCGTGCGGCCCAGCATGCCGGCGCTGGCCAGCAGGCCGGGCAGGCCGTAGCAGTGGTCGCCGTGCAGGTGGGTGATGAAGATCGCGCGCAGGCTCATCGGCGACAGATTCGTGCGCAGCAGCCGGTGCTGCGTGCCTTCCGCGCAGTCGACCAGCGACCAGTGCCTGGCGCCGCGCGTGCGGATCGCGATCGCCGTCATGTTGCGCGACCTGGTCGGTACGCCGGAAGAGGTGCCGAGGAACTGGATTTCCATATGCTGCGCCATGGCTGATGAGGCTTCCATTATCCGCGATCGCCTGCAATCCGCCATGTGTTTGATCGTGCTCAATGCCTTCTCATGCTGCGATGGACCGCCCGCATGACTTTCGCTGTCTGACCTTCAGGACGGCCGCCGTGGCGCGGCTGACCATCCGATCAATCACGAGGAGAAGTCATGCGCAGCTACCATTTACTTGTCGCGGCCGCCTTGCTGCTGGCCGCGCCGCTTGCGCCCGCTGTCCAGTGCGGCCCGCAGGGCAAGGTCAACATCACCGCCCAGCGCGATGCCATGGGCGCCCCGAGTGGAGGCATTTCCACCGGCACCCAGCTGGCCGACGAAGTCGTCGGCAGCTACGCCCTGTCGAACGGCCACCGGCTGGACCTGATCCATCTCGACGAGCGGCTCATTGCCGAGTTCGACAAGCGGCGGCGGGTCCAGCTGGAGGAGGTCGGTCCGCACCTGTTCGCTTCGCGATCGGGCGACGTGGAGATGGCCTGGATGCCCGGCCAGCGCACCGACACCATCCTGCTGAGCTATCCGGCCGACAGCCAGGGGCGGCTGCGGCGCAGCTGTTCCTAGGGAACTAAGCGAACACCAGCGAGCGGTGCGCCCCCAGACCTGCCATCGCGCCGTCGGCCACGGCCATGGCCACGTTGCCGGCCGCGCGCGTGGCGTCGCCGCCGGCGAACACGCCGGGCACGGTGGTCTGCTTCGTCATGTCGGTGCGGATGAAGGGCCCGAGCGGGCCTTCGTCGAATTCGCAGCCGAGCTGCTCTGCAATTGGGCTCGCCATGTGCAGGCGGCCATAGGTGAACAGGCCCGCGTGCGGGATGCGGCGGCCATCGGCCAGCACGACGGTGGCGCTGTCCTCGATGCGCAGGACCGGCGTGTCGTCGATGGCGAGCACGCCGCGCTTCTCCATGGCGGCGCCCTGCTCGGCGTCGGGCGCATAGCGGCCGTTGGTGAACAGCGTCACCTTGCCCCAGTCGGGCAGCAGCATGGCCTGGTGGAAGGCCATCTCGTCGTAGGCGAGGACGCCGATCGCGCCCTGCTGCAGCTCGTAGCCGTGGCAGTAGGGGCAGTGGAACACGCTGCGGCCCCAGCGCTCGGCCAGGCCTTCGATGGGCGCCAGCTCGTCGCGCACGCCGGTGGCCAGCACCAGGCGGCGGCCGCGCACCTGCCCCTTGCCATCCAAGTCGACCGTGAAGCCCTCGCCATCCGGGCGCGCGTCGACGGCGCTGGCGTCGATCCACGCGACGGTGTCGTAGGCGGCTACCTCGTTGCGGCCGGCCTGGGCAATGTCGGCAGCCAGGTGGCCGTCGCGGGTCAGGAAACCGTGCGACTCGCTGGCGAAGCGGTTGCGGCGCTGGCCGGCGTCTACGACCAGTATCCGGCGCCGGGCCCTGGCCAGTTGCAGGGCGGCGGACAGGCCGGCATAGCTGCCGCCGATGACGATGGCATCAAACTGGGTCATGTTCATGGTGGAACCTCGTGTGGGGATGGGTGCGCTTGAATTCGTCGAAGCGCCGGTTGAAGTCCTGCGACAGGTCGGCCAGGGTGACGTCGCCGAGCTGGCGCAGCAGCAGGGCCTCGGCTTCGTCGAGAGCATTGCCCAGGGCGGCGTTGACGCTTTGCTCGACCAGGCAGGCGGTCTTTTCGCTGCGGTTGCCCATCGCGAAGAAGGAAGGGGCGCCGACGGCCTCGTAGATGTCGCGCAGCGTCACCTGGCCCAGGTCGCAGGTGATGCTCCAGCCGCCGCCGTGGCCGCGGTTCGAGCTGATGTAGCCGCGCTCGCGCAGGCCGGCCAGCACGCGCCGCACCAGCACCGGGTTGGTGTCGAGGAAGCGGGCCATTTCTTCCGAGGTCATCGGATGGTCGCTGTGGGCCAGGTGCAGCAGCACGTGGAGTACCGAGGATAGTTTGCTGTCGCGTCTCATGTAACTAATGATAGTACAAATTCAGGCGACGTGTGGCAAGGCGCGTAAAATGCTGCGGCTAGCGCTTGGCGGGGTCGAGGCGCAGGGTAGGCAGGAAACGCCAGAGGTAGATGCTGACGCAGGCGCCGGTGAGCGCCAGCAGGGCGGGGATGAGCGGGCTGCCAGTGTCGTAAAAGCGGCGCATCGCCAGCAGCAGCGAGCCCCACAGCATGACCGTGGCGAGGATCTTGGCCTTCAGCGGGATGCCGCGGCCGGCTTCGAAATTGCGCAGGTATTCGCCGAACACGCGGTGCGACAGCAGCCAGCGGTGCAGGCGCTCCGAGCCCCGCGCGAAGCACCAGGAGGCCAGCAGCAGGAAGGGCGTGGTCGGCAGCAGGGGCAGGAACAGGCCCAGGATGCCCAGCAGTAGCGCCAGTACGCCCGCCGCGTTGTAGATCGGTTTCATGATGTCACTCTAGCATGCGTCATGACAGACCGCGCGGCCATGCATTGATGAAATAGTATTTCATCTTACTGTTCAGTATGGAATATTCTTTCATCGTAAAGAGAAATCGCTGGAATCGTCAAATTTTACGTCAACAGTAAGTTCCAACAGGAAACTGTATGTATAATGGATCGGATCACCACGGGCGCGATCCATGAGTTTTGCGGGCGCGAGCATGACGCCCGGCTTCGCCTCTTAATGCCAGATACCGGTTGCCGCAAGCTCGCCGTCATGCCTACGTCTTCCTCTACTTCCAAGCCCTCATGGCGCTCACGCCTGGCGAACCTGCTTCGTCCGCGGGTGCTGCGCGACCTCGCCATCTACCTGGCCATCATGCTGCCCATCGTCTGGGGACTGGTGGCGGTGGAGCAGGCGCGCTTCGCCGCGATCGCCAAGGCGGGCAGCATGCGCGACCTGCGCAACTATGCGCGCGTGTTCACCGAGGAAGTGCGCGCCACCGTCGGCATCGTCGACCTGTCGTTGATCCAGCTGCGCTCCACCTGGCAGCGCGACCGCGACGGCTTCACCCAGATGGTGGGCGAGAACACGCGCTACCTGCGCAACCGGGTGCCGATGTTCGTCACCGTGCTCGACGCGAAAGGCAGGATCGCCTACACCAATGCCGGTCCCGCGCACACCGGGCTGGACCTGAGCGACTCGCCCGGCTACCAGGCCCACCTCGATATCAGCGACGACCGCATCTATGTCAGCCGGCCGCTGATCTGCAGGCTGACCGATGCCTGGGCGGTGCAGTTCAGCCGCTCGATCCGCGACGCGCAAGGGCGCCTGCAGGGCGTGATCATCGCCGCCGTCTCGCCCGACTATTTCGTGCGCTTCTACGAGGACATCGACCTGGGGCCCCATGCCGCCGTGTCGCTGATCCGCATCGATGGCGCCGTCATCGCGCGCAGCACCCGCGGCAGCGCCAGCCACGGCATGGGCCGGTTCCTGACGAATAACCCGTATGCCGGCCACAGCCCGGTCACGGGGACCTTCCGCCGCCTCAGCCAGTTCGACGGGGTCGACCGCTTCTATGCCTGGCACAAGCTGCCGGACTACGGCATGGTGGTGACGGTCGGCGAAGCCGTGCAGGATGCCCAGGCGCGCTTCGCCCAGCAGCGCAATGCCTTGAGCTGGGTCGGCGCCGCGGTGTCCTTCGTGCTCACCGTGCTGGGCTGGGCCGCGCTGGGCGCCGCCGAACGGCGCCGCCGCGCCCTCAAGGCGCTGGCCGCCGCCGAGGCGCGCTGGAAGCTGGCGCTCACCGCTACCGGCGATGGCGTGTGGGACTGCGACGTCGTCACCGGCCTGGCCACGCTGTCGGCGCGCGCCCAGATGATCCTCGATACCGAACGCGCGGTGATCTCATGGTACGGCAGCGCGCTCGACGCCATCGTCCACCACGAAGACCTGCCGCAGCTGCGCACCCAGCTGCGCAGCCACCTGGCCGGGCGCAGCCCGGACTTCGCGGCCGAGTTCCGGGTGCGCAAGCAGAGCGGCGACTGGAGCTGGATCGATGCGCGCGGCACCATCAGCGAACGCGACGAGCTGGGCCAGCCGATGCGCATGGTCGGCACCTTCTCCAACATCGACGCGCGCAAGCTCGAAGAGGCGCGCATGCGCCGCATGGCGCACGAGGATGCGCTGACAGGCCTGCCCAACCGCGTGCTGCTGGGCGACCGCCTGCGCCAGGCGATCCGCGCCGCCAGCCGCGACGGGCACAAGGTGGCGCTGATCTACTTCGATCTCGACGAGTTCAAGCCGGTCAACGACAGCCACGGCCACGCGGCCGGCGACCGCCTGCTGCAGCTGGTGGCGCGCCGCCTGCGCGCGGGCCTGCGCGAGGCCGATACGCTGGCGCGCGTCGGCGGCGACGAATTCGTGCTGCTGCTGCCGCGCTGCGAAGCACTGCCTGACGCGCTCAAGGTAGCGGAAAACATCCTGATCCAGCTGAACCAGCCGTTCGATGACGGCGAGCTGGTGCACCGCATCTCGGGCAGCCTGGGCATTGCGCTGTTCCCGGACGACGGCATGGATGCCGAGGAACTGCTGCGCGCCGCCGACCTGGCCATGTACGAGGCCAAGTCGCAGGGGCGCAACCGGGTCATGGGCGCCAGTGGCGCGCATGACGCTGCGCAGCGGGTCGAGCCGGCACTGCGCTGATCAACCCATACACGAACTCTCAGTGTTGGCCCGTCGTACGCGCCACTGGCGCCTACGACTTCCGGCGAAGGCCGGAACCCAATTTCTGCATGCGTACCGGCTGCTCAACAAACTTGGGCCCCGGCCTTCGCCGGGGGCCATGGGCGCCAGTGGCGCGCATGGCGTTTTACGGCTAACAACTACGCTATCAGCTAACGGCTGTCATCCTTTCACCGCACCGGCGCCGCCACCTCGATCTGGAGCCCGCTCGCCGGCATGGTCGGCATGCGCGACAGGCTGATGCTCAGGTCCTGGCGCGGCACCGTGTACACCACTTCCGAGGCGAGCAGGTGCAGCGCGGCCTTCACCAGGTCCACCGTCATCGCTTCGCCGGGGCAGCGGTGCCCGGTCAGGTAGTCGCCTCCGCCCTGCGCGACCAGGTCGAAGCCGTCGCCCTGCCAGCCCATGAAACGCTCCGGCTTGAAGCGCTCCGGTTCCGGCCACAGCCGCGGGTCGTGGTTGGTGCCGTGCATGTCGAACAGCACCCAGGTGCCTTCCGCAAAGTGCAGGCCGCGCCAGTCGAACGCATCCAGCACCCGCCCGCCGACCGCCGGGAAGAAGGGATGGAAGCGCCGTACTTCCTGGGCAAACGCGGTGAGCGTGGCGTCGTCGCCGGTGGCGGTGGCGACGCGCGCGCGCCATTCGGGGTAGTCGTGCAGCGCCAGGGCGCCGAAGACGATGTAGCGCGCCACCGCGACCACCGGGCGCACCACGTTGATCAGTTCGTTGGCGGCGACGTCGACCTGCAGCGCCTGTTCGTCGCGGTCGCGGTGGCGGGCGATCACGGCCAGCGGGCTGCCCGGCTCCGGGGCCAGCGGCAGGCCGCGGCGCACAGCACGCTTTCGGTCTCGTCGAACAGGCGCACGCGGCGCCGGGCGGGCCAGCCGCCGACCCGGGCGCGCCATTCTTCCTGCGCGATCGTCACCATGCGCGCGCGGTCGCCTGGGGTCTGCAGCGACATCATCATCGCCTTGCGGTGGCGGTGGTCCTCGCCGTCGAGCGTCTCGGCGCTGCCGGCATCCTGCAGCAGCATCAGGGTGGTCGGCGGGATGGCGCCGCGCCGCGTGAAGCGGCCCGGCTGCCAGAACATGCGCGAAGCCTCGTGGCCGCTCACGCAGATTGCGCGCCGGCCCATCAGGCGGGTGGCGAAGGCGTTGGTGTCCAGCTCGGCGCAGCGGCCCTGGAGGAAGGGTTTTACTGTGAATCAGGAACCTTCTCATTCATCACCAGTCTTACTTATCATGAGTAAGCTCGTACCCATCAGCGCAGCGGCAAAGGCCCTGGGCGTTTCGGCAACCACCTTGCGCCGCTGGGAAGCGTCGGGGAGGCTGGTCCCGACCAGGACCGCAAGCGGGCAGCGCCGCTACGACCTCGCCGCCTTGCTCCCGGAACAACTGCACGGCGCATCGGGGCCGCGCGCCACCCAGGCGTATGCGCGTGTTTCGAGCCACGAACAGAAGGGCGACCTCGAACGCCAGAAACAGGTGCTTGAGCTGTATTGCGCCAGCCGGGGCTGGACCTTCGAGGAGGTGGCAGACCTCGGCTCGGGCATGAACTACCACAAGCGGGGGTTGAAGAAACTGCTCGACGCCATTCTCGCAGGTGGCGTCGGCCACATCGTGCTCACGAACAAGGACCGCCTGCTGCGCTTCGGCGCCGAGCTGGTGTTCGCCCTATGCGAGGCGAAGCAGGTCGAGGTGGTCATCATCAACCAGGGCGAGGAAAGCAGCTTCGAGGAAGAGCTGGCCCTCGACGTGCTCGAGATCGTCACTGTGTTCTCCGCCCGGCTGTACGGAAGCCGAAGCCACAAGAACCGCAAGCTGATCGACGGCGTGCGCAAGGTCGTACAGGAGGCACAGTGCTAGCGGCGCATCGGGTCCGGCTCGTCCCGAACAACGCGCAGGCGACCCATCTGGCGCGCGCAGCCGGCACCGCCCGCTTCGCCTACAACTGGGCGCTGGCCGAGTGGCAGAAGCAGTTCCTGGCGCGCCAGAACAACCCGGCGCTCCCGGCCCCCTCGCAGTTGTCGCTGCGGCGGCAACTGAACGCCGTCAAACGCGACCAGTTTCCCTGGATGCTCGAGGTGACCAAGAACGCGCCGCAGATGGCGATCATCCAGCTCGGCCAGGCCTTCGAGAATTTTTTTTCGAAACGGGCCCGCTACCCGCAGTTTCGCCGCAAGGGCCGCGACGACCGCTTTACCTTGTCGAAC
>NZ_ATYR01000047.1 GCF_000427785.1 Massilia alkalitolerans DSM 17462
TCGTCCGGGTGCTCGCTTCGTACACCGACGCCCAGGGCACCGCTGAATCGGTCGCTTCCACGCCGACGGCCGCCGTGGCCAACGTCAACGACGCGCCGACCGGCATCATCCTGTCCGTCGGCACGGTGGCCGAGAACAGCAACGCCGGTACGGAAATCGCGGCGCTGAGCGCTTCGGACCAGGACGCGGGCGATACGTTCACCTACGCGCTGGCGGCCGGAGATGGCACCACTGACGCCGATAACGGCCTGGTCGAGATCGTGGGCGACAAGCTCAGGGTCAAGGCGGGAGCGGTGATCGACTTCGAGACCAATCCAAGCCTGGCGATCAACGTGAAGGTGACGGATGCGGCCGGCGCCAGTTACGTCAAGGCGCTGACGGTGAATGTCACCAACGTCAACGAAGCGCCGACCGTTGTCAACGCGATTGCTGACCAGAGGGCGGTAAAAGACACGGCCTTCAGCTTCCAGGTGCCGGGAAATGCCTTCGCCGATGTGGATGCCGGCACCACGCTGACTTATAGCGCCACGCTGGCCGGCGGCAGTGCGCTGCCGGCCTGGCTGAGCTTTGATGCCGCCACGCGCACGTTCAGCGGCACGCCGCTGAATGCCGACGTGGGCCGGATCGACATCAAGGTCACAGCCAGTGATGGGGCAGCTGCACCGCTGTCAGTGAGTGATACCTTTGCGTTGACGGTGCCCAACGACCAAGTCTTGACGGGCGGGCCGGGCAGCGACACGCTGATCGGCGGCGACGGTAATGACGTGATCACCGGTGCTGCGGGTGCCGATTGGCTGACGGGTGGCGCGGGTGCAGATGTGTTTGTGTTCGCTGCTGGCGATACTGGTTCGTATGTCTTCAACGACGTGAATGCTAACGGGTTTTTCACGACGGGTGACACCTTCACCGGTAACTTCGATGTCATTACCGACTTTACAACTCGCGTTGACCGGATCGACCTGACGTCGAGCAAGGATTATCTGAGCCGCTACATCACGCTGAATGGCACTGATACGGTAGCCTTTGCGAGCCCAGCGGCGACGCACGAATTCTACGTGACTGGCAATTATGCTGCCGGAGTATTTACAGTTGCTGCTGCCGGTACTGACACCCTGGTGTTTTTCAATGGCGGCATGGGTAAGGAGGCAGTCGTGTTGGTAGGTATTACCAACCTGAATCCAGCGACCGACTTGATCTAAGTGCCAGATGCCCTCGTTTTATCGGGGGATTAAGGCCATGGAACCCTGCCCCTCAGGATGCGGCAGGGGTGCTTTCCCTGAAGGGCTTTTGTCTTTCGGGAAGTCCAAAAAACGGCGTAACGTCTTGCAGGCCAACAACGCGTGCAAGGCCTGACTCTCGTTGCGATGCTGGCGGCAGCTTTGCTCCTGACTTTGCGTGAGCCAACGGACTGCCAGCCAGCGTTGTCTCTCTACTACCACATCTTTTCCGGCAGAACGTTGCCAACTGGCCTACGCATACCCACAATTTTTTTCACTTCTGCACTATTCTGGACAGACGATGGTCTGTCGAACCGATGCGTCGGCAGCTTGCGCAAACCCGCATGGCCACCAGTTTTCAGCTCATCGTTACGGTCACTGACATGCCTTGCCAAAGCTCGAAAAATCCGTTTCCTCATGAAACATATTTCTGTATGTAATTGATTTTCTTGAAGAAATTAGGTGCGCACAGATGAGTGAATTGCGCCCTTGTTCTTTTTATTACGGTATATTTTCCTTACCATTTTGATGAGGAGGCCGTGATGGCAACTGATTACATTAACGAAGTGCAGAAACTGTATGTCGCCTATTTCAGCCGCCCGGCAGACCCGGCCGGCCTGGATTTCTGGGCCAAGAACCTGGCGACCAACCCGAACGGCTACCAGGAAATCGCCCAGGCGTTCTCGACCTCGGCCGAATACCAGGCGACCTATGGCGGCATGAATAACCGTGCCGTGGTGGCGGAAGTGTACGAGAACCTGTTCGGCCGTGCGGGCGAAGCCGCCGGCATCGATTTCTGGGCGAACGCCCTGAACACGGGTGCGCTGAACATCGGCAACGTGGTGACCGGCGTGGCCGCGGGCGCCCAGGGTGACGATCGCGTCGCGTTCAATGCCAAGGTGGGCGTGTCGACCCAGTTCACCAACCGGATCGATACCGCTGCCGAAATGGCCGCCTACACGGGCACCAAGACGGCGATCGCGGTCGACTACATCGCCCAGGTGAAGAACCTGCAGACGGGCGCCATGTATTCCGACCCGGGACAGATCGACGCCGCCATCGCGAAGATCGTCGGGTCGCCAAGCGGTGTCGACTTCGACGGCATGGCCATTGTTTGAAATAATATTTCAAAAATAGACGTTTTTTGAAATATTATGAAGTGAGATGTGCAGAGTAGTAAAAGCGGTATGGCGCAGGTAGCGCATTACCGTGGCAGAGCCAGATTGGGCGTAGAGTGGTCGGCCCCGCCGACCACGCGTCCATCCAATCTTACAAGGCGGCGCCCTTGTCCTTGCCGGCGCAGTGCGGGCAGGACACGCCCGGCACATACTCGGGCGACAGCTGCTGGCGCGGCGTCACCACGGCGCGGCAGGCGAAGCACTGTGTGGTTTCGGTCGGCTCGAGCTTGGGGTTGAGCGCGGTACGGTAGTCGAACACGAAGCAGTCGCCCTGGTAGTGCTCGCCGCCGACTTCCTCGAAATACTTCAGGATGCCGCCGTCGAGCTGGTAGACGCGCTCGTAGCCGATGTTCTTCATGTGGATCGCGGCCTTCTCGCAGCGGATGCCGCCGGTGCAGAAGGTTACCACCGTCTTGCCGGCCAGCTCATCCTTGTGCTGCGCGGCCACTTCGGGAAACTCCGTGAACTTGTCGATGCGGTAGTCCAGCGTGTTCTGGAAGGTGCCGACATCGACCTCGAAGGCATTGCGGGTTTCCATCATCACCACCGGCACGCCCTCGTCGTCGTGGCCCTGGTCGAGCCAGCGCTTGAGCGTCTTCGGATCGACCGACGGCGCGCGGCCGAGTTCCGGCTTGATGAGCGGCATGCGCATCGTGATGATTTCCTTCTTGATCTTCACCAGCATGCGCTTGTGCGACTGCTCAAGTGACAGGCTTTCCTTCCACTCGAGGTCAGCTAATCTTGCGTCGCTGCGGACCCAGGCGAGGTACTGGTCGATGTGCTCGCGCGTACCCGACAGGAACATGTTGATGCCTTCCGGCGTCAGCAGGACCGTGCCTTTCAGGCCGAGTTCGTTGCACAGCGCCTGGTATTGCGGGCGCAACGCTTCGAGATTGTCGAGGGTGACGAATTTGTAGGCGGCGATATTGACGTACATGGCTGCTGAGGCTGGGACTGGTGAAGACAGCTGGCTATTATAAGGCAGCTGCTGTGCGAAGCGGCAATTCCAGAGGGAATGGCTCGGGTTTTCACATTAGAATAGAAGAATTAGAACAACAAGCCGCGCGCCAGCCGGCCCTGCCATGCATTCCCTGAACATCCAGTACAACCCGCGCATCGACCAGCTGCGCTGGCTCGCCGCCACCCTGGTTTTCCTGTTCCATTTCCACCTCGAATATGCCGGCAACGGCGGCGTGCGCCTTGGCGGCCCCTGGACCGCCCT
The DNA here is from genome assembly GCF_000427785.1 of Massilia alkalitolerans DSM 17462. GTDB lineage: Bacteria > Pseudomonadota > Gammaproteobacteria > Burkholderiales > Burkholderiaceae_D > Telluria > Telluria alkalitolerans. Next base: position 3,618 of record NZ_ATYR01000047.1, read on the forward strand.
GATCACGGAAGGGCACACCGGCGTCGGCCTGTTCTTCACGCTGTCGGGCTTCCTGTTCATGCAGATCGCCCTGCACCAGCACGGGGCCGGGCGCGAGATCGTCTACGGCGATTTCCTGCGCAACCGCGTGCTGCGCATCCTGCCGCTCTACCTCGTCATCTTCCTGGTCGCCACCTCGATCGGCCGCGACAAGTTCGCGCCCCAGGACCTGCTCTACCTGTTCGCCTCCAACCTCGGCCTGGCGCCGACCTCGGGCACGGTGATCACCGGCGCCGCCTGGACCATCTCGCTGGAATTCCTGTTCTACCTGGTCTTCCCCTTCCTGGCGCGCTTCACCATCGAACGCGGCGTGGCCTACCTGGGTGGCTGGCTGGTGCTGATGGCCTTCTTCAAGGTGGCGGCTTATACGGTCAACGACAACAGCACGCTGATGTATTTCAGCACCTGGGTCGGCCGCTTCGACCAGTTCCTGATCGGCATGGCGGCGGCGATGCTGTACGCCCGCTGGCGAACGCAATTGACCCGCTGGGCGCCGCTGCTGCTGGTGGCGAGCGTGGCCCTGGTCCTGTGGGATACCGCCCTGATGCACCGCGTCGCGCCCTTCGGCGCCACGCCGCGCTCGGCATTCTGGATTGTCTGGCCGACGCTGGAGAGTCTTGGCTGGGCCGCGCTGATCCTGGCCTGGGTCTCCTTCGGGCCGCGCCTGCCTTCGCTGGTCGAACGCGCGCTGAGCCAGGGCGGCAAGATCAGTTTCTCGTTCTACCTGCTGCACATGGGCCTGCTGCACATCTTCGCCGCCCGCATCGGCCTGGTCGCGCCGACCGGCAATGTCTGGGCCGACGCCGCCATCATGCTGGCGGTGGCCTATGGCGCCACCTGGGCGCTGTCCACCCTGAGCTACCACATCGTCGAGGAACCCTTCCTGCGCATGCGCCGCAATTATGGCGCCCGCGGCAAGCTGCCGTCCGCGGCGCCGGCGGAAGGGGCTGCCTGAGTGACCGAAAGTGTCACATCTTTTTCGACAGGAGTTCGTTTATTTAACACTGTGTTGTAAATGCGTTTAACAAGTCGCCAGGCTTGTTATTTCTTGCTGCAATGGAAGTTGCCACAAATTAAAATCCGCCTTTGCCGTTCAATTAAGCATTGTCGAATTTTTTAAAGGCCACTTCCGATGACCTCCTTCTACCGTGGCGCGGCATTCGCGCTCTCCCTCCTGCTGGCGGGGTGCAATGCCGGCGATCCCGCCGACATCAAGGCCGACCGCTCCGAGCTGGCGGGCCGCTTCGGCCATACCCGGGACGCGGACATCCCGGCCGGCAATACGCCCGGTGTGGGCAGCATGCGCGGGGGCGGAGCGGCGACGGGCTTCCCGACCACCCAGCTGCTGGCCAACCCCGGCTTCGAGGGCAGCTTCGGCTGGCAGGCCACGGCCGAGGTGCTGAGCATGGATGCCGAGTATTCGTACCAGGGCACCGGCTTCGCCTACCTGCTCGGCTATAACAATGCTAACGACGTCGTGTACCAGGACGTCGCGATCCCGGCCGGCGCCACCGCCGCGACCCTGCGCTACTGGTACGGCATGATCGCAAGCGACACCAACTCCGCGCCGGGCGCCGACAAGGTCACGGTCGAGGTCGTCGATCCGGCGAACGGCCGCGTCCTGCAGACCCTGGCCACGCACAGCAATGCGGTGCTGAATACCTCCTGGATGCAGAGCCCCGAAGTCGACCTGGTCGCCTACAAGGGCAAGACCATCCGCCTGCGCTTTACCGGCACCAGCGACGGCGCCGGCGTCAGCCACTTCTTCCTCGACGAAGCCAGCCTGGTCGCGGTCGTGCCGCCGGCGCCTGCCCCGGCTCCCGCGCCGGCGCCCAGCGCGCCGCCGTCGATGAGTTTCCCGGCCAACCGCAGCGCCTACAACATCACGCTGTCGGTCAACAATCAGATCCTGATCACGGACAGCGCCGGCCGCACCCAGAGCCCGGTCGCGGGCACCAAGCGCCTGCAGTTCCTGGACGCGACCGTGGCGCTCGACCTGGACGGCGTGCCCGGCCAGGTGTACCGCATCTACCAGGCCGCGTTCAACCGCCAGCCCGACGTCGAAGGCCTGGGCTACTGGATCGACCTGGCCGAGAAGGCGCCGCTGTCGCTCGACACGGTCGCCGCCGGCTTCGTCGGCAGCCAGGAATTCCAGAGCCTGTACGGCGCCCTGGACAACAAGGCCTTCGTCGAACGCGTCTACCAGAACGTGCTGCAGCGCCTGCCCGACGCGGCCGGCGTGGCCTTCTACCTCGGCCACCTGAACACCGGCGCGGTCACGCGCACGGCGGTGATGACCGCGTTCTCGGAATCGAAGGAGAACAAGGACCGGGTGCTGCCGCTGATCCAGCGCGGCATCGTCTACAAGCTGCCGGCCGCGGCCTGCAAGGCCGGCGAAGTGCTCGCCAATAACGCCTGCGTGCCGAAGCTGGCCGTGGTGTCGGTCGATCCGCCGAATAACGCGACCAACGTCGGCACCCTCACTCGCCTGATGGCCGGCTTCAATATGCCGCTGCTGTCGACCTCCCACCTCAACAGCGGCAAGATCACGATCTCGCCGGCGATTCCGGGCCGCATGGAGCAGGTCAGCGACAACGTCTGGAGCCATGGCTGGCCGCAAGGGCAGGCCGAAAGCCTGCAGCTGCGCCCGAATACCCGCTATACCGTCACCCTGCAGCAGGGCCTGCAGGCGGCCTCCGGCGCCACGCTCGATGCGCCGTTCTCGTGGTCGTTCACGACCACCGCCAGCTGCTCGGTCGGCACCGTGCAGAACGGCGTGTGCGTGGTCGCCACCAGCTGCCCGGCGGGACAGGTGCTGAGCTACGGCACCTGCGTGCCCTCGGGCTCGACCAGCAACCCGAATCCGGCCCCGACGCCGGCGCCGAACCCGAACCCGGCCCCGACGCCGCCGTACACCGGCCCGGCGCCCTCGATCTGCCCGCAGCCGTTGAAACTGGTGGGTAACGTCTGCAGCTCCGGCACCTCGTCGGCGAACTGGCTGAACCTGGTCGACAGCAGCCCGATCCACCAGGGCACGCTGCGCAGCGCGCCGGCCTTCGGCGCCGGCGTCGCGCGCAGCGTGACGGTCAGCTTCGACAAGGACGTCAATCCGAGCACCGTCTCGAGCACCGCCTTCTACGTGACCCGCGAATCGATGAACCAGAAGATCCCGGGCGAGGTTCGCGTCTCGGGCCGCACCATCACCTTCACCACCACCGCGACCACCGGCTTCGCGCCGGACACCTACACCATCACGCTGACCAACCAGCTCAAGAGCACGGGCGGCCTGCCGCTGCCGGTGGCCAGCACGGCCATCTATTTCGGCGTGCGCGGCGACTTCACCGTCACGCCGCCATCGGGACTGACCGACGTGCCGACCAGCTCCTACGTCTCGGTCGTCTTCAACCTGGGGACCCAGGTCGACCCGAACTCGATCAACGCCAATACCTTCAGGCTGATCGACCTGGCCAGCAATGCCCAGGTGCCGGGCACCTTCCAGGTGCTGGCCGACCAGGTGCGCTTCCGTCCGAGCTCCCTGGCGACGTCGTCCTGGTACCAGGCAACCCTGACCACCGGCGTACGCTCGAGCAGCGGCACCCCGCTGTCGAGCGACTTCAGCTGGAGCTTCCGCACCTCGGCTGCGCCCTTCGTGCCGCATCCGGACCCGACCCCGAGCCCGACCCCGAATCCCACGCCGACGCCGAACCCGACGCCGACTCCGACGCCCACGCCGAATCCAACCCCGGGCGGCGGCTCGCCGGACAAGGACGGCTGCTTCGTGCCGCGCCATGTGCCGGAGTGCCTGGCCGCCACGCCGACCTTCAGCGCCGACAAGACCATGAAAGTGGTGTATGCGAACAGCTGCGGCGGCCGCGTCACGGTCCGGGCCTGCAACCGCTACCCGAGCGGGAACGAGGATTGCGGCAGCATCGCCGTGGCCAACGGGAACTCCAACAACTGGACGACGACCAAGGCGAGCGGGCAGTGGACCTATCAATACACCGGCTCGAACAACTCCTCGATGGACTTCGTCTGCCAGGGCCGCGACCCGCAGTTCTCGGTCAAGCGTCCGTAAGCGCCTGAGCCGCCGGCAACGCCCGATGCAGCGCATCGGGCGTTTTACATTGTGGGTGCCTGGGAGCAACGATCGGCCGGCGCCGTGCTAGATGGGAATCCCCCGGCGAGGTAAAATGGCACGATGACTTCCCCCATCTTTACCCACCTCCGCGTCCACTCCGAATACTCGATCGTCGATGGCCTCGTGCGCATCGACGACATCGTGGGGGCCTGCGCGAAGGACCAGCAGCCGGCGCTGGCCGTGACCGACCTGGCCAACATGTTCTGCCTGGTGCGCTTCTATAAAGCGGCGCGCGGGAAGGGGATCAAGCCGATCGTCGGCGTCGACGCCTGGATCACCAACGACGAGAACCGCGACAAGCCGTCGCGCCTCCTGATCCTGGCCAAGAACCGCACCGGCTACCTGCAGCTGTGCGATTTGCTGTCGAAGGCCTGGCTCACCAATCAATACAAGGGCCGCGCCGAAATCCGCGTCGAGTGGCTGGAAGCGCTGGCCACGTCCACCTCGACGCTGGAACCGGAGGCGGATCAATCCAATGCCCTGATCGTGCTGTCGGGCGCCTGCTTCGGGGACGTCGGCCAGGCCATCGACCAGGGCGACATCGAGCGCGCCGAACGTGCGGCCCAGCGCTGGGCGCGCATGTTCCCGGGCCACTTCTACATCGAGATCCAGCGCGCCGGCCAGCCCAACCAGGAGCAGGGCGTGCGCCACTCGGTGGCCCTGGCCGGGCGCCTCGGACTGCCGGTGGTGGCGACCCACCCGGTGCAGTTCCTGAACAAGGATGAATTCATCGCCCACGAAGCGCGCGTCTGCATCGCCGAAGGCGAAATGCTGGCCAACGCCAAGCGCGTGCGCCGCTTCAACGAAGAGATGTGCTTCAAGTCGCAGGCCGAGATGGCGGAACTGTTCGCCGACCTGCCGGGCGCGCTCGCCAACTCGGTGGAGATCGCCAAGCGCTGCAACGTCACCCTCACGCTGGGCAAGCCCCAGCTGCCGGATTTCCCGACCCCGGACGGGATGAGCATCGACGACTTCCTGGTCTCCGAGACCAAGAAGGGCCTGGAAGAGCGCCTGGTGCAGCTGTATCCGAACGAGGAGCAGCGCGAGAAGGAACGCCCGCGCTACGAGGCGCGGCTGGAATTCGAGAACCAGACCATCATCAAGATGAAGTTCCCGGGCTACTTCCTGATCGTGGCGGAGTTCATCCAGTGGGGCAAGAACAACGGCGTGCCGATCGGCCCGGGCCGCGGCTCGGGTGCGGGCTCGCTGGTCGCGTATGCGCTCAAGATCACCGACCTGGATCCGCTGAAGTACAACCTGCTGTTCGAGCGCTTCCTGAACCCGGAACGCGTCTCGATGCCCGACTTCGACATCGACTTCTGCCAGGAAAAGCGCGAACTGGTGATCCAGCACGTAAAAGATTTGTACGGACGTGATGCAGTATCGCAGATCGCCACCTTCGGCACCATGGCGGCCAAGGGCGCGATCCGCGACGTCGGCCGCGTGCTCGACTTCGGCTACAACTTCTGCGACGGTATCTCCAAGCTGATTCCGTTCAAGCCGGGTAAACCGGTCTCGATCGCCGAGGCGATCGAAGAGGAACCGCTGCTCAAGGAGCGCCTCGAGAACGAGGAAGAGGTCAAGCAGCTGCTCGACCTGGCCCAGCAGGTCGAGGGCATCACCCGCGGCATCGGCATGCACGCCGGCGGCGTGCTGATCGCGCCGGGTAAACTCACCGACTTCTGCCCGCTGTACACCCAGGGCGGCGACGCCGGCGTGGTGTCGCAGTACGACAAGGACGACGTTGAGGCCGTCGGCCTGGTGAAGTTCGACTTCCTGGGCCTGACCACGCTGACCATCCTGGACCGCGCGGTGAACTACATCCGCGCGCTCGACCCGCAGGACGCCGATTTCAACCTCGAGACCCTGCCGCTCAACGACCGGCCGTCCTATAAACTGCTGTCCGAAGCCAAGACCGTCGCGATCTTCCAGCTTGAATCGCGCGGCATGCAGGGCATGCTCAAGGACGCGCGTCCCGACCGCTTCGAGGACATCATCGCGCTGGTCGCCTTGTACCGTCCGGGCCCGATGGACCTGATCCCCGACTTCTGCAAGCGCAAGCACGGCGAGAAGTTCGACTACCCGGACCCGCGCACCGAATCGATTCTGTCCGAGACCTACGGCATCATGGTCTATCAGGAGCAGGTCATGCAGATGGCGCAGATTGTCGGCGGCTACTCGCTGGGCGGCGCGGACATGCTGCGCCGCGCGATGGGTAAAAAGAAGGCCGAAGAGATGGCCGAGCACCGCGCCATCTTCCGCGCCGGCGCCGCCAAGGACGGCTTGTCGCAGGAAAAGGCCGACGAGATCTTCGACCTGATGGAGAAGTTCGCGGGCTACGGCTTCAACAAGTCGCACGCGGCCGCCTATGCGCTGCTGTCCTACCACACGGCCTACCTCAAGGTGCACCACACCGCCGCGTTCATGGCAGCCAACATGTCGCTGGCGATGGAAGACACCGAGAAGATCAAGATCCTGGTCGAGGACGCGATCGACGTCTGCAAGCTCACCATCCTGCCGCCGGACGTCAACGAATCTCACTTCCGCTTCACCCCGGAAGGCCAGCCGCGTTCCGTGACCGGCAAGCAGGTCTCGAACATCCGCTACGGCCTGGGCGGCGTGAAGGGCGCGGGGCAGGGCGCGATCGAGGCGATCATCGCCGCCCGCACCGAGGGCGGCAAGTTCAAGGACCTGTTCGACTTCTGCATGCGCGTGGACCGCAAGCAGATCAACCGCCGCACCATCGAATCGCTCATTCGGGCGGGCGCCATGGACGCATTCGGGGTTGATCGTTCTGTGCTGCTGGCTTCGGTCGGCTTCGCCATGGAAGCGGCCGGCCAGGCCGCCGCCGCCGCCAACCAGGTCAGCCTGTTCGGCGGCATTGACTCCGACCTGGTGGCGCCGCCAGAGTACGTCAAGGCGACCCCGTGGACCGACCGCCAGAAGCTGGCCGAAGAGAAGATCGCGCTCGGCTACTACCTGTCGGGCCACATGTTCGATTCCTACGCGGCCGAGGTGCGGCGTTTCGCCAAGACCAAGCTGAAGGACCTGGAACCGTCGCGCGACCCGCGCATGCTGTGCGGCGTGATCACCGGCGTGCGCACCCAGATGACCCAGCGCGGCAAGATCCTGATCGTGGCGCTGGACGACAAGACCGGCGTGGTCGAGGTGACCATCTACAGCGAGCTGCTGGAGCAGAACAAGAATATCTTCAAGGAAGACGAATTCCTGCTGGTGGTCGGCAAGGTGTCGGAAGACCGCTTCAACGGCGGCCTGCGCATCACGGCCGAAAAGGTCTACGACATCGCGGCGGCGCGCATCCAGTACGGCTTCAAGCTGGAGATGGACGTGCCCTGCGACCTCAATCCCGCCAAGCTGGCCGAGGTCCTGCAGCCGCACCGCATGCAGGACGGCATGCCGGTCAGCCTGCGCATCAAGCCGCAGGGCGTGGAAGCGATCCTGCAGCTCGGCGACGACTGGCGGGTGGCGCCGTCGGATACGCTCAAGCAGCAGCTGGAGCTGACGCTGGGGGCGAAGGACGTGGCGGTCGAGTACTGATCCATACGTCTTCGTCGGGTGGGCGGCTCCACCTGACGACATGATGCAGCCGCAGCTTTAGCGCCGCCCACGCGTTCAACTCTCTTTTGAGCAGAAGGACCGGCTGTTCACATGCCGGTTGAACGCGTGGGCGGCACACGTGATACAGGCGGAGCACATGGCCGGGTGGAGCCGCCCACCCTACAACTGCGTCTTACCGTAATACCACCGCCGTATCCACCACCCGCACGTCATGCATCTGGTGCAGGTAAGCCTCCAGGTAGCCCTTGTGCGAAGCCCCCACGACCACCAGCATCCTGCTTCCCGGCCGCGGCGTCAGCGCGTCGCGGATATTCGCCGCCATGCGCAGGTTGCGTGTCTCCCAGTAACCCACGTACTGGCGCCCGAAGCGTTGCGCCGACGGCTCTTCGAGCGCCGCACCGAAATCGCCCGCGAACGCGAGGCGCATTTCTTCCGGCCCGTTATAGGAGCGGTACAGCGCCAGCAGGTCTTCCGGGGTATCCAGTTTCGCCTGCAGCGCCTCGTTGGTCTTGCGGCGCTGGGCCACCGCCGGGTTGTCCCAGGCCTTCATGATGGCATCGCCCCAAGCCTTCTCGTCCGCGACCATGCGGTCAGCCGTGTGGTCGTCCATCGCGACTACCCGTTCGTGCCCCAGGCGCGCGGCCAGGCGGGCGGCGATCAGGTAGCTTTCGTCGCGCCGGTCCTTCAGCTTGCCCAGCAGTTCCACCAGTGTGCCGTCGAGGCCGTCGCCCGCGCGCCGCTCGGCCTCCGGCAGGCGCAGCCACTGCACGAGCGCCGAGGCGCGCTCGCCGCCCGCGAGGAACAGGGCCGCCAAGCGGCGGCGCTGGCTGCTCGAGGGGTTCGCGGGCCAGGACGCCAGCAGCTGTTCGGCCTGGGCTGTCGCCTCAGGCACGTCGAGGCCGGTCGCACGCCGGGCTGGCGCCGGATCCCAGCAGTAACTCGCGATCGTGTCCTTGTAGCGGAAGGAATAGCGGCGCACATGGTCGCACTGCGCCCCCGACAGCGCCTCGATGCTGATCGCATCCGGCTTCCAGGCGGCCAGCCGGTCCTCGAGGCCGCGCAGGGTGGCCGGATCGAAGCTCTTCGGAAAATAGGACAGGTGGGGCGAACCGAGCACCATCACCTCGTTCGCGGGACCCTTTGCCGGGCCCTTCATGGTGGCGGGAGCGAAATCGGGCTGGTAGGCCTGCGCGCTGGCGGCGCCGGAAAACACTGCTGCAAGGAGAAATGCATACATCGGGCGCACGTCGATTTCCTTTCCGGGGAAGTGGAACATCGGACGATCATGGCATGCCAGTTCTGCAAGATCAACCTATGCATGCCTCGAACATGCAAGGCGCATCAGCCGCCATTCTCTCAAGGTCTTGAGCGGTCGGCATGCTGCGGCCAGTCGCCATTCGGCTACCATTTGGCACCATGTCCCCTTCCATCGCCACCCGCCTGTGCGCCGCCTTCGCCACCGCCTGCCTGGGCGCCTGCGCGATGCCGCCTGCCGCGACGCCCGCGACCTCGCACTACCTGCTGGTGCACTTCACGGGAGACGCGGGGGAGGGCGAGCAGATCCACTTCGCCGCCAGCGCGGACGGCTACCGCTGGCAAGACCTGAACGGCTCGCAGCCGGTGCTGCGCAGCACGGTGGGCGAGCGCGGCGCGCGCGACCCGGCCATCCTGCGTTCCGCCGACGGCGAGCGCTTCTACCTGCTCGCCACCGACCTGCGCATCGCCAGCGGCAAGGGCTGGGATGCCGCCATGCACCGGGGCAGCACCAGCATCGTGGTCTGGGAATCCAGGAACCTGGTCGACTGGTCGGCGCCGCGCCTGGTGGACGTCGCCGGGGCGATTCCCGGGGCCGGCTGCGCGTGGGCGCCGGAAGCCATCTTCGACGAGAAGAGCGGCGACTACCTGGTCTACTGGGCCACCATTTCGCCGGCCGGCGGCATCGACAAGCCGCGCATCTACTACGCGCGCACCCGTGACTTCCGCAGTTTTTCTCCACCCGCCCTGTACATCGACCGCCCCGGCAGCACCGGCCTGATCGACACCCAGATCGTCAGGGTGGACGACCCGGCCGCTCCGTATCGCTATGTCCGCGCCTCCGGCGACGGCCAGATCACGCTCGAAGGCAGCAAGGAGCTGCTGGGCGACTGGTCCGTGCTGGGCGACCTGCGATCGGTCGGCCTGACCGGCAAGGACGTCGAAGGACCGATCCTGTTCCGCTTCAACGGCGGCAAGGAGTGGGGCCTGTGGGTCGACCAGTATGCGCGCCGCGCCGGCTACCTGGCGCTGGTGACGGACGACCTGTCCCGGCCCGCAGCTTTCCGCCGTGCCGATCCGGCCCGCATCTCCTACGGTGCGAGCCGCAAGCGCCATGGCTCGATCCTGAACCTCAGCGAAGCGGAATACCGCCGCCTGCTGGCCCGCTGGCCAGCCGCCTCCGAACCGAAAGCATCCACGCCATGACACCATTCCTGCTGCCGGCATCGATCCTCGCCTTCACCCTGCTGTGCGGCGCCGCCGCCCACGCGAAAAACCCGATTGTCACCGATATCTTCACCGCCGACCCGGCGGTCGTCGTCGATGGCGGCCGCCTCTACCTGTACACCGGCCGCGACGAAGCCGCCGAAGGCGAACAACGCTACAAGATGCACGAGTGGCGCGTCTATTCGACCTGCGACATGGTGAACTGGCAGGACCATGGCGTGCCGGCCACCTGGAAGACCTTTGCCTGGGCCAAGGGCGATGCCTATGCCGCCGACGTGGTCAAGCACAAGGGCAAGTTCTACCTGTACGCGCCGGTCAAGCATGCCAGCATCAAGGGGATGGCGATCGGCGTGGCGGTGTCGGATTCGCCGACCGGGCCTTTCCGGGATGCGCGCGGTTCGGCGCTCGTCACCAACGACATGACGCGCGAGACGCCCAACGACTGGGACGATATCGACCCGGCCGTGTTCGTGGACGACGATGGCCAGGCCTATCTCTACTTCGGGAACAAGGTCCTGAAATACGCGAAGCTCAAGCCCAACATGACCGAGCTCGATGGCCCGATCCAGACCGTCGGCCTGTTCAACTTCGAGGAGGCGCCCTGGCTGCACAAGCGCGGCGGCACCTACTACCTGAGTTATGCGAGCGGCCTGCCGGAAGTGATTGCCTATGCCACCGGCCCGAGCCCGACCGGCCCGTGGACCTACCGCGGCGTCATCATGGACAAGAACAAGGTCACGCACACGATCCACCAGGCCTTCGCCGACTTCAACGGCAAGTCCTACATCTTCTACCACAACGAGGTATTGTCGAATGCGGACTTCCGCCGCTCGGTGGCGGTGGAAGAGTTCAGCTACGGAAAGGACGGGGCCATTCCCTTCGTCGCCCAGACCGCCGCCGGGCCGCTGGCCAATCCCGGCCCCGGCTGCGCACCCGCCGCCCGCTGACGCCGCCTCAAGTGGCCGGGGCGGCGAACGGCCCTTCGCCCCGGTGTTCGCGCAGCCCGCGCACTGCCTGGACGGTCTTGCCGGCAGCCCGCTCCAGCACCACCTTGCGGTTGCTCGATTCCTCGTCGCGCCTGGCTTCCCGGTGCCACAGGTGCAGCACCTCGGTGGCCAGGGCGCCGTCCTTGCGCAGCACGCCGGCATGGAACAGGCGCAGCACCAGGTCGGCATCCTCGTGGCCCCAGCCGACGAAACTCTCGTCGAAACCGTTGACCTTCTCCAGGTCCGCGCGCCAGACGGCCAGGTTGCAGCTCTTGATGCGGCGCCAGCTGAACCGGCGCCGTACCCGGCCGAGGTCGGGCCAGCGCAGCATCGTCTGCAGCACCTTGTTCATGTCGCCGCGCAGGCGACAGCGCAGGCGGTCCAGCAAGGACATGCCGGCCACGTCGATGCGTTCGCGCAGGACGCGTTCGGTCAGCGCCTGGCTCAGGAGGATGCGGCTGCCGGCGACCAGGAAGCCCGGCCGCGCCAGCTGCCGGTGGCGCCGGATGAAGTCGCGCTGCGGCACGCAGTCGCCGTCCAGGAAGATGATATAGTTGCCGGTTGCCGCCAGCGTGCCGCGGTTGCGCGCCATCGCGGCGCGGAAGCCTTGGTCCGGCTGCCACACGTGCTTGAGCGGCACGGGCGAGCGCGCTGCCAGGGCGGCGACGGTGTCCCGCGTGTTGGCAGTCGAGCCGTCATCAGCGATAATGATTTCAAAATTCTTGTCATCCTGCATGAAACAGGCCTCCACGACCGCTGCGAGTGCGTCCGGGCGGTTGTATGTAGTGATCACGACAGAGATGGTCGGGGTTTGCTGCATGGAAGTCCAATTAACACGTGCTCAAGCTTGGCAAGAGTATCCCACAAGAACATGAATGAACAATAATCAGACGAAAATCGGGGTGCCGATGCAGCGTTGGATCGGCTTCCTGGTTTTCCTGTTCCCTTTCCTCAGCCTCATCACCCCGTCCGGCATCGGCTTTTCCAGTCTCGTCTTCGTGCTCGCGCTGCTGTGCGTGCCGCGCAAGGCCTGGGCGGCGATGGCGCCGCATTGGCGCGAGATCCGCTGGGTGCTGGCGGCCTTCGGCTATTACTTCCTGCTGGCGCTGGCCTTCGTGCTGGCGCGTCCCGAGGCCGACTGGAGCTACCTCGACAAGCCCTCGCGCATGCTGCTGGGATTCAGCGCCCTCATGCTGGTGGTGCTGGCCCGTCCCGCGCGCGCCTGGCTGTGGTGGGGCGTGATCGGAGGCGCCCTGGGGGCGCTGCCTTTCATCGCCTGGCAACGCTTCGTGCTCGATATCTACCGCCCGGGCGGCTGGCTCAATTCGATCACCTTCGGCGACATCGCATTGTGCCTGGCGCTGGTGGCGCTGGCGGCCGCCATCGACTACCGCCACAGCACCCGCAAGGCGATCTTTCCGGCGCTCGGCGCGCTGGCGGGCCTGGGCGCGACGGTCATCAGCGGCACCCGCGGCGGCTGGATCGCGCTGGTGCTGGCGGCCATCCTGTTCCTGACCTACGCGCGCCTGCTGCAGAGCCGGCGCGTGCGCCTGCTGCTGGTCGGCAGCTTCGCGCTGTTCGCCTCGACCTTCTTCATTCCCGCCTTCGGCGTGCAGGAACGGATGGACCAGGGCATGCACGACGTCCAGGTATGGCTCGACGGCGGCAGCGCTTTCTCGAACGTCGGCATCCGCCTCGAGCTGTGGAAGGGCGCCCGCTACCTGATCGCGGAAGAACCCTGGTTCGGGCGCAGCCCCGAGGACGTGCGCGCCGGACTGCGCGAGCTGGCGCAGCAGGGCAAGGTCCAGGACGTGATCCTCGAATTCGGCCACCACCTGCACAACGATATCCTGCAGGCGCAGGCGACCGGCGGCGTGATCGGGCTGCTCGCGTATGCCGGCATCCTGGCCGCGCCTTTCGCGTTCTTCGCGCGCGCCATCGGACGCGGCTCGCGCCGCGGGATGCCCCAGTTCGCCCCGGCCCTGGCCGGCATGCTGGTGGTGCTTGCTTATTTCGGCTTCGGCCTCACCGAAGTCATCTTCTGGTCCTTGAAGGGCAGCATGTTCTACGTGCTCATGGTGGCCCTCCTGATGGGCTTCTGCCTGAGCGCGAAAGCCGACGCGCAGGCCGGTATGGAAACACAACGTGGACAATAAATTGGAAAACAAGGTCATCATCAAACGCCTGCTGGCGGTGGTCAAGCCCTACCAGACGCGGGCCTGGCTGGCGCTGCTGTCGATGGCGCTCACCGCCGCCACCCAGCCGCTGCTCGGCAAGGCCCTGCAGCTCCTGATCGACCTCGGCTTCGAGGACAAGGTGCCGTTCAGCCTGTGGTGGATTCCCGGCGTGCTGGTGTCGATCTTCATCCTGCGCGGCATCGGCACCTTCTCGACCGCCTACCTGAACAACTGGGTCACCAGCCGCGTGCTGAACGACCTGCGCGCGATGGTGTTCGACCGCGTGCTCAGGCTGCCGGTGGGGCGCTTCCATGAAGAGTCGACCGGCAAGATCATCAATGTCGTGGTGAACGAGGTGCGCCAGGTGGTGGACATGCTGCAGTCGGTGTTCGTGGCCTGCGTGCGCGATACCCTGGTCGTGATCGGCCTGCTCGGCACGCTGCTCTACCTGAACTGGAAGCTGACCCTGGTGGCGATCATCGTGATTCCGCTCACCGCCGTGATCGTGCGCACCACCACCGGCCGGCTGCGCCGCCTGAACCGCGAGAACCTGCGCGTGACGGCCGAGCTGACCCAGGTGGTGGAAGAAGCCACGCGCGGCCACCAGGTGATCCGCGTGTTCTCGGGCGAACGCTACGAGCGCACGCGCTTCCATGCGCGCAGCGAAGCGCTGCGCGGCTTCTCGCAGCGCATGACGGTCGCGTTCGCGGCCACCACGCCGGTCACCCAGATCGCCACCTCGATGGCGCTGTCGCTGGTGGTGGTGCTGGCAATCCAGGCCAACATGACCCAGGGCGAGTTCGTCCAGTTCGTGACCATGATGCTGATGCTGCTGACGCCCATGAAGTCGCTGGCCGAGGTCAACGGCCCGATGCAGCGCGGGATCGCGGCGGCCGAGACGGTGTTCGGCCTGATCGACTCCCCGGCCGAGCTCGATACCGGCACGCGGGAACTGGGCCGGGCTAGAGGCCACCTGCGTTTCGAGAACGTCTCCTTCCGCTATCCGAACGCGGCCAGCCAGGCCCTGAGCGAGGTCACGCTGGACGTGCAGCCGGGCCAGACGGTGGCGCTGGTCGGCGTGTCGGGCGGCGGCAAGTCCACTTTCGTCAACCTGGTAACGCGCTTCTACGATCCGGAAGGCGGACGCCTGCTGCTCGACGGCGTGCCTTACCCGGACGTCAAGCTGGCCAGCCTGCGCGCGCAGCTGGCGATGGTGAGCCAGAACGTGGTGCTGTTCGACGACACGCTGGCGGCCAACATCGCCTACGGCGCGGAGAAGATCGACTACGAACGCCTGGCGGCGGCGGTCAAGGCCGCGCACCTGACGGACGTGGTGGCCAAGCTGGAAGACGGCGTGGAGACGCGCATCGGCGAGAACGGCATGCGCCTGTCGGGCGGCCAGCGCCAGCGCGTGGCGATCGCGCGCGCGATCTACAAGGACGCGCCGATCCTGATCCTGGATGAAGCCACCTCGGCGCTCGACAACGAGTCCGAGCGTGCGGTGCAGGCGGCGCTGGAGACCTTGATGTCGGGACGCACCACCATCGTGATCGCGCACCGGCTGTCGACCATCGAGCGCGCCGACCGGATCGTGGTGATGGAGCACGGCCGCATCGTCGAGCAGGGGACGCATGCGGAGCTGCTCGATGCGAACGGGATGTATGCGAATCTGTACCGGCTGCAGTTCGTGGCGGCGGATGAGGCGAGTTCGTAAGTTACCGGCTGCGCAGATGAAATTGGGTTCCCGCCTACGCGGGAACGACGGTCCTCAGGTTTGCAGTCACGACAGATATTGTGGCCTGCTACTTATGAACGTCGTTCCCGCGAAGGCGGGAACCCAATCTGCTTTTCAGCTCTTAAAACCTCAGCTGGCGTAATGCGCCGCTTCCCCGGGCAGTTCCGCATCGCGCCCATGCGCCCGGTCCTGCACCGCTTCCACATACCGGCGCAGCGCATCGTCCAGCGAGGGCAGCATGAGTGCCCGCTCGCTCGACAGGGCGCTGTATTCCGGCCGGCGCGCCAGGTGGCCGCAGGCCTCGCTCGATACCACTTCCAGCCTGGAGTGATCCACGCCTGCCGCGTCGCAGGCACGCTTGGCCAGCTCGGCCCAGGTGAGCGCCTCGGCATTGGTCAGGTGCCAGACGCCGCGTTCGCGGTCGATCAGGAGGTCGAGCGACACGTTGACCAGGTCCGGCACGTAGGTCGGCGAGACCACCATGTCGCCCGCGGCCTGGAAGGGCTGGCCGGCCTCGAGCGCATTGAGCGCCTGGGTGACGAAGTTGTGCCGGTCCCAGGGCCCGAAGAAGGCGCTGGTGCGGATCACCAGGGCCTGCGGGTCGGCGTCCAGCACGCGCTGCTCGGCCTCCATCTTGCTGCGGCCGTACACGCCGAGCGGATTGAGGGCGTCCGACTCGACATAGGGCGCGCCCTTGGTGCCGTCGAAGACCAGGTCGGTGGAGAAGGTCATGAAGCGCAGCTGGTGGCGGATGCAGGCCAGCGCCAGGATCGTCGCGCCCAGCGTGTTCTCGCGCATGCAACGCTCGAGCTCGCCCTCGGCCTCGTCCACGCGCACGTAGCCGCCCGCATTGATGATCGCCCAAGGCTTGTAGCGCTGGATAGCCGCCTCCACCGAGGCCGGATCGGTGATGTCCATCTCCTGGCGCGTCAGCACGCGGTAGGCCAGGTTGCGGTTCTCGCAGATGCGCGCGTAGGCCGAGCCCAGCGTGCCGGTGGCGCCGGTGATCAGGATCGGCTGCACCACGCTCGACTTGAACTGGCTGCGGATCGCGATGTCGGCTATGGCGGTGCGGGTCGCCACCGGCTTGCAGAAGAAGCGGCCCGGGCGGCGCCACCAGCCTTCGCCCTGCAGCACCGGGTTGGTCAGCGGACGTCCGCTGGACAGTTCGCGCATCAGGGTGGCGACGGCGGTCGGGCGCGGTTCGCCGCCACGCACGTCGAACGGGCCCGGCTCGTAGTAGCCGCGGCACTCGGTGACCAGGCAGTTCCAGTCGTAAGAGCCGAGGAGGGCCCAGACCGTCACCGCACGCACGTCGGCGCCCTGCTGGCGGGCGCTGCGCGCCGCGTTCCAGATCTCGAGCAGCCAGCGCATCTGGTCTTCGCGGTTGGCGTCGATGTGCGCTTCGGTGATGGCGATCGGCAGGCCGTAGCGTTCCCAGGTTTCCATCAACAGCGGCCCGATGCCCGGCGTCGGCGTGGCCAGCGCACGCGGCGTCTCGATGTCGGCGTGCGGGATGCCGCGGTAGACGTGGCGCCGGTTTTCCGGATAGCGCTCCGGACGGTGGTCGAGCCAGCGTTCGCTGGTGGCGTAGTAGTTGACGCCGATGATGTCGGGCGGGCAGGGGTTGTCGCGGAACCAGAGCAGCTCTTCCGCGGTGGCGTTCGACTCCAGCAGGTAGTTCCACAGCGCGTGGTGTTGGTCGACCTTACCGCACAGCAGGTCCCAGCCCAGCCAGCGGCGGTCGTTGAAGAAGCTGACCACTTCCTGCATCTCGGGCGTGCCGTAGGTCTTGGACAGGTCGTCGGTCGCCACCAGCTTGGCGCTCGGGTTGACTTCGCGGATCGCGCGCATCGCCAGCACGGTGGCGCGGCACTCGTTGATCAGGGCGCGGATGAAGGTGGATTCATCGCTGCCGTGCGGGTACCAGACGCCTGCCAGACCGGAAAAGCGCGCCGTGGTCAAGGGTTCGTTGACCGGGGTGTAGTACTCGGCCCAGGGGTAGCGACGGGCTACCGCGCCGGCGTACTCGGCGAGCTTTTCGGGGAAGGCGGGATCGACCAGGCTGGTGTCGCGTGGTCCGCTGCCATGGTGAAGGAGGCCGACGATGGGCGTGACGCCCAGCTGCTGCAGGGCCGGCAGGCGTTCGTCGGACCATGACCAGTCGGCGGACTCGATGCCATCGGGCGCGGTGCGCTCCCACAGTACCGGGTAGCGGATGGCCTTGATGCCGAGGGAGGCGAAGCGGTCGATGTCCTGCAGGCGTTCTGCGTGGCCGTTGCGCTCCATCTGGCTGAAGTAGTTGTCGCGTACACGGTTGACCGTGCATTCGAGCCCTCCCCAGAGCTCTAGTTCCGAAGTGTGGTCTGGCTGGTGCTTCATGGGTATGTTCATGTTCTGACCCGCTATTTTGTGAAGACAGACTAGAGCCTAATGGCCGCATGCGACGAGTTGTGTGAAGTAGCCCACATAAAAAGGACATTTCGGACCAGTCCTACATTTGCACGCATATTCCTAGTTAATGAGGCTAACTTCTGCTAACTGGAAATTTCTGAAGGCATCAAAATATGCCGACCAGTGCGCCGCGCGCTGCCGCGAGCGGCGACAATATGTCCATATAAGGAGGTCATGATGTACATGGTGTACTGGACAATCGTTGAAGGCGACAAGTGCACGCCCCACCAGGAGCTGTTCGAGACCACGGACATGGTGCAGGCGATGCAGCACATGGAAGCACTGCGCACGCGCCAGCGCGAAGGGGAGGGCGTGCGCTTCATCACGATGTCGTCCGAGCATCCGGACCTGGTCGGCCATCCGGGCGTGGACGTGACGGGGCCGGACTACAACTGGAAAAAGCGGCGCCGGTAGGGTGGGCGGGTCTGTATGGCACAGGGACATGGGTTACACATGTCTAGAGACATAGGTGACACATGTCGAACCATTCTACGCCTTAATCCTGAGGTCGATTTCTGCGACTTTTCGCGTACAGAACATGACGTCGAAGAGTCCATCGGTGTCAGTGGGCTTGACCGCAACAGGCTCTCCAGCCAGGCCCTCTCCGATATACGGTTGCAAACCTGAGAAACTGATGCAGCCGCTTTGTTTGACCTTCCTGACGTCGTCCTCATTGTCATACT
>NZ_ATYR01000048.1 GCF_000427785.1 Massilia alkalitolerans DSM 17462
AGCTTGTCCTCGGGGCTGCTCTCGTCCACCGGCTTCGGCCCACGCTTGACGTCGAACAGGGCGCCGGCGTTCTCCAGAATCTCCTTCTTCCACTGGCCCACCAGCACCGGATGCACACCGTATTCCTGCGCGATCTCCGTCACCGTCTTCACCCCGCGCACCGCTTCCAACCCCACCTTGGCCTTGAACTCGGCGCTGTGCACCCTGCGCTTTTTACCTTCACTCATTCGCTGTAATCCTTTCGCGGACGACAGCTTAAACCACCGTCTCAAA
This sequence comes from Massilia alkalitolerans DSM 17462, assembly GCF_000427785.1. Lineage (GTDB taxonomy): Bacteria > Pseudomonadota > Gammaproteobacteria > Burkholderiales > Burkholderiaceae_D > Telluria > Telluria alkalitolerans. The sequence continues at coordinate 274 of NZ_ATYR01000048.1, forward strand.
TTCGGGGTCCACTATAATACACACAGGTGCCGCCCAATCGAGCCTGCGCGATAAGGCAACACGTGCCCAGTGAGCGGCGGCTCGTCTGGCAGCGGCGACCTGCCGCTTGTCACACCATATAGCCGATATCCGAAGCACCGGTAGGATACGCAAACATGGTGTCTTTCAGGTCTTGTGCGGTATGCCCGTAGCGGATCGCAAACGCAAATACATTGATCAGCTCGTCGGCATGGGGCCCGACCAGATGCGCTCCTAAAAGACGGTCGCTGGTTTCTTCCACGAGCACTTTGAAGCCGTACACAGGCTCTGCAGCTTGTCGGGCCGTGAACCAATCGGACGCTTTTTGACTCTTCACCTTGAATTTAATGCCTCGTTTGTGGGCTTGCTCTTCATTCAGGCCGACTGATGCGATTGGCGGAATTGTGAAGGCGACACTGGGCACACCCGTATAGTTCGGTTTGAGCTGGTTCCCGTTGAGAATATTCCCGGCCACGACTTTTGCGTCGTGACTGGAGACTGGCGTAAGTGGCGGCCCCATGCGTGCAGCGTCGCCGGCCGCATAAACGGCAGGGTTCGAGACACTCTGCAGGTATTCGTTGAGCTGGATTTTTCCCTTTTGAACATCTACGCCAGCAGCATCGAGGTCCAAGGCAGCATAGTCCGGCGCCCGCCCGGCGGCATGCACTACCAGGTCAGCCTCTACCATGAACTCTTTCCCCTCGCTCGACGAGAACACACGGTATCCATCACCCACTTTCTCGATCCTCTCGACCGATGTTTTGGTGTGCACATCGATACCGAGGACGCTAAAGGACGCCATCAACCATCCAACTAAATCGGCATCGAACTCCTTGAGCATGCGTTCGCCATGCTGCAACACAGTTACCTTGGCTCGGGCGCAAGCGGCAAGATGGGAGAATTCTGCGGCGATGTAGCCGCCGCCGACGCATACAATCCGGCCAGGCAAAGTTTCCAGTGCGAGGAAATCTTCGTTGTCGATCAGATATTCTTCTCCAGGAATCTTCAATTTGGCAGGCTCTGCTCCAGAGGCTAGCAGGATGTGCTTCGCCTCGAGTATCGTGTCGCCGACGACCAAGGTATTTGTCCCGGTGAAGCGGGCCTTGCCATGAAAGGTATCGATGTTCTTGTCCTGATACCGCTGCTGCATCTTGTCAGGCACAGGGTCTGTAAAGGTGCGTTTGAATGCCATCAAAGCCGGCCATACGATATTGACGTCGCCGGCAATTCCTTTGTCATGCATCCGTCGTACGTGGTCGAGGGCCTCGGCTCCGCCGATCAGCATTTTTTTGGGGTCACACCCACGCAGGGCGCAGGTTCCACCAAAAGGACGAAAATCCACGACTGCGACCTGCTTTCCGGCTGCGCGAACGCGCATGGCTGCGGTCATGGCAGCCGTGCCGGCACCGATCACTACCAGGTCGTACTGTTTAGCCATCACATACCTCCTGTACTGTAATAGGGCGAGCGAAGGTGATCAGCGATACCGAAGCCCGCATGATAAGGGGCCACTACTAGGTCCAGGGAACTTCGTCGTTTCCAGCTACCTGCCAGCGTCGAAGTCTTCGGCTCTCGATCACTCTTTCAAGTTGCACGCGTTTCCTTCATTGCGCGGGCAAGTGGCGCAGCCTCGCTTGAGGTACCAGACGCCCAGGACAATGAGCACGGCTCCGGCTACGGGCCATACCGGAGACACGAAACTAAATGACACGCCTGCCAACAGTAACAGGGGAATTCCGCAACACAGCAAATGAAGGCCTGCGAAGGCAACAAAGCCAAGCGTCATGCTTTTTTCGTTGCTGGTCCATGAATGATCCTTTCGACGAGGTAAAGAAATGCAGTCAGTAACGTGCCAGGCTCCGGCCAATTGCCTTTTAGCCAGCAATAAATTGCAATGGCCGTAGGTGCACTATAGGCACCGTACTGTGGTACGGTGTCAAACGTGTTTTAGGAATTTGGAGTAATGAATGGACGAGAAACTTACAATCGGTAAAGTGGCCTCCGCAGCTGGTGTCAATGTGGAAACTATTCGGTTCTATCAAAGGCGCGGGTTGATGGCTGAACCACCGAAAGCACTAGGAGGATTTCGGTACTATGACTGGCAAGCCGTTGAACACGTACGTTTTATTAAACGCGCCCAGACCTTAGGTTTTTCACTCGATGAGGTTATGGGTCTCCTTGAACTGCAACGAAAAGATGCATGTAAGGAAACACACGATGCTGCAGTGCTAAAGCTCAAGCTCGTTGAAGAGAGGATCGAAGACTTAGTTCGCATCCGCACAACACTTAAAGAGTTAGTGAAGCAGTGCGAAGCTGGTCCCAGCAGCGTATGCTGTCCCATCATTGAATCGCTGAGTCATAGTTGAAGTTGCAACTACTCGCAAATGCAAGATTCCGTGCTTAGCGCCCGATTTTTTCCGTTTTCCCTGATCACCCCATCTTGCTGTCGAAGGAGGGCGGTACCACGCCAGTCGGCTTCGAACGCGAAGCAGTGCGTGACGGCTCGCTGAGAGATCATCCGTATCTTGCGTCGTCCGAGTTCTACGTAAGCAGGTAGTCGGCAATACTGGTGCCGTCGCCTGGGATGGTGCGCGCGCTGGGGTGGATGGAGGCAGGTTCGCTGTCGCCGACTTCATGGTGCATCGTCGGCGGACGAGCGGCAAGCTGCCGCTCCAATTTCCCCCTTACTTCACTTTGCGCGAAGACCAGTGCACATGGACGATGGTCCATGCATCCCCACGCTTTTCCAGGACCATCGTCCCGGTCCCGACCAGTTGTAGCGGCATGCCCATCGACGTGCCCGTGGTTTCCGACTCCTCCCAGACCACAGCGATATTACCGTCGATGCGCTCGCTCTCCTTGAGCACCTTGCGCGTGGCCGACCTGGCGAAATCGATGTCGCCCGGGAGGTGGAGGCTCGCATATTCGTCGCGTGAGCGTTCAATATGACCGGACTCGTAGATCGCCACCTCGCGGGCCAGCAGGCTGAGGGCCTTTGCCTTGTCGCCGGCGGCCAGCGCGGCGTGGAATGCGGCGACGGTCTCTTTGGGTGACGCGGCCAGGCAGCTGGCCGATGCGAACAGCAAGCCTGCCAGGCCCAAGTGCTTCAAATGTCTCGTTATCATCGTTGACTCTATGAAGGATTGACGAACGGGCTAGCCTGCGCTTCGCGCACCGCCCATTCGATTCGTGGTCGCTCGTGGATACAAAAAGGGCGAGGCAGCTTCGCCTCGCCCAAGCTTTCAGTGACGGAGATGATGCTCGATCATTCGTGATCGCGATACTGCCGGCGGTGATCGCAGCTCGCGCAGCTTGCGGCCGCCTCGAGGGTCCAGTACACGTGCGTCAGCGTGACGGAACCGTCCTGGTCCGGCTTCTGCCAGGCGTTCGCTGTACTTTATCGACACGTATTGCGCCCCGCGGACGCCCTTCTAAGTGTCAAGTGGCGATTTTGGTCGAATTGACCTCCTGTTGTCGTCGTTGGATGATGTAGAAGACTTCGCGGGCAATGTAACGTTTGACGCACCGGATAGCCTCGAGCAGCGGTTCAGCTCGGGCAGCGAAGAAATATGACGGGCTGTCATTTTCCTCGCGGACCCTGAAAAGGTCGAGAATCCGGCCGCCTCGACCCGCGCAGGTCGATTACGAACATAAATCATTCGATTTCGAATGATAACATACGCTTTCTGTGTGATAAGATACATTATCAAACATAGACGCCCGTTCCCCGGCTGAAATGATCGTTTTCATATTCTTGTACCTAAAAGTCGACCGACAGAATATACCCCTCCGTAGCGACAGAATGATGTGAGTTCTTGCACATCTGGAAACGAACGCGACTTACTCACACTATTCTGTCAGGGTCCTAAGGGTGCCTTCAGAATGTTCACACCATTCTGTCGCTCCCCGAGCACTCGTTTTGGCTTCCAGTGATCCGCTTTCCGACATATCCACAAGATTCTGTCGCGCCGCTCTATGCACCCGAGACTGTAGACGGACAACATGCTCACATCTTTTTGTCGCCGACAGAGCACTCACACTATCCTGTCGGTATGGGCGGCCCATCGTCGCCGGCAACAACAGGATTCCGAGGCGTGGACGGTGCCCGCCAGGCCTGCTTACATGTAGGTCTTAAACGGAACAAAACCCTCTCGGCGCCACGGCAGCTTATTCCATCCGCTACAGGAAACGGCAATAGGTGCTACGGCGAGCTTTCGATCGCAAAATGGAGGCATGAACCGCCATGCTTTCAGTCTTTCGGACGAATGATGCACGAGAGCCCAGCGGTAATTTGATGGCCTTAGAGGTCGAGCTTAGTGTTGTTACCCACGTAAGGATCGTACGGAGGGCTCAATGAATTTGAATCACGAAAGTCTGGCGCCGATGCCAGTCTAAATGCGCAGCTGACCTTTGTGTTGTCGGATTAGCCAGTGAAATTGCGTGTGCACTCAATGGCCGTTGGGCGGCTAGTGACGCGATTGCTGTGTACAGGGAGATGCAAGGAGTGATACCAATCTCAGATAAAACGAACTCGACATTAGCAAATATATTGTCGAGTTAAGGAAAGAATCGCGAAGTAACGCGATGAATCGCTGACTTATCGCCTTTCACGGCCTGCGTCATCAGCTCCAAATTAAGCGGATCCTCTGTTCCATCACAGGCGTTGAGGCATCGACCAGTCTATCCAAAGTCGAAAGGAGGCGGAAAAGTTGACCTGTTTATCCGTCGCTTCCGCTGACTCCTTTGGCGCGCCGTTTGCTTACGCTGCGCTGAGTGGATGGCTCTCGACGAGTACTAGTTTTGGCTCGGCTCCTCTCCAACTCGTCCCCCAGGAGGTTTGCTCGTGCACTGTCAGTGGCTGCTTGACGTATAGCTGCTTCTAGCTGCTCCCGCACTGACTGTAGCTCTGCCCTCTCACGGTCACGCTCCTTAGTCAGCGTCTTAACGGAGTTCTGCAGCGCGCCGATCTGTTCCCTGAGCTGCCCGATTGTCGCCTGCGTCACGTTTTGCTCGATGCGTGCCCGCTCAATGGCAGCGGCATGCTCTGCCCGTTCCGTTTCGGCCTTCTTCTGAAGCTTCGTCGCGGCTGTGCGTTCCCTGTCGATTTCGAGGAGCCCGCGTCTTTCCATGTCGGCGAACCGATCCTCAGCCAAACGAGTACGATCCGCTAGCCTCTCCCGCTCCGCGGCGTGTTCGGCGCTCGATTGCTCCATACGCGCCTGCATGACGTCAAGCTCGCGACGAGCATCTTCCAGCCGCTGCTCCAGTGCTTTTCTGGTGGCGGCAGCGGCCGCGAGCTCTTGCCGAAGCAGAGCAGCGGCGTCGTCGCTCGTTCGCAGTTGTGTGTGGACGTGCTCGAGGGCTTGCAAGGCATCAGCGCGTTCGGCCTGGGCATTTGCTAGGCCGGCTCTTGCGCTGTCGACTACGGCAGCGGCCTCTGCCTGCATTGTGGTCAAGGACTCAAGCGATTTCAACTGAGCTGACTTCCATAAGGTAGCCACGAGGTCGCCGGCTGCCGTTCGCAACTCGTCCGGGAGGTCGGGATGCTCGACCGTGACACGGGAGCGTTCGCGTAGCGTCTTCCAGAAGTTGTTCAGTGCTTCAGTCGGCGCCGACATACTGCCCTTGCGCACGAGCTGATACAGCTTGTTCGCTGTTGGCGTGATGCCGTGCCGAAAAAATAATAAGACGCAGACCTCGCGGTAAAGATCCTGGGTGCGCGGAAACCGCTCACGCAGCTCCGCAACACTGACAGCGATGGCGCTCTCGGTGGAAAGCTCTTCAGTCTTCATTAGTAAGGCTCCGGGCATCGTGAATGTGAATCTTATTACGTAATACGTATAAAATCCAATCAAAAGCCCGGAAAATATGACATTACTCCTATAATGTCAGATCCAGCCAAGGTTCCTTCCTCTTATGCCGCGGCTGCGCCGCAAACGCTTCCCGCACAATCGAGGCACGCGCCTGGGACGGCGTACGTGCCCATCGTCAGCGTCGGAATGCTGGCGGCAGCCCACCACACAGCCTTATTGAAATGCTAATGCTCCGTTAACCCTCAACCCTTAGGCTTCTTTCCTAAGCGGTCCGCCAGCACGGAATGGCCGTGGATGGCAGCCATGTCGGCTGTCCGTTAGGAGCGCCGTAGTGGACGAATTTGACGTGGGTAGATGGGCAATACCGGCGCTGGCAATCTCCGCCAGCGCTGCCGTGAGCTGGTGGTACCGGCACAGGCGCGGCTGGCACAGCTGGCCAGCGATATGGAAAACGATTCTCGGCAGCCTGGTTGTGGCGCGTGTCATCTTCGTGCTGCAGAACGCACCGGAATATGCGGGCGAACCGCTCTCGATAGCCGATTTGAGTGACGGCGGCTTCTCTGACGCTGGCGGCATCCTTGCGGCATTCGTGCTGGGCGCACACTTTACGGCCCGGACTGGCACGCCGCGCCGTCCGGTCCTTGCGGCGATCCTCACCGGTGCCGTCGTCTGGATAGGTGGCGCGATCGCCACGCTCAATTTCGGGCCGCCCAGTACTCCAGTACCCCTGGTCGAACTACGGCGTCTCGATGGCACTCCGGTCCAGTTGCGGACCCTGACAGACAAGCCGATGGTGGTCAACCTGTGGGCGACGTGGTGTCCACCATGCCGACGCGAGATGCCAGCGCTTGAGGAAGCCCAGCGGCGTCACCCCGGCATCACCTTTGTCTTCGTCAACCAGGGTGAGGACGCGGCGACAATACAGGCCTTCATGGCGCAGCAAAAACTCAAGCTCGACAACGTATTCACCGACCGTGCCCGGGAAGTGGGACGGCGCACCGGCTCATTTGCCATGCCGACAACCCTGTTCTATGGCAAGGATGGGCGCCTCTTCCTGCGTCACATGGGGGAGCTAGACCGTGATGGCCTCGACACGCGCCTCGAGATGCTGGCGGCGCCGGTGAATGGATTCAAGCGCTGAACATCCAATAGCGCCCTGCCGAAGCGCCTTAGCTTACCGTCGCCGGCAACGAGTGACGACGCGCGTGGGTAGCCACGCCTTCCATATGCGGCCGATGCGCGACCTACCCGCGGCGAGCTTGAAAGTGCTGACCATTGCCAGAAGCTTCTCGGCCTGCGCCTGCATTGAACCGCAGCAGCAGCGGCCTCTTCCACGTGTGCCGCATCCTGCTGCGTAACCAGGTCCATCTGCGCGTTGGCGTGGTTAACGCGGGCGATCGCGGCGCTCTGCTCCTGCCCGGCAAGGGCGACTGCGGGCATGATGTCGGTGACACGCTTCACGCACGCACTTAGCCCGCGTCTTCGTTGGAAGAATCAGGCTGAGTCGCCCGATGAGGCATCCACAGTTTGGGGTACGCGGATGGCTTAGCTCATGTAGCGCCCTGCCCTGCTCGCGTTGGCGACGCGTGTCACTCCGCGCCGTAAATCACATCATTTGAACTTGGCCAGCGCCGGATCGCTTATCCGTTGTTCAGGCAGGCCAGTCATGGCGGGCAGTTCCGACAGGCGCGGCATGCCGCTCTTCACCTGGACCTTGCCTTGGCTGTCGCGCCAGACCACGCCAGGGGTACCGGCGATGCCGAACTGCTCCATCAGCTCGCCATTCCTGCGGATCGACGCCGCCACCGCGGGCTGGTTCTGCTCGGTCTTGCCGGCCTGTGGCTTCCACGGCTTCCCATGGTTCTGTTCCATGTGCCGGAAGGCCGCGGTCTTGTCCGGCGATGCCAGCACCTCGATCGCTTTCGGCATGCTCGTCGGGCCGAGCGTTGCGACGGGGATCCAGCGCACCTGCAGTCCAGCCGCCTCGTACGGCTGGACTGCACGCCACATGAAGTGGCAATAAGGGCAGTTCGGATCNCAACGCGCCATCGGTGTGCAGCTTCGGTACGCGGCGCGGTGCAATGCGACGGGCGCCGCTCTGCAAATGGGCAAGGTTGGCGTCGTAAGCACCCACACCGGGCGCACGGCGAAGTTCGCGGCTGATCGAACTAGGGGCACGGCCAAGGCGTTTAGCAATGGCTCGGATACTGCACTGGTCGTCCAGCATGGTCATCAAGACGGCCCGCTCCTGTGTCGTCAGATGGGTGTAGTTTTTCGGCATGGCAGCACCTTACAGCAAAGGGTGTTGCACTTGGTTTTAGAGGCTGCCCTTCTATAATGTCCGATCAAGCTAGCTACCCATTCCAGGCGATGCTGCAAAGGCTTCACGCAGTAATGGCGCATGCGCAGGACTGCGCCCGCGCGTACCTTGTCAGCTTCGGTTATGCTGACACCCGTCCATCGGGCCAACTTATCGCAGTACTAATACTCCGTTAACCCCTGTCCCTTAGCATTCTTTCCTAAGCGGCTCCGCAGAACGGACTTGCCGTGGATGACAGCCATGTCGGCTGTCCGTTAGGAGCGCGTAGTGGACGAATTTGACGTGGGTAGATGGGCAATACCGGCGCTGGCGATCTCCGCCAGTGCTGCCGTGAGCTGGTGGTACCGGCACAGGCGCGGCTGGCATAGCTGGCCAGTGATTTGGAAAACGATTCTCGGCAGCCTGGCGATGGCACGCATCGTCTTCGTATTGCAGAATGCCCCGGAATATGCGTCCGACCCGCTCTTGATGGTCAACTTCAGCGACGGCGGCTTCTCCGATACCGCTGGCATCCTGACGGCATTCGCTTTGGGCGCACACCTCACGGCCCGGACCGGCACGCCGCGCCGTCCGGTCCTTGCCGCGATCCTAGCCGGTGCCGTCGTCTGGATAAGTGGCGCGATCGCCACGCTCAATTTCGGGCCGCCCAGTACGCCAGTACCTCTGGTCGAACTACGGCGTCTTGATGGCACGCCGGTCCAGTTGCGGACCCTGACGAACAAGCCGATGGTGGTCAACCTGTGGGCGACGTGGTGTCCACCATGCCGACGCGAGATGCCAGCGCTTGAGGAAGCCCAGCGGCGCCACCCCGGCATCACCTTTGTCTTCGTCAACCAGGGTGAGGACGCGGCGACAATTCATGCCTTCATGGCGCAGCAAAAACTCAAACTCGACAATGTATTTACCGACCGTGCCCGGGAAGTGGGACGCCGGACCGGATCGTTTGCCATGCCGACAACCTTGTTCTACGGCAGGGATGGACGCCTCTTCCTGCGTCACATGGGGGAGCTCGACCGTGATGGCCTCGACAGGCGCCTCGAGATGCTGGCGGCGCCGGCAACCGGATTCAAGCGCTGAACATCCAAAAGGACCTCGCCGAATCGGCTTAACTGACGGCCGCTGGCAGCGCGCGACGAAGCGCCTGGGCATCCTGTATACGCGGCCGATGCGCGACCTGCGCCGACGCGAGCTTGAAAGTGCTGACCACTGCCAATAGCTCCTGAGCTTGCGCCTGCATGGAATCGGCCGCAGCAGCGGCCTCTTCGACGAGCGCCGCATTCTGCTGCGTAACCTGGTCCATCTGTGCGATGGCCTGGTTCACCTGGGCGATCCCGGCGCTCTGCTCCTGCCCGGCAAGTGCGATTCCGGCCATGATGTCGGTGACGCGCTTCACGCTGGCGACGACCTCGGTCATCGTTTCTCCGGCCACGTTGACAAGCTTGCTGCCTGCCTCGACCTTGCCTACGGAGTCGCCAATCAAGGTCTTGATTTCCTTGGCCGCGGCGGCGCTGCGCTGCGCAAGGTTGCGGACTTCGGACGCCACGACAGCGAAGCCACGCCCCTGCTCCCCCGCGCGTGCCGCTTCAACCGCCGCATTCAGGGCCAGGATATTGGTCTGGAACGCGATACCGTCGATGACGCCGATGATGTCGGCGATACGCCTTGCAGCCTCGCTGATCGCGCCCATGGTCCCGACGACCTCCTCGACCACCTGGCCGCCCTTCAGCGCAACTTCCGATGCGCTTCCAGCCAGCATGTTGGCATGACGGACGCTTTCCGAATTCTGCTGCACCGTGCTGGTCAGCTCTTCCATTGACGCAGCGGTCTCCTCGAGCGAGCTCGCCTGCTCCTCGGTACGCGCAGACAAGTCGAGATTGCCCGCTGCGATCTCGCTTGACGCGGTCGTGATCGTATCGGTGCCGACACGTACCTTGTGCACCAGCGTTGCCAGGCTGCGCTGCATCTGGCGCATGGCAAACATCAGGCTGGCCTGGTTGCGCTCGTCGTCGAGGTCGATCTGCACGGTGAGGTCCCCTGCCGCGATCGCACCGGCGATGCTCGCCGCATAGGCAGGCTCGCCGCCAAGCTGGCGGGTGATGCTGCGGGTGAGCCAGAACGCGACGGCGCCGCCGGCGACGATGGCGAAGGCGCCGACAGTCAGGCTCAGCGCCAGCATGGTCTGGGTACGGGCGATCAGCTCCGTCTTGTCCTGCTCAGCCAGCGCCTTCTTCTCCTTCAGTATCTTCAGCAACTCAGCGCGCATGTCGCGCCATACCGGGGTTTCCTCGGCGTTCAGGACGGTCCCGCTGGATGCGGTATCGGTACCGGACTTCACCAGCTCAAGGATCCGGTCCTGTACCGCGGCGCGGCGCCGCTGCAGGGTTTCCAGCCTCCCCAGTGCCGCCTGCGTTGCGGGATCGGCGGCCGCAAGTGTACGGGCGGACTTGAGGGCCTCGTCGAAATCCTTGCGGGCCGCCGCCAGGTTCTTGTAGCCGATCCCGTTGTCCGGCGCGAGGATGATGTTGCGCAGGGCCTGCCCCATCTGCAGGCCCTGCGAATACATGGTGTTCGCATCACCCAGGAAGGCCTGGTCGTGGTCCACGAAGCTGCCGAAGCGCGCGCTTGCATCGCGCATGCCCGACAGGGCGACAGCCAATGCTACCGTGAACAACACAAAGACAATGGCCATGCACCAGGCCATCTTGTTTCGTAATTTCATTTGTTTCTTTCAAAAATCGCAGGGATCGAAGCAGAGATTATCTAAAGAAATAAATGATTCCAAGCGGAAATTTTGCTAAATCCCGGGCTGATGGCCTAAGGTGTGTCGCTGCTGCGCAACGCTCCTTCACATGCACTGGCGAACGCATTCAGCCCGTGTCTTCATCAGAAGAAACAGGCTGAACCGACCGATGAGGCATCGGCTACTGCATGGGGATGGCTTAGCTCATGTAACGCCCCTGCTCTCGTTCGCGACACGTGTCACTCGGCGCCATCAATCTCATCACTTGAATTTGGCCAGCGCCGGATCAGTGATCCGTTGCTCAGGCAGGCCAGTCATGGCCGGCAGTTCCGACAGACGCGGCATGCCGCTTTTCACCTGGACCTTGCCCTGGGTGTCGCGCCAGACCACGCCAGGAGTACCGGCGATGCCGAACTGCTCCATCAGCTCGCCATTCGTGCGGATCGACGACGCCACTACGGGCTGGTTCTGCTCGGTCTTGCCAGCTTGTGGCTTCCACGGCTTCCCATGGTTCTGCTCCATGCGCCGGAACGCCGCGGTCTTGTCCGGCGCTGCCAGCACCTCGATCGCTTTCGGCATGCTGGTCGGGCCAAGCGTTGCGACGGGGATCCAGCGCACCTGCAGTCCAGCCGCCTCGTACGGCTGGACTGCACGCCACATGAAGTGGCAATAAGGGCAGTTCGGATCGACGAAGGCGTAGATGATGCTTTTCGGATTCTTGGTGCTNCCCTCGGCGATGAATGCCGATTTCTCNAGNTGNGCGAATGCGGCTGCGAAATCCGGCTTGGGGATGTACATGTCTTCGTGCTGGGCCGAGAGGTTCTGGCCACGTTCATCGATCAGCGCTCCCGCCACCAGCGTCTTTCCGTCCGCCGTGGTGTATACCAGCGAATGGCGCCCCCCCTGGGAAAGCACCCAGCCGGTGAGCCCCGAGCCGACCGGGAACTGCCTGACCACCTTGACGCCGGCGCTGACGGCGCGCTCCAGGACCGGTGGGGTCTGCTCGGCAGCGAAGGCGGCCGTATTGATGAGTGCTACTGCGAGTGCGGTTGGCACCGCGTATTTGAAAGCCTGCATGTCGACTCCGATAGTGAAGGCGTTGATTAAGATTGGGGGGGAGTTTGCGCGGCTTCCGCCTTGCGGAGCGAAGCGAGGAAGGAATCTGCATCCTCGTAGCCGATGACTCGTGTGCCGCCGAGTTCACGGCCGTCGGCGCCGAAAAAGATGATCCCGGGTGGGCCGAACAGGCCGAAGCGCTTGAGCAGGGCCTGGTCGGCCGCATTGTTGGCGGTAACGTCGGCCTGGAGCAGCTGCATCTGGTCGAAGCGCGACTGCACGCGCGGATCCGAGAACGTGAAACGCTCCATTTCCTTGCATGACACGCACCAGTTCGCATAGAAGTCGAGCATGACGGTCTTGCCCGGGCTTCGGGCGAGAATGGCATCAAGCTCCTCGAGCGAGCGAATTCTCTGGAACCGGGTCTCCCGGTGCGCCTCTGCCGTGGCGAACGGCGCCAGCGGATCCGTCCCGCCTGCTGCCAGGCCGGCCAGCTGCGCCGCGCCCAGCACCCCGACGACGAGACCCGCCGCTACTGCGAGCGGCCGGCGCGGACGCGGCAGCAGCAGCGACGCGGCATAACCCGTTCCCAGCAAGCCCCAACCCAGCATCAGCGCCCGGGGCGGCAGGACCGGCGCGGCGATCCACAAGGCGGTGCCCAGCATTAGCACCCCGAAGAAGCGCTTGACACCCGTCATCCAGGCGCCCGCGCGCGGCAGCAGGGTGCCCGCCGAGGCGCCGACCAGCAGCAGCGGCACGCTCATTCCGGCGGCCATCGCGAACAATGCGCTGCCGCCAATGAAAGCATCCTTGGTCTGGCTGATGTACACGAGCGCACCTGCCAGCGGCGCGGCGACGCAGGGACCGACGATCAGTGCCGAGATGGCTCCCATTGCGAACACCCCCGCGTGGGTACCTGCCCCCTGCCGGTTGGACGCTCCCGCGAGGCGCGACTGGATCGCCGCCGGCATCTGCAGCTCGAACACGCCGAACATCGGCAGGGCCAGCACGACCATCAAGAGGGCGAACGCGCCCAGCACCCAGGCGTTCTGCAGTGCCGCCGCCAGTCCTTCGCCCGCCAAGCCCGCCGCCACGCCCATCACGGTGTACACGATCGCCATGCCGAGCGAATACGACACCGACAGGGCAAAGCCGCGCATGCGCGACGCGGAACCCTTGTCGCCGACGATGATCGACGAGAGGATCGGCAGCATCGGCAGCACGCAGGGCGTGAACGACAGGCCCAGGCCCAGCAGCAGGAACATCGGGACGATGACCGCCAGTTCGCGGCTGCTCAAGGCCCGTTCGATGCGTCCGCTATGGCTGTCATCCGTCAGCGTACCGCCCGGCGCAGCAGCTGCCGGCTGCGGGTTTGCCTGCGGCGCAGCAGCGGTCCTGGTCAGCCCGGATGGCGCGGCGGTCGCCAGTACCGCGGTCGATGCCATCGGCGGGTAGCACAAGCCCTTGTCGGAGCAGCCCTGGGAGGTGGTCTTCAGTGTGAAACTTCCCTTCCCGTCCACGGGAAGGCGCACCTTGACGATGCCGCGGTAGGTTTCCATCTCCTTCTGGAAGGTCTCGTCGAAATGCTTCTCGCCAGCCGGGAACACAGGCTGTCCGAGCCGGGTCTGCCCGGCTTCGAATGCGAAGCGCTCGCGGTACATGTAATAGCCGGGCGCAATGTCAAAGCGCACTTCAGCGGTCTGTCCGTCGACCATGTAGGCGGCGAAGCGGAATGCCTGCTCGGGCGGCAGGAAATCGTCGTCAGCGGCCGCCGCGTTGCCGGATGCTGCAAGCAGCACCGCGGCAAGCGGAGCCAGCAGCAGCGCAAGCAGCCACCGGCCCATTCCGGGTACCGTCCGTGATAAGAAAACCATCGTTCTCTCCTGTGGTTCGTTGATGTCGCTATCTTGCGTTTGCGGTTCAGCGCTTGCTGCGCAGGACCGCCAGGTGTTCGGCCAGCGTGGCGCTCGATACCTCGCCCATCCGCTTGTCGACGAGTATTCCGTTCGCGTCGACGAACAGCGTGGTCGGCAGGCCCGGGGCACCGGCTGCCTTGGCCAGGGCTCCGCCGGGGTCGAGCACCACGTTCCGCAGCGGCAGGCCCTCGGCCTTCAGGTAGGCACGTACCTTGGCGTTGTCCTCTCCCTGGTTGACGAATACGAAGGTCAGGTCGCTTGCTTCGCGCTGCGCCTTGCCAAGGGCGGGCATTTCTCGCCTGCAAGGCGGACACCAGCTCGCCCAGAGGTTGACCACCATGGGCTTGCCGGCAAATGCGGTCAATGGAACGGCGCGTCCGTCAAGATCTGTCAGCATCACCTCGGGTAGGGCCTGGCGCTCGGTGGCCATGCGAACCAGCCCATTCCCGGCGATCCAGATGAAGAGACCGGACCATACGGCGATGACGATCGCGGCACGCTGGTCCGCCTTGCGCCATGCCAGGATGGCGCCGATGATGACGGCCGCAGCGAAGCCCGCGACGGGCGCCAGCCCGCCGTCGCGCAGATCCGGCAGCCGCCAGGGCTCTTCCGCGTACAGCGGCCAGTAACGGGCAACAAAGACGATGCGCGCCACCAGGATCGCCCCGGCGATGATCAGCCAGAGCGAGCTCTCGGCCTTCACGCCGCGCCTGGCCGCCACCCGGTTGCCGATGGCGGAACCGAGGATGATCGTTGCGAAAGCGACCAGCAGTTGCGCGGGTAAGGCAAGCGGGCCGAGTGTGACAGTCATGGTAATGTGCTTTCCTGCGCATGGCGCCGGCCCGACGGGCCGGTTCGACGCCTGGCGAATACAGCCATCCTATTTCCTGCCGATTAGCACCACATTAACGAATCCGTCGATTTGCCGGGAAGCATCGGCTTCGCCCCTGTCGTTAATCTAGGCATAACCGTAAAGCGGTAAGATCGCGGTTCCTGCTTTTACTACTCGGGTTAGCCATGCGTGTACTCGTCATCGAAGACGACGAACTGGTCGCCAGCGGCATTCTTGCCGGCCTGCGCCTATCCGGAATCGGGGCCGACCATGTCGCCAATGCCTCGCAAGCGGAAATGGCCGTGCAGACCGGCCGTTTCGACGTCATCCTCCTCGATCTCGGGCTGCCGGATACGGACGGGCTCACGCTGCTCAAGCGCTGGCGCGGCGCGGGCAAGGACTGGCCGGTGCTGGTCCTGACAGCGCGCGACGACGTGCAGGACAAGGTGGCCGGCCTGCGCACCGGCGCCGACGATTACCTCGTGAAACCCTTCGAACTCGACGAACTGGTCGCACGGCTGCATGCCTTGCAACGGCGTAGTGCCGGCCGCAGCGTCGACCGCATCGAGCATGGTCCGCTGGCCTTTGATCCGGCCACCCAGGTGGTAACGCTGGATGGGAACCCCGTCGAACTGTCGCGGCGCGAACTGGCCCTCCTCCAGGCCTTGCTCAACAGCGGCCAGCGCATCCTCAGCACCGACCAGGTCAAGGACAGCCTGTATGGGCTCGGCGATGGCGTCGAAAGCAACGCCCTGAACGTCCACATCTACCATTTGCGGCGCAAGCTCGGACCAAATATCGTCGAGACCGTGCGTGGCCTCGGGTACCGGCTTGGCAAGGCGGGAACGTGAAGACGCTGCGCCTGCGCCTACTGGTCACCATCGGCGCCTCGTTCGCGCTGTTCTGGACTCTGTCGTCGGTATGGACGCTGGTCGACCTGCGCGACGAGTTTCGCGACGCACTCGACGAGCGGCTTGCGGCATCGGCGCGCATGGTCGCCGCGCTGATTGCCGACTCGCCCCATCTTTCGGTGCAGCCAGGCTCCCGCGGATCCAGCCCGATCCCCTACCTGGTCCGCACCGACAACGTGGCCTGCGAGATCCGGCTGGTGCGGGGCGGCATCGTGGGCCGCACCGAGAACAGCCCGGAACGCCTCGGCCTGGTGGCGCCCGGCTACCGCACCCGCGTCATCGATGGCGTTACCTGGCGCAGCTACACCATCGAACATAATGGGATGCGCATCACCACCGCCGACAAGACGGAGCGCCGCCAGCAGCTGTTCCGCAATATCGCGTTCGCCACCTTTGTGCCCTTCCTGGTCGCCATGGCGGCGACCCTGATCGCGCTGTGGTTCGCCGTACGCCATGGCCTGCGCCCGCTCGAACGGATCCGCGTTGCCCTCGAAGCACGCGAGCCCGGTGCACTCCACCCGCTGCCCGAGCAGGACCTGCCGCGCGAGCTCACCCCGCTGGTAACGACCGTCAACGGCCTGCTGGCCAGGATCGAACGCACCATCGAGCGCGAACGGCGCTTCACCGGCGACGCCGCGCATGAGTTGCGCACGCCGCTCACCGCCGTCAAGACCCATCTCCAGGTCGCCCAGATGAGTGGCGGCGGACCGGACACGGCGGTAGCTCTCCAGCAGGCCGAACGCGGGGTAGGACGCCTGCAGGGCATCATTAACCAGCTCCTGATGCTGGCGCGCGTCGAGGGTTCGATGTCATTCGAGGACGATGAGCGGCTGCACGCAGCCGCAATCGCGGAGCAGGTCATCATGCACCTTCCGGCGCAGCAGGCTGCCAGGGTGTGTGTTCGCGACGAAGGCGGCGCAGCGCGCGTTCTCCGCATACCTGCATCCCTCGCCGTGACGGCGCTGCGCAACATCCTCGACAACGCGCTGCGCTACGGCGATGCCGAGGCCACTGTCGTGCTGCGGATCGTGCAGCATGGCGGGATGGCCGGTTTTACGGTGGAAGACCAGGGCAGCGGCATGAGCGATGCGGACATAGGCAAGGCCGGGCAGCGCTTCTGGCGCAAAGGCGGCGGCCAGGGCAGCGGCCTGGGCCTCTCGATCGTGAAGGCGATCGTCGCGCGCTACGACGGCAGCTGGAAGCTCGAACGCCGCGAGAGCGGCGGCGTGGCCGCACACCTGGCCTTCCCTGCAGAATAAGGCCTGCGCCGACCTATCTCGCTGCATGTATGGGAGGTCGCGCATGGCGCTACCGCCGCAGCGCCATCCGGCGCAAGTCAATCCTCGTTCAGACGCGATGCTGCGCGCTCGTCCCGGACAGCAGCCGTGCCGAATTCAGCACCACGCTCAGACTGCTGGCCAGCATGGCGCAGGCCGCGGCAACCGGCGTCACCATGCCGCTCGATGCCAGCGCCAGCACGGCCACGTTGTACACCATCGAGAACGCCAGGTTTTGGCGCACCACCCGGACGGTGCGTCGTGCATGCCGCCACGCTGCGGCAACCTGCTCGACGCCGCCGCTCGCGATGACCACCCCTGCCGTGGCGACCGCCGCTGGCGTAGCACCCTGCACTGCGATGCCGCAGTCGGCTGCGGCCAGGGCAAGCGCGTCATTGACACCGTCGCCGACGAACACCGCGGGTTTGCCGGCCCGCTCGAGGACCTTCACCTTGTCCTCGGGCAGGCAATGCGCATGGACATGGCCATGCCCGAGGCCGACGGCTTCTGCAACCAGGGCCGCAGCGGCCGCACTGTCCCCGGTAACCAGGCGGGTGCGTATTCCCGCGTCTGCAAACGTGCGCAGGGCGTCGGCGGCGTCTTCCCGTATGCGGTCCTGCAACAGGATGGCGCCGATCCACATCCCGTTACGCACGACTTCAACCCTGGTGCAGTCTGGCGGCGCACTTGGCGGCAGGGTCACGCCCTGCTCCTCGACAAAGCCCGCGCTGCCAACCAGTACCGTCTCGTGCCCGTCCCTGCTGCGCCAGGTGCAGCCGCGCGCACGGCGCTGCCCCAGCCCTTCCCCGCCGCTGTCCGTGCCTGCGGCGTCGGCCGCCGTGCGGATCGCGCGCGCCACCGGGTGCGCAATGTCAGCTTCCGCCCGCGCCGCCAGTGTCAGCACCTCGGCAGCAGCAGCATGCTGTGAACCAAGCACCTCCCGCACTTCGAGCATGCCTTCGGTCAGGGTGCCGGTCTTGTCGAACAGGATTTCACGCGCACCGGCAAGCGCTTCAAGCGAAGCAGGATCGCGCAGCAAGATGCCCTGGCGTGCCCCACTTGCGGTCGACGCGGCATACGCCAGCGGCAGCGCCAGCCCGACTGCACAAGGACAGGCCGCTACCAATACCGACAGGGCACGCAGCGCCGCCTGCACCGGATCTCCGCTCGCGCCCCAGGCCAGTGCGAAACTGGCCGCCGCCAGCACCAGCGCNCCCGGCACCAGCCAGCGNGCGAACCGTTCCGCCTGCATGGCGGCNGCGCTTTTCGTACCGAGCAATTCGAGCATGCGCACNCCGATGCGGTCGATGAAACGTTGGCCCCAGGGCTGCTCGACGCGCAGTACCAGCCGCGACGACANGTTGATGGANCCGGCAACGATGCTGTCGCCGGGCGNGACCGGCAANGGAGCCGACTCGCCGTTCACGATCGCCGCATCGACCTCGCCTTCACCTTCNACNACCGTGCCNTCGACCGCGACGCGCTCGCCCGCGTGCACCAGCACCAGGTCGCCCGGACCGACCCGGTCCGCGGCTTCCTCCGTCGGGACGCCGTCGGCGCCGATCCGGCGTACNGTTTCCGGCACCGCCTGNCGCAACGCATTNACCGCCACCGAGTTGCGNCGNCGNGCGTGCAGTTCGATCAGGCGCCCGCACAGGAGGAAACTCACCAGCATCGTCGCGGTGTCCGCATACACGTCGGCGCTGCCGCGCAGCAGCGACCATGCCGAGAGCAGGCAGGACGCCAGCACGCCGGTCGACACCAGCGCATCCATGCCGGGCACGCCTGCGCGCAGGGTGCGCCAGCCGGCGCGGTAGAAGGACAGGGCCGACCAGCTCACCACCGGCAGCGCGGCCAGACAGGTGGCGAGCGCGACCCACCACCCCTGGGGCGAGGCGGCCAGCCCGGCGTCCAGGTACAGCGCCACCGATCCGAGCATGCTCCACATCCCGAAAAAGCCGGCCACCGCCAACCGCATCCAGACCGCGCGCGCCTGGGCATCGATCTGCCGCTCCAGTTCTTGGGATTCGACCAGCGGGACGATGCCGTAGCCGAGCCGCTCGACGCGTGAGAAGACTTCATCGAGGTTGACGCGCTCCGGGTCCCAGCGCACGAGCGCCGAACCGCCCGCAAAACTGGTGCTGGCCGCGGTCACGCCGGGCGCGCGCGCGATCGTGCGCTCGACGGCCAGCGCGCAACTGGCGCACCACATGCCCTCGATGCTGACCACCATGCGCCCGGCGCGGCGCAGCGCGTCGCGGTCGATGCCGGCGAAGGCCGCCTCCACCTGCTTAACCCTTGGCCGGATTGGCCGCGCTGGCCGAGGTGGCGCGGGCCACGCCGGCGCCGAGGATCTTGCCGTTTACTTCCTTGCCGTAGTAGCTCTTTTCCTTGTTGTGGAAACGCACCCGCGCTTCTTCGATCGTCCCGGTCTGGCGTGGATCCTTCGGCCGCTCGTGGCTGTTGATGTAGGCCGCAGCGTCCCAAGCGTCCTGGTCCGACAGGCTGTATGGCTTACCGAGCGGCATGTTGGCCTTGATGAAGCCCGCCGCGGTGTCGATGCGCGACATGCCGGCACCCCAGTTGTAGGCTTCCGGCCCCCACAGCGGCGGAAAACGCAGCTTGCCGCTCTCGTCCTTGCGGCCCTGACCGTCGGCGCCATGGCACAGTGCGCAATTCTGCGCATATACCTTGGCGCCGCGCGCGTGGTCGTAGCCCTGCGGCGTTTCCTTGACCTTGATGTAGCCGCCGCCGCGCATCTTCTCGCCGGTCGGGGCGCCATCGGCAAGCCAGTACATGTAGATCATCAGGTCCTTGTAGATGTCGTCGCCCGGCGGCGGCGCCTTGCCGGCCTCGGAAGCCTGCGCGTTCATCGAATAGTTGAAGCAGCCGTTGATNCGCTCTTCCANNGTATTGACCTTGTTGTTCTTGGCCCGGTATTTCGGGTACTGCACGTAGGCCGCCCACATCGGCGCCGAATTCTCGCGCCGTCCCGCGTCGAGGTGGCACTGGGCGCAGGCCATGCTGTTGCCGACATAGCGCTGGGCATACTGCGGCGTGTGGATGAAGATGTCTCGGCCGCGCCGGATCGCGGCCCCTTCCGCACCGTCCGGCATCTCGCTTTCGGATGGCGGAACGAAGTAGCCGTCCGGGCCGGTCGGCTGCAGGGGCGCGGCCACCTTGCCTTCCTTGTCCTTCTTGCGCTCGGCACGCGCGGCGAGCATAGCTTTGCGCGCTTCAGCCTCCGCGGCTTCGCGCGAAACGGCCGGCGCCGGCGTCTCCGGCGTGAAGCCCGCAGCGGTCTGGAAACTGCGCCAGGCGCCGGTCTGGACCACCAGGGCGCCGAAGGCGAACAGCACTAAGCCGCCGCCGGCCGCAGCGGCAAGGCGGCGGGCGGTACTGCCCAGGGTGTAGGGAGACTTCGTCGTGGTTTTTTTCGGGTCGTTCATATTCTGTCGGGTTCAAGCGTTGGCATCACAGCGTGGAGGCGGAGCGTGCAGCGCCTTGCGCGACCGTGGCGGGCGGCGTGGCGGCCGGGGAAGCGGCCGACGGCATCGAGCCGAGGTAGTCCGCAACAGCGCGCATGTCGTCGGGGTTCATGCGGCGCGCGATGTCATCCATCAGCTTCTGCGGCGAATTCTTGCGTTCGCCCGCATGCCATGCCGCCAACTGGGCGAAGATGTAGTCGGGCTGCTGGCCGGCCAGCGCCGGGAAGCCGGGCGCGACACCTTCACCGTTCATGCCGTGGCAAGAGAAGCAGGCCGGAACGTTGGACTTCCAGTCGCCTTTTTCGGCGATCAGCCTGCCGCGTTCCAGGTTGCCGCCGAGGCTGGGCGCCAGCGCGGCGCGCAGCTCGATGCCGGCGTAGTAGCGCGCCAGCTTCTCGATATCCTGATCGGTCAGTGCGCGCGCCACGAAGGCCATCGACTCGTTGTGGCGCAGGCCCGAGCGGAAGTCCTCCAGCTGCTTGGCCAGGTAGGCGGCCGGCTGGCCGGCCAGGCGCGGCGTGCTGAGGCTTCCCTCGCCGGCCGCACCGTGGCAGGAGGCGCAGCTCCAGGCCTGGCCTTTGCCGGCGGCGACGATCTGCAGCGTTGCCGCATCGGCCTCGCCCAGGCCGCGTGCCGCTGCCGGCGGCGCAAGCGCAGCCCGCACC
>NZ_ATYR01000049.1 GCF_000427785.1 Massilia alkalitolerans DSM 17462
CCGGCTTCGGCCCACGCTTGACGTCGAACAGGGCGCCGGCGTTCTCCAGAATCTCCTTCTTCCACTGGCCCACCAGCACCGGATGCACACCGTATTCCTGCGCGATCTCCGTCACCGTCTTCACCCCGCGCACCGCTTCCAACCCCACCTTGGCCTTGAACTCGGCGCTGTGCACCCTGCGCTTTTTACCTTCACTCATTCGCTGTAATCCTTTCGCGGACGACAGCTTAAACCACCGTCTCAAATTCGGGGTCCACTATACCCATCATTGGAGAAATCTCACCTATACTCAGACCTTGCTCTTTTCTTTTCGTTTCCCACGTCGTTCTCAAACGACGTGATTCGATTGCAGGACTCTTTGCGTCCCCATCCAAAGTAATAGAATGACGGCTTAAAAATACGCGCGATGCCGCGCCACAATTTTTTGCATCGATCTCTGTGATGAGGCTTCCGTACTTATTCCACAAATTCTTTTGTATAACGACTTGCCAAAGAAATCCTGTCCTGAAATGCGGAGATTCCTTATGTGCACGAACACGTTCACTAACGAAACGAAGAACGTTATATACAGAATAAGGATGAACCTTATTGCTGCGATGCGCTTGAGCGGTTTCGGTTCTGTTCTTCGTACCATAGATCAGTACATACTGATCAGGATCCACTAAGTCTTCTGCCACATGCGTCTCAAAGTCGTCAGTCAGCGAGAGAACAGTTTCCTGGTTCCAACCAGTATTCAGTTGAACAAATAAGATAAAAGGATATAGGGTCTGCGTAGTGAAAAAATCATGCGCAATATATGCGATTTTTCCAACCTCGAAATCTGTCGCCACTTGATTTTTTTTGGAGATGTCCGAATTCACGCACTGAACTCGCATACTCGCTATCGCACGCGAAACTTGGCGCTTGACGTCTTTAACAGGTAACGACTTCATCCATTCATTGGATGTGATTTGACTAGCCTCATCAAAGGACGTGTAAAGAGGCCAACCTGGAAACGTTTTCTTACCAGCAAGTAAAATTATGGAATTTGATTGTTCTCGCGTGTTGCGATTAACAATACCATCTTTCGTAATTTTTAGCTTGGAAGGGAGATCGAAACTAGAATCGGAAATCAATTTCTGATAGTCCGTCATAAGTTTCATCACGTACTTTATATCCGTGAACGAGGCTTCCAACAATCGGTTAAAAATCTGATCCGAGTAACTTTCTGACGGAGTGTCACTAGTTCTAGGTGTGAGAGACCATTCAATCTTTTTCCCGATTGATGGTTCGTCCTTATATTTTTCTTGCAATGCCGAGACAGCATGCTTAAGGCTGGAGTAAATCTTTCGATTTGAAGTTCTTCCTGAAAAGCGCTCCAGCAAATACGCGGAAAAATTTCGAGTCGTTTGAAAATCGATGTCCGCAACGGTGGAAATTTTTTTTTGCTCTGGACCTTTTTCCGAGTTGAGAAACTTAACGAAATCTTCAATTCCGTAATAAGCATTTTGTTGGGTCTGATACGTAACATGACGCTTTGCATAATATATTTCAGCTCCGAACAAAAGCTGTTTCAGCAAAGTCTGGTGATGTTCAAATTTTTCTGCCAAATAACTCAACGAGCGCTGGAACTTGCCGTTGCTCGCTCGATTATTTACTTCAAACGTAATGTGGCTAATATCGAAACGACGTCGCCGAGCCGCCCTTGCTTGAAGACTTTCAGTATCATTTGACAACTTCGGACGTGGCTGTCCCTGACGAGGGGACTGCTTTGAAGAAGACTTCTTTGTGAAAGGGCTACGTGCCATATGTCGTGAGGTTGCTGTGTGTCAAGAGAGCTATCCTCTCACAGATCACAACAGAACACCAGACTAGACACACAACATCTATTCAACGTTAACGTGCTCGCAGCCGCGATACGGATTCAGCGAGACGTTAAAGGGTATGTCGGGTGAAGCATTGCGCGAGAGGATGCTCTTGGCGTGCTCGTCGGTGACGACCGTCTTGATGCCGGCGGCTTGGTCCTCCTCGCGCTCCCAGCCGTCGTCGAACTCTTCGCGGCCATTGACTTCGTATCGCCCCTGCAGGTTCGATACCGCGCCCCGCCCCTTGCGCGCCGCAAGCGGACGCGGGCCGAGCATGGGCTGCACGTCCACGGGCTGGCGCTGGCTGGGTTGCTTGCGGTCGGGCACGTCGGCTCCATACTGTATATTTATACAGTATGGTACGCCTCCCTCAGCCGGATTTCAAGTCCGGCGCACCAGGCGGCACATAGGCGGCCTGCTGCTGCACGAAGCCGTCGAATGCGTCGAACAAGGGCTGGAAGGCGGCATCGTCCTCTTCCAGCTGGGCCAGCGCCAGCGCGGCCGCTTCCAGCGACGACAGCTGGTGCGGCGCATGCGCCTTGCGGATCCGGTAGTTCGACGGGGCGACATCGACCAGCGCCAGGCGCGGCAAGGCTTGCAGGGCCGGGTTCAGGTACAGCATCTTGCGGCTCTTGCGCCAGGTGGCGTCGAGCACCACCAGGCGCAGGCGCTGCGGCGCCATCGCCTCGAAAGGCGGCGGCGCCGGCAGGTTGGCGTCGCCCGGCGTGTCCGGGTACAGCAGCACCGGCACGCGGCCATCCGCGTGCAGCAGCGCGTCCAGTTCGGCGCTGTCGAATTGCTCGCCCACCGCCAGCCTGCTTCCGGCCACGCTCAGGTGCAGCAGGCGCGCGCTATTCTTGGCGTTGGCCACTTCGAGCGGATGCTGCAGCACCAGCAGCGCCGCACGCGGCTCGACGCGGGTGATCCAGCGGCAGATGCAGGCTGATTGCGCGCGCAGGCAGGTGGCGCAGCGCGCACGCTTCACGGATACCTCGCTCATGGCGCGCTCATTGGACAGGACTCCAGCCGCCGCCCAGCGCGCGGTACAGGTCGACGTGGGCCGCGAGCAGGCTGGCGCGCAGCTGCAGCACGGTGTTCTCGGCGCCGAAGGCATTGCGCTGGGCATCCAGCTCTTCGAGGTAGGACGCATAGCCGTTGGCATAGCGGTTGTGCGCCACCCGCAGCACCTCATTCGCCGCCGTCCGTCGCGCTTCGGCCTCGGTCAGCTGGCGCCGCAGGCCGTCGATGCCGGCCAGCGCGTTCTCGGTCTCGGCAAAGGCCCCGCGCACCACGTTCTCGTAGGCGTAGATGGCGCGGTCGCGCACCGTTCCCGCGATCTCGGCCTGGGCGCGCAGGCGGCCCGCATCGAACAGGGGCGCCAGCACGCTGCCGCCGATGCTCCACAGCTCGACCGGGGAGCGCAGCAGGCGCGCCACGCTGGCGCCCTCCAGCCCGGCGGATGCGGTCAGCCGGATCGAGGGCAGCAGCTGGTCGCGCGCCGCCGCCAGGCTGGCGTCGCTTGCAGCCACCGCGCGCTCGGCCTGGGCGATGTCGGGCCGGCGCCGCAGCAGCTCGGACGGCAGGCCGGGGGCCGGCAGGGGCATGCGCAGGGAAAGCAGCGGCACGCCGCGTGCCACCGGCCCGGGGCTGCCGCCTGCCAGCAGGTTCAGCGCCTGCTCCTGTTGCGCGATCGCGCGTTCCAGCTGCGGCACCACGCCGGCGGTGGCGTGCAGCTCGGCCTCGGCCTGCGACATCTCCAGGCGCGAGCTGTAGCCGACTTCGAACTGGTGCCGCGCCAGCGCGAACGAACGCTCGCGCGAGGCCAGTGTCTGCCGCGCCAACGCCAGCTGCGCGTCCAGCCCGAGCAAATTGAGGTAGCCGGAAGCGGTATTCGCGGCCACCGACAGGGCAGCCGCTTCCAGGGCCGCTTCCTGCGACAGGGCGTCGAAGCGCGCCGCCTCCGTAGTACTGGCCAGGCGCCCGAACAGGTCGAGTTCATAGGCCGCCTGCACGGCCCCTACAAGAGAAGTGACTTCCACCGGCTGCCCCAGCGGCCCGATGGCGCGCGCACGCGTCGGCGCAAACGAGACATTCAAAGACGGCTGCTGTGCGCTGCCGGCAATGCGCACGCGCGCCGCATATTCCTGCAGGCGCGCGCGGGCGATGCGCAGGTCGCCGTTGCTGTCGAGGGCGCGCCGCACCAGCGCGTCCAGCTGCGGGTCGCCGAAATGCTTCCACCAGTCGCGCGTGACCGCTGCGTCAGCGGCGGGCGCCGTGCGCCAGGCAACCGGCACCTGCAGGGTCGGCGCGGGCGCCGGCTGCGGCGCCATCGCACAGCCGGCCAGCACCAGCGGCGCCACGAGCAAGGCCGCCCTCTTCATCGCGCTTCCTTGTTCGCTTGCGCGGTGTCGATCGTCGCCACCACCGACATGCCGGGCCGCAGGCGCTGCGCCAGCGGCTGGTTCGGATCGATGCTGATCCGCACCGGAATGCGCTGCGCGATCTTGACGAAGTTGCCGGTCGCATTGTCCGGCGCGATCACCGAGAACTCCGAGCCGGTCGCCGGGGAGATCCGTTCCACGTGGCCGCGCAAGCTGGCGTTGTCGAGCGCGTCCACCGTGAAGCGCACCGGCTGGCCCAGGCGCACGTTGGCCATTTGCGTTTCCTTCATGTTGGCGATGATCCAGAGCGTGTTCGGCACCAGCGCGGTAAGCTGGGCGCCGGCGTTGACAAAAGCGCCCTGTCGCACCGTCACCTGCCCCAGCTGGCCGTCGCGCGGCGCCAGGATGCGCGTGTTGGACAGGTCGATCTCGGCCAGCCGCACCGCGGCTTCGGCATTCGCCACCGCGGCCTCGAGCGATGCGCGGCTCACGCCCACCGAACGCAGGTTCTGGCGCGCGATCTCGAGCGCCGCCCGGGCCTGGTCGCGCGCGGCGACCGCCTGGGCGCGGGTGGAGCGTGCGGCATCGCGCTCGCGCGCCGACAGCGAACCGTCGGCCGCCAGTTCCTCCACCCGGCGCAGGTCGGCCTCGGCGCGGCGCGCCTGTGCTTCGCTCGATGCCAGCGTCGCCTGGTTCTGCGCGATCGTCGCCTGCGCGCTGCGATTGCTCTGCGCGTAATTCTCGAGCGCGGCGCGGCGTGTCGCCAGTTCGGCGCGCGCCTGCTCCAGCCGCTGGGTCGGGATGCGGTCATCGATGCGCATCAGGAGTTCGCCCTTGCGCACCGGCTGGAAGTCCTGCACCAGCACTTCCACCACATAGCCGCTCAGCTGCGGGCTGATGATGGTCACCTGCCCGCGTACCAATGCGTTCTCGGTGCTTTGCAGCGTGGTGCGGAAAGGCGGCAGCTGCCAGGCGTAGAGCACGATCAGCACGCCGGCCAGGGCGATGGCGGCGAAGGCGAGTGCGCTCAGCAGGATGCGGCGCGAGCGTGTCTTGGCAGGGTTTGTGGATGGTTCGGGCATATCAGTCTGTCACGGGTTCGGGTGGCGGGGGCGCCCCGGGCGGCCGCACTGCCGGCACGGGTTGCGGGGCGGGGAAATAATGCAGCCAGACCGCGTGCAGGAAGATCCACACGGCGGCCGTGGCGGCCAGGATGGAAAGGACGAGGAACACGTCGTTGTAGGCCAGGATGTTGGCTTCGCGCGTGGCGCTGGCCGCCAGCGAGGCGACGCCCTGGCGCGTGCGCGCGGCCGGGTCGGCCACCAGCTGGCCGACGGCGGCGGCGCCGGACTGGATGCGGCCGGCCACCAGCGGATCGAGGCTGCTGAGGTGCTCGGCGATGATCGAGGAATGGTACTTCTCGCGCAGCACCTGGAAGGTGCCGACGATGGCGGAACCGAGCAGGCCGCCCAGGTTCTGCGTGAGGCCGAACAGCACCGAGAAGCTGATCAGGTTGGCCGGATTGGCGATCACGGTGCCGATCAGGGAAATCACCAGCGGCCCCAGGAACAGCGTCCCGCCGAAGGCGAGCAGGCTCTGGCTCAGGTACATCTGCTCCGGGCGGGTCTGGTTGGTGGCATGGGCGTCCAGCCAGGCGCCGAGCGCCATGATCAGGAGCGAAATCACCTGCGGCGCCATCAGGTGCTGCACGTTGATGGTCAGCGCCGAGACCACCACGCCGGCGATGGTCGCGCACAGCACGATGGCGAACAGGGTCTGCAGCTGGTCGTTGTCCAGGCCCACCAGGCGCAGGAAGCCGACCGCGCCGACGCTCTGCTCGGACAGCACGATGCGCACCAGGATCATCGACAGCGCCAGGCGCAGGATGTTCGCATTGGTGAAGAAGCGGATGTTCAGCAGGGGATTGGCGCGGTTGTGCTCCACGCAGATTGCCGCCGCCAGCAGGACGATCGAGACCGCCAGCGCGACGCCGATCCAGGGCGCTTCGAACCACCAGCGCACCCGGCCGAAGCTCACCGCCGCGCACAGCAGCGCCATGCCGGGCGCGAACAGTGCGAAGGTGACGAAGTCCATCGGGCGAAAGGCCTGGAAGCGGTCGCCCGGGGGCAGCTTGAGCATCAGCACCGCGCCGAGCGAGACGATGGCCAGGCCCAGCTCGAACATGTACAGGCCGCGCCACTCGGCGATCTGCAGCAGGTCGTTGGAAAAGATGTAGGCCAGCGGCAGCGCCAGCTGGGCGCAGCCGAGGGCCAGCGCCACGCCGCGCAGGCGCCACTCCTTCTTGAATGCCTGCAGCACGTAGTACAGGCCGAGCGGCGACACCGCGGCCGCCAGCATGCCGTGGGCGGCGCGCACCGCGATGGCCGAGCCGAGGTCGTTGACGAACAGGTGGGCGAAGGTCACCAGCGCGTACAGCACCAGGAAGAATTCGGTGAACAGGCGCAGCCCGAACTGCTGACGGAATTTCACCAGCAGCAGGTTCATGGACGCATTGGCCATCACGAAGACGGCCGGCAGCCAGGCGGTCTCGGTGGAATAGGCGCCCAGCGCGCCCTGCAGGTTGACCAGGTTGACGGCCACCAGCGCATTGCCGAGGCCGCCCGTGATGGTGATCAGGATGCCGACGAAGAGGTAGGCGAAACGCAGCGGTGTCGGATGGGCGGGCGTGGACGGAGAGCCGGGCAGCATCGGCTTCTCGTCGGGCGCCCACTCGCGCGGCGCGTACTTGCTCATCCGATCATCCCTCACCTCCGTTGCCAGGTTCGCATGATAACCGTTCACCTAAAACCGCGTCGGACGGTGCTCGACGGCGTGATTGGCGCAATAAAGATAAGGAACGCGTGATCACTTTGTCACGCCACAAAAATTTACCTTCGGAATTGCCACATTGAGTATTGCTCTGCCTTTTCTACGTACCTAGAATCAATTTATGCCATGCGGAAATTCTTCCGTGTTTGTTTCACCCGGTACGCAGTCGAGACAGAGTCACCATGGTTCCACGCTTCACGCTCCGCAACTTCCTGGCAGCCGCCCTGGCTGCCGCCGCCATGATCCCCGGGATCGCCGTGCAGCAGGAGTTGCAACTTGATCATCGCATGAACGAGCACATCGAGCAGGTGCCTGCCGGCCCGCAGGGCCGCGCGATGCTCGAGACCACCGTGTTCCAGCCGAACGGTCCGGGCCCCTTCCCGCTCATCATCATCAACCACGGCAAGGATCCGGGCCGCCCGAACCTGCAGCCGCGCGACCGCTTCTATCACATGGCTTCCGCCTTCGTGAAGCGCGGCTACGCCGTGATGGTGCCGATGCGCCAGGGCTTCGCCAATTCGACCGGCCGCTACCGCGACTTCGGCTGCGACATGACCGCCAACGGCTACGCCCAGGCGGAAGACATCGCCGCCACCCTCGCCTACGCGCGCCAGCAGAAGTGGATCGACGCCAAGCGCATCGTGATCGCCGGCCAGTCCTATGGCGGCCTGGCGACCATCGCCCTCGGCACCAAGGAGCTGCCGGGCGTGCGCGGCCTGATCAACTTCGCCGGCGGCCTGCGCGACGACAGCGACCGCTGCGCCTGGCGCTCGGCGCTGGTGACCGCTTTCTCCGAGTACGGCGCCAAGACCAGGCTGCCGACCCTGTGGATGTATGGCCAGAACGACTCGCTGTTCGGCCCCGAGCTGGCCCAGCGCATGCACGCCGCGTTCGAACAGGCCGGCGGCCGCGGCCGCCTGGTCGAGTTCCCGGCCTTCAAGCGCGATTCGCACGGCATGCTGGCCAGCCGCGACGGCGAAAAGGTATGGCTGGACGACACCATGCGCTTCCTGGCCCAGGTCGGCATGCCGACGGAGGTGATCCACGACGTGCCGCCGCCGCCGAGCCCGGCGCGTACCGACTATGCCCAGGTGGACGATGTCGAGGCCGTGCCCTTCCTGTCCGAGAACGGCCGCCGCGCCTACCAGGAATACCTGAGCAAGATGACCCCGCGCGCCTTCGCGGTCTCGCCGAGCGGCGCCTGGACCTGGGCCGAGGAAGGCGAAGATCCGGACGGCCGCGCACTGGCCACCTGCACCGCCAAGAGCAAGGAGCCGTGCCGCCTGTACTCGGTCGACGACTACGTGGTCTGGACCGGCGACCTCGACCAGGCAGAGAAGACCTCGGTCACGGCTTCGGTGATCGATGTGCCGAAGCCGGCGGTGGATCCGACTGCGTCGGCGCCGACGACCTCGATCGGCTCGAACAAGGCCACCAACTAGGTTTTCGTGGGGCGGACGGCTGTCAAGCGTTGGACGCACTATTTCTGTGCGTAAAATCTGACAGCCGCCAAGATTCCGACCCAGCGCAAACCGCGCCTCGCCCGCAGCTCCGACAATGGCCCTGACGCCATTTCGGAGAATTGCATGTTTCGCATGATCCACGCCCTGCTGGCGCTGGCCGCGCTGTGCACCAGCGTGCCGGCCAGCGCCGATAACAACCACCCCGTGGTCCTGGTCCACGGCTTCCTCGGCTTCGGCCCGGACACCTTCGAGCACAGCGGTTTCAACTACTGGGGCGGCTACGGCGACATCGCCTCGCACATGCAGGTCTACCGCGGCCCGCGCATCGTGTTCGCGGCCGTGGTCGGACCGATCAGCTCCAACTGGGACCGCGCGGCCGACCTGTACGCGCAGATCAAGGGCGGCTGCGTCGACTACGGCGCCGCGCACGTGCGCAAGTACGGTTTGCCGGGCCAGCAGCAAAAACCCGCCGGCAAGTGCTGGGCCGCCGACCCGAAGAACAACCCGGAGGCTTACCCGCTCGCGCTCTACCCGGCCTGGGATGCGGAGCATCCGGTCCACCTGATCGGCCACAGCCAGGGCGGCACGACCATCCGCGCCCTGATCGAACTGTTGGAACACGGCTCGCCCGACGACGAAGGCGGCCACGAACTGTTCAAGGGCGGCAAGGTCGGCTGGATACGCAGCGTCACGACCATCTCGACACCCCACAACGGCACCACCTTCGCCGACGCCGTGCTGAACGTGGTGCCGCCCCTGCAGTCACCGCTCGGCGACCTGCTCAAGCACCGCTGGGCGAACTGGGAGCTGTCGCCGGACGGTGCGCGCGAATTCAACCTGTGGGCGCGCACCTCGCCGCACATCTATTACTACTCGGTGGGCACGCAGGCGACCGAAGCCGGCAGCTGGTGCTGCAACGAGACCGACCGCGTGATCGCGCCGATCCAGACGACGCTCTACCAATACCCGCGGCTCGACATGATCCCGGCCTTCAAGGCCATGGCGGGGGAATGGATCGTGCCCTCGGTGCTGCAGAACGGCCTGGGCGGCTATACCCAGGGGGGCGCCGGGCGGGTAGCGATCGACAGCGAGTGGTTTCCCAACGACGGGGTGGTGAACACGGCCAGCATGCGCTCGCCAAGCGGGCATCCGGTGCGGAACTACGACGGCAGGTCGGTCAAGGGAACCTGGAACTTCCTCGGCACCTACAAGGGGTATGACCACTTCGACATCCTGGACTGGCCGAATCCGGGGCCGTCGGCCAATCCGCTGTATGAGCGGATCAGCGACATCATCTTCACGCTGTAGCCGCCGGCAGTACATGGCGGCGCTCAGTGCACGCTGCGCAGCCCCCGCGCCAAATCCGACAACCGGTACGGCTTGCTCACGAAGGTGAAGTCTCCCAGCCGGTACTGGTCCAGCTTGAGCGCCGGCTGCGGATACCCAGAAGCCAGCATCACCTTGATGCCCGGGTAGTTCTCGCGCGTGTACTCGGCCAGCTCGATGCCGTTGACGCCGTCCGGCATGACGATGTCGGTGAACAGGATGTCCACGTCGCGGCTGGCCAGCACGTTCATGGCTTCCTGGCCGCTGGCCGCGGTGGTGACCTCGTAGCCCATGCTCATGAACAGCGCCGAGGCGACGTCCAGCAGGTCCGGTTCGTCCTCGACGATCAGGACCGTCTCCGAGCCGCCGCGCGACAGCTCGCCATCCTGCGAGTTCACGACCGGCAGGTAGATGGCGATCGTGGTGCCCTCTCCGAGCGTGCTCTGGATGACCACCTCGCCGCCCGACTGCTTGATGAAACCGTACACCTGCGACAGGCCCAGGCCCGTGCCCTTGCCGGTCTCCTTGGTCGTGAAGAAGGGTTCGAAGGCGCGCTGCGCCGTCTCGGGCGCCATGCCGGTGCCGGTGTCGGTTACCGAGGTGCACACGTAAGGCCCCGGCGCCAGCCCCGGCACCTCGCCTTCCTGCAGCGTGACCGCGGCGGTGTCCAGCGCCAGCTTGCCGCCGTCTGGCATGGCGTCGCGCGCATTCACGACCAGGTTGAGCAGGGCCGATTCGAAACGGGCCGCGTCCACCACCGCGCTGCCCGCCTGGGGGTCGAGGTTGAATTCGAACTCGATGCCGGAATGGCCGGCGCGGCGCAGCACCGACTCGAAGCCGGAGATCAGGCGGTTGATGCTGCGCGTTTCCGGCTGCAGCGGCTGCTGGCGCGCAAAGGCGAGCAGCTGCTGGGTGAGCGTGGCGCCGCGGTCGATCGCGCGGCGCATGCTGTCCAGGGTCTTGGCGTCGCCGCTGCCCTGGCGGTTCATGCTCAGCACCTCGAGGCCGCTGGCCAGGACCGACAGCAGGTTGTTGAAGTCGTGCGCCACGCCGCCGGTGAGCTGGCCGATCGATTCCATTTTCTGCGACTGGAACAGGGCAAGCTGGGCCTGCTCCAGCGCTTCCTCGGTGCGCTTCTTCTCGGTGAGGTCGCGCGTGATCTTGGCGAAGCCCAGGATCTTGCCGTCGTCGTCGTGGATGGCGTCGATGATGACGTGGGCCCAAAAGCGGGTGCCGTCCTTGCGCAGGCGCCAGCCTTCGGCCTCGTAGCGGCCCTCGCGCGCGGCGGTGCCGAGCGCGCGCTGCGGCATGCCGCCCGCGCGGTCTTCATCGGTGTAGAAGCGCGAGAAGTGGCTGCCGAGGATCTCCTCCAGGCTATAGCCCTTGATGCGTTCGGCGCCGACGTTCCAGTTGGTTACCAGGCCTTCGGGCGAGAGCATGTAGATCGCATAGTCGGTGACGCCCTGCACCAGCAGGCGGAAGCGCTGCTCGCTCTCGCGCAGCGCGTCCTCGGCCAGCTTGCGCTGGGTAACGTCGCGGGTGATCTTGGCATAGCCCAGCAGGTTGCGCTCTTCGTCGTGGATCGGGTCGATGACGACGTGGGCCCAGAAACGGGTGCCGTCCTTGCGCACGCGCCAGCCTTCGGCCTCGTACTTGCCGTGTTCCAGGGCGTGCGCCAGCGCGCGCGCCGGCAGGCCGTCCTCGCGGTCTTCAGGCGTATAGAAGCGCGAAAAGTGCTCGCGCAGGATCTCGTGCGGCTGGTAGCCCTTGAAGCGCTGCGCGCCGGTGTTCCAGCTGGCGATGTGGCCCGACGGGTCGAGCATGTAGATCGCATAATCGCTGATTCCGGCAATGAGGTACTGGAACCGTTGTTCGTTGGTAAGGGGTGGTTTGGCGGGGTGGTGCGTATTCATGACCGGTGGCCTTGCTATGTCAGGTGCGCCAAAAATCCTATCATACCGATACTCAACAATACTTGCCGCGCGCTTGACTCGGTTTTGACTTGTATAGACATGATTAACATTGGAAATTGTGCACCCTCCGCTTGATCTGCCGGATTTGACGTTACAATACCGAGTTGTATGTTCAGCAGGCCTCTCGTTTGACATGACCCAGGCACCCACCGACACCCTCGACCTCAGCCGCTGTGCGGACGAACCGATCCGCACGCCCGGCAGCATCCAGCCGCACGGCTTCATGCTGACGCTGTCGTCGGCGGCGCCCGTGGTGCAGCAGGCAAGCAGCAACCTCGAAAGCTGGATCGGCATGCCGGCACAGGAAGCCGTCGGCCGGCCGCTTGCCGAGGTCGTGGGCGAGACGGCCGCGGCGCGCATCGGCGCCGAGATCGCGGCCAACCAGGTAGCGTCGCGCCCCGCCTATATCGGCACGATCACGGCCGGCAACGGCGCCCACTTCGACGTCCTCGTCCATGCCTGGGACAGCCTGCTGATCCTCGAATTCGAAGGGGTCGAGCGCCGCCGCGCCGCCGACTTCCGCCACCTGTACCCCTTGATCGGCGACTTCCTCGTCAAGATCAACCAGCCGGCGTCGATCCCCGACATGTCCGAACTGGCGGCGCGCCGGGTGCGCGAAGTGACCGGCTACGGCCGGGTGATGGTGTACCAGTTCGACACCGACGGCCACGGCCGGGTGCTGGCCGAATCGAAGGAAGACGGCTACGACTCCTACCTGGGGCAGCATTTCCCGGCCAGCGACGTGCCGGCCCAGGCGCGCGCCCTGTACACGCTGTCGCCGATCCGCGTGATCCAGGACGCCAACTACGTGCCGGCGCCGCTGGTGCCCGGCCTGAATCCGGCGACCGGGGCGCGCAACGACCTGTCCTTCGCCTCGCTGCGCAGCGTCTCGCCGGTGCACCTGCAGTACATGCGCAACATGGGCACGCTGGCCTCGATGTCGGTGTCGCTCATCGTCAAGGGCAAGCTGTGGGGCCTGATCTCCTGCCACAACGCCGAGCCCCGTCCGGTCTCGGTCGAGAAACGCACCGCCTGCGAGCAGCTGGGACAGATCCTGGCACTGGTCATCGAGTCGCGCGAGGACGCGGCCGAACTGCAGTTCCGCCTCGACGTGCGCCGCATCATGGTCGAGATGCTGGGCCATCTGACCAAGGGCGCCGACTTCCTGCAAAACATGAGCGGCGTGTTCCCCGAGCTGCTGCGCTTCGGGCGCGCCGGCGGGGTCGCCATCGTGGTGGACGACCGCGTGCTGACCTATGGCGACACCCCAAGCGAGCCGCAGATCCGCGCGCTGGCCGACTGGCTGTCCCTGCACGGGCACACCGAGGTGTTCCACACCGATCACCTGAAAGAGGTCTATCCTCCGGGTGAAGACATGGTGCGCAATGCCAGCGGCCTGCTGGCCCTGCCGATCTCGCGCATCCACCAGCATTACCTGCTGTGGTTCCGTCCGGAGGTGGTGCAGACCATCGAGTGGGCCGGCAACCCGCGCGGCAAGCAGGCTTCGCCCGACGACCCGAGCCAGCTCACGCCGCGCCTGAGCTTCGATGCCTGGCGCGAGACCATCCACGGCCGCAGCCTGCCCTGGCATGGCGCCGAGATCGAGCTGACGATCGAATTCCGCAGCGCCCTGCTGGGCATCGCGCTCGAGCGCGCCGAGCAGATGGCCGAACTGGCCGAGGAACTCGGGCGCGCCAACAAGGAGCTGGAAGCCTTCTCGTATTCGGTCTCGCACGATTTGCGCGCGCCCTTGCGCCACATCGTCGGATTCTCCGACCTCCTGATCGAATCGGCCGGGTCGGAAGACCCGGAGCGGCGCCAGCGCTTCCTGAAGAACATCAAGGAATCGGCCCGCTTGGCCGGCAAGCTGGTGGACGACCTGCTGTCGTTCTCGCAGATGGGCCGCGCGGCCCTGCGCCCGACCACGGTGGACATGAACGACCTGGTGTCGGCCTGCATCGACAAGCTCGGCATGGAAATGCAGGGCCGCAACGTCGACTGGCACATCGAGCCGCTGCCCACGGTGTTGGCCGACCCGACCTTCCTGCACCTGGCGGTGTTCAACCTGCTGTCGAACGCGGTGAAGTTCACCGGCCAGCGCGACCCGGCGGTCATCACCATCAGCTCCGAGGAAGACGGCGACTTCATCGTCTTCCACGTGGCCGACAACGGCGCCGGCTTCAACATGGAATACGTCCACAAGCTGTTCGGCGTGTTCCAGCGCCTGCACCGCATGGAAGACTTCCAGGGCACCGGCATCGGCCTGGCCAACGTGCGCCGCATCGTCGAACGCCACAATGGCCGGGTCTGGGCAAGCTCCGTGCAGGGAGAAGGCGCGACCTTCTCCTTCAGTATCCCGAAACATCCATCCAACTGAGGCACACGATGCTCAAGCCTATCCTCCTCGTCGAAGACAATCCGCACGACCTCGAACTGACCCTCATCGCCCTGTCGAAGAGCCAACTGGCCAACGAGGTGGTCATCGTGCGTGACGGCGCAGAGGCGCTCGACTACCTCAACCGCCGCGGCGAGTTCGCCGAGCGCGTCGTCGGCAACCCGGCCGTCATCCTGCTCGACCTGAAGCTGCCCAAGGTGGATGGTCTGGAAGTGCTGAAGGAAATCCGCGAGACCGAGCTGCTCAAGAGCATCCCGGTCGTGATGCTGACCTCGTCGAAGGAGGAACAGGACGTGGTGCGCAGCTACGAGCTGGGCGTGAACGCCTACGTGGTCAAGCCGGTGGACTTCACCGAGTTCGTGCGCGCCATCGCCGACCTGGGCATCTTCTGGGCGGTCCTGAACGAACCGCCGCCAGGCTCGCGCCGCTACGTCAAGCCCAAGTGATTCTGCGCCGCCGGCTCCGGGGGTGACACGCCGGCCCTCTGGCCGCGCTTCGCGCGGCGCAGCAGGTGGCGGATGCGCGCGCTCAGCGCATCCGGATGGTAGGGCTTCTGCAGCAGGTGCACCGACGCGTCCAGCTTGCCCTCGTGCGCGAGCACGCCTTCCGCATAGCCGGAGGTGTACAGCACCTGTGCATGCGGCAGGCGGCGGCGCACGATCTCGCCCAGCTGCAGGCTGCTGACCGGGCCCGGCATGATCACGTCGGTAAACACCAGGTCGACGTGGCGGCCGCTGTCGATGATCCCGAGCGCGCTTTCTGCGTCTTCCGCCTCCAGCACCTCGTAACCCAGCGCCGACAGGATGCCGCAGGTCGAGCTGCGTACGTCAAGCTCGTCCTCGACCACCAGGATCGTCTCCAGCCCGCCCGCCAGCGGCGCGCTGTGCACGGGCTCGATGGCCGTGGGCGCGGCGTCGCTGCGCGGCAGGTAGATGCGCACGCTGGTGCCCCGTCCCACTTCGCTGCGCAGCACCAGCTCGCCGCCCGACTGCTTGACGAAGCCATAAGCCATCGACAGGCCCAGGCCGGTGCCCTGCCCGGTCGGCTTGGTGGTGAAGAAGGGCTCGAAGGCGCGCAGCAGGATCTCCTGCGGCATGCCCTTGCCGGTATCGGCCACCTCGATCATGATGAAACTGCCCTGCGGGACCTCGGGGGGACGCTCGTCATCCGGCTTGATGTTGCAGGCGCGGATAGTCAGGGTGCCGCTGCCGGCCATGGCGTCGCGCGCATTGATGGCCAGGTTCAGCAGCACGTTGTTGAGCTGGTTCGGGTCGACCATGGTGCTGCCCAGGCCCGGCTCGATGTCGGTGACGACGCGCGCGCTCGGCCCCAGCACGCGGCGCATCATGTCGTCCATTTCGCGCAGCAGGTGGCCGGGATCGACCACCACCGACTGCAGCGGCTGGCGCCGCGCGAAGGCCAGCAGGTGCGCGGCCAGCTTGGCGCCGCGCTCGACCCCGCCCAGGGCCATGTCGACACGCGCCCTGGCGTTGTCGTTCAGGTTGCCCACCAGCTTGAGCAGCTGCAGGTTGCCACCGATGATCTGCAGGACGTTGTTGAAATCGTGGGCCACGCCGCCGGTGAGCTGGCCGATGGCTTCCATCTTCTGGGCCTGGTGCAGCGCCGACTGGCTGGCGGCCAGCTGTTCCTGGCTCACGCGCAGCGAGGCAAAGGCGGCATCGCGCTGGCGCCGCGCGATGCAGGCGCCGCTGTGGTAGCGCACGCGCGCCACCAGCTCGCGCGGGTCGGGCCACTTGACCATGTAGTCGTTGGCGCCCACGGCGAAGGCGCGCGCCTTGATCTCGGGGTCGTCTTCGGAAGACAGGACGATGACGGGAAGGTCTTCGGTATCGGGATGGGCGCGCAGGCTGGCGGTGACATCGAAGCCATCCAGGTCCGGCATGCGCAGGTCGACCAGCACGACCGTGGCACGCACCTCGCGCGCCACCTCGACCGCCCGCGCCGGGCTCGACTCGTAGCACAGGGTGTGGCTGATACATCCCTGCAGTCCATGCGCAATGATGTCTTGCGCAAAAGGCTCATCGTCGATGAGGAGTACGGAGCATTCGGGACGATCGTCAATCATTGCGGCGGGCTCGTTGATACGACACGATCTTGCAAAAAGGTAAGCATTGATTCTACTATATTTTACAAATACAGCGCACGATTGACGGATTTGAGCGGCATCTTGCAAGTGGGCGCTGGCGTCGCCATTTATGCGGCATGCCTAAACGCCGGCCAGAACCGATCGAAGCAGCCCCAGTCGCCGATGCGCACTGCCCCCTGTGCGGCCGCGTGCTCGGTACGGTGAACATCGACCGCCATCACCTGATCCCCAAGACCTTCAAGGGCAAGGAACAGTTCCCCATCCATAAAATCTGCCACCGCAAGATCCATTCGGCCTTCACGGAACGCGAACTGCTGCAGACTTATCACACCTGGGAAGCGCTGCGTGGACACGAAGACATCCGCGCCTTCGTCGACTGGGTGGCGAAGAAGCCGCCGGATTTCTACACGCGCACCTACACCGCGAACAAAAAGAAGTTCCGCTGAACCCGTGCAAGGGTAGCGACATCAATATATAATTTCATATATTGATGTCGCTGTGAGGTAAACATTGTGAACAGTCCCGTCGACCTGCCCGCGCTCGAAGCCGCGGCGGGCGAAGCCAGCCAGCTGCTCAAGGCCCTGTCGAACCGCGACCGGCTCCTGCTGCTGTGCCAGATGACGCAGGAAGAACGCTCGGTCGGCCAGCTCGAAGCCCTGACCGGGATCCGCCAGCCGACCCTGTCGCAGCAACTGACGGTCCTGCGCGAGGAAGGCCTGGTGGCGACCCGCCGCGCCGGCAAGCAGGTGTTCTACCGCATTGCGAGCGCCAAAGCCCTCGCCGTGCTGCAACTCCTGTATTCCCTCTACTGTCCAAGCGACGAGGAGCCACGCGATGCACATTGACATGGCCAATTTCACGCCCTGGATGTCGCTGGCGGGCGGTCTCCTGATCGGTACCGGCATCGCCCTCTTCGCCCTGCTGGCGGGCCGCATCGCCGGCATCAGCGGCATCGTCGGCGGCCTGCTGCGCCCGGCACGCGGCGAGACCGGCTGGCGCCTCGCCTTCCTGGCGGGCCTGGTCGGCGCGCCCTTCGCGTATGCGCTGTTCGTGCCGCTGCCCGAGGTCCGGGTCGCTGTCGGGGTGCCCGTGCTGCTGCTGGCCGGCCTGCTGGTCGGCGTCGGTACCCGCTACGGCTCCGGCTGCACCAGCGGCCACGGCATCTGCGGCCTGTCGCGCCGCTCGCCGCGCTCGATCGCCGCCACCGCCGCCTTCATGGGCACCGGATTCATCACCGTCTGGCTGCTGCGCCACGTGCTGGGGGCCGCATGACGATCGCCTATGCCCTCCTGGCCGGCTTCGTGTTCGGCATCGGACTGCTGCTGTCGGGACTGGCCAACCCGTCCAAGGTGCTTGCCTTCCTCGACCTGGGCGGCAACTGGGATCCTTCGCTGCTGTTCGTGATGGGCGGCGCCCTGCTGGTGGCGGCGCCGGCCTTCGCCTGGCTTGCGCGGCGCGGACGCACGCTGGACGGCGCCCCGCTGCACCTGCGTGCCAAGGGGCGCATCGACCGCCGGCTGGTGCTCGGCAGCCTGGTGTTCGGCGCCGGCTGGGGTCTGGCCGGCTACTGCCCCGGCCCGGCACTGGTGTCGCTCAGCTGGGGCGGCCTGGAGCCGCTGCTGTTCGTGGGCGCGATGGTGGCGGGCATGGCCTTATTCGAGCTGCTTGAAAAACGGCGCTGAGCAGGCTTTTCCTTGACAAGCGCGGGCGCAGCGCATTTCATGGGATGCATGTCCAACAACCGGCTCGCCCATGGATTTCGACGACTATTCCCGCCATGACGCCACCTCTCTCGCCGCCCTCGTCGCGCAAGGCGAGGTGACGCCGCACCGACTGCTCGAGCTGGCGCTGGCGCGCCACCATCAGGTCCATGGCCGCGTCAACGCGGTGGTGCGGCTGATGGAGAACGAGGCACGCCACCAGCTGCAAGGCCCCCTGCGCGGGCCTTTCGCCGGCGTGCCCTTCCTGCTCAAGGATACGCTGCAGGACTATGCCGGCCTGCCTACCACCAATGCCAGCCGCGCCACGGGGGCGCACGTACCCAGGGAGCACGCCGCCGTGGTGCGGCGCTATCTTGGCGCCGGCCTGGTCGTCTTCGGCAAGACCAACCTGCCGGAGTTCGCCCTGAAGGGCGTGACCGATCCTGAACTCTTCGGCCGGACCAGCAACCCGTGGAACCTGGCGCACACGCCGGGCGGCTCGAGCGGCGGCGCGGCGGCGGCCGTGGCCAGCGGCATCGTGCCGATGGCGGCCGGGAACGACGGCGGCGGCTCGATCCGCATCCCGGCCGCCTGCTGCGGCCTGTTCGGGCTGCGGCCTTCGCGCGGGCGCGTCTCCGCCGGCCCCGACGTGGGCGAAGTCTGGTTCGGCGCATCGAGCGAAGGCGTGCTCTCGCGCAGCGTGCGCGATTCCGCGCTGGCGCTCGACGTGCTGCAGGGCGCCGAGCCGGGCGACCCGTTCATCATCGCCCCGCCTTCCGCGCCCTACGCGGAACTGATGCGGCGCGCGCCTGGCAGGCTGCGCATCGGGTTCACCAGCGCCTCGCCGATCGGCACCGAGGTGCATCCGGAAGCGGTGGCGGCGGTGAACCATGCGGCCACGCTGCTGCGCGGCCTGGGACACGACGTGGAGGAAGCGGCGCCGGAGATCGACGGCGCGGCCCTGGCGACGAGTTACCTGCACATCTATTTCGGGCAAGTGCCGTCGCTGGTGGCGCGCATGAAGGCGCTCGGCGCCGGCGGCGGCGAGCCGGAGCTGATGACCCGCCTGTTGCTGACGCTGGGCGGCGCGCTCAAGGCGCCAGCGCTGGCGACGCAGCTGGCACAGTGGAACACCTTTGCGCGGGCATTGGGACGCTTCCACCAGCGCTACGACCTGCTGCTCACGCCGACGCTGGCGCATCCGCCGGTGAAGCACGGCACCGGCGATTTGCCTGCGGCGCAGCAGGCGCTGCTGGGCTTTCTGCAGCGTACCGGCATGCTCGGCCTGCTGGCGCGGCTCGAGCTGCTCGACAGCACCGTCGAACAGATCGCGCGCGACAACCTGCGTTATGTGCCCTTCACCCAGCTGTCGAACCTGACGGGGACGCCGTCGATGTCGGTGCCCTTGCACTGGACCGCGGATGGCTTGCCGCTGGGGGTGCAGTTCGTGGCGCCGTTCGGGAGGGAGGACACGCTGCTGCAGCTGGCGCATCAGCTCGAGGAGGCGCAGCCGTGGTTCGATCGGCTGCCCGCGATGACGCGGGACGAAGCGAAGGCACGCGGCGCTACCAAAGTTACAGTTCCCTGATTCATCCACAAGCTTCATCAACGTCGTCCCGGCGAAGGCCGGGACCCAATTCCGTTGCTTATCGAGATCGCTTCGCGGATGCGTAGCGACATGCGAAAGAACTTGGGTTCCGGCCTGCGCCGGAAGTCGTAGGCGCCAGTGGCGCGTACGACGAGCAAATAACGCGACGACTCATTGGATAGCGCCGCATTCGAACCGCCAAAATCGGGATAGGGGCGGCCAATGACGGCCGACCCCTCCCACACCACCCGGCATGCGGGTCCGCACCGGGCGGTTGGAACAGTTGAGGTCATGGTGCCATACCCGGCGCACAATGCCTGCTCTCATCTTTGTTCAACCCGGTCAATCGGGTTCTTCGCTGTCGGAGGAAGCGTCGGCTTCACCTTGGCCTCCAGTTAACGAGCCCCGTTACCGGGCATCTGAAGC
Organism: Massilia alkalitolerans DSM 17462; assembly: GCF_000427785.1. GTDB lineage: Bacteria > Pseudomonadota > Gammaproteobacteria > Burkholderiales > Burkholderiaceae_D > Telluria > Telluria alkalitolerans. The sequence continues at coordinate 20,033 of NZ_ATYR01000049.1, forward strand.
ATTCCCAATCGAATGGTCGAGCAGATTCCAGCTCCCATTCCTTCGGTCCTTCAGCACCAGTCTTTAGCCTCGCCGGCCATACCAGCACCTACTACGACCTCTGCTGACTTCTCGCTCCGGCTTGCGCGTTCCGGTTGCCATTGGCA
>NZ_ATYR01000050.1 GCF_000427785.1 Massilia alkalitolerans DSM 17462
GGGGTACGCCAACATGGCCGAGCTGACAGTGGGTTTGGCGCAGTACTTTGCGTTCTACAACGCCGAGCGTCCGCATCAGGCGCTGGGCTATGAGACGCCGGACCATGTCTACATTGCTGGTGTTGGGGGAGGCGCGCTGATCGTCGACAAGTTTAGCAACGCGGACCAGGCGCCGGAGAAAAACGGCGAAACGGGGCAGCGCCGGACAGCTGCGAAAGNGGAAATGGACACAGCTTAAACTAGCCGGCTCAGTGTCTTGACTGATGGGTCCACTTTATTTCGCTCGCCTGACTTCGGCTACCTGGCTGCATCGCTTCGGCACCGGGCGATCTTTGATGGCCGCAACCTGTATGCTCCGGAGCTTGTTGCGTCGTTCGGGCTGAGCTATTTCAGCATCGGCAGACCCGTACTGGTGGCGCAGCGATGATTCCTGCCAACTCGCCTGTCCTGGTCACTGGCGCCGCCGGCTTCATCGGGAGTTTCGTCGCGTCGCGCCTTGCCCGGATGGGCATGGCCGTTACCGCGTGCGACAACTTCAATGGCTATTACTCGACCGATTTGAAGCACGCACGCGTCGAGGCCTTGCTTGCACCGCAGGGAATCAGGTGCGAAGCGGTAGAGCTTGCCGATGCGCTGCAAGTCAGGCAGTTGTTCGAACGCGTTCGACCCGCCTTTGTCGTCCACCTTGCGGCGCAGGCGGGCGTGCGTTATTCGATCGAGGATCCTGCCGCCTACGTGCAGTCGAACCTGGTCGCGTTCGCCAATATCCTAGAAGCTTGCCGGCAATTCAAGCCACGCCATCTGGTCTATGCGAGCAGCAGCAGCGTCTACGGTGCAAGCCAGAAAGCTCCCTTCAAGGAGAGAGATATAACCGATGAGCCTGTCTCCTTCTACGCGGCGACCAAGAAAGCGAACGAGGCAATGGCATATTCCTATAGTCACCTGTTTGGACTGCCGGCGTCCGGTTTGCGCTTTTTCACCGTATATGGTCCGTGGGGCCGCCCCGACATGGCGTATTTCAGTTTCGCGCAAAAAATGCTAAAAGGCGAGGCGATTCCCGTCTTCGCGCAAGGTGAACTGAAACGGGACTTTACCTATATCGATGACATCGTTGAAGGTATCGTGCGGGTGTTGGCGAAGCCTGCCGACGCGGGCGCCGGCGCGGCCCCGCACATGGTATTTAATATCGGTAATCACCAACCCGTGCGGGTACTGGATTTTATTGCAGCCCTGGAAGAAGCTCTGGGCGTCAAGGCAAAGATGCAATTCTTGCCGATGCAGCCGGGTGACGTGACGATCACGTATGCCGATACCAGCAAATTGCGGGACTGGGTCGGGTTCGCACCTGCAACGCCGCTTCGCGAGGGGCTGCTTTGTTTCCGGGAGTGGCTGGCTGGATGGATGGAGCACAACAAGATGAATTAGCCATGCAGAACGATGGGATCGCGAGTGCGTACCCGAAGCGCGCCGGCACCAATTTCCTCCTGGCGCTCGGGGCTTACTTCGTGCTGCAGATCATCCTGCGGACAAGTTCGCCAGCAGTGCTCGACCTGGACGAATCGGAACAGGTGCTGGCGTTCCAGCACCTGCAGCTGGGCTATGGCAGCCAGCCGCCCTTGTATGCCTGGCTGCAATGGCTCATGTTCTCGGTGTTTGGCGTCAATCGTTTTGCCCTCTCCTTTCTCAAGAATCTGCTGCTGTTCGGTACCTACCTGGCGATGTTTCATGCAGCCAGGTCGCTCGTCGGCATTACCGGTGGCATCATCGTCGCCGCCTCGCTGGTGCTGTTCCCGCAGATTGGCTGGGAATCGCAGCGCGATCTGACGCACTCGGTGTTAATGACCTGCATGGCGGCGCTCACGCTATGGTGCTACTTCGCTTTGCTTCATCATCCGGGCAAGATGCGCCATGCGCTCTTCGGTCTGCTGATCGGGCTCGGGCTGCAATCGAAATATAACTTTGCCCTGTTTGCGCTCGCCCTGACGATGGCCAGCCTGCTGGTTCGGGAACACCGTGAGCGACTGTGGAGTCGCAGGGCCTGGATTTCACTTGCAGTGATAGCAATTGCCGTTGCTCCACACGGGTTATGGCTGCTTAACCATCTGGATGCGGCCACCCGCTCTACTCTGGAGAAAATGAATGGCAGTGATGCCGGCTATATCGGCAATGTCGTGCGTGGCCTCGGCAGTATGGTGAGCGCGACATTTCTGTTCGTGACACCGTTGTGGATGGTGTACGCCTGGGTCTTCTGGCGGCGCCGTGCCCAGGCCGAGGCAAAGGTCGATGACCCGCATGCCCGTTTTTTTCTCCGGTTTTACCTGGCGGCCTACGGCGGCATCACGGCCCTGGTGCTCAGCGGCGAGCTAACGAGCTTCAAGGATCGCTGGATGCAGCCGATCCTGTTCCTGCTGCCGCTTGCATGCTTCGTCATCTTTCCCTCGCTCGCACGTCGGACAGTGTGCCGGGAGATACTTCAAATAGCGGGCATGTTTGCCATGATCGTTCTGGTGGGACTGTCGGCACGCGCTTACCTTGGCAAGAACACGCGCGCACCGTATGTCGAACTGTCGGCCACGCTCCTGCATTGCTTTCCGGAAGCAAAAACCCTGATCGCTAACGAACTGACGGATGCCGGAAACCTGTATCTGCAGAATCCAACACGGCCAACAATGCTGCTGTCCAATACTTTACAACAACGGCCGGACATCGGCGGCAAGGTCCTGCTGATCGATTCCGACAGCGGTCAATCCGATTGGATGCATAAATTTCTTCGTGCGTATCCGTCGAGCGCCGTCCTCGAGCGGGGACGACTCGCGGTCGGAAACCCGCAGGAGCGGCAAGGCGCGATGTCAGTGGAATATGCACTTGTAGCGATAAGGAAAGAGTAAATGCGATATCGCCTGCCATTCGCAACAGGTTTCCGACGGACGGAAACATCCTACATATCGAAATAGGATCGTCCTATTGGTGACAGGCTTATGAACGCTTACGATGATTTTCCTCTTTTTTAATCATTGTCGGCAGCTGCCCGGAATCGCCGCGACGTCGATAGCATTTCTTAACTACGAACCACGGGAGAATTCACATGAAGATGCGAACATTAGGGCAACAAGGCTTGACGGTTTCCGCGCTCGGCCTGGGCTGCATGGGCATGTCGGAATTCTATGGCCAGCCTGACGAAGCAGAGTCAATCGCCACCATTCACCGCGCCCTGGAATGCGGGATCAACTTGCTCGATACGGCCGACATGTACGGGCCGTTCACCAATGAGAAACTGGTCGGCAAGGCGATCCGCGACCGGCGCGATCAGGTGATCCTGGCAACGAAATTCGCCAACGTGCGCGGCGACAACGGAGAGTTTCTCGGGGTACGCGGCGATCCGGAGTATGTGAGGCAGGCCTGCGATGCCTCCCTGCAGCGGCTGGGTGTCGACCATATTGACCTGTATTACCAGCATCGGGTCGATCCCGGCGTGCCGATCGAGGAAACCATTGGTGCAATGGCGGACCTGGTGCGTGCCGGCAAGGTGCGCTTTCTCGGCATGTCTGAAGCCGCGCCGGAAACGATCCGGCGCGCCCATCAAGTTCATCCCATCAGTGCGCTGCAGACCGAGTATTCGCTCTGGAGCCGCGATCCCGAGCACGCCATCCTGCCTGCCGTGCGCGAACTCGGCATCGGCTATGTCGCGTACAGTCCGCTCGGACGCGGGTTCCTGACCGGCCAGATCAAGCGGATCGAGGACCTCGAAGAGCGTGACTACCGGCGCCATTCGCCGCGCTTCCAGGGGGAGAACTTCCAGCGCAATCTGGACCTGGTCACCGAAGTCGGGCGCATCGCCGCAGAGAAGGGCTGTACCCCGGCCCAGCTTGCGCTGGCCTGGGTCTTGGCGCAGGGCGAGGATATCGTGGCGATCCCCGGCAGCAAGAGACGGCCGCATCTGGAGGACAACGTCCGTGCGCTGGATGTCCGGCTGAGCGACGAGGACCTTGCCCGTATCGATCGCATCCTGCCACCCGGCGCTGCCGCTGGGGAGCGGTATGACGATTCGCAGATGCAGGCCTTGAACGGTTGAGCGCCATGGATTGGAAAACATTGGACGGGCGCGTCGCGATCGTCACCGGCGGTGGACGCGGACTGGGACGTGCGATGACCCTGGGGCTAGCGCGGGCGGGAGCGCGTGTAATCGCCACGGCCGCACGGGAAAGCGCGGAATTGGAACAGGTGGCCGCCGAGATGCATGCAGAGTGCGGCGAGCAGCGTGTGCTGCCGCTGATGGCGGATGTGCGCAATGCCGAAGATTGCGAACGGGTCGTGAACGCCGCGCTGGCGCAGTGGCAGCGACTCGACATTCTGGTGAACAATGCCGGACGCGGCATGAAGTACGCCAGCGAGCGTTTTCTTGTCGAGCCCCCCAGGTTCTGGGAAGTGGAGCCGGAGACCTGGCGCATGGTCATGGATACCAACGTCAACGGCCCTTTCCTGATGGCGCGCGCCGCCGTTCCACACCTGCTCCGGGCAGGCCGGGGGCGCATCGTCAACATCTCGATGAACCACGACACCATGCGCCGGCGGGGCTTCTCGCCTTATGGTCCGTCGAAGGCCGCGCTGGAATCCGAAACCATCATCTGGGCGCAGGACCTGGAAGGCACTGGTGTAACGGTCAATGCGCTGCTTCCGGGAGGAGCGACCGCGACCGGCATGATCCCGCCGGGCCTGCCCGATGCGGTGCGCGCCACGCTGCTGGAACCGGAAATCATCGTGGCGCCGCTATTGTGGCTGGTCTCGGCCGATGCGGATGGCATCAATGGCCGCCGCCTGCTCGCCAACCGCTGGGACGGTGCCGATCCGGCGCTTGCGATCGAGGACGCCGGATGGCCGCGCTCCTGACCCGGACAAAGCGAACGTGCGCCCGTGCTTCCGCGAGTTCAGGCTGCCAGATGCCAGCGTCATCGCTGCTTTAGCCAGCCCACAATGGCCAGTGCCACGGAAAGCAACGCCAGCAGGGCCGCCAGCTGCGGTTCGGAGGAGGAGACGATCGCGGCGCAGACAGCGAGCGCAGCGGGATAAACCGGGGGAGTGGCCGCGCCGCCACGCGCCTTGTCGCGCAGTCGCTCAAGGTCCGCGGGGGCGATGCTGACTGTGATCGCCCCGGTTCGGGCTACCTTCTCGATTTGCCTGACCAAGTTCGGGGTCGATAGCACCGCCCTTCCCAGCGATGCCAGCAGCTTGCCCGCTTCGCCGCGCAGTCGTGCGGGTCGGATGCGCTCCCGAATCAAATCCTTGGCGATCGGAGCCAGTTCGCTGGCGATGTTGAAATAGGGATCGATCCGTCGAACAAAACCCTCGGCCGTGAGCAGCGTCCGGAGCACCAGGGCCAGATCGGGTGGAAGGGTGAGATGGAATTCGCGCAATAGGGCAAAGACGCGCTGGAAGATGTCGCCAAGGTCGATCTGCTCGAGCAGGACGTTGCTGAAGCGGTCGATCAGGTCGGCCAGCGCCTCTTCCAGCCTGGTCCGGTCGACACTGGGCTCCCCGGCCCATAGCATGAGAATGTCGACCACGCCGCCCGTGTCCTGCGACGCAATCGCGAGACCGAGCCGAACCAGTTCCTCCCGGCGCTTCGGCAGGAGCGTCCCGACCGCGCCAAAATCGATGAGCCCAAGCGTTCCGTCCTCGAGGAAAAATACGTTCCCGGGGTGCGGGTCGGCATGGAAGTGACCGTTGATAAGGATCATGCGCAGCACCGCCTGTGCATAGGTGCTGGCCAGCGCACTGAGATCGAGCTGGCTCCGGCGCGCCGTCTCCAGGTCGCTCGCCGGAATGCCGCGCAGCCGCTCCTGGATATTTACCCGCCTGCCGGAAAGCTCCCAGTCGAACCGGGCGGTTCGAACACCGAGATCCTTGAGGAAGGCGCCGATCGCATTGCTGGCGCGCGCTTCCGCCCCGAGATCCATTTCGCGGTCGAGGCTTTCGGCGAAGTAGCGCAGCAACTCGTCCGGCTTGAGCCGTGCGACTTCCGGTATGGTGCGCTCGGCGATACGGGCCAGGCGCCGCAGAATCCGCAGGTCGGCGTCGACGATCCGCTCGATCCCGGGACGACGGACCTTGACGATGACGTCACGGCCGTCGAGCAAGGTCGCGGCGTGGACCTGGGCGATGGACCCGGCTGCGATCGCTTTCTCGTCGAAACTGCTGAAACAGCTCTCGATCGACCCGCCAATGGCGTCTTCGATCAGCGGCCGCATGGTCTGGAAAGGAAGCGGTGGAACCCGGTCCTGCAGGCTGGTGAGCGCCTCGATCCATTCCGGATCAAGCAGATCGCTGCGCATCGCAAGGATCTGGCCGAACTTGACGGCAACCGGGCCGATGTCGCGCAACAGCGCGACGACCGCCTCCGGGCGGGCGCTGTCGAGCGTCTCGTCTCCGCCGCTTCCTAGGCCGAGCCTGGCAGACAGTCCCTTCAGGCCATGTCGTCCGAACAGGACGAGGATTTGCGCAAACCGCTCGCGCTCTTTCAACGCGGCGACCTCGGAGCCGTCGTTCAGTACTGGATCAGCCATGGTTCTTCTTTCTTGAGGTAACAAAACGAGCGCTCCACAATCCGGCGGGCTCTTCGGTCTCAGTGCGGCGGTCACGCTGGCGCCGCCGGGGAAGCGCAACAGCCATTGAACTGGCCGCTTCCGACAAGCGCTGCACCTTGATTGTCGATGCGGGTGCCGAGGAAGGTGCCTGTCCGGGGTGCGCCCAGAGACCCTTGATGAATTCGTCGGCGATGTGGCAGTGCAACGGATACATTTGCAGGTAGCGTTCGGGCATCGGGAAATTATTTGGGTTTTCTGTGGCCATAGGGTTAGCCGAACCAATAGTATCCGTGGCCAAATGGTTGGGGTCGAGTGAACCAGAACATCAAGCGCGCACCCGATCCCCTTCTTTCGCCTTCTCCCCAACGCTCGACGGCATGAACATCATGACGGCCAACGCGATCGCGACCATGATGGTACCCGCTATGAACATGTCGGCAATCGCTTGCCGGTAGATGACCGGGGTCGGTGCCCGACCATGCAGGTGCTGCGCCAGGATGGCGCCGGAACCGGCGACGCCGACCAGGCCACCTAGGGAGCGGAAAAAACTCAGCATTGCCGTTCCAATACCGCGGCGCGGCGCCGCCAATGCGGTCTGAACCAGAATGGTCATATTGGGCGACACCAACCCCAGGCCCGCCCCGAGCACGAACATGGCGGGTTCGATAACGATGAAGCCAAGCGACTGCGCGATCGCCCATGAAAGAACAGCGAACGCGGCGAGCGCCATGCCCAGTCCGATGACCTGCATTCGCTTGTAGTCGAAGCTGTCGCGGCTCATCAGGCGTCCGTTGACCAACGACGCGAGCACCATGCCTACCATCAGCGGCATCGTGAGCAATCCGGAATTGGCCGGACTGGCCCCCATAACCAGCTGAAAAAGTATCGGGAAAAACATGCTCGCGCCCATCATGCCGACAAAGGTGAAGGCCATGACCACACTGCCGACGTTGAATACCCGGCTGTGAAAAAGGTCCGGCGGCAGGACCGGCTCTGGCACGCGATGCACGTGGAACATCAGCAGCGCAAGCATGCCGATCGCCGCGAGCGTCAGGTAAGCTACCGGCGGAGACTCCCATGGCCACTCACTCCCCCCGAGAGCCAGTACGAGCAGTGCTGAGGTCACCGAACCGATCAGCAAAACGGAGCCGAGGTAGTCGATACTGTGCCGGATGGTCCGGGTAGCCGCGGGCATCGCCCTAGCGATGAGAAACAGCGCAAGCACGCCGACCGGCATATTGATATAGAAAATCCAGTGCCAGGATAGCAGGTCCGTCAAGATCCCGCCCAACACGGGACCGATGACGGTCGTGGAAGCGTAGATCGCCACGATGCGCCCATGGCGCCGTCCGCGCTCGGCAGGCGGCACCAAATCCCCAATGACGATTTGTGCCAGCGGCAGGAAGCCGCCCGCGCCAATGCCCTGGATCGCACGAAATCCGATCAGCTGCGGCAGGTCTTGCGCCAGGCCGCACAGGATCGATCCGATCAAAAAGCTGATGATCGCGAAATAGAGCAGCGGCTTGCGTCCGTACTGGTCGCTGAGCTTGCCGTAAAGAGGCATGACCGCGGTCGAAGCCAAAGCATAGGCCGTCACCACCCACGCCAGGTCCGACATGTTGCCGAACTCTGCGCCGATACGCGGCAAGGCAGTGGCAACGATGCTTTGGTCCAGCCCTGCAAGCGCCATCATCGTGACCAAGGCAAAATAGATCGCGCCGATCTGTTTCGATGACGTCGCGGACTCGGTTCCGGCTCCAGTTTCCGGGGAGTGCCGCGTCATTTACAGATCGCGGCGAGAAAGAGGAATGCCCGCACGGGGACTGGCGTAGTCACTGCGGCATACGGCGCCAGCTTGGGGGTGTCAATGCCTGCTTGCAGGCCAATGCCATGCAGCAGTTCCGAGGCTGATTCTGCAATGTTGTCGTCGTTGCCGGCGGTATGAACACTCATGTTTGATGAATTGGTCAGCCCAGCAACTATGATAGCCCAGCCTTGCAGCTTCCGCAAAGCTACCGCGTGCGTCGCTGCTGTGCCGAACCCAGCAACGCTGAGGCGAAGCACGCCGCAAACGTGCGCAAGCATCGCGTTAAGTAATCGATCCTTATTCTCACGACTACAAATCAGAATTTTTTGTTACTTCGGTTCGCTGTCTAGGCAAACGCTCACGCCGAATCCTCAGACAAGATGGTTATGTACCCGTCTATGGCCTATACCAGCACAGCGAATCGATTGTGGAGCGGGCGTGCACATTGTACCTAGTTATATGGAGGAACCATGAGCTCAAGTATATCGGCCTCGTCGAAAAAAAGACCCAACCTTGGGGTTAAAATACTTTATGTCGCTAACATCGCCGCAATGACAGGCGGTTGGATAGCCGATATGAACAAGACCCACATGTTCAATCCGAAGTGGACGCCGCACGCGAAGTTCCACGATGCTATGTCAATCAGTGCCGCAAGTTTGGCGGGCGTATCCGGTCTTTAGTCCCTGGCAGGTCGGCCGTTCGATCACCGCGTCAATACTGCGATCGCTGCCTTATTGCCTGCGATAATCTTTGGCGCGCAGGCAACTGCTTTTCTCTATTCTGGTGAAAAGGGGTTGGAACTGAAAACCCCACGATGGCACCCGAAGTCGCGGGCGTCCGGAAGAATGAGCTGCCAGTTGCGCTCCTCGGGCTCGCACTACCAGGCATCGGTTATTTCTTGACCATAAAAAGTCGCGGCTAGCTCGGATATCGGTGTGCCGCCGGAACCAGTTTTGTTGCCGAAACATTGTCCTGCCTTATCGAGCCGCGCATCTGCGGGGATACGCGTTCGGGAGGCTCCAAGACGACCTCCGCGCCGCGCGGCGGCGCGTCGCACATCACGTAGATCCGACTCGGCGTGATTCCCGTCCGCAGCGACTCGCCCCGAGGCGGCATGCGCCAAGGCGACCTGCTAAAAAAAATTGCGAACGTAAGGAGAACCCGGCCATGGTACGCCTATTTGCCATGGCGCCAAAAAGGACCTCCCATTGGATCAGGAAACAGGCCGGCTCGTACGCAACCGCAACGAATGGGCCTGCGTCGGCTATCGCAGTATAGCGCGTGACCTGTACAGTCGCGTTCAGACGCGATGCTCCGCGCTCATTCCGGACAGCAGCCTTCCCGAATTCAGCACCACGCTCAGACTGCTGGCCAGCATGGCGCAGGCAGCGGCAACCGGGGTCACCATGCCGCTGGAGGCCAGCCCCAGCACGGCCACGTTATAGACCATGGAGAACGCCAGGTTCTGGCGCACCACCCGGACGGTGCGCCGTGCATGCCGCCAGGCGGCGGCAACCTGCTCGACGCCGCCGCTCGCGATGACCACCCCTGCCGTGGCGACCGCCGCTGGCGCGGCACCCTGAACCGCGATGCCGCAGTCGGCTGCGGCCAGGGCAAGCGCGTCATTGACACCGTCGCCGACGAACACCGCGGGTCTGCCGGCCCGTTCGAGGACCTTCACCTTGTCCTCGGGCAGACAGTGCGCGTGGACATGCTCAGGCCCAAGACCGACGGCTTGCGCAACCTGGGCCGCGGCGGCCGCACTGTCGCCGGTGACCAGGCGGGTGCGGATGCCCGCATCTGCAAACGTGCGCAGGGCCTCGGCGGCGCTTTCCCGTATGCGGTCCTGCAACAGGATGGCGCCGATCCATGTTCCGTTCCGCGCGACTTCGACCCTGGTGCAGCCTGGCGGCGCACTTGCCGGCAGGGCCACGCCCTGCTCTTCGACAAAACCCGCGCTGCCCACGAGTACCGTCTGATTTCCGTCCTTGCTGCGCCAGGTGCAGCCGCGCGAATGGCGTTGCGCCAGCCCCTCCCCGGCGCTGCCCATGCCTGCGGCCTCGGCCGCCGTGCGGATCGCGCGCGCCACCGGGTGCGCAATGTCAGCTTCCGCCCGCGCCGCCAGGGCCAGTACCTCGGCGGAAGCGGCGCGCTGCGAACCGATCACCTCGCGTACTTCAAGCATGCCTTCGGTCAGCGTGCCGGTCTTGTCGAACAGGATTTCGCGCGCACCGGCAAGCGCTTCGAGCGAAGCAGGATCGCGCAGCAGGATACCCTGGCGCGCCCCACTTGCGGTCGACGCGGCATACGCCAGCGGCAGCGCCAGCCCGACTGCACAAGGACAGGCCGCTACCAATACCGACAGGGCACGCAGCGCCGCCTGCACCGGATCTCCGCTCGCGCCCCAGGCCAGTGCGAAACTGGCCGCCGCCAGCACCAGCGCGCCCGGCACCAGCCAGCGTGCGAACCGTTCCGCCTGCATGGCGGCNGCGCTTTTCGTACCGAGCAATTCGAGCATGCGCACNCCGATGCGGTCGATGAAACGTTGGCCCCAGGGCTGCTCGACGCGCAGTACCAGCCGCGACGACANGTTGATGGANCCGGCAACGATGCTGTCGCCGGGCGNGACCGGCAANGGAGCCGACTCGCCGTTCACGATCGCCGCATCGACCTCGCCTTCACCTTCNACNACCGTGCCNTCGACCGCGACGCGCTCGCCCGCGTGCACCAGCACCAGGTCGCCCGGACCGACCCGGTCCGCGGCTTCCTCCGTCGGGACGCCGTCGGCGCCGATCCGGCGTACCGTTTCCGGCACCGCCTGGCGCAACGCATTCACCGCCACCGAGTTGCGCCGCCGTGCGTGCAGTTCGATCAGGCGGCCGCACAGCAGAAAACTCACGAGCATCGTCGCGGTGTCCGCGTACACATCGGCGCTGCCGCGCAGCAGCGACCATGCCGAGAGCAGGCAGGACGCCAGCACGCCGGTCGACACCAGCGCATCCATGCCGGGCACGCCGGCGCGCAGGGTGCGCCAGCCGGCGCGATAGAAGGACAGGGCCGACCAGCTCACCACTGGCAGCGCGGCCAGGCAGGCGGCGAGCGCGACCCACCAACCCTGGGGCGAGGCGGCCAGCCCGGCGTCCAGGTACAGCGCCACCGATCCGAGCATGCTCCACATCCCGAAAAAGCCGGCCACCGCCAGCCGCATCCAGACCGCGCGCGCCTGGGCATCGATCTGCCGCTCCAGTTCCTGGGATTCGACCAGCGGGACGATGCCGTAGCCGAGCCGCTCGACGCGTGAGAAGACTTCATCGAGGTCGACGCGCTCCGGGTCCCAGCGCACCAGCGCCGAACCGCCCGCAAAACTGGTGCTGGCCGCGGTCACGCCGGGCGCGCGCGCGATCGTGCGCTCGACGGCCAGCGCGCAACTGGCGCACCACATGCCCTCGATGCTGACCACCATGCGCCCGGCGCGGCGCAGCGCCTCGCGGTCCATGCCGGCGAAGGCCGCCTCCACCTGCTTAACCCTTGGCCGGACTGGCCGCGCTGGCCGAGGTGGCGCGGGCCACGCCGACGCCGAGGATCCTGCCGTTCACTTCCTTGCCGTAGTAGCTCTTTTCCTTGTTGTGGAAACGCACCCGCGCCTCCTCGATCGTCCCGGTCTGGCGCGGATCCTTCGGCCGCTCGTGGCTGTTGATGTAGGCCGCCGCGTCCCAGGCGTCCTGGTCCGACAGGCTGTACGGCTTACCGAGCGGCATGTTGGCCTTGATAAAGCCCGCCGCGGTATCGATGCGCGACATGCCGGCGCCCCAGTTGTAGGCTTCCGGCCCCCACAGCGGCGGGAAGCGCAGCTTGCCGCTCTCGTCCTTGCGGCCCTGGCCGTCGGCGCCGTGGCACAGTGCGCAATTCTGCGCGTAGACCCTGGCGCCGCGCGCGTGGTCGTATCCCTGCGGCGTTTCCTTGACCTTGATGTAGCCGCCGCCGCGCATCTTCTCACCGGTAGGCGCGCCATCGGCAAGCCAGTACATGTAGATCATCAGGTCCTTGTAGATGTCGTCGCCCGGCGGCGGCGCCTTGCCGGCCTCGGAAGCCTGCGCGTTCATCGAATAGTTGAAGCAGCCGTTGATCCGCTCTTCCAGCGTATTGACCTTGTTGTTCTTGGCCCGGTATTTCGGGTACTGCACGTAGGCCGCCCACATCGGCGCCGAATTCTCGCGCCGTCCCGCGTCGAGGTGGCACTGGGCACAGGCCATGCTGTTGCCGACATAGCGCTGGGCATACTGCGGCGTGTGGATGAAGATGTCGCGGCCGCGCCGGATCGCGTCGCCTTCCGCACCGTCGGGCATCTCGCTCTCGGATGGCGGCACGAAGTAGCCGTCCGGGCCGGTCGGCTGCAGCGGCGCGGCCACCTTGCCTTCCTTGTCCTTCTTGCGCTCGGCACGCGCGGCGAGCATCGCCTTGCGCGCTTCCGCCCCCGCGGCTTCGCGCGAAACGGCCGGCGCCGGCGTCTCGGGCGTGAAGCCCGCAGCGGTCTGGAAACTGCGCCAGGCGCCGGTCTGGACCACCAGGGCGCCAAAGGCGAACAGCACCAGGCCGCCGCCGGCCGCGGCGGCCAGGCGGCGGGCGGTACTGCCCAGGGCGTAGGGAGACTGCGTCGTGGTTTTTTTCGGGTCGTTCATATTCTGTCGGGTTCAAGCGTTGGCATCACAGCGTGGAGGCGGAGCGNGCAGCGCCTTGCGCNACCGTGGCGGGCGGCGTGGCGGNNGGNNNNGCGGCCGNCGGCATCGAGCCGAGGTAGTCCGCAACNGCGCGCATGTCGTCGGGGTTCATGCGGCGCGCGATGTCATCCATCAGCTTCTGCGGCGANTTCTTGCGNTCGCCCGCATGCCATGCCGCCANCTGGGCGAAGATGTAGTCGGGCTGNTGGCCGGCCANNGCCGGGAAGCCGGGCGCGACNCCNTCNCCGNTCATGCCGTGGCAAGAGAAGCAGGCCGGNACGTTGGANTTCCAGTCGCCTTTTTCGGCGATCAGCCTGCCGCGTTCCAGGTTGCCGCCNAGGCTGGGCGCCAGCGNGGNGCGCAGCTCGATGCCGGCGTANTAGCGCGCCAGCTTCTCGATATCCTGATCGGTCAGTGCGCGNGCCACGAAGGCCATCGACTCGTTGTGGCGCAGGCCCGANCGGAAGTCCTCCAGCTGCTTGGCCAGGTAGGCGGCCGGCTGGCCGGCCAGGCGCGGCGTGCTGAGGCTTCCCTCGCCGGCCGCACCGTGGCAGGAGGCGCAGCTCCAGGCCTGGCCNTTGCCGGCGGCGACGATCTGCAGCGTTGCCGCATCGGCCTCGCCCAGGCCGCGTGCCGCTGCCGGCGGCGCAAGCGCAGCCCGCACCGCGGCCGGGGCCGCGGCCTGCTGTTGTTTGACCTGCAGCGCCCGCCGCTGCGCCTGGTACTCGGACACATAGGTCAGCAGGCCCCAGAAGGCCAGCGCGAACACGAGCGCCACCACGAACAGGGGAACCGGGCGCGTGCGCTCCCATGGATCGAAGGCCTCGTCAACNTGCGGCGCTGCCGGGCGCTTGCCTGGATCGTTCTNGTTCATCGCTGTTCTCCCTTGGACAAGGCGTAGCCTTCGTCGCGGACGGCTTCGCCCGCCGGCGCCGCCGGATAGGTTCGGTTCAGTCCCTGCAGGTAGGCCGCCAGGTCGAGCGCTTCCTGGCGCGCCACCACGACCTCGCCCTTCGGCTGGAACTCTGGGGGCAGCTTGACGACGACATCGCCCGGCGCGGCGTGCTTCTTGCGCTCGAACAGGTAGGGGTAGGCGGGCATGATGCTCCAGTCGAAGATCGCACGCGGCTGGTACAGGTGGGTCAGGTGCCAGTCGCGGCTCGGCAGGCGCGCGCCGACATTGAGAAGGTCGGGACCGGTTCGCATGGTGCCCAGCTGGTGCGGGCGGTCATGGGCGAAGTCGGCCGCGGTCGGAGGCCGCCCCCAGCCTTTCGACAGGTCGGCCAGGGTCTGCCCCGCCGCGCGCGGCTGCTGGCTGTGGCAATAGACGCAGCCCTGGTTGATGTACTGCTGGCGTCCCGCCAGTTGCTGCGGCGTGTAGTCGGCCAGGCCGGGCGCCGGCGCCTGGTCACGGATCTGGGCGCCGGGGATCACCACCAGCATCAGGGTCGCGAAAGCGAGGATGGCGATGGCGCCGACGAAAATCGGAATGAGGCGGTTCATGGATCAGGCTCCAGCGTTGGCAGCGGCGGGCGCCTCGCCGGCGATGGCCGTGCGCAGGGTGCCCTTGCCCATCAACAGGGCGGCGATGTGGAAGGCGAACACCAGGTGGCCCAGTGTCATCAGGCTGCCGCCAAGCGAGCGCGCCTGCAGGTAGGGGATGGTCGCCCGTGTGACGGACTCGAACGAACGGCCCGTGTCGAGCAGCCCCACGCCCTGCAGCCATCCGCCCGCGGAGACCGCCAGGAAATACACCGCGAAGCCGCCGACCACCAGCCAGAAATGCAGCTTGAGCAGGCGCGGCCATGGCCAGTCGCGCCCGGTCAGGTAGGGCAGCATGTAGTAGAAGGCGCCGAACAGCACCATGCTGGTGAATCCGTAGGCACCCAGATGGGCATGGCCGACCGTATAGTGCGTGAAGTGGGTGACCGAGTTCACCGGGCGCAGCGCCTGTAGCGAGCCCTGGAACGAGGACAGCGTGTACATCAGCGCGCCCAAGGCCACGAAGCGCAAGGCCACCGACTGCTTCAAGGCCCAGGCGTTGCGGGCAACCGTGGTGTGCTGGTTGATCGCGACCGCGATCACCGGGATGAACATCATCACGCTATGGACGATCGACAGCGTCACCAGCCAGGTCGGCACCGGGGCGCCGATCAGGTGATGGATGCCGACCTGGCTGTAGAACAGCGCCAGGCCCCAGAAGCCGAGCAGCGACAGGCTGTACGAATAGACCGGCTGGCCCACGATCTTCGGGATCATGTAATAGGCGGTTCCCACGCCGAGCGGGGTCAGCCACAGGCCGAGCACGTTGTGCGCGAACCACCAGTTCACCGTGGCGTGCTGCACCCCGGCATGCAGGCCAGGCAGGTTGGCGATGAGGTACAGCACCGGGAACCACACCAGGCCGCCCAGGAAGTACCAGCCCGACACGTAGATGTGGTGCGACTTGCGGTGGCGTGCCGTCATCACCAGCGGGAAGGCCAGGCAGGCACCGCCCACCGCGAGCAGCAAGCCGATCTGCCAGGGGATCTCGAGCCATTCGACGCCTTGGGTGTAGCCCAGGCCGATGGCAGTCACACCCATGCCGACGCCGATGGTCCAGACCATGGCGCCGAACATGGCGACGCCCGGGTGACGCAGTGGCGTGTGGAAGATGCGCGGTACGATCCACAAGGCCGAGGCGATGCCGGCGACCGACAGCCAGCCGTAGGCGACCAGGTTCAGGTGCATGCTGCGCATGCGTCCGAAAGTGAGCGGCGCGTGGCCTACGAGCCAGTCCGGCAGGTGCAGCTTGAGCGAAGCGATCACGCCGAACACCGAGCCCAGCACCAGCCAGAACGCCGCCACGGCCGCCATCAGCAACACGGTGCGGCGCCCGGCGACGTCGATCCGTTCACGGATCACGTCGAAGCGGTGGGCATGGGAGCCTTGCGGCGCACGGCCGAAAGCGGTGGTGTCGTCGGGCGCGGCGGTCTCGCCCGGCTCGAAGATCGTGGAGGCATCGCTTTGCGACAGTGCGAACTGGCGGCGGGCGATGGCCCAGATCAGGAAGCCGAGCGCGGCAAGCGACGCGCCGAAGCTCAGCGCGAGCAGTAGTCCAATGGTAATGGGCATGGCCTTGAAATGGTAGCGGGCTGCGCCAGGCTGGACACTGCCCTGTTCACGGGTTCGCAAACTCGGAACCGCGCTGATTGTCGAACAGGTCACGTCATCGACGTGTGCCGTGTATTGATTACGGGCAATTCTTCGTTGCGGAGTGGGATGCTACGCGGCGCCGATTTAGGCAGGATTAAGGAATGCCGTCGTACCGGACTGTCGTCCGTGACCGGGAATGGCGCGGGCGCTGCCACGACCTGCGTCCGCATTATTGTTTAACGGGAATTTAACGTCGACTGGTGCAGAATGATGTTGGGCAAGACATATCAAGTCGTGCACGCTGTCCGCTCATCGAACGCCACAATAAACGTCTTCATAAATGATTGAACAACATGTCTGAGGAAACAAACGACAAGCAAGCATTCCTGGTATCGGTGCTGATTCCGGCAAAGGACGAGGCCGGCAACATCGGGAACCTGGTGGACGAGGTTCATCGCGCCCTCGCCGGCCGCTATTCGCATGAGGTAGTCCTGGTCGACGATGGTAGCAGCGACGACACCGGCGCTGTGTTCCTGCGGCATTGCCAGCAATCGGGCACGCCGGCGCGGCTGATCCGCCATGCGCGCAGTGCCGGGCAGAGTACGGCACTGTGGACCGCCGCGCGCCACGCCGCCGGGCGTTTTTTCGTCACGATAGACGGTGACGGCCAGAACGACCCGGCCGACATTCCGGCACTGGTGGCACAGGGGCTGACCCTGGAAGAGAAGCACCCGCATTTCTGCATTGCCGGCTTCCGCAAGAACCGGCGCGACACGCGCTGGAAGAAACTCCAGTCGCGCATCGCCAATGCGGTGCGCCGCAGCATACTCGACGACGGCGTACCCGATACCGGCTGCGGCCTCAAGCTGGTGCCGCGCGAAACCTGGCTTGGCCTGCCCTATTTCGACCACATGCACCGCTTCGTGCCGGCGCTGGTCAAGCGCCTGGGCGGCGTTATCGCGGTAGTGCCGGTGCACCATCGGCACCGTACCGCCGGCGTATCGAAATATACCGCCTGGAACCGGCTGTGGGTCGGCATCGTCGACATGTGGGGGGTCAGCTGGCTGATCCGGCGCAGCAAGCTGCCGCTGATCGAACGCATGGAAGTGCGGCAATGAAAGCCGAACTGAAACTGCTGTTCAAGCCGCTGCTGCTGAGCTGCCTGCTGGCGCTGGGCTTTGCCTCCCTCCATTTCCAGTGGTGGGGATCCTTCACCGAAATGGACCTGCTGGACCGGCTGTTCGAACGACATTGGACGATTGCCTGGCCTGTTTTCGTGATCATCGGCGTCGTGTACACCGCGCTCGGGGGCCCGCGCCAGCTGCTCGCCTTCAGTTGCGGTTACTTGATGGGGGGCTTGGCGGGTGCGCTGCTGAGCACCCTTCTTACCGGATTCGGCGCCCTGCTGGCGATCTACTGGGTGCGCAATATCGGCATGGAGCGCATGCTCAGGCGCCATGGCGAACGCGTCGCCTTCATCCGCAGGCTGCTGGCGGAGGACACCTGGCTGTGGATCTGCACGGTACGCCTGATGCCGGTCGGCAGCAACCTGGCGACCAATATCGCGGTGGCGCTTGCCAGGCTGAGCATACCGGCGGTGTTCTGGGGCAGCCTGCTGGGCTACCTGCCGCAAATGCTGCTGTTCAGCTTTGCCGGCGCAGGCCTGGCCTTGCAGGACGAGCAGCAGCTCTGGATCAGCCTGCTGATGCTGGTGCTGTCCACGGCGCTCGTGCTCTATCTCTACCATCATGGCTTCAAGCAGCGGCTACAGGAAATCCGAGGACAAACGCATGCAACTCCCATCCAATCCCAGTGCTAGGCAAGACGCAAGCTGGTGGCCGTGGATCGCTGCCCTGCTGATCGTGGTCCTGTTCGCCGGCATCGGGCTGCGCGACCCCTGGCCTGCCGACGAGCCGCGCTTTGCCCAGGTCGCCCGCGAAATGGTGGAATCGGGCCGTTGGCTCTTCCCCACGCGCGGCGGCGAGTTCTATCCGGACAAGCCGCCCGTCTTCATGTGGCTCATCGCGCTCTTCTACCAACTGACCGGACAACTGAAGATCGCATTTCTGCTGCCCAGTGCGCTGGCGGGCCTGGGGACGCTGTGGCTGGTATTCGACCTCGGGCGGCGCCTGTGGGGAGAGAAGGTCGCGCGTTCGGCTGTGCTTGCGCTCGCGTTCACGCCGCAGTTCCTGCTGCAGGCCAAGGGCGCGCAAATCGATGCGCTGGTCTGCTTCTGGATCACCCTCGGCTGCTACGGACTGCTCCGTCACTTTCTGCTCGGTCCGGCCTGGGGCTGGTATGCCGCCAGTTGGGTGGCGATGGCCCTGGGCATCGTGACCAAGGGCGTCGGTTTCCTTCCCGCACTGATG
>NZ_ATYR01000051.1 GCF_000427785.1 Massilia alkalitolerans DSM 17462
ACCGGCTTCGGCCCACGCTTGACGTCGAACAGGGCGCCGGCGTTCTCCAGAATCTCCTTCTTCCACTGGCCCACCAGCACCGGATGCACACCGTATTCCTGCGCGATCTCCGTCACCGTCTTCACCCCGCGCACCGCTTCCAACCCCACCTTGGCCTTGAACTCGGCGCTGTGCACCCTGCGCTTTTTACCTTCACTCATTCGCTGTAATCCTTTCGCGGACGACAGCTTAAACCACCGTCTCAAATTCGGGGTCCACTATAGTGGCCCTCGACCAGGATGCTGTTGGCATGGCCTTTGTTAGTCCTTATAGTGTTCGTTCAAATTAGGTCGACTACTGCCCATAGGCCTGCAAACACGGCTCTCTTCGCCATCACTGGCGACTCAATGGTCAACTCACTGGTCATAAATTCTCCGTGGTCCGTCATTGAAGCTATTCACTCGATGGGCAAAGAAGCCAACTCTTCCGAAATCTACGGCGCGCTTCCCAGAGAAACCGTACTCTCATCAGTGAAATCGGCCCCATGGCTAAAAGACCTTGAGTTCACCTCAACAGACTTGCCGACGTTGCATCATCAGCAAGCCTCTACAACGCGTAGCCGGCCATACAATCTAGTCATCGTCCTCGAAGAAAGCTTAGGTGCGACTTTCGTCGAGTCGTTGGGAGGGCTGCCTGTGACTCCGGAGCTCGAGAAACTCAAGCACGAGGGCTGGTGGTTCGAGCAGTTGTACGCTACGGGTACCAGGTCAGTACGCGGAATTGAAGCGGTCGTTGCAGGCTTCCCGCCTACCCCAGCGCGAAGCGTCGTCAAGCTATCCTTAGCTCAACAGAACTTCTATACACTTGCCTTGGGACTTGGTAAGCAAGGATTTCATACTGAATTCGTCTACGGTGGAGAGGCGCACTTCGACAATATGCGCGGCTTCTTTACCGGTAACGGTTTCCAAAAAGTAGTGGACCGTCGGGATATGAAACCGGTTTTTGAAGGAAGCTGGGGCGCGTCGGACGAAGACTTATTCAACAAGTCCTTAGAGCGCTTGAGTACCCTTCATGCACAAGGCAAACCATTCTTCAGCCTAATATTTAGTTCGTCTAATCACGAGCCATTCGAATTTCCTGACGGTAGGATTAAGCTGCATGACCCGACAAAGCAAACAGTCAATAACGCAGTAAAGTACGCAGACTTTGCGCTAGGTAAATTTATAGCCGAAGCCAAAAAACAGCCCTACTGGAAGGATACGATATTTCTTATCGTGGCAGACCACGACAATAGGGTTTACGGGAACAGTCTGGTTCCAATCAAAAAATTCCACATACCCGGCTTAATTATTGGCGCCGATATAACACCGAAGCGTATAAAGTCAATTGCAAGCCAAGTTGACTTAGGACCAACGCTGCTATCACTGCTTGGAGTATCAAGTGAACATCCTATGATAGGACGAGACTTCGCGAAGGACAGTAATACACCTGGGCGTGCGCTTATCCAGTTTGACAACTACTTTGCATGGCTGGAAGGCAGCTCGGTAACCATCTTGCGTCCCGGTGGCCTCCCATTACTAGGGGAGTATCATGCCGCGACTGGCGGTTTAGCTATCGGTACTCAACAACCTAGCCCGGAGCAAGTCCAGACCGCGATGGCACATGTCATTTTGCCTTCGCTTCTATACCGCGAGCAGCGCTATCGCTTGCAGAAATAAATAAGCTAGGTGCGTATCACGCAACTCGACGAAGGTAGCACTGTTGACTCATTTCTTCACCTAGCGCGTTAGGAGCAGCCTTCGAAGTAATCCTTCTAGTTTGATGCGCCACTAGAAGCATAAAATGAGCGTCTTTAGACGGTTTGACACGTAACCCAATCAATGGGTTTGCGGCAATCTACATCTGCCTTTTTTGCTTCCCACAGTGGCGTACTTTCGACTCGGCACTGCACTTCTGACGCATTTGTTGTCGAGCGCTCTTCGCTAATTCTCGTTACGATAGCGCGCTGCATCGAGTGAAGTATATTGATTGCCGAGCTCCGGCCGTCAAACGTACTCATTCGACTTATATCGTTGAAGTCACCGTGCGCAAGCAGGGCCTCGCCTTGTCCTCCATCACTTAATATTTTGATTGCCCAGTTCGATTTCTTAAAGCGCCATAGACGCTCACAGTTGCCGCCTTGATTCGATGTTCTGGTTTCCTCCGCCTGAGTTTCAACCTCGACAAACAGCGTACTCTCCGCTTTGCCGTCGCCAGCTTCCGCAAAGCCTATAAAAGCATAAACTGAACAGTGTTTTGTCTCGTTGCATACCGTGAATAGGTGAAGATTTACAATTGAGTTTTTAATTTTTTGCGTTTCAATAAAGCTTTTAATGTCAACAGGTGACACTGTCTTTTTGATTGAATCCAATAGCTGTTTATCCATCGCATCTGAACTCATTTCCAACGGGCGAGTAAAATATAGGATGCTTGCGATTGCCACAAGAACCACGAAGACAAAGGTGGCTAATATAAATTCGGGGCGCTTCAAGTTCATCCAACTCATTGCCAAGTCCCTAAATACGTTCGATATAATTAACAGTAGCGATACGCCGTCGAGTTATCGGCTGGCAATGTATCGATTCAACTCCATGTGATTTCGAAATGCGATTGTCATCAGCGCAATCCACACTGTAGACAAAGCCCATCCGGCAATTACGTCTGACGGGTAATGTACGCCCAAGTACATTCTCGAAAGGCCAATGAGAACGACGTAGAAGAACAATGCAACAGCAATTTTAGTCCGGGCCTTGGATTGCCAAGTAAGAGCTAATAGTGCACCAGCAGCCGCCAGTGAATTCATGGCATGTCCACTAGGAAAGCTGAAAGTGAATTCTGGCGTAATTGATAACCATAGGTCAGGCCTGGTACGAGCAAATAAATGTTTTGCCACATAGTTGCAAAGACTTGCGCCACCGACACTCGCAGTCCAGAAAGTCGCACTACCAAAGTGTCGTCGACTCACAAGATAACCCAGTACTACCAGGTCAAATATAATAAGAAGCTGGCCGCCGCCTCCTTTTGTCAGAAGCACAGCAATAGTATCAAACACTGGTGTTGAGTACGAGTGAATAGTTCGAAGAATTATGATGTCTTCTGGAATGAACTTATAGCTCGAAATCTCGAACGCAAGAAAAGCGAACACTATTACCGATAAGCACGATAACAATATTAACGCTCTCTCTCGCTCGATTAAGGCCGCTGACCATCGTAAAGAATTTCTCACGGCCCCTCCTATTTAATGCGGCGTAGCGGCCGGCCGTTGCTTGAAAACCAAAATAGCGCCGATAACGAAAACTAACAGAGCAGCAGACGCGCTATACCGACTAAGCGCAAGTCCACCGGCACTCACCGGCTTGTCTAGGAAATCTCCAACAACTGCACCCAACGGACGCGTAAGAATAAAAGCAGCCCAGAACAAGCCAGTGCGCGAAACATTGCTCCACAGGTACAGCGCAAGAATGACTAGCAGCGCCGCGCCAAAAATCATCGCTCCTCCGGCGTATCCGAGCCCAGCTGTATCAGCGGTCCAATCGCCGAGGGCTGTACCCAACGTCTGGGAAAACATAATCGTGACCCAGTAGAATGTCTCAGCTCTTGGATTACTGACGGAGTCGATTGAAATCGTCCCCATTTTACGGTACCAAATATAGATTGAGGCGCCGAGGAGAGTACTCAATAACACCACTCCACCTGGGTATCCAATACCAAGCGAGCGGTCAAC
This sequence comes from Massilia alkalitolerans DSM 17462, assembly GCF_000427785.1. GTDB lineage: Bacteria > Pseudomonadota > Gammaproteobacteria > Burkholderiales > Burkholderiaceae_D > Telluria > Telluria alkalitolerans. The sequence continues at coordinate 3,743 of NZ_ATYR01000051.1, forward strand.
GAAGTCCGCGAGGGTTGTTCCCACGGTTGTCGTAGCGATTATTGTCGCCCAGTACACGAAAGGGTGAAACCGTTTAGTACTGATTTGAGCGCTAACCGCAATTGCAAAGATTACAGAAAAGATTATTGTGCCGGTAAGGTAGCCTAGATTCATAGACATCGACACCGCATCGCCTCCTGTTTCTCCAAGCGTGGTGGCTGCGATTTTGATAAGCCAGAAAACTAAGGTCGCTTCCGGAACTTTGCTTAAAGAGGGGGCTGCTGTGGACATGCTTGCTCCTGTTCTGTCAGACCACGATAGGTTTGTGCAACTGCCAGGTCAATGCAGACCCTGGCAGCTATCAACGCTTACTTGTCTTCGTTTTCATCTTCTTCGGCGTCACTGACATCTTCCGCGACTTTGCCGACCTTACCGGTCATTCCGTCGACTTCGATATCGAACACCTTGGAACCCGCAACCACTTCTACGTCATAAAAATGTTTCGTTCCGCTTTTTTCAAACTCAGCACTGGCGGCTCGGCCTTTTACATGTTGTTCGGCTATGGAAATCGCTTGAGTCAAAGAAAGCTTCGCTCCCAATACTGCCTTAGCGTCATTCTCTATTTTGTTTGTAGCAAGCGCGGTGCCGGCGATGGCGGCGACAAGAACAATCGCACACGAGATAATTCGGTTTCTGTTCATGATTTTGCCTAATATTTAGTTTCGGTAGATACCAGCTATGCAGAAAATATTCAATGACATAAATTAGAGGTTCTCCTTTCCTTTGTTGTGAAAAAACAGTCGGTAGAAGTATGCAATCACAATGACAGCCACGATGGCTTTTGCAGCGGGGTCGACGTACCCAGCCACCTCAGAATAATTTTTCTGTAGCATGAACCCGGCCCCAACAAGAACACCTGACCAGATAAGCGAACCAGCGGTGGTAAAACCGAGGAACGTCAGCAGCGGCATCTCAGCTATGCCCGCAGGAACCGAGATTAGTGTCCTAATGGCTGGGATGAGCCGTCCCAACAGGACAGTGGTCTTCCCATGCTTTTCAAATGTGCTAATCGACTTGTCGACTTCTTGCGGGCTGATTGTCAGCCAGCGGCCATACTTCTCAGCAGCGCGCTTCAGTCGCTCGCGGCCCAACAATTTCCCAGCGTAGTACCAGGGTAGCGCCCCGGCGACGGAACCTGCTGTGCCAGCAAGCAACACTCCAATAACATTCAACTCGCCTTTCGACGCTACGAAGCCAGCAAATGGCATTATCATTTCTGATGGAATAGGCGGGAATATGTTCTCAAGCGCCATTAGCAAGAAGACGCCGATATATCCTGTGCTGGAGAGGAACTCAACGATAAAGTCAACCATGTTGTCCTTTTGTTAGATTTGCTTGATTCAATGCGGGTTGACGTTCCGGCCATCTGTCCAGTGCCACTACAATAATCGTCAATGTCGCAAGGGATATCCACATTGACCACAATGTGTGGGTCATGAAGTGAGCTCCACGCAGCTGCTGCATCCAGCCGACAACTAACCCGAGCGTCATAAAAATGACCAGACTACTAACTGCCGATTTGACGCGATAGGGCACGAAGAAAATAGAGAGCGAGATTAACCATAGTGCGCTCGAGGCATGACCCGCCGGCATGCACTGACCAGCTGATACTCCTGCGGGTAGGCTCTCGAAAAGCCGTACATACGGTTCTGCTCCGCCATAACGCTGAAGGTCCCATGGGCAATGCGAGTCACTTTGCAGCTTAATGAGGCTGATTGCCGCAGGGATGGAAATGGCGGACAATGCAACGACTCGAAATTGAAACCTGCGAATCCATGACCACTTTCGCGGCGAGATGAAGTCCCAAATCACCAGTAGCAAAAATCCAACCGCGGCTACGGTAAGTACTCGCTTCAAAATGACGTGGTTGAATTCTTCTGTGAGCCAAGCGTGACGCAGAGGAAAGGTATTAGTCGTGAAGTTAAATGCACCGTCAGCAAGTTGCAGGTCCCAGTCGGTCACCAGTGCGATTAGACTTAGCAAAAACGGGGTAATTAACAACGTTAAAGCGATGCCGGTACACGTTTGACGCCATTGTTCCTGGGCAGCTAGGGATAAGCCTGCCTTCGAGAACAACTTAGACGACCATCTGTGCTTACTGCTCATGTTTGCACGCATTGAAAATATCCAACTTCGGGTTGTACACAGCAGTATTTATGGCTAGCATCCCCAACGCCGAATGAAATACGTTGTCATGCGAAAATTCTTGGTCTCTACGTGCAGCAAGGCAGCGTGTATCGATACGGAATCTGGTTTGGAAACTGTCAGAGAGCCACAGCATGAGAGGAACATGTCGTTGTTCGTCCGGCGATATAACATACGGCGCACCATGCAGATACATATTTTTTTCGCCAAGTGACTCTCCGTGGTCCGAAAAATACATGAGCGCCGTGTCTACACCATCCTCGGTATTACTTTTCTCGAGAATGGAAATCGCCTTACTAATGATGAAGTCGGTGTAGAGGATGGTGTTGTCATATGCCGCTACAATTGATTCGGTAGAGCATTTGGCGAGCTCGCTGGTTTCGCACACGGGCGCGAATTTCGCAAATTCTTTCGGATACCGCTTCGAGTAAGCCGGCCCATGGCTACCCTTCTGATGGAGCACAATGACCAAGTCTTTAGTGGCGCTCCGTATAAGTTCCGGCAAATCTCTCAATAGCTTTTCGTCATAGCACTCCTCAGTGTTACAGAGAGGGTCTCCTGGAGCAGGCTTGGAAAGGTCCTCGAACTGAATACGGTCACATACGCCCTTGCATCCGGAGTTGTTGTCGCGCCACCGAACATCGAAGCCGGCATGTTTGAACACATCAAGTAAGCCTTCCTGGCCTTGGGCTTTCGCACTAGAGTACTGATGACGTCCCAATGCGGAAAAGACACAAGGGACCGATACGGCGGTTGCAGTTCCGCAGGACTGCACTTGGGTAAAGTTGAGCAACCCTTGCTGATTTGCGAGCAGTGGATTGGTTTGGCGAGAATATCCGTTGAGTGAGAAATTCATCGAACGGGCGGTTTCGCCAACGATGATGACGGTTACTGTTCTCCGGGAGCTCTTAGCCCATAGAACTCCTTTACTAGCATCGGTTCCTAATGGGGAGACAACAACTGGAGACGCCCACTTGCGTTTGAAATATCCATTAACCGCTTGTATATAATTTGTTGGCGTAAGGAGAAATCGCAGTTCGCGATGCTCGCGCAACGGCGAGGCCAGTCCTTTGTATAGCAGGAAGAGGAGTACTCCCGCTAGAACGAGGGAAGCGAGGACGCTACCGAGAATTTGGGCTAGATGACCTTTAATAGGCGGATACTGGACCTTGCTGTAACCCAAAACAACTGAGGGTAGAATTCCAAGTAAGGTGACCGTGAATGTCATTTTCCACGTAAGGAGCTCCATTCCTTCACGCGCATCTGTTTCTGCGACGTTTTGGACCATTGACCAGTCAATGGCAGTGCCATACTGGTTCATGAAGTAACTCGCAGCCGAGGTGGCAACGAACAGGAATATTAGGACGGGCTTGAATACGTACTTGAAGTTGACGAGAGCTAGGCAGGCCGTAAAGACAAATGCGATAAGAAAAAACATTCCTATCTGCAGCGGGAGCTGCGACCACCCCAGGCCTCCGGTGGCACGAACGAACGAATTCCAAAACGCGGAATTGTAGGCGATTAGGAGGAAAGACGCCGCTAAGGGCGGTAATATGACGCTCGGGAGGTTACGGCTTAAACTTAACTTCACTTTGTAGTCCGAAAGTAGTCCTGTGCAGGAGCTCTGCACTGCTGCTACAGGATGTGCAGCAAGCTAAGACTACGTTTCGGTCAGTGAAGACTGTGTTACTGAGATGTTAGGATTTTGTGAGGGCCGTGCTCTGGGCAGTTGAGCAGTCGATTTCGATGACCGAGCCCTGGTCTGACTTTGATACAACGCGGAGTGTCGCCCCTATGTATTCGCAAATGCGTTTGACTAGTGCAAGCCCTAACCCCGTACCTTCAGAGCCCACATAGCTTCCAGTTTGTTCATCTAGCAGCATTGCCATAACGGCATCTGGCAGACCAGCGCCTGTGTCGTGGACCTGAATTTTATATCCGGTGATTTCGACAGCTACGGTGCCGCGGTCGGTGTACAAGCATGCGTTTCGGATGAGGTTGCCCAAGGCCGACTCGAGGAGCTTAGCCGGGACTTTGAGTCTAAAGTCACCTCCGGCGAATGTCAGTTTGACCGGTTTGTCACGCACCAAAAATTGGTACTGTTCAACTTGAGCTTGGGCTAGAGCACCGACAGAAATCTCAGATGATTCGATGAGATTCGGCGCGCGCGCAAGCATCAGCAAAACGTTGACGCTCTGCGACGCGTCTTCAATTGCTCTATTGATTCTTTCGACTGGTGCCTGCATTGCCGGGTGTTTTATCGTTTCTAAAGAAAGAATTTCTACAGCGCCGCGAATAATCGTAAGCGGTGTTCGAAGTTCATGGCTGACATCGCCAGTAAAGAATCGCTCGCGGTCGAGGTAGTGCTTCATCTCCTTGGCATAGGCATCGAATGCTCTCGCGAGCGCGCCGAGCTCGTTATTTTCTTGTAGAAGGGGAAGGTGAGGCTGCTTTTCGGCAACGGCCAGAGACAGACTGGTAATCGGCGAAACAAATCGACGTGCCATATAGCGGCCCAATAGCAACGAGAATCCAAGGAAGCCGATGAAGGAGGTCAGGATTAACGAATAGACGGCTTTCTCGACATTTTCGTAGTCTGATGCATGGTCGATTACGACGAATGGTCCCGCCGACGTGTGCCCCCCGAATACGTGCAGCTCAATGCCGTCGACAATAGCTTCTTGAACGCCCTCTGGAAGAGCTCGCAGTGAAGTGGGGATGCCTTCGCCATGATGGAAGCTTAATCCCGATGGCATTTCGACGGGCAAGCCACCAACATACCTAGGGGCAGCCCATGCAGCGACTTCTTTTAAACGGTCGTCAACAAGCCTGACTTCAATACCCTCAATGACAAATGCCCCAATAGTAATGAAAAGCAAACAACAGGCTGCAGTAAAGAGAAGGTACGCGCCGATAATTTGCCGGCCAATAGACTTAAAGGGTTTCATTATTTACTATTAGTTTAAAGCCGATACCAGATACCGTCTGCAGCATCGGTGCTGTTTCCGATTTGTCGAGAGTCTGCCGCAATGCGTGAATATGGGTGCGTAACGCGTCACTCTGCGGCCGGTTGTCGCCCCAAATTGCGTACTCAAGCTCCTCTCGAGATACAACTGCAGGCGAAGCGCGCATCAAACACCCTAGTATGATGAATCCTGTCTTTGTCAGGTTAAGTGGTCTACCTGCCCTGGTGGCATGAAAACTCTTACAATCAAAACGAAGGTCTCCGACTACCAAGGTCGACGTTTCGCTAAGCCCCTTGGCGCGCCGTACAAGGGCTTGAAGGCGTATCTCGAGTTCTACGAGGGAGAACGGCTTCACCAAATAATCATCGGCGCCGCTTGTGAAACCGTTGACCTTGTCTTCAAGCGTATCACGTGCTGTCAACATCAGCACAGGCGTCGCGTTGTTCATTTCGGTTCGCAGTCGACGACATAGGTCGACGCCGTTTAGCCCAGGCAGCATGACGTCCAGAACGATGGCGTCGTACGTACCCTCTGCGGCGAATGACAGGCCGGCAAAACCATTAGTTGCGCAGTCGAGTGTGTGGCCTCGAGGCTCGAGGAATCCGAACAGGTTTGCAAGAATGTCCGGGTTGTCTTCAATGATGAGAATTCTCATGCTTTCCTTGGATTTTCTGAAGTCTACAGCAACGTTCTAAGGTCACGTATGTAAGTACGAGAGTTGAACGTCTCAGCTGTTTGGCAGCCGACGAAGGCACGACGAATGCACCGCATTTTACATTCTGAGCTTTTCCGTAGAGGGAAACCGGGTGCCGCAGCTCAGTGCAACAGCCCCGGCTGTGGTGCGATTACTGTGCAGTCACCTCAGTAGTCAGTGTCGTTTTGTCAGCAAAAGTGACTTGCACCTGGGCGCGATTGCCCTTTGCGAGTTTCTTCAATCCATCTGACGTCATTGTATTGTTTGAGGCAGGGACAAGCGGATATGACGCTTTGTTCGTCGTGCCCAAGAACGTTAGGGTTCCCGAGGCGCCGGCTGTGGACACGGGTTCGGTCCCTTTGGTGAAGTGGACCTTCCTATTTTTCCCACTGCCAGAGACTCCAGCCTTCACTTCAGCTTGCTGGACCTTTGGGGTAGGTTCGTCGTGCTCAGGATGAGCCATCGACAATCCATGCACAGCTGCGGATGAAGCAATTGCCAACGAAATGAATATTTTGTTAAATTTCTTCACGATTTACCTTTGAAATTTGGACGCCAGTTAGCGGGCCTGGCGTCCGGTGCCCGGTTGCTATTTTTTGTAGATGTCAGAGTAAAAACCGCTTGCGCGAAGTACCACTGTCACGGGCGCTGCACTCTTGTTTTTCCAGTACCAACCATGCACTCCAGTGAACGGTGCGATGAGCGTGCCACGTGACTCACTAACCTCTTTCTCAAGGATGAAACTTTCGAATTCGTTTTCCTTGGCGTTGACGGGTTCCCCGTGGAAGTCGTGATTCACCTTTTCCGAATTCTTCGTTTTCCACGTGTAGATTAGGGTGCTTCCCTTCGCCAAGTGCGTCTTTACCTCGACACCTTTGCCTGGAGCAAGCGTAACCTCCATGTCGTCGGCGCGATACGGTAGGGAAGGGCTAGACGAAATCGTCAGCGCGCGCTCTTCTCCAGGTGCGGAAACTGTTGAGCCTGGCACTGCCGCAATCTTTGCTGCTGAAACGCCCTGGCTTGTAGTCTGGACAACCGGCGCCTCTGGAGCTGCATGCAATTTCGTAAGCCCCATGGCTTTACCCAAGCCTGTTACGTCAATGCCGTACTCGGCCGGCAGCACGGCAACGGTGAGAAGTAGTGCAGCGACTACGGCGGCGATTAGGGTTCCCCCCAGTAGTTCTCGTTTTGGCACCACGTGGGTGTCGGTCAAAGCTGAATGCATCATGAGAAATGCTCCTTACGTACGAAGAAAACCTGTGAATTGAAATCCTGCCAGCATGAAGCCGGCGGTCATGAGGACGAAATTGCTCAGTGACGCGTGGCGAGCGAAGCTGACAGTTGAGCGCCAGTAGCGCATACCAATCAAAATTAGACTCAGCGCTAGCAGCTGCCCTATCTCGACGCCGATATTGAATGCAACCATATTCGGAATCAGTCCGTCGGGTGACAGTGCGAAGTCCTGTAGCTTGGTTGCGAGGCCGAGGCCGTGGAAAAATCCGAAGATTAGAACCGCCGCTTTTTTGTTAGGTTGAACTCCAAAAACCGTCTGGAACCCTCCGAGGTTGTCAAAGGCTCGATATACGATTGAGAGTCCGATTATCGCGTCGACGAAGTAAGCATTGATATGCCATCCGTTCAAGACGCCCATCAGCAATGTGGTGCTGTGCCCAACGGCGAACAACGTCACATACAAGCCGATATCCTTCATCCTGTACAGGAAGAAAATAACCCCACAAAGGAACAAAAGATGGTCGTACCCGGTCACCATATGCTTAGCGCCCAAGTACAGGAACGGCAGGAATTGGACACCGGTGCTCCCTTGCAGGAAGCCTTTGTCCGACTCCGATACCCCGTGAGCAAAAGCGCTCGCACTCAGCAACAACGTCAAGGTGCCTACCACCCACCACCGACTGTTGCCATATAAATGTCTGCGAAAGAATGTCATTGTGAGTCCCTATTAATCATGGTCCATATCCCATACCAGGTGAGCGTCGACAAGCAGGGAATAGTACGCACGGGCCGCCGCTACCTTCGTTGTCAGAGCGCTTTGCGCCGCGGTTGCCGCTTGCCGACGTGATGTCAGGAGTGCCTGCAAGTCCGCTTCACCAAGCGTGTAAGCGCGCTGCAGCCGTTGACTGTTTTCGCGCATGGCTTCGGCACTGCTCTCAGCGATTTGCCAACTTTCGTAGGCACCGTTCGCTGATGCCAGAGTCGCACTGATGATGGCGTCGAGCTCTCGTTTCTTCAGCTCGTGCTCTTGGTACGATACTTCCGCTGCGTGTACCGACCGGTCTGCGCGGCCTCTGCGGATAGTCCCAGGAATAGGGATGCTCAGCATTACGCCAGTCAGTCGCTCCCGCCCCCCGACTTCAGAAGCAGTGAACACGCCTACTGTCGGGTCGGGAATTCTGTCAGCGCGAGCGCGAGCGGTATTGGCCTTGGCCTTGGAAAGCAGGGCCTCGCTGATTTTCAGTTCGTCGCTCTGGTCGATAATTCGCGCGCGAAGTTGTCCAGGTTCAGTGTCAAGCGGCACTGCCTCAGGTACTGCTGAGAAGCGCCGTGGCATGTCAGGAAAACGGGAATTCAGGCGTGCCCAAGCGACGTTCGCAGCAGTCTTTGCGTCGCTCGCAGCTCGCTGTTGCTCGCCGAGTTCGGCGCGTGCAATTCCCGCATCGAGCTTTGCCGCATCACCTGCTTTAACCCGTTTTTCGACAGCGTTGAAGTTGTCCGTCGCCGCTTTGACCTGGCTTGTTGCAAGCAACGCGTTTTGCTCAGCCTCGGTCCAGTTCAACCACAGGTCGAGCAGTGTGCGTGCTGTCTCGTGCAGGGCTTCGCCATATCTCGCTTCGCCCTCGTCGATGGTGGCAGCAGCGATGTCACGGTCGGCCCGCGCTTTTTGAGGTAGGCGGAGCGTGCGTTCAAGCCCGACGTTCCACTCGTTGTAGCGAACACTAGGTTCGACGCGACGCCGCTGCGTAGTCGCTTTCGCAGTCCATTCATACGGCGAAGCACGCGTAAGTAGGGCGTCTTGTTGTGCGACCTGGCGGGTACTACGGGCGGCAGCAACTTCCGGGTCCCGGTCAATCAATGGCCTAACGAGTTCAGTTGGCAACAAGCCAAGCGTAGGCGGCTGGGCTGCGTTGACGCTACCAGCGACCAACGCTAGAAATAACCAATATTTCATCGAAATTCTCCTGCTTCGGTCACTGGCGACATCCAATATTTCAAACCGGTCCCTGCAAGTGCGCTGTTTAACTGAGCGACTACTTCGGCGCGCGTTGCGTGCAAGAGCAATGCCTCAATTCGAGTCATTCGCGCCATGCCAAGAACTTGTTCGGTCGCGTTCAGTGCAGAGTGTTCAAGTCCGTGCGCTGAAGCCGCACTGCTCGTAAAAAACAAAATTTCAGGCATCGTCAGTAAGGTGTCGAGTACCCGCTCTGCGAGTGGAGGAGGGCAAAGTATGGTCAGGCAAAGTTCAGCCATGAGTGGTCTCCGTCTTCGCAACTGCGAAGCGCAAGTAAAGGATTGGTAGCAGCATCAGCGTTAGAGCTGTCGCCGTAATCAAGCCTCCGATAACAACGATGGCCAAGGGGCGTTGAATTTCAGAGCCTGGACCCGTTGCGAACAGAAGCGGAATAAGACCGAACGCAGTGATGGAGGCAGTCATCATGACCGGGCGCAGACGTCGACGAGCCCCTTGGACAACGACATCCGCAAGTGCCATTCCGGTGCTCTGTAGCTGGTTGAAATAGCTCACTAGGACAATTCCGTTCAGGACGGTAATGCCCAACAACGCGATGAACCCAACGGACGCAGGCACAGACAAATACTCTCCAGTCACCCAAAGGGCGATGATTCCGCCCACGAGCGCGAACGGGATAATGCTCAGGATGAGAAGGGCTTGTCTAACTGAGCGGAAGGTTGAAAACAGCACGATGAAAATCAGCCCTAATGCGACTGGAATCACAATCGCGAGTCGGCTAGCGGCGCGCTGTTGGTTTTCGAACTGGCCACCCCAGGTAATCCTGTAGCCCGTTGGGAGGGTCAGCTTTTTAGCGACGCCAGCTTTGGCTTCCTCTACAAAGCCAACTAGGTCACGTCCACTAACGTTAGCAATCACGACGCTATATCTGCTTCCCATCTCGCGGTCGATTTTCACGGGGCCCGCGGCACGCTCGAGTGTGGCTACGGCTGAGAGCGGGACCGTACTACCGTCTTTGCCTGTGATGCGGGTGGCGCCGAACTGAGTCGGTGACAGACGTACCGATTCGTCAGCACGGACGATAATTGGAGTGCGCCTGTTGCCTTCGATTGCACTGCCGGCTTGCTGCCCCTCGATTTGTACTCGGAGGCTGTCCTGAATTTCCTCAACGGACAAGCCCAGGCGGCCGGCCTGTAATCGGTCGACGACGACGCGCAAATATTGCACGCCATCGTTCTGAACGGTGTAGACGTCCTGGTTGCCGCGCACTGTCTTAAGCACCTCTTCGACTTGGCTCGCGTAGCGATTCAGTTGGTCGAGGTCCGGGCCGAAAACCTTCACAGCGATATCGCCGCGAACGCCAATAATCATCTCTGACACACGCATTTCGATGGGTTGTGTGAAGCTGTACTTGACACCCGGCAGCTCATCCAACACCTTGCGTACTTCATCCATCAGCGCTTCCTTGCTCTTCATCCGCCACTGGTCGCGAGGTTTGAGTAGTAAGTACGTATCGGTCTGATTTAGCCCCATCGGGTCCAGTCCAATCTCGTCAGAACCCGCGCGGGCGTTGATACCGATAATTTCCGGTATGGCTTTCATCAAGGCCTGATGGATTTTCAAGTCGAGCGCGGCACTTTGCTCGAGGCTCACTGAGGGAAGCTTCTCGATGCCGACGATGAGGTCACCTTCGTCCATGGTAGGCATGAAGGTTTTGCCTACCTGTGTGTAGACCCCTGCTGCCACGAGCAACATCACTACTGCACCTATCGCAACGATGCGCTGACGGCGCATCGTCCACTCAAGTACTGGACCGTAAGCTGCAAGGAGCTTGCGTGGGAGCCAAGGTTCGTTATGAGCGACGTTTTTCAGAAGGTACGAAGCAAGCACCGGGATGATGGTGAACGACAGGAGCAACGAGCCGGCGAGGGCAAACACAATGGCCAGTGCAACCGGAGAGAAGAACTTTCCTTCCAGGTCCTGGAGAGTCAGCAGAGGTAAGAACACAGTAATGATGATGAGGATGCCAGACGTTACTGGCACAGCGACTTCGCTCACCGCTCGGTAGATGATGTGTAAGCGTGGGAGCTTACCTTTGGATGGGTCATCAGCCATGCGCTGAACAATATTCTCGACGACGACAACAGCAGCATCGACCAACATACCAATGGCAATCGCGAGTCCGCCCAAGCTCATCAAGTTCGCGGACATGTTAAACATGCGCATCAAGATGAATGTGACCAACGCAGCCATTGGCAGAACCATGGCGACGGTAAATGCGGCCCTTGCGTTTCCTAAAAATAAGACTAACAAAACGATGACGATGATGGTCGCTTCCAAAAGCGCGGATGAGACTGCACCGACTGCGTTGGACACCAGGTTGGCTCGGTCATAGAACACGTTGATTGCCACACCTTTTGGTAACGTCGGCTTGAGTTCCTCTAGCTTTTTACGTACACCTTCGACGACCTGCTGCGCGTTAGCGCCGGCTAAGCCTAAAACGAGGCCTTGGACCGCCTCGCTCTTGCCACTTTGTGTGACAACGCCGTAGCGGGTCATGGTGCCAATCCGTACTTCCGCCACAGCGCCAATCCTTACCGGAACTCCGTCCTTCACAGTTACCACGACCGAGCGCAAGTCATCAAGGCTTGTGATACTGCCTTCGCTGCGCACCAGGAGGACTTCATCTCCTTCACCGAGACGCCCGGCACCATCATTGCGATTGTTCGAGGAAATGGCTTCCTTCAGCTGCGTGAGAGTGATGCCGCTAGCAGCCATCGCTGGCTCATTGGGCACTACTTCGAAGGCGCGGACTACACCACCCAGAGAGTTGACATCCGCAACCCCCGGAACCGTACGTAACGCAGGGCGTATCACCCAGTCGAGTAAGCTGCGGCGCTCAGCCAGCGACATGCTCTCGTGAATCGCCCCGGGTTTTGTAGAGGCTCCAATGTTTGAGAAAATGGAGCTATGAAGAAGCAACCCAAGTATTCCCCCGAAGTCATCGAGCGCGCTGTGCGCATGGTCAGCGAGGCTGCCAGCGAGTACGAATCGCAGTGGGCCGCCATCACGTCGATCGCGGCCAAGATTGGCTGCACGCCTGAGACGCTGCGCCGCTGGGTACGCCAGCAGGAGCGCGATACCGGGCAGCGTCCAGGCCCGACCACAGCTGAA